>NZ_BAABHB010000001.1:0-1109326 GCF_039541875.1 Nibrella viscosa | reverse complement strand
GTTTAGCCAATATTGGCTTGAGAATCGCTTCGATGCTCATGGGTCGTTGGGGAGGAATGGGGATTTCAACCTTACGACCCTTTTGTCATTTTTCCAAATCGAGCCTATAACTGCTCACAGTATTAAACTCATAACTCCTTCCTAAACTCGACCGTGTGGCGGACGACGCCCTCGTTGTCTTTAGAGTCGAAGCCCCACGTCATGGTGCTGCCGTTTACCTTCAGATCATACTCCTGCTGGTTGCCTTTGCGGTCTTTCAGGGTGATCTTCTGATCGGTGGCCTGCCAGGAGGTAGCCGCTGACGAAGCCATTACGACTTTCATCATTAACGCACCCAGGGGGTTCTGACAGCCTTTTATCGGAATGACTTTCACGCTGCCGTCGGCGTTGAAGGTCATTCCCATATCTTCACGGCAACCGCCGTATAAATTCTTGTAATGCTCATACAGATCGGCGATTCCGTTACGAGCCGGGTCAACGCGGTGCGACGACATTCGCCAGGAACCGGTAATATCCGGTGCCCCAACCGGAGCCAGACGCAGGCCAAACAAAGGAAGCAGGCCTGCCAATACTAAATAGACGATGCGGTTTTTCATAGCCTTGGTGGTTGAGCATGAACGTTATACGTTAAATTTCCTGAATCCCTGAGCCAATGTCAATACGGATGGGTATCTATTGTGTGAGCGGCAATACAGCCTCTCCAATAAATATTCCAGAAAAAGTACCCGAGGCAGGAGAGTACATGATATTCAGGTGAAACTATCCTGCTTATTTCGTATCAGCTTAGTACGAATTATTCCCGAAGAGAACCACAGTCAAAAGCAATATGTCAAAAACGCTCACATTCCGCCACGTCAGCTACCTCTGGGACGAGGCCAAAGCCCTGGAGTTGGCCGGCAATGAAGTCGACCTGTTCATTTACCGCTCCAACCTGCTCGGTGCCGATCTGCGGCTCACCAACTATGCCGGCGGCAACACTTCCGTTAAGATTATGGAAACCGATCCGCTGACCGGCCAGCCCGTACCCGTAATGTGGGTGAAAGGCTCCGGCGGAGACATTGGTACACTCACCAAAGCGGGTTGCGCCAACCTGTATGTAGACCGGCTGCACGCCCTGAAGAGCCGCTACCGGGGGCTGGAATTTGAGGACGAAATGGTCGAACTCTTTAACCACTGCCTCTTCGATCCGAAATGCGCGACTCCTTCCATTGATACCCCGCTGCATGGGCTGCTGCCGTATAAGCATATTGACCACCTGCACCCGGATGCCCTCATTGCCATTGCCGCCAGCAAAGACGGCGAAGCCATCATGAAAGAAATTTGGGGTAATCAGATGGCCTGGATACCCTGGCAGCGGCCGGGCTTCGACCTGGGTTTGAAACTGGAGCAGGCCGTACAGGAAAACCCGAACCTGCGCGGCATTATTCTCGGCGGCCACGGCCTGTTTACCTGGGGCGAAACCTCGTACGAATCGTACATAAACACGCTGGAAGTCATTGAGCAGGCATCCGAGTATCTGGAGCAGCGCTACGGCAAAAAAAGCCCCGTATTCGGCGGTGCCCGACTGGAAAACACCGACGAGCAAACCCGTAAAAACCGGGCCGCCGACCTGATGCCAACCCTGCGCGGACTGGCTTCCAGCTACCGCCGGATGATCGGCCACTATACCGATGATGCGCGGGTGCTGGAGTACATCAACTCCAACGACCTGGACCGGCTGGCTCCCAAAGGTACGAGTTGCCCCGACCACTTCCTGCGCACCAAAATCCGCCCGCTGGTGCTGGATGAGCCTGAAAAGCTGGCCCAGAAAAGCGCCGATGAGCTAAAGGCCTATCTGACCGGGAAATTTGAAGCCTACCGCGCCGACTATGCCGCCTACTACGAACGCTGCAAGCACGACAACAGCCCGGCCATGCGCGACCCGAACCCGGTGGTGATTCTGTGGCCGACAGTTGGTATGTTCACCTTCGCCAAAGACAAGCAGACCGCCCGCGTAGCGGCCGAGTTTTACACCAACGCCATCAACGTGATGAAGGGTGCCGAAGCCGTATCGGAGTACGTTGGTCTGCCGGAGCAGGAAGCCTTTGACATTGAATACTGGCTGCTCGAAGAAGCCAAGCTGCAGCGGATGCCGAAGCCGAAGTCACTCTCCGGCAAGATCGCCTACGTCACTGGCGGCACCGGCGGTATCGGCAAAGCCATCTGCGAAGCTCTGTTGCAGGAAGGTGCCTGCATTGTAGCCGTTGACCGCAACCTGTTGGACGAAACCCAGACGGATCTGCGCAAGCGCTACGGCAAAGACAACGCCCTCTCGGCCGCCATCGACGTAACGGACGTAGCCACCATCAACGACTCCCTGCGTCAGGCGACGCTACAGTTCGGCGGGGTCGACATCATTGTGAACTGCGCGGGTCTGTCCATTTCCAAACCGCTGGCCGAAACGACTCAGAAAGACTGGGATATTTTGCAGGATGTGCTGGTGAAAGGGCAGTTCCTGGTCAGCCAGGAAGCGGTAGTAATCCTGCGGAAGCAGGGCCTGGGTGGCGATATCGTGAACATCGCCAGCAAAAACGGCCTGGTTGCCGGCCCGAACAACGTAGCCTACGGTACGGCCAAAGCGGCCCAACTGCACATGAGCCGCCTGCTGGCCGCCGAACTCGGTCCTGAGAAAATCCGCGTAAACACCGTCAACCCCGACGCAGTACTACGCGGCAGCAAAATCTGGGAAGGCGAATGGGCGGCAGGCCGCGCCAAAGCCTACGGGATCTCAATTGAGGAACTGCCGGCGCATTATGCCAAGCGGACGCTGCTCAACGAAGAGATCCTGGCCGAAGACATTGCCAAAGCAGTCCGTGTATTTGTAGACGGTAGCCTGTCTAAATCGACGGGTAACGTGCTGAACGTGGATGGCGGGGTAGCCATGGCGTTTGTGCGGTAAACGTTTCTTGCCATTATTTTCATCATAGGTTAGCGATCAAAGTCCATTAGATATTCTAGTGGACTTTTTATTTTGAGCAAAGCAATAAGAGCATGAGGAATGGTGGTCGTAAAAGGTAGCTAATTAATGGCTAAGTACACGATCTCCCTGGTTTATAGTAAGGGCTTTCCAACCATAAACCTGTTTACCCTTATCAAACGCTAACAACGCAGCGCCGGAAACTTTCGCTTTGTCTTCCAATGAAACCATTTTAAACAGATACAGGGGTATAAAAACATCTTCTACAAAGCCAAAATCTTTCCCTGCTACACGTCTAAGCGAACCATTAAACTCTTTAAACACCTCCCCAGAAGGTTTTTGCTTTGTGAACTTCACCGAAAGCGGCACCCAATACTCTCCATCTTTGCCAGTGCGTTTCTCTAATCGCAGCGCAACAAAATTACCCGGTTGCACACGGGCCATACGCTTTTCAAATTTGAAGTGGCCCGTTACCTCCTTGCTTACCATGAAATGCGCTATTTTCTTTTCGGCGTTAACATTGATTACAACCCCAACCTGCTCAGGAAAGTCGGCATATAATAAGTCATCAGTTAGTGGCAGGTAACGCTGGTAGAGGGCTTTATTGTCTGACAGAGCAATAGCACCTTTCTGCTCCATTTTTTCAATAGTGTCTACTAAACTGACCTTTAGTAACTGAATACCTGTTTCTGCCTGTATCTTTTTTTGTTTTGCTTCTTCAACGTTTATCATAACACCCCACCCCTCTGCCTGTCGCGCTTTTAATGATAGCGTTAACTCTGTCAATGCTTCGTTCTTAAAGCCTGCTTTATTTAACCTCCTGGCCAGCACAACCCGTGCATTTACCAGAAACTTCTCCTGCGTTGGGCAAGTCACGGCCCGGCACAGACAAGCAATCGCTTTCTCCGGTTCATCATGAAATAACTCTGCCAACAAGTCCCACATCCAAAACTCCCGCTGCTTTTTACGCGCAAAAGGCAGTAAGGCTGCTAGTGCGTCTTCTTTTGTGCCGACAACAGTTAACAGCTTAGCCTGGTAATACGACGGATATTGATACTCCGGATGTTCTTCTGCTACAATCTCCAATTGCGCAATTAACGTCTTGACAGCTTCGGTTTCCGGATGGAGCAACAGTTGTTTGGCATACGCAATGTAGGCTTGCTCCGCTAGTGCCATTCCCTTTCTGCCATCGGCAAATATCGTTGGTAGGTAATCTTCCGGACGAAGATTGGTAAGTTGCCACCAGGCCAGAAAATTTTTCAACCCTGCCCAGTTCTTTCCAGTCTTTAGAACTGCTTTTAATAAAGCGGAATACAGCTCTGACGGCTGCTCCAGTACCCATTCCTGAACCGATGCAAATATTAAATTCAGTAGCCCATTGGCATCGCTACCATCAGGTAATGAAAAAAGCCGGCTTACGGCCTGCCAAGTTACATTATTTGTTAATAAGGCTTCCTCAGCCGGATTATCAGCGACAAGGACATTGATAGCGGTCCACTCTTCTATAAACGGCTCCGTTGATTCAGCTTTGGCAACCGACTTCAATCGCTCATAACGAACCCAACCCATAGCCCGCTTATTCCAGATATTATCCGGTTCCGCTTCCAGTAACTCAGATGCAAGACAGAAAGCCTCATCAAGTTGACCAGCTTTACGAAGAGCGTTAATATCCTTTGCTGTAGCCATTATTTTCTCAAGGATAAGACAAACTTGTGTAAATCGTTAAGCAATGCCTGTCCTTTACAATGTTTTGCCAGAGGCCGCGCTTCTTTAAAGAACCCCTGGTCATCATAAACAAAATCAACTACTGCCCGTTCGGTACCACGTTCAAACGAGTAACGCTCCCGGTATAACATAGGAGTTACGTTCGCAATACGGACATCTTTTTCTTGTCCGAACTGTGTAATCTCATCGAACAATATCTGCAACTGTGGCTGATCTGCTACCGGAGTATAGTGCAAGGAGGATTGAGCTAAATCCGAAAGTACCTCCCGCTCGACTACAATGTTTACCGGCTGCTTCAGTGTATGATCAACAAGTGACGCCAGAGCCTGATCGCCACCCAGCATCATGTGCGATTTAATCTGATGCTTTCCGTCAAAATACAATACTGCCCGCGTCAATTTACCAGCCTGCTCAAGAGCTAAGTGCTCCTGAAAAGGCTTTTCTGTAATGGACTTAATAACTACCCCAACACGTTGCAAACGATGCCACACCTCTATTAGCTTCTGCTGAACAGAATCGTTGCGCTGAATCAAGCCCAATTGCTCTAGCCACTGGTCTTCCTTAGTTCCCCACAAAATCATATGCGTTTCGACCCCCTGCGTAGCCATAAACTCGTTAGCCAGTACGGTGTCAATCCATGATAATTTGGAGAATACAGAAAAACTAGGAGGATTGAGGGCCAATAAACGACTGCTTGCCCGTGTAATAGCCGTATAAGCCCAACGGTAAAAGTCACTGTTTGTCAGTTCTTTTTCCGTCTGTTTGTCCTGATACGGATTAAAGTTAGCTACCTTACTATAGTCAAAGCAGATTAGGACATCGGGCCATTCGCTTCCCTGTGCTTTATGGCAGGTGACGGCGTAGCCGTACTTAACCATTAACGCATTAACAAAGGGGTCATTTCGTAAAGCCTCCCTAAACTCATTTGTCTTAGTAGAACGTTGGCCTGTCTCATTACGGTACCGAATAACAAAATCCACAAATAGGGCCTGACTTTCGATGGAATCAAGCCGAGAATGATCAGACAACAGAAAGTTCTCAAATAACCAGGTTGATAAAGTATAGGGCGAGCCGTTATCACCGCGAAACATCACCTCGACCCAACGCCACCGGAGCGTACCGCTGACTGGTCCGGTACTGCGCTTCAGGGTATAACTCCGTTCGACTACCTGATCTGTTACTTCGGCAATCATACCGAATGTACCATTCATCACACCTAGCCGAATGTTATTCATCCCGGCAACAACCAGGTCACCCTTTTGCAATACAGGTGCCTTAGGCCCAAATCGTTCTTTCCGAATGCATTCGCTGAGATCCTTTGCCGTTTTGTTTTTGTAGCAAATTACCACCTTCCGTGTACTGGCCTGCTGATAGGCCGACATAAACGCTGCCCAGGACAATGTTTTTACATCAATACCATTGTCAGGAACAGCGAAATGAGTGAACCGGTTAGCTGTGATACAACGCCTGACGTTGGTTGCCAATTCTAATACTCCGCTCTGCCCTCCCTGACGAACAACGTCCCGCAACTCGGCGGTGCGAACATTCAGTTTATACGTATCGGCAAAGTACTGTTCATCCAATGCCGGTGAAAAAGCCATCCCCACCGGCGGCAACTGGGCCGGATCACCCACAATAAGTAATTGGGTACGGACATTAGGTTGACCAATCTTCCCAAACTGCAATAGATCATGAAGTACCCGACCAGAACCGAAGCGAAAAAACTCACTATCGGCATCCACATCCGACAACATAGAGCCCTCATCCACAATAAACACCTGGTTCACAATATCCGCATCACTCCGGAGCTTATAAACAAACCTGAACAGTTCTCCACCCTCCTCGCCAACTGTCTCAATTGTATCAAGATCATGAAAACTGTAAATACTCTTGTGGATAGTCTTTGCTTCCACCTTGGTCTTTTCACTCAGTACCTGTGCCGCCCGGCCAGTCGGAGCCATTAAGAAAGCATCACGTTTAAGCGTATTAGCGGTATATTGGCAAATACCTCTTAGCAGCGTCGTTTTACCCGTACCCGCATAGCCTTTCAGAAGAAACACCGGATCGCAACTCTTCAAAAATGCCTCAACCTCCACTGCCACCTTGCTCTGGGCATCGGTTAGGTTTAGATTAGTGAAGTAGAGCAAGATTTGAGACATCAAAAAGCGAAATTTTATTTGTAAAGCAAAGGTCTGACAATGAAATGCAGTATTTGTGCATTTTCACTTAGGAGCAATTAAAAATTCAACAACTTCAAATAAGTCGGCAATTCGTTCTTGCCAAAATTCTTCATTCTTTCCACCAATCTTTCTATCACTCTGAAGGGTTCGGGAAAATCCCGACAAATAGTTCGGTTCAAATAAATCGCTATGAGTCAGCCAAAGCTTATTTCTTACATCATTTGCCTCTTTAATCAAACATAGATATTTATCTCTTTCTAAATCGCTAATTGAATTTTTTTGGCATAATGATATTATAAGGAAAGCCACTTGACTAAATAAGGATGTCTGAAAACTAATCCAGCTCGGGGTTGGCAAAAAATCTCTTGACTGGCTATCACTTAGCGCTAATGTAAAGTAAGGTGGGGTATTTGAGTCATATCTAAGCGGTGAAACTTCAATATTGTTATAGAAGTCAACATAAACGTAATTAGTAAAACGTTCTTCCCACCGGTATTGCCTTCTAGCATATCTTGTTGTTCTGCTGTAACAAGAGGCAGTAATATCATTGAGACAACTCCATAATGTTAAGTATGCTGTTTCATATTGGTCATAATAAAACTTAGAATGATCGAAATCTGTTTGCTCAAATGCTTTCTTTAAGATACCGACGAACATTTCTAATCTTTCAGGTATTCTATCGCTAAATTTGGTCGAATAAGTAATCGTTCTATCTCGATAGCTATGCTCATTAATAATATTTGATTGCCTTAACCTTTTAATTCTATACCAATACTTTTTTAATAAAAAGCCTTTGTTTATACAATTCTTTGTAGTTCTAATAAAATTTTCTAAGTTGAATTTAGAAAAATTAGGATCATTTCGACTTTCGGGAAATTCCTTAACAAAGTACCCATCAACGCCTAATTCATATAGTTCATCCATATTTGTTGCTTTAGTAGAAGCAGTAAACATAATTATAGGTATAATTGGATTAGCTTCTTTAATATTTATAAGAACTTCTTTACCGTTCTCTACAATAGGATTACTTTGATTAGCTTGATTTTTGGGTAATCTTAAATCTAAATAAATTAAATCATACTCATCGATTGGAAGTTTACCATCCTTCTCATACAATAAATTAACAACGTCATCAGCATACTCAAATGCATCTATTTTAACTATACAGTCTCCTTTCAACAAACACTTTTTCAATATTCTTTCAATAGAATCTTTCCATCCTTTATCGAAATTATCATCTATTAATAGAATTTTTAAATTACTGTTTATTTTCTCTTTATATAATTCTTCACTAACTGGCGCTGGCGTTTTAGACGAACGCTGTAAGTAAGTAAAATATAGGTGTTTTCGATACTCATGAGCCGGCTGAATCCCAGCAGCTTGAATAAGGCGATATGCACCCCAATCATTAGTAACTTGGTGATTTGTTCCCTCTGGCTTTTGAATGGGAATTTCAGGACTTTCAAAACTTGTAAACTGAAATAGATCTACCTCATTCTTTCCATCTTTAATTAAATCAGAGTACAGCTTTTCAACTTCTTGAAACAATAAACTATCGTTCTTTAAATAACGTTTTTCTCTATCCTGCTCAGGAGTAAACCTAACCCCTTTACTAAACAAAGGAGCTAGAGGTTCCCACTCCTGCTGAGTTTTTGGCATGAGCTTATCAATTACTCGATCGGTTAAAACAATTATTGGAAGTTGATTCAATCTATTGTTCTCATGAAGGCGAATATGAGCAATTAGCCTTATTCCACTATTAGGATAGCCTGGAAGCAAATTTTGTTGGATTATTAAGAACGGTATAGCATCGTGCTCAAGAACTTCGCAAATACGGTTACATAACCAATCTAACTGTTTATCATCCTTATCTTCTCCGTCAACATCTTTCGCCACTTGCTCTCCAAAGAATATCCATCGACACTCACTAAGCATGGACTTGTTTGAAAAGTTGTTGTTTGCTACGAGTAAGAGAGGCTCAACTTCAAATTGGATATGTAATTTCATAGGAATAGACGTCTGTATGCTTGGTTTAATATTTCTTCCATTCTATCATTAAACTCTGGAAAATAATCAAAACTATTGGATTCAACCTTTAACTCTTCTAACTCTTCTGTAGTAAGTAATAAACCGAATTGTAAATTACTCCACCAGCTTTCTGAAAGATAGTTCTTCCAATCATCGATTTCATCGATTTGACTAATAAGGTTTTGGTAAATTTTCTCTAAATAGTTACTCGGACCATCTCTCAATATAGAAACCTCTAAATAATCGAAATTTTCAATAAGCTTAACAAAAGGCAAAAAATTATTGTATAATTCTCTTCTACCTAACCCATTCTTATCTGGGATATAGGACCCTGCAAAGCAGTACATTTTTTTCTCATAATCATCCAATAAGTCAGAAATAACTTTTCGAGGAATCATTGGTTTATCGAACGAAGCATGAACAAATATTATATCATAATTATTAAAATCAGGAACCTCGTAAGTTAAGCCACTCTTAGAATTTATTTCCACTATAGGAGGCAAAGTAGACAAAAAGTCTATTTGCACATTTTTCAAGGTTTTAACTTTTTCCGGTAATTTTTGCGTTTCAAAACGAGGAACGTGGTTCTCATATACATCATCAATAAACAATATTTTTCGTTTCATTTTAATGATAAAATGTAAGCTTATGAGAAAAACCTGAAACAGTTTCGTCTGTCTTTTCAATTATAACACTCCCCTGATTTATGCTATTCAACATATCTAAACGATAAGTATATCCATCTACAAACCGAGCAGCAATCTCCCAATCACAAAGAGACCATAAATTTTGCACGATTCCCTGCAAATCACCTGACTGGAACAGATACTCAGGTTGCTTATCACACCATGATTCTTCATCAATAATTGTTAACACAGTCACTAAACCTTTGTTTTCATTTTTCTTATAAACTGAGTCCACATTAACTTTCTTTTTATGAAAATTCTTATCATTAAGAGCTTCACCCTTCCAATTAGATTTTTGAATTATTAACCTGAATATTGACTTAATTGCATCCTTGATACGGCGTACATCTGTCATGATAACCATATTCGAATCAAATTTTTTAAAATCTGGATTAAAGTGAATAGTAGAGTCACTTAACCATGTGTTTTCAAATTGACTTCTTAGATCATTAAGTATTGAAGGAATTAATGTTTCGCGGAAGTGAGTCTCAACAGAAGAATCATTTCCAAATCTTATAGATTTAATGAATTCTTGTACTTTTCTAGTAAGTGTAGCTTCCTCAAATAGTGGGTGCTTCTGGTTTTTATCCCAGTATGATAAACCATATTTGGTATATACATCCATCAAATCTTTACGTATATGTACCCATAACCAATAGGGAATTCTAGTATCTCTAGAAAATTTAGTATAATCTCTCTCGCTTGGGAACAATTCATTTTCAATTTTATTAAAAGTAGCTCTTAAATCAAACCCTTCTTCGTTATAAGGTGGGTGAACTAGCTCCCGAAGCCCAGTTTCATTAACACGTCTAAAATTTTTTAGAAACTCAGTAACATATTTAGGCTGATGGGGACAGTATTTAGTATAATCTTTATCGTTCGAAAATTTACGCTTACTCTCAGAAGTCTGATCAAGCTGATTTTGTACTATATCTTGATTAGTCTTATCTTCTACTATTTCCTCCACCTCCACAACATCATAAAACCGGCTCTTCAGCCGCTCGATTCGGTCGGTTTGCCCTTCCTGCTCTTCTAGTTTGTCTATTTCCCGCTGAATACCGATTAGAAATTGAATTTTTCGAGCATCCATAGTTGGCTATAGAGATTTAAACTGTTCAAAGACTACCATCGCTCTTTCAATCCCATCTTTCTCCCAAATATCTAAAATTTGCTCTAACGAAACAGGTTTAGCATCGGTAGTTTGTCCCAATAAATTTTCAAACTCCTGCTTATAGCGCAGATATAAGGCATCCTCTCTGCCCCGAACCATAAGCAGGTAGTTCAATTTTCCCTCTAGCACCGATTGTAGGCTTGGTTTCCCTTTGCCACCCTTGCCTTTACTTATGCCTTTGGTAAGGTCGCGCTCCTGCTCATAGCTTAGCCGGAACCGCTTTTCGGCCTCATCGTAGCCAAGAGCCTCCCAATTGTTTAGCATTGCACGTACAGTGCGCAGATACCGCCGGCTTACGTTTACTTTCTCGTTCACCACCAGGCCCGTTACCTCCTGCCGGTACCCTCTTCGTTGCAGACGTGTTTTGGCCGGATGAACGGCAAACCGCTGATCGGTAATGATCCGCTCCAATTCGCGGCAGAATTCACCATCTGCCTGGTAGATGTTCGTGTACGAGGAAAACGTTATGTCATCGGCATAGCGGGAGTAGGTAGCACCAAAGCGTTTAGCCAGGCCTGTGAGTCGCCGGTCCAGCTTTTGACAGATAACATTCGTCAGAATGGGCGATGTAGGAGCTCCCTGGGGTAAAAATGCCCGTGCTGGCTCTTCCGGATTGCGCACACAGCACAAATTTGCGATGAGAAACGCCAACGGCTCCCGTTCTCCATCCAGTAGGAATGGTGGCAATTTTAGACAAGCCTTTACCCGTTGAAAATCTATGGCCGGAAAAAAGTCCTTCAAATCAAGGTTGTACACGTAGGGCCGGCCAACATGCGGTAAAGCGTTACCGGCAATACTTCTCCCTACGGCAAAGCCATTAGCTGCCGGATGCGGGGCAAAAACACATTGAAATACCAGATTGAGGCACCGCTGAATCGTTTTTAGCGGTCCAACGGGTGCATATATCATGCGCTCACCACCACGTTTCTTAGGTATGTTAAATGACTGGTACCGAGTAGCCTTTAGACTCGTATTGGCATACCAGGTCAGCGATTTAAGTTTGATAGGCTTTTCGTTGCCTTTCTCAAACAGCAGGGATTTAGCCAGGTTCAGCAGCACTAGTAAGTCCTCTTTGGTTTGCATATTTGCAAACTGCTGGCGAATCGTATCTATGTGCTGCTGATCTACTGGCATAGTGGATAAATCCTGAACCGCTGCTCCCGGAGCATTTGCTCTGGTAATCTTTGTGTATGCATCATTTAATTAAATAATAAGTAATAAGATAATTAAGAGTCTCAGGTCTGCAACCTTATAAACTCCAATTACCCAACCACTTTTAGCCCGGCGAATGCCAGGCCACACGGCGAAACGCACGTGCAATACTCAATACCTTACGGGTAGCGGCTCAGGATGTGAAAGAACTTTTGGCAAAAGTATTTGCCCGAAATGCAGTGTTTATGCATTTTGCCGAAAGATTCTAAAAATTTGTATGGCAACCAACAAAAACGCCAGCTTTCGCTATAGGGTCCTCAATGAATGCTTTCGCGACGGCTCACGACGATGGACTATAAAGCGACTGGTGGAACATTTATCTGAGCAGCTTAACGAACATTTTGGCATAGAAAAAGGTATAGCTGAGCGTCAGTTAAAAGGCGATATTAACATCATGCGCAGCCTGCCCCCAAGAGGCTTTGATGCACCTATCATATGTAGGAAGGGAGTCTATTTTTATGATGATCCTAATTTCAGCATCGAGAAAAAAGCATTGAACTCCGAAGACATTGAAAATCTAACGGAAGCGGTTGCGCTACTCAGGCAGTTCCAAGGCTTACCCCACTTCCGGGAAATCGACGCTATTCTGACCAAAATTGAAGGCAAAACCATTACCAATGATCCGGAGGAAGCCATCATCTCTTTTGAAAATACGCAACTGACCAGAGGCTATGAATGGTTCAACCCGATTTACACGGCAATTCGGCAGGAGCAGCCACTTGAAATTAGGTATCGAGCCTTCCTTGCACCTGAAGATGAAGTTTTTACAATGCACCCATATTATTTGAAGGAGTACCGGGGACGGTGGTATGTCTTTGGTCTGGTAGCCGAAAAAGATCTCATCTACAACCTTTCTTTGGACCGCATTGTCGATGTGACCAATGCCCGTTGCCGCTTTAAGAATAACCGGACTTTTAATCCTTCCACCTACTTCAAGGATATAGTTGGTGTAACACGACCGAATGGTAAACCAATAGAAACGGTCTTATTGCGTGTTCACACTGATACTGCTCCATTTTTGGAAACACGTCCTATCCACTCTTCCCAAATTCGTTTACCTGCTGAAGGAGACCTTGTGCTTTTTCAATACCACATAGTGTCCAATTATGAATTTCGAGCGGAAGTTCTGCGCTTAGGTGCCGCAGTGGAAGTGCTTGAACCTGAATGGTTAAGAGGTGAGGTAGCTAATCAGATCCAAATACTGAGCGCAAAGTACAATTCTGCTTAGCAATTGGAACATTTTATTATAATGAACGGCTACTGTCAACTTCTCTCCTATCTTTAAGTAATTTTCGCGTAGCTCACTATCCAACACGACCTGCTGTGGATGAATCTTAAAACCATTGCGCCGTATCTGTTGTCTTTTCTGCTGCTGGTTACTGTCGTCTTTATTGACCGGTCCAGCTTTAACGCCATGCAGGAGTATATCGGGGAGGTAGACCATACTCGGGAAGTGATTACCTCGCTGGAGCGGCTGGCCAACCATCTCAAGAGCGCTCAGATCTATTCACCCTCCTACGCCGGCATCTCCCGGCAACGTTTCTACCAGTTGTATAAACAGGAAGCCGACAGCGTGTCCGGAGACCTGGTCCGGCTTCAGTACCTGGTCCGGGCAGATACCGCCCAGGCCCGGCGTATTGTCGCCATTGCCCGGCTCATTCACCAGCACCTGCCGGTGCTCATGCAGTATAATATTGTTGAAATCATCCGGGCGGGTGAAGACTGGCGGCTCAACGATCTATATGTAATCCACAGTGCCATCAATGAAGCCATCCAGTTGGAAAAGGCGCAGCTACTGGCGCAAAAAGAAAATCTGGACCGGTCTACCGTCATCAGCAGCCGGTTAACGACCATCTTTTCGATCCTGGCCATTCTGATTATCCTGCTCACCTTCGGCATGAACCTGGTACTGAGCCGTCGCCGGCGGTGGCTGGAAGGCTTCCTGGAATCAGTGCTTAATACCTCCCGCAACGGGGTTATTTGTTACCAGGCCGTCCGCGAGAAAAACCAGATTGTCGATTTCCGGATACTGTTTGCCAATTATGCCACCCACGAACTTCTGGACGCCGAACCGGATCTCATCATTGGAAAAAACCTGACCGAACTCCCGCCGGTATGGCAGGATCCGGAAGTGCTGGCGCGGTTTAGGTCGGTTGTGGAATCGGGGCAGCCCCAGCAGTTTGAGAGTCTGTACAGGCGCAACGAAGAGCCAATCTGGCTGTATGTGGTGCTGGGCCGGCTAAACGATGGCCTGACGGCAACCTTCCACGACATTACCGAGCTCAAACGCTACCAGGAAGACCTACAGCTCAATATTCACCAACTGAGCCGCTCCAACGAAAACCTCCAGCAGTTTGCCTACGTGGCCTCGCATGACCTGCAGGAACCGCTGCGCAAAATCCAGTCGTTCAGCAGTCTGATCGTGAGCCGGTACCGGGATCAGATCGACGAGGACGGCAAAAGCCTGCTGGTGCGCCTTCAGCACTCGGCCGAGCGGATGCAACGGCTGGTGCAGGGCCTGCTGACGTATTCCCGCCTAACCACCCAGCCGCTGCGAATGGCTCCCGTCAACTTGTCGGCGGTCCTGTCGGAGGTGGTGAGTGACCTGGAGGTGATTATCCAGGAAAAGCAGGCCGACATTATTATTGACTCACTACCGGTTGTTGACGGTGATGCGGTACAGTTGCGGCAATTGTTTCAGAACCTGCTGTCGAACGCCCTGAAATTTGTGGCTCCCGATGTAAAGCCCAGGGTAAACATAAAAGCGCGGCCCCTGGTGAAAGCAGATGAGCTGCCGCAGTACGACCATAACAAGCCGAAACGGTACATTGCCATTGAGGTACATGACAATGGTATTGGCTTTGATCTCAAATATCAGGAACGTATATTTCAATTGTTTCAGCGACTGCACGGCAGAAGTCAGTACGAAGGCACCGGAATCGGTCTGGCGGTTTGCCGGAAAGTGATTGACAATCATCAGGGATATATCCGCGTAAACAGCCGACCGGGTAAGGGCACTACATTTACCGTTTATCTGCCTGAAAATTCCAGTATTTAACCAAACACGAGGGTTCGGCAATGCGTTTTCTACCCAACCGGCTCTCTGGGTGGTCGTATGCTGCTGTTTACGTAAATACCGGAGCAACCCGGCCTGGCATGATAAGCAACCAACCAACAACAAAGGTATTCGAAGAACTGGCCACCTTTTTGTTTGTGCGCCGGGAAGCCATCCTCAGTACGTGGCGCTCCCTGGTCCAAAGTGACCCCAAACTTCAGATGGCTACTTCCCTCACCCGCACGGAGTTCAACAACCAGATCCCTAAGATTCTGGAGCATATGGAAACGCAGATCCGGCAGGGCTATCAGGAGAAATCAGTTCAGGAGGAGGAAAAAAATCTGGCCGCCGAACATGGGTTACACCGCTGGCAGAAAGGCTACAAACTAAGCGAGGTGCTCACAGAATGGAGCCACCTACAGGTTTCTATACTTCGGGAAATCGACAATTTTCAAAGCCAGTTACCCAGCCCTTCGTTAGCCGAATGTGCCCACGCCCGCCTGATTGCCGGTCAGTTACTACATGAAGGCATTGTCGGCAGCATAGCCCGGTATGATGAGCTGAAGCAGGCCGAAGCTGCCGGGCGTGTCTATGAACTGGAAAAAGCGCTGGACCAGTTAAATGAACTGACCAAACAACGGGGCGAAATGCTCCGGATGGCGTCTCACGACCTGCGGGGAACGTTCGGCGTTGTTCAGGGTGCTGCCCAAATGCTGAATATTACCTCAGGCGATCCGCAGCGAAACCATACCACCGAAATGCTGCAGCGAAACCTGAGGCAGGTGCGGCAGATGGTAGCCCAGCTTATGGACCTGTCGCGGCTGGAGGCCGGCTACGAACAGGTACAGTTAGCGTCATTCGACGCGGCCGGTATGCTGCGCCGGCTCAGCGAAAGCCTCCAGCCCGTTGCCCAGGAGCGGGGCCTGTTCTGGCATGCCGAGGGACCCGAGCACTTGATGGTGCAGGGTGACGCCATTAAGCTACAGCGGATTGCTCAGAATTTGTTGTTAAATGCCCTCCGCTTTACCAAGACCGGCGGGGTGGTATTAACCTGGTCGGTAGATGAACGGGCGGGCCGCTGGCTGTTCAGCGTCAAAGATACCGGCCCCGGTGTGTCGCCCGGATCAGTAGCTATTCTGGTCAATAAATTAAAAGGCGGCTCTGTTTCCAGCCGGCCCATCGTTGAACGGCCTGCGACAGACTATGACGCGGAGCCGAATGAACCAGCCCCCGACGCTGTTTCCCATCCCTCCCTATTAGCCGGGGGCGAAGGCGTTGGTCTGTTCATCGTCAAACGGTTGTGCGAGTTGCTCGGTGCCAGTCTGGAACTTGAATCCAATCCTGGTGTGGGCTCTTTAGTAACCATCTCTTTCCCAACAAACTATTAACTGATATATTTGCGTAGGGCGGCCTCCTGTTAAATGTATAGTGACTTCCAACTCCTAAGCGAATGGCAAAAAACGCGTATATAGCCGGAAACAGGCAGGGTGTTGGCCAAACACCCGTTCTGGTGGTTGAAGATAATGCAGACCAGTGGACCATTATTCGGGAAGCGCTGAAAGAATGTTTTCCGGAAGCGGAACCGATTTGGGTCAGCAATGCCGGTCAGGCCCTGGCATACTTGCAGGAAGCCAGAGCGGGAGGAGGCCGAATGCCTAAACTGATATTCCTGGATCTGTACTTACCCCATCGCGAGGATGGCTGGAAACTGCTGAAACAATTGAAAGAGCCTGAATCGGGTTTTTCCCTCTTGCCGGTGGTGGTGCTGAGCCACTCCAGCCAACCGGAAGATGTGGAAGAAGCGTACGATTTCTGGCTGACATCCTACGTGGTAAAACCCCTCGATTACGACCAGTGGATCAATTCGCTGACCGCCTTGCGCAACTACTGGTGGAATGTGGTTACTCTGCCCGGTCAGCCGGGGTAAATGGCGCACCTGCTCCCTGCGGCACCATTACCTTGCCTTATACTCCTGGATAAGCCCCTGGCAGATCCAGTTGGCTAGAGCCTGCCGGTTATCGGCAATCACAAACCGACGCTGGTCTTTGTCGTTCCGGATATTGCCTAGCTCGATAAAGACGCTCGCCGGGTGGCTGTTTCGAACTTCGTAGAGGCTGCTGCGGGTAGATACGCTACCGACGTAACCACGGCCTGGCTGGTTTTGGTGGTATCGGGCACTAAAGGTTCGCTGTAGCGTTTTGGCCAATTTTTTGCCGGCAGCACTCTTTTCGTGGTGATAAAAAAAGACATCTATGTTCTGGCTCACGCTCCGGCTATCAACGTGAATAATCAGCAGCCGCTGGTAGGCACCCCGGTGTTGCGCATGGAGCCGGTTGCCCGCCTGCACCCGCTGCCGCAGCCGGGCAACCTGGTTCAGGGGAATCGGCAGGTTCGGATACGTCACTTCATCGGTATCCATGCGCAGCACAGCCTCATCCCGAATGCCGTCGTTGCGATCCTGCACCAGCATATACACGTTGGCTCTGTGTTCCATCAGGTTGCGGGCCAGCCTTAGGGTTACATCGTAAGCGTATTCATCTTCGGCCAGACTGTACCGCCCATACTGACCGACGGCGCCGGGGTCTGGGCCGCCATGACCCGGCGACAGGTAATAGACCGCCCCCCGAAGCTGATTGCTTTTTACTGCTACCCGCGCATACCTCGGCCCGAATAATGATACCGTCCGTATTGCCGATGCCTCCGGTTTTGTGGCGGGTTTCGTAGGACGGGCCAATTTTTTGGCGGGTTTAACGCCCATGCCGTAGGCACGCTGGCCATCGGCGGTAGAGGAGCAGACCAGTAAACAGATGAGCGACAAAACGGCAGGTACGATAATGTTCTTCATATTCCTACAAAACTAGTACCTCACGTTGGCCTGACTACCATTTTTTACCATTTTAGGCGGAATTTGCGAGTAAACGGTTATTTTTCTATCGTATATCATTAGATTTATGGTTATTTTTGAAACTTCACCTGGACAAACCAACCTAAGACATCCGTCAACACACTATGCGAAGAAGAGATTTTATCCAGTTATCGGGGCTGGGACTAGGGGCCATACTGATCCCTTCCGTGCCCGTGCTGGGCGACGAGGTTTCGGCCGCCCAACTGCTGGAACCCGGTGCCGATGCGGCTACCAAAAAGAAAATGGCCGACATTGCCCTCAACGCAGCCCGCAGTAAAGGAGCCTCCTACACCGACGTTCGCATCGGCCGCTATCTGCAGCAATACCTGTTTACGCGGGAGAAGCAGGTGCAGAATATCGTCAACGCCGAATCCTATGGCATTGGTATCCGGGTCATTGCCAATGGCACCTGGGGGTTTGCAGCTACCAGCGACGTATCGGCCGACGGCATTGCCAAATGCGCCGTAACAGCTGTAGCCATTGCCAAGGCCAACTCAAAACTACAGAAAGAACCGGTTCAACTGGCTCCGCAAAAAGGCGTAGGTGAGGTAAGCTGGCAGACACCTATCCGGAAAAACGCTTTTGAAATTCCCGTTAAAGACAAAATTGATCTGCTGATGCGGGTAAACGGGGCGGCTATGGCCAACGGAGCGGGCTTTGTTACCTCCAACCTCTTTTTCATCAACGAGCAGAAATACTTTGCCTCCACCGACGGCTCGTACATCGATCAGGATATTCACCGCATCTGGCCTACGTTTACGGTAACGGCGGTGGATAAGCAGGCCGGCAAATTTAAGACCCGCGACGCCCTCAGTTCTCCGATGGGTATGGGCTACGAGTACCTGGATGGCATTGCTTCCGAGAAGATCGCCGGCCCCAACGGTCTGGTCAGCTACCGCAACTCGTACGATATGGTCGAAGATGCGACCGCAGCCGCTAAGCAGGCCAAAGAGAAGCTGACGGCCAAAACGGTGCAGCCGGGCAAATACGACCTGGTGCTGGACCCGAACCACCTCGGCCTGACCATTCATGAATCCGTTGGGCACCCCACCGAACTTGACCGGGTGCTGGGCTACGAAGCCAACTACGCCGGTACGTCTTTTGCGACGCTGGATAAATGGAAAACCAAAAGCTTCAACTACGGCAGCAAACTGGTCAATATCGTGGCCGATAAAACGCAGCCCAACACATTGGGCACCGTTGGCTACGATGATGAGGGCGTACCGACCAAAGAATGGGATCTGATCAAAGACGGTATCCTGGTCAACTACCAGGCCATTCGGGATCAGGTGCAGATCCTCGGCCAGAACGAATCGCACGGCTGCTGCTATGCCGACAGCTGGAATACCATTCAGTTCCAGCGCATGCCGAACGTATCGCTAAAGCCCGGCACTGAGAAGCGGAGTGTTCAGGACATGATCAGGGGCGTCGACAAAGGCATCTACATCCTCGGCCGGGGCTCCTACTCCATCGATCAGCAGCGGTATAATTTCCAGTTTGGCGGGCAGTTGTTCTACGAGATCAGGAACGGGGAGATCGCCGGTATGCTCGACGATGTGGCCTACCAGTCGAACACCCAGGAATTCTGGAATTCCTGCGCCCAGCTCTGCGACAAAGACGATTACCGCACCTTCGGCTCGTTCTTCGACGGCAAAGGGCAACCGTCACAGGTCAGTGCCGTTTCACACGGCTGCCCTACCACGCGTTTCAACGGGGTGAACGTAATTAATACGGGGCGAAAGATATAATTTTAATTTAAGGTTTGAGCGGAGCCGCCCGGCGGTTTAAAGTTTGAGGTTGGCTGACGCATTTTTTATCTACAAACTACAAACCGCCGGGCGGCCCCGCTCAAACGTCAAACCTCAAACCTCAAACCATCTTGAACCGTCGAGATTTTAATCAACTCCTGAGTATGGGCGCAGCGGGCATCCTCATGCCCGCCCTGCCCGCCTTCTCCCGCACCGTCGACGCCGAAGCGCTGCTCGAACCCGGCCTGGATGTGTCGGTGAAGAAACGCCTGGCCGATGCCGCCCTGAACGCAGCCAAATCGAAGGGGGCCACCTACGCCGACGTTCGGATTGGCCGCTACCTGAACCAGTTTGTCCTCACCCGCGAAAACAAGGTGCAGGGCATTATCAACTCGGAATCATTCGGTGTGGGCGTTCGGGTCATTGCCAACGGCTGCTGGGGCTTTGCTGCGGTAGGTGATGCCCGCGATGAAGCCGTGGTCGCCAAAGCAGCCGAAAAAGCTGTAGCCATTGCCAAAGCAAATGCCCGCCTGCAAGCCGAGCCGGTGCAACTGGCTCCGCAGAAAGGCTTTGGCGAGGTTAGCTGGAAAGCACCTGTCAAACGAAACGCCTTTGAGGTGCCCATCAAAGAGAAGGTGGATCTGCTGCTGTCGTGCAACGCGGCCGCTATGCAAAACGGGGCCAACTTTGTCAACAACGTCCTGTTCCAGGTCAACGAGCAGAAGTATTTTGCCTCCACCGACGGCACCTATGCCGATCAGGACATCCACCGCATTGGCCCCAGCTTCACCGTCACGGCGGTTGATCCGCAAAACGGGCGGTTTGCCACCCGCAACTCGCTGAGTGCGCCGATGGGCATGGGCTACGAGTATTTGCAAACGAATCCGGCCGACAAACTTACCGGCGTTACCACCCGTTACAACAAGGGGTACGACATGCTGGAAGATATTACCGCTGCCGCCAAACAAGCGAAAGAAAAGCTGTCGGCCAAATCGGTGGAGGCCGGCAAATACGACCTTGTTCTAGACCCCTCGCACCTGTGGCTGACCATTCACGAGTCGGTGGGTCACCCGCTGGAACTGGACCGGGTGCTGGGTTACGAGGCCAATTATGCCGGTACCTCCTTTGCCACCCTGGACAAGCTCAAAAGCGGAAATTTCCAGTACGGCAGCAAACAGGTCAACCTGGTGGCCGACAAAACGCAGGTGGGCTCGCTGGGGGCTGTCGGCTGGGACGATGAAGGCGTCAATACCAAACGCTGGGATCTGGTCAGAAACGGTATTCTGGTCAACTACCAGGCCATTCGGGATCAGGTACACATTCTGGGCGAAAAAGAATCGCATGGCTGCTGCTACGCCGACTCCTGGGGCACCGTACAGTTCCAGCGAATGCCAAACGTATCGCTGGAAGCCGGAAAAACCCCTTTATCGGTGCAGGACATGATTAAGGACGTTCAAAAAGGCATTTACATCATCGGCGACGGCTCGTTCTCCATCGACCAGCAACGGTATAACTTCCAGTTCGGCGGGCAGTTGTTCTACGAAATTAAAGACGGTCAGATCGCCGGTATGCTGAAAGACGTGGCGTATCAGGCCAACACCCGCGAATTCTGGAATTCCTGCGTTGCCGTTTGTGATGAGCGCGACTACCGGCTTGGGGGTGCCTTCAACGACGGTAAGGGGCAGCCGGCCCAATCGAGTGCCGTATCGCACGGTAGCGCCACAGCCCGCTTCAACGGTGTCAATGTGATTAATACAGCGAGGAAGATATAATTTTAGTTCGAGGTTCGAGGTTTGAAGTCTGTACGGGGCCGCCCGGCGGTTGCTTCGGCTATTCAGCCATTTGGTGGCATCGCCAAACTTCAAACCTCGAACTTCAACCTTCAAACTTCAAACAACCATGGCCATTCTAACCAAAGAAGAAGCAAAGAAGATCATCGATAAAGTACTGGCTTATTCGAAAGCTGATGAAATGAGTGTGAGCCTGACTGGCGGGCGTACCGGTAACATTCGGTACGCCCGCAACTCAGTCTCAACCAGTGGGGAGTCCGACAATATTGCCCTGGCTGTCACGGCCGTATTTGGCAAACGGTCGGGTACGGCTACTATCAACGAGTTTGATGATGCCTCGCTGGAGAAAACCGTGCGTCGGGCCGAAGAAATTGCCCGGCTGGCCCCCGAAAACCCGGAATATATGCCAATGCTCGGGCCACAAACCTACCTGGACCCGAAAACCTACGCCGAAAGTACGGCCAAGATAAACCCGGATTTCCGGGCACAGGCGGCTTTTGACAGTATTGATCCCTGCCGGCAGAAAAACCTGACAGCGGCCGGCTACATGGAAGACACTACGTCGTTCGCCTGTATCGGCAACAGTAAGGGACTCTTCGGGTATAACCGGTCGACGGGCGTTGACTTCTCGATTACCGTCCGCACCGCCGACGGCTTAGGCTCGGGTTACGCCAACCCCGACGTTACCGATGTATCGAAACTCGACACCAAAGCCACCACGCAGATTGCTATGCAAAAGGCCCTGGCGTCGGTCAATGCGCGAGCCCTGGAGCCGGGTAAGTACACCGTTATTCTGGAACCAACGGCGTCGGTCGAACTGCTGCAGAACATGATGCGGAGCATGGACGCCCGGAACGCCGACGAAGGGCGCAGCTTCCTCAGCAAGAAGGGGGGCGGCACCCGCTTAGGCGAAAAGCTTTTCGACGAACGGGTTACCATCATTACTGATCCCATGAACGCCGACTTACCCCTTTCGCCCTTTGGCGGAGGAGGTGGCGGTGGTGGACAAGGGCGCTTTGGGGGCGGAGGAGGTGACGGCTTGCCCCAGGAAAAACGAACCTGGATCGAGAATGGCGTGGTGAAGAATATGTTCTACTCGCGGTACTGGGCCGACAAGAAGGGCGTTCAACCAATACCCGCCCCCGGTGGCTTTATCATGCTGGGCGGCAACCAGTCGCTGGCCGATTTAATCAAAACCACCGACAAAGGTATTCTGGTGACACGTCTCTGGTATATCCGGGCCGTTGATCCGCAAACGCTACTGTATACTGGCCTGACCCGCGACGGAACGTTCTACATTGAGAACGGGCAGATCAAGTTCCCCGTAAAAAATTTCCGCTTTAACGAAAGTCCGGTCATCATGCTCAACAACCTGGAAGCCCTGGGCAAGCCGGTTCGGGCGGGGGGCAATCTGATTCCGCCGATGAAGATTCGGGACTTTACGTTTACGAGTTTGTCAGACGCTGTTTGAATTATTGTTTCAGGTTTCAAGTTTCAGGCTTCACGTTTAGCCTGTAGCGGAGCAACCGCCGGGCGGCCCCGCTGAAACTTGGAACCTGAAACTTCAGACTACAAACCTCTTAAAAACTTGAACCGTCGACACTTCAATCAACTGCTGGGAATGGGCACTGGAGCGCTGATGCTCCCTACTCTTCCCTCACTGGGTAGGCCCGTAGACCCGGCAGCCCTGCTCGAACCCGGCCTGGATGTAGGCGTAAAAAAACGCCTGGCCGATGCCGCCCTGAATGCCGCCAAAGCCGAAGGCGCTTCATACACCGATGTGCGCATTGGCCGCTACCTGCGCCAGTTTGTCATCACCCGCGAAGACAAGGTGCAGAACATTGTCAATACCGAATCCTACGGGGTAGGCGTTCGCGTGATTGCCGATGGCTGCTGGGGCTTTGCTGCCGTTGTCGATGCTAAAAACGAAGCCCAGACTGCCAAAGCGGCCGAAGAAGCCGTAGCCATTGCCAAAGCCAACGCCAAACTGATGAAGCAGCCGGTACAACTGGCTCCCCAGAAAGGCTTTGGCGAGGTTAGCTGGAAGGCGCCCATCCAGAAAAACGCATTCGAAGTCCCCATTCAGGAGAAAGTAGACCTGCTGCTGAGTGTGAACGATGCGGCTATGAAGAACGGTGCCAACTACGTCAACTCGTTCCTGTTCATGGTCAACGAGCAGAAGTACTTTGCCTCCACCGACGGCTCCTACATCGACCAGGACATTCACCGCATCTGGCCTGTTTCGACCGTCACGGCCATCGATCCCAAATCGGGTAAGTTTGAGACCCGGCAGTCGCTGAGCTCGCCCATGGGGATGAGTTACGAGTATCTTCAAACCAACCCCGCCGATAAGGTAACGGGCATCACCACCCGCTACAACAAAGGCTACGATATGCTGGAGGACATGACCGCTGCCGCCAAACAGGCCAAAGAGAAGCTCACGGCTAAATCGGTTGAAGCCGGCAAATACGACCTGATCCTGGACCCTTCCCACCTGTGGCTGACCATCCACGAGTCGGTAGGGCACCCGCTGGAACTGGACCGGGTGCTGGGCTACGAAGCTAACTTTGCCGGTACCTCCTTTGCTACCCTGGACAAACTGAAGAGCGGCAATTTCCAGTACGGCAGCAAACAGGTCAACCTGGTGGCCGATAAAACGCAACCCGGCTCTCTGGGTGCCGTCGGCTGGGATGATGAGGGGGTTAAGACCAAACGCTGGGATCTGGTTAAAGAGGGAACGCTGGTTAATTACCAGGCCATTCGCGACCAGGTACACATCCTGGGTGAAAATGAGTCGCATGGCTGCTGCTATGCCGACTCCTGGGGCAAGGTGCAGTTTCAGCGGATGCCGAACGTGTCACTGGCACCCGGCCGGCAAGCGCTTTCGGTTAATGACCTCATCAAAGATGTCAAGAAAGGCATTTACATCATTGGCGATGGTTCGTTCTCCATCGACCAGCAGCGATATAACTTCCAGTTTGGCGGGCAGTTGTACTACGAGATTAAAGACGGGCAGATTGCCGGCATGCTGAAAGATGTAGCTTACCAGTCGAATACGCAGGAATTCTGGAATTCCTGCGTACAGATCTGCGACGAAAAAGACTATCGTTTAGGCGGCTCGTTCTTCGACGGCAAAGGGCAGCCTGAGCAGGTAAGTGCTGTTTCGCACGGTAGTTCTACCGCCCGCTTCAACGGCGTCAACGTCATTAATACGGCAAGAAAGATATAGTTTTATTGTTACAGGTTTCAAGTTTCAGGTTTAGAGTCCTGGCAACTTGAAACCTGAGACCTGAAACCTGAAACCTGAAACAAATCATGTCCATCATACTATCAGAATCCGAAGCCAAGGCGCTGCTGCAAAAGGTGCTGAACTACTCAAAAGCGGATGAATGTGAAGTAAATCTGCTGGGCGAAGAGCGCGGCAACATCCGGTACGCCCGGAACGAAGTCTCGACCAGCGGCTCGGTAATCAACCAAAACCTGGCGGTTCAGTCGGCATTTGGCAAGAAAGTAGGCGTGGCCACCATTGATGAGTTTGATGATGCTTCTATCGAAAAGGTTGTGCGTCGGTCAGAGGAACTGGCCCGGCTGGCTCCCGAAAACCCGGAGTATGTCGGTGTGCTTGGCCCTCAGCAATACCTGAAGACGAACGGCTTTTTTGAATCTACCGCCAAAATCAATCCGGCTGCCCGCGCCGACGCGGTTGCTAAAAGCCTGGAACTGACGCGCAATACCAGGGGAGGCCCGGCCTTATCAGCCGCTGGGTTTATGGAAGATCAGCGGGGCTATAACGCCATAATGAATTCTAAAGGCCTGTTTGCCTACTACCCCAGCACCAATGTAAATTTCTCGTTGACAGTTAGAACCGAGGATGGTACTGGCTCCGGATACATTACCCGAGGCTATAGTGATTTCTCTAAACTGGATACGGCTGCCGATACCCGAATTGCCACTCAGAAGTGCCTGGGGTCGGTCGGGGCGAGAGCACTGGAGCCGGGCAAGTACACGGTCATTCTGGAGCCAACGGCGGCTGCCGTTCTGCTGGAGAATATCTTCTTTAACATGGACGCCCGCAACGCCGATGAAGGCCGGTCGTTCCTGAGCAAACCTGGTGGCAAAACCAAGCTGGGCGAAAAGATCGTCGATGAGCGCGTTACCATCTATTCAGACCCAGCCAACCCCGAACTGCCCGCTTCTCCCTGGTCGGGCGATGGTCGGCCACAGGAAAAAGTTAACTGGATTGACAAAGGTGTTGTGAAAAACATGCCGTATTCCCGCTTCTGGGCGCAGAAGCAGGGGGTCAAAGCGGTGCCCTTCCCCAACAACGCCATCATGGCGGGGGGCATGGCTTCACTGGAAGACATGATTAAGAGTACCCAGCGCGGTATTCTCGTCACCAAGTTGTGGTACATCCGCTCCGTAGACCCGCAGACGCTGCTGCTGACCGGCCTCACCCGCGACGGAACCTTTTACATCGAGAACGGCAAGATCAAGCACCCGGTGAAGAACTTCCGCTTCAACGAAAGCCCGATCATCATGCTCAATAACCTGGAAGCGTTGGGAAAACCGGAGCGGGTCGTCAGCACCGAAACCGACAATAACTACCTGATTCCGCCGATGAAAATCCGGGAATTTACGTTTACCAGTTTGTCGGATGCGGTGTAATAGTCATTAGTCGATAGTCAAAAGTGCTGACGCCAGATATACTAACAACTGCCGGGCGGCCCTGTATTGACTATCGACTATTGACTAACAACTAATTTATGAAGCCTTTCTTTTTCACCCGCATACAGTACACCTCCGGAGATTGGGATACCGACCAGCGTATGCCGGTTAATCTGCTGCATTCGCTGGTGGAGTATACCACGATACCGGTCGACCAGAAAGAGAAGGTGGTGCAGTTGAGCAGCAACGAGATTTTCCGGAGTCCGTTCTGTTACCTCAGCGGGCATAAACTGGTGGAGTTTTCGGCACAGGAGCGGGACCACTTCCGGCGGTATGTGCAGAACGGCGGCTTTATTTTTGTCGATGATTGCAACCACGACATCGACGGACTGTTTGCCAAATCGTTTGAGCAGGAAATGGCACGTACCTTCGGGCCGAAGGCGTTGCAGAAGATCCCAAACAGCCACCCGCTCTATACCTGCTTTTTCCGCTTTGAGGAAGGTCCGCCAACGACCTCGTTTGAACTGAACGGCTGGGGCGATGACCTGGTGCATGATTACCTCAAAGCCATCACCGTCAACGGCCGCATCGGGGTACTGTACAGCAACAAAGATTATGGTTGCGAGTGGGATTACGACTTCCGCAACAAACGCTTTCTGGCCGAAGACAATACTAAGTTCGGGGTCAATATTGTTACATACGCTTTAACGACTTAATTTGGAAACGCAGGAATTAACCCACTACAAAGCCCTTGTTGCCAAGCTCCCCCTCTTAAAAAAAGAGATCGGCAAAGTGATCGTAGGTCAGCAGGAAGCCATTCAGGAAGTCCTCATCGCCCTGCTGGCGGGCGGCCACTGCCTGCTGGAAGGCGTACCGGGCCTCGCCAAAACGCTGATGGTCAAAACGATGGCCGATGCGCTGGACATGCGATTCAAACGCATCCAGTTCACCCCCGACCTGATGCCGGGGGATATTGTCGGTACCGAGATTCTGGAAGAGGACCACGAGACCGGCCGCAAGTTTTTCAAATTCAATTACGGCCCCATCTTTGCCAATGTGGTACTGGCCGACGAGATCAACCGGACACCGCCCAAAACACAGGCGGCTCTGCTGGAGGCCATGCAAGAGTATAAGATCACCTACGGCGGTACAGATTACCCCCTGCCCCGGCCCTTCCTGATCATTGCCACCCAGAATCCTATTGAGCAGGCGGGTACGTATCCGCTGCCGGAGGCTCAGCTTGACCGTTTCCTACTGTATATCAAGCTGAGCTACCCCTCGGAGCAGGAAGAATTGGATGTCCTGAAAAGCACAACCGGCACCGCCCGGCCCCAACTGCAAACCATACTAACCGACCAGGATATTGCCGACCTGCAACTGCTGACCCGGCAGGTACACATCAGCGACGAGCTTATTTCGTACATTAACAGACTGGTGCGGTCGACCCGGCCGGAAAGTAGCCCGTCCGCCTTTGTCAGACAGTGGTGCGACTGGGGAGCGGGTCCGAGGGCAGGTCAGGCGCTGGTTCTCTGCGCCAAAGCCAGAGCCGTGCTTCACGGACGCTTTTCGGTGATTCCGGACGATATTCAGACGCTGGCCTACCCGATCCTGCGTCACCGCATCGCCCTCAACTTCCGCGCCGAAGCCGAAAACATTACCACCGACGATGTCATCAAAGAACTCTTAAAGTGATGTGGGATTCCGGATAGCCCCCGGCAACCAACAAACCAATCAACCACTCAACTACTCAACCATTGCCCCTGCAACTAGCCACCGAACTCGTTAAGCTTAACAACTTACAATTGGCCGGAAAACTGGTCAGTGATGAACTGTTGCTGGGTATTCACGCCAGTAAACGGTCGGGGGCGGGCACGGAGTTTGAGCAGTACCGCCATTATGAACCAGGGGATGATCCGAAGCGCATCGACTGGAAACTTTTCGCCCGCACCGACAGGCACCTTGTGCGGGAGTCGGCCACGGAGAGTAACCTGCACATCCGGTTTCTGCTTGATCTGTCAGGCTCGATGAATTACGAAGAAGAAGGTGTGAGCCGGTTGGAGTATGCGAAGATTCTGCTGGCGTCGCTGGCCTACCTGGGCTACCGGCAAAGCGATCAGATGAGTCTGTACACCCTTCAGAACGGCGGCTTGCAGACACTGGTGCCGGCGGGTAAACAGGCGTTTCAGAAGATTCTGTATGCCTTGCAAAACGCGCAGGCGTCGGGGCAGTGGCTGAACGAGCGGCCCCGCTTTCCGGAGTTTCAGCCGAAGCAGAAGGAACTGCTGGTATTGGCGTCAGACTTTTTGCAGGTGGGCGATGAGTGGCTGCAACTGATTAAGGGCATTGCCAGTCCGCGCCGGGAGATTGTGATCTTTCAACTACTAGGCAAGCAGGAAACAGACTTTGATCTGAAGGGGTTTTACCGGTTTAAGGATCTGGAGACCGGGCGCGAAATTGAACTACAGGCGGAAGCCGTGCGAGAGCAGTTTCTGCAGGCAGCTACGCAGTATTTGCAGAAACTGGAGGAAGCCTTGCGCATGCCGCATGTGCACCTGATTCGCGCCCGGCTGAGTGATCCGGTGGCGGTGGTGCTACAGGATTTTTTGCGGGCGAAGATCAGGGGGTGAAGGTTTTAGAGTTATTACACAGACCGGGACGCCTGCCGGATTCACAGAGTTTCAAGGAGATATACAGAGAGGATGGAGTTTTTGGAGCCGTTATTGCTTTGGGGAGGATTGGCCGTGACCATTCCGGTTGTGATCCATTTCTGGCATCAGAAGCGGGGAAAGGTCATAACCTGGGCGGCAACGCAATGGCTGACGGAGAAGAATCAGCAACAGCACCGGGGTATTCAGTTGGAGAACCTGCCGCTGCTGCTGCTTCGCTGTCTGCTGGTACTATTTCTGGCTTTCCTGCTTAGCGGGCCGGTAATGCATTGGCTGAACCCGAAACCCCTCGGCCGGAAAATTCACCTGGTACAGCCCGATGCCCTGCTGGTCAACAACGTTCGGTTTGAGCTGGATAACGCCCTCCGGAACGGAGAAACAGTGTACTGGATCGCGCCCACACCCGAATCGGCGGCTTCGCTGACGCCATTGCCTGCGCAGCGCACCAATCCACGGCTGGTCCAAACAGCCATTAACCAGCTTCGCGATGCGGGTACACTACGCCCGGCCGATACCCTCCAGTTGTACCTGGTCAACAACGCGCAGTACCGCGATACACCGTATATCTTTGTGCCGGTTCCGTTTCAGGTACACGCCGTAACCGACACGGTCGGGCGGCCGGTTCAGCCGTACCTCGTAGCCGCCGACAACCAAAATCTGTATGTCAACGCCCAGGGCAAACTCACCAGCAGCCCTACCCTACCAGCCCAGATTCAATTCAGTTCAAAACCAGTTCACACGGGGCCTCTATCGGTTTTGCTGGATTATCGCAACCCAGCCGAGCGGCAGACGGTTGCGGCTGCACTCGGAGCTTTGGCCGAGGTGTATGCGCTTGATTTGGAAATCAATACACAAAAACAGCCGGACAAAGCCTATCAATGGGTACTAACCGATCGGCCGGTCACGACACCCACCCCGCAAACGGTCTATGTCGTCTCCGGAAATTACGCAACGAGTTTGCCGGCCTCCAATATTCGGTATGTTGCCGACGTGCTTACACCCCAGACGGCCGAATTGGTAGCGGGTGGCCAACTACCGGAATGGCTGGGTGAATTGCTCGTGCAGCAGTTTGGGCTGCAACCGGCCGCAGCCCCGCTGGGCCGGCAGGAATGGGCGAATCTGTTTGTGCGGTCCGCGACTCGCCGGTCTGCATCACAAGCCGGCGAGTTGCCCGACAACGCAAACGCCTACCTGACGCTGTTGTTTATGATTTTGATTGGTATGGAGCGTTGGCTCGCTTTACGAAGAAACGCATGACCGCTTTAAAACAGACTATTACGTCGGTAATCTACCAACTATACGCCAACGCGCTGCTGAAAGGCCTGCTGCTGGCACTGTCGGCTTACCTGCTCACCGCAACCCTGACGCCGTCAACGCTCATACCCATACTGGCCGGGCTGCTGGGCTTTAGTGCCGGGCTACTCGTGACAAAAATCTATCAGGACAAAAAGCCTCAGGCAATCAGCCTGATTCACCAGCGGGTAGATGATGCTGAATACAGCCTGCACCTGCTGGATAAGCCAACCCTCAACATTGCCGAACAGCTCCAGCTCGAACGCCTGGGCGAACGGGTCCAGCAGGTAAAGATGCCGGCACTGGTATGGTCCAGCCTCGGGTTGTATGGCGTTATGCTGCTGGCATCCCTGGCCGTTCATTTTGCGTTTCCGCTGCTGCAAACCAGTCCGCAGCCTCCCAAACAGCAGGCAGATATGGCCGTAAGCGCAGCAGACGAAAAACCGGCCGTTCCGGTCTTTCGGTCGGCCACATTAGCGATCCGGCCTCCGGCATACACCCAGTTACCCGAAAGGCGCTCGTCGGACCTTAACGCCACCGCCCTCAGCGGCTCCGGTTTACAGTGGCAGGTGCAGTTCAGCCATAGCCGGCAACTAATCGTCCGTCTGGCCAACAGCCGGGGCGACGAGTTACCCTTTACGAAAACAGGTGATAGATTTACCTATTCCGACCGGCTGGTTACCTCCGGTCTCTATGCCATCAAAGCCTACTACCAGGATTCGCTGGTTTATCAGTCGGACTTTTACCGGCTGGAAGCCCAGCCCGACCTGGCCCCCAAAATTGAACCGGATTCGAAGGAACTGTATCGGTATCATGCGCTGAAAGACCCAAAGACCATTTCCATTGCGGCCCACATTTCCGATGATTTTCGGGTAAGTCAGGCGTTTATCGTAGCTACCCTTGCCCGTGGCTCCGGCGAAAATGTAAAGTTCCGGGAGGTGAGGTTTCCGGTGGGACCAGCCAACTTTAAAGACGCCCGCATCACCAAAAGCCTTGATCTGAAGGCGCTCAACTTTGCGCCGGGCGATGAACTGTACTACTACTGGGCCGCCATGGACAACCGGCAGCCGGAACCCAATTTCTCTAAATCCGATACCTATTTCATCGTCTACAGAGACACCACTAAAGTCGACGAAGCCGAACTGGCCACGATGGCGGTCAACATTATGCCCGAGTACTTCCGCAGCCAGCGGCAAATCATTATCGATACTGAGAAGCTGATTGCCAAACGGAACAAAATCGCGCAAAAAACCTTCAACAGCACCTCCAACGAAATCGGTTACGACCAGAAACTGCTACGGCTGCGGTATGGGCAGTACTTGGGGGAGGAATTTGAAAACAGCATTGGCGGTCACGCACTGCCGGATAATGACGAAGGCGATATGCTGGACGGCTATATGCACAAGCACGACAAGGAAGGCGAAGAACACGACCACCACGCGGCAGAGCCGCAGCATAACCACGCACACAACGACCATAAGGCAGGTAGCGAGAATGAAGACCCTTTGGCGGCACTGATGGAGCAGTATGTGCATTCGCACGATAATGGCGAGGTCAATACTTTTTACGAGCAATCGACCCGAAGCCTGCTGAAGATGGCGCTGGAGCAGATGTGGCAGTCGGAGCTGCACCTGCGCCTGTACGAGCCCGAAAAGGCCCTGCCCTTCGAGAAAAAAGCCCTCGAATACCTAAAATCGGCCCAGCAGAAAGCCCGCTCGTTTGTAAAAAAAACCGGCTTTGACCCGCCCCCCATCAAAGAGAAAGAGAAGCGCCTGACGGGTGAACTGAAAAACATGAACCCCGGCTATAAGCAGGAGCGGATGTACGATCAGCCTCGGGTAGTGCAGCTCGTTGGCGATGTCCTGGGCTACCTTGAACTAAATTCGCTTAATCCGGCGCAGCAGCGGCAGGTGCAACAACTTAGTGCCCTGCTCACCGATCAGGTGATGAACAGCCGGCTGACCAACTGGTCGGTGTTAGGCTCGCTGCAAAAACTGGCCAGCGGTAATGCCCTGCCGGTAGCCGAGAAGCGGCAATTAAAAACTAAATTATATGCGCTAACCGGCTATTCCGGCCGTACCGGCACCCAGTCATATGCGAGTGATCGTAAACTGGAGCGAGTGTTTTGGGGGAAATTGAAATGATTAAGCTAACCGTTAACTGGTCGGAGACCTCAACCCTATTTACCCTGCTGGCGTTGGCCGCCCTGCTGCTGATGCAGATTTGGCTGATTAGCAGGAATAGGATGATACCCGGCCGACGAAAAGGCGTCCGGCTGGTGCTGAACCTGGTACTCTGGTTACTGCTGGCCGGCTTTGTCCTGCAAGCCCGCTGGACGGTCAGCTCCGGCACTACCCATGCGCTGCTTGCCGGGGATGATGTACCCAGATCATATCTCCGACAGGTAAGAGATAGTCTGTCTGTCCGGGAAACCTACACCCCGGATGATGTTAAAACCGGACAGTTCGACGGGCAGCGGTTTGATCAGGTCACGCTCATCGGGCAAAATATTGACGCGGAAACACTCAGCCGGTTGAGCCGGCAGCAACTCCGGTGGTTTCCGTACTATGCTCCCGATCAGATTCAGGATATACACTGGAAAGGAGTCGTCAGGAAAGGAGACAGGCAGCGGATCAGCGGCCGCATTCGGTCATCCAAACAACAGTGGCTAAAAGTCAACTACGGCAACCGGACCCTCGACAGCCTGGAATTACCGGCCGGTAATACAGCGTTTACCCTCCAGTTTCCGGCGTTCTCCACCGGCCGAACCGTAACGGAACTGGTGCTGGATCAACAGGTCGTCGATACCCTGCACTTTTTCACCCAACGGGCTGAGCCGCTGCGCTACCAGTTCATCCTCGGCAGCCCGGATTTTGAAAGCAAAACGCTGGCCGACTGGCTGGGCAAGCAGGGGCATTCGGTGCAGGTACAGGCTACCCTCTCCAAAAACATCAGCAGCAGCCTGCACATTAATTCTAAAGCCGGCAAGCCCGATATTGTCATCACCGATCCGGACCATGCCGGTCATCCTGTGGTTAAACGCGCTATTGCCGACGGCAAAAGCGTGCTTTTCATCAACCTGGCGGAGCCGGAGGCAAATAGTATTGCCATAAACCGGGCGCTGGGCAGTACCTGGAAACTGCGCAGAGTATCCAGCGAACAGACCGTTTCCATTGGCAATGGTCTTCAGGCCCTGCCGTACACAATAGCCGGTGCGTTGAATCAGGTTCCGATTCCCGGCTATCCGGCTGCGGTCCAGCAAATGGGCGGCAAGGTGGGGCTTAGCCTGGTCAGTGAAACGTTTCCGCTACGGCTCGGTGGCGATAGTATCGCCTACGACCGCATCTGGACCACCATACTAAATCCACTACGACCTTCGCAGCAAAATAATGTGCAGGTAGAAGCCCCCCTATTCGCCGGATTAGCAACCTCACTCCGCATCAACAACCCGGCAACACCGGTTGCTGCGGTACGTATCGCTGCCGATACAGTCGCGGTACTACCCTCGCCCCTGAATGAGCGCACCTTCCGGACCAGGTACCGACTTGCTCAACCCGGCTGGCACCGATGGCAGGACACGCTTGAGGTGTATGCAGAAGCCGGTAACCGACCGGCCTCAGTGTATCAGCCGACCCTGATTAGCCGCTACATAGCCGCCCACACCCGCTACCCGGTTCCCGCAACAGCAGTAGCACCCTGGGCCGACAAAAAAGTACCGGGTTGGGTTTGGTTAATGCTGTTCCTGATGGTTTTTACTGCGCTTTGGGTAGAGCCTAAAATTGGTTAGGAGAGGTATTTAAGCGGGAACGCCAACTGGTCAGGACGCTGCCGGGGCTGACTTTTTCTCGGGTTCCAGCAGCGGGAGCACCACCATAAAATTTCCGTCGGTATCCTGCACAACGGGTTCGGGCTGGTTCAGCATCTGGTATTTGGTCATGATATGGAGCAGGCCCTTACCCGTCGATTTTACCTGGCCACTCGGTTTTCGCTGAAGATTGTTGCACACCACCAGCCAACCTTTCACATCGGTGCAGATTTCGATGTTCAGAGGCTGGTCGGCCGAAACGATGTTGTGCTTAACAGCATTCTCTACCAGTAGCTGAAGCGTCAGGGGGGGCAATCGATACGACAAATACTTCTCATCGACGCTTATTGTCAAATCGACTCCTCGCCCGTAGCGGGTCTTCAGCAGGTGGTAAAAGGAGTTGATAAAGCCTAGTTCACGACTTAGGTTTGTCAGACCAGCCTCGTTGTTCTGCAGCAGGTAGCGGTACACGGTTGCCATCTCATCGACAAACACTTCCGCTTTCTGCGGTTCGTCGGCAATCAGCGATGACAGGGAGTTGAGGGAGTTAAACAAAAAATGCGGATTAAGCTGAGCCTGTAACGCCCGCATCTGCACTTCCGACATTTGCTGCTTCAGTTGCTGTACGGCCAGTTCCGACTCCAGATGCTCACGCTGTCTTTTTTCACGCTCGCGGGCCAGGTCCTGCTCCATCACAGCATTCCGGATGGCCGACCGGCGCTGCCGGAAGCCCAGGGCCACCGAAAAACAGATCAGTTCCAGGATGACGCCCATCTGCATGTAGGCGATTGACGATTCCCAGAACGGCCGAAGCGGGCCACCCTCCGGTCGGAGAAAGGCCAGCGCCATTGAGATAAGCCCCCCCACCAGCAGCAACGACGTTCCGGTAACCAGATAGTGCGAAGCGGGACTCCGCAGGCCCATCAACTGGTAAATACCGTAAACACCAAATGTCAGCATGTACAGCCGGATAAAGGTATAAGCCGTTTCGTAGGCGTATCGATCAAACTCAGGCAGCAGGTAGCAAAAGGTAAACTGGTAGGCGATGTAAGCGACAATCAGAACTTTGGTATAGGTAAACAACCGGACCAGGTGCGGCAGCCGTCGTTTGAGATTGAGGAGAATGTCGGAGAAATCGAAGTAAAAGAAATAAGCCGCCACGGCCCCTATGCCCCGGACGAAATAGTAGGTTTCCGACGAGAACCAGTCTTTAATCTCCGGAATACGCAGGCTGAAATAAGCCAGCCAGGCCAGCATATAGAACGTATACAGGGCATAAATACGGCCCCGGAAGGTGATCCACTGGACCACGTTCAGCAGCAGGATCGAGGAGATCATGCCGGAAATTGCCGCGTCCCAAATCTGGAAACTCATACCAACGAAATGAAAACGAACCTGTTGTGCCTTCAAATGTAGGCAATTTACCTGGATTGCCACGACCGCCATCGGCTGAGTTAGTGGGCGGCAACCAATCTGGCCACAAATCACTATAGCCGGCAACCTGTGGAGGTTGCCGGCTATAGTGATTTGTGGAAGCGTTTACTCCATGCCCCACCACGATTGGTGGGGGCGCTGAACCTGGACCTGCCTGGACCGTCCAAACAGGCACGCCAGCCTACTGATTAACTGTTTCATCGATTTATGGTGTGGTTGTTTACTGATTTGTTCGTTAAGAACACCACAAAGGTGCGCAGCACCCCCGAAAAAGGGAAGACAGCGCTGCCCGAAACAGCAATAGATCCCTATGAAACGACTAATCAGGGTAGTTAACAGAATCTGGTACGTGAAGCGAAACGTTAAACGGGCAGATAAAACCGGAAGGTAGCTCCCTGTTCCGGCTGGCTCTCGGCTTCAATGAAGCCGCGGTGGTTTTCTACTACTTTACGGGCAATAGCCAGCCCGATACCCGTGCCGGGATATTCGTTTTTTCCGTGCAGGCGCTGAAACGTCCCGAAGATCCGCTCCGCCTGACTGGGGGCAAAGCCGATGCCGTTATCGCTTACCTGAATAACCCTGAACCTCGCGGTTTGCGCGTCCAGGACCTGAAAAGTGGGCGGCAATTCGGTCCGGCTTACCTCATGGCTTCGGATCTGAATATGCGGGGCGATACCCGGTCTGGTAAACTTAAGCGCATTGGTCAGCAGGTTCTGAAACAGTTGGGCCAACTGCGTTTTGTCGCCCGGCACACTGCCCAGGTCTTCAATTTCAAAGTCGGCCTCTTTTTCCTGAATGATAATTTCCAGCACCGCCAGCACCCCGGCCAATACCTCATTCAGGTTCTGGGATTCCAGGCGCTGGCCAGAAGTGGTCAAGCGAGAATACGCCAGCAGATCACGAATCAGAAACGACATCCGCTCGGCGGCCGCTTCCATCCGGGAGAGGAGGTCCAGGCCCGTAGTCTCCAGCGCTGTTTCGTAACTGCTCTTCAGGATACTGCCGAACGATTGAATTTTTCGCAGGGGCTCCTGCAAGTCATGGCTGGCCACATAGGCAAACTGCTGCAGGTTTTCGTTGGAGCGGTTCAGGGCATGGTTACTGAGTTCCAGAGCGGTAATGGTTTCTTCCAGCTGTTTCTGGGTTTCTTTCGGGCCGGTGAGGTCGGTTACGATTACGCTGAGGCACATGCCTTCATCCAGGGCGAGTAGTTTCACCGAGAACAGGCAGGGCACCAGCCGGTGGCTGCTACAGATGGTGATTTCGGCCTTGGTGTCCTGCGACCAGCTGGTTGTGAACAAATCGTGGTAAACCGTCTTCGATTCGGGTGCCACCAGGGTGTCAAAAAACAGCCCGGTTACTCTGGACAACGGCATGTCGACCAGAGAGGCAAACATAGAGTTGCTGTAAAGGATAAGCCCCTGGTCGTTGAGGGTGACCGCGCCCTCGTTCATAGTTTCGATAAAGACCCGGTACGTCTGATCCGCCGTTTTCAGGGTATACAGCTCATGCCCTTCTTTCCCCTGAATAACCAGGGCGTCGACCTGGCCTGTCCGAATTGCCTGAATGGTTTCGGTGGCTTCCTCCAGTTGGCGCTGAAGTTTTTCGTTTTCCGCTACCAGTTGTTCGTAGGTTTTTACCGGCTTCATTCCAGTCAATAGGAAATATCTAATCCTTTCAGTACCTTTTCGGTGTCCGACAAGTCCCCGATCAGCCTCCGCTCGGGCAATGGCAACCGCTTAATTAATAGCGGCAGGGCAATGATCTGGTCCTGTTCAGCGAGCCGCTTTTCCTGATAAACGTCGAATATTTCCAAGCTGTATTTGTTGGGCAGGTACGTCTCACAAAGCTGCTTCAGGTTTGAAATGGCCCGGGTGGAGTTGATCGATGCCCCGGTTACAAATAAATGCAACACATAGATTCCGTCTTCGCCATCCGACACCGTATCTTCTGCTTTTGATGGCTTATCCATGTTATTTTCTGGCCGGACGGATGTCTAAACCCACCAACACTTTTTCTTCATTCGACAGATCACCGATGATCTTACGGATGGGTTCGGGCACTTTTTTAACGAGCGTCGGAATGGCCAGTATCTGGTCGCCTTCCGCCAACTGCGGATTCACCAGTAAATCAACAACCTCAATGACGTATTTGTCCTTCAAATGCTCTTCACAATATTTCCGCAGATTGGATAGGGCCAAGACAGACTTGGCCGTTTTACCGGCAATGTACAGCCGTAACTCCCAGATATCGTCGTTTGTTTCCATGTAAAGTCGATGCCCTTTCCTAACAGCCTCTGATCAGGATTCGTTATGCCGTTGGCGTATTTGCTGCTCGCGGTTCTTTTCCATGACTTCTTTCCGGAGCTCTTCCTCAATATAGTTTTTATTCAGTTCTTCCTGTACAGATTCAAATTCTTCCCTCAGGCTTTGAATTTTTGCTTCCAGCACCAGGCGTTTCCGCTCGATCTCCCGATCTTTCCGGCCGAGGGCATGATCCCGCAACGCCAGGCCTGTAACCTCCTGCAATTGCTGCGCTTCGCGGGCCGAACCGGTCAATACCCCCCCGGGACCCAGGTAAACGTCGACCAGCGTTAAACCGTTGTCGGATATAACGAACTCTCGAACCTGTTTGGAATGCTGCATGCCCCGGGATTTCATGACGTACATGCCCCGGTTCCGCTCCCCGTTAAACTCAATATCGCGGACCAGCAGCCAGGCATCCACCAACGATGATACACCTTCGTCGGTCTGTTCATTCACGATATTGTTTAAGGTCAGCGCTGTAAAGAGCACGGTAACCTGCTTCGCCTGCAAAAAATCGATAAGCCGGATCAACATGGACTTCACTTCGCTGACGGACCCTACGGTTATCAGATTGGTTATCGGGTCCAGAATAACCACCTGAGGTTTAAATTCTGTTATGAGCTTGTTGATTGCGACCAGGTGCATTTCCAGGCCGTTCAGCGTGGGCCGGGCTGCGTGAAACTTCAGCAGCCCACTGGCAACGTGCGACTGGAGATCGATGCCGATAGAACGCATGTTGCGAATAATCTGCTGGGGCGACTCCTCGAAGGCAAAATACAGACACCGTTCCTGCCGCAGACAGGCTGCGTGCGCAAAGGTAGCCGCGATGCTGGTTTTACCGGTTCCGGCGGTCCCGGAAACCAGGATACTGCTGCCCCGGTAGAAGCCATTCCCGCCCAGCATTTTATCCAGTGCCGGAATGCCCGACGACACAGTATCGGAGGACACAGGATGATCGAGAGTCAGCGAGGTAACAGGCAACACCGAAATTCCTTCTTTGTCGATCAGAAACGGATATTCGTTGGTGCCGTGCACGGAGCCCCGATACTTGACAATGCGCATCAGCCGGGTCGATATCTGATTGCTTACCCGGTGTTCGAGCAGAATCACGCAATCGGATACGTACTCCTCCAGGCCATGCCGGGTCAGGGTGCCATCTCCGCGTTCGCCTGTGATGATCGTGGTTACCTTTTTCTCTTTTAGCCAGTCGAACAGCCGCCGGAGTTCAGCCCGCAGGATTCCCTGATTGTCCAGGCCGGAGAACAGATTTTCGATGGTATCGAGCACCACCCGTTTAGCCCCGATGGTATCAATAGCGTACCCCAGGCGGATAAACAGGCCATCAAGGTTGTACTCCCCGGTCTCTTCGATTTCACTGCGGGCGATATGAACATGATCGAGCTTGATGCGCTTTTCCTGCTGCATCTGCTCCAGGTTATACCCAAGTGAGGCTACATTCTGGGTAAGTTCGTCGGCTTTTTCTTCAAACGCCATGAACACACCGGGTTCGCCGAACTGCAGCGCTCCTCGCACAATGAACTCAATGGATAGCAGGGTTTTACCGCAGCCGGCACCTCCGCAAACCAGGGTGGGCCGGCCTTTGGGTAAACCGCCTTCGGTGATCTCATCGAGGCCCGGAATACCGGTTGGGGATTTAGGCAGGGCTGGAAGATGGGAACTGTTTTTTTCCGGGGGCTGGGGACTCATTGTCAATTGGGCTTTCTCAAAAGAAAGAAATTATGAGCTTTTCACCAAAAAACAAGAGCCAACGGCCCAGGGCGGTTAGCACTTCTCCACCCAGGGTACGCACAGATTAAGTTTGGGTAAATGCCGCCTGATCGCGGAAAGGAATTGCCGAAAGACTGACGATGACCAGGGGTAACTGTAGCTGACTGCCTGTATTGGAGCAGACTACAGCGTAGTGGCCGGGTGGTTTTCAGAATCAGAAAAATAAGCTGAAAAAGTAGTCCTCAGCCGATGCCTGAGGACTGTACCCTTACAGGTTGCTCCGGATAATCCGGAAGGAGGCATCGTACTGCTTGTCTACTTTTTTGAGGGCCTCCGCTACGTTACGCTGCGCTTTGCCGTAGTCGGCATAGACCTGCATCAGCCGGTCGGCCACCTGGCCGAGAGCGCCCGCCTTTCTGCCCCACCGGTTACGTGGAAAGCATTCTGACGGAAAATGCGCTCCCATGTCTGCTCGATTTCGAGGGGGTTGGTGCCCAGGAGCTTACCAGCCCAACTGTGCCATTCCAAATCTTTGATTACCGAAGAACTAGCTTCGTTGAACGGGTATGTTTCGCCGGTACCCACAATCCCCGTATTGGTATGAAGCCGTACCCACATCCAGTGGGCACGCTGACCGGCAGCCCGCAGGGAAGGATGGAACCGGACCGTCTCCACGTTGGTGATCGTAATGTCCGATGCATCGGAAAGCACACCGGCCACACTGGGCGCTATGCCGTTCAGGCTCCATAAGTCGAGGGTTCCGGTAGCTGCCCGCTGAAGAAAAGTTCTCCTATCCATTAGGGAATTTTATGGGTACACTTGTCAGCCCCCTTCGGGTGAGTCCGCCGAAATGAGCAGTATGAGTAGTGGGTATCCGTATAAAATTTCCTCAGGCCTGAGGAACCAGCGTAGATGACTTGCGGCTCCGCTCGGCGTAGAGCCAGGTGTACCCCAGCAGCACCGCAGCCAGCCCGACACCCGCCAGATAGGCAATGGTAACGGGGAGACCAAAACCTTCGGGGGCCACCAGCAGGTAAGCTGTAATAACGGCCGTCATAAATACCGCCGGCACCAGGCCAACCCAGTAAGGCTTCCGCTCGCGGATCAGGTAAGCGGTAATGGTCCACAACACTACGGTAGCCAGCGTCTGATTGGTCCAGGCAAAATAGCGCCAGATCACCGCAAAATCGATCAGGGTCAACAGAAATCCGGCTCCGAAAAGAGGTAAACTCAGCAGCAGGCGATTCTGGATAGGTCCCTGCTGGTAGCGCAGAAAATCGGCGACAATCAGCCGGGCGCTCCGGAAAGCGGTGTCGCCCGAGGTAATGGGTGCCGCTACTACGCCAAGAATAGCCAGGGCTCCACCGATTTTCCCAAGCAGCGAGTTGGAGATTTCGTTGACGACAAAGGCCGCATTACCCTGGTGCTGGGTCATTACGTCGTTCAGCCCTCCCACGCTCCCGTAAAAGCTCATGCCAATGGCCGCCCAGATCAGGGCCACAACCCCTTCGGTCACCATCGCGCCGTAGAAAATGCTCCGCCCCTGCCGCTCACTGGTTAGGCAGCGGGCCATCATCGGCGACTGCGTCGCGTGGAAACCGGAGATGGCTCCGCAGGCAATGGTCACAAACAGCATAGGAAACACCGGAAACTTCGCCGGCTGGGTGTGCAGATTCGCCAGATTGGAAATTGTCAGTTCCGGTATGGGTAGTCGATTGGCGAACATCATCACCAGAATACCGACTGCCATAAACAGCAACGCAAACCCAAACAGCGGGTAAATGCGGCCAATTACTTTATCAATCGGCAATACGGTGGCTACGACATAATACACGAAAATAATCCAGACCCAGAAGTTATCACCCCCAAAACCGGTCAAGCCAGCCAGGATCTTAGCCGGTCCCATGATGAACACCGCCCCGACCACAATCATCAGCACCACAGAGAAATAGCGCATGAACTGCTTTACCCCATTGCCCAGATAGTAGCCTGAAATCTCCGGCATACTCTCCCCCCGGTGTCTTACCGACAGCATCCCGGAAAAGTAATCGTGTACCCCACCGGCAAAAATGGAACCCAGCACAATCCAGAGAAATGCCACCGGCCCCCACATAGCTCCGGCAACGGCCCCAAAGATGGGGCCCAGCCCGGCAATGTTCAAAAACTGAATCAGAAAAATACGCCAGCCTGGTAAGGCAACGTAGTCGACACCGTCGGCCTGGGCCAGCGCCGGTGTTGTCCGGTCGGGCTCAATGCCAAACACCCGATCAACGAAGCGGGCGTAAAAGGTATAGCCTAAAAAGAGAGCAAGTACTGACAGGCAGAAGGTTATCATAAGAGCGGGTAAGGGAATAACTTGGGACTTCCATGTAATACTACCTCACTCTAACTTTTTTTGCAAATGTAGCCACAACTTATTGGTAAAGAGTTTGTGTGCCTATATAATAAAGCCATTGTACATTAATTCTCCCCCAGCAGATCGGGCCGGCGCTCGCGGGTGCGGGCCAGCGCCTGCTGAAACCGCCACTCGTCAATGTTAGCTTCGTGACCGGACAGCAGCACGTCGGGTACCGACCAGCCTTCAAACGTGGCCGGACGGGTGTATACCGGCGGAGCCAGCAAATTGTCCTGAAACGAGTCGGTCAGGGCCGAGGTTTCGTCGTTGAGAACGCCGGGGAGCAGCCGGATAATAGCGTCGCAAAGCACAGCCGCCGGTAGCTCCCCTCCCGATAAAACGTAATCGCCGATGGTAATCTCCCTGGTGATAAAATGCTCCCGAACGCGCTCATCCACGCCTTTATAGTGACCGCAGAGAACGATCAGGTTCTGTTTCATCGATAGGCCATTGGCGGTTTTCTGCGTTAGACGTTCGCCGTCGGGCGTCATGTAAATAACCTCGTCGTAGGTACGTTCCGCCTGGAGCGCCCGGATGCAGCGGGCAATGGGTTCGATCTGCATCACCATGCCGGCTCCCCCGCCGAAGGCGTAATCATCGACACGCCGGTGCTTATCGGTGGAGTAGTCGCGCAGATCATGCACCACCACCTCAACATAGCCGCCCTGCTGCGCCCGCTGTAAAATGGAGTGGGCAAAAAAACTGTCGAGCAATTTCGGCAGGCAGGTAATAATATCAATCCTCATGCTCCACATCACCGTTTATCTCCGGCTTCTCTTTATCCGTTTCGGTCATGTACACATCCAGCAGGCCATCAGGCAGCACCACGTTCAGTTGCTGCCTGGTCCGGTCTACCGAGGGCACAATGGCGCTGTTGATCGGAATGAGTACTTCCTTACCCTGGTACTCCATTGAGATCAGGTCCTGCGTCGGCATGGTGTACACGGCCGTTACGGTGCCGAGTTCCCCCTGCTCAGCATCGACCACGCGGTAGCCGATAATTTCGTGATAATAAAACCGGGTTTCGTCCTCAATCGGCTCCAGGTTGTCCAGTGGCAGGTACAGGGCACAATTGATCAGTTTTTCGGCCTGGTCAATTGTTTCTACCTCTTCCAGCGCAACAATTGCCCGGCTTTTGTTGATGATGGCAATGGATTCGATAAAATACGGCAGCAGTTCGCCCTTGACCTCGATCAGCACTGATTCCAGTTCTTCGTAGGCCGAGGGTTCATCTACGTCCAGGTAAAAGACCAGTTCACCCTGCGTACCGTGTGTGCGGGTGATGTGGCCCAGTTGAAAACAATCGTCTTTAGTCACGTGAATATTAGTTTGTAAAAACAATGAGCCTGTCCGGATGAACAGGCTCATAGATAACAATTTTCCGGCGAAAGTTATTCAGCAGCGGGAGTTTCGGCAGTTGCGTCAGCCGCCGGAGTTTCCTCAGCAGTTGCTTCGCCTTCGGTAGCCTCTGCTGCAGGTGCTTCTGCCGCAGGCTCTTCTACTTTATTCTTTTTGGCGATGGCTTCCGCACGGGCCTCGTTCACCTTGCGCTCAGCTTCCATACGAGCCTGACGCTCGGTCTCTTTTTGCTGCTGCTTGGTTTCTACGGTACCGGCAATACGCCCTTCTTTGCCTTCTTTCCACTGCGTAAACTTCTCATCGGCCTGCTCCTGGGTGATAGCACCCTTCTGAACGCCTACCTGGAGGTGCTTACGCAGCATCACGCCTTCATGCGACAGAATCGAGCGGGTGGTGTCGGTTGGTTGTGCGCCAACCATGAGCCAATGTACAGCCCGGTCTGACTTGATGACGACCGTTGAGGGGTCGGTGTTGGGGTTGTACGAACCGATCTTTTCAATGAATCGGCCATCGCGCGGAGAGCGTGAATCCGCGACTATGATGTCGTACATCGCCATTTTTTTGCGTCCACGACGCGATAAACGAATTTTAACAGCCATTGCTTTATGGTTTTCGGTGAAGGAACCCGTCCTTCTGTTGAAATTGTCCGCAAAGATAGTAAAAAAGCCCCCAATAAAAAAGCCGGACCTGTAAAGTCCGGCTTCTATTTCCCAGTAAACCACTTATGGTTTTTTGACCCCATCCAATCGGAACCCGGCCGGGTATTTAGACCGAAGCGTATTCAGCGGCTCGACCTTGATCTCGACCCGCCGGTTCGATTGCAAACCGGACACCGTCGTGTTGGGCGCAATGGGCCGGTACTCACCATAGTATTCAACCGTTACACGGCTCGGGTCTGTCAGACCTGCCCGTACCAGGAATCGCTTGGCGGCATCTACCCGGCGTTTCGACAACTGCATGTTGTAGCTGTAGGAAGCCCGTGCATCGGCATGGCCCGTCAGCACAATCCGGCAATTCGTTTTCACATTTAACAGTTCTACCAGTTTCCGCAGGGTCTCCTGCGAAGCCGGCCGGATGGTCGACTTATCGGTGTCAAATTCAATATTGCTCAGCAACGCTTCGCACTCCGGCGCAAACTTCGACCGCAGCAGCGATGTGATGATACTATCGAGATTCATGGCTACCCCGGCTCCGGATACTACGCTACCGTCGGGTGTGTTGGGTTCCTTGTCGAACAGATCGGCTACCCCATCATTGTCTGAGTCGGTATACAGGCGCGGATCGACCGGCTTAGGCATGTTCGCCTTGGCAATGGAGTCAGCATCGGCCAGGGTTGGATTGTACGGCGCTTTGATGAGATCTTTAGGATCAGCCCAACGCAGATGGTACCGGCCCAGCGATGCATCGTACCTGCCGTCTTTGCCGACCTTAATGGCATTTTTGCCAATTTTATACGTTAGGGTAAGCGCTGCGGAACCCCATTTATCGAGCGCACTTTCTCCTTTTTTAAAGGTGTAAATATTAGACGGGATAGAATTGTCTACCCCACCGACCGTCATATCCAGCTTTTCGGTATTCACATAGTTCAGGGTCACATCGAAGCCCAGATCCAGCCGGCGGGTCAATTCGTAATGAACGGCCAGCCCGACCGGAAATACCAGTTCGCGGGTAAACGTCGACCCGTTCCCTTCCCACTCGCCGGAGGTAATTGAACTGTAATTAATAGGGTTGTTGCTGTAGCGCAGCAGCCGGTTTGAGTTTAGGTCGAACACATTGGCATAAAACCACATATACCCAATACCACCGTGCAGATCGGTTTTCCACCGGCGTAACTTTTGTGTCCCCATCAGCAGCGACTTCAGGTTCACCGTTCCCTGGAGCGTACCCTGGAGAAAATACGTCTGGAAATAAGCATTGTAAATATCTTTCTTGGAACCGTTGAGCCGGCCGGTCCAGAAGTCGGTTTGCAAACCGAACAAATGTGTGAGCTGCTTATTGATTGACACGCCAACACCGGCCGGAAATACCCATTCGGTGGCATTAGCTGGTTTGCGGGCAAAAATTCCCGCGTTGGTTTCCCGCAGATCGCCGTAAAACTGAGTAATTGCCGGGCTCAGGGTTATCGACCAGGTATTCATTTTGTACTCCCCTTCGTACGATCGGTTTTGGGCGTACGTGCAGGTGAACGTCAGCAAAAAGAGCAGGGAAGCGTGAATAGATTTTTTCTTCATGAGAAAACAAGGTTAAATGACATAAGCCTTTTGCCGTGCTATAAGTTAATGGTGCCAGGATAATGAGTTGTGACAACCCGAACGGTACAGGCCTATAAGCCGGATTCTGTTTCCTGAAACAGGTTCAGGACTCTTATCATTTATCTGGGATTGCCGTCACCGGCAACCTCTATCGACCTACCCGCATTGGCATCCCCCGGGGGGTACGGAGACGAGCAGCCTCACATCCAATGCCTATTTGGTCTTTCAGCCCATAAGGTTTGTCGTGCCCCGTCTGTTACCAGCCGGGCGGTGGGCTCTTACTCCACCTTTTCACCCTTACCCTGTTCAGTCAGCAGTAGGCATCTGGCAGTTTGCAGACTGTTTCTGCCTACTGTATACTGCCCACTGCTGACTGAACAAGGCGGTATATTTTCTGTGACACTGTCTGTCAGCCTCCCGTTCCCAGACGGCTGCCTTCCCGTTAGGAAGTATGGTGCTCTGTGCTGTCCGGACTTTCCTCCTCCCGGTTACCCGGGAAGCGATAAGACAACCTGTACCGTTAGGTTGGCACAATTCGGTTTGCGTTGCTGCAACGCGGTTGCCGCAAATCTATAAATACTTACTTTCTCAAAAAATGAAACCAGGAGAAAATTAGCATTTATTGAGTAAAATCCAGCAAACGCAAAAATTATCATCTATTTTTATTGCAATCCATCTACTTTCACGCTCACGCGGCCTTGGGCATACACCACGGCGAGCAGGGCGGTTGGTGTCAGGTATACCTGATCAGGCCTGATGTCCTCAATGTTACCGCTCATAATAACGCCTTTCGTTAATTGATTGTTTCTTAACCGGGCCTGAACCGCGTTCCGGACTTCATCGATCTGCCCCCCCACCGGAATGGTAAACTGCTTCTCCATCATCCGGGCAAATGTACCCTGTAACAGCCAGTTGGCCGCCCGCTGCAGCAGGCTACGGGTATCCAGATCATACGTTAGGTCTTTTAACGAGACGGTTTTAGTCTGGGCATCATAATACGGTTTTCCCCGCAGGTAAATATTACCGGTAATACTCCCCGTTAGGCCGGCTTTGATGATGAGGTTGTCGTTCTGCCCGTACAGATCAATGTCGGAAATAGCAATAGTGTACTTGTCGTTGCTGAACGAAAACGTTTTGCCGACAAACTCGCCGGCGGCAATTTTTGCCGCTTCTTCGTAGGTTGCTTCGCTCAGGATACCAATCTGGAAATTATCCGGTATCTGTTTCACCACAACCAGATTCGGCAGGGTTACCGCCGGCCTTACATCGGGCTTCGAGCCTGTAGTGGTCAGCGTATGCCCTTCCATGCCAATCGTTGCCCGTATCTGGTTACCCTCAAAGCGAAACGGGGTAATCAGGATTCGCCGGGGTACCACCATCAGCCAGGTGCGGTACTTTTCGGATAGCAGATACGGTTCCCGAACTGTGTTCCAGGCTTTTAGCACGGGCGTTTGCAGGTCGACGTTTTTATGAACCTGCTGATCGAGTGCCTGGCTCATAGTCCCCAGGTTCTGATCGATCAGCCGGCCGACAATACTGGTAATGGGTATAGCAAAGCCGGCGATACTGGTAGACGGCCGTTTTACCCACTCGTAGCCATCGGCCTGCGTCCGGGTAGTTACAGTCCAGTCCGGATCAATACTGAACCGGGTAGCAAAGCGCATATTCAGCTCAAATTCTGTCTCCTGATAACGGGTAAAGCCTAAGACCTTGATGCCGGCTTTTGCCCATATACGCAGGGGTACGGTAAAATGGAACAGGCTGTCCTGCGTACCGGCTACACCAGCCCTAACGGCAATGTTCCCCCGCTTCCAGACTTTCATCCAGTAGGGTGTGCTCCCGCTACCCTGTTGCGAGGAGCCGTCCAGCTGATTGTCTTCAAAAACCAGTCCGCTTACCTGATTGTTGATCTGACGTTCAATGTCGGCAATAGAAATCGAAACGGGGACATTAACGGTCGACAGAAACTGTTCGTTACGGACCTCCATGGTGGTTCGGGAATAAGCGGCTTTGGGAGCCTGGGGGTTAATGCGGGTTCCTGACGGCTGGCAGGCGGTTACCAGCAGCAGGTACAGGAGAACACCGGCCGATGGGCCGATTTTCGGGGGTAATATATTATCGAATGGTGACTTTCGTCGCGCCATAGCCAAATTTTTGTTTTTGCGCATCTTCGTAATAGCGAACATGCGGATGCCGCCCCAGCCGGCGGTGTAATTCATTCCGCAGGGCTCCACTACCAACGCCGTGGATAAATGTAATATCACTCATGCCACTGGCAATGGCGTTTTCCAGACTTTTTTCAAATGCCTGCAATTGTATCTCCAGCAGTTCACTATTTGAGCGCTTACCAGGTCCGCCGGGTAGCAGGGCCTCTATGTGCAGATCAACCACCGCCGATGGGCGCTCAATTGCCAGCGCTACAGGTTCGCTTTTTGGGGTAAGCATTTCTTGTTTAAGGGCGTCTGGCGCTACCGTCTTTTTAATCGCTCCGGCATCGTCGGGGGGCGATTCATCCGTATCCAACTGAAACAAATGCCCCGACTGGTTTAGCACCGGTACGGTCTGTTTGCTCTTGTAAAAGGTAGCGGCCCGGCATTTCAGTCGCTTTACCAGTGGTGGACGCAACGCCACAGATGCCGCCCGGAACCAGAGTGCCTGCACCAGAAATGTCGGCCAGTTTTCAAAACCAGCCACGGTATACAGTTCGTTTAGTTTCACCTGCGATTTCGGTTTCAGCACCCCGCTTTGCAGGCCACGCACCTGATTTCCCCGCTCTTCGCCAATGGTAAACGGCAGATCCCAATCGGTATTATTAACAAAATGCAGCGACATTTCCCGGTCGTTCTGCGGAATAAAAGCCAGATAAATACCCTGATTGGAAAGAATAGAGGGTGCAGTAGCTTTCTGTGGTTCGGGCGTATTGCGTTTCAGCAAACGCTCCGCTTCGAGCGGAGACACCACCACCAATTCCGACCGCATGACCGGTATCCGAAAGCCATCTTCAATTTCAATTTCTACCTGGTTGCCGGACAAAAATCGGGTTACAACCCCTTCTTCCTTTGCCCTCAGCATCCGTACTCTATCGCCTATATTCATTTTTTAGTGATGAGTGATGAGCGATGAATCAGGAGAGCTGAGAACCATCCAAAACGTAGTTCCTCAACTCATCACTCATCACTCATCACTACCTTAATAGCCCCCGTAAAACTTGCGCAGGCCCCATTCGGCCCCGATGAGTACCAGTACAACAAAGAACAGCCACCGCCAGTTGATGAGTTCGTTCATCTCTTCGGTGCTGGTGAGCCGGTCGGGTGTTTGCTGACTGGTAAAGGTACTCGCCAGGGAAGCCAGATTGTTAGGGCCGTAAAAACGACCGCCCGTTTGTTGGGCCAACTGCCGCAGCATGGCATGGTCGGCGGTGGTGTTTACCGCTTCCAGTTGCAAATCACGCACAATAAACTGCCCTGTAGCCTGTTCAGATCGGTTATTGATGGTCGACGTTGCCCGGTACCGGTACACACCCTCCGGCAGGCGGCTGATTTCGAAGCGGCTGTTGGTCGAAGTAGGCGTATAGTTGAAGGTACGCGTTATACTCTTTTCGTCGGTAATCTCCAGGCGGATAGGCTGGTCGAAGATGCGTTCGTAAATGTTGTTGTACAGCTCGGTTTCAAAAATCACTTTCTCGCCGGCCACGAACTCGTTCCGGATCGGATACACGCGTAGCTTTCTCCGGTCTTCTTTGACCGAAATGAACTGGATTACCTTTTGCAGCAGTTCATCAACGGTTTCCTGCTTTTCTGTCAGGGCGTATTCTTCCAGTCGCCACTGCCACAGCCCCTCTCCGGCCAGTACAGCGGCTTTGCGGGTACCGGTCACATTGAGCGCCAGCAGGGGTTTGCTCGTCTTTACGGAGCCCACCTGCTGCCACAGCACCACTTCACTGCCGGGCTGTAGTTTATAATCGCCGTAGGGGACCAGCAGCGGAGGCAGTTTTTCCAGCATCTCCAGTTTGATCGGGTCCAGGTTCACCTGCCGGAAATTGGTTTCGAACCGGGCCGTGGTCTTATCGGTCTGGTTCCCCTGCGCCGTAATCTGCATCACCGGGTTGAGGGTATTGACCACCGATGGAGCCGACTGGTTGCCCAGTACAAACAATACTGGCGTATTACGGGCCAGCACCTTCTGCACCATGCCACTGCTTAGCCCACTATTATCAGGAATCTGGTGCAGAATTATCAAATCGTAGACTTTATCAGCCGGCGGACTGGGGTCCGTCGAGCCGGTCAGCAGGCGGATGTCCAGTTCGTAATTCTGGTTGCGTTCCAAAATAGACCGCAACGCCTTAATATCGGGATGAGGAGCTAAACCGAGCAGCAGAATTTTTTCTTTGCCGTCAATTACGTCGATATACACATCCTGCCGGTTATTCCGGGTGCTGAACTCACCAGGCAGCGGCAGCACCTCCACCACGAAATGCTGAACACCCTTCTGGTTAGCTGAGGCCTGAAACGTTACCTGGCTGAAGGTTTCCGTCCGACTGAAGCTGACCGTTTGACGGCCTACTTCGCGCCCACCCTGCCGCAGGACCACAACCCCATTTTGACCCGCATAGCCATTGCTGACAATTTCGGCCTGAACGGGAAAGCGGTTGCCCAGATACGCCACCCTATTTGCCAATGCCGCCTTTAACTGCACATCCCGCTTGGGTATGGTATCCCCCACACCCACCGTATGCACGGCAAACGGATACTGCCCGAACGTTGGCGAGAGTCCCTGGTTAAATATCCCGTCGGATACCAGCACCACATCAGTCAGGTGCCGGCCTTCGTAATCGTTGCGGATACCCGTGAGCAAGTCCGCCAGATCGGTGGTGCGCTGGGTAAATGTCAATTGAGAAAGGTTGGCATCGGTTGCCGTATCCCTCAGAACCCGTACGGCCACCTCCAGGCCCTGATCGGTAAGCTGCCGGCGGAGTGTTTCCAGCGTGCTGAGCGCCTGATCCAGTTTGGCACGCCCGCCGGCTACCATCGACTCCGAATTGTCGACCGCCAGCACCACCTTTGGCTTTTCGGTTGTCGATCGGATACTCCGCACCAGCGGATTCAGCAGCAGCAGGCAAAGCACCGAAACGACGACAAACCGTAGGGCAGCCAGGGCATAGTTAGCCGTCTTCCCCCATCCGCCAGGAACTGAACGACCTGGCAAAGGCTGGTACATCGCAGCCGCGTAGGCCGCGCCAACCAGCAGGCAGACCACGATCCACCAGGGTGATGATTGTAAAAACAGATCAGAACGCATTAAAGTCCGTTTGAGGTTTGAGGTTTAAAGTTTGGGGTTGGTTAGAGGGCAACAGCGGGTGTTAGGCAGTCCCGCAAAACCTCAAACTTTAAACCTCAAACTTCAAACTATTCTAAGTTAGCATACCGCCGTCGACCTGTAGAACCTGACCGGTGATGTACCTCGACAGGTCGGAAGCCAGGAACAAAGCACAATCGGCTACTTCGTCGGGCTGACCTCCGCGCTTCATCGGAATGGATTGTTTCCACTCCTCAAGGGCCTTTTCGTTGATTTCACCCGTCATTTCGGTTTCGATAAAGCCGGGGGCAATCGCGTTGGAGCGGATATTCCGAGAACCCAGTTCGAGCGCTACCGATTTGGTAAACCCGATGATTCCTGCCTTGGAAGCGGCATAATTGGCCTGTCCGGCATTCCCCCGGATACCTACCACCGACGTCAGGTTAATAATTGAGCCTGCTTTGGCTTTCATCATCGGCCGGATAGCCGCTTTGGTCAGGTTAAACACCGACTTTAAGTTAACGTTGATAACGGCGTCCCATTGTTCTTCCGACATCCGCATCAGCAGACCATCGCGGGTAATGCCGGCATTATTAACCAGCACATCGAGCGAACCGAAATCGGTTAGTACCTGGTTCACCAGTTCTTCAGCGGCTTTATACTCCGAGGCATCGGAGCGGTAGCCTTTTACCTTGCCCCCAAACGCGCTCAGTTCTTCTTCCAGCGCCTGGCCTTTTTCCACGCTCGACAGGTAGGTAAAGGCCACCTGCGCACCTTCTTCGGCAAAACGCCGGGCCATGGCCCGCCCGATACCCCGTGAGGCACCGGTAATCAACGCAACTTTTCCTTGCAGTAAACTCATTGAATCAATTGTCTGGTAAGGTAGATCATTTGTTAGAAAGGCCCAAAATTAATCCTTTGCCGGTGTAAGACAAAAACCAGGTACCATAGTATATATTACCGGATCGTGTTACATTTGTTTAGTTCTGCTTTCCGGATATAGTAAGATAACAAACTCAACCATGATTCGATTTCTGCTTTTTTTGCTCCTGCCCGCCTGCTGCTTTGGCCAGCAGATTCACGCCCATAACGATTACGAAAAGCAGCGCCCTTTTACCGACGCGTATGAGCAGCGTGCCGATTACATAGAAGCGGATGTTTACCTGGTAAACGGTAAGCTGGTTGTGGCGCATACCCGCAGCGAAATCGACACCAGCCGCACCCTGGAAAGATTGTATATCACTCCCATTCTCCGTTTATTTGAGCAGCATAAAGGACGCGTCAGCTCCGACCGGAAGTACTCCTTTAACCTGGTCATCGACATAAAAGATAAAGCCGAAGACGTCATGCCTATACTGGTTGGCATCATTCACCAGAATATGGATGTTTTTAACCGGCAGGTTAACCCAAACGCGGTGCAGATGATCATCAGCGGAAACCGGCCGAAGGTTAATGAGTATGTCGACTACCCTCACTTTATCCTATTTGACGGCCGGCCGGGCGAGGTGTACGACGACGAAACCCTCCGGCACGTAGCGCTGATCAGCGATAATTTTAGCAACTACTCCCGCTGGAACGGCACCGGTGACTTACCCGATGACGATCGCAATAAGCTCAAACGGATTATCAAACGAGCCCACGACCAGGGTAAACCCATCCGGTTTTGGGCTATTCCCGACAATGCCAATGCCTGGAAACAGCTCCGCAAACTCGGCGTTGACGTAATAAATACCGATAAGGTGGCCGAGGCTACCGCCTTTCTGCGGTAGCTCACCGGAAAATATATACCAGTGAAAAAGCTGGTTGCAGCGTAGCCGTAACCGTTAAGGTCCAGCCTTCAGCCTTTCTGTTTTCCGGATCGGCCTGCTGCGGAGCATTCGTGAAACGCGTGGCCGCAGCACTGCCCAGGGTAGCCTCGACAATAAACCGCTCCCGCAGCATGTAAGCCAGGCCCGCCGAGCCTCCTACCTCAATGGAGCGCTGATCGATGCGGAACGAAGGCAAACCCTGCCCGGTATTATCCCGGCGGAGGGTTCCCTGCCGGTACCCGACATGCCCTTCTACAAAAGGCCGAAGCCGTCGGGTGCCTGCATACTGCTTCAGATACGGCTGAACACCAATACTTGTTTCGCTTTCTTCGGCAACCGCTATGCCAGAACGGTTAATTACCCTGCTCTTTTGAAAAGACACCGGTATGGCTACACCCAACAGCCGGTTGTTCCGGATAAATACGCCAACAGACGGGGCGGTAGTAAACACGCTGGCCCTTGAGTCGGAAGAATAGCTGTTTGAGCCACTGCCGGCCGTACCAACATCCTGACTACTCCCCTGCTGATTACCCGCAACTCGAAAACTGCCGCTAAGCACCCAGTGGCCGCGCTCGGTTTGCGGACTCACCTCCTGCGTAACTGCCGGATTGTAAGCGGTACCACCCGTAAGTAAAGACAACCCTAGATTGAAGCCGCCAAAGGAAAACGGAAAGGCTATCGATTGCGAAAAGGCTTCGACCGCTAACCGGTCTGTAACAAAATACACCGCACCGACCTGGGTGAACGGATTTACTGTAGTTGACGTACTGTAGTTCGTATACCGGTTCAGGTGATAATTGCTGGAACCGGGCTGCCCCTCAACGGATTGACTAAACATGTCGGATCGGGAATAGGTAGCGCCAACTCCTCCGCCCGCAAATACCCGCCATTGCTGCCGGCCCCAGTACTTTCGCACAAAGGCGTTGAGCCCGTAGGTGTAATCCCGGAAAAATACTGGTAAGCCGGAGTAGCAGAAACCAGCGTATTGATGGTATTCGAATGATTCCATTGGCTCCGCGAACTGGCAGAAACGCCAAACAGAAAATTGTCACGCACGAACCAGCCTTTTGACAACGCTATAGTCAGCGCCGGTGCCCGCCCAGAAAGGGTACTCTGAGTACCCTGCTCCAGGTGGGTGTAGGTCAGATTGATACTGCCCGTAAGCAGCCCCCTCCCTTTCTCGGTCTGAGCCAGAGTCGGCAGGCCCGATAGCAGTAACGAAGCTACCAGAATTCTCCTCATATGAAGTGTTGTTAAGTTTGCAGTAAGCTAACACTTCAGGATAAATTAGTAACAATTGGGTTCCTTAAATTTTGTTAAAACATCCGGTTCCTTTGGCAACGGCACCATAAACGCCCAGCCGTTTACAGAAACGCATATGAAAGGGAAAAACCTGGCCGTAAAGTTGCCCGTATATCGCCAAAATGCTGCCTGATTTCGCCATCGCGGGTTTTTGACCAGCCACCCCCAATTCGGCCCAACTCACCCTCCAGAATAAACCGGGTGCCGATCATATAGGCCAGACCCGCGCTGAAGGTAAGCCCGTAGGTATCAGTAGTGGTGCCATCTTCCTGCCACTGCCAGGACGCCTGAAGCCCGGCATAGGGTGTCAGCTTCTGCGTGGTGAAGTATTTCTTAACAAACGGCTGAACACCGGCGGTCCGCCGTTCGACCCGGACCTGTGCCTGCCCAGGCGTATTTACGTAAGCGTCAGTGAGAATATTGTACGAGAAAGGAGCCGCTACTCCGATAATCAGCCGATCAGCTATGAGATACCCTATGGACGGACTAACCGAAACTCCCCGGCTTACCTCCTGCCTGAACACCTCTGCTTTGCTTTCACTCGGGATAAGTTGCCGCAAGTTGTCGTTGAGCACAAAGCCCCCGGCCAGTATCCAGTTGGTAGCCAGCACTTGGTTTTGGGTAGGCAGTACCTTAAGCGGGCGGGCGGGCAAACGCCCACCGGTAACCATTACAACACCTACGCCCAGGTTGCTGATCGTGAGCGGAAAAGCAGTTGATCGGGTGGTAGCCTCTACCCCCCAGCGGTCATTGACGAAATAAACAAACCCAGCCTGCACTTCCGGGCTGAGCCGGAGCCGGTGCTCGCGCTGTTGCGTTACCCGGTTTGCGGTCGAAAGCGATTGGGTCTTTGCCCTATCGTAGCCAAACAAAAGACCCCCTCCCAGATACACCCGCCAGTTCTGGCGGCCCCAGTACCGGCGGATATACGGCGATACGGTCGAGGTAAAAGCAAGTTTCTCATTCTTAGTGTCGTACCCAATACCTACTTCATTGTGTAGGGTACTGCCAGAGGCCGCTACTTCCATTCCCAGAAGCACACTCTGCCGCACAAAACACCCTTTGTTAATAAATACCTGCACGCTGGCATCCCGACCACGCTCCAGGTATTTCTCCGTTGTTGTCAACTGACCACCAATGCCGCCAGACCATAAACCCCGACCTTTCTCTGTTTGGGCCAGTAATGTACCCAAACTTAAGGTGAGGCTAACAAAGGTAGTGATAGCTCTCATGCGCTTGGTTTTGTTAACTAATTTATAAATGAACGATTTAAGTATGGAAGCGGATTTAGTTCTTCACGTATATTTATTTAATGCCCTAAAAAAAAGCCCCTATAGCAGTGCTATAGGGGCTAACTTACAAATTATTATATTATCATTCAACCACTTTCTGACTTTCTGTCGTAATGGTGAGCTGGTCGCTGCTGCCATCGTGATCGGCCAGGATGACGTCACCATCGACCAGTTCGCCTTTCAGGATTTCCTCTGCGACTGGGTCTTCAAGGTACTTCTGAATAGCGCGGCTCAGCGGACGGGCACCGTACTGCGGATCGTATCCCTTCTCAGCCAGAAAGTCTTTGGCCTTATCGGTCAACTCAACATTGTAGCCCAGGCTGGTTACCCGACCCAGCAGTTTGCCCAGCATCAGATCGATGATCCGGTGGATGTCTTCACGCTGTAGTGAGTTGAACACGATTACATCGTCCAGACGGTTCAGGAACTCCGGCGAGAAGGCCTTGCGAAGTGCATTCTGAATCGTACTCTTCATCAGGTCGTCCTGACTTTCTGACTTAGACCGGGTAGCGAAACCGATACCGGAGCCAAAGTCTTTCAGGTCACGAACCCCAATGTTGGAGGTCATGATGATAATGGTGTTGCGGAAGTCGACCCGGCGGCCCAGACCGTCGGTCAGGATACCATCGTCGAGTACCTGCAGCAGGATGTTGAATACATCCGGGTGAGCTTTCTCAATTTCGTCGAGCAGCACCACACTGTAAGGCTTGCGACGTATCTTTTCCGTCAACTGTCCTCCTTCTTCGTACCCGACATAACCCGGAGGAGCACCGACCAGCCGGCTTACGGAGAACTTCTCCATATACTCCGACATATCGATCCGAACCAGCGCGTCTTCTTTATCGAAGAGATAGGTTGCCAGCACCTTTGCCAGTTCCGTTTTACCAACACCCGTAGGCCCTAAGAAGATAAAGGAACCTATCGGCTTCTTCGGATCTTTCAGCCCAACACGAGTCCGCTGAATAGCTTTCACCAGCTTCTCAATGGCGGCATTCTGCCCGATCACCCGGCCTTTCAGTTCGTCGGCCATGTTGATAAGTTTCCTGCCTTCGTCGTTGGATACACTGGTTACCGGAATGCCGGTCATCATGGCTACCACTTCGGCAACGTTGTCTTCGTTCACCGTGTAGCGACGCTTTTTGGTATCTTCCTCCCAGGCCTGCTTGGCCCGCTCCAGTTGATCGATCAGGCGCTTTTCCTTATCCCGCAGCTGAGCCGCTTCTTCGTATTTCTGGCTCTTCACTACCTGATTCTTCTCTTTCTTAATATTCTCGATCTGCTCTTCGAGCTTCAGAATATCGTCGGGAACAGTAATGTTGCTGATGTGAACACGGGCACCCACTTCGTCGAGAACGTCAATAGCCTTATCCGGCAGGAAGCGGTCGCTGATGTAGCGCTCCGAGAGTTTCACGGCTGCCTCTACCGCCTGCGGGGTGTAGTTGACGTGGTGGTGATCTTCGTACTTATCTTTAATGTTGTTCAGGATCTCAATGGTTTCTTCAACCGAGGTAGCATCAACCATTACAACCTGGAAACGACGGGCCAGGGCACCATCCTTTTCGATGTACTGGCGGTACTCGTCGAGCGTAGTGGCACCAATACATTGAATATCACCCCGCGCCAGGGCCGGCTTGAACATGTTGGATGCGTCGAGCGAACCAGAAGCGCCACCGGCACCTACGATGGTATGTAACTCGTCGATAAACAGGATCACTTCCGGCGATTTTTCCAGCTCGTTCATGACCGCCTTCATCCGCTCTTCAAACTGGCCGCGGTATTTGGTACCGGCCACCAGCGACGCGAGGTCAAGGGTCACCACCCGCTTGCCGAACAGCACACGGGATACTTTCTTCTGAACAATACGCAGGGCCAGACCTTCCGCAATCGCCGTTTTACCAACACCCGGCTCACCAATCAGGATCGGGTTGTTTTTCTTCCGGCGGCTCAGGATCTGCGCCACGCGCTCAATTTCTTTTTCACGGCCAACAATTGGATCCAGCTTACCCAGTTCGGCCAGTTTGGTCAGATCCCGACCAAAATTGTCCAGCACCGGGGTCCGTGATTTCTCAGCGCCCTTCGGATCCTTACCAGAGCCTGATCCACCACCAAACATGCTGCGGGTGTCGTCGCCGTCATCGTCTGTTTCGGGACCCATGTGCGGACGGGAGCCCGAGGATTGGTACTCTAACATCTCTTTTATGACTTCGTAGTTAACGTTGAATTTATTCAAGATCTGCGTAGCAACATTATCTTCATCACGCAGAATCGAAAGCAACAGATGTTCTGTACCGATCAGTGGGCTTTTAAAAATCTTAGCTTCCAGGTAGGTAATCTTCAGCGTTTTTTCCGACTGCCGCGTCAGGGGAATATTCGCCAGATTTTTTACGTTGTTGGTAGCCGTTCCCTTGGTTGCCTGTTCGATAGTCACCCGCAGTTCATCCAGCGAGATGCCCAGTTTCTTCAGCAAGCCAACAGCTACGCCCTCGCCTTCCCGGATCATGCCCAGCAGCAGGTGCTCTGTACCGATATAATCGTGCCCCAGCCGCAGAGCCTCTTCCCGGCTCAGCGATATAACTTCTTTAACGCGGTTTGAAAATTTTGCTTCCATTCGCTTTGGGTCTCCAGTCGTAAGCGTTACAATAGCGTAACACAAATTTTTTTAGGTTTGTTCATTCAGGATACTACCCGGATTTTGCTTTCTTTCAGCACATCCAGAGCGCTTGGTCCCTGGCAGAATAAGAGATCAATAATGCTTAGATTAGGCACAAATACGTTGCCAAAATTTTGGGCATACACCCGTTCCCGGTAAAATAAAGGGCCCTCACCGGCAAGATGGGCACTTATCCGGGATCGGGCATCAATCACCCCCGGATCAGGTTGCTTTTGGTAACATTCTGTCAGTTTTACCTGAACCGATGCCCCTACCAAATGCAGACATATTGTCAGTAGCTCAAGATTCAGGTCGAATAAAAATGCTGATTTTCTCCGGATAACCGGCTCCAGGTACGGTGCGTAATACTCGAAAAATGGTGCTTTGCCGTATGCCGCGCACAGGCAACGCCAGTGCCGATCCTGCCAGGACTGTCCATTATCAATTCGGACATCCCGAATAAGCTGCTTATGGGTACCATTCTGGACCGGGACCGTCAAACAATCAATCTTATTCGACGTCAGAACGTAGCAGCGATTTCTGTAACTTTGCTTCTGGTAATGTTCGTTTGCTTCAATGCGAACGCGATTAAACATCAGCAGGCCCGCTATATAATCCAGACAGGGCAGGAAATGAAGTTCAATCAGCAGCTCATTCGGTTTATGCTCTATTTGGTATTTTTCCAATAATGAGTGGGTTAATGGTTACCAAGTAACGGAAAAAAGTAGTATAGTCAAATTTTTTTAATAAAAATTAATTATTGGGTGACGTTCGCCGGATTTGATTCCTTCGTTGCCACCTCATCGCCCTATAAATGGTATTTTTTCGATTCCTGTCGCGGCTGCCACTTCCGGTTCTCTACCGCCTGGCCGATGTTCTTTACGTACTGCTTGCCTACCTGATCCGCTACCGGCGAAAGACTATTCGCGAGAACCTGAGGGCTTCGTTTCCCGACTTGCCGGCCACCCGGATAAATCGACTGGTCAAGGGATTTTACCGGAATCTTACCGACCTGATCGTAGAAACCATTAAACTCCCCAGCCTGCCGGCCGAAGAACTATCCCGCCGGGTTGTATTTTATAACGATGAACCGGTAAAAAAGTATCTTCGGCAGGGTCGGGCTGTTATCGGCATGGCTTCGCACCAGTGCAATTGGGAATGGATTCCGCCCGCTTCGGTGCTGAACGGTATGCCAACAGACAGTGTGTATAAACCCCTGAAAAGTGAATTTTTCGAGCAGTTGATGCGGCTGATCCGCTCCCGGTTTGGAGCCCATCCTCTACCCATGACAAAAATACCGAGGGAAATGGCGGCCCGCCGACATACCCCCCGCATTGTCGCCCTGGTGGCCGACCAGGTTCCCGACCAACCCGAATACGGGTACTGGATGCCGTTTCTGCACCGCGATACGCCATTTTACCCCGGCACCGAACGACTTGCCCGCAGCTTTAACCTGCCGGTCTTTTTTCTGGAAACGGTACGCATAGGCCGAGGCTACTACCGGGCAACCTTCTACCCTGTTGCCGAGCCCCCGTACGATAACCTGCCAAACGGAGCTATTCTGGAACGTTACCGCCTGCTGCTGGAACAATCAATCCACCGCAACCCGGCCGACTGGCTCTGGTCACACAAACGCTGGAAACACAAGCGGGAAGAGTATGAGGGGAGGATTAGGGGGAAAATTAATGCATAATGATGAATGATAAACGATAAATGTACTGGCTCATCCTGTCGTTTATCGTTTATCATTCATCATTATGCATTGCCTTTTCTTACTGGTACTGAATATAAATCGGCTTGGGGTCTTCAGTCAGCACCTCTTCTGCCGTCATCAGGTGGTGAGGGGCCTTCTTTACATCGTTGTGGTAGAACAGCTTGAAACCAGTGTACTGCACCATTTCTTTTTTGATGTAGTCGCGGTAGCTATCTCGTTTCAGCACGGGCTCGCCCCAGCCATCCATGTGCATGACGATCTGCACATTAGGGTTAAGTTTAATATTTTTGTAGTTTGTCACCATGCGCTGGGTGAACCGGTGCACCACCAGAATCTTGGTAGGCAAATTATGCTCCTGCTTAATGCGGCTCAGGAAGTTTACGGCATAATTGATGTCGGCCGCATCGTAGGTTCCGATCTTTGTGCCGGGCCGGGCACCGGTTTTCATCGAAAACTCAGGATCAATACCCAAATGGACATACGGTAACGTCAGGTATTTTTCCAGATAAGGCAATTCCTGCTGTAGGGTAGACAGACCAACCTGTACGTCCAGGAAACAGATAGCGTTATGCTCAGCTGCCCATTTAATTACTTTCCGAATGGTGTAATCGCTCATTCGGAGACGGTACTTTCCATCTTTGCCGGGTGCGCCCTGGGCAGTAATGGATACTAAGTGAAGCGCCTTCTGGATGGGTTTTGAGGGATCAGCTTTTCGCCAGTTTTCCGCTTCCCGGTCCAGTCGCCGAAGCATTTCATCTTTGGGGTACTCGCCCAACACGCCCATTTTCTTTGAATGCGGGTTTCCGTAGTAAGCCAGAATTCGCCGATCGGGCAAAATAGGATCGGGTACTTTAGGAGCCATCATCCGCAGCGAATCCAACGGTGTTAATTCTTTACCCGCAGTAGCTGCCGTAGTCGCTGCGGCAGTAGTAATGGCGGTGTCTTTGGTTACTGCCAATTTGGTATTACTGGTTTCGGGAGCGGCTTCAGCCGATGTGTTGGGGTCCGACTGTGCCGTTTCCTGCGCTGAGCGGGATTGACAGCCCCCGGCTAGCAGGGCTGAGAGTACGAGTAAATGGAAGGATTTCGAAAAAATCATATGAATTAATAGAACCGTTGAGCGATAAACTTACAAAAAATGTCACACTTAAAGCGAGTAATCCCCCAGCCCTTCGCGGATAATTTCAAAAGCATCGGTGGTGGCGTCAATCACCGTAGATGGTATATTTCCACCAGGGCCACCGTCAATCACGATATCGACCTGATGCTGAAATCGTTCGAAAATCTCTTCTGGATCAGTAGGATACTCCAGAATTTCATCGTCATCCTTGATGGAAGTCGTAATGATCGGATTGCCTAATTCAAAGACGAGCTGCCGGGGGATAGCGCAGCTGGGAACCCGAATACCGACTGTTTTTTTATTGGCGTTAAGAATTTTGGGAACCCGGTTGCTGGCATCAAGAATAAACGTAAACGGTCCTGGCAGAAGCCGCTTCATCAGTTTAAACGTCTGGTTACCCACCCTGGCGTAATCGGCGATATGGCTTAAATCATAGCAGATAAACGAAAAATCATTTTTAGTCGGCTTAATACCTTTTACGCGGGCAACGCGCTCTACCGACCGGGTGTTATGGATATCGCAGCCCATACCATACACGGTATCCGTCGGGTAAATAATTACAGCTCCATCCCGGAGGGCATTCACTACATGCAGTATTTTACGTTCTTCGGGATTTTGGGGGTGTATTCGAATAAACTCGGCCGGCATACCATCAGTCTTTTATCATATAACTATGCTCAGGGCTTTTTAGCTGGCAGACTGAGCGTACGGCGTTGCCGATGCCAGTGAATATACCGCCGATAAGCCGCATTGACCGGTAAGCGCATCCGGCACAGTATCAGAATAGCGGTGGTCAGCGGGCCGGGAGCCTCTACATAACGTAGTAGTTCACCAAATTTTAGAGCAAGGTCAAACTGCTCCGCATAAAAGCATTTGCGAACAAACTGCCGGATACGGCCGGCGAGGGCCTGGTATTCGTCGGCGGTGGCGCACTGGTCAAACGCTTTAAGACAAACCTGGAGCGTCGATTGTAAAAGCCGGTTATCGGTTAGCACTACCTGCTGCGACAGTGAGTCTGCCAGCATGCGTTTGTAGGTCAGCACCTCATCGATATACGCGTACTGGTAGAGTCGCGATGTACGTACCCAGAAATCGAAGTCTTCAAACCAAAGTGATTCGTCGTAACCGCCGATGCTGTCCAAAACTTCTTTACGCATCATCATGGTAGGGGTGCAGATAAAGTACGATTCCAGCACATGCCGAAATACATCGCCGGAAGGCACCTTCATCTTCGCCTGCCCTTTTTCGTTGATTGGATAATGGTAGTTGAGCAGCGTACCCCCCGGACAGATGTACCGGGCATTGGAGAAAACCACGGCATAGGAATCCGGCAGGCGATCAAAAAAATCGACTTGTCGGGCTATGCGGTCCGGCAGTAAAATGTCATCCCCTGCCAGGTCGATGACGTAACGGCCACCGGCTCGTTTAAGCCCCTGATTGAACGCCTGGCATAAGCCGGCATTTTCGGTATTCTGAATAAACTCAACGTCCGGATGCTCTTTAAGAAATGCCCTGATGCGGTCCGGGGTGCGATCGGTACTCCCATTATCGATGACAATTAGCTCTACATTCGGGTAGCTCTGGGAAACAACCGACTGAAGCGTTTCGGCAATATAGGATTCGTGATTGTAACTGGTACAAATAACGGAAACCCATGGTTTTATCTGGTTTAGATAAGGCGACATGGGCAGGTTATTAACTTTTCCGGTGATTGACTGCATCAGATTCTGTGACTCATGCTGCTAACGAACGGCTCCGGTGATTTCTCATATGCGTTCGTATAAATTCCAGGTAAAAGTAAGAGTATTTTACCCAGTTACCCGCAATCTTTTTAGCAAACGGAAAACTAAACCGTTAAGTATGAGCCAATAATCAATGGCCAGCTTGTGTTAGCCTGACGTTGCCATACTGGCCGGTTCTTTCGGCTGGCTGATCTTTTCTTCTACCTGCGGATCCCGCTCGCCTTCCAGGTTATACAGGCAGTCGTTAATTTCAAAGCCAATAATCAGGATCATGGATACGACATTGACCCAGATCATCAGCGCGATCAGCGTTCCGATAGACCCGTATACTTTGTTATACGAACTGAAGTTGGAAACATAATAGGAAAACCCGTAGGTCGTCAGCACAATCAATGTTGAGGCCGTCAGACAACCGGGCGTAATAAGCCGCCATTTCATGTTTACGTCAGGGCCAAACCGGTACATGACCGCTACTACACCTACAAAAACAGCAAATACAACCAGGTAGCTACCCAGCGTGACGATTCGGTTCAGCACGTCGCTAATGATACCTAATCGTTGAAGATAGCTGGTGACTACCCCTCCGATCACCAATACCATTATGGCCAGAAACAAGGCAAATGTGAGCGTAAACGTCAGGGCCAGGGCCACCAGCCGTCGTTTTAAAAAGCTTCGGTGTTCAACAATTTTGTGCGATGAATTAAAGGCATTCATCAGCGCCATTACGCCGTTGGTTGCCGCAAAGAGAGCAAACAAAAAACCAAATGACAGCACTCCGCCCCGCGGCCGGCTTATTATATCATGAATCGTGGTATCTACCACCTGAAATGTAGGTGCCGGAATCACTTCGGCCAGAAACAGAAATATCTCGGTTTCAAAATTCTCGATGGGGATGTAGGGAATTAGGGTAAAAAGGAAAATAATGGACGGAAAAATGGCGAGAAATAAGTTGAAAGCAGCCGACGATGCCCGTTCGCTGGTATCATTGTCCACAATTTTATTGGACATTCCTTTCAGGAAATCATACCAGGTAGTTCTGGAGTTTAATGCATAGGTGTGCTTCAACTGATGAATGATCCGCTGCACCCACTCCAGGTTCTTCAGCTTATCTAACATAGTACGGTACCTTACCTATAGAGGTTAACTAATCCCTCAAAAAAAAGGTTTTATCTTGCTGAGCCATTCGGCCGGCATCGTACAAAGGCGTCCCGTATCGGCCCGTTGAAAGACCAGCGTCGTTTCGCCGGTATTGAGCAAAATGCCTTCCTGATTGAAAATTTCGTACTGAAACAGAATACGGGCACCGGGGAGGTGCGGAATGCTAACCTGCACGGTCAGCAGATCATCGTAACGGGCGGGCCGGATGTAGCGGGTTTTCATTTCGTATACCGGCATCATCACGCCCGAGGCTTCCAGTTCTTTGTAGCTCACCCCTACACTTCGCAGCGACTCCACACGCCCGATTTCGTAAAAACGGGCATAATTGCCGTAATAGACATACCCCATCTGGTCGGTATCGGCATACCGCACGCGGAGATTGGTGACTGTGTAAGTGAACATAAGGTCAGTGATGAGTTAAGAGTTATTACTTACGCATCCTCTTAACTCTTAACTCATTTCATAATCTTCCGTTGGTTCAGGGCGCGCTGGTAAAGGCGGGCGTTGGCCAGATGCTCGGCATAGGTGCGGGCAAAATTATGATAGCCGGAGAAGTCTTCTTTGGCTACAAAGTACAGGTAATCGTGATTCTCGGCGTTCAGCACGGCATCAATAGATGATTCCTGCGGCAGGTAAATGGGGCCGGGCGGCAGGCCGGCATAGCGGTAGGTATTGTACGGTGAGTCGATGGCTTTGTGAACGTTCAGCACCCGGCGGATGGTGAAATCACGGGCAGCAAAGATCAGCGTCGGGTCGGCTTCCAGCCGCATTCCCCGTTTCAGGCGGTTCAGGTACACGCCGGCTACGCGGGGTTTCTCGTCGTTCTTTTTGGTTTCGCCTTCCACGATGGAGGCCAGAATCTGCACCTGGGTTTGCGACAGGCCCAAGGCAGCCGCTTTCCGTTTGCGCTCTTCAGTCCAGAAGCCTTTGTATTCTTTCGCCATGCGGTCGAGAAAATCCTTTGGCTTCACGGTCCAGAAAAACTCGTATGTATCCGGAATAAACATGCAGACAATGGTGGTGGTATCAAAACCGTATTGCTGTGTCACGGCCGGATCATTCAGCAGGTCGGCCAGCGTGTCGGTGCCAAACTCCAGTTTGCTGCCTATGCGTCTGATGAGGTCGTCTTTCAGGCGAATGCTGTTGAAGGTCAGCTTTACGGGGTCCTGGTCGCCACTGCGGAGTTTGACAAGCGCGGCATAGTTACCCGTTTTCGGCTGGATCACATACCGGCCGTATTTGACACTTTGCGGGTACTTCATCAGCTTGGCCAGAAAGCGAAATGACAACTCATCGTGAACAACGTCGTGCTTTTTGATGGTGTCCAGTACCGTCTGATACGTTGCACCGCGGGGAATATATAACTCAAAGGCTTGGTCGTTTTCACCTACCTGCAGGTTAGGGGTTTTAAATACCTGCCAGGCGTAAAATGAAAACGAAGCCGCAAGCACACAAACAAAAATAAACAGGCCAATCTTAATATTACGGGACATACAGTTTACATTTCGAGCACAAAAGTACGGTAAACCCACCGGAATGGAAACCCAAACGGTATACTTCCTTTCCGACTAACGCCGGTAATGACTCGATCGGTATTTCTGCTTTCCGGCCAACGTATAGCATTACCGAAAGATAGAGCTGGATTTTTCTAAACTTTTTGTCCGTTTCCTAAACAGCAGCGGCAAACCGGAAACTAAAGCTATTCGGGTAAAGTTGACCAACCATAGTACGTATGATGCTGCTTTGGCTTTGCAGGGAACAATGATTACAACTACTTCTACGACCACTCGTTCGACGCTCTATACGCTTCCGTTCTGGCTACTATGTTTGAGTAACTTTCTATTTTCGGCCAGTTTTCAGATGCTTATCCCGGAACTCCCGGATTACCTGACCAGGCTGGGCGGCCAGGAATACGTGGGGTTGATAATTGCGTTGTTTACCTTCACGGCCGGTATTTCCCGGCCGTTCAGCGGCAAACTTACCGATACCATCGGGCGGGTACCCGTAATGGCGTTTGGCTCGGTCGTCTGCTTTCTGTGCGGGTTCCTGTATCCGTATCTGCTTACAGTCTGGGGCTTTCTGATGCTCCGCCTGATTCACGGCTTTTCGACCGGCACGAAGCCTACCGCCACCGCTGCGTATGTGGCCGATGTAGTGCCGGTCGAGCGCCGGGGTGAAGCTATGGGAGCTTTAGGTCTGTTTACCGCCACCGGTATGTCGCTGGGGCCGGCCATTGGTAGCTGGCTGGCAGACGCTTACTCCATGGACGCGCTGTTTCACGTATCCTCTGTGTTTGCCCTGATGTCGATCCTGATTTTGTTGCGGATGCCCGAAACGCTGGACAATCAGCAGCCATTCCGCCTGCGTTTGTTTAAGCTGAAGCGGGAAGAGATCTTCGACCGGCAGGCTACCAAACCGTTCTTTGTGTTGCTGCTGCAATCGTTTTCCTCAGGAGCAGTGCTGACGCTGGCTCCGGCCCTGAGCAGTTCGCTGGGAATTACCAACAAAGGCCTGTTTTTTACCGTATATACTATTGCGTCGCTGGTGATCAGGCTCCTGTTCCGGCGTTCGTCTGACCGCTACGGGCGGGTACCCGTCCTGGCTATTTCTACGGCGGTGCTGGTGGCGGGTATGGCCGTGCTGACAATAGCGCATACGCCGGTTTTGTTTTACACTGCCGCTATTCTGTTCGGGATGTCGTGGGGAATGAACAGCCCCACGGTTCAGGCCTGGACCGCCGATTTAAGCGATGAACACACCCGCGGCCGGGCCATGGCTACCATGTACATTGCGCTCGAAGCGGGTATCGGCATTGGTGCGGTACTGTCGGGGTATCTGTTCAATCATCTCGACCTGGGCATGGAAGCCTCTTTTGCCCTCTCGGCGGTGCTGGCGCTGGTAGCTACGCTGTATCTGCTATGGCTGTGGCAGAAAAATCGCGTGGCCGGGGTTTTGCAATAAGCCGGCTTCTCTTACTTCCATACATAGGTACCGACGGCACCACTGGGTAGGGTGGTCGACACAATTTTACCCCGAAACCGAATAGCAAACGTCTGTGTGTTGCGGGCCTCGTTCAAAACGATTAGCACTTTCGTCCCGTCCGATGTTCTGAACGCTACATTCTGTAGCGCACCGGGAATGTTGGACGCAATACGCACCGACCCGGGCCGTACGAATCTGGCGGCATGGGCAATGATATAATACGACACATTACGGGTGACGCCGGTGCCGATAGTCAGGGCACCCAGGCAGGTAGAACAACCACCCGGTGTACGGGGGCCGTAACTGGCATCGGTAGCCAGGTTCCACTCCAGCACGTTGCGGCTCCCGTTGCGGGTAGCGCCAATGAGTACGTTTTTCAGGTGCCAGTTCAGATCTCCACCAAAATTACCATTGGTACCGGTATACTGCTCGGTGAAGTACAGGTTCCGGTCGGGGTGGGCCGCACGAACCTGCGACATGGCACTTATGTCTCCGGCGTAGAGGTGAAAGGCAGATCCATCGATGTATTGTTTGGCTGCCGGATCGTTCAGAATTGAAATGGGATAATTCGGATTATCGCAGTTGTGGTCGTACAAAATGATTTTGGTTGTCAGCCCGGCATTCCGCAGCGCGGGGCCGAGGTTATTTTTGATAAAGCTGCCCTGCTCGGCAGCCGTCATAACCATGCTGGGATTATTGTTGGGGTTCAACGGCTCATTCTGCACAGTGATTGCGTCAATAGAAACCCCTTCGGCTTTCATAGCCTGGATATACTTCACAAAATAATTGGCGTAGGCCAGGTAGTATTCAGGTTTGAGACTCCCACCGACAGAGCTGATATTGGTTTTCATCCACCCTGGCGGAGACCAGGGCGTTGCCACAATTTTAAGGGCCGGGTTTAGGGTCAGAATCTGTTTCAGTACCGGCAGCAGGTCTGCCCGCTCCGGACTGATATTGAAATTGGTGAGGTTCGGGTCGGTCTGCCCGGCCGGCATATCGTCGTACGAAAATACCGACTGGCTGAGATCCGAAGCGCCGATACTCAGACGCAGGTAGCTTACCCCGATTGCGTTGCCCGTAGTAGCGAATAATTCGGTTAGCAGCGCATCGCGGCTGGCCGCAGTCATCCGGTTAAGCACATAGGCACTGCCGCCGGTGAGCGTATACCCAAATCCGTCGATCGGCTGAAAGGTCTGGGTGGTATCCACGTCGATGGTCAGGTCCTTAGTGGTGGTGTTGCTGAAGGCCAAAGTAGAGGATTGCTTCGTAAACAGGGCTGATTTGTCAGGCTTTGTCAGCCAATATTCCACATTGCCCAGGGTTGGGGCAGGAGCCGCCTGCCGGCCACCCGCATTGGTGTCCCGAAAACCGAGGCTTTCCGGGTTTAAGCGGCAACTGGTCATTCCGCTGGTTAGGATACCAGCCAGCAGTGCCACCAGAGAATAGCTGGTGAGAATAAAGTGCACGATTTAATAGGATTTTGTGGGCGAAAGGTAGGCTTTCTGCGGCATTTACCAAAAACCAGCTCTGTTTTCAGAACGTATCCATCCAATGTCCTGGGTGGTTCTACTGACTGGATCCGATACTGCATTGTTGATGGTACCGCCCCGACCACCTTCGCCGGTATTCGGTGCATGGTATCTGGTTACCTGTTCTATGCTGTACCGAGTTCTGTCGAATAAGTGTAATCCTGGTCAACAGGAAGTGTTTGACCTGTACCACTACCCGGCAGGCATGTTCAGAAAGCCCATGACGAACCAAAACCCACCGGGCCGTTACTCCTGTCTCCTCACTCCCCTACTTTATACGTGTTCATAAGCTTCAGCAACACGCCGTTGGTCCAGCCAAAGCCGTCCTGAGAGGGGTACTCGCCACCACCGGCTTCCAGGTTGGTGTCGATGACGTTGTACTTCTCCATCAGTTTACCGGTGGCTTTGTACACCCGGATGTTCAGGCCGGCCCAGCGCCGGGCTATTTCGCGGGCCAGATCACTGCGGCCGTAGTTTTCCAGGCCCTGAACGGTCATCCACTGCAAGGGTGCCCAGCCGTTGGGCGCATCCCACTGCTGCCCTGATGTTTTCAGGGTAGTAACCACTCCACCCGGTTTCAGGAAATTCTGCTCCAGCACAGCCGTAACGGTTCCTATTCGATTGTGGGGGGCAATCCGAAAAAAGAAGGGCGACATACCGGCGATGGTCATTTCGCGGGAGCGGCTACGGTTGGGCAGCACATAATCGTAGTACCAGCCATCCTGCGGATTCCAGCAGTATTTGTTGATGGCTTTTTGGCGGCTATAGGCGAGCCGGCGAAAATTCCGGGCCTCCCGGCTGTTGCCCGTTTGTGCGTAGGCCCGGCTGAGCGTCACCTCCAAATGATAGAGCAGGCCGTTCAGATCAACGGGGACGATGTCTGTGGTCCGAATGGTAGCCAGGTTTTCGCCGTCGGCAAACCAGCGGGTGCTGAAATCCCAGCCGCTCTCGGCACCGGAGCGAAGGTGCCGGTACAGGGCCGCCCGGTCGGCCGGATTACTCTCTCGGGCCAGCACGGAATCTTCGTAGAACGACTCCTGCCGGGGAATTACATCCTGGTCATAGTAGCGGTTGAGCAGACTACCGTTGGGCATTCGCACCACGTGTTTGGTAAGTTTGGTATTATCCATCCAGTAGTCGTACTCCTGCCGCAGCGCCGGCAGGAATTCCTGGTACACGCCTTCACCTTTTCGGGCAGCCAGCAACTCTACCATCAGGGAGAAGAACGGCGGCTGCGACCGCGAGAGGTAATAGGTCCGGTTCCCGTTCGGAATATGGTTATAGGTGCTGATAAGATAGGCAAAGTTGCGGATCATATTTTCGACCACAGCCTCCTCACCACTCTCCTGCAGGCCCAGCATGGTAAAGTAACTATCCCAATAGTACACTTCGCGAAAGCGCCCTCCGGGTACAATGTAGGCATTCGGTAACGGCAACAGGGAACTGCCGGGGCTGATTTGGTCAGGGGTGCGCTTGAGTACCGCCCAAAGCTCCCGGATATGGCTTTTTACATCCTCGTTCCGGTCAGACTGATAGGTAGTACCCACCTGTGCCGGCAGCTCAAAGTTTTCCTGGACAAAGCGCTCCAGCGAAAAGCGGATGGCCGGGTTAGCTTTGATTTGCCGATAGTCGTTTATAATATCAATGGGGGCTCGTTTGGGAATGCAGTCGACAAAGGTCTTGCTGTCGGGGAAGATTCTGGCCATCTGCACATCCACAAACAGCTCCCCATACACTTTGTCGGGCGCTACGGGCGTGGCGACCTGAGCCTGTACCAGGCCAACCGCCAGTTGATACCAAAAGAAAAGCAGGAGTCGGCGCATAGTGGGCTACTGGTTAGCTGAAAATAAGGTAGTATTTTTACTAAAGCCCCTTACCCCTTCATTTGTTTATCCGGCGAAGAAGCTTTTCAGGCCCCATAGCCTCTACCTCGGGCACACCGTTTGGATAGGAATGGTAGTAGCTGTTTTCGATCAGTGTCGGGTAAGGCTTAACCGTAATCCAGCGCAGCGGCCATTTGCGTAGCCAGAGCAATCCATTCAGGAGGGCCGTGACCAAGCGGGCGGGTGGCGGATACCCAAACGCCTGCCGCAGCGAATCGCTGATCAGGCCGGCAACAGCCTGTTTCACTACCGGCCTCAGGAAACGCGGAAACCAGCCCTGCACCACCCGGATGGTAGCGTCGGCTACCCGTCGGTTGCTTTCGGCATACCGGAAATAGTTGGCTTCATACTGCCGGTTGAATTCCCGAAACGCTTCCAGGCTCCCGGGAATTGCCTGCAGGTGCATTCGGTGGCCCACCTCCCGAAAAAAATAATAAAAAGCCTGCTCCTCGCTGGAGGTTAGTTTTCGCCAGCCATACCGGTTTACCCAGTCGATAGGGTAAAAGATAAAGGTCGCCAGCACAAACAAAAAATCCTCGTTGGCAATCTGGTAGAACCCATGAATGCGGTTTATGTGCTCAATGGCCCGCGCGCCCCTATCACTGTCAAGCCCATGCTGAATAAAACGAGCGATCAAAATAGCCGTATCATCGTACCGGCGCTGCCCGTGCTGTTCAAACTCGCCCGTGCGGTTGGTAAGAGCCGAGACCCGCGGACTGGCGTAGGTATGAAACAGGGCCAGTTCAAGCGCCCGGTTAATGTCGAACGGAAATTCATACCCAATCAGGAGCTGCACCATCCGCTCATAATCGCGGGTGGGATCAAGGGTGCGGAGTTCGTGCCGGACCGCCGGGTTCCGGAATACTCCTAATCGTCGGCGATAATCGGGCTGTATCATAGAGGGTCGATAGGACGCTTAGCGGGATAAAACGCCCTTCGCTATTAAATACGGTATAATCAGCCAGAGCAGGCCTTTGATCAAAAAGAACAAAAAGCCGAGCCAGCCAACCCGCCGGAGCCATGTTCTGAATCGCTGGTTCATCATATCGGGTGTAAAAATACGGGCTACCCCACAAAATAAGTTTATTCCTGAAAAAATGTTGTTGGCTACAAGGTGTTCCTGCTTTTGTTGAATTCAAACGTATATTGTGGCTCGTTTACTTACTCACGTTTCTAAAATGAATAACGATGTAATTGCCCGCAACAACGTAAAGGTGTTTGGCAACGGCTCCCAGCCGATGCTCTTTGCCCACGGTTTTGGCTGCGACCAGAATATGTGGCGGTTTGTAACGCCATCGTTTCAGAATAAATACAAAATTGTCCTGTTTGATTATGTAGGCTCCGGCAAATCTGATTTGAGCGCATACAGTGCCGAGCGCTACAGCAACCTGAACGGCTACACCCAAGACGTACTGGATATCTGTCAGGCGCTAAACCTGAGGCACGTTATTTTTGTCGGTCATTCGGTCAGCAGCATGATTGGTCTGCTGGCGGCTGTAAAAGAACCGCACTTGTTCGACCGGCTGATTTTTGTGGGTCCATCTCCCCGATACATTAACGAGGGCACAGCGTATATCGGCGGTTTTGAGCGAAAAGACATTGATGAGCTGCTCGATACGATGGAGAAAAATTATATCGGCTGGGCTAACTTTCTGGCCCCGGTCATCATGAAAAATACAGACCGGCCGGAGTTGAGTGAGGAGCTGAGTGAAAGCTTCTGTTCAACCGATCCGCACATTGCCCGGCGTTTTGCCGAAGTAACCTTTTTTTCGGATAACCGCAGAGACCTGGCAAAATTAAAAGTACCGTCGTTGATTATGCAATGCTCCGATGATCTGATCGCACCAATGGCGGTTGGCAACTACATGCATCAACATACGCCTGGCAGCACACTGCGGGTAATGCAGGCAACCGGACACTGCCCGCATATGAGTGCGCCGGAAGAAACCATTGCGGTCATTACTTCCTATTTGCATTCGGCCAACGCCAATATCGCCGACACTTATGACGGAAAGTACTGACGACGACTTGCTGGATGTAATACCCTGCGGCCTTTTTGCTTTTACAGATGAGGGGATTCTCGTAAAAATCAATCAAACGCTGGCCCGGCAGTTGGGGTCTACCGTTTCGGAACTGGTGGGCCGAAACGTAGAAACGATTCTTACAATAGCCAGCCGCATTTTCTACCAGACTCATTTCTTTCCGCTCATTAAGCTCCACGGAACAGCCGAAGAAATATTTATTTCGCTGAAAACCAAGACACAGGCAGACGTGCCGGTATTGGTCAATGCCACGCGCCTACTGGAGAATGGCCGCTTCCTGAACATCTGCGCCTGCCTCCCGGTCTATCAGCGGCAAAAGTACGAGCAGGAGATAATTAAAGCACGCAAAACAGCCGAAGAAGCCCTGTTAAAAAACGAAGAATTAAGTAGAACCCAGCAGGAGCTGGAGCAGTATAAGGAAGAACTTGACCGGCGAATCAGCCAGTTAGAACAGCGCAATCAGGAGCTGACCCAGTTCAACAAGATCATATCGCACGACTTGCTGGAGCCGGTGCGCAAGATCACAACTTTTCTAGATCTGCTGCAGCTGGAAAACCGGGCAGCTCTAACCCAAAAAGGCAATGAGGCCATTGACCGGGCCATTCTGGCCAGCCGCCAGATCCGGCAGATGATTACCAACCTGCGTGAGTTTGTCTCCGTGGATATCGCTTCACTAAAACCAACCGTAGTCGATTTAAACGAAATTGTAGACAGTGCCCTTCATAAGGCCAGGCTTCATACCGGTTACGACCGGCTATCGCTGCATATAGAGCCACTGCCGGTAATTGAAGGAAACCCGAAACAACTTGAACTGTTATTCTACAACCTGATCGATAACGCTATTAAATTTCACCGGCCAGACATAGATGCCATAACCAGCATCGATTTGAACTGTAGCATCATTCAGCATAATAGCTACCGCGCATTTAAAGGAAAGTATAAATACATCGATTTTGCCAAGATCACCTTTACCGACAATGGCATCGGTTTTGATAACAGCTACCGCGACTATGTTTTTCTGATCCAGAAAAAGCTTAATCCAACAACATCTGGTCTGGGCTTTGGCCTGTCGCTATGCAAAAAGATTGTTGAAAACCATGCCGGCTCAATCTACGCCGACTCAACGCCGGGGCAAGGTACCCGATTTACCATTCTGCTTCCCGTAAAACAATAAAGACCTGCCCTCAGTGGGCAGGTCCGCCTTATGTTCTTAGAATCACCTCTACTTAGCTACCGAGTTTATCACCACGGTACGGGTATTTCTCAAAAATCAGGTTTACAGCTTGCTTTATTTTATCTTCCCGTTTATCAAAGACATTTCCGTCCATCAGACCGGAGGCAAAGCCCTGCCATACAACTTCACCGGTATTTTTATCAAGCAGATTAATTATCAGCGTACCAGCCTCAACCTGGAATTCTTTGGAATTCTCCGGATTTCGGACTTGTAAATCGCCCCAATAACCGGAGCCATATCCGGTAAAGCCCTGAATGGTAGTCGGCTTGTCAAATACCCGAAAATTCACGATCAGGTCGGCATTCTGCTGAACCTTGTTATAACCTCGTCCTTCCAGCGAAAAAGCAACTGCATTACGAATGCGCTCCTTCAGAACCAGGTCATTCAGGAAATAAAAGCCCGGATCAAGCTGATTATCTACCTGAGAAGCCCAGGTAAACGATTTATAATTGCTGAAGTCATGATTTAATCGCTGGTCTGCATTGACGATGACGTTCTGGCCGCGGTTCGCGCAACCGGCCATACTAACCGAAATTAGTACAGCTGTAAATAATGTTAATAGTTTCATAATAACCTCCTGTTTTTTGTTGTTCACTTACTAGTCATGCTTTATAGGTTAAAAAGTCATGCCATAAATCCCTCCAGCAAACACCTTTTTCGTAATCTGGCATATAAATTACGTTCTGATAAGTGCTGTCAATTAAATTGTTTAGAAACTACCTAACCGGTCGCTTCAGCTTTAATTCTTTCTATATCAAGACGTTTGAACCAGATTAAACGCGATTGATCTGATTATCCTATAAAACACAAGTCATTAAAAATAAGGAAGTTATAAAAATTTCAAAGTACTTATCCGTGCCAAACCCATTTACTGGTAGAGGTTAGAAGTTGAGGTCTTTCTACCACAGAATAGAGGAATGTATCCAACACAGATTAGATTTTTTCTAATTTTTCCGGCATAGCCACCATATGTTTTCGTAAATCTTATCAATACGGATTTGATTTACGCCGTTTGCTGTTTAAAGACAGATATATGATTTCTTCGCCAAACGTACCCTGTTATGAATCGGCTTCTGTCAACCTTGCTTAGTCTGCTGCTGCTGACCGGCTGCGCGCAACAACAATCGAGTACCCGAAAGACTACCGGCGACCAGGCCCCCGCCAGGTTGCCGACCCTCCAGCCCGGAGAGGCCGTAGCCACGTTTGCCGGTGGGTGTTTTTGGTGCCTTGAAGAAGAATTTGAAGAACTGAAGGGGGTTCGGGAAGTTATTTCCGGCTATGCGGGTGGCCGGACCGAAAATCCGACGTACGAGCAAGTAGGCACTGATACCACCGGCCATGCCGAAGCGGTACAGGTGTATTATAACCCGGCGGTGATTTCGTACGATACGCTGGTGAAGGCATTCTTTTCCGGCCACGACCCTACTACCTTGAACCGGCAGGGTCCGGATATAGGCGAACAATACCGATCGGTAGCCTTTTACCGTACCCTTGAGGAAAAAGCCAGTATTGAAGTGGCCATCCGGGCGGTAAACGCTTCCGGGCATTTCAGCGACCCGGTTGTTACTGAGATAGTCCCGTTCAGAATTTTCTATCCTGCCGAGGTGTACCATCAGGGGTATTACCGGCAGCACCCCGAAAATCCCTACATCCAACGGGTCTCTATGCCGAAAGTAGCGAAGTTCCGGAAAGCCATGCAGGGAAAACTTAAGGACGATATTCCGGCTATGTAAACGCCGGCAGGGGCTGATGCAGGCCAGACCGGCTTACCGTTTATCCTGCTTTTTACGGTGTTCACCACTAAATTCGACGGGTTCATCCCGGAATTATGATCCTTCAACTGGTAGCCTGTTTTTAGATTTGGCGATCCTTTTTATCTTTGGAAGGCAAACCTGATCCATCCCTTTATGAAAAAGGTCCTACTTTGTGCGCTTTTGTTTGTAGGAACGGCGGCTATTACGAAAGCGGCCGTCTGCGATGAGAACACCGGCGACGATCGGGAAAGAGGGAAGACCGAGGCCAGTCAGTCCCTCACCTGGTTTGGCGACCGTGGTTTTATCCCAAAGCGTTCGCGCCAGAACAGTTCATCCGATTCGCCACAGCCGCAGTCCCTGGTAGAAAAAGGTATCCGGTTCCTGTTCGGGACCTCTCTTAAAAAGTGCGATAACTAAGGCTTTGCTGCCCTATTGAAGACCCCCGACGGAGTACCCGCCAACTCAGCTTCTGTTTCCCGCTTATCTCAGATGGGCGCCTTAGCCCGGCGGGCCGGCCTCGACGGCTTCCTGCTGGCCCTGATCGGCATGATTCTGCTGGCGTACCTGTGGCCGGCCCCTGGTATTCAGGAAGGCCCGTTTTCGTTGTCCCGCATTGCCAATTACGGCGTTACGCTCATCTTCTTCTTATATGGCCTGCGGCTGAACCTGGAGAAACTGCGGGCCGGGCTAAGCAACTGGCGGCTACATATGCTGGTTCATGTCACGACATTTCTGGTGTTTCCGCTGCTGGTACTGGCCGTCCGGGAGGTATTTGCTGCGGGGAACCAGCCATTGCTGTGGCTGGGAGCCTTTTATGTGGCTGCGCTGCCATCAACGGTATCTTCTTCGGTGGTGATGGTCTCCATTGCGGGAGGAAACCTGCCGGCTGCGATTTTTAACGCCAGCATCTCCAGCCTGATCGGAGTATTTATTACACCCCTCTGGATGGGCTTGTTTTTGAGCACCAGTTCGCTGGAGTTTGACCTCTGGCCGGTCATAGGCAAACTTACCCTACAGGTATTGCTGCCGGTGGTACTCGGGTTGGTGCTGAACAAACGCATCGGTGGCTTTGCCGACCGAAATCGTAAATACATCCGGTATTTCGATCAATCGGTAATTCTGCTGATCGTATACACCTCCTTCTGCGAATCCTTTGCCCGGAACATGTTTGCGGGCTATAGCGCCGGGGACATCATCGGGCTGAGCGGCCTGATGCTTGCGCTGTTTTTTCTGGTATACGGCATCACGTATGTGGCTGGTAACTGGATGGGCTTTAACCGGGAAGACCGGATTACAGCCCTGTTCTGCGGCTCCAAGAAGTCGCTCGTGCAGGGCAGTGTCATGTCGAAAGTATTATTTCCCGACGCCACCGTTGTGGGTATTGTGCTGCTGCCCATTATGCTGTACCACGCCCTGCAACTGATTGCCGCCAGCGTGATTGCCCAGGCGATGGCTCGCAGGGCTGGCCGGGCGGTAGTTGGCGAGTAGGTGAGTGTTCCTCCAGCCTTACTGATTGTTAAGTGCCTTAAAATCTGTTTCACGCCACCGCATCCGGTAGGCGTTCATGGCGGTAGTGCCGAGTTGACCGACCAGCCGCCAGTTGACGACCAGCCCGACGGCCGCGCCGATGCCGGGTATGAGTTGTGCCATTTTGGCCAGGTCAATATAATCGCGGTATTCCTGCTGAAAGGTGAGCCAGTCGAACTGGTTAATATCCTCGGGCAGTTCCCGGCAGTGTTCTGCCCAGTTCTCCATTTGAAGGTATACCTCCCGACGTCGCTCCTGACTCGAAAACGCCAGTTGAAAGATATACATGATATACAGCCGCTCCCGGTAATCGGTTACCGAATACCCGTATAACGCGGCAATATCGAACAGCATTTTCATCTTCAGACTCAGCAGCAGCGGAAAATCGGCCAGGCCCAGCAGGATACCGCCGGCACCGGTCACTCCACCCTCGGCGGCTCCGGCCTTTTTGTAGATCGCAATACGATCACGTACGGCAGCCTCGCGCAGTTCAAAGGATACATGGGCGAGCGGCTGCCGGGTAGTGTATCCGGCACCGAAAAGCACAGCGCGGGTCATTTGCCTGATAGCCGTTGTAATGGCCTGGTGAATCTTATCCGGAATCAGGTTGTTCATCCGGCGCTGAACCCCCCTGGACAGCCGGTTAAGCGAAGAGGGTGGTTTCAACATCTTCTGCTGCCAGGTGTAGAGTTCGCTGCGGACAGTTTCCTCGTAATTGAACATAATTCATGTGGGGGTATTTCTCCCCAACCCCCTGAAGGGGGTTGGGGAGAAAATCAACTCGTCGGGTCTTCCGGCGTACTGCTGTTATTGAACCGTTCGGTCTGCGGATAGGGCAAAAAGTTACGATTCCGCTCCTGACTGGCCTGCGGTACGGTAGAGCCCGGCCCCGACCGGCTGAACCGGCGGCTGTCTTCCAGCCGGAATCCCATATACGCCAGTTCAATCAGCCGGTTTCGGTAAATCTCCGCCAAAACGGCCTCCTGCGTGCGTGGGCCCGAATATGCGGGCAATCCGGCACCAATACCCCAGGCATCGGTTGTCTTGGTCAGTACCCGGTTCAGCTCCGTAATGGCGTTGTCCAGATCACCTTTGCGGGCATATGCCTCCGCCCGGATCAGCAGCATCTCACCAGGCAGATACACCGGAACCGGCGCGTTATTGGCCGTGTAGAAACCCGTACCCAGGTTGCGGGCTGTGTTCGCCGTCTGGGTATAAAACGCAATGCGCCGGTCGGCGGGGTCGGGGGCCAGCACCCCGCTCAGACCCAGATTCGCGTTGGTGGGTTCAAAGACGTTCCGGTTGCTGAAGGCTACTTCAAACACCGGATTACGGCTGTTTTCGTCGAACGAGAAGAACGACCGCACTGTCAGGTTTACCCGTCCGGCGGCTGCAATGGCTTTATCGTAATCGCCTACAAACAGGCTATACCGGGCAATCAGCGCCTGAAGTGTGTTCGGAATGTCAAAACCCGGCACAACCTGACTGGTAAAACCGGCTCCTACCGGGGTGGCACTCACCAGCGTGGCGGCTGCTTCCAGTTGGCGGATGGCCTCCCGCAGCATTTGTTCGCGGTTAACAAACTGGGCATTGGTCCCCGTAACAATTGGTGCCTGCTGAAAAAACCGGGCCAGCGTTCCCAGCGACAACGCCTTAAAAATAGACGCATACGCCACCAGGCCACTCCGGGTACCGGGGTCCTGCACCACCCGATCGACATTCTGCAGAATAATATCGGCAATGTTGCGGGTCAGTTGGCTGCTGGTCCACAGGTTCCGGATTACGGCATTGTTACCCTGTACGCTATTATACCCCTGCTCCAGCAACAGTTCATCGGTATTACCGGCGTTCAGCACGCGCAGTTCGCGGGTGGTCAGGCCACTGGCGGCCACGGCATTGTAGAGGGCTCCCTCCCGCCCCACCGTATACCGAAATTGCATGCCGTTCGCCAGCGTAATCAGCCCACTGGTGGAGTTCACCACCTGCTGCTCGCTGGCAGCACTCGGATTCAGGTATTCCTCCCGGCAGGCATTCTGGGTAAGTAGTAAACCCACAAAACCGGTTGCTATAATATATTTTCTCATTGGATTCCGGATGTTAAATACTGGGTGTTAGACTGATTTAGAACGTGGCCGAGAGTTGAAGGCGGTACGTACGCGGAATGGGTACGTTACCGAAGTCGACACCCCGCAGGAGGTCCGACGTACCACCCGCGTTGGTTTCGGGGTCGAAGCCGTTGTATTTATCCCACGAAATCAGGTTCCGGCCGATCAAAGACACGTTCAGGTTACTCAAAATCCGCACAAAATTCGGCAATTGGTAGCTCAGACCTACCTCCCGCAGTTTAACGAAGGAACCATTATCGATCCGGAACTCTTCGATCGTTCCGATGGAAAAAATATAGCCCCGAGGCAATTCGCCCTTCATTTCTTTCTCGGCCAGTTCGCCGATACCCACGTTCTCACGAGTCCGCTTATCGGCGTTAAACACCTCAAGTCCCTGTACGGCATCAAGCAGAATATGCAATGTTGCCCGCTTATACGTCAGGTCGCTGTTGAATGAGCCGGTCCATTTCGGGTTGGGGTTACCGATCACCTTCAGCACGTAGGCCCCGGTTGGTTGTCCTTCGGTGGTTCGCTGGGGGGTATACTCCGTCACACTGGTTTGGGCACCCCGCTCCCGCTGTGGCAGGCCCTGCGGGGTGAGCAGTAGCGAGCCGTCGGCGTTCCGGGCAAAGGGAAAGCCGTAGAACACGCTGGCAGGCTGGCCCTCGATCAGGAATACTGGTGCGCCCGCCACGTTGTTGATGGCGATAGTGGGGCTGCCCAGCGAAAGCACCTTGTTACGGTTCTGATTGTACAGCAGGGTTATATTCCAGCTCAGGTCTTTGGTCCGCACCGGCACCAGGTCGAGAGAAATTTCAAAACCTTTGTTCTCCATTTCGCCGACGTTATTTACAATGCTGGAACCACCCGTCGACGGAGCCAGTACCCGGTTCACCACCAGGTCTTTGATCCGCTGGCGGTAGGCCGTAAACGTCAGGTTCAGCCGGTTGTTCAGGAACGACAGGTCGGCCCCACCTTCAATTTCTTCCATCCGCTCCGGCCGCACCCGCGGGTTAGCCAGAATTGAGCTTGGGATGATGGTGTTACGGCCCAGAAAACCCACCGGCTGGAACTGCCAGAAACGGCTGTAGCTTCCAATACCCGACAGGTTACCGGCTTCACCGTACGACGCCCGCAGTTTAAGCGCATTGAAGGCGGTGGCAAAACTGCCGTTCTTCCAGAAATCAAGGTCAGACACCACCAACGAACCACTCAGTTTTGGATACACCTGATTGGTCTCCGAAGGCGAAAACTTTGACGAACGGTCGCGACGAACAGCCGCCGTCAGGAAGGCCAGATTCCGGAAGCCTACCGTAGCCTGACCGAAATAGCCGCTCAGGTTGAAACGGTCCAGGCCATAACCGGCCCGCAGGGTGGTACTGGCAGCTCCGCTTACGGTCTCGATAAAGGGAGCCAGATTCTGTCCGTTGGCCTGGCTGTAGTCCTGCTGGCTGAACTGATAGTTGAAACCCGCGATGACGTTTAGTTTGAAAGCGTCGCTCAAATTCCGCTCATAGCCAACGTTTACATCGGAGTTGAACAGCAACACCTGGTTGTTGACCGTAGCCGCGTAGCCGAAGGGATATCGCTCAAGCGGCAGTTGAGCTACCGACTGGTAGGGATACGGCCGAATGTAATTCCGGCCAAGTTGCGAGTAGGTATCAACACCGACAATCCAGTCGACGCTCAGGCCTTTCAGCGGGGTCAGGTTCAGTTGCACATCGCTGATGGTCCGGTTCACGGCCTGCGTAAACGTCATATCCTCAATGGTCGAAAGCGGGTTTACGCGGGTCGGCTCTACGGCCTGGAGGTTTCCGGCAGCATCGCGCTGGGTAATATCCCAGAGGTTGTTGGTGATGGTCACCGAGTTGATTGGGCTATAAAAGACATTTCCGTTGGCCTTCTCGTTCGACAGGCTGTTGATGTAACTCAGACCCGCCGACAGTTTGGCCCAGTTGGTCAGCCGCTGATCGAGCCGTGCCCGCAGATTGTATCGGGAAAAATCAGTTCCTTTAATGATTCCCTGGTTCAGCAGGTACCCAAATGAAACGTAGTATTGGGTATTGTCACGGCCACCCGACAGCGACAGCGTGTTATCGGTGCCGTAGCCGGTCCGGAAAATCTGGTCGAAATAATTATACCGCTGAACATCCACCAGGTTTGTGGCGAGTTGAGTTGTCACCCCATCGCGAACAATGCCCACCGTAGTGACACCAGGGTTGGCCGCAATCTGAGCCGCCGAGATCCCGCCGATGGTGTGCAGCCGCAGCCCGGCAAAACCAAACTGCTTCGGATAGGTAGTGATGGGAACGCCTTTGCGCAGTTCGTTGACGTTGAAACTGGTGGTAAACGACAGGCGGGGTGCCCCCGATTGACCGCGCTTGGTTGTAATGAGCACCACCCCATTGGCCGCCCGGGAGCCGTATTGGGCAGCCGCAGCGGCTCCGTTAATGACGTTGATGCTGGCAATGTCTGTCGGATTAATATCGGCCAGGCGGTTTACACCCGGCTGCGCCGTGCCTATCTGGTCCGACAGGGCAAGCTGCGATACATTCTGGCTGGCGTTGCTGACAATTACGCCATCAATGACGTACAAGGGGTCCGACGAACCCGACAGCGATTTTACCCCCCGCAACCGCACCGACAGGGCACCGGCCGGATCGCCGGAGTTCTGCACGATCTGCGCCCCCGGAATTTTGCCCTGTAAGCTATTTAGCAAGCCACCGGAACCCGTCTGCGTCAGGCTCTCGGTCCGGATGGTATTGATGGCGTTGCCAAGTTCACGCCGGGTGGTGCGGATGGTCGATCCCGTCACCACCACCTCGTCCAGGTTCAGAATATCTTCCCGGAGGGTGCTATTGGTCGTTATTGTTTCCTGGTTGCCCAGCGACACGGTAGTGGTGGTTGGTCCATACCCTACGGCACTAACGTTGAGCGTATAGGTGCCCGGCCGGACGTTGGCCACAAAGGAGTAGTTCCCGTCTGCATCGGTGGCGGTGCCGATGGTAGTGCCTGCCACCTGCACCGTCACGCCGGGCAGAGGTTGTCCATTGGCGTCGGTAACCCGGCCTGTCAGCGTATAGCGTTGGGTTTGCGCCCAGGCACTTCCCGTCAGCAAGAGCGTAAAAACCAGCAACCAGGCCCGCCGGAGCTGATTTCGATTAAGAAAAGAGTAGTTACTTATCATAGGACTACACAAAAGTTAACAAAAGTTACAACGCCTAAAAATAGGTGAATTTTTTTTGGTGCAGTTACCGACCCGGACCGAATTTGGGTAAAAAGACACGAATGCTGGAGAGCCGTTGCAGGAAGCCCGGGGATGGGTATCAGGTAGTATGGATAACCGAAAAATATTTTTGTGAGGCATACCGGCATTTATTGCCGGATAATCATTAAACTTAGCTTAAAATAGCGCTAAAACACATAAAATAGTTAGCCTGTAGAATTAATTCCACAATTTAGGCGTTACTAGAATATCCCTGACTAATCAACCTTAATCGTATTCTGGACTTATGAAAAAAGCCCTGGTATCTGTTTGTCTGTCTTTTAGCCTGCTGACCCTCTCTCCTGCTACGTTTGCCCATTATGTACGTGCCGAGCGCCCTGTTGTTCCCGGTGAATCGCTATCAGCCTGGTTCCGGGCGTATGATGATTTACACCTGGGTGCTGCGGGTCTGAAGCGGGAGGTTTTTGAGTACGCGCTACGCGGATTACAGAAAATAGACGCCAAGCCTATTATATCCATTGTTGATATGAGCCAGCCGTCTACCAAAAAGCGGCTGTACGTTATTGATCTGGCCAACAAAAAATTATTGTTTCATACCTATGTGTCGCACGGCCGCAATACCGGTGAGCTAATGGCGAGCAGTTTTTCCAACGTAAATTCATCGAACAAGTCCAGTCTGGGTTTTTATAAAACGCTGGATACGTATATGGGTAAGCATGGCCTGTCGCTGAAATTGAAAGGGTTAGAGAAAGGCTTTAACGATAATGCATACGACCGCGCTATTGTATTGCATGGGGCCGATTACGTTTGTGAAGATTTTGTCCGCCGAACAGGCCGGCTGGGTCGCAGCCAGGGCTGTCCGGCGGTACCAAATGCCATGTCCAAACAAATTATCACAGCGGTAAAAGGTGGCTCCTGTCTGTTTGTGTATTACCCCAATCAGGACTACCTTAAAAAGTCGACTTATTTAGCGACCTTGTAAACGTCTTTGTGAAAGGCCAGTTTACCCTGGTCGTCTACATCCACCAGATTGTAGGCGATAAAAACCGGAAACGGTTTCGGGAGCGGAAAGGTCCGCGGTTTCTGATCGATCATACACCGGTCCAGAAAACCCGGATCGAATTTTTCTGATCCCATCAGAAAATTAGCCAGCTCGACCGGCTTCTGCACCCGCATACAGCCGTGGCTACGCCAGCGATCATTAGTGGTCGAAAATAGTTCACGGCTGTTGGTGTCGTGCAGGTAAATAGCAAATGGGCTGTCCAGATTAAACTTCATTACCCCCAGCGCATTATCACAGCCCGTCGATTGCCGGAAACGGTACTTCTTTACAAACTCGTCGGCCGAAATACCGGCCCAGTCTATCGAATACGGGTCAACCTCTTTCCCTGCCTGGGTTACCACCTGCATATTCTGACTGTCGAGGAAAGCGGCATTGCGTCGCATTTTCGGCAGGATCTCTTTCGTAGCGATGCTTTCGGGCACGTTCCAATACGGATAGGTGATAATATCTTTCAGGTGTGACGTAAAGACCGGCGTCTGCGTATCCTGTTTACCTACAATCACCTCCATCGGCAACAGACGCTTACCCGACTTATCGTATATGGTCAGTTCGGCGGCCGGAATGTTGATCACCACAAACCGGTCGTAATCGAAGCGATTCAGCCATCGGTAATAGTTCAGTGTCCGCTTAATGGCCTCTAAGGTGTCCGTCGATGTATTTCCCCGAAGTTGTTGATAATGCCCCACTAATTGTGCATACGGTTCAAACTGGGTCGATTGCTTCACCTGACTGATCAGCGCATCACCTGATATTGACTCCGCCGTCACCTGTGCGTTTACCCAGGCCGTATCTACTTTCTCTTCTTTGCGCAGGCCGTGAAAGGCCAGGCCCGGAATTTTATCGCCGTAACGCAGTTCCATCAGCAGTTTCGACAATTTTTCCGAGGCTTTGTCTTCGTTCGCCATCGGGTCCGTCGGGTTGAACGCAACAGAGTATTTTGTTGTATCAATCCCCAGAGAATCAGCGTATTTATTCAGCCGCTGCAGAGCCATCTGAGCCTCCGGTTTATCACGCTTAAACACCTTTAGTCTCTCCAGCAAAGACGAAAGACCGGTATCTCCGTTCCCCTTATAGCTATTCGACTGGCACCCTACCGATGCCACCATCAGCATGGCACCGATCATTAATCCAAATTTACTGTTACGTGGAGGCATTTTTTTCGACGTTAACTTTTATATTCCAGAACAAAACGTTTATTGCACTTTCAAAAACTCTATCATACTATGATAAGACAATTATCAGGCCAAATAGTGGGCGTTGGTCTACTATCTATACTTTTACTGTGTAGCTGCCGGTCGGCCCCGGAAGTAGTTCAGGTCAGTTCCGACACCACGGCCCGGCCGTCGGCTCCAGCGGCCACTACGTACACAGTGCCGTGCAATGCGACCCTCAGCCAGACGGCGACTACGGGCTGGACGCTGGCGTTCGAGGATGAATTTACGCAAAACCCGGCGGATGCGAGCAGTCAATGGGGTGCCTGGAGCAGCGGGGCCTACAATAACGAGCTTCAGTTATACACCACAGCGCCAAAGAATTTGTCGGTCGCCGGGGGCATCCTGTACATCCGTGCCGTAAAGGAGGCCACGCCAGTAACTGGAAAAACAAATCCCTCCAACACTGCGTCGAAGTCATTCAACTTCACCTCGGGTCGGATCGAAACGAAAACCCTTTTCGCCCCAAACGCGACGCAGGGCCAGATCCGGATGATGGCTCGCATTAAGTTGCCCAGTGGATATGGCATGTGGCCGGCGTTCTGGTCGTACGGCGATCCCTGGCCGACCAAAGGGGAAATCGATATTCTGGAAGCCAGGGGCAACGAAGACAAGGTGTACCACACCAACTACTTTTACGGCCGACAGGTGAACGTGAATCTGGTCAGAAACGCCGAAGCGCATATTTACACGTCGGCCAGCCTACAGAGTTGTTGGCATATCTACGAACTGGTTTGGACGAAAGACGCGCTGACGTTTTACCTGGATGGGCAACAGGTCGACAAAAAGACGGGCGGATATGTGGCGGACCTGTTTGGCAAAGAAGAGAAAGTGACGCTGAACCTGGCGGTTGGCGGTGATTATTTTGGGAACCCGCCTGCTTCGTCCATTGCGAACGAGGGCATTATGGAGATAGATTGGGTACGGGTGTACACGAAGAATTAAACACGCTATACAAGCAAAAAGCGCTGGGAATTGCCAGCGCTTCGTACGTAAACCAAGATTTATTCAGAATCTTTCGATTAGATAAGTTCTACGTTTACGGCGTTTAGGCCTTTTTTGCCTTTCTCAACCTCGAATTTAACCTGGTCATTTTCACGAACCTGGTCAATAAGGCCCGATACGTGTACGAAGATGTCCTCGCCAGTACCGTCTGGCACAATGAATCCGTATCCTTTGGATTCATTGAAGAATTTTACTTTACCTGTTTGCATTAGAATTAATTTGAATTACGGGTAAAGTTGTCAATAAATTCCGAAAAGGCCTAATTTCTACCAAACATTTTATTTTCATATTTAGCGAGCGGTAACTATCCGACTGGTGCCCCAACGCCGGCTTTGGCGGTTGCAGCCAGCTCTACCAAAATATTAACATCACTGGCGTCCGTAGCTTCCATTTTCTGGCCGCTGAGCAAAACGGGTAAGCTTACCGGATGGCTTATCACGAAGAAGGCTGCAATAACTGAGTGGATGTTGGGTGGGTGAAGCATATTGCATATGTTTAAACCTGATTATTAAAATACGGTACATTTCTCTGCTGTAGTAACGTGACGTAGGTACGGTCGGTTAATAGCAACAAAAATGGTATTTTCAGGCGTGCCGTAGGTACGCTCCTTGTAGCCGAACCTGTAGCGTACCTACGGCACGCCCGATTGCCTGCTCACCTACTTCACTATTGACAGACGCTCCCTACGGGGATAAATACCAAATAGCCTTTAGCTTAGAAGCCGGTTAGTTCGCTCGCCACACACATACGTCTCGTACCCAATATTTTTTGGTTTTCCTGAACTGATGCCTTTGAATATACCCCCTAAGGTGTTACACATCGTCGAAACAGCCTGTTGCCCAACGAGCGGAACCGCTTTAGGTCCGTCGTAAACAACGGTTGATTGGTTTGGGTAAAAGCGGGAAAATAGTGAAACATGGGTATCCTTCGCAACGTTGCCATTCTTGTTAAATAAGGCAAAGCCATAACCGGAACTCAGCCAGAAGTAGTTGGTCAGAATATTGCGGTCGTGCAGCTCATCCTTGTTACATTTTACAATACATATGTGAACCGGGTAAGGAAATGTCTGCTTCAACTGCTGGGAGAGGTCCTGGTACCGCTGCTTCAGGTTGGGTACTTCCATAGTGAGTATGGTTAGCTGAAAGGCATTGTGGTCCAGGCGCTCGGGCAGAAAGTTCTTCAGAAAAGGTAATAAGTTCTGCTTTATCAGGTCTGAATCCTTCAGGATATAATTATCTGCAATCACCATTGCATTGAACGGGTGCCGAAACGGTTCGATGAATGACCAGTCGGTGTAGGCTGAATTCTTCTTAGTAAACGTTCTCAGGGCGAAGCTGAACAGGAAGCGGGCTTTAGCCAGGTTGTTTCCGCCCAAAACGACGTAGCCGTATTTACGTTCCAGTGTTTGACAGTCGGCATCCGGCTTGGTCAGCAGAAACAGGGTGGCCGGAGCGGGCACATTCTGGAAGTATTCTGTTTCTTTGTTGGTTAACTCGCTGAACGAATCCGGATTTGGCTTGACGCGGTTTGTCTTGAGCAAAGACTTGAAATAGGGGTTTTTCTGCGCCAGCTCGGCTTTGTTGCATGGCAGAGCCGTTGATGGCCAAACATAAAAAAAGCACTGGTAACTTTGAGATCGCCAAACCATCAAAGTTTCCCCTATGGGTACCAGTGCTCACCGAAAGATCCGCTTTTTTACGCCCAAACAAGCCGAAAAAGGCGCTAAACTCCCCAAAAAAACCAAATCAGTAGCCCCTCAGCAGCCCAAAGCCGCTTACCGGCTGACCAATTGGCCCGCTTACAATCAGGCCCTCATTCAACGCGGCAACCTCCAACTCTGGTTTGATGAACAAGTGCTGGAAAACTGGTATTACACCGGCCCTCAAAAGCCCGGTGGGGCCTTTCGCTACTCGGATGCCTGTATCGAATGCGCCCTACACCTCAAATATGTGCTGGGGCTGGCTTTCCGCCAGACCCAAGGCTTTCTAAGCAGTTTACTTCAGACGCTCAAGCTCGACCTGCAAGTACCCAGTTATACCCAGTTGTGCCGTCGGCAAGCTCAACTCAGCCAACAACTAGCGCCCAGCCAAGACGCTTCCAGTGAGGAAGCAGCGGTTTATGTGGTGGTCGATAGTACGGGCGTTAAGGTATATGGGGAGGGAGACGGGGCCGCCCGCGCGGTGGAAGGTGAGGCAACATGGATTCAGTAAGCGCCGGAGCTGGCGTAAAGTGCATATGGCCTATAATGAAGCTACCAATCAGGTGTTAGCTATTACTCTGACTAGCAGTGACATAGATGGTGCAGCTATGCTGGAGCCCTTGCTGGAAGCGATTACCCTGCCGGTTAATAAAGTAGTGGCCGACGGCGCTTACGATCAAAAGAAAGTGTATGACTACCTCCAGCAACAGCAGATTCAGGCTATCATTCCCCCGCGAGCCAATGCGATTTTGTGGTTGGATCAAGACAGGCAGCCCCTGGTGCATGATCGCAACCAGGCTGTGTTGAAGATAAAAACCTTGGGCTTAGCGGACTGGAAACGAGCGGTAGGCTACCACCGCCGGAGCAAGGCCGAGACGGGTATGTATCGGTTGAAAGTAATATTCGGGGAACGCTTACGGAGCCGAACCTTGAGTCGTCAACAGGTAGAGGTACGCCTAAAGGCAGATTGCCTGAATCGGTTTTCTAGATTAGGGTTGCCGATGGCTGTCAAAAAGCCTCCAACCTAGCCATGCAACAAAGCCCGCTGGCAGCGTAAATCACCAGATTTGAGTCGTATAATTTCATTCGTCGTCACGGAAAGGAAGTCTACGGTCGCGAGTCTCTCGAATATGCGCAACCATTTCATCTACATCCAGCGAGGGGCTGCCACGCATTATTCGGGCACGAGCTTGAGCTAGCTCCTCCTCGCTTAACGGCTTTGACTTTACCGGTATGCTGGTTGGCTTCAGTACAATCAATTCTTTATCCGCCATATCCTGCAGCAACTCCTTTGCTTTAGGATCGATAATTTCAACAGAATAGACTTCCATAACTTAACAGACCTTGGTTTTTGCAAGATAAACAAATTTTAACAGGCAATTTCAGATGCTGATCTTTCAGTTTGACCAGCCCGGCTCCCAGCTCACCACCGTCTCCCGGGCCCGTGTTACGGCGGTGTAGGCGTACCGGTAGTCGTTGGGGCGCTGGTAGGGGTGCAGCATGACGTGAATCCACTCGCCACCCTGTGCTTTGTGGCAGGTGAGGGCGTGGCCGTAGCGCAGGCGCATGGCACCCATGTAAGGGTCGGCGTAGGCCCGTTCAGTTTGACGGTAGGTGGCGTTTTTGGCCATCCGCTCGGCTTTCAGATTCTTCATGTCCTCCGGGTCAATGTCGCCCCGCTCGCTGGTCAGGGTGTCCAATAACACGCAGGTCGTCACGGTAAACGGCTCGCCGGAGGGTTCCGTAAAGGCCAGCACCGCCCGCTGAAACGTCAGGGCCGCCCGTTTTTCGGTGGTTGGGTCCAATTCTACCACCCGACCGGTATCGCCTTTCATCAGCAGGCGCGTGCCATCAGACCAGTTTTCGTTTATCACCACCTGATCGCCAATTGCTAATACCGATCCAGCAAAGCCCAGCCGTTTCCGGATAATCTCGTTGAAATTGTTAACCACGTTGTTGCTCGACCCGATCATAATGACGTAATCCGGGTTCCCGGGGCGGTACAAGTTCAGGTAGCGCGTAACGCCGGCGCTATACGACGATAACCGGGGAACATCGAGCCGGTTCAGCGCCAGACCCGCATCGCTCCGCCGGCGGATGTCGGTTGCCATAGTCAGGATGGGCGAGCCGTTGTCCTGCCGTTTTACCTCCGTCAAATGAGCCGACCTGACGCTCATGCGGTACGTACGTTCCAGATAACCGGGTTCCAGCGCCGGGGAAAACTCCTCGCCCACCGGGGCTAACTGGTAGCGGTCGCCGATCAGAATAACCTTATTGCGCGGATTGCTCTGCTTGATATGGTCCAGCAGGTCGAACAGCAGCGATTTGGCGGCTACAAAGCTGCCGTCGGTCCGATTCCGGTCGCTGATCATGGAAGCCTCATCTACCACATAGACGCTGTACGGTTCGGCCGTAACGGGTTTACGGGTCAGCAGCACCCGGCCGTCGGCGAGCGTCTGCGGGGTGTACAGCACATGATGCGCCGTATGCGCCAGCGCATTGGTCTTGCGGCTGAGCACCTTGGCCGCCCTGCCGGTGGGGGCCGTCAGGTAATACCGGATCTGCTGCGCTTCGAGGTGGTCCACCACGGCTTTCACCAGCGACGTCTTGCCGGTACCGGCGGCCCCACAGAGGACAAACACGTCGTCGGTATAGTCGGGAGCGGTAAACTCCTCCAACTGGTACAGCGCGTTGGCCTGTTCGCGGGTGGCCGTAAAGGGCAGATGGTCGAAGATGGTTTGCGTGGCGATTGTCATCGTGTACTGGTTTGGTTGACGACACGAAAGTAGCGCAGCCACTTGCGTCGGAAAAACCTCAGTTACATCTTTGCTTCCGCTGAAGAAAATAACACGTATGACCGATAAGCAATCGGCCGACAAACGGCTCAAGCGATTATTAGCTATCCATAAGCAATTGCGGCAGGGCGCCTGCTCCGGCGACAAACTGGCCGATAGTTGCCGTGCCTTAGATGAGGCCGTTAGCCTGCGCACTATCCGCAGCGACATTTACTTTATGCGTCGGATGCTGAATGCCCCGGTGGAATCCAGTCGCTATTACGGCTACCGCTATGCCCGTGCGTATTCGCTGCTGGAAGGTCTGGAAGATGAGCCGCTGGGCACCCTCAACGAAGTGCTGGCGCTGGTGCGGCAACTGGCAGAAACCAACAGCCGGGCGCTAGCCGGTCTGGAAGAAGCGCTCCTAAGTCTGGAGCAACAGGTGAGCGTAATTCGGGCGGAGCCGAACCCGCGTATCGAATTTGAAAATCCAGATCTGAAAGGACGACTGTACCTGATCCCGCTACACCGGTTCCTGCACCGGGGCGTATTCGTCCGGATCTGCTACCAGCCTTATGCGGCTACCGAACCGGCCTGGCGTACGGTATGGCCGCTGATGCTGAAGGAGTTCAACAACCGCTGGTATCTGATTGCCTGGGATAAACTATCTGACGATACCCGGCGCATCTGGCCATTCGCCCTCGACCGGATCACCCAACCACCCGTCGAAACCGCCACGCTTGATGTTTTCCCCTTGCCCAAGCCGGTTGACCTCACCGGTTATTTTCAGCACGTGATCGGCGTAACCAAAACCGGCAGTGATCCGCAGTGGGTGGTGTTGCGCTTCAGCCCGCAGCGGGCGCTGTACGTCATTACCAAAAAGATTCACCCCACGCAAACCGAGAAGCGCTTACCCGACGGCAGTTACCGGGTGCAGCTTCTCGTAGAACTCAATAAAGAACTGGAAGCCAAAATTCTGGAGTTTGGGCCGGATGTGACGGTACTCGAACCCGAAGCCCTGCGGGACACCATTGTGGGTTATTTACAGGCAGCCCTGAATACCTACACCCTGTAACGCGTCAATAACCGCTTGCGGTCCGGACGGAGCATTATATATACAAACCCTATAGATATAACCAAAAAGAAGACTGGTATGGCAAACTGCCAGTAATCAGGGCCGTAGGTTTTGGGCATCATATCATCGGTGCCCGCATCGTACAAGACCGCCAGCTTATCGCCGGGCTTCAGTGTTTCGTAATCAGCCTCCTCAATGGGGATTACCCGCTTTTTGCCGCCATCCTCCACCACCGCCCGGTAATGATACGCACTGCTGCGAAAAGCGCTGGATCGTCTTCGGCCACGCCGTCCAAGCCTCGTCCGGTCAACCTCATCGACAACGACGGAAGTTTCGCGGCCGTTTTGTTTGATGTGCTGATAGTATTGATAATACTGCCAGCTATCGTAGGCGAAATAAACGCATCCGACAATCAACAGGCCAAGTGCAACAAACCGTCCGATCCACTGCCACAACGCCCAGCCGGTTAGTTGAAAGAATAAGCTACAGGTCAGCAGAATAAACGCGGCTACCAGAATACCCAGTCCGCCGAGGGCGACATTGTCTTTCTGGTAGAAGGGGATGCCGCTCCAACGGATCAATCGGGACCGGACATAGTTTGAATGAGCCGATGCGTCATATACCGGCTGCCGGAAGTCATCGAAACCGGCGTGATACATCATCGGGATGCGATCACCGCCGGCTACCCAGTTGGTGTCGAACACCCACCGGCTGGTGTACGGCTTACCCTGATATCGGAAGTGGATGTATACGCTGTTGCCCAGTTTATCGAGCCAGGACTCTTCCCGCCCCCACTCCACCTCGTCGACTTTTACCTGAACCACCCTGCCCTCGTTCTCGAACCGCTGCAGTTGCTGCCGGTCCTTGTAGTAAAACCACATGAGGTACGTAGCCACCGCAACGATGAGGAGCATCGCCAGTGTTGAAAAGATGGACAGGATACGGCCCAGAATCGAATCAGCGCGCTTAAACATGGCCAGGCGGGTATTGGGTTATGAGTACCATCAACAAGGTAATCAAGGAATTATTATTGGCCAAATTCAGTTCGTAATCGGCATAACCAACTGATTACCTGGCGGCTACCTCACCCCTGGCCATCCCGCTCCTGGCGCCGGAACGCGCTTAGGCGAGGGGGTGCTTTGACTTCATACAGGTAGGGCGCTATCTTTGCCAAACTTTGCTTCACAATCCTCATGCAACAACTCAGCGTCCGACACCTGCTGGGCATCAAGAACCTGACCGAAAACGACATTCAGCTTATTCTGGATACTGCCCGCGAGTTTAAGGATGTGATCAACCGCCCCATCAAAAAAGTACCTTCTCTCCGGGATATTACCATTGCCAATGTCTTTTTCGAGAATTCAACCCGCACCCGCCTTTCGTTTGAACTAGCCGAGAAACGGCTCTCCGCCGACGTCATCAACTTTTCGGCCTCCGGCAGCTCGGTGAAGAAAGGCGAAACCCTGCTCGACACCGTAAACAACATCCTGGCCATGAAAGTCGATATGATTGTCATGCGCCACGCCAGCCCCGGTGCCCCGCATTATCTCTCCAGCCGCATCAACGCCAACGTGGTCAATGCCGGTGACGGTACCCACGAACACCCCACCCAGGCCCTGCTCGACTCATTTTCCATCCGCGAAAAACTGGGCGATGTTGCCGGTAAACGCGTCGCCATCATCGGTGATATTCTGCACTCGCGGGTGGCTCTGTCAAACATCTTCTGCCTGCAACGCCAGGGTGCCGAGGTAATGGTTTGCGGCCCCACCACCCTCATCCCGAAATACATTGGCTCGTTGGGGGTAAAAGTCTCCCACAACGTACGCGAAGCTCTGGCCTGGTGTGATGTGGCTAACGTACTGAGAATTCAGCTGGAAAGACAGCAGATTAAATACTTCCCCTCGCTACGCGAATATTCGCTTTACTACGGCATCAACAAGAAAATGCTGGACGAACTGGACCGGCCGATTGTGCTGATGCACCCCGGCCCTATCAACCGGGGCGTCGAACTGACCTCCGATGCCGCCGACTCGCACCACTCCATCATCTTGGATCAGGTCGAAAACGGCGTGGCGGTGCGGATGGCCGTGCTGTATCTATTGGCGCAGTTGTAAGATTTTCACGCAAAGCGGGGTACCGCTTTGCGTGAAAACTTAAGTACCTCTTAGGCTTCTTCCGCCTGCAACTGTTTTTCGTACAGCTCCCGATACGCGCCATTGTGCGCCAGCAATTCTTCGTGGGAACCTTGTTCGACAACTTCACCGTCGTCGAGTACAATGATTTTGTCGGCGAGCTTGGCAGAGGAAACGCGGTGGGAGATAATGACCGAGGTCCGGTTGGCCATAATCCGCTTCAGGTTATTCAAAATGATGTTTTCGGTGTTAGTGTCTACCGCCGACAGGCAATCGTCCAGAATCAGAATCTTCGGGTCGCGGGCAATGGCGCGGGCGATAGACAAGCGCTGTTTCTGACCACCAGACAAGGTAATTCCCCGCTCGCCGATACGCGTTTCGAAGCCTTCCGGAAAATCAATGATGTTCTGGTACAGGTCGGCATCCCTAACGGCCTGCTCAATACGCTCCTGCGGCATATCGGGCTTACCGAACCGCACATTGTTGCTGATGGTTTCGGAAAACAGAAAAACATCCTGCGGCACATAACCCATCTGCTCCCGGAGGGAGGTCAGGTTATAATCCCGGATCGGAATGTTATCTACCCTGATCTCGCCGGCACTCGCGTCGTACATGCGGGTGAGCAGGTTGGCAATGGTACTCTTTCCTGAACCTGTAGTGCCCAGAATGGCAATAGACTCACCGGCTTTCACCTGCATTGAAAAGTCTTTCAGGGCCACAATACCGGAGTCGGGATACACGAACCGCACGTGCTTGAATTCGAGTGCCCCTTCGATCTCCCGCTTTAGCTTCTTTTCGGAAACAATCTCGGTTTTATACCCCAAAAACTCGTTGATTCGCTGCTGCGAGGCTGCCGCCCGCTGTGTCTGACTGGTGGTCCAGCCCAGTGCCATTACCGGCCACGTCAGCATATACACGTACAGGATAAACTCGGTAATATTACCGGGAGTCAGCCGCCCGGCCATCACCTCCTGACCGCCAACGAATACCACCAGCACGTTGCTCAGCCCAACCAACAGCACCACCAGGGGGAAAAACAGCGAGTCTACCTTGGTCAGTTGCAATGACTTCTGCCGGTAAAGATCGCTTTCGCGGGCAAAATTTTCGGCCGAAGTATCTTCTTTCACAAATGCCTTTAGCACCCGAATGCCCGAAAAGGCCTCCTGTACGGTGGTCGACAGCCGCGACAAACTCCGCTGAATCTCCTCCGACCGCCGGATCACTACATTATTGACAATATAGATGGCTACCGACAAGATCGGCAGCGGCAGCAGCACATACAGCGATAGTCGGGCATTAATCGATACCATGTACGAAATCACCAGAATAAAGAGCGTAATCAGGTTTAGCCCATACATGATAGAGGGGCCAACGTACATCCGCACTTTACTAACGTCTTCGGAGATACGGGCCATCAGGTCACCCGTATTATGCCGCCGGTAAAACGAAAGCGGTAACGTCTGATAATGATCGTAGATTTCGTTCTTCAGATCATACTCGATATGCCGCGACATCACGATGAGCGTCTGGCGCACCAGAAACAGAAAAAAGCCTTTCAGCAGCGCCATCACCAGAATCAGAATACCATACAGCAGAATACTGAACGCAAATATTTTGTATAGCGCCGACTGCAGTTCCGCCTTATCATAGAGGTAGTAAATATCCAGCGTCTCCCGAACCAGGTCGAGTGAATAGCGCACCAACTGCGCCGGAAAAATGCCGAATAGGTTAGAGATAACGGTGAAAACAGTACCCCAGATCAGGTACCATTTGTACTTCAGAAGGTATTTATTGAGGTGGGATAGTGCTTTCACAATAAACAGACAAAGGCTTTTCCGAACTCAACAGTTTCGCGGCCGGAAAGGTTGCAGGGAGAGTTAAGAGTTAATAATTAAAAAGGCGTGCGCCAGCAACTCTTAATTCTTCACTCCTATTCCCAGATTACCCGTGAGGTTGATAAAGCCGCCAGGGCGAGGAGGGCGACGCCCATAAAACCGGTAGCCAGCAGGATGGCGCTTATCGCCCAGCCTTTGCCCCTGTATTTCTCGGGGTTACGGCTGATTTTAGTGAGGCCTGCTATACCGGCCAATACCGAACCCAGCGAAAAAACCATGCCCGCTACCCAGGCAAAACCCGACGTGAGCGAGAGAATCAGAATACCGTATGGCACCAGACTCCCGGCCAGGGCAAGCCAGTTCAGCGTGGGTACCCGGCGGGTTTTGTTGTACGCTTTGCGCTCGGCCGGCGTCAGCTTTTTGGCTACATACTGAACCGATTCGGTCTCGCCCCAGGAGAAAACAGGGCTGCGCGGCCGTTGTGGCACATCCGGATTTCGGCTCAGCACCGGACTGATACGGGGCTTTGGTGAGCCGACAGAGGCCGGGACCTCCGTTAAACGCCCAACCGGTGTTTCGGTTTCAGCCCGTGTTTGGGGGCTTACCGGAAGCGCCGACGGAATAGCCGGTGCCGTATTAGGAAGTGTATCGGCTGGGGCTACCGAAGGATGAGTAATGGCCGAAGCCTGGTGACGAAAGCCGCTTTGGGGCTGAAAAAACGGATAGTTAGACGGACTACAAGCCGACATCAGACCCGCAACGGAGAGACACACAACCACACTCCGGACGCAGGCCGCCCAACGGTTACTAAACATAGTACAAGTGATACGATAAGGGTAAGCGATTTAGTTTCGGTTGGGAAAACTACCGAAAAGGCCGTAATTTTGCAACGATTTTCCGGAAAGTTCTTTTTCTTATCGGTAGAATTAGCAGACTAAATAGTGTTTTGGCGGGATGTTGAGCAGACGGTTACTCCGAATAAAAGTTATGCAGGCCCTATATGCCTTACGGCAGGCCGAATTGTCGAACCAGCAACTGGCGCTGGACGGCATCAATGATTTGTTTCAGCCGGATCTCAACTCCATGGAACCCCAGGACCGCCGGCAGTTGGATGGTTTCCGGCAGTTGGCCTCCCTGTTGTTTCAGGAGGCTGTGAAAGAGCATAAAGCCGCCGACGATGATGACGCACCAAGCAGTGTGCTGAAAGCGGCCAATGACGCCCTCACGTTTTACCAGATCCGCTCCCGAAAAGACCGTCAGCACCTTTCCCAGGCCTTGATCGAAGAAACCAAAGGCATTTACAACGGCTACCTGCGGGTGCTGCTGCTGCTGCCCGAACTCGGTCAGGCTGCCCGCATTGACCGGGAGCGCCAATACCCGGACCCCGACGAAAAGTCTTTTCCGCAAGAGTCCGGGCTGGATAAAAACCGCGTAGTACAAGCGCTGGCCGCGCATAAAGCGCTGGAGACCGAAGCGATCCGCCGGAACATCAGTTGGTCGGAGGAAGTTAACTTTATCCGCAAAGCGTACCGCGAGGTACTGAAAGCCGATGACACGTACCGCGCTTACTGCGAACAGCGGACCCACACCCCCGACGAGGATCAGCAACTGGCCCAGTATGTGCTTCGGCAGATTATCTTCAAGCACGAGGTATTTCACAATTTCCTGTCCGAAATCGACTTGAGCTGGGTCGAAAACAGCGAAGTGATCCGCGGCCTTGCCATCCGGACGCTCAAATCCGTGCAGAGCGCCGGGGGGGTGCAACTGGAGCCTCTCACCGACGACTGGGAGGAAGATCAGCTTTTTCTGACGACGCTGTACCTGAAAGCACTGGAAAACGACGACGAATACGAAAAACTGCTGGCCGATCAGCTAAAAAACTGGGATGTGCAGCGCGTTGCTATGCTCGATAAAATTATTCTAAAACTGGCTGTTTGCGAGTTGCTTAACTTTCCAAACATTCCGGTCAAAGTTACGATTAATGAATATATTGAGCTGGCCAAAGCCTATAGCACACCGAAAAGCGGTAAGTTTGTCAACGGAATTTTGGATAACTTGTCCGAAAAACTGACGGCTCAGGGCAAGCTCCGGAAGAGCGGTCGCGGTTTAATTGACAACCGCTAATGCCCGACCGTTTGAGTTTTTCGTTACTATTACAACTCATTCATTTGCATACACGCTATGAGCAGAAACAGCCGAGATTTGGCATTTTTTCTGACCGGAGCCGCTGCCGGCGCTCTGTTTGGTCTTCTGTACGCTCCCGAAAAAGGAGCCGTCACCCGCGATAAACTGTCGTACCGCCTGTCGAAATACCGGGAACAGTTGCAACAGCTCCTGGCCGACCTGCTGGAAACCAGCGACCTGCCCGAAAGCTTTGCCAAAACCGAAGGGCAGCGGGTCGTAAACGACGCCCGTGAAAAAGCCGAGCGGCTCCTGGAGGATGTCGACCGGCTAATGGCCCAGATCAAGCGGCAGAACTCATAATCTGTGTTAGTCATCCAATTGTCCGACGTATTCAGTAGTTTCAGCAGCCATGTACGTAGTTTGTAAAAAATGGCTTTGCCTTCTGGCTATTGTGAGTGTGAGCATTAGCCAGTATAGTTGTGACAATCGTCAGCAACAGACCGACCATTCGGAGGAAACAACCTCCGGCAACGTGCCGAAAATCACCTTTGCTGAAAAAGGGGTGTATAATTTCGGGACCATTACTGAGGGTGATACCGTGGAGCACTCGTTTACGTTCGTCAATAACGGCTCAATTCCGCTTATCATCAATAACATCACGGCTTCGTGCGGCTGTACCACGCCCGAATGGCCCCGTGAGCCAATTGCACCCGGTGCCAAGTCATTTATCCGGGTGCGCTTCAACAGCCGGGGCAAGCAAGGTGAACAGCACAAGACCGTCAGCATTTTTGCCAATACCGATCCGGCCATTACCGACCTGCAATTCCGGGTTATGGTGAAGCCGAAATATACGGTAGCTGACTCGACCCAAAAGCCGGTTTCCTGACCATATCCTGTAGTGCCGGTGTTTTGCCGGCACTACGTTCCTGTTTTAACTCTCACTGTACCTATGCAACTGATTCTCCTACAGGCCCAAGCCACCCAGCCCGACCAAACTACCTCCATGATCTACAATGTCCTGTTGTGGGCAGGTATCATAGGCGTTTTTTACTTTTTTATGATCCGGCCCCAGCAGAAGAAACAGAAAGAACAAAAGTCGTTTGTCGAAAATCTGAAAAAAGGCGATAGCGTTGTCACTATTGGCGGTATGCACGGCCGAATTGCCGCCATTGAGGGTACTACCGTTACGCTGGAGGTAGACCGGGGTGTTAAGCTGACGTTTGAGAAAACGGCCATCTCCCGCGAGGCTTCTGCCAAGCCCGCTCAGCCTTAATTTGTGTCGGTACTGTTACGGAGACGCCATTGGCCAAAGCAATACCTACCTCTCGCCCCATTCGGCTGACCAAAATACTGGTTAGTCTGCTGGCGGCTGCCCTGTTCTGGATAATGAACTCCCTGAACCGCGATTACCACTCCCTTAATATTGAGTACCCAATTCGGTTTTTGTACAATGACTCGCTGTATGTTCCGGTTTCTCCGCTGCCCCAAACCATTACGGTGAACGTCTCCGGCGTTGGCTGGGAACTGCTGGGACACTCCTTGTTGCCCTTACAGGCCAAACCCGTCGATTATTACGTACGGAATCCCCTCAGAGCATCGGCCATTAATACCTCGTCGCTGACAGCCGCCTTAGCGGAGCAGATCAAAGATGTTCGGGTCAACTATGTGCTGGCCGATACGCTGGACCTGAATTTTGACCGGCGGCTGTCAAAACCGATCCGTATTATGGTGGACAGCGCCCGTATTGATATGGCTCCGCGCTTTGTTATTACGAGCATCATCAACGTGACCCCGTCGCATATTCAGGTCGATGGGCCAGAGCGACTGGTGAGTGGTCTGCCGGATACGCTGCGGCTTATGATTCCGAGAAAGCGGATAGCGGATAATTACGACGAAGAGTTGCCGGTATCCGCGTTTCAGCACCCCCGCCTGAATGCCAGCACTAACCGGGTGTTTGTAAGCTTTGAAGTAGCCGAATTATTGTCGCCCCAGCCGCCTGTTTCCGATCAGATCCAACGCGTAGCGGCTCCGGCCCCTACCCGTCAGGAAACCGGCCGCTCAGCCATACGGACGAACCGAGCCCGAAACCGCCCTAACCGAGACCGATGAACCAGCAACGACCCTTACAGATTGGCGTAACCGGCGGCATCGGATCCGGAAAAAGTACGGTCTGCCGGGTATTCGAAGCCCTGGGCGCTCCCGTTTACGAGGCCGACAAACAGGCTATCTGGCTGACCAATCACGATCCAATTCTTAAGGCCGACATCATACGGCTGCTCGGTCCGCAAGCGTACGATGAGGCCGGTCACTATAACCGGCGCTGGGTTGCCGCACAGGTATTTAGCAGCCCTGACCTGCTCATGCGGTTAAATATGTTGATTCACCCCCGCGTGTTGGCCGACACTCAGCATTGGGTCGATAACTACCGGGATAAGCCCTACGTCATTAAGGAAGCTGCCCTGATGCGGGAGGCCGGTAATGGAAACACGCTGGATTCTGTCATTGTGGTTCATGCACCTGTCGATGTTCGGATTCAGCGCATTCTCCGCCGGGACCCGCACCGGACCGAAGCAGACATCCGAAATATCATCAACAGCCAGATTAGCGACGACGAGCGGTTAAAAATTGCCGATTATGTCCTTTTTAATGACGAACGTCAGTTGCTGATGCCGCAAATTCTGCAACTTCACCACGCATTTTCTCAAACTGTACCTGCCTAACCGATGCGAAAGATTCTACTACCGGTAACTGCCTGTGCGGTAAGTTTTATTGCCGGAGCCTTCCTGACGGCCCACGATGACCCAAAAAAGCCATTAACCACCGATATGGTCGACGTGGCTTCGCGGGTGTTTGGCTTGGAGTTTACCCCCGCCGAGCGAGACTCTATGCTGGATGAGCTCAACGATACCCGCAACGATTTCGACGCTATTCGCAAAATTGACCTGCCCAATGAAGTAGCACCGGCCCTGTATTTCAATCCCCTGCCGGCCGGCTTCAAACTACCTCAGGGGCCTAGTTCCTTCAAAGCCAGTCCGGCGGGTAAAGTAACGCTGCCGGCCAACCGGGATGAGCTTGCGTTCTATACCGTTGGGCAGTTGGGTGAACTGATCCGTACCCGGCAGATTACCTCGGAAGAACTGACCAGATTCTTCCTGAACCGGCTGAAAACCTACAATCCGAACCTGCTGGCGGTGGTTACACTAACCGAAGAGCTGGCCCTGCAGCAGGCCAAACGGGCTGATGCTGAGCTCAAAGCCGGCAAATACCGGGGCCCGCTCCACGGCATTCCGTACGGAGCCAAAGACCTGCTGGCCAAAAAAGGCTATAAAACGACCTGGGGCTCTGTTCCGTATAAAGACCAGGTGCTGGATTATGACGCCACCGTGGTTCAGCGACTGGAAAACGCGGGAGCTGTTCTCTGCGCTAAACTCACCCTGGGCGAACTGGCCATGGGCGATGTATGGTTTGGGGGTATGACCCGCAATCCCTGGAATCGGGAGACCGGCTCCAGCGGCTCATCGGCCGGTTCGGGGTCCACTGTAGCCTCCGGGCTGCTGCCGTTTGCCATCGGTACCGAAACGCTGGGATCTATTGTATCGCCGTCTACCGTCAATGGCGTAACCGGCCTGCGGCCAACCTTTGGGCGGGTAAGCCGGCACGGCGCTATGGCGCTGAGCTGGTCGATGGATAAAATTGGCCCTATGACCCGTTCGGTAGAAGACTGTGCCCTGGTGTTCAACGCAATCTACGGCCCCGACGGCAACGACCCCACCGTTATTGCCGCGCCATTCCGGTATTCGCCCTTGCCGTCGCTGAAGGGCATTCGGATCGGCTATCTGAAAAAAGCGTTCGACGAAGAGTATCCAACCAAAGAAAATGATGCCGCCACCCTGGCGATGCTGACCAGGCTGGGAGCTGAGTTGATTCCGATGGAGTTGCCCGATATTCCGGCCAACCGGCTCACATTCCTGCTGAGTGCCGAAGCAGCAGCCGCCTTCGACGAACTGACCCGATCGGGAAAAGACGATCAGTTGGTGCGGCAGGGCAAAAATGCCTGGCCAAATGCCTTCCGGGCCGCCCGGTTTATTCCGGCCGTTGAGTACATCCAGGCCAATCGCATCCGGACGAAACTCATAAACGATATGGCCCAGCGGCTGAAAACGGTGGATGTGTACATTACCCCAACCTACCGGGGAGGTAACCTCGCCCTGACAAACCTGACCGGCCACCCCTGTGTGGTGCTGCCCAATGGCTTCAACGCCAGAGGTTTGCCAACCAGCATCACTTTTATGGGGCAACTGTTCGGCGAAGATAAGCTGCTGGCCGTGGCCAAGGTCTATCAGGATGCCACTACCTTCCACCAGAAACACCCTACATTATACTAAAAGTCGATTTGTTTTAATTTTTTCGCCCAGATAAGCGCGTATGCTAATTTGTTCGGGCGTTTTTGGGCGTCCGGCAGTTTAGTAGATGATGTGTGAATGCCTGTGGCGATGAAACAACCTATTTTACTCCTGCTTTTACTGTGCCTGGCGGCTGGAAAAGCCTATGCTCAGCCGGATATTGCTGACGGAACGACAACCGACTCAACCGGATCTGCTCCGTCAGCTTCATCGTTAAATATTTTCCTGAACTGTGTCCATACCCGCTGCTACGACGATTATGTTCGCACGGAGTTGTCTTTTTTCAACTTTGTGCGGGACCGCTACGTCAGCGATGTAGAAATATTGGTAGTCAACCAGCCAACGGGGGCGGGTGGGCGGCAGTACACGCTGACGTTTTTCGGGCAGAAACGGTTTCAGAACCTAAAAGACACCTTAACCTTCAGCAGCCGCCAGACCGACACCGACGATATGATTCGCCAGCAACTGGTGCTGCACATGCAACGTGGGTTGTTACGGTATGTAATGGCCGGTGACCTTATCAGTCAGGTTCAGATCAGTTATCCAAAGCGCAGGCCCCAGCATAACCCGACGGCGCTCCAGCCAGACCGCTGGAATTTTTGGGTATTCAATATAGGCAGTAACGGCTCGGCCAACGGTGAAAGCAACCGTAATTACCTGAACATAAGCAATCATGTGCAAATCAGCCGGGTAACTGCTTCATCCAAGTTCAACCTGTATACCTACTATAACCAGAATCGCAGCCGCTATATGCTCAATGGCGAAGACATACTGGTCAGAAATATTGGCTACGGCTTCTCCTCCCTGTTTGTAAAAGGTTTCTCCGAACATTGGTCGGCAGGCGGTTTCATGCGGGGCTACCATTCTGTTTTTCAAAACATAAACTTCTCACAAAGTGTAGCACCGGCGCTCGAATACAGCGTGTTTCCACTCTCGCAGGTTACCCGGCGACAGCTCCGGTGGATTTACCAGGCCGGCCTCCGGAAACTTCTGTACCTGGAACCAACCATATACGACAAATCACAGGAGACGCTACCCTATCATCAGATTACCGGTATCTTTGGAATAACCGAACCCTGGGGTACACTCCGTGCCGAATTGTCCGGCTATCAGTATCTGCATGACTTGACCAAAAACCGATTGACGGTGGAGATGGACCTGGCCTGGCGCGTAATGGAGGGACTCTTTTTTCGCATCAACGGCAGTGCCAGTCTGATCAACAATCAGATTTCACTGGCCCGATCGACCATTAATACCGAAGATGCCTTACTGAACGGACGCCAACTACCGACAAATTTCAATTACTACTCGTCAATCGGGCTAAGTTTCACCTTTGGCTCCATTAACAATTCAGTAGTTAATCCCCGGTTTTCGGGGGTAGATTAACTATTTCCATAAGGGCTTTTAATGAACATTTAATTAGTTACTTATGGATCGGGCAGATATCCTTGTTTATTTTGCACTATGATCTGATAAGCATATGCCGGCAATCAGGAACCTTTTCGTCATCATTTGCCTGCTGTTTTTGGCAGCAGGCCGGGTGTGTACCCCGGCAGAAAGTGATATTGGGTTGGCCCTTGTATATTCAGACACGCCGATTTCTGTATTTTCTTCAGGAGTGCCTCAGGAGAAAACAGCAACAGACCGGATAACATTTATCTGGCTGGCCGAGGAAGAACAGGATAACCTTAACGACGATATTGACTGGCTCCTGACGTTTGCACCACATTCAGTCTGGGGCAGGCATTCTTTTCCTCTTTCCCTGACACAAGTCACCACTATGTCTGGCGAACGGCGTGGCTGGGTTGTAATACCCTATTACCTACTTTTCTGTTCACTTCGCATACCTTCGTGCTGATTATATTGCTGATGCTCAAACGGTTAATTCAGTACACTGCACCAGGCAGAAGCCCGGTCCCGGCAACTGGTAACTAAGCAAGGCCTTAGCAATGGCCGGCCTGGCGATACCAGGCGAACCGTTGCACAACCCTCAGCCCTTACTATCGGGCAGACATCCACCATCAGCAAACCTTTTTTGCGTTTTCTTCCGGCACAAAAGACAGGCTCATAACCCATCATGTGCTCAAAGATAAAGTAGTTGAGAATGTTTAGATTGTAGTACACAACCGCTGAGCTTTCGGCGGTTGTGTCTTTTTAATGCAGCATCAACAAAAAAGTCCTGCCAGGGCAGGACTGAATCGTTCACCGGGCAGCGCTCGCTCAGGCAATAATGTCTTCGCGAATAAACCGGCCGGTATTGTCGAACCGCACCATCCGGACCGACGAGTTATCCCAGGCAACAACCAGTGCCCGAAAGCCGCTGGTCGATTGCGGGGTATCACCAACATAAACCTGTTTTACGTTATAAACCGGGTAATTGGTCCGCAGGTAAGCCTGGCTGACTTCCGGAAAAGCGGTTCCGCTCACGAGCCGGCCCGATTCGGTGATAAACGTCCCGGACTCTGTAAACAACTCCGAAACAGCAGCACCGTTCTGGGAAAAACGACCCTCCCATATATTTTTGCCAATTCTGGAGAAAGCTGCCTGCCGGGCCACACTAAGTTGGTTACGCTGCACAAACGCATCATACACGGCTACCGGAACCCCTATTTTCGCTGCCTCATTAATAAGCTCTGCTTTTTCATTCTTGCAACCGGTTAATCCGGTTACCTGCCCCGTAAGCAATACCGCCCAAATTAGTTGTACAGTAATAAACCGTTCTAGCTTCATAGTAACATGAGGTTGATTGAACAATAAGGTCTGTCGTTTTGATGTCTAACAAGAATAATTTTGAATGGTTAGACGCATTAACCATTTATCATTTCGCAAATCTTCATATTTTTAATCAACTTTTCAATTCGTTTTAATACGATTTAAACCTCCAGTCCCGAAAATTGTACTGTGAGAACGAAGAAAGTGGTTTCGTCCCATAGAGAAATTAAAATGGTGTGGATAATGTAGGAAAGTCGCCGGGTAATACCCGGCGTTTTTTTTGCTCCGAACAATAGCCTGCTTATCCTGTTTCATAGCAGAAGCTATGACATACAATATTCTGCTTATCGTTCTGGGGATTGCGATTGTAGCGGTAGCCTGGCTGCCATACTCCATACAGCGTTATCCGCTTTCGTATCCGATCCTGTTTGTGTTGTTTGGTATGCTCGTCTACAGTCTGCCTCTGAACCTGCCAACCCCTGACCCAATGGTTCATCAATCGCTGACAACGCACCTCACCGAACTTTGCGTGATTGTGGCGCTCACCGGAACCGGCCTGAAAATTGATAAGCCCTACAGCTTCCGGGGCTGGCGCATTCCTATCCGGCTGGCCACAGTAATGATGATCGCGTCAATCGGGTTGCTGGCAATTGCCGCCTGGTACTGGACCGGTCTGTCTCCGGCGGCTGCCGTATTGCTGGCAGCCGCGCTGGCCCCCACCGACCCGGTGCTGGCGGGTGATGTGCAGGTAGCCGGGCCGGGCAAAGGGGCCGAAGACAATGTTCGATTCGCCCTCACCGGCGAAGGCGGACTCAACGATGGATTGGCGTTTCCGTTTGTTTACCTGGCCCTGGCAATCTTTCCGCCGTTCAACAGCCTGGGCGACCAACTGACGTACTGGTTCTTTAAAGATATACTGTATCGGCTGTGCGTTGGGATGGGGGCAGGTTATCTCTCCGGGCGGTTGCTGGGTTACCTGATTTTTGGCCTGCCCAAAACGGTCCGGATTGAACCCGAATCGTACGGCTTTGTTGTCATTGCCATCACCTTCTGCGCCTACGGGATTACCGAGTTGCTGGAAGGCTATGGCTTTCTGGCGGTATTTGTTGCCGCTGTAGCAGTCCGGAACACAGAACGAACCCACGAATACCACCAAATTATGCATTCCTTCGCCGATCAGGTTGAACGACTGCTTACAGTAGTTGTGCTTATCCTGTTTGGCGGCTCCATCGCCCTGGGCCTGTTACAGGCGCTAACCTGGGAAGGCGTGGCCGTTGGTTTATTGCTGCTGCTGATAATCAGACCCCTGACGGGCTGGCTAACCCTGATGGGTACCGAAACAACCCGGCGTGAACGGTGGGTAATTGCCGGATTTGGCATTCGGGGTGTCGGCTCCTTTTTTTACCTTGCCTTTGGGATTGAAAAAGCCGGCTTTGCCGAAGCTGAAACGCTCTGGGCTATTACGGGTTTTTGCGTTCTCGTTTCTATTTTCCTGCATGGTATTTTGGCTACACCGGTCATGAGTTGGCTCGATCGCCATCAGGAACATAAACCGGCCGGCAAATACCAGCGGCACGATTCCGAATAAGATATATACTGGTTTTGGTCCATGACGATGCTGATCCGTGGCAAAAATTTTCGGTCTGGAATAGTAGAAACCGCCACGCAACTCTTTTTATAGAAAAGAGCCACTTCTTTGCTCCCATTCCGCTTTCACGCAGTGAATATACAGAACTAAGAAAGTAGTTTTTCATCATAGGTTTAGTTCAAGCAAATAGCCCTTCGCTGAAGGGCTTTTTCTTTGCCTGCCAGACTTACTGCGCCAGCCGGTCAATTTCAAACCGCAGTTCGTCGGCGAGTTGCCGCACGCGGTCGAGGTTGGGGCCGGGTTCCGGTAGCTGCCGGCTGAAAAAAGCGCTGACTTCCCATACTTCCAGCACATCCGATAAAGGCACCTCCTGACTGGGCGTAGGCGGCTTCTGATCGGCAAGCAGCAGGGTTCCTGTCCGTTTAACCTGGTTGAATACCCGCCGACACATCAGTCCCTGGTGGCGGACCATGAGAACGTATAGGCGTCCATCGGTAATATCAAACCAGTTACGAACAAACTGCCCGATGAGCAGTGCCCCCGGAAACGAAAAATCGGCTCCGGCCTCAAATGCCCGATAATGTCCCGCCGGCAGCAATGGTATACGCAGAGTCGGCAGGCGGCTCAGGTAATCGGTCTGCTGGTAGCGCTGCTGGTACTCGCCAAACTGAAACTGCTGTACATACGGGATACCAGGCTGCAAACTACCGTCCTCGCGTCCTGCACTGTGGGCTTCCGGGCGGGCGGCCGACAAGCCTTTGTCGTAGACAGGTGCTTTTTCGTAAACATTATTGAAGGTCAGCGGAGACTCGGGTACGCGCTGCGCATACCCGTTCGGCATAGACAGGCCGTTTTTCAATGACACCGGCCGGGGCACTACCCGCTGCGCCACCGCCCGGATGGGGTCGGGACCCCGGTAATATTTTTCCAGTACCTTTGCCAGCGGCTGGGGAGCCTCAACCGCCGGCTCCCTGAAAATCGGCGGTGGGGCTGTTACTGTTGCCCGTTCGGCTACGATGCGGTCGCTCGCAGACCGGTCCAGTGAGAGTGGGATGCTGAGGTCGGGGGTTTCCCGGATTTTTCGCAGGTCCTGCTTAAGCAACTGATCAACCGTGGTGTTAAACGCTTTGGCAATCGCCATCAGGTTATCAAGGTTCGGGTTGGCGCGGGCCTCTTCGTAAGCACCCAAAAGTGACCGTTTGATGCCGATCCGGCGGGCAAACTGCTCCTGAGTTAATCCGTTGAGTCGGCGCAGATATTTTATGTTGTTGCTGACAATGCTCATCAGGCCGGTTTTGACAAAATTTTTAGCTAAAGTAAACGATTAATCCGTGAAAAATAAATGGGAGTTAATGGGAAGTTTTTTGTGTTTTACGTATACCTTTTGGTATCTATTGACTTTACACTATCCCTATGAGCGCCACAACTGCCCCCATTGATCTGACAACCACACTACAAACAATGTTTGACCGGCAGCGCCTGCACGCTCCGGTACAGGCGCTAACCACAGCCGCCGAGCGCATCGACCGCCTGAAACGCCTGCAACACTGGATGCTGACCAACGAAGAAGCTATTCAGCAGGCCTTGTATGCCGATTTCCGGAAACCCGCCCCGGAAGTGAGCCTGGCCGAGATTTACGCCGTCAACTCGGAACTGAAGTTTATCATCCGGCATCTGAAGCGCTGGATGAAGCCCCAGCGGGTGCCGACCCCACTTAACATGGTTGGTACGACAGGCTACATCCGGCACGAGCCGAAAGGCAATGTGCTGATTATTTCGCCCTGGAATTATCCGTTCTCGCTGATGATTAAACCACTGCTGGCTGCCCTGGCCGCCGGTAACGTGGTGATGCTGAAACCATCGGAGCTGACGCCCCATACAGCCGCCCTGCTCAACCGCATGGTTCAGGCGCTGTTCCCCCCGGAAGAAGTGGCCCTGGTAGAAGGCGATGCCGCCGTGGCGCAGGCCCTGCTGGACCAGCCGTTTAACCATATTTTTTTTACAGGCAGCCCGGCCGTGGGTCGCCTGGTAATGGCGGCAGCTGCCAAACACCTGGCCTCGGTTACGCTGGAACTGGGTGGCAAGTCGCCGGCTATTGTCGACGAAACCGCCCCACTAGCCGAAGCCGCCGGGCAGATTGCCTGGGGTAAGTGCATAAATAACGGCCAGACCTGCATTGCGCCCGATTACCTGCTGGTCCATGAGTCGGTAAAAGCTCCCTTCCTGGAGGCTTTTCGCACCGCCGTTCAGCGCATGTATAATGCCGATGGACGCGGGGTTGAAGCATCCGACAGCTACGCCCGGATTGTAAACCAGCGACATTTCCAGCGGGTACGCCGGCTGATCGATGATGCAGTCGAAAAAGGGGCCAGCATAAGCCTTGGTGGCCAAGTGAACGAGTCGACGAATTTTATTGAACCCACGGTGCTGGATGGGGTAACCAGCGATATGCAGGTGATGCAGGAAGAAATTTTCGGACCGGTGCTGCCGATTCTGACGTACCGAAACCGGGAAGAAGTAGTGCAGCAGGTCAACGCCGGCGAAAAACCCCTGGCGCTCTACATTCACAGCCGCAACCAACAGAATATCGATTATTTTCTGGCGCACACCTCCGCCGGTGATACGGTCATCAACGACATGATGCTCCAGTACAGTCATCCGGAGATTCCGTTCGGCGGGGTTAACAACAGCGGTATTGGTAAGTCTAACGGTTACTTCGGCTTTCAGGAGTTTTCAAACCAGCGCGGGGTGGTCCGGCGTGATTTTGGCACCCTAAAATTCGTGTACCCGCCGTACACCCCCAGAGTCCGGAAGCTGATAAACACCCTGATGAAGTATTTTTAAGGCAATTTTTTAATAAAAATACCCGGCCCGGTATTTGCCGGCCGGGTATTTTTGTTATTTCGTGTCAGACGACTATGATGATGCGAAAACTTCTCTGGATGGGCTGCCTGGCCGCCTTCCCGGCTTTTGCCCAGACCTTACCCGTTCTCAACCAGAACCCCACCGGTTTGCGGTGGTACAAAATCAAAACTCCTCATTTTCGGGTACTTTATCCCGAAGGTTTCGACAAAACGGCCCAACGCACCGCCTGGCGGCTGGAGCAAGTGTATGAACCCGTCAGTGCCTCGCTCAACCGGTGGCCCCGGCCTATCAGTGTTATCCTCCAAAATCAGAGTACCATCAGCAATGGCTTTGTAACCCTCACCCCGCGCCGGTCGGAGTTTTTTACAACGCCACCGCAGGACCCTTTTCTGCTGGGCACCCTCGATTGGCTGGATCAACTGGCGGTGCATGAGTTCCGGCATGTGGTGCAAAACGAAAAAGCCCTGACCGGCTTCTCCAAAGCGGTTTATTCGGTGATGGGTAATGCCGCCCTGAGTGCGCTGACGCAGGGTGTCCCTGACTGGTTTTTTGAGGGCGATGCCGTTGGCACCGAAACCGTGCTGACCCGCAGCGGCCGAGGGCGGATACCGCATTTCGACCTCGGTTTCCGTACCAATCTGCTGACTGGTCGTCGGTTCACCTACCCCAAAGCCGTGGGTGGGTCGTACCGCGATAATGTGCCTAATCACTACGTATTGGGCTATTTTCTGACTACCTACCTCAAACGAACCCACGGAGTCAATGTCTGGAGCGAGGTGCTGAACCGGTACTATCGGTTCCCGCTGTACCCCTTTTCGTTCTCCAACAGCCTGAAAAAGATAACCGGCCTGCGGGTGGAAGAACTGTATCGGCGCACCCTGACCGACCTGAACGAAACCTGGCGGCAGCAGCAGGAAGGGCTTCGGATCACTCCGGCCACCTATTACCCGGTCCATACAACCCGCCGGGTATTCACCAACTACCAGTATCCGCAATACCTGACGGATAGCACTCTTCTGGCCATTAAAAGCGGCCTGGGCGATATTTTTCAAATCGTAATGCTCAGCCGGAACGGTCGTGAACGGAAAATCGTTGTCCAGGGCCTGGTCAATGACCCGGAGTTCTTTTCGGCGTCCGGCGGCAAAGCAGCCTGGATCGAGTACCAGTATGATCCGCGCTGGCGGCAGCGGGTGTATTCCGAAATTCGGGTGCTCGATCTGGCCACGGGCCGCCTGCGGCACCTGACCCACCGGGGCCGCTATACGGCCGCTGCCCTGTCGCCCGACGGCCGGAAAATAGTGGCAGTGCGCAATGAGGAGGCATACACCACCCGGCTGGTCGTGCTGGATGCCGAAACAGGCCGCGAACTACAGGTCATCGACAATCCGGACAGTATGTTCTACCAGCACCCGCGCTGGCAGGACAACCAAACAATAGTGGTTGTAACGCTGAAAAACGGGGGCAAAACCATCGAAGTCCTCAACACCCGGGAAAACACCCGACTGGCGCTGCTGCCGGTGCAGATTGAAAACATCAGCAACCCGCAGCCCTGGGGGCCGTATGTGTTTTATAACTCCCCACAGTCGGGTATCGACAATATTTACGCGGTAGATACCCGCAGCGGGCAAACCTTTCAGGTGACCTCACGCCCGGCGGGGGCTTACCACGCAGCGGTATCGCCCGATGGCCGCCGGGTAGCGTTTCACGACTTTACCGCCGACGGCCACCGAATTGCCGAAATGCCGCTCGATCCGGCGCAATGGGTGGCGGCCGAAACAGTGCGTGACCGGCCGGTGCGCTACTTCGGACCGCTGGTGGCGCAGCAGCCGAACGGGCAGCGGGCCGTATCCGTATTGAGCGATTCGCTGCCGGCCGGCTCGCCCTACCCGAGCAGCCGCTATAACCGGCTGACCAATGCCATTAACATCTATAGTTGGGGACCCATTGTAGCTTCCAGCGGGCAGGCGCTCACCGTAGGTGTGCTGTCGCAGGATCTGCTCAGTACTACACAACTCGCAGCCGGGTATGCCTACAACCAGCCCGAGCAGGTGGGCAATTTTTACGCCAACCTCAGCTACCAGGGACTGTTTCCCATTATCGACCTTGGCTTTCAGAGCGGTAGCCGGAACACCTCGATTTATATTGACCGCCGTGAGCCCCTGGATAGCCTCCGGACCGATCGCTGGCAGTATAATCAGCTGACCGCCGGTCTCCGGCTGCCGCTGATCCTGACCCGCTCCAAATACCTGCAAAACCTGACGCTCTCGGCCAATTATGCTTACCAGCAGGTGAACGGCTACGATTTGCCGGTTCGGTACCTGACCGAAGTAGGGTTCGGCCGGTCGCTCAACACGGTCAATTACGGTCTTGCTTACTCCCGAACCCTCCGCCAGAGCAAGCGCGACGTAGCTCCGCGCTGGGGGCAAACCCTATCGGCGGTCTGGCGCACCACTCCGTTTGGCGGCACGCTGAACGGCGAACTATGGGCGGTACAGGGTAGCGTGTTTCTGCCCGGCCTGCTCAAACACCATTCTATACGGCTGCGGGCGGGGTATCAGCAGCAGATGCAGGGAACCTACCGGTTTAGTCCGGCAGTGTTCTTCCCACGCGGGCAGTCGTACGTCAGCTTCGACCAGTTGCGTATTGGCAGTGCGGAATACCGGTTACCGCTGCTCAATCCCCACTGGGCGGTAGGCCGCTGGGTTTATATCCAGCGGGTAACGGCAGCCGGTTTCTTTGACGCTGCCGAAGGGGTAAGCAAGGTTACCCAACAGGGCAGACAGCAAACGATTACGCGGCAATACAGCACTGCCGGGCTGGACCTGACGTTTATTTTTAACCCACTACGGCTCCGTACCCCGTTGCAGGCAGGTGTCCGGAGTATTTATAACCTGAACACGGGTGAGTGGCTGTTTCAGCCGCTGATCATCGATATTGGCTTCTAACAGATTAACCAGCCTTATTTACGGTTTACCGCCTAAAATTGCCGTTTCGCCTGAATGGGTATTGAGAAACGATACATTCAGGTGCAATTTTGACTCAACAAAACAGTAAACAACTATCCACACACAACGTTCTCTGGCCGGTACCAATAGTACAGTATGCCGCCATCGATCCTAACCGACAGATGGCGGCATACGTATACGGCGGAACAATTTCTGGACACGACAACACGCATATTATATACGTTAGGGTTTGGGTTAAATAAACAACTAAAGGTCAGCCTCATCATCAGGCTGACCTTTGTAGTTTTAGCACCAGCAAAACCCTGCTTACGGTTTGGGGTAAATTTCCTGGCGGGCGGCTTTGAGGGTATTCTGCATCAGCGAACAGATTGTCATCAGGCCAACCCCGCCGGGCACCGGGGTAATAAACGCAGCTTTGGGTGCCACCTCATCGAATTTCACGTCACCTTTCAGCGCAAAACCACTCTTTTTACTGGCATCCGGTACGCGCTCCAACCCAACATCGATCACCACGGCACCGTCCTTCACCATATCGCCGGTAATAAACTCCGGCCGGCCCAGGGCAGCCACCAGAATATCGGCCGAGCGGCAAATGGCGGCCAGGTTTTGGGTACGGCTGTGGGTGAGCGTTACGGTGCAGTTACCCGGATACGTGTTGCGCTGCATCAGAATACTCATGGGCAAGCCAACGATCTGGCTCCGGCCCACTACCACACAATGCCTGCCGGCCGTTTCGATCTGGTACCGGCTCAGCATTTCCAGCACGCCCTGCGGGGTGGCAGAGATATAAGCGGGTAAGCCTTTGGCCATGCGGCCGATGTTGATGGGATGAAAGCCATCCACATCCTTCGCCGGGTGAATGGTTTCCATGACTTTATCAGCCGAAATATGGTCGGGCAAGGGTAGCTGAACAATCAGGCCATCAATGCCGGGATCTTCGTTGATGGCGCGTACTTTATCCAGCAGTTCGGCTTCCGACACCGAGGTATTGAAGCGGAACAGCGACGATTGCATGCCCACCTCCTCGCAGTTTTTCATTTTACTGGCCACGTAGGTTTCGCTGGCGCCGTTGTTGCCGACCAGAATAGCCACCAGGTGCGGAATCTTGCCACCCTGGCTCCGGATGTCGGCCACCTGAACCGCTATTTCCTGCTTGATTTGCTGAGAAAGGTACTTACCGTCTAATAGCTGCATATCTAAGTTTAAATAATGAGTGATGACTCCTTCCCAAAAGCACTCCAGCCGAAGAGGTACCAGTTGGGAACGGTCTGGGCCAAAGGCCCGATGACTTTGTCCAAACGGAGCGGCTAAGATAAAGGTTTTTGGGTTGCTGTGCGTTTCCGGCGTCTTCGCCAGCGGCTGCCGGGGTAGGCAGCCGGCATTCTGTTAACAGTTTAGCCAGTTATGGGTTACTAAGCTAATGACAACCGGGCGGGTAAAAATGAGCAGTCTGGCAGACTGCAGAATTTGCCGGAATAACCAGTAAACAACAAAATGATGAAAAAATGGAAATGGGGGACGGTGTGGCGCTATGCGGCTCACCCGTTCAACGGCTTTATCGCGGTATCCGTGCATCAGTATTGCGTACCAAACCATTTAAAGCCGGATTACAAACCGTGGATACTGACACTGGCAATCTCTGTTAACTGACGGCGGATTACGCGCTTCCGGTGCAGAACGAGTATAGGTAACAACCAGCCCCGGCCCCGCCGGGGTTTTGTCTTACCCGGGGTTTTGGCGCTTGAACTTAGGGCAGAAAATTCATTTTCCCAAGTTCAGCTCATAGGCAAATCAGCATCGGCTCTCAGCTTGTAACCGTAAAACGGACTAAACAAGAGCTCACAGGAGCAGTTACTAGTTTGTAAACCAACAACAATACTGATGAAACGAGTTATCCTGCTTATCCCATTGATAGCCCTGGTAATCAGTTGCTTCAGCGATCTTGATCCCGATCCGATGAAGCCGGTTATCTTTCCCGCCGGGCAGCATCGGCCAATTGGTCTACAGGTGCCCCAGCTTTATCCAAAACCAGTAAAAATTGAGGTATCGCTCCAGTTCGACGCCGAGAGTATTTATCAGTTGCCGATGGCGTATCAGCCTAACTGGAACAAAATTACCGGGCTCAGCTTTGGAAATGTTCATGAAAATTCGGCCCGGCTCGTCTGGCGCTGGCTCAATAACCGGATCGAAATTGGCCGCTATACGTATGTCAACGGTACCCGCGAGTACGGGGTGATCGACACCATCACGCTCGGCGAGGTAAAGCGCTACCGAATTGGCATCGACCGGCTACACCGGATGTATGAATACAGTGTCTGGGACCAGGAAACCAGAGGATACCAGACCCGGTATCGACAGCTCTTTTTCCATAAAGGCAACCTGGGTATATTGTGCAATCCCTACTTTGGTGGCAGTCAGCCGGCACCAAAGCGGGTCCAGTTCCATATGCGGGATCTGCTGGTCCGGTAGGTGAGGTATAGATAGGTACCGTAGCGCCTTCGGGCAAGGCGCTACCAGAAACCGCCCGCTATTTGGTGCATATTACCCGATTAACGAGTTGTTGCCCGGCAAGAAAACCCGGCCGTGGAGACCGGGTTTTCGTATGTAAGTGTACCGGGTACTATTGCAACCGGTCTACGTCTTAAATTCAGCCCGTTCGGCCTTCCGGACCACATACCGGAAGGTCACCCCCTGCTGGCGAAAATAATCCTGTAAATGGGTCAGGAGAGGTTCTAAGCGATTCGACCACATTTTGTGCAGCCAGAAGAACTGGTGTACTTTGTCGGTATCGTCTTCTTCTAACTCCCGCTGGTGAATAATAATAATCTCCCCGTCTTTAGCCTTAGAGGCCAAATCCATTAGTGACTCATTGATGGTGAAAAAACGCTTCATATCAACCTCCCGCTTTACTACCACATAACCACTGATACTTATAAAGGTTTAGAAGATTAGCCGCCGGGCGCCAACACAAAAATAACTATGAGTCACTATCCATTCGGTTAATTGAATAAGGTTAATTGAACAAAATGCCACGGTTAATAGATTACTAAGTGTCGGCTTAATGACTTTTTAATAATGGGGGAGATTGAACGTGTTGAAGAAGGAGAGTTAACTAGTCCAGGAGCGTTTACCAGTTTTCCGGAAGCGCTATCCTACATCCGGCGTATACAGGAAGACGTTGACGATACATTCTGCATTGTCTCCCGTCAGGAAGGGGTGTTTGAAGTGGTCCCATTTCTGGAAGGCCTGTACCTGATTAGTCAATCGGGGTATCGGTTGATTTTTGCCTACTGATGGCACCGGCTGATTATAAGCCTCTTAGGATAGTGTTTTTTTTGAATGGAGTATAATTTAAAATTAATTTTCACCATACTTGATTGACCGATATTTGTAGACTATATTTTTATACACAGTACAATGAATGATTACAGTTCCTCCGAGGAGGGAGGAGAGTACAGGCCCAGCGGGTCAGAGGGAGAGCCTTCCATGCAGGCGTTTACCACGCTGGCCGAAGCTTTGTTGTATTTGAGCAAAAAACGGCAGCAGGATGATGCTTTGTATTGCATTATTGCCAAAAACGAGGCATTTTATGTTGCTCCATTCAGCTTAGGCCGACTGCTGATCGATAATGGATTTCAGTTGGTCTACGGGGGTTAACGCCGTCTGCCCCCCTCCTCAGCCATACCGCTCCTGATGGGCCTTTTTCAGTCGTTTATAGTCCTCATCGTCCCTCGCTATCCGGTACTTATCATAGAAAATCCGGGCACTCTCCGCCTTTACCGGATCTTCGGTGCGAGGTAATTCGTCCCGACCGTGGGCTCCGCTCCGTCCTTTCTGATCGGCGGGTACAGGGCCCTCATATTTCTGCCCCGAGCGGTGATTAGCGTATCGCCGGGCACGGGTATAACCCATTTGCAGAAACTTCCGGGCCATGTCCATACCCACAAAATCGCCTGCTGCCTTATACGCCAGAAAAAGCTGGTAAATCGTTTCCGACGAGTTGCGGGCAATCTCCGGCGTTTTAAACCGCCAATAGGGCAGAATTTCTGATTTATAAGGCTCTACCAGCAGAACGCCCTGTTCACCCTTTCCAACCCGATACAACTCAGGATGCCGGCGCATATCAATGGCCCGGTAATCCAGCGAATAATCAAACGACATAACTCCTTAGCAAAAAGCTATATGCGAAAACACTCCCCAAAAAGTCCCTATAGGCAATAAACAACTTCTTACTAAACTTTACTTTGGTACAGTTGGTTAGGAGGCAAATTGATTTAATATATATACTCTACAAACTTAATCAGAATGAAAAAAGCATCTATGGTTGTCGGACTGATGCTCCTTTTAGTAACAGCAGGCGTTTCGGTGGCGCAGCAAATCAATACCAGGAATTCACGTAATTCGGCCACTACTACCATTGGCGTTATGAGCCGGGAGGAGTTCAGGCGCTTGAATGAGCGGGGGGCGGCTCAGATAGCAAGCGTAAACCCAACCCGTGCCCGGCTCTCACAGGCCGACCAGGACCTGATGATGCAGGTTGCCATAGGCAGCATGATGCAGTTAGAAATCAGCCGCCTGGCGGTCCGGAAAGCCTCCACCGAAGCGGTCCGGCAACTGGCCCAGGCTGAAGTTGAAGAACAAGCCGGGCTGTTGGCGAAGTTAAAAGAACTTGCACGAGCGAAAGGCTCTACCCTGCCGGCTAAGCCGGATGCGCAGATCCGGTCGATGATCAGCCGGATAAACGGAATGTCGGGCGCAGCCTTCGACCAGATGTATATGCAGGAAAGTGGAGTAAAAGGCCACGAAAACCTGGATCGGATAATGGCTAAGGTTGAGTCAAACGCCAGTGATGAAAGCCTGAAGAATCTGGCCGAAGCGGCTCACCCGCTGGTGAAAACGCATCTGCAGGTAGCCCGCGAAACCCTGGGCCAAAAGAGCAATAACGGTACCATGAGCCGATAATCGCAACACTTAGTCAGAATCTGCCGGGTACGTCCATCCAACAGGTGCCCGGCTTTTTTTGTCCGATCCTCACCGCCCCCTGATCCCGTTGCTGCAGTTCCCAAAAAATTTCTTACTCGCCCCGCAGGTTTTTCCTATTCCCTGCACCAGATATAGAGCGGTACCCGCTTTTGCCTATACATGAGCTTTTGTCAACAGAAGAGGTATGAAATTTGTTTCTCAGTTATGCCCGCCAACCGGGACACGGTGGAATTCAATTTCTGCGTTTATGTGCTTTCATAACTCATTAAGTGTTGACCAGCCAGCCCTGGAGAAGCGGTACAAAGCCAAACTCGATGATTCGGCCGGCTTTACGCCGGTTTACCACGCCAACGCCTACCAGTTTCCGGACTGGCCGGTTGTTACGCACCAGCAACCGGGCAAACTCCAGATGCTGCAATGGGGTCTGATTCCCAAATGGGCCAAATCCCGGCAGGATGCCGACGACATCCGGACCAGGACGCTGAATGCCCGTTCAGAAACGGTATTCGACAAGCCCTCGTTCCGCTCAGCCATTCAGGCTGGCCGGCGCTGCCTCATCCCCTCCACCGGCTTTTACGAATGGCATACCATCGGGAGCAAAAAGTTTCCGTTCTTCATTAACCTGAAAAATCAGAAAATCTTCTCTATTGCGGGTATCTGGGATGAATGGACCGACCCCGAAACAGGCGAAGTGCAGCAGACCTTCAGCCTGCTCACCACCGAAGCCAATCCGTTGCTGGCCCGCATCCATAACACCAAACAGCGGATGCCGGTCGTGCTGACTCCCGAACACGAAAAAGCCTGGCTGCACGATGACCTCACCGAAGCGGAGGTGCTGGTCATTACCGGCGACCTGTTTCCGGCCGGGCAGATGCACAGCCATAGTATCAGCAAGCGCATTACATCGCGCACCGAGCCCACCGACGTGCCGGAGGTGCTGGCCCCAGCCAATTACCCGGAACTGCAAAACCGGGCAGAACTCTTCGCCTAGGCTACTACCATTCGTCCCGGTTTTACCTGAGTTTACCCCCTGAATCCTCCAGTTTATCACGTTGGTTTATATTCCCACGGACCAGGTCAGTACCTTTAGTACGCTTTTCTGAACTATACACTTCTTTCTCTATGATGAATCTTTTACTTCTGCTGCTCGTAAGCGCTATGGCTGCCACGGCCCAGGTCATGCCTTTCCCCAGCGGAGGAGGACAACAACGACCGGCGGTCGCCATTCCGGGTACGGCCAACGCCGACCAGCCCAGGGGCACCGGTAAAATCACCGGGGTTATTATCGACTCCACCACCCGCAATCCCGTCGAATACGCCAGCGTGGCGCTCATAAATCCGGCTACCAATAAGCCCGTAGACGGCACCGTTTGCGACGATAAAGGCCGTTTTTCGCTGACGAAGGTTGCCGATGGCGAGTACCGCCTGCTGATTTCGTTTATCGGATACCGCAACCAGATCATTCCCAACATCAAAATCGACCGGCGCAACGACGCCGTCAACCTGGGCAACATTATTCTGGCGCAGGAAGTCCGGACCTTACAGGAGGTAACCGTAACCGGGCAGGCCGCCATGATTGAGGAGAAGGTAGACCGGCTGGTGTACAATGCCGAGAAAGACGTAACCACCCGCGGGGGCGATGCCACCGATGTGATGCGCCGGGTACCCATGCTATCGGTCGACCTCGACGGTAATATCACCCTGCGCGGCAGCCAGAACGTGCGGGTACTTATTAATAACAAGCCTTCGACCATTGTCGCCAGCAGCGTAGCCGACGCGCTGAAGCAGATACCGGCAGATATGATTAAATCGGTAGAGGTCATTACCTCCCCCTCGGCTAAGTACGATGCTGAAGGATCGGCCGGGATCATCAACATCATCACCAAGAAGAACACGTTGCAGGGCGCTACCCTGAACGTCGACGCCGGCGTGGGCAACCGGGGCTCCAACCTGGGCCTGAGCGGCAACCTGCGGACTGGCAAAATGGGCTTTTCACTCAGCGGCTTCGGCCGGGCCAATTACAACATCAAAGGCACGTTCGACAATACCCAGACCAGCATCCAGAACGGCGTGGTTACAGCCATAACCCGGCAGTCGGCCCAGACGCTGAACCAGTTCATATTCGGCACCTACAATCTGGGCTGGGATTACGATATCGACAAAAGCAACACCATTACGGCGAGTGTCCGCTATGGTGCCCGCAACGGGTTGAACACGCAGTTTCTGACCACCAACTCAACGATTGGCGTTACCCCAACCCGTACCTCGTACCGCGACGTAGACACTAAAGACCTGTCGGGCACAATAGACGTGAACGTCGACTACACCCGCAAGCTTGCCAAGCCCCAGCAGGAGTTCAGTTTTCTGACCCAGTACAGCCGGAACAACCGTACCAATGACTTCATTGCCCAACTGCTCGATAACTCGCAAAGCATCATCGGCCGTGAGCGGAACGATAACAGCAGCTTCAACCAGGAGACTACAATTCAAGCCGATTACCAGTCTCCGCTGGGCAAAAATCAGCAGCTTGAGTTTGGTGGTAAAGGTATTTTCCGGCAGGTACAGAGCGACTACCAGTACCTGATCGCCACCGGAGCAGACGGAGCTTTCCGGATCAACCCGAACCGCCCCAACAACGCCTTGTACTACGACCAGAACGTAGCGGCCACCTACCTGTCGTACACGTTTTCGACCAAGAACAAGTACACCTTCAAAGTTGGCGGCCGGTACGAGTATACCATGATCAACGCTGATTTCCGGGCGGAGCAGCCAATCGATATTCCGAACTACGGCAATTTTGTGCCAAGTATCAACATCTCCAAATCGCTGAAGGGCGGCAAAACGCTCCGGGCAGCCTATAACCGCCGGCTCCAGCGACCGGGTATCCAGTTCCTGAACCCTAACCTGAATGCCGCTAACCCGCAGAACGTCACCATCGGTAACCCGTACCTGGAACCGGAGCTGACCGACAATGTTGAAGCCAGCTACAGTACCAACATCAAATCGGTGTACCTGAACCTGACCGGCTACGGTCGCCGGACCAACAACTCGATTGAGAGCGTCCGGACCACCAGTGAAGATGGCGTAATCACAACCACTTACCAGAACATTGGGCGGCAGGAAGCCTACGGGGTAAACCTGTTTGGTAACGCCACGCTCTTCTCGAAATGGCAGATTGGCGGTGGCACCGAAATCTACTACGCCTACCTGACCAACAACGGCAATAATCCGTCGCTGCGGGCCAGCAACTCGGGCCTTATAGCCAGCGCCCGGCTGTTTACCAGTCTGCAATTGAAACAGGGTTGGGGCATTCAGGGCTTTGGGTTCATGCGGGGGCCGCAGGTACAGTTACAGGGTACACAGGGTGGTTTTACCTTCTATAGCCTGGGGGTCAAGAAAGACTTCAAGAACAAAAAGGGCAGTGTAGGCTTAGCGGCCGAAAACTTCCTGATGAATGCCTTCAGAATCCGCAATGAACTTAGCACCCCGGCTTTCACGCAAAATAGCCTGACGCAGCTCTACAACCGGGGAGTACGCGTAAACTTCAGCTACCGGATTGGTAAGATGGGCTTCGACCAGCCCGTGTTCCGCCGGCGGAAATCGGTCAACAACGACGATGTGAAGCAGGGTGAAGACAGCAACGCGGGCGGTGCGCAGCAGCAACAGGGCGCTCCGGCGGGTGGCCGGCCGAGATAGTTGGTTGATTGGTTCATTAGTTTATGGGTTTTCTGGTCTCGGCGGGTGCGCATCTGCGGGTGCGCATCTGATGGTTATACAGGAGCTGGTTCACGGACCAGTTCCTGCTTTTTTGCGGGTTGTCGCGTATGTTCGGGAAAATGGCTACTTTTATCGTACGCCGGTCAAAACCCTGTTCACCGGTTGATTCTACCATTTACTGTACAGTTTTTCATGAAAAGATCTACCTTGCTGGGTATAGCGGTAGCCTGGGCGTTGTGTGCCGCCAGCTATGCGCAGAAACCGCTCTGGATGCGGTATCCTGCCCTTTCTCCGGATGGCCAAACCATTGTATTCAGTTACCAGGGCGACCTCTACCGCGTACCGGCTACCGGTGGGCAGGCCGTACCCTTAACCATCCACGAAGGCCATGACTTTATGCCGGTCTGGTCGCACGATGGTAAGTCTATCGCCTTTGCTTCCGACCGCTACGGCAACTTCGACGTCTTTGTGATGCCGGCCACCGGCGGAGAAGCCAAACGACTGACCTTCCACTCGGCCAACGACCTGCCCTCCGATTTTACGGCCGATAACCAGCGCATCATTTTTAGTTCAACACGGACGGACGATGCCAAAAATGCGCAGTTTCCCCTGGGTCTGCTCGGCGAGTTGTACAGTGTACCGGTCACAGGTGGCCGCACCAAAATGGAACTGACCACCCCCGCCGAGATGGCCCGGTTTAGTCGCAACGGCAGGCAACTGCTCTACCACGACCTCAAAGGCTACGAGGATGCTTTTCGCAAGCACCACACCTCTTCTATTGCCCGTGATGTCTGGATGTACGACACCCAAACGGGCAAGCATACCCAGCTCACTACCTTTGCCGGCGAAGACCGCAACCCGGTATTCAGCGCCAGCAACCAGGAGGTTTACTACCTGAGTGAACAAAGCGGCTCGTTCAACGTTCACAAATTTTCGCTGGACAAACCGCAGCAAAGCACCCAGCTAACCCGTTTCAGCAAACATCCGGTACGGTTCCTGACCGCTGCCGATAACGGCACCCTCTGCTTTGGCTTCGACGGGGAGATATACACCCTGACGCCGAACGGACAGCCCAAAAAAGTGGACGTGCAGATTCTGAACGACGGCCGAATGGTGTCGCAGAAGATTGTACCGATCAGCAGCGGGGCTTCCGAAATGGCGCTGTCGCCCAACGGTAAAGAGATCGCGTTTATCGTCCGGGGCGAAGTGTTTGTCACTTCCGTAGAAGGCGGTGTAACCAAGCGGATCACCAATACGCCGGAGCAGGAGCGTTCGGTCAGCTTTAGTCCCGACGGCCGCACGCTGGTGTATGCCGCCGAGCGAAAAAACAACTGGGATGTGTATAAAACCAGCATTATCCGCAAAGAAGAGCCTTATTTCTATGCTGCTACGGTGCTGAAGGAAGAGCCGGTTATCGCTACCGAGGCAGAAGAATTCCAGCCCCATTTCTCGCCCGATGGGAAAGAAGTAGCTTACCTGGAGGAACGCGTGGTGCTGAAAGTAATTAATCTGGCGACAAAGGCAACGCGCACCATTCTGCCCGCCGACAAAAACTACTCGTATTCCGACGGAGATCAGTATTACCAATGGTCACCGGACGGCAAGTGGTTTCTGGTCAATTTTGCGCCGTACCAGATCTTCACCAGCGAAGTAGGTCTGGTGGCGGCTGACGGCAAAGGGGCGGTCGTGAACCTCACCCAAAGCGGTTATAACGAAGGCGAAGCGAAGTGGGTAATGGGGGGCAAAGCCCTACTGATGAATACCGACCGCGACGGCATGAAAAACCACGCGAGCTGGGGTGGCGAAGGCGACATCTATGCCATGTTTTTCACCAAAGAAGCTTTCGACCGCTTTAAGCTGAGCAAAGAAGATTTTGCCCTGCTGCAGGAGAAAGAAGAAAAAGAGAAAAAGGAAAAGGACGACGCCGACAAAGAAAAGAAAAGCGAACCGGCCAAAGATGCAAAAAAGGACAAAAGCAGACCGGTTGCGACAACGGATAAAAAAGACAGCGACGTAAGCCCGCTGACGATAGAACTGGACGGCATCGAAGACCGGAAAGCCCGGCTGACGATTCACTCGTCCCGGTTGTCGGATGCCGTGCTGTCGAAAGACGGCGAAAAGCTCTTTTACCTGGCTCGTTTCGAGAAAACCTCTGACCTGTGGGTAACCGATCTCCGGACCCGCGAGACTAAAATTCTGGCGAAAGACGCCGGCACGCAGATGGAGTTGAGCAAAGACGGCAAATCCCTGTTTGTGCTGTCGGAGAAGGGGATTGCCAGGTTCGATGCCGAGTCGGGCAAGAGAGAAGCGGTCAGCATCAACGGCGAGATGAACCTCGACTACCTGGCCGAAAAAGCTTACATTTTCGACCATGCCTGGCGGCAGGTGCAGAAGAAGTTTTATGTTAAAGACCTGCACGGGGTAGACTGGACCTTTTACTACAACGAGTATAAAAAGTTTCTGCCCTACATCACCAACAACCGCGATTTTGCCGAGCTGCTGAGCGAAATGCTGGGCGAGCTGAATGCCTCGCACACCGGTGGCCGCTACGCCCACCCGCAGCAACATATGGATGCCACAGCCTCCCTGGGTCTCTTTTACGACCAGACGCACACCGGCAACGGGCTGAAAGTAACGGAGGTAATTGCCCGGAGTCCGCTCGACAACGCTACGTCCAAAGTAAAACCAGGCGTCATTATCGAGCAGATCGACGGCGTAGCCATCACGGCAGACATGGATTACAACCAGTTGCTCAACCGCAAGGCCGGCAAAAACACCCTGCTGTCGCTGTACAACCCCACCAGCAATACCCGCTGGGAAGAGTCGCTGAAGCCGGTGACGCAAGGGGAAGAAAACGAACTGCGCTACCGCCGGTGGGTGGAAACCCGACGGAAGGAAGTCGACCGGTTATCGGACGGGAAAGTTGGTTATGTTCACGTACGAGGCATGAATGACCCCAGCTACCGCACTGTATACGAAGAAGTGTTGGGTAAATGCGCCGGCAAGGATGCCGTAATCGTTGATACCCGCTTCAACGGAGGGGGCTGGTTGCACGACGATCTGTCCACGTTCCTGAAAGGGGAGAAATACATTGAGATGGTTCCCCGGGGTCAGAAAGGCGGTCACGAACCGATGCGCAAATGGATCAAACCCTCGGCGGTGCTGATGAGCGAAAGCAACTACTCCGACGCCCACATGTTCCCCTACACCTACAAAAACCACAAGATCGGGAAGCTGATCGGGATGCCGGTGCCGGGTACCGGAACGGCCGTCTGGTGGGAAAGCCAGATTGACCCGACGCTGGTGTTTGGCATTCCGCAGGTGGGCATGGTTACCAACGACGGCAAATACATGGAAAATACGCAACTGGAGCCGGATGTGCTGGTCAGGAACGATCCCGAAGAGATTGCCAAAGGCCGCGATCAGCAATTGGAGCGGGCCGTTCAGGAACTTCTCAATCGCCCAATTGCCGTTTCGGGCGGCCAAAAATAAGCGGATGTCTATAAAAAAGTCCCGGTTCAGCGACAGGTCTGCAACCGGGATTTTTTTATTCTCGCTCCTGCGAAGCAGCCAGTCTGCATTTATTGTTAGCTAACCGAGCCTGTTTTTCGTTATGTTTGAAGACAATTTAGCCTTGTATTTATACCGTATGCAGAAGTCCGTTTCGTATTTACACTTCATTATACTTTTCCTGCTCGTTGGTCCTGCAACTCAGGCGCAGCAGAAGCAGCGATTTACCGATCTGGCGCAGGCGCTCAGTACCGGCAGTCAACTGGCCGGTTCGCAGGGGCCAAGAAGCATCAACTGGATTGACGATGGTAACCGGTTTTCGTTTATCGACGGACCCACTCTCATTAAATCCTATTCACCCAAAGACCAGCGGGAAGAAATCGTTTTTGATGCCACCAAGCTATCGCTTCCGGGTACGCAGCGGTTCAGTTATTCTTCGTTTCAGTGGTCGAAAGACGCCCGAAACCTGGTTTTCCAGAGTAACTTCCGGCCGGTCTGGCGCCGGTCGGGTATTTCCGACTATTACGTGTATTCACTGGCCGACAAAAGCCTGAAGCTGGTAGCCAAAGACGCCCAAACCGCCGAACTCTCCCCCGACGGCCGGAAAGTCGGCTACGAGCGGGGCGGCAATCTGTTTGTGTACGATTTTGCGACCCAGAAAGAAACCCAACTTACCAATGATGCCGCCCGGTTCTATTACAACGGCCGATTCGGCTGGGTCTACGAAGAAGAATTCGGCCTGGCCCAGGCCTGGGAATGGTCGCCCGACAGCAAATACATTGCCTTCTGGCAGTCAGACGAGCGGCAGGTGCCTATCTATCGTCTAACCGATTTCTCCGGCTTCGACGAAAATTACGATTCGGTCCCCTACCCCCGTGTGGGCGACACCAACCCAATTGTCCGGATCGGCGTGCTGGATGTAAACACGGGTCAGAAGCAGTGGATGAAGGTCGATCTGGCCGGCGGCTATATTCCGCGTATCTACTGGACTTCGCAGGAAGGGCAACTGGCGGTGGTTCACCTCAACCGTAAGCAGAACGCCCTGAAACTTTTCTTTACCAACGCCCGCACCGGCGACACCCGCCTGGTGATGGAAGAGAAATCAGACGCCTGGATCGATATCTATGATTTCTTCGCCGGCATCATGCATTACTTCTATTTCCCGACCGGTTCGCAGGATTTCTTCTGGGTATCGGAGCGCGACGGCTTTGCCCATATCTACCGCTACGACTATTCCGGCAAACTGCTGAACCAGGTCACCAAGGGCAACTGGGAGGTAACTTACGTGCATAACGTCGACGCTAAAAACAAGAAGGTGTACTTTTCCTCCACGGAGCAATCGCCCCTGGAGCGACAGTTGTACGTCATTGACTTCGACGGTAAAAATAAGCGCAGACTCACGCAGGCAGCCGGCCGGCATACCATTGATTTTTCGCCGAACGGCCAGTACTATATCGATCGCTACTCCAACGTATCGACGCCCACGCAGGTAGAACTGTGGGATACAAAGGGCCAGAAAATCCGCACGCTGGAAGACAACAGCCGGGCCCGGGAACTGATGAATACCCTCGCCTATGCGCCCAAGGAACTGACAAGTTTTACCACCTCGGATGGTCAGAAAATTGACATTTCCATGATCCGTCCGGTGGATTTTACGACTACCCGGAAGTATCCGGTGCTGATCGATATTTACGGCGGACCGGGGGCGCAGTCGGTCTACAACGATTTTTCCTCGTCGGCCTGGCATCAGTACCTGGCGCAGCAGGGGTATGTTATCGTGAGTGTAAACAACCGGGGCAGTAGCGGCTACGGCCGTACTTTTGAAAAGATCGTCTACGAAAAGCTGGGGCAGTACGAAAGCAAAGACTTTGCCGAAACCGCCAAATACCTGGCTACCCAGCCGTGGGTCGATGGTGCCCGGGTAGGTATCCGGGGGCACAGCTACGGCGGTTACATGAGCAGCTACACCATGCTGACTTATCCGGATGTATTCCGCGTTTCCATTGTGGGCGCACCCGTAACCGACTGGCGGCTGTACGACAGCATCTATACCGAGCGCTATATGGGCCTGCTGCCTGAGAACGACGAAAAGTACCGCCAGAGCGCCGTTACCACCTACGCCAAAAACCTGAAAGGGAAAATGTTTATCGCTCACTCGGCCATGGATGAAAACGTTCACCTGCGCAATACGATGCAGCTCGTGAAAAACCTCATCGACAACGGCAAAGACCACGAGCTGCGCATTTACCCGCCGGGTGCCCATGGCGTGGCGTATAATAGCGTCAGCTATCTGCTGCTTTACCAGCAGTACACCGATTTTCTGGACAAGAACCTGAAAAGCGGAGCGGTGAATTAACCAGCGGGTTGACAGGTTGGGGGCTATTCGCTATTTTGCGCCCTTTCTTATTCCAAAACCAGACTTTTATTATGGGAAAAGGCGATCGTAAATCAAAGCGTGGCAAAATCTGGCGCGGCAGCTTCGGCAACACCCGTCGACCGGCATCCGAGAAAGCACAGGCAGAAAAAGCCGCCGGCCAGAACAAAAGCTAACGGCACCTGACCGTTTCAGCTTGGGCTCCGCCAGGGCGGAAAACGCATCCCAAAAACCTTCCGGCTATCGTGTGTTCCGGCCTCCGGCACCGCTATACACCGGAAGGTTTTCTGTTGCCCGATGGTTACGACTGCTGCGGCACACGGGCCGGCGGTTCGCTCACGACCGAAGGAATGCCCACCTGCTGGTACAGTTTAGCCAGGCGGTGAGCGTGCTCATCATATGCACTCTCAAACAGGCTTACCGCGCGCTCAGCCCCAACCACATTGGCCGCCGACAGCACCCTGGGCGGCTGTCCGGCCTGGGTCAGCAGCCGGGCCACTTCGGCTTTAAGGCAGTTCACCACCACCGCGCCACCTACCGTAGAGCCGGGCGCAACGGGCGTATCCAGCCCCGGTACGGTCACCATGGCATCGCCGACGGGAGCGCCCGTGTCGAGGACCAGATCCGCAAAGTCGCTCAGTTTCCGACCATCCTGCCGTTTGCTGACGCTTTGCTCCGCATGGTGTCTGGTAATGAGGGCCACCACCCGGACGCCGTGTTTGCGGAAGATCTCGGCCATTTCGATGGGAACCACATTGCAGCCGCTCGATGAGATAACCAGGGCCGAATCCTGTTCCGACAGATCGTAGTTGCGCAGAATGCGGTCGGCAAGGCCGGGCACATTTTCCAGGAACATTGCCTGCCGCTGCCCGTTGGCCCCCACCACCAGGTTGTGAAACGAAAGCGACAACTCAACAATTGGGTTGAAGCCGGGAAACGAGCCGTAGCGCGGCCACATCTCTTCAACCATAATCCGGCTGTGGCCACTGCCGAACAGATGCACCATCCGGCCCGCCAGAATGGTCTGGCTAAACCACAGGGCCGCCTGCCGTATGGCCGGTGCCTGTTGCTCAACGGTGGTCAGCATTGCCTGCGTGCGCTGCAGGTAATCGTGTATTACGTCCATGTTAGTTAGGATTATCGGTCAGACCGGCGGCAGCTCCAATAGCCCCGGCCCAGTCCTGAAAGTGCGCCTGAACAATGGCTGTTTTCTTGCCGGCGGGTCGCCATTCAAACAGATCGAGAAACGTTTGAAGCGGTCCAAACAGGCTCTCCCCCGCCTGGATAATACCACCACCGAGAATGATAACTTCCGGCGAAAACAGATTGGCCATCGACGCCAGGGCAACCGCCAGCCGGCGCACGGAAGTCAGCCAGACCAGCGATGCCAGCGGCTCGTTCTGCAGATAACCGGCTACCAGTTCGCTCGTAGTAGTATACCGGCCGTATGAGCGCCGGCTCACGGTGGCATTGCCAATAGCGTCTTCCAGGCTTCCCGGCGTCTGAGTGACGTCGAGCCATTCGCTATCGGCATCCACGGTGATATGGCCAATATGGCCCGCCATCTGGTAAAAACCCTGATACAGGCGACCATCAATCAGCAGTCCTCCCCCAACGCCCGTACCCAGCGTGAGCATGAGGGCGTGACGCACCGATTTAGCCGCCCCGTAGCGAACCTCCGCCATCAATGCCGCATGAGCATCGTTGAGGACCCGAACCGGCTGACCAAGCCAGGCCGACCAGTCGAAACCTTCCAGGCCCTGTAAACGGCCGGGCATACAGGCAATAGTCTGGTTATCGGGTGAGGGCAGCCCCGGTGCCGCCAGCCCAACACCCCCAACGGGCTCTGGAGCCAGGTTGCTCAGGTATGCTGCCATAGCGGCAACCACTGTTTTCCAGTCTCCCCGCCCGCTGTCGTTCGTGGGTACCAATTGCTGCTGAAGTATGTCGCCTGTTGCCCGGTTGAGCAACACGCCTTTGATGCGTGTACCGCCTAAATCAATGCCAATGGCCAGCTCCAACGTGAATAAAATTTGTCTTTGGTGTCCGTTGCCCGAAGATATGCGATTCGACCCGATTGACGCGTACGCCTACCTGGATTTTTACCAGTGGCATCATTTCAGCGTCTGACCGGCAGTTGCTTAAACGTATAATTTATAGCATCCAGGGCTATATCTGATCGGATTTTCAGATTACCGGGGGCAGGTTGTTTCAATTTGACAATATGAGGCAGATCGGGTAGCTTTGTTCAGCACAGCCCTTAACCAAACCCGTTATATGGCCAAACCAAAGCCTGCCAAACCTACCCCCCGAAAAGCCAGTGTTCCCATTCTGTCCATCTCTTCCCCGTCGACGTCAAAGCCGGTTTCGGCCGCACTCCCGGCAAAAAAGCCACAGCCGGCCATGTGGTACGGGCTGATAGGCCTGGCGGCCCTTGGCGTTTTGTTTGCCTTTTCGTTTGGCTTCGGCAATAGCTTTGTCGACTGGGATGATATGGAGTATGTGGCAGAAAACGCGTCTGTGCTGCACCCAACAGCCGCCAGCCTGAAAGCCCTTTGGCAGATGCCCGTTGCCCTGAATTACCATCCGGTAACCATGATGAGTCTGGCGGCCAACGCAGCCCTTTCGGGTGCTCGTCCCACGCCGTTTATTGTCACCAATGTGCTGCTCCATGTGCTGAATACGCTGCTGGTCTTTGCGCTGGCATACCGGCTCAGCCGGAAAAATCCGTGGGTTGGCTTTTTTACCGCCCTGCTGTGGGGACTGCACCCGATGCATGTGGAGTCGGTGATCTGGGTTTCGGAGCGGAAAGATGTGCTGTACACCTTTTTTTTTCTGCTGGCCTGCCTGAGCTATCTGCGGTATCAGAGTACGCATAAAACGGCCTGGCTGGTCACCACCTTTGGCCTGTTTGTGCTGGCCTGTCTGTCGAAAGCGATGGCGGTGGTGCTGCCGGTGGTGCTGGTCCTGATCGACTATGTTCAGGGCCGCCCCCCCCTGAGCCGTAAACACCTGATGGAGAAAGTGCCGTTTCTGCTCGTAGCTCTCTGTGTCGGCTGGATGGCTGTGACTATTCAGGGCGGAGGAGATTTCTACGGGCTGCTTACGGTCGCCGGTCGCCCAAAAGAAGCCCTGGGGCATGAGCCCTTTGCCTTTCGGTGGCTGGTATACGGCTCTTTTGGGTTTCTGATGTATCTGGTCAGGCTGCTGATTCCCTTCGGTTTGTCAGCGCTGTACCCCTACCCGCCCGATGTGACGCAGATACCCACCCACTACTGGCTTGGCCCCCTTGCGTTTCTGAGCTATCTGGGGGTGATGGGCTGGGCGTTCCGGCACAACCGCCGGGTGGTGGCATTCGGTTTGGCGTTTTTCCTGGTGACGATTCTGCTGGTGCTGCAGTTTATGACCGTTGGTACGGCGCTGATGGCCGACCGCTACAGCTATCTTGCCTACGTTGGCCTGCTGTATCCGATTGTTTCGGGTTTTGAACGCAGCAGCCGGTCCAACCAGACCAACCGCATGGCCTGGCGAGTGGGCGTCAGCCTGTTTGCGCTGATCTGTTTTTACGGCACTACGCAGCAGGTACAGGTCTGGCGCACGACGGAGACGCTATGGCTCAATGCCCTCCGGTACTACCCCAATGATGACCAGATTCACGAACGGCTGGCAACGTACTACGGCAAAGAAAACCAGCTCGACAAGGCCGAACTGCATTTTACGGCTGCGCTGGCAGACGGCACCAACCGCTACCGCGTGTTCGAAGGTTTGGGAAATGTATACGGACTCAAAGGAGAGCCCCGGAAAGCAATCGATATGTACAACCAGGCTCTGCGGCTGGACAGCACCCAGGGCGACACCTATTACAACCGGGGACTTACCAAACTGAAGCTGAACCCCGAAACAGCGGTGCCGGATTTCACAAAAGCCCTGGAACTCATGCCGTACAAAGACACACTGGTGTTACCCCAACGGGCCTTTGCCTACCTGCAGGCGAGGCAGTACACGGCCGCCTTGGCCGATTACGACCGGGTGCTGACCAGGCAGCCCGGCAACGCCGTCGCCTGGCACAACCGGGGTGTCTGCCGGTTCAACCTCGGCGACCGGGCGGGAGCGCTCGCCGACATCCGGCAGGCGCTTACGCTAAACCCGGCGTACAGCGAGGCCCGGCAAAACCTGAGTGCGCTGGAACGGCTGAACTGAGCCCTCAGCGCATCAGTAGCACCCTGCCGGTCCGCTGGTGGCGGGACTGACCATTTGCCGTTACCTCAAGCCGATACCCGTACATTCCACCGGAAACCGCCTGGCCCGCCTGGGTGCCATCCCAGAACCGGGCCGAGTCGCTGGTGTCAAACAAAACCCGGCCCCACCGGTCAAAAACGGTAAGCCGGAACGCACCCGCCGGCACCGTTCCTACCAGGCCGAAGGTATCATTTATGCCATCGCCGTTGGGCGTAAACGCATCCGGCAAAAACCATTGGCTGGATGCCGACACGGACGGAGTGGGTGTGACCGGCGGTTCGTAGCATACCTCGGCCGATGGATTGGCCGTTACGCAGGAATCGGCCAGCACCAGCCGGAAACAGCTGATTGCGGTGCTGTCGTTGGCTACCCGAACCCGTACGGCCGAACCGTCTGCCACGGGACCAGGTTCCGTATAGCGCCCATCGGCTCCCCGCTGCTGAACCCGCACCCGCGTGTTGGCGGGGTTGCTTAAAGTCAGTTGCAGCGTTTGCGGACCCGTGCGTACCACCTCCCGGATGAACGGCATGGCAGCAGCCGAGGCTGGGGTAAAGGTTTGCCCCGTTCGGCCCCCGCAACTGGCGTAGCGGAACGATCCCTGCACCACAATCCGCCGGGTCGCATTATCCGGGTAGGTGTGGCCCCTCGACGGTTCCGTAACCCTCAGCGTATCGACCGTACCATCGCCCCAGGTCACCAGAAAAAAATCGTAGGGGTAGGTCCCCGCGTTCGGGATTGTCAGCCGGACCTCGTTGCGGCAGGTTGCCAGGGTAAACACCGGGGGAACCGTATCGTACACCATCACCGTGCCGCAGGCCCGCAGCGGCAAACCATCTTTCTCCGAGAGCTGAAGAATCTGATACAGGCCCGGCCGCTTGTAGGTGTAGGTGGTATCAAGGCTGGTTCGGGATTCGTTGCGGCCGTCGTACTCGTACACATACCGGACATTCCGTACACCCACCAGATCACTCGACGTTCGTACCGTAAGCGGTACACAGCCAATAGCGTTCCGGATGCGCAGAGAGCCCGTAAACGAACCGGAGGTGGCACACTGAGAACATGCCGGTGCGCTGCTGAGGATAAGAGCCATCAGCCCAACAATTCCAGCGATAACCTCTGTTCTGAGCAACGTACTGTAGCGGGTTAACCCCTGTTTACCGATTACGATTTAGCCGCCCCCCGTGTTTTCGGTTTCGCCGGTGCCGGCGTGCTGCCGGCAGCAGCCTGCGTTTCCGGGCCAGACAGGTTATCCTCCTCTGGGTTGCCCTTTGAGCGCCAGGCCCAGACGAGTCCCAACAGCATCAACCCAAGCAGCAGGCTGTTGGCAACCAGATCAATGGTATTACCAACAGCGATGATGGGCGGCTCAAATTTGAACTCGATCTGGTGCTTACCCGCCGGCACCCGCATGGCCCGCAAGACATAATTGGCGCGGAAATGCGGCACTTTCTGCCCGTCGATATACGCGTTCCAGTCTGAATCACCCCGGTAGTATACTTCCGAAAACACAGCTACCTGATCGGTACTGGCCTGACTGGTATAGGTTAGCCGCTCCGGATGATAGGCCGTCAGACGGATGGTATTACCCGCCGTTTCCAGCGGAAAGTTCAGCCCCTTTACCTGATCGGCAAAGCGCCGGTCTACCACCACCGTATCTTTGGGGTTCAGCGTCTGCACAGCCGCCATTTCCTGATCGGCATTATCCACCAGCCGCACAACTTTCACAAACCAGGCATTCCCCAGGGCTTCGGCATTATGCTGAACAGCGGGACCGTTCTGATCCGGCCGGATGATGTACCGGGCGTTGAGCATATTCAGAACGCCTGCCGGATTTTTCGGAAAGCCATACGTCATCAGTTCGTCGTACCGGCGCAGGCGGGCGGGGTTATAACCGCCGATGGATTTGTGGAAAAAGGACGCATTATTGCTGCTCATGAAATTGGTGGTGTTGTCGAGCACCCGGTAGCTGCTCGACGTATCCTGCAGAATCTGCTGGTCCGCCAGACTTGGCTCATACTGATTCTGCACCACCGATTTGGATACAAAGTCGCTGTTGTTTACCCAGCGCTTATCCACCATAATCAGGTCGATAATAACCAGACCTACCAGCAGCGGGTAAAACAAAGCGGGCTTCAACCGTTTGTTGAGGTACAGCCACAGTAAACCGGCCGCCAGCATAATAAAGATAAAGGAACGGAACGAATCTCCCCGGAGCAAACTCTGCCGGTCGCTGACCAGCGCCCGCAGCATTTCATTGCCCACGCCGGCATCCCCAAAAATCTGCGTAAACAACTGGGCATCATTGGGAGCCCTAAAATCAAACAGCGTACCGCCTAATAAGGCAAACAGCAGCGCCAAACCGCCGGTAGCGGCCAGGCTAATCAGGAAAGGCTGCTTCAACTCGGCAAACGTCAGGTTCCGACGGGCAATTTCCTGCAGCCCCAGCACCGCCCCGATGCCGATGAAGAGCTGGACAATGGCCAGGGTCATGGTCATGGCCCGAAACTTATTGAAATACGGAAAATAGTCGAACAGAAAACCGTTGAGGAGCATAAAGTTTTTGCCCCAGGCAATCATAATCAGCAGAATCGTTACTCCCAGGACAAACCATTTCAGGCGGTTCTGGCTGATAAGCATTCCCAGCACAAACAAAAACAGCATAATAGCCCCGGCATACGCCGGTCCGCCCACAATCGGCTGGTCTCCCCAGTAAACGGGAGCGCCCTGCTCCACAAACTGTCTGGCAGCCGAGGGGTCAACGCCCTTACTGGTCATAGCCTGGTACAGGTCGGAGCTGGTTGAAAGCCCTCCACCCGAACCACCGCCGAGAAATCCCGGAACCAACAAGGTAAACGTTTCCAGTTTGCCGTAGCTATAGGCGAAGGCGTAGTCCTCCGTCAGTCCGTCGGAGGCAGGTTTGCCGGCATCTTTATCCTGCCCCTGGCTGGTGGTGGTCGCCGTCAGTTCCGAGCGTCCGCGAATCGTTTCTTTGGAGTACTGGTTTACGGTCAGCAGGCGGGTGCTCCAGCTACCGGCACCAATGGCCCCGGCCACCAGCAGAGCCGCCAGGCCCAGCGCCAATTGCCGCAGCTTACCTTCGCGCAGCAGTTCAACCGCCCGGAAAACCACGTAAATACCCAGGATCAGAAACAGGTAGTAGGTAATCTGGAGGTGGTTGGACCCAAACTCCAGGCACAAAAACAAAGCGGTCAGCACCATGCCACCCACATACCGGCCCCGTAAGGCCTGAATGACCCCGGCCAGTATACCCGGTCCGTAGGCGAGTGCGTACACTTTGGATACATGGCCGGCCTCAATGCTCACCATGTTATAGGTCCCGAAGGCAAAGGTAACCGCACCCAGCACCCCCAGCCAGCCACCGGCTCCCAAAACCACCAGCAGGATATACATACCCAGCATCTGGGCAAACAGCAGCATAACCGGCGCGGGAAACAAGGCTTTGAACCCCCAGATCGCCATGCCCACAAAGGCCGTCGGATTTGGAAAACTAACCATGTAGGCGGGCATGCCGCTGAAAAGCGCGTTGGTCCAGAGCGGGGCCTGGCCGGTCTGCTCTTTCACCTCGCGAATTTCGCGGGCAGACGCCCAGCTCTGCTGCGTATCCGGCATATTGATGACTTTGCCCTGCCAGGCCGGTAAAAAATAGATGGAAGCCAAGATAAATAAAGCCAGCACAAACAGCAGGTGCGGGCCGAGACGCTGAAGAAGGGTTGTTTGTTTCATAGAAAGTCAGGCGCTGCCGAAGGCTGGTGGTGCCCTGCAACAGACGGATATACCCACAAAGATAGGACAAATCCGTTGGGGAAACAGGACAAAGCCGCCGGAAATCCGGTAAGGGACGAAGGCGTTTATTCCGATTAAAGCCGCTTTTTTGCGCGTTGACCGCGCCGTTTTACCGGTTGGTCAATAGCCAATGGAATGTTCGGGCAGAGACCGGTAACTTTCGTATCTTCACCCCCCAAAACTTGGCAGGGTTTACCCACCCAGGTAAATAAATTCAGGGCGATTAATTTACTCCTGATCCGCTCAGCCTCAGCGCCCGCCGGCCTGCCGGTAAACTGAGGGTGCTGGAGTATTCAGGTATCTTTTCTCCGCTTTGGACTCCAGACCGATAATCCTTCTTAATCCGGTTACCGTTTATTAGCCTACATTTGATATTCTGCCCAGAGTATGTCGCTACTAAAATGGCCGGCGAATGCAGTAAAACAACGGTTGCCGGCCTTTTACGGGTAGACTATTAGCCATGATTCCCTCTATGACTTTACCCAAACGACGTTTTCAATCTGTAGCTATTTCTGAAATTGGCCTGGGCACCTGGCAACTGGGCGGCACCGACTGGGGCACTATCAGCGAAGAATCCGCTTTTGCCATTTTGCAGGCATACCTCGATCAGGGCGGGAATTTTATTGATACGGCCGATGTGTACGGCTCCGGTATCAGCGAACAAACCATCGGACGGTTTCTGGACGCACATCCGGCTGAGGTGTATGTTGCCACCAAACTGGGCCGCCGGTCGGATAACGGCTTCGGCTGGCCGCAGAATTTCACCTACGATGCCATGTGCCGGCAGGTAGAAGCCTCCCTGCAACGTTTAAAAACCGACCAGTTGTTTCTGGAACAGTTGCACTGCATCCCTACCGACGAGCTACAGAAAGGCGCAGTCTTTGACCACCTCCGGCGGTTACAGGACGAGAAACTTATCCGCTACTGGGGCGTCAGCGTCGAAACCGCCGACGAAGCGCTCTTGTGTCTGAAACAGGAAGGACTGGCATCATTACAAATTATTTTCAATTTGTTCCGGCAGCATATTGCCGACGATGTGTTCCGGCTTGCGGAGGAAAAAGGCGTAGCGCTTATTGTTCGTGTTCCGCTGGCCAGCGGCTTATTAACCGGCAAATTTTCGCCCCAGACCCAGTTTGCCCAATCCGACCACCGGCACTACAACGCCAACGGCGAGGCCTTCAACGTCGGGGAGACCTTCTCCGGCATCGACTTTCAGACCGGCATCGACCTCACCCACAAGATTGCCCGGCATCTGCCCGACGACCGGCTGGCGCAATGGGCAATCCGCTGGATACTCGACCACCCCGCCGTCACCACGGTAATTCCGGGCGCGACCAAAGTCAGTCAGGTTACCAGTAATGGTGAAGCGGCTGGGTTGCCCTCCCTCCCACCGGAAACGCATAGGGCATTGCGCGAACTCTACGACGCCGACATAAAGGAACAGATTCGGGGCCGGTATTAACTGGGTTCTAACTGCCAGTTGAGCCTTTCCGATTACTACCAGAAGGTTTGACTGGCTTACTAAGCGGCTAGTTCTTCAGCAACCAGGGGAGAAACCCAGCGCTTTAGAACAAAAGGTAACCCCAACATTGAAATGGGGCACGCGATAGAAGGCACAATCCCAATCGGGGTAAAAAAGCCAGTGGGCGCGCTGATAGCGATAATCAGTACAACAGTCTTGATAAGGTTACGCTGATTACCAGATAAGATTGTAGCCATACAAGTGCTTTTCTCGCACGTATAAACCCTGATATGTAAGCCTAATGTTACTACGTAAAACTACGTAATTCATAAGGAAAAATACGTAAAAACTATCGGATCCACGCTGGTTTTTACGTAAAAATTGCCTGAGGTTCAGCCTATTAATTAGACCTTAGCTTGATCCGCTGCACAACAGCTAGTCGAACAGTTAAACTTTGTATTCTCCTATCTGTTAACTTTTCGGTTAAATAAAAAGTAAGTAATTGCATGCTCCAAACCAAACAGGGTATCGATCCGGGAAATCACTTTTTCACCAAAAACTGCGCTACAAACTAGTAAATCCTTAGCTAGCCATTCAAAAAACGGTTTTAAACGGTATACGATTTAAGATCAGCGATTCTCTAAAACGTTCTGTAGACTTAACTTGAACCCGGTGTTTCCAACGCTTCCAGATTCCTGACCAGGGGAGATGAAGCAGCCAACAGGATCGATACCCACCTTTTATTCTTCTTTTTAGGCTCACTCCTCCCTACTCAGTGGCGCAACACGTATGCTGTTTTATCGAGTGGAGCAACCCTGCGAATACCATCCAACCGGCTTGTCGGCAGCATCGGCAATAGGTAAATTCCGTACAGAATTCGCTTCATGGAATATAGCTAACCGATCCTGATGATTACAGGGCCAGTTTGTCTGATAACCATTACCTGTCCCGGTTATGAATCCCCTCCGCAATCCTACCAACCGCCTTACCCGTCGGGATTTTATCCAGTATTCAGGAGCCATGGCTTCGCTTGGCCTTGCTGCCGGCCCGGCCGCTCCGGTTCATAACCCGGCAACCTCGCCACCGGCCACCAAAATCCGTATCAGGCAGGTAGACTCCAGTTTTGAGCGGGAGCCGCTAATCCCGTACCGCTTCAAAGGCAGCGCCATTACAGAAAGCTGGCAGACGGCAGCTCTGCTGGAAAGTGAATCAGGTATTCGAACGATAGGTCTTTGTACCCAGGGCGTTTTGTGGTCAGACTCCAGCGTATTTGCCGCCCACTCCGAACGAGCCGGGAACGCCCTGATGTACGCTGTCACCGACCGGGCGCTGCAACTAATCAGGGGCGTGTCGTTTACCAATCCTGTCGACCTGCTGGACACTATTCTGCCGGAGGTGTATGCCTACGCCAAAAAAGTGACGAGCAATCCTGACCTGCGGAAAACCTTCGCCCTCAATGCGCTGGTCAGCGTAGATAATGCCGCCTGGCTGCTCTACGCGCAGGAGAACGGCATAAAGACGTTCGACGATATGATTCCGGCCCGGTACAAACCGGGGCTATCGCACCACCATACCAAAGTAGCCAGTATTCCGGCCTTTGCCGTGGGCACGGCCCCCGACGCCATCAAAGCTGCCGCCGACCAGGGCTATTTCATCATGAAGCTCAAAACGGGCTCGGCCGGTACACAGCCAGAGATGATCGAGAAAGACATCGCCTTTCTGACAGCCCTGCACAAGGCCATCGGCCACTACGAAACCCCCTACACTAAAAGCGGCAAGATACCCTACTACTTCGACGCCAACGGCCGGTACGAGAAAAAAGAGACGCTGCTGCGGTTTCTGGACCACGCCCGCAAAATTGGTGCCTTCGACCAGATTGCCGTCATTGAAGAACCCTTTCCGGAGCATGTTGAAGCGTTTGTTGGCGATCTGGGCGTTCGGGTGGCCGCCGACGAAAGCGCCCATACCGTAGAGGATGCCGCCCGACGCATTGAACTTGGCTATTCGGCAATTGCCGTTAAAGCCATTGCCAAGACGCTGAGCATGACCATGAAGATTGCGCAACTGGCCTCTGAAAAGCAGGTGCCCTGCTTCTGCGCCGACCTGACGGTAAACCCGATTCTGGTCGACTGGAACAAGAACGTAGCGGCCCGGCTGTCGCCTTTCCCCGGCATGAGCATCGGCCTGCAGGAAACCAACGGGCACCAGTATTTCAAAAACTGGGACCGGCTGACGCAGTACCATCCGTACGCGGGTGCGTCCTGGACCCAAATCCGCAAGGGCGTATTCGAGCTGAATTCCGACTATTACCAGAAGAGTGGCGGTATCTTTGCGCCGTCTCCGCATTATCAGGCACTGTTTTCAGGAAGCTGAGCCGGCCTCAGGTACCGATTACTAACCAGCTATCCTTCCGTAAGCGTTGGCGCGGTAGCTTTGTGGTTCATTATCAAATCCATACCACATGCTTTCTTTTTCAGCCAAACGTTTGCTCTTTCTTTTCTTACAACTGGTGCCGGTACTGACCTTCGCGCAATCGCAACGGTTAACCCTGGCAACTTATACCTACGCCAACAATAACCGGCTCCAGAATATTCAGCCGCTGGCTACCACATTAAGCAGTGAATTGGGTTTACCCGTTGACATTAAAAGCTACCCTTCTGTATCGGCGTTTATTCAGGGGTTAGAGGCCGGCGAGGTTGATATTGCGCTTATCAGCACGTTTGGTTATCTGCTCCTGACAACCCGAAACGATCAGCACTACACGCCCGTAGCCGCCCTTCAGACGCCGACGTCTGCCAGCGATAACTATAAAACGGCTATCGTCGCCCGAACTTCCCTACCCATCAATACCGTGGCGCAGCTCAACGGGCAGTCGGCCAGTTACCGAATGACATTTGTGAGCGAAACGTCTACCTCCGGCAATCTGATTCCAAGAGCGTTTCTGTATGCAGCAGGTATTACGCAGCCGGAACAGCAGTTCAAACAGGTATCATATAGTAAAACGCATGCGGCCGGCATTGCTCAGTTACTCAACAACGAAACGGATCTGGCCGCTCTCGGTAGCGAAGAATATCGTAAGGTAATCAGCCGGGATTCGCTGGCAAAGCAGCAACTCAAATTAGTTTGGCTATCGGAGGAAATTCCGCTGGGACCTGTGCTGCTCAAAAAGTCACTATCAACCGTTTCCCGGCAGCAGATTACGCAACTGTTTTTATCCCTCCACAACCACTATCCAGACGCGCTGCACGCCCTGCGCAGTGGCTGGTCTGAAGCCAGACAGGCCGAGCAATTCAGACCCATCGACAAGGCCTTTTACCAAACCTATCAGCAAAACATAGGTGCCCCTGCAGAATTGATTCAGCATTTCGCCAGTCTGATCCGATAAAGAACAGGGTAGTGCGGCTAATGGCTCTGCCTGCTACTGCAGCATCTCAGTAAGCCGCTTGCCGTTCGGATACAGCATATCGGTGATGCGCCAGCGGCCGGCAGCAATCTGCTGCATCTCTATCCTGATCTCTTCAGGTTTGGCCTGGTTCTCAAACGTTACGTACACCACAGCCTTTGAGCCCGCTACCGCTCCCGGATTTACCCAGGTTTTGGTAATGGCGTTGTCGGGGGCGTTAAAGAGCGGGTTCGTCGTTTTGGGGGTCAGCTTGCCGCCGGTCCCGTGCGTATTCTTCCAGATCAGGTCGGCGGTTGGCGGGGCAAAATACTGGTCAATCAGCGTTCGGTTTTTCTCACGGAACGGGTTTTCTTTTTTATTATGCTCAAAGTATAAGGCCCTTACCAGCCGGTCGGCGGCCGTGCGGGGGGCATCGGGTCCGGGGCGGCTGTTCAGGACAAGGGTACTATCTTCCGGCACGGCGGCCGATGCCGTGGCTGATTTCTGGTTGGCGGTTTTTGTCTGGCACGACAGACTGACGATCAGAAGCGCAATAAGTAGTCGTGATGTAGGCATAGCGTAAAGATGGGGTTAACGAGTGTAGTGGAATACTAAGATACATACTCTTGGGAGAATACCGTGCGCCACGCAGCAGCACCTAAAGCCCGCTTTGGGCTATTTCAATTCAGGATTTTTCCGTTTCAGGTAAAACCAGACTTGCCACCGCCGAATAAGCGCCCAACTTTACCGGCGAATCGTTCAGACAAACGTTCTAACCACACCATCATCATGAAAAAAGCCTTTAAAGTTATCGGCATTGGGCTGGGAAGCCTGGTCTTATTAGTAGCCGCCTTCTGCGGATATGTTTTGATAGTTGGTATACCAACGTATGACCCACCAGCTACCCCTACGATTACCGTTGAGATTACCCCGGCCCGTGTTGACCGGGGCGAAGCCATTGCGCATTTGCAGTGTATGGCCTGCCATGCCAACAACGAAAACCGGCTTACGGGTAAATACATGGATGACATTCCCGCCATGTTCGGCAAGATTTATTCGAAGAATATTACGCAGGACCCCGAAAAAGGCATCGGGAAATGGTCGGACGGCGACATTATTTATTTCCTGCGGACCGGTGTCAGGCCCGACGGTACGTTTGCCGCCATTATGCCAAAATACGCCCTGATGGCCGACGAAGACATAAAATCGGTGGTAGCCTGGCTGCGCTCCGACCGGTTCCCTGTTCAGCCGTCTACCGAAGAAGCACCTGAGGTGGAGTACAGCTTCGTCTCAAAACTGTTAGCCCACACCATGATCAAGCCGGTTGCCTATCCGACCCAACCGATTCTGATGCCCGACACAGCCGATCAGGTTGCCTTTGGCAAGTACACCGCAAACGCGGTAGCGGACTGCTACGCCTGCCACTCGGCCGATTTGATTCAGCAGGACAAGCTGAATCCGGAGCGTTCCAAAGGCTTTTACGGAGGAGGCATTGAAATGCCGGGGAAAGATGGCAAGCCCGTTTTTACGGCCAATCTGACGTTTGATGACCAAACCGGTATTGCTAACAAATATACCAAAGAGCAATTTATTCGGGTCGTAAAACTGGGCGTACGCCCCGATGGTACCATCCTGCGTTACCCCATGGAGCCCCGGCCGAGCATGAGCGATTCTGAGCTTGGTGCCATTTACGAATACCTGAAGACGGTACCGAAGATCCACAACGATATTGCGCAGAAATACGCGAAGGTGCAGGAAAAGCAACTGGCGTCGAAATAAAACCATCGTTCACATCAGAAAAGGGCCGGGCAACTGGCCTTTTTTCATTTGAGGGATTTCCCAGGCATCGGGTTGCGGTATAAACATCCGTCGGACTGCTTTCGTAAGAAAACCCTGACAACCCGTGAAGCATATACCTGCAGTCCTTAAAACAGCCGTGCTGCTCAGCCTGATGTATTCGTCGGTCCGGGCGCAAACCGAGCCCGTAGGCCCCACTGTCAGCATACCTGATCACCCCCGGATACTACTGCTTGCCGGTGAAGAACAGCCGATTAAGCGCAGCATTGTTGCCGATAAGACCTGGAAAAATCTTCACCAGGCTATTCTGGCCGAAAGCGATAAGCTGACCAGTGAGGCAACCCTGGAGCGGATTCAGACCGGTCGCCGGCTGCTGGCTGTATCCCGCGAAGCCCTTCGCCGTATCTTTCTGCTCTCCTACGCCTACCGGATGACCGGCCAGCCTCAGTACCGGCAACGGGCCGAAAAAGAGTTGCTGGCAATCTCGGCATTCAGCGACTGGAACCCCTCGCACTTTCTGGATGTCGCCGAAATGACGATGGCGGCCGCCATCGGCTACGACTGGCTATATGCCGACTTATCGCCCGCATCGCGCATAGCCATCAAAGAAGCAATTCTCAAAAAAGGTTTAGAGCCGTCACTGGATGCCAAATACAACAGCTGGCTAAACGCCACCCACAACTGGAATCAGGTCTGCAATGCAGGAATGCTGTACGGTGCCCTGGCTGTTTACGAAGACCAGCCGGAGTTGGCCCGTCAGGTTATTAATCGGGGGTTGAAAACCATAGTGTTATCGATGGATGATTATGCCCCGGATGGGGCTTACCCGGAAGGATATGGCTACTGGGGATACGGCACCAGTTTCAACGTAATGTTTATCAGTGCGCTGGAGAAAGTTTTCGGCAAGGATTTTGGTCTGTCGCAGCAACCCGGTTTTCTGAAAACGGCCGGATACCTGGCCAATATGACCGGCACCTCGGGTAATTCCTTCAACTATTCCGATGCCGGCACGGGCGGAGGGCTGCAACCCGCCATGTTCTGGTTTGCCCGCAAACTGAACGACCCCTCCCTGCTATGGGTAGAGCGCAGCCGGTTGCAACAGGCAGAACTCGGTAAAGTGGGGAATAACCGCCTGCTCCCGGCAACGATCATCTGGGGCAACAGCTTAAGCCTGACTAACGTGCCGGAACCTAAATCCCGGATTTGGGTAGGTGGCGGCAAAAGCCCGGTTGCCCTGATGCGCTCGTCGTGGACCGACCCGGCCGGTATTTTCGTGGGCCTGAAAGCGGGTTCCCCCGCGGTAAATCATGCGCACATGGATATCGGTTCGTTTGTGATGGACGCCGACGGGGTGCGGTGGGCCATGGATTTCGGAATGCAGGATTACAATTCGCTGGAGTCAAAAGGCGTACAGCTCTGGGGCAAGGAGCAGAACTCCCAACGCTGGCAGGTGTACCGGTACAACAACTTTGTGCATAATACCCTTACGGCGGATAATCAGTTGCAGGTCGTGGAGAGCCACGCGCCCATCAGCAGCCATTCCGGCTCACCAGCCCTGATGAATGCGACGACCGATATGACGGCTGCCTACAAAGGAACGCTGGCCAAAGCCTACCGGGGTGTTGCCATTGTCGACCAGGCGTATGTGGTGGTACGGGATGAGTTGGAAACGCTGCCCAAAGCCACCACAGTGCAGTGGACGATGCTCACGCCGGCCGACGTAAAAATTACCGCTCCTAACCGGGCCGAACTGACCAAAGACGGCAAAAAGCTGATCCTCCAAGTGCAGGAGCCGGCCGGTATAAGCCTGAAAACCTCGTCTACCGACCCTCCGCACGATTACGATGCGCCAAACCCCGGCACCACGTTGCTGACGTTTGATGTCGCGATGCCGGCCCGTGCAAAAGGAGCCATCACCGTGTTGCTCCTCCCCGAAAAAGCCGCCGGCAAAGTCACTAAAAAAGTACAATCCCTGGCGCAGTGGCCCAAGTAAATACTACCTTAGCAAATTAATAACCCTAACAACTGAACAGCAATGAACTCCTCCACCCTTTTCAGCAGTGCCCTGACCGCTACTGTGCTGGCCATTACGGTTGGCCTGACGGCCACCACGATCCTCAAAGAACAAGTTGGTGTCGGCACCAAACCACCCAAAGGAGCCGACGTGCTGTTTGACGGCTCCCGCAAAGTGCTGGACGAAAAATGGACGTATTGGCAAGGTCCCCGGCTGGCAGCCAGCCTGCCCATCAAGTGGGAAATCGTGAAAGACCCCGCCGGACCAGGAACGGCCGTGAGCAGCAACGACCCCGCCGGTGCGGGTGGTAAATACGGAGCCGCCGACATTGTGACCAAGAAGCCGTACCGCGACTTCCGCGCCCATGTCGAGTTCTACATCAGCAAACCCGGTGGTAACAGTGGCGTGTACCTCCAAAACCGCTACGAAATTCAGGTGCTCGACGGCGATACCACCTCGCACGGCATGGGCGCGGTCATCAACGAATCACCGTCTCCTTACTACGCTTACAATGGCGTGGGCAAATGGAACGCCTACGACATCATGTTCCGGGCCGCCCGCTTTGAGAACGGGCAGCGCGTGGAGCCCGCGATGGTGACTATGTATTTCAACGGCAAAAAGGTGCACACCAACCAGAAGATTAATCAGGTCTGGGGTGGCCCTAACTCCGGCATGGATGGCGGCAACAACGGCGGCAAAGGCATCACCGATGCACCCGGCGGCCTGAAACTCCAGGCCGAAGGCCACGACGTGCTGTACCGCAACATCTGGATCAAAGAAATGAATATCAAAGAGCCGAATACAGATTTCTGAGCGGATATTTTAACTTCCTCCGTTCACTATAGGTAAACTTTCGCTCTGAATTAAATGTTCAACGCTGCTGGACTATTGCGAACTGTATCTACAAGCGGCAAATGCGTTGAGGCAGTGGTATGCTGAAGTACAAGAGCAGGAGTTTACCAACTTCAACGAGTTAAAAGCTGTTTACAATAATGCAAGCCTTGTGGGCGATGACCGAGTGGTATTTAACATTATGGGAAATAAATACCGGCTTGTGGTAAGAGTGGTATTTGATTATAGAGCCATTCAGATTAAGTGGTTTGGTACACATGCAGAATACGACAAGATTGATGTAAAAACGGTAAAATACCAAAAGCCATGAAACTAAAGCCAATCAAATCGGTGCAGGATTACGAAGGAATGCTTGAGTGGGTTGACGAGCAATTTGATAAACAGGTAAAACCCGACAGCCCGAAAGGCGAAGATGTGCAGGTAGCCCTCCTGCTAATTAAAGCTTACGAAGATGAACACTACGCCATTCCGGCTCCCGACCCAATTGAAGCAATACGACTAAAAATGGAAGAAAAAGGAGTAAGAAATAGAGACTTTGTTGGGAAATTGGGCAGTAAAAGCTATATCTCAGCCGTTTTGAATCGTCGAAAACCTTTAACGCTCGAAATGGCAAAGTTCTTTCATAAGGAATTGGGCATACCTGCCAGTATATTATTGGCTTAAGTAGGCGAAAGTTTGTCTCACCCCCTCACCAAATTATATACCCTGCTTAACGGCAAACTGAATCAGATCGGCCACTTTGTTGATACCCAGCTTAAAGTAAATATTCTTCCGATGGGTTTTGACCGTATCCACACTCAGGTTCAGTTGCGCGGCAATCTGCTCACTGCTCAGCCCCTGACAGATAAGCTGAACAACTTCCACCTCCCGAAAGGTCAGGTTCAGTCGCCGGGCAAAGTCGTCGCCAAAATGATCGTCAGGCAGGCTGGTTCCGAACTCGTTCAGCGAAAAATAAGTGCCCCCGGTCACCACTGTACGAATGCCCGTCAGCAACTGGTCGGTGGTGGCATCTTTGAGCAGGTAGCCGTGCAGGCCGGCTTGCCGGGCCTCTTCCAGCAGCTTGGGCTGGTTATACATTGTTAACAGCATCACCCGCAGCCCTGGAAAATGCAGGAGCAGCTGACGGCCCAGATCAATGCCGTTGACGCCTTGAAGATTAACGTCTAACAGCACCAGCTGAGGAGTCAGGCGATGAATTGCGGGCAGGGCATCATTGGCCGTGAACACCTGCCCGCAAACGGTCAGGTCAGGCTGGGTAGTAAGCAGTGTTTTCAGAGCGTCATTAAACAGCCGATGGTCGTCAATGAGGAGTATGCGGACGGAAGGATAAGTCGCCATAAGATGGTGTTGCGTAAGGCACATCGAGCACGACCAGCGTCCCGGCACCTGTTACGTCCCTCCGTAGCTGTGCGCCGATGTATTCGGCCCGTAAACTACTATTTTTCAATCCTAGTCCTACACTTACCCCGCTGTTTTTTCGTAACTGGTTACCGAGGCCATCATCGTCAACCATCACCGACAGGTGATCCTCGTAATACAACAGTTGCACAGCCGCCCGCCGGGCCTCGGCATGTTTATGGATGTTCTGCACCATTTCCGACACAATTCGGTAAATATTCAGTTCGGTGTCCAGCGGCAAGCGCCGTTCCTGGCCGGCAACCACATACGAAAAGTGGGTAGGCTGGGCCGGCTGGCTTTGCACCAGTTGATCAAGCGCGTGCCGCAGTCCGAGCCGGTCAAATTCCGGCGGCATCAGGTTATGCGCAATACGCCGGAGATCCTGCGTACTTTTCTGAACCAGGGGTTCAAGCTGATCGAAAGCCTCAATTGCCGGCGGGTCATGCAGCCGCCGGCGGAAGTCCCGTAGCCTTCGCCGAAGCGTAGCCAGGGTGCCACCGAGGTCGTCGTGCAAGTCTGCCGCCAGCCGCCGGCGTTCAACTTCCTGGGCGTTGATCACCTGCATGGTCGTCTGGTTGCGTTCCTGAGCCAGCGTTAGCTGAAGGTTGAGATTCTGCTGCCGGAAGCGGTTGTAGCGCAAAGTCAGCCCAAAGGCCAGGGTAATTTGCTCCAGCAGAAACCCCGGCATCAGCCAATTGGTGGTAAAATGTCCGGCATTTATTACATTCAGTAGGGTCAACGTATAGATGACGGTGCCCAGAATGGTGAAACTTAAAGCCGTTACGTAAACATAAGCGGCCTCGTTTTTCCGGCGAAGTTGTTCGGCAAAAACAGCCACCAGCAGCACGGCATTGGCAATTATCCAGGTGACCAGCAAAAACTCCCCAAGCTGCAGGATATAAACCGGCAGGTCCTGTTCCTGAAAAAGGGCAATCGTACACCCCACAAACGAAACGAGCAGGATGTACCAGGCTAAGCCCGTAGTAGCCCGTGCATACAGGCTGGTTGAGGGCGTAAGACCCAGGAACCGCTTCATCAGGAACAAATTGGTACTGGCCCAAAGGGCAGATAACATGGTCATCATGAGCGAATTGCTGAAAAGTAATTCCGACCAGATAAACTCAAAGCCGTAGCCGAGACTACTCAGAACGTAGAGCGTGGTTGAGGTCAGGTGCGCTATAAAGAACAGGTGAACCGCGTCTCTGAGGGACAACCACAACAGAAAATTAAACAGAAAAATAAACCCGGCCATGCCCAGAAAAAAAGCGATAAGTGCCGAGTCAAGCCGAACGACCTGTAAAAACTTGTCGGATGAGTATAAGCTTAGGTTTCCGGAAATAAACTCATGCCGTTTATCCAGGAGAATTATGATTTCGGACTGCTCGGCGGCATAGAGCGGGATTGGAATGGCAAAATAATTGATTTTTATGGGCCGCTGCTGAAACGGTAGAGCGTCGCCCGTAAGGGCTAAGGTATCGATTAGCCCGTTTCGCCGGCGGAAACACTGAACCCGGTGAATATCGATGCGATCCAGTACAAAAACGACGGTCTGGGGACCTGCTGTGTTCTGTAGTCGGAAGTAGAGCCACACATAGTCGGATTCGAGGCCAAGGTTCAGGTGGCGTTCCGTAAGCAGGGTACGGGCGGCCGTTTGGGCGGCCCCAAAAGCCTGCGCCGTGGTAAGTCTAGAAGGGGTCGTAAACAGTACGAGATGATGCCGCAACGACCAATCCGACTCCTGACCGATACGTATGGGTTCAAACGACTGCGACCGACCCAGCAGCGTAGTTAGGCTCAAACAGGCAGCGATCAGGACCTTTGTCATGGAGATTGATTTACTGAGCCAAAGATATTTCCGGAGTTCGTAGTTGAAAATACCCCTTTTGTGGTATTGCTCCCAGCCGGTATTTCCGACCACTTTTGTCGCAGGATTTTGCTAACCGGTTAAGCCACAACATAACATGAGCAACCATGAAAACCGCCCTGAAAGGTACGTCCCTGCTATTTCTGTTTCTTTGCTTTCTCCAGTGCAGCAAAACTCCTGATACGCCGGTAACGCCCAAAAGTTCTGCCAAAACGCTGACCGATCCGGTGCTGGACGGACTAACGGGTGTGGCAACTACATTCGACGCGGCCACCTCCACCTACACCCTGACCGTGCCGGCCGGCACAAACGTTATGGCGCTTAAACTTACATTTACGCTGCCCACCGGGGCTACGGCCATACCGGCATCGGGCAGCACCCAAAACTTTACCAACCCGGTGGTTTACACGGTTACAGCAGAAGATGGCAGTACCCAACCCTATACCGTTAAGGTCAACGTACCGGCACCACCCATTCCCACCGCAAAATTCACTTTTACGGTAAATAGGTATAACTCACCTGCCACACTGACCATCGACGGGGATAATACCGGAGACAATGTAAGTATAAAAATAAATCTGGTCGATAAAGGGCAAGTCAGTACCTCAGCGACCCAAAAGTTAACCGCTACCCTGACGTCTGCGGGGCTGTATGTTATTGACTATTCGGCAAGCAATACATCTGGTACGTCAAGTAAAGTAGATTCGCTTATTATCTTTGAAAATGGCCCAGTCGCGTCGTTCTACGATGTAAAATTAAACGGAATCACCGTTAGAGCCAGAAACCGGGACGTTGACAAATCGACGAATCAGGCTAACTTTCTTTTCATCAATCAACGAATCAAGCGGATGATGAAACAAGTGCCCGATTGGGTGTTTCAACAGTTTATTAATACGGTAACCTGGGTAGATGATATTAATAAGCAAAATGCAGCAGCCGTCTATAATCCAAGTGAAGCATATTTAAGTTTGGGAGCAAAAAATCAGATAAAGTTTCCATGTTGGATCACTATATTACAGAACCGTGCAGGCTCTCTGATGCTTACGCCCAGTAGCTGAATTTCTGTTTCGTGAAGATGGCTTTGGGAATCATGGCGTGAATGCCCAGCGTCTGATCCACCACCTGACTCACCTCAAAGTCAACGCCCGTGCTGGCAATCGACAGCGCTTCGTTGAACGTGTAGCCCAAAGTGTCCTTAATAAAGGTCACGGCTTCCGTCAGCGCGTTTTTCATGGCTTTGTTCAGGTCTTTGTCCAGCCCGACGGCGATAAAATGCGTAGGTGTTTCGGCGCGGGGCATGGTCAGCGTCTTGCCTTTGTGGACGATGAATTTGGCGGTCAGGTTTAGCGCCGTTTCGATGGCTACCCCGCTGACCTCGCCGTTGCCCTGTGCGCCATGACCATCGCCGGTGGAGAACAGCCCGCCCGGCACCGAGACCGGCAAATACAGCGTTGTGCCTTTGGTCAGGTGCCTGATGTCCAGGTTACCGCCGAAAAACGCCGGCGGAATGGAGCTGACCCGGCCGGTCTCCGGCGGTGGGGACAAGGCCATCACGCCCATAAACGGCCTAAGAGGAATTTCTACACCTTCTTTTAGCAGGGCAACTTTGCGCCTGGCATCATAGCGGTATACAAATGTCTCCCGCGCCGTCACCGCATCCGGAATTCCGCCCCCACCCGGCCACACGCTGTTGACGCCAAAGCCGGCGGGAAAGGTCAGGTCCAGAATCCGAATCTCCAGCGTATCGCCGGGTTGGGCACCCTCAATAAAAACGGGGCCGGTGAGCATATGGCCCCGAATACCGGACGGCTCCGGCTTCACAGTTTTCAGAATGGCAATCACCTCCTGCGCGTGGGCATCCATGGGCAGGTTGTTCTTCTGATAAAACTCCTCCGGATTGGTCCGGCTCACCCCCGACGGATTCACTGTCTGAATCTCCACCACATCGCCATCCCTGACCCGGTACACCGGCGGCACATCAGCCCCGAAATAGCCCCACACCATATTCTCCGGCAGCGACCGGACCACGTGATCGGGTTTAATACGCGGAGCCGCAGCCAATGCGTCGGGCTGATTGATAAGCGCGTCGGCAGCGCCGGCCGGCAGGCTACCCAACGAGAGCGCGGTCAGGCTGCTCTGGGTAGTCTTTTGTAAGAAGGTACGTCTGGAGGTTTTCATCAGGTTGTATAGTCGTAGAATATCTGATAACCTGCCGAATATAGCAAAAGAAGCAACACCGTCATATTTCCTGAACGCGTGTCCTTTTCCCAAAATCAGCCGGTGAAGCGCGCCTACCTATTTGGCTCGGCAGCTCGGGGAAAGCAACCAACAAATAGCGACGTGGACATTCTGGCTGAACTGGATTATGAGCAGAGAGCCGACTTTTATCAGTTCCTGGCTATGCAGGAGCCGTTATCTGTACTCCTCAACAAGCCAGTCGATCTGGTAAGTACCAATGGTCTCTCGCCTGTCATTCAATCCTACATTGAACAGGAAAAGCAGCTCATCTATGAGAAGGCAGCTTGACCGCTTCAATTTGCCTGTCCCAATCACCCCCGTCTTCCCTTCTCAAAAAACTGCCGCATAAAGAGCAGTTGGTAATTTACGGCGTTGTTCCAGTAGGGCCAGTTGTGGCCGCCGGGGCGGGTGATGTAGTCGTGGGCGATGTTGCGCTCCAGCAGTTTGTCGTGCAGGTTGTTGTTGACGCGGAAGAAGAAGTCCTCGGTGCCGCAGTCGATGATCAGGGACAATGCGCCCGGTGTCAGCAGGTGCAGCAGGTTAATGACGGTATTTTGCTCCCAGCGTTCGGGCTGCTGGGCATAGGTGCCTAAGCGTTTGGCAATGTCCCAGTTGTTGGGAAACGGCCGGATGTCGACTCCACCACTCATGCTGCCGGCGGCCCCGAACACATCCTGGTGCCGGAACGCCAGGTACAGGGCTCCGTGCCCGCCCATGCTCAGGCCCGTAATGGCGCGACCCTGCCGGTTCTTTATGGTTTTGTAGTGGCTGTCTACCCACGATACCAGCTCACTGGCTACGTACGTTTCGTAGCGATAGGCCGGATCGACAGGGCTGTCGAAGTACCAACTGCCGATGTTGCCGTCGGGGCAGACAACAATCATACCATTGGCATCTACAGCCTGACTAAGCGCCGGTGATTTTTTGATCCAGTCGGCATAGTTGCCGCTGTAACCGTGCAGCAGATACACCACCGGAAACTCACCGCCATTGGTATTGGTATACGCATCGGGCGTAATCACCACCGCCCGGATGGTCTTCTGCATCGACGCACTATAGGTGTCGACCGTATCTACTTTAGCCGCCTGAACACGGCCGAAAAACAACAGGAAACCCAGTAGGAGAAAAGTGCGGGTAGGGGTCATTCGTTCACGTTTTTTCACGCAGGTAAAGTAAGCGGATGTGTACCAGATTGTAAAATAACCAGCACCAAATAAAGGTGCGCCTGCAAAGTAAGTAGCAACCAACAGAAAGGGACCTCCGCAGCAATTCCAGACGGAGAGTTGCATGAAAATTGATAGCTAAGAATTATCTTGCCGCAACCGCTTAACTTTTATACGATTTAAACAGGCCGCTCGTGCTCACGAATTACGCTGCGCTGACCAGATTACTCCTGGGGCTCTTATTTACCTTTTCTACGTGTGGTAATGCAGATGCACAAACCGCACCCATTCCCAGCGAACCGGCAGGCTCGTGGTTCATTGGCACGCTGGTGTTACCGGCCGGCCCTAAAAAATGGGGCGGTTTTGCCGAAGTACAGGCCCGGAGTAATTCGCTGTTCCGGGAGTATTTCTACAATGAACTGAAAGGTGGTATCAGCTACGACCTGAGCCCTAGTTTCACCTTTTCCCTGGCGGGAGGGCGCTATGCAACCTACGATTACAGGGCGCTGAACGACGGACCGCTCAATACCGAAAAACGGTTCTGGCAACAACTGGTCATTAACCACTTTCTGGACCGGCTGCGGTTTGAACACCGGTATCGCGTGGAACAACGCTGGTTTACGTTCAGGAATGATTCACATTCGTTTCGTAACCGCATCCGGTATCGTCTTAATATGTTTTTGCCTGTGAACAAACGCACGCTTACCCGTAAAACCTTTTTTCTGTCGGCTTTTGACGAGATTTTTCTAAATCCGACGGGGCCCGTCTTTGAGCGAAACCGACTGTATGCCGGAATGGGTTATCAGGTAAGTAATGCTTTGGTGCTGCAGCTTGGCTGGGTCAACCAGACCAACTACAACCCAGCCTCTTTTGAACAGGGGATCTTTACCCCGCAGTCGTCATCCGGCAAGAACAATGTCGTAATCCAGGTAACTTTTCGAATTGCCCGCCGGCAAGGCTCTCCCCCCGAAAAGCTGCCTTCGCAGCAGGGCTAAAAAGACCGATGTCCCAACGAAACCCGCGAAATTCATCGAGTGGCGTTACCGGATCCGGCGATCAATCTCGCTCAGCAAATAGGTCTTCGGGTCGCTGAAGTACTCCCAGAACATCACACCGGCCAGACCATTCTTTTTCACGTACCGGCATTTGGCTTTCACCGATTTCTCATCATCGTAGGAAACAAAGCGTTTCAGATCGGCATTGTACAGGTACGGGGCTTGGGCGCGTCGGTCCCAGTATCGTTTATAGGCAGGGTTCGTCAGCAGACTGTCTTTGATGAAGGTATAGCCACCGCCCCGGTCTACTTTGGTAATCGTGCGCGGCTGCACCTTGGGGCTGTCGTTTTGCAACTGCCACGCCCGGCCGTAAAACGCAATGCCCAGCACCAGTTTGTCGGCGGGAACACCATTCTGTAGATACAACTGCACGGCCCGATCGCCGGAGCTTTCGGTATTGACCTTGCCCGATGGATACAGATTCGTATGGTGTCCAGCGTTTGGGCCTCCGGTAAAGAAATCGTACGACATCACGTTGATGTAATCCAGGTACTGCTGGGCCTCGGCCATGTTGGTATGCGTAAAGATACCTTCAAAGCCGGGCAGCGCCGTAGTGACCAGGTAGGCCTTGCCGGTCTGTTTGCCGAGCTCGGTGAGTTGTTCCCGCAGGGCTTTAAACAGCAGCGTGAAATTCTCTTTGTCTTCGGGCCGGAACACATTGTCTTCGCCTTTCATGCCGGGGTACTCCCAGTCGATGTCGATACCATCCAGGTCATACTGCCGGACAATATCCACCGCCGAAGCGGCAAAGGCTGCGCGGGAGGTATCGGTCAGCACGGCGTCGGAGAAGTTTTCGCTCCAGGTCCAGCCGCCGATGGAGATCAGAATCTTCAGATCGGGATTGCGGAGTTTCAGTTTGTTCAGGTTCCGGAAATTGGTGGTATCGGTGCGGAGGTTATGCAGCCACGCCCGGTTGTCTTTGATGTCGACGAAGGCGTAATTGATATGCGTCAGTTTTTCGGCGGCAATCTGGTCGGTATTGACTAACCCCCGGTAGCCACCTACGTAACCCAGTACAATATGTCGGGGTTGGGGCGCAAAACCGGCAGTCAGCAACGCAAAGCAGGCAATCAGGCAAGTCAGGTGCAGGAATCGGAGCATGTTCAAAGCGGTTAAGGAACGGGCAGCCAGTCCGGATAGAACCGCTGCTATGGCGTGCAAATTCTTAGTAGTGGACATTGGATTTCAGATGTTAGACATTAGACTAAAAAAATCATGGTAGAGACGTCTAATGTCCAATGTCTAGTGTCAAATGTCTATTACTGAAGTGCAAATTAATGCACAAAGCCGAAAAATGCTTCCGGGTACGCTTAAATCTCTCCGTGCGTCAACAAACAGAACCCGTTACGATGCACTGTCCCGTGAATTTCAGAGACAACGCAGCTTAACGGGTCATTATAACTGGTCGTGTACCAGTGCCTTATTTTTTAAGATCAGCGCCGTATTCGTTCGTTCCTTTGGCACCTTCTGTAACGGCCAGAATGAGGTTGTAGAGGGGAATCAGCGCGTACCAGCCGCTCTTACCCACATCGTGCATCCGGCGAATACATACGGCCACATAGGGCACCAGAATAGCCAGCGTATACAACAGGCTCAGGATCCCGGCGCTATCAAACAGCAAGCCTTCAATAAAGCCCAGCGTAAACGATACGCCAAAATTTACCAGTACAAAGTACCAGTACTGGCTCCGGCAGGCACAGCCGTTGAAGTCGGCGTTTTTCTTCAGTACGGTAAGGTAATAGTTGACAGCAACACTACCCCATGGGCGAGCATGCTGATGGTCGTTTTCCATTGCAGCTGAAACTCAGACGAGCTTCTGGGCAATAGCTTTGGCAACAGCCTCGGGCGCGGAGTTGACATGCAGCTTTTCGTAAATGTTCTTGATGTGGTGGTGGACGGTGTTGAAGCTGATCGAGCAGGCATCGGCAATCATTTTGTAGCTCATGCCCTTGACCATGCAGGTCAGCACCTCCCGTTCGCGGGTTGTAAGATCTACATAAGCGGGCTGAGCCTGGACAAACTGATGCTGAAACATGTGCAGCACCTTGGCGGCAATGCCCGGCGACATATGCGCCCCTCCACGGTATACATCTTGAATGGCCTGCAAGACCTCATCCGGGTCCGGACTTTTCAGCACGTACCCCGAAGCCCCCGCGCAGATGGCCGAGAAGATGCGGTGCTCATCTTCAAATACTGTATGGATCAGAACTTTCGTCTGCGGGTAAGCTGCCTTAATGTGTTGCAGGGCTTCGATACCCGATAAGCCCGGCATCTGAATATCCATCAGCACCACATCGGGCTTGTGTTTGCGCACTTTAGCCACCGCTTCGTTGGCATTTTCGTAGGCACCCGTTACCGTTACCTCGTCGGTACTCTCGAAGTACCGGGTTAGGCTTTGCCGCAGGCTTTTGTTGTCTTCAAACAGGAGGACGGTGATCATAAGGCCGTTTGCTGATTTATAATCACTGCATCAGCCTCCCGGACGGGAACCCTCATTTCCACGGCTGTGCCTGCGCCTTCCAGTGAACGCACCTGTACCGAAAAGCCTCCCTCAGCGGCCCGTTTCCGAAAATTGGCTAACCCATTGCCGTCTGACTGAACGGTTCTATCGAAACCCCGGCCATTATCGGCAACTAAAATCCGCAACTGCCCCGACTCCCGGGAAATCTGAATACGTACCTGACTGGCCTGCGCGTGTTTGACAATGTTGTGCAGCGCTTCTTTGTACACCAGGTACAGGTTCCGGCGCTGCTCCATCGGGAATGGCGGCAACGTATCAGCAGCCACATCACAAGCAAAGTCCAGCAGAATTCCTGCGTTGTTCAGCATCTGCACGGCCACCGTCCGCAGCCGCTCCAGGAACCTGGCCGGCGCATCATTGTCAGGATTTAACGTCCAGACTGTATCGCGAATACTATGAATGGTATCTTCCGAATCGGCTTTGATCTGGTCGAGGATAGGCTGGATGTCGGGCTGTTGGCCGTTTACTTTCTTCTGGACGAGTTTGGTGGAAATGGCAATGCTGGTGAGCGTAGCGCCCACTTCGTCGTGCAGGTCACGGGCAATTTCATCGCGGATGCGCAGCAGTTTGTCGCGCTGGCGGATGTTTTCCTGTAGCTGGGCAATGAGTTGCTGTTGGGTAATGGCCTGTTGCCGGCGCTCTCTACTGGCACGTTCGGCCAGAATGTAGCCGAGAATCAGAATTTCGATAAGCGTACCGGGGACAAAGGCATTGTTGTAGGGGACATGCGGCAGCCAGGGCAACTCATACAGCGCAAACATACTGATAATCATACTACCCAGACTTATTATGAACGCCAGGGCATAGCCCCGGATACCGTTGAAGTTCTGAATGCTTACATAAATTAGACTGATAAAGAGGGTTAACAGCACTACCAGAATCCAGTGGCCCCAGTCAAGCCTCGCCCAATGAAGTAGATAGCCCAGTAAATTGAAGGGTTCCCCATTTATCAGTTCATTGATAAACGTAAGCGGGTAGCCGACCCAGAACAGCATGTTCAGGCCCAGGACTGACCAGTATAGAAACCGGGAATAGGCTTTTAGATTAAGAAACTTGAGGTGAAAAACAGACCAGCAAAGCTGATAAATAGCAACCGTGGGAATCGTTTTCTGCCAGTAGGCATATTCGACAAATTCGACAATGTACCCGTAGAAATCGACATAAAACAGCAGGATGCTGGCCATCAGCAGGGTGTACCAGCCAAGTAGCGAATCTCGCAGGCGCAGGTACAGAACGAGGCCAAACAGAAATACCACCAGGTATGCTCCCAGCGCCAGGTTCTGCCAGCGAATAAAGTCCCGGTTGTAGAGATAGGCCTGACCAATATCGCCCAGATGCAAATAATCGCCGTAGGCATTCGGCCCGACAAAAATGCGGAGGTATACGGTTTTAGGATTGGGTCCGAGCCGGACAATCGGAGTTGCCGAAGGTATCAGCTTGTTCCGGAAAGGCTCAGCGTGTCCAGCCTGAAACCGGTTAACTACTTTACCTTTATCTACCAGAAATACATCCAGTTGCTCATACCGTCGGTAAGAAGAGATTAGGTATAGGTCTGCCTGCGTTTGATTCTCAACGGTAAATCTCAGCCAGATGGTACCCTGCCTAAAGCCTAACTGCACCACCTCCGGATGGTTGAGCCGCTTAAATGAATCGAGCGGATAGCGCGACACCTGCTCAACTGTTAATTTGTGGGTAAGGTCCTCCAGGTAATACGCATGGGCGGCTACCGGATTGGCTTTCCGGGCGTCGGTAATGGTCAGCACCGGCTGGCTGAATGTAGAAGATGATAGCAGCAGCAAAATCCAGGTAATCAGCGAACGCATACAGGTAAGGTTCAGGCTTGTAGTAAAGCTACTGATTTTCAGGTCATGATGTATGGCCTCTTTATTGGTAATCGATTTTGGTATGGTGCAGGTTGGTAATCATCCATTTTCCGCCGATCCAGCGTAACGTATAGGTAAACGCGTCTTTATAAGACTGCTTTTTCCCCTCCAGAGTCTCAATAGAAAGGGTACTGATCCCCGTCGCTACGGCCAGATCCCCGACCTGCTGAATTTTAACATTAGTCAGGTCGGCGGTGTGGCTTTTTTGATTTTTGAAGTGTCCCAGCATCCAGTCTTTGTCATGCACCAACCCATCGTGGCCACCAATAAAGGCCATGTCGGGCGTGGTGTGTGCCTGAAGCCAGGCTTTATTATCCAGGTTACGCGCCTTCATCATGGCCGGAAACTCATCGGCTAAGTTGGTTTGGGCTACGGCCGCTACGCTCAGCAGCAGAAACAGGGTTGTCAGGGTCTTTTTCATCTGAGTTGATTATGCTGATGTACACCCAAATCTACTGATCGGCAGAACCTTACGCCATCCCCAATATTGGTGAGTTATTATGCCGCTATTAGATACCCGATTGGTAGTATGCACATGTCAAACTTCTCCTTGCCGTTATTTTTGCCCGTACCTAATAGCTAATTAATCAGGTAAATTTTAACTTCGATTGAAAATTTACTTGATTAATGTTCGAACGGAGTCTGATCCATACCATACGTACCTGTCTAACCCAATTTCCGGCTGTGGCGGTGCTGGGACCAAGGCAGGTGGGCAAAACAACACTGGTCAAAACACTGTTGGGCGATTTTGCGAAGGAGGTCGTGTACCTGGACCTGGAGTACATTGCCGATCAGCGCCGGTTGGTACAGCCCGACTTGTTTTTTCAGGCGAATCAGGACAAACTAATCGTCCTGGACGAAATTCAGCGTATGCCCGAGTTGTTTCCCCTGCTCCGGGTCATGATTGACCAACACCGGGTACCGGGCCGGTTTATGCTGTTAGGCTCCGCTTCGCCTGATTTGCTGAAAAACTCGTCTGAAACGCTGGCTGGGCGCATTATTTACCTGGAACTTTCTCCGCTGCATCTGCTGGAGATAATGCCCACCTATACCTACCAGCAGCATTGGCTCCGGGGTGGTTTTCCGGATGCGTTACAGGCTGCGGATCAGACACGCTGGCATTTTTGGATGGAAAGCTTCCTGCAAACGTATGTGCAGCGGGACTTGCCCGACCTGGGTCTGACAGCCGGTCCGGCTACCATTCGGCGGTTACTAACCATGCTGGTGGGCATACACGGTGGACAGTTGAATTATAGCGAACTGGCCCGCTCCCTTGACTTATCGGTAGCGACCATCCAGTATTACGTTGATTTTCTGGAGAACGCTTTCCTGATTCGTAGGCTTTCTCCTTACTTCTTGAACATTGGTAAGCGGCTGGTCAAAGCACCCAAACTCTATATCCGGGATAGCGGGCTCGTTCACGCCCTGGCGGATATCACCGACTACAACGCCCTGACGGGTAATATCCTGTTGGGTGCATCCTGGGAGGGATACGTAGTGCAGCAGCTAATCGCCCGGTTGCCGTTGGGGGTAACCCCGTATTATTACCGAACGCAAAATGGGGCCGAACTGGATTTGCTCCTGGTTAAAGGAGGAAAGCCGGTGGTCTCTATTGAAATCCGGTACTCCAATGCCCCTGCGCTAAAACGGGGTAATACCCAGGCTATAGCGGATCTACAAACGGAGCAGAACCTGGTGGTAACGCCCGAAGCAGAAGGCTACTGGCTCCGAAAAGACGTACGGGTCTGCAGCATTCACTCCGTCTGGGACGAACTGCGCAACCTGGGCGTGATGCTGTAGTCGGCTTTAAGGCTTTTCTTGCTAAAGAATGATTACGTCCTGAACTCGTGGGCGGTCTTAATAGCCACCTGTAGGTTCTGAATAGGAATATCAGTACGAACGGTGCAGTTGGCCCCCAGAATGACCTGCGCCGGAGCGTCTTTCAACACCTGTTCAACTGCTTTTTTTACCTCCGCCGGCGTACCGGTCGACAAGACACCGTGCCGGTCGAGCCCGCCCATCACCGGCCGGTTGAACAGCGTGGCGGCCTGACTGAGGGATAGCGGTTTACCCTCAGCCGCCAGGGGCACACTTACAACCTGCCCGGGATAATCGGCGAACCTCGTGTTGAATTCTCCGTAGGCCCCTTCGTAATCGCACACATGCAGGATGTTGACCGGAGTTAGCTGGGCTACTTCTTTCTGCACCAGCATATCGAAGTTCTTGATAACCCGGTTGAACAACGCCCGGTCGGCCACGGCATTGGACTCCCCACCCTGCGAGCAGGTGTAGAACCCATCGGCTCCGGCTTTAGTAGCCGCCCGCACGTAATTCATGATCGACAGGGCGATGTTCTCCATACCCCGGCTAACGGCTTCGGGGTCTTCCTTTACGTGCTTCAGCAGCGTTTCTTTGGGGACCACCATATTGGCCATCTGGTAGTGCGAGTACATGGTCGGGATAATCAGGGCCTCACGTCTTGCGGCTTTGACCAGCCCCCGGATAACGTACAGTGTCGGCTCAAACCACTCCTCGTTGAGCACTGGTATTTTGGCCCAGTCGGCCGGCGTTTTTACCTCCACCGTTTTGGGGTACCGCTGTTCAAACTGCACCTTCACCAAGTCCATACCGGTAGCCCGGAAATAATCGAGGTGGGCTTTAATGGCGGCATCGCCGGTATGCTGCCCGGCCGGGAAGTGTAGAAAGAACGCTGCCGGTATGTAGTTGGGCTTGCTGGATTTATCGAGCACCTGCATCACCAGATCTCGTTTGGATTTAGCAAGGGGGGCGGATTTGGCAAAGGCTGTTGGCAAGGTGCCGGCTGAGACAGCAGCCAGCGCCGAAGCGCCAATAAACTGACGCCGGTTTATTGGATTAGGTCCGGATTCTTGCATATTGGGTAAGGGTAGTGAGGTTATACGAATTAGTACAAATATAAAATTTTCAGCCATTTTCATGCTGCAATAGCCAGTCCTGTTCACACTGCCCCGGCCAGGGCGAACCGGTACCTTGTTTTCCATGTTTTGGTTATATTCGCACAAACGGTAAGCGTCATGGTACAATCTTCGGCTTCAACACATCCGCAAACCTTCGAGGAGTTCCTGAACTGGGAGCCCATGGATGGCTATAAATATGAGTGGAACGATGGAGAGATCATCCGGTTTTCTGGTATGAAAAAAAAGCAATACTACATCTACGATGTTCTGAATAACCTTTTTATCGAAAAGGGATACCATCGGACCGGTACGTTCATTGCCGAACCAGATGTCATGCTTACCGTCATTCAGATGCGCCGACCGGATATTGCGTATTTCACGAAAGCTCAAATCAATCAGGGCCGTCATGGTGACGATGTCATTCCGGAGTTTGTGATCGAGATTCTTTCGGAAAGCGATTTAGCGTATCGGATTGAAGAAAAATTGACGGAGTACTTCAAGGCTGGGGTGAAAGTGGTCTGGAATATCATTCCCGATCCCGAACAGCAGGTTGTCTACGTCTATACCTCCCGCAAACATGTGACAATCTGTCTGGAGGATGATATTTGTTCGGCCGCGCCGGTGCTTCCCGATTTCGCTATAAGCGTCAACGAACTGTTTGCGCAGCCAACGGCATAGCACGAAACAACGTTATACCAATCTGTTCCGCTATGTTTGATACCGGTACCAGAATACTCACCACCGTCCCTGCTCCGGACTCTACCTCCACCGAAAACCCTCCAGCTGCCGCCCGCTTCCGGAAGTTTACTAAGCCGTTCCCCTCCGACTGAGCTGTCAAATCGAAGCCCCGGCCATCGTCCGTAATGATAATCTGCAACTGACTGGCCTGACGGTGAATCTGTATACTCACACAGTTGGCCTGAGCATGTTTGACAATGTTGTGAATGGCCTCTTTGAAAACCAGGTACAGGTTTCGGCGCTGTTCCATGGAGAACGGAGGCAAGTCAGCCGGCTTAATGACACAATCAAAGGCCAAGGCAATGCCCTGATTCGTCAATAGCTGAAGCGCTACCGACCGCAGCCGTTCCAGAAACCTCTCAGGGGCATCGTTATCCGGGTTCAGCGCCCATACTGTATCGCGAATGCTGTGGATGGTATCTTCCGAATCTGCCTTGATCTGGTCAAGGATAGGCTGGATCTCGGGCTGCCGGCCGTTTACTTTCTTCTGAACGAGTTTAGTGGAGATGGCGATGCTGGTGAGCGTAGCGCCTACTTCATCGTGCAGGTCGCGGGCAATCTCGTCGCGGATGCGCAGCAGTTTGTCACGCTGGCGGAGGTTCTCCTGAAGTTGAGCGATAAGTGCTTGTTGGGTCTGGTGCTGCTGCCGGCGCTGTTCGTTGACGCGTTCGGCCAGCATATAGCCCAGAATGATGATTTCAACCACAGAACCAACAAAATAGGTATTGTTGAACGGAATATAAGGAAGCCACGGAATTTCGTAAAGGGCCAACATACCAATTATCATGGAAACCAGTCCGATACCAAAAGCCAGCGCATACCAGCGCACTCTCCTAAAATCCCGTTTTGTCACATAGATTACGCTAAACAGGTTTAGGCAATGAAGAATAGCCAGAAAACCGATATACTCAATACCCAACCAATGGAGTAACCTACGCAGGGGAGTATAAAACTGACCATAGTATTGACCACCGGTAATTCCGTTAAAAACGGTAAACAGATAATCAGCGGTATCAATGCATACCATACCAATGATGAGGTAATAGAGTACTCGGGAATACGTCCATAACCGAGTCAGCTTAAGCAGAAAGGTGCACCATAAAACAGAAAAAATAAGATGAAGCGGGTAGTAGGCCCGAAAATGCGTATACCAGGAATTTTGCCCGAATATTTCAAACAGATAGCCACTTCGATCCAGAAACCAGTGGGCATTCACATACACGAACAGCGCGTACCAGCCAATGAGAGGGTCGCGGAGTCGTATAAAAAAGACCAGGGCAAACAGGAACGTCAGTAAATACACCGCTTCCAGACCACCTTGCCAGAACGTTGTTACTTTTAGGTAGCCCATAGCCCCGCCCATAGTCGTAACCTGTAAATAGTCGTTCATGAATTCATGGCCATTGAACGCGAGAGCGAGGTACACCATTTGGGGTCTATTCCCGATCGACACAAACGTTTGGGCTATAGGAGCTAACCGACGTTGAAAAGGTATTTTGGATTCTCCCTTCGCTTGGAAAACCTGACCATCACGGTCAACAACAAATACATCCATTCGGCTGTATTTCCACACCGATGAATACAGGAAGAGTTCGGAATTAATCTGGTTATCTACCCTAAGCTTCAGCCAGACGGTCCCATGCCTGACACCTAATTGGATAGCCTTTGCGCGATTAATGGGTCGAAACGAATCGAGAGGAAAACGAGCTACTTTCTCATAGGTCAACTTATGCGTAACGTCTTCCAGGTGATAGGCATAGGGAGCCACTGGAATGACTCTCTGTGCGTCAGTGATCGTTAGCACCGGCTGGCTTATGGCCGGAAGCCCGATACTCCAAAGTAGTATGATGAAGATGGAGCGCATGAGGTTAACAGGAAAAAGAGGTTCAGATAGAGAAAGGTAGAGAAAGAGCACTGTGAATCAAAACGATACCCGCTTCTTTTCGTCGTCGGCAGCGCGTCGCTGGCGGGCGGCTTTGATAGTCTGGCTTCCCAAAGAACGGGTGTACGTAACCTTTATAATTCGGGGGGCATCGCGCAGCGTGGCGGTAAAGTCGACCTGCTGTTGCGGGAAGGACGCAAACCACTTCAACTGATTGGTCCAGAACACATCATTTACCGTAAGGCTTAGCCGCCCCCGGTTGTTGGGCAACACTTTCTGAATACCCAGCACTACATTGGTCATGCTGCGCAGATTCATTACGCCCGCCGGTAGTAACGACCGGTACAAAATGCTTACCTCACCAGTCCACTGGTTGCCTAACCGCAGGGAATGCACAGAATTGATATGCCAAATCCAGTTCTGCTGGTAAAAAGGAGCTACATCAAATTGGGTTTGGGCCGTGCGGATAAATCCGGCAAAGTTGTTCTGCGCTGTCCACCAATGGGTAACCGTCAGCGGTAGCGTCAACTCCATCGATAGCACCTCAACTTGGTCGAAGTTCTGCACCATGTGGATGAGTTCGGGACGACCTGGGCGAACGACCGGCTGGTGCCGGAAAATGGTGTTGCGCTCCCTACTGTAGCCGAGCCAGATGAAATACCGGCTTTTGTACTGGTATCCGGCCCGGACACTGCTGGTATAAGCGGGTTTCAGGTTAATGTTACCTACGTAGTAGGTGTTGGGATCAGTTAAAAAGAAGGAAGGTGCCAGTTCGGTATAGGCGGGGCGGGTAATCCGGCGGCTATACGCCAGATTTAGTATCTGCTCAGGGCTAAGTTTATGCGATAGCGACGCGCTCGGAAACAGGTTCAGGTACCGGCGATCGACCAGTAACTGACCGTTTACGTTCCGAATGTTGGTGTGCGTTGCCTCGGCTCGCAGCCCTGCCTGAACATCTGTTTTAGCGCCGAACTTACCCGACAGATTTCCGTACAGAGCGCCGATATTCTCGTAAAATGTGTCTGTACTGGTCATGGCGGAATCCAGTATGAAGCGGCCATCCAGGCGCTTTTCTACACCCAACGCATTGTGGATATCCGAGCGGTTGAACTTCACCCCCGTTTCCAGCTTCCAGGTTTTACCGAGAGGTCGGGCATAATCCGCTTTAAGTACCCAGAAGTCAATGGTCGTCTCCTTCGAGGTATTGACCGCCTGCACCGGCGTAATTTGCGGATTGGTCGTGTAAAATTGGGTAAAGTCCAGCGTGAAAGGACCGTTGTTGGAATAATACTGATAATCCGCATCGACACTGAGCGTCTGCTGGCCGGCAAACTGGTGGGTAAGCCCCAGGCTTCCGCCCAGGTTGCGCCAGCGATTATCTTCCACCCAAATGGAGGCTGACCCGGTAAACGGTTTAACCACCGGGAGAAGCCGCGTAAACGAGCTATTATACGAAGTACCTCTGCGGTCGTTGATTAATCCCTGCACCTGCGCCGATAGTGTGGTTTGTTTACTGAGCGCCACATCAGCTCCAATCCGAACATCACCGTTATAGTTTTTAATATACCGGTCTGAATATTGCTCATTGTACCACAACGCGCCTTCTACCGGCTGAGTACGCCTTGCTAAAAAGTCAAACCAGCGGTTGTCGTAATTATAGGAGGCATTGGTAAATAGATTGACCCGTCCCTGGTTGTGATTGACGTTGAGGCTGCCGGCGGCTTTTTCGTATTTGCCCCACCCGCCCATTAGCGAAAAGCCGCCGTTGGTGCCTTCGTCCTGCCGGCGCTTCAGCACAATGTTGATGAGTCCGGCATTGCCTTCGGCATCGTATTTGGCGGGTGGGCTGGTAATCAGTTCTATTTTCTCGACATTGTCGGCGTTCATGCCGCCGAGCATCTGCACCAGCGTTTCCAGCGGCAGCCGGGATAGTTTGCCGTTGATCATCACCATTACGCCTTGTCGGCCGCTAAGGGTAATACCGGCGTTTTGGCGGTCGACCCGCACCCCCGGCGACCGCTCCAGCACATCCAGTACAGTGCCTCCAGCCGCCGAGATCATAGCTGATGGATTGATGACCAGTTTATCAATCTGCTGCTCGAATATGGGTTTGCGGGCGGTAACGGTTACCTCATTGAGCTGCTTTTCCGCTGCGGCTGCCACCAGCGGTTCCAACTGGCGCGTACCTGCTGTGGCGCTCAGCACAAACGGGTTGGAGTAGCTAGTATGATACCCCATCATCCGGATGGCAATCAGATAACTACCGGGCGTTAATTGCTCAAACGCGTAGGAGCCGTTATCATTGACAACGGCTCCTTTTGCAAGGGAAGAATCTTTGGCGTGGAGTAGAAGAACATTGGCATAAGCCAGTGGCCGGCCGTCGGCGGAGCGCACTGAGCCGGTAACCGTTTGCTGGGCGTAAGCCGTGGCGGCTAAAAAGAGGAGGCCGAAAAGTAAGGTAACGGATGGCATAACACGTTCGTTTTATGACACCCAAAGTTGAGCAACACCCTACAATCGCACCATCCCCAATTATGGTAGTACTGTAAACCTACCCCGTATCCTGCCAAACGGCATACTCAAAAAGAAATTCTTAATCTTTCTTCCGGAGATACACGTTGTTGCTGATCGACTCCAGTTGAATTCTGGGCCCTCCGCCGTTAAAGGTGCCTTCGAGCTGATACCCAACCATCGGATTTCGCTGTTTTTTTCCTTTAAAATCAATATCCAGATCGGAGTACACTTCGCCCGTAATGGTTTTCATGGCCAGATCAGCGCCTTTGCCTTTGGGCCAGCTCATGTCCACAAACCCGCTGATGGATTTAGCCGATACGGCCTCGGTTGCTCCGCGAATATCGATGTTGCCGTTGATGGTTTCGAGCTTCAGTTTGGCCTGCCGGGGCAGATACACCTGATAGTTGATGTCGCTGCACATAGTGTAGCGGGTGCCGTTCTTTTCGGTGCTCCAGGTTGATCTCTCCCCCGGACAATCTTCGGGTTTGCCTTGTTTAATCATCTCTTTGTCGAAATCGGTTTTCACCGTGATCTCCTGGGCGGTGGAGCCAGTTTCAACGATCAGCGCATCGTTGAGCCGGCCGCCGTTGACGGTGACTGCTATACGCACAGACACTTCCGGCTTATCCCAGTAATTGATCTGGATGCTATCGGCAAACTTAAAATCGAGGTTGACAAGCTGGTTAGCCGAGAACGGCAGTTTCTTGTCAATGATCTTCTGGCCAAAAACCGGGTGTATGAACAGGCCGATCAGCAGGAGGATTAAACTCTTTTTCATGGTGTAGTGAGGTATGATGAATTATTTCTGTTTCCGGATATAAATGTTACTACTCACGGTGTTAAGCTGCATCTCAACCCCTCCGCCGTTGGCGGTACCTTCGATGCTGTGCCCTCCGCCTACCCTGGCTAAACCGTCTTTGTTGTTCTTGAGGCCCAGGTCGAAGTCGGTGTACATCTCACCCGTTACCGATCGCAGTTTCATGTTTGCTTTAGCGTTGCCGGGCAGGGTAATATCGATGGGCCCGCTAACGGTGGAAATGGCGGTGGGTTTGTCCTGGCTCAGGCTGGAGTACACCACCTTTACCTCGCCGTTGGTGGTATTTACCACAACCGGTCCGGTAACATTCATCAGGTCGATATTGGCGTTGTTGGTACGGATCTCCAGATCGCCTTCCATGTTGGAGATAGCCACATTGGAACCCATCCAGTTGCTCTGCTGGTACAGCACCGATACCTTGCGCGGCAGCCGCACGGTGTACTTAATGTGCTTGCGGGTAGCCTTCTCAATTCGGATTCCTTTGCCCTCCAGCGTTACCGCCAGACCGATGCCGGAATTATCGACGGCCGAATAATACAGCGGTTTCAGCCCTTTGGCCCGTTCGGGCGGAGCCTCGTAGCCCGACGAAGCCCGGATGATGACTTCATCGCCGTTGTAGCCTTCGATCTGGAAATCACTGGCGTCGCCTTCAATCGTGACTTTATTGTCTTTAGCGTTTGTCAGCTTCGCTTTGTACTCCTGGGCATAGGCGCAGCAGGCCCACCCCAGTAAGGTGATGGTAAACAACAGGTGTTTTTTCATGGATTGAATTGATCTAAGAAATTGTAAAAAATAGGGTTAATTGAACTCGTGGAATAAGCCGGCTCAGGAAGTTGAGTTCTGATTACTCAGCACGTTCAGCCCCTCTTCTGCTTTTACGCGGACGATCTCCAGCACATCGCGGTTACGCAGCAATTGCTGCATCTGATTTACCGCCCGCTTTTCTTTCATCGCCACCAGCGCTTCAATCAGCGTAATCTGAATATTCGGGTCGGTTTGAATCTGGAGCGACTGAATCAGCGCTTCCCGCACGCCGGGTTCGCTTTCAAAGCGCAGCAGGGCCTGACAGGCCGCCAGCCGGACATTGACGTTGGCATCAAAATTCAGCGTATTAATCAACAACTGCGTGATTTCCTGATCGGCCTGATCCAGATCGGTACACTGGTTAACAGCCTGAATGCGTTCGCTGGCCGACGTTTTCTCCGCGTGTTCAAACGCCAGCACCTGCTTAATTTCATGGCCGCCGGCCGGTGAATCAACGCCATTCGATGGATTACCTGTAGCAGTCATTGTTTGTGTATTCGTTTGCCGGGACTGCGATTCGCTGTAGAATAACCCTCCGGCAAAACCCACAATCAGCAAAGCAACACTGGCCGCTAGTTGCATCGTCCAGGCGGGGAACTTCACCACCCGACCGGCCGGTACCTGCTCGTCGAGTTTAGCGGCCAGTCGCGTGTTCATGGTTTCCGACGGCTGCTGATTACGCTCTTCGGCAAAGTACCGGAACGGACCGGCATGGGATTGCAGATGCTCCGGTATTGGCTCCCGCTGAAAATACTGGCGAAGCTGCTTTTCTTCTTCCAGCGAGGTCTCCCCGTTGTAATATTTCTCCAGCAGCTTGTCAATGTCCTGCTTCATAGTTGTTTGCTTTTACGTAGTCATCGCGTAACCGCTGACGAGCCCGCGACAACATCACCCGAATGTTATTTACACTGTACCCTGTTACCTCCTCGATCTCCTCAAAGGAGTACTCCTCCACATCGCGCAGATGGAGCACCAGTTTCTGAGGATCGGGCAGCGCGTCCATAAGCCGGTGCATGAGCCCGGCACTGTCGGCCAGTTCCACCTGCCGGTACGGCGATACGTCGGTAGCCGCTACATCGAGCCAGTCATTGCCATCGGCTATTTTCTGGTGCCGATGCGTCTTGAGCCGGTCCAGACACAGGTTTTTAGTCATTTTTACCGCCAGGGCTTCAAGGCTCTGGTACGTTTCCAGTTGCTGCCGGTTGGTCCACAGCCTCAGCAACACATCCTGCATGGCATCTTCGGCTTCTTCGCGGTTGCGGAGAAACAGTTGAGCGACCCTAAAGAGCCGGCCCTGTACGGGCAATATGCGTTGTTTGAAGGTGTGCAGATCCATTTCAGTGACAAAGACGATTTATGCCGGAAAACATTACAGCCGAAAGACACAATTTTTTTTAGGTTTGTGGCCTGACTTCTGAAAATCATCTGATTTTCCGTAAATCCAGGCCGTTTGATTTTAAGTACATATGGCCGACGAGGCTCTTCTGATTGTACCGTATGACACTTCTCCGTTTGCTCTGGCAGGTTCCACTTTCTTTAATTTTTATAATTCCGCTGATCCTGCTGATTAGTGAATACGCCACCGCCCGCGCCAGCCGGCGCACCAAAGATATTCCCTACGTAGCGGCTGCCGAATCTGACTTCAGCCCCGAACGGCATACGCTTGACGTGTACAGTCCGCGCGACGGCAAAGGCCATCCGGTCGTTGTGTTTATCCACGGCGGTAGCTGGAACAGCGGCAGCAAGAATACATACACGTTCATCGGCCGGCGGCTGGCCAAACTGGGCGTTGTGGGCGTCATCATCAACTACCGCCTGGCTCCTGCCGTGGAGGTGCCGGCGATGGCCGACGACTGCGCCCGCGCCGTTGCCTGGACCCAACAGCACATCGCCGACTATGGCGGAGACCCTAACCGCATTTACGTCCTGGGCCACTCGGCCGGGGGCGGCTTAGCCGCACTCCTGGCGACCAAAGACGATCTGTTTACGAGTAAAGGTATTGCGCAGAATCCGGTCAAAGGGGCAATCCTCGACGATCCGGCCGGGCTGGATATGTTCGATTACCTGCAGAAAATGGAGTACCCTAATGATGAGCAGTATCTGGTCCCGTTCGGCAAGGACTCAACCGTATGGCGGACCGTTTCGGCTTTATACCACCTTCAGCCAGATACACCACCTATGCTGGTGTACGTGGGAGAACGCACCTATCCGAGTATCCTGAACAGCACGGCTAAGTTTCGCCGGCGGCTTCAGCAGCTTGGCATTCGGCATCAGTTTACCATGTTGCCGGGCAAATCGCACATAGGCATGGTGCTGCAGTTGTTCTGGAAAGACAATGTTATTTACCGGGATTTACTAAGGTTTGTGGTCTTTTCCAGCTAAATACTTACCTCTTTAGGAAGCAAGCCGGTTTTGATATACAACTCCCGGAACTTGGCGTGTGCGCCTGAATGGCTCTTTGTATTTAGAAAATCTCTCCCGAAAAGTAATCTGGCGATAGCATAGAAAACGGCTAATATTCTTCATAGTATAATGCCTTCCTGACGGGCAAAATGGTAAACCGGCAGGACCGATTGAGTGTATTTTTTTAAACTGACTGGTAATACAGATATCGTAATATTATGCTTGAGACTAAGCTCCGACTGTGTCTCAACAAACCGATTTATTTCTTCTAACCGGGATAAACTTTCGTCTCTTACGACCACCATAAAATCAATATCTGAATCATCGTGATTATCACCACGCGCATAGCAGCCAAATAATACAATACGGTCGAGCCGGTCGCCATAAAGCGTCTGCATGGCTTGTTTAAATTCGGCAACGAGCGTTTGGGTTTTGACTTGCATTCGTTAAGCAAATTTGGTATGAATATATTCAGCTAACGGCATTTTGTTAGAGTAGCCACACCAATTCATAGACTTTTATGCCAACAGCCGCCACTCAATGAAACAGGTTCTAATACTGATAACCACAATCTTCGGGTTTGTTTCTACAATCTTTGCCCAGCGGGTAACTGTTGTCTCTTCCGACCCCTCGCCCCAAGCTACTTACGCAGTCAATCGGCTAAAGAAAGCCCTGACTGAACGACGGTATACTCTGGCTACCCCGGCCGACTACACCATCCGCCTGTCGCTCAATACCGGTAAATTAGTGCAGGAAGCCTATGCCATTGCGCCGGCCGGCAAAACGATTCGAATCACCGGCGGTGATCCGGCCGGCTTAATTTATGGCTGCCTTGCCGTAGCTGAAGATCTGCGCAACGGAGTTTCATTACCACAGATTAGGGCAAAAAGCGAGAGCCCAACGCTGCCCTTCCGGGCCATTAAATATGATTTGCCCTGGGATACATACCGGCATAGCTACGCGCTCGATCAGCATATCGAAACCTGTCGGGATGTGGCCTATTGGGAGCGTTTTCTGGATATGATGGTCGAGAACCGCTTCAATGTGCTGTCGCTGTGGAACCTGCACCCGTACACCTTCATGATCCGACCGAAGAATTTTCCGGAGGCTACCCCGTTTAACGAACAAGAAATGAAGGAATGGCAAAACCTGCACCGGGCTATTTTCCGGATGGCAAAGGAACGCGGTATCGATACGTACCTGGTACCTTTTAACATCTTTGTGAGTCCGGAGTTCGCCAAAGCGCATAACGTGGCCATGAACAACCTGGAGCACCACCATTTTGTAGATGGCGATACGTCGGAAATTGTCCGGCGCTACACCCGCGAATGCGTCACGCAGGTTTTGCAGGAATACCCGGAGCTCACCGGCTTCGGGCTGACCCTGGGCGAAGGTATGGGCGGCATGACGCCCCAGCAACGCGAAGACTGGATGAAGGCGGCTATCATCGAAGGCATGCGACAGGCAGGTCGGAAAACCAAGCTCATTCACCGCATTCCGTTCTCCAGCACCACCGGCTCGCTCGGCGTCACCAGCGTAGAAACCGAAAAGCTGACCCGCAAATCCATCGAAGCCGAAGGCAACCTGCCTTTTCTGGAAGGCCCGGTCTGGGCCGATCTGAAGTACAACTGGTCCCACGCCCACTCGACGCCCAAACTAGTCAAAGTACATGGTGGCAAACTGTACGACACGTATTTTACACCAACGCCGACCAGGTATAAAATCGTGTGGACCGCCCGCAACGAAGACTTCTTCTGCCTGCGCTGGGGCGTTCCTGATTTCGTTCGCGAGCATATCGCCACCAACACACAGCCCTACCTGGGCGGCTACATCATCGGCTCCGAAACGTACATTCCGGCCAAAGATTACTTCACCAAAACCAACCAGCCCGTCGACTGGAAATATGCATTTGAACGACAATGGTTGTTTTACAAACTATGGGGAAGACTGCTTTATAACCCCGACACACCCGATGCGCTCTTTAAAGCGGAGTTTACCCGCCGGTATGGTCCGGCAGCCGCCAACTTATTTGAAGCCTCTGCTCTGGCCGGCAAAACGCCGTTGCGGTTAGCCTCCTCCTACGACTTTACCTGGGATTTCTCGCTCTACAGCGAAGGGTTCATGGCGTTGCAGGACAAAAACGTTAAATACATTGCCATTGACCGGCAAATCAGTCAGCCGCCACTGGACCCGGACTTTGTATCTGTGATTGATTACGTAAAAACGGTGAATGCCGGAGGTACCGTGGCTGCCGGCAAAATTACTCCGCTGGTGCTGGCCGACCGGCTGGAGCAGGACTGCCGCAAAGCGCTGAATCTGGTTGCTCCGATCAACACCAGCGGCAACGCTTCACTGATGTACGAGGTTGCCGACGTAAAAGTCTGGGCCAATCTGGGCCTGTATTTTGCGGAAAAGCTGCGGGGAGCCGTAGCCCTGCAAACCTACCGGACCGCCGGGGGCGAGGCAAACAAGCAAAAGGCGGTGGCTCATCTGGAAAATGCTCTGCGCCACTGGGATGAGGTGGTTGCCATAACCCGGCCCATTTACAAAGACATGCCGCTGGTGCATTTCAGTGAGCAGTTGGGCAACACGCGGGAGCAGAACGACAAACTCCGCTTTCACTGGTCCATCCTCCGGCCGGAAGTAGCAAAGGATATAGACATAGCCCGGCAGGCGGCTGTGCAGGCGGTGAAGTAGCCAACAAGGTCAGGAACTATTTCCACCCTTCCAGCCTTATAGGTGGGTAAATTTGCACGTCTTCAAGTACCTCGTATCTATGATTGAAAGACCCATAACAGACTGGTTGCCTCTGACGATGAAAGAAGTCGAAAAACGAGGCTGGGATGAAGTGGACGTAGTATTGGTGTCGGGTGACGCGTATGTCGACCACCCGGCCTTTGGTACGGCGGTGATCGGTCGCATCATGGAAAGCGAGGGATTTCGGGTAGCCATTATTGCCCAGCCAAACTGGAAAGATGACCTGCGGGACTTTAAAAAGTTTGGCCGGCCCAAATACTTCTTCGGCGTCACGGCCGGCTGTATGGATTCGATGGTGAATCACTACACGGCCAACAAACGCCTGCGCTCAAACGATTCTTACACGCCCGGTGGAGCAGCCGGTTTCCGGCCCGATTACGCCACCACGGTCTATACCAGAATTCTGAAGACCCTATACCCCGATGTGCCGGTGCTAATCGGGGGCATTGAGGCTTCTCTCCGACGCGTGACCCATTACGACTACTGGCAGGATAAGCTGATGCCGACGATTCTGTACGACTCGGGTGCCGACCTGCTGGTGTACGGCATGGGCGAACAGCCTCTTCGCGAGATTTTGAAACTGGCCCGGAAAGGTGTGCCTTTGTCGTCGATGCGCAACATCAACCAGGTGGCGTACCTGCACGAAAACGGCACCAAACTGCGGGATTATAACAACTGGAACACCGTGGAGCTGGCCAGCCATGAAACGTGCCTGGAAGATAAGATCAAATACGCGGCTAACTTCAAAATTGTGGAGGTCGAGTCGAATAAGTGGCAGGCCAACCGGATCATTCAGCAGGTGGGGAACCAGACACTGGTGATCAACCCGCCGTTTAAGACGATGGATGAGACGGAGATGGATAAGTCGTATGACCTGCCCTACACCCGGCTGCCGCACCCCAAGTACAAGAAGCGCGGTACCATTCCGGCCTACGAAATGATCAAATTCTCAGTGAACATGCACCGGGGCTGTTTCGGCGGCTGTAGCTTCTGCACCATCTCGGCGCACCAGGGGAAGTTCATTGCCTCCCGCAGCGAAAAATCCATTCTGAAGGAGGTCGACGAAATCACCAGGCATCCGGAGTTCAAAGGCTATCTCTCCGACCTCGGCGGTCCGTCGGCCAATATGTACAAAATGAAAGGCAAAGACGAGTCGATCTGCGCCAAATGCCAAAGTCCGAGCTGTATCCACCCGGTTATCTGTTCCAACCTGGATACTTCGCACAAGCCGTTGACCGAACTGTACCGGAAGGTAGATGCGAATCCCAACATTAAGAAAGCCTTTGTCGGCTCAGGTGTGCGTTACGACCTGCTGGTGGATGATTTCAACAAGAACAACCAGGACGGTAACCACGACGAGTACATGGAGCAACTCATCACGCGCCACGTCTCCGGCCGGCTCAAGGTAGCCCCGGAGCATACGTCCGACGCTACGCTGCGGGTGATGCGCAAGCCGTCGTTCAAGTACTTCCACAAGTTCAAGGAGAAATACGACCAGATTTCAGACAGGCATAACCTGAAGCAGCCGCTGATTCCGTATTTCATTTCCTCGCACCCCGGCTGTGAGGAGGAGGATATGGCCAACCTGGCAGCCGAAACCAAAGACATGGGCTTTCAACTGGAGCAGGTGCAGGATTTTACGCCGACACCCATGACCGTGGCCGAGGTGATTTATTACACCGGCGTACATCCGTACACGCTCAAGCCCGTCAGAACAGCCAAGACCCGTGAGGAAAAGCAGAACCAGAACGCGTTCTTCTTCTGGTACAAACCGGAGTACAAACAATGGATTCGGAACCGACTGACAAAGATGAACCGCCCCGATCTGATCGAAAAGCTGCTGGGGAAACCAACTAAAGCGGAGGGGAAAAAGCCTTACAAAAAAACCTTTGCCCCTAAGCACAAGAAACGATAATTGCCTTTAGTACCAGAGATCGGGCATCAACTGTAGACCTGATAAGCCAACATAGAATTGTGTAAACGGCCGCATCCTCCTGTTGAGGGTGTGGCCTTTCTGTTTCCGATAGAAACCAGTCAATTCTAATCAACTTCTAATTTATTGCATTCCGGTGCTTTAATTGGATTTTAATAGTTTTGCTCGTTTAATTCTTCGCATTACCTAAACAAATACACTTTATGCAAACTACTACCTGTCCCCTACTGGTCAGGCTGATGGTATGGGCGGGAATGTGGCTGCTCAGTGCAGCGACATTTGCCCAGAATACCATTAGCGGTACAGTCAGGGCCGAAAATGGTACGCCCATTCCGGGTGCCAATGTGGTCGTGAAAGGAACGTCTACCGGTACGGCCACCGCAGCCGACGGCACCTACCGGATCGCGCTTCCCCGCCAGAATGCCACCCTGGTATTTTCGTCGATTGGCTACCAGTCCAGGGAAATAGCGGTAGGTACCAGCAACACCATTGATGTCACCCTCACCGAAGATGTGGCCTATCTGGAAGAAGTGGTGGTGACCGGTCTGGCTACCAGCATTAAACGGTCCAACCTGGCCAATGCCATATCGACCGTATCGGCGCGGGAACTCGTGGGTACCACGCAGATACAAACGGTAGACAATGCCCTGTATGGCAAGCTAACCGGCGTAAACATGAACACCAACGGGGGCGCACCCGGCGGGGGCGTTTCCATTCAGTTACGGGGAATTTCGTCGCTGGTGGGTGCTTCGCAGCCCTTGTATATCATTGATGGGGTATATGCCAACAACGCCGTCAACCGCACAGGTCGGGGTACGGTTACGGGCGCATCGGCCGTAGAAACCCAGGACGACGCAGCCAACCGTATTTCTGACCTTAACCCGAACGATATTGAATCCATTGAGGTACTGAAAGGCCCTTCGGCTGCGGCCATTTACGGAACGCGGGCCAATGCCGGCGTCATCATCATCACCACCAAGCGGGGCACCGCCGGCAAAACTCGCCTGACGTTTGCGCAGGATTACGGCTTTGCCCGGCCGCAGCGACTGCTGGGCGTTGAGAACTGGACGGAAGAAAAGATCAACACCTTCTTTGCGGCTGCCCGCCGACAAACGGAGCTGGACCGCTTCCGGGCGGCCAACGGGCAGACCTACGACTATGAAAAGTATTTCTACGGCAACACCGCGCCCCTGTCGAATACCCGATTAGGCCTGTCGGGCGGTAATGACAAAACCCGGTTCTTTATCTCCGGAGCGTTTACCGACGAGAAGGGCATTATCCGGCGCACCGGCTTTAAGCGGTATTCGGTCCGGGCGAATATCGACCACAAGATTACGCCCGATATTACGCTGGCAGTAGGCTCTAATTACATCAATACCAATACCGACCGGGGCTTTACCGGCAACCAGAACAACTCCGGGGCCAGTATCGGCTACAACATTGCCTACGTACCCAATTATTTCAACCTGTTCCCGGATGCCAGCGGCCGCTACCCCGATAACCCATACTTTTCCGAAAATCCGGTAGCCGTGACCGACCGGGGCACCAACAACTCCAACGTAAACCGGTTTATCCAGTCGTTCAACCTAACGGCCAACCTGTATAAGTCGGAGCGGGCGCTGCTGAAACTAATTGGCCAGGGAGGTCTGGATTTTACGCAGAATACTACGCAGGTGTACCTGCCCGAAGATTTACAGTTCCAGCGTGGCCAGGGCAATCCGGGCGATGTGGTCTGGGGTAAGTCTGAAAACGTGAACACCAACTTACAGGCGGCCCTGGTGCTGAACTGGAACGTCAACCGCATCAATCTGACCTCGCAGGTAGGTACCGTTCGCCTGAACTTCCGCGAAGACCGGCTGCTGAACCGCGCGCGGGGTCTGGCCGGCGGGCAGAACAATCTGCGGCAGGGAACGGTGCAGGAAATCTTCGATCAGCGGTTTCAGCGCGTGACCGACGTAGGGGTGTTTGCCCAGCAGGAAGCCAACTGGGACGACAAGATCATTGCCACTGTGGGTATCCGGTGGGATAAATCGACGCTTATTGGCGATGCCAACCGGTTCTGGGCGTTTCCCAAGGCTTCTCTGGCGGTAAACGTAGCCAACTTTGAGTTCATCCGCTCATCGGGCCTGTCTTCGGTTTTCTCTCAGATTAAACCGCGGGTTGCCTACGGCGAAACGGCCGGTCTGCCAAACTTTGGCACCACGTTTACCCCGCTAAACTCCGCTAATATCGGCGGGCTGCTGGGTTCGGTCGTAACAACGGCCTCCGGGAACAGCAGCATTGAACCCGAGCGCGCCGGTGAACTCGAATTCGGTCTGGACCTCGGTCTCTACAATAACCGCATCCTGCTCGAAGCTACCTATTACGATAAGCAGACGCGCAACAACATTCAGAACCTGCAACTGGCACCGTCGGTGGGCATCAGCACCATTCCGACCAACCTGGCACGGCTTCAGAACCGGGGGATAGAACTTTCGCTGAACGTTGTACCCGTACAGGCTGATAATCTGCGCTGGAACACCCGCCTGATGTGGTGGCGTAACAACCTGCTGCTGACCCGTCTGGGAATTCCGCCCTATAACGCAGGCGCCTTTGGCGTGACCCTGGGCACATTCCTCTACCAGGAAGGCTTCGCCCCCACCACCATTGTCGGTACACGCCCGGCCTCCGATGCCACCGATACACCGCTGGCGCAGGGGGTGCGGACCGGCGCCTATATTCTGGGTAACAACCAGCCCGATTTTCAGATGTCCTGGTTCAACGAGTTTACCTTGTTCAAGAATGTAGACATTAATATGCTCTGGCACTGGAAGCAGGGGGGCGATAACATCAACCTGACGCAGTTTCTGATGGATTCGGGCGGAACCACCCCCGACTGGTCAAAAGATGATAACAATGACGGTACACCCAACGGCCGCCAGCGGGGTATTCCTCCGCACAACGGTGCCGACCGCTGGGTGCAGGATGCCTCGTATGTCCGGTTACGCGAAATCGGCGTGTATTACAATTTACCAGTAACAAAGCTGGGTAGCTGGTTCAGCAACCGGGTATCGCGCATCCGGATCGGAGCCTCCAGCCAAAACCCGCTGACGTTTACCAAATATTTTAGTTACGATCCCGAAACATCTACGTTTGGGATTCAGGCGGTAGCCTCCGGGGTTGATATTGCCCCGTACCCGACGCAACGTCGTTTCTTTGGTCACCTGGTTGTTGAGTTTTAAGCAAAGATTTACTAGAACATGAAAAAAATCCTTGTATATATCCCGCTGCTGACGGGGCTGCTGCTGACCAATGCTTGCCGCTTTTTTGAACTGGAAGCCCCAAACGACCCCAACAACCCCTCGCTGGGCAGCGTATCGCAGAATGCCTCCCGCACCCAGGTGCAGAACCTGGTAACCGGCCTGGAGGCTCGCCACCGCGAGTATGTGTTCAACGTGACGATGCTCTTTGGTTCGATGGGCCGCGAACTTTGGTATCTGAATGCTTCCGATCCGCGCTGGCAGACCGACTGGCTGGGCATGAACGGCCGCACCGCCACGGTCAATATGTTTCAATACCTGCCTACCTACCAGAACCCCTATTTTGCGGTCCGGCAGGCACTGACGGTGATTGAATCTGTTCGGAATACCGGTGCGTTTACCGAGCAGGAGAAAAATGCAGTATCGGGTTTTGCCAAAACCATTATGGGGTACCAATACCTGCTTGTGGCGATGGGGCAGTACGAAAACGGGATGCGGATCGACATCAGTGATCCACAAAACCCAGGCCCCGTGCTGCCGCTCAATGAAGCCCTGACCCAGATCAATCGCATTCTGGACGAAGGCAATACCGAACTTGGCAACGCCGGTACGGGTGCCTTCCCGCTCCGCCTGACGAGCGGATTTACGGCCAATGGCTTCAACACCATTACTACCCTGCGCCAGATGAACCGCGCCATTGCAGCCCGGCTGGCGGTATACCGGCAGGACTGGCAGGGAGCCGTAGATGCCGTCAACAACTCGTTCTACAGCGCCACGGGCAGTCTGGATGCCGGTCCGGCCCATACCTACGGTGCCCCACCTGATGCATTTAACCCGCTGTTCTTTGTGCAAAATGCCAACGTAACGACCATGATGGTAGTTCACCCCTCGGTCCTGCGCGATACCATTGCCGGTGACCTGCGCGTTCGCAACAAGTTCTTCCGGCGCACTACACCCGTGTCGGTAACCTCCGACGGCACACCGCTGTCGGGCCAGTACCAGGACCGTCGTTTCCCACTCAACACCAGCGAGTTGAAGTTTATCCGGAACGAAGAACTGGTGCTGATTCTGGCCGAAGCCCAGGCTCAGTTGGGGAATACCCAAGCCGCCGTGGCCGCCATAAACCGGGTAAGAACAGCCGCCAATATCGGACCATACACTGGCGCGACCACCCGCGACGCCTTAATCAACGAAATTCTGTTCCAGCGCCGATACTCACTCTGGGCCGAACCCTGGGGTCACCGCTGGATCGACCTTCGGCGCTACAACCGGCTCAATGCGGAGAACGTAGACGTAACCCTCGACCGGGGTACCATTTTCCGGCAGTTAGCGCGACCCCAGGCCGAAATCAACTGGGATGAGTACATCAAAACCCGGTAAGCTCTGCCCGCCCTAAAAAGCAAAGACCGGTCTGATTGATTCCAGACCGGTCTTTGCTTTTTAGGGCTGCTGTACGGTTAAACTACCAACGGCAGAGGTAGCTATCGGTTTAACCGGTTTAGGCGGAATATCCGGCGATTTGTAATCCAGGATACGCGGCCAGACTTTGGTACCCCGCGGGCTATCCGGCGCGTTTATTGTTTTGGAAGATTGCGGATCAACATCGGTAACGGTCAGTTGTTCGGCTTTGAAGATCTTTCCGCTTTCCAGAATATAGCTTACCCGCACCCGCACCTCCGAAAAACGCAGGTTGGTGGGGTTGCTTACCTGAATCTGTAAGTTCTTTATTCCACCCAGTAAACCAACTTTATACCCCGGTACTTTTTTAACCGCCAGCTTCTTGGCGGCACTCAGTGCATCCTGCCGGCGCTGCTCCAGTTTCCGGTATTCTTCTTCCTTTCGCCTGGCTTCCAGCAGCCGTGCCTGCTCGGCTGCTGAGGTTTGCGATTGAACCGGTGTAGTCACAGGAGGTTGCTCCGCCGAAGCCGATGACGTACCCTCGTCCGACTGCTCCACACCCGCATTTGTTAGGGCTTGTTTACTCAACACGTAGTAGGTGCCCATCCCGGCCCCCATCAACCCTGCTACCAGCAGCCCTACCCACAGTCCCGTTCTGCTGCGGGGCCGGGCGGCCCGTTCCTCAGCGGCTTTTCGCACCAGAAACTCAGGGGGTGCCTGCCGGGTTTCAGCCTTTTTAATCGGGCCGGCCACCGGAGTGCCGGCCACCGGAGTGCCGGCCACCGGAGTGCCGACTCCCTGAGCCTCCCCACGTGCCGGGTTAGGCTCTCCCTGCCTGTCCTGCTGCTCAATGAGTAACTGTTCCACTTCGGCTTTTTTCAGCTCCACAATTACAGCATCCGGTTGGCTTAGCCGCTCAGATGCTTTTTTGGCCATCAAAGCCTGCAATACATCTTCGAGCGAGCCGGCAATGGGTTTGTCAATCAGCGATGAAACCGGCGGTGGCGGATCGTTCAGCAACGTGGTCATGAACGACACAATGCCGATATTTTTTTCCAACGGGAACGGCACCCTACCGCTCAGGCACTCAAACAGCACTACCCCCAGCGAATAGTAATCTGTGGCGGATCCCAGGCTTCCGGGGTCTTCGAACTGCTCCGGCGAGGCATACTCGTAGGTCATCAGCGATTGCCCCGTTACAGTCTTCGGTTGCTCGCGCAGGCGGGCAATACCGAAGTCGGTGAGCAGAAAGTGCAGCTCGCCCGTCGGCAGCAGGCGGTACAAAATATTTTCGGGTTTTATATCCCGGTGGATGATTCCCTGGGCGTGAATAGCCCTGAGGGCCTCAATAAGTTGCAGCCCCAGCCGGACCACCGTAGCCACGGGCAGGGTTTTCTGCTCATCCAGCAGTTTGCGTACGCTCCCGCCTTCAATCAGTTCCATAACCAGGTACGGCAGGGGCGCATCGAGCCGGATCTCGCGCACGCCGACAATGTTTGGGTGGGTAATGAGGGTCATGATCTCCGATTCCTGCTGGAAGCGTCGGAGCGTATCGGCGTCGGTATTGAAGGCAAAATGCTTGATGGCAACCAGCGTACCGGAGTCGACATGACGGGCTTTCAGGACCCTGGCGTTGCCCCGGCCTAATTCACCCAGAATGGTATAACCTGGAAATTGCGTATTGAAACTAACAGTTGGCATTTGTTTGGACCCGCTGGGCTCAGTCAGTTTATTTTTGATGCTGCCAGGCGTTGAATACCTGCGTACGATTTTTGGAAGGGCTCTCTGCCGGGGCTGGCGCCGACACGCTTTCAACCGGGTAACAAGCCAGCACCACCGTGATATTATCCTGTCCACCCCGCTCGTTAGCCTGCCGGATCAGCTCGGCCGTCTGCTGGTCGAGCGGCATCGCCTGGTCCAGCACGGCTTTTATCTGCGCCAGCGTTACCATATCCGTCAGTCCGTCGCTGCATAACAGCAGTTGATCGCCGGGCCGGAAGTCCGTCTCGCCCCATTCCAGAAAATCCGGATCGTCGACCCGGTGTACTTCCGATCCCACCGTGCGCAATACTTCGTTCCGGCGGGGATGGTTCATGGCTTCGGCTTCGGTAAGCTGCTTGGCATCTTCCCGCAGCCCCACCAGCGAGTGGTCGCGCGTCAGTTTATCGACCGACTGCCGCCGGAACCGGTACAGGCGGGTGTCGCCAACGTGTACAAAAACCAGCACACCGGTTTGGGTATCAGCCACGGCGGCCGTCAGCACGCAGCACATCTGCGCCAGCGTAGGATTCTGCTCCCGGTAGGCTACTATCTGATTATTGGCGAAAACCACGGCTTCGCGAAGCATGGTCAGCAGGTCACCGTTAGGAACCGCCATATACCGGCTGATGCAATCGCGGGCAATAGCAGCCGCCCGGTCACCGCCGGCATACCCTCCTACACCATCGATAACCACCAGCAGCGCGGAGTGCGCCGTCCAGAGGTGGTTACTGATAAAGGTGTCCTGGTTATCCTGCCGTTGCTGTCCCGTATCGGTCTGTCCTGATAGTAAGAGTGCGCTCATCAATCAGGCCGGCGTTAGGCGTTTATGGAAAACGAAAGGGTAACTACACCGTTCAGCAACACCTGGGCCTTATCGGGCAGGTCAGTCCATTGCGGATTCGCCGGTTCGCTCCGTTCAATCACCTGCTCATTCACGCGGGTTTCGTTGCGGCTGTACGAAACAATCTGAAACCGGTTTTCGGCTTCATTGTAGCGGATGCGGGCGTGCGGGTTCGAGACATAGGGCGACTCCAGCCGCAGGTAATTCGGGAAGGCCTCATTGTCGGGCTCCTTGCGGGCCACCACCATCTCCCGATCCTCCATCCAGAAGGTTTTTTCGGTATTACTGTCGGCCAGGTAGCAATCGATCCGCGCCAGCGCCGACGGTCGCACCGCCTGCGGGACCGGCATGGCCGGCACCGGGGGCATCATCAGGGGGGTTTCATCACCGGCCAGCGCCGGGTTTAGTTTTATGGCAAACGTACCGGACTCCCGGAAGTCGATATGCTCAAACGCCTGCTGGTTAATATCCAGTTTATCAAACATATTGGTGTTTTTAACGCGGACAGTAGCTTTTACATTAGCCGCTACGAAGGCTTCCGGCTGGGCCGGCTCCGCCAGGGAAACCCCGGCCAGGGAGCCAATTACCTCCACATCGTCGCGGCCGATCAGCCGGCCGTTAAACTCCGTCCCCGGACCAAATTTAAAGTACCAGTGCGATGATACCGGCATAATTTTGTCGTCGGGACCCTTCCGCGCCCGCAGCAGGTCGTAAAACCGGCGGACAGCTTCGTCGACGATAACGGGCAGGGCCGGCAATCGCTCTTCGTAGGTTTTCGGGTGCAGAATAACAAAATAACTGGTATTGAACAACAGACTATGGCCCACACTCTCGGCTAAAAGGGACGTGTTAAAACAGTCTGCCAATTCGGCTAAAATGCGTTCGTTGGTAACCACATTGGCCACACTGCCGGCCGGCTGTGGCACTTTGGGAACAAGCAGGTTGCTCAACTGCTGAAACAGACTATTGGGGTCCTTTTCCATTCCATCAAGTATGAATAGTATGTTGCTAATTACATCGTATACGCTAAAAACGCTAATTTCCGGCCGTTGTTGATAAAGATAGGCTGATAAAATCGTGTTTACCGGGCAACAGAATAAGTTTTTGCCGGCTGCACAGCCCTATCTGCGTACTTCAGCTTCCAGAAAAGTTAAGTTTACGCTTAAGGACACCTGAACAAACCCGTGGTTTCGTCCTTTCATTTATCAGGCAACTCGCGACAGAGATGACCGACGACTATACCCCCCTTGACACCAATAACGGACAACAGCTTCGGAATGACGAGCAGCGATATCGGACTGCTTTTCAGCAGGCGGCCGTTGGCATGGTACTCTCCGATACCAACGGCCAGTTCAGGCAGACCAACAAGGCGTTTGCCCAAATGACAGGCTACAGCCCGGAGGAACTCCAGCGAAGTACGTTCTCCCTCATCACGCATCCGGAAGATCTGCTTCATTTTCAGCAACAACTGCTTGAGCTGGTCCGGGGTGAGGCCGACTCGCTGTTGACCCGCCAACGCTGCATTCGCAACGACAAACGGGTAATCTGGATCAGCCTTCACATTTCCGTCAATCGCGATGAAGCTGGACGCCCCGAAAGCCTGTTCTCTATTGTCCAGGACATTACCCAGGACGTAGCCCTACGCAATGATCAGCAGCGATTACTGGCGATGGTGGAACATAGCCTTAGCTTTATGGCTATTGCCACGCTTGACGGACAGGTGGTGTACATTAACCGGGCCGGGCGCGAACTGGTCGGCCTGGACGAAAGCCATACGACCGGGCGTTCTGTTTCGGAGTTTTATACGCCGGAGCAATTCAGCCTCATTCGTGATGTAGCCGTACCAACGCTGCTAAGCCAGGGTTACTGGTCGGGCCGGGTATATCTGCGGCATTTCAAAACCGGTGAGCAGATCCCCTGCCAGGCCAGCGGTATCCGCATTGACGACCCGCATACCGGCAAACCCATCGGCCGCGGCTTTACCATGCGCGATTTGCGGCCCGAACTGACTGCTCAGGAGGCCCAACGAAAACTGCTGACGCTGGTAGACAATAGCATCGAGCTGATGTCGATCCTGGAACTGGACGGCAAAAACTCCTACATCAACAAAGCTGGTATGGATATGCTTGGCTTCGAGACGGAACAGCAGGTACAGGAAACCCCCATCTCCAGCCTCCATGCACCTGAGCATTTTGCCCAGGTTGAGCAGGAAGTACTCCCCTCAGTAATGAACACGGGGCGCTGGTCGGGGGTGATGCTGGTGCGTCACCTGAAAACCGGCCAGATCTTTCCGGTATTCAACAACACCATCCGCATCGATGATCCGGATACAGGTAAGCCCGTAAGCGTTGGTGCCGTCATGCGCGATATGCGGCCCGAACTGGCGTCGCAGCAGGCCCTGGTCGAGAGCGAAGCGCGATTCCGCAGCATGATTATGCAGGCTCCCATGGCCATGGGGTTGCTGCGTGGCGAAACACTGGTGGTTGAATCGGCCAATGAAGCTATGCTCAACCTTTGGGGAAAAGATGCTTCCGTTATCGGCAAACCTCTGCGCGATGCGTTGCCGGAACTGGAGGGGCAGCCTTTTTACCAATTACTCAACGAGGTATATACCACCGGTGTGGCCTACCAGGCCACCGAAGACCGGGCCGATCTGGTGGTGGATGGCCAACTACAGACCTTTTATTTCAACTTTACCTACAAACCCCTGCGCAACGCCGAGGGGAATGTGTATGCGATCCTGAACATGGCCGTCGATGTAACCCACCAGGTTGTAGCCAACCAGCAATTAAAAGAAACTGAAGAAGGGCTGCGGGAAGCCGTGGAGCTGGCGGAACTGGCTACCTGGACCAATAACCTGGTAACGGGCCAGATGACCTATTCCGACCGGACCAGAGACTGGCTGGGTGTCACCGAAACCATTACGCCGGAGGTGATTGTCCGCTGTATGCATCCCGAGGATATTGCCGAAGTTGACCGCCGGTTGCAGGTCGCCCTGAACCCGGCTTCAGGTGGGCGAATGGATCTGGAGTATCGCATCATAAACCAGCAGACCGGCGCAGAACGCTTTGTGCATACCCAGGCGCGGGTGCTGTTTACCGATGACGGGGTACCGTACCTGATTCGCGGCACCTCGCAGGATATTACCGCCCAGCGCATGACGGAGCAGGATCTGGAAAAGCAGGTGCAGTTGCGGACCGAAGAGCTCAGAAAATCCAATAGTCAGTTGCAGCAATCCAATCAGGAACTGGAACGGTACGCCTATGTGGCCTCGCATGATTTGCAGGAACCTCTGCGCAAGATCCAGATCTATTCGGGTTTGCTCTCCGAACGCTTACCGCAGACCATCAGCCCCGAAAGCCGCCGTTACCTGCAAAAGATTGAAGAGTCGGCCAACCGGATGTCGGTGCTGATCAAGAATATTCTGGATTTCTCGCGCATTAACCACGGCTCGCATTTTGACAAAAACGTTGACCTGACCGCGACCGTTACCGCCGTCTTGAAAGACTTTGAACTGCTGCTCCATCAGAAAAACGCCAGGGTCAACTACGGGGATTTGTGCGTGATTGAAGCAGTGCCGCTGCAGCTAAATCAGCTTTTTTACAACCTGATCGGCAACTCGCTCAAATTTACGCGCGAAGGAGTTTCGCCGGTTATTACCATTTCCTGCCGACCACTGCCCCCACAGGAGGTAAGGCAGCACGACACCCTGAACCCCCGGCTTCCTTATTGTGAAATCATCGTGTCGGACAACGGTATCGGCTTCGACCCGGCTTTTGCCGACAGGATTTTCGGCCTTTTCCAGCGACTGCACCACCGGCAGCAGTATGAGGGCACCGGCATCGGCTTAGCCCTCTGCCAGCGCATTGTGGCCAACCATGAAGGCAAAATCTGGGCCGAATCCCGCGAAGGTCAGGGTGCCACATTTCACATCCTTCTGCCCACGAAAAAATATACTTTTTTTGGGGAATATTCATATAAAAAAGGCGATACTATTTGAGATAATCAAAAAAACGTGTATACTACATCGTTCACTAAAACGTATCCTTATGGTCAGGCAATTAAGATTCGGGATAACGATTGGCGTTATATTGATCGCTGTTACCTTTATACTGGGGGAAGTTGTACTTCGGGTTTTTAACTATTTCGCCGATTCACATATTTTTTACGATGGCTCCTACAACCGCTATCGTGGTAAGCCGCACGTTGTTCTCTATGGGTATACCCTCAATTCGGGGGGCTTCAATGATACTGAGTTCATTGCCGAGCCCGACGATTACCGCATTATAGGCCTGGGGGATTCATTTACGTTTGGAATTGTACCACAAAATCACACGTTTCTGACCAAACTGGAGAGCAAACTAAAGCAGCGGCTTGGCAAGGTAAAGGTGTTTAACATGGGAATATCACAAACCAATCCATCAGATTACTACACGATCTTAACCAGAGAAGGAGCGGATCTGAAACCCGACCTGGTGTTGCTGTCCTTTTTTATTGGCAATGACTTCGACGTTCCCCGAAAACCGTGGTTCCGCCATTCCTATATGCTGACGGCCCTAAATTATATCTATAAGGTAGCCTGGAAAGTAAAGGATTTTGCCGGTCATCAGCCATACTGTGACAGTTGCGACACCTTTGTGCGTAAAGAGTATCTGCGTATTGAAAAAGAGCGGCTGGACTCGTGGCAGTATCATGTTCCTGAAAACGGTGAGTTTCCGGGCGGAAACAATGGACTCTTTGAAGGTACGGTCGGTATACTGCTGAGCACCCGCGATTACTGCAAAGCGCATGGAGCAAAATTTATCGTGACCATCATCCCCGACGAACTTCAGGTAGACGAGCGACTGCAACAGGACATAATTGCCGAATACTTTCCCAAAACCAGCAGGCTCCCTTATAATGTGCTAACCCCGACCCGCATGCTCACGCAGCGGCTTGGCGAGAACCAAATTTCGTACATCGACTTTTATGAAGCCTTTAAGAATGCCATTCCCGATCAGCAGTTGTATAAACCGTCTGATTCTCACTGGAACATAGCCGGTAACGAATTTGCCGCGCAGATACTGGCCGACTCCCTGGTCAAGATCATTCCAAATCGCAATCTGATTGCGCAGGATATAGAGCACTCGCCGGAGTGATCATAGCCTATTCAAACTGAAAGGCAAAATATGTGCAGGTGCCCTGGCTGGTATTTTGCAGGGCGTGGGGCACGTTGGATTCCAGGAAGATCAGGTCGCCGGTAGTGGCCGGATACAGTTTACCGTCGATGCTCTCCTGCGAGTGATTGACCACCATCAGCAGAATTTCGGCGGCCCGGTGGGTGTGGGGCGGATGACTCCACAAGCCCTGATTGAGGGTGGTGACGTGCATCTCAAAGCGTTTGGTCATGGCCGTGGCCCGGTCGAACATCCGCCGGATACCACCTTTGTCGTGAGGAGTAAACGCAACATCCTTCCAATCGATCCAGAACGACCCCCCCGCTTTATGGCCGCGCTCCAGATCTACCGGCTCTCTGGATGCGTAGCGCATGACGTAGTAGGTGACCGGGGTGTTGCCTTTGTTTTCAAAACCGTGTTCATCGCCGGGCAGCATCAGGGCCACGCTGCCGGGACCGAGCGTTTTGGCCTTGCCTTCGATGGTAACCGTCAGCTCGCCTTCTTTAACAATGATAAGTTCTTCGTCATCGTGTTTGTGGGCCGGGTGCGGAGCCTGACGGGCCGGCAACGTGGTGGCATGAACCTCCATGTGCCGGAAGTCCCGGGTTTCTCCCTCCAGAATCAGCCGCTGGTCGGATGTTGGCTTCCGGATGACCGGGATTTCCCGCCAGACATACACGTTGGACTGGATGGACGGCAACAAGGGCAATGGCAGCAAGCTTACGAACAGAAGGGCCAGAACAGCTTTTATCATTTGAGTAACGGGTAACTTTGTTTGAATTTATCAATTGCCTGTATGTTTAAACCAACACGGCTGTGTCTCGCCAGACATAGCGGAGCGACACGGCATTTCCTCCGCCCGGATTGTTTTTAACGGTCTGTTCCACCGGTTCGCCACCTAAGTAAGCGTAAAAGCGCCGGGCAGCCAGGTTCTGTTCAAACACCCACAGGTGCAGGCTCGGGTGTACACTGGTTTGTCTTACCCAGCGCGCTGCTCCCCGTAACAGTTCGGTGCCGATACCGCGCCCTTTCAGTTCGCGGCTGACGTGCAGATTATCCACCAGCGAACCCCATTGCTCGTCGTGATCGCAGAATACGCAGACAAAACCTATAAGTTTGTCATCCTCCACGGCCGTCAGGATATATTGGTTGTCGGCAGGAGTGGCCAGGCGCTCCTGCCACACGGCACGGCGATCGTCCAGGATTGCACCGCCGAGGAAAGCATCCGTCAGGATGCCCTGGTAGGCATGCTGCCAGCTTCTGGCGTGGAGTTGAGCAATGAGCTCAATATCGGTAGGTAAGGCCTGGCGGTAGGTAATCATGCGGCAAACAAACAAATGTAACTAGAATCGAGCGTCCTGCAAGTCTATTCATTTTCGGTCTGCTTTCCAACCGGAGACCGCCAGGCAGTCCCCGGATTGTATCCGACCGGTAAACCTTCATCCACCTCAACCGTTATCCTAAGGGTCACCTGCGCCTACCATGCGCGAGTGTGGCCATTTTAACCAGTCAACCAATTAACCAGTTAACCAACTCATGGCAGACATCAGACGAACAGCCCTCATCACAGGCGGCACCAAAGGCATTGGCTACGGCGTAGCCGAAGTACTGATCAAAGAAGGGGTAAACGTCGCCATTACCAGCCGCTCCCAGCAGGCTGCGGACGAAGCGGCCAGTAAACTCAACAACATCCATCTGGCCCAGGCCGACCGGGCCACCGCCCTCGGTATCGAAGCCGACGTTCGGGACCTGGAATCGCAGCAACGGGCAGTCGATACCATTCTAGAGCAGTGGGGCCGGCTGGATTATGTCATCGCCAATGCCGGGGTGGGCCACTTCGCCCCCATCCAGGAGCTGACACCGGAGCAGTGGCACGAAACCATAGACATTAACCTGACAGGCGTGTTTTACAGCGCCAAAGCTACTATTGCCGCCCTGAAAGAAACGGAGGGCTACTTCATTACCATTGCCAGCCTGGCCGGCACCAACTTCTTCGAAAACGGCTCCGCTTACAACGCCAGCAAGTTCGGTCTGGTGGGCTTTACACAGGCTGTTATGCTCGACCTGCGCAGTTCGGGTATTAAGGTGAGCACAATAATGCCCGGCTCAGTTGCTACACACTTTAACAACCACGAACCCAGTGAGAAAGACGCCTGGAAGATCCAGCCCGAAGACATCGGCCGTCTGGTAGTGGACATTCTCCGGATGCACCCCCGCACGCTCCCGAGCAAGATTGAAGTGCGCCCGTCAAGGCCGGGGAAGTAGTTAAATGGTTCACTGGTTCGCAGGGTGTCCAGGTAACCAATGAACCATTTAACTACTCAACTACAGAATCGTCAATGCTTCCTCATTTCCCTGCATCATGGCAATGTCGTGGGCGGTCTGCCCGCGCAGGTCGCGGATGTAGCGGTCGGCACCGTGTTCGAGCAGGAGTCTGACGAGCTGGTTGCGGCCAAACATGGTGGCAAACATCAGGGCGGTGCCGCCATTGCCGTTCTGCCGGTTCACGTCGGCCCCGCGCTCCAGCAGGAGTTGCGCAATCTCCGCGTAGCCTTTGAAACTGACACCCATCAGGGCGGTATTGCCGCTGGCGTCCTGGGCATTTACGTCGGCGTTGGCGTCGAGCAGCAGGCGGGTAGTTTCCAGATGGCCGTCGTAAGCGGCAATAATTAAGAGCGTGAAGCCTTTGGCGTCCTGGATGTTTATATCCGTACCGGCCTCAATTTGTTGTTTGAGGTACTCGGTATCGCCTTTGCGGGCCGCATCGAACAGGAGAATGGCAGGATCAATGGAGTAAAATGACATGTCTTTGGTTGATTAGTTCATTGGTTAACTGGTTAATTAGTTCGCTGGTTTTCCAGTCAACTAATTAACCAGTTGACCAGTCAACCAATAAACTACCTCGCCAATTCAATTTTATACTTCTGCCCCTTCATCTTTTCGCCTTTGATGCGGACCAGCAGGTCGCTTACTTTACTTCGTTTAACGGCTGCAAAGGAGATAAAATCCTTAACCTCAATCAGGCCCAGGTCTTCTTTTTCCAGCCCACCTTTCTGAGAGAAAAAACCGACAATATCCACCTTGTTGAGCTTGTTCTTTTTGCCGCCACTGATGTACACCGTTACAAACGCCGGCGGCTCCGGTAAGGCATTTTGGGTGGGTACTGGTAACTCGTCTATGGCTTCGGGTAGGTACGGCGGTTGTGGCTCATCGCGCAGCAGCAGCACATAACTGGTACCGGAGGCATGCATACGGGCGGTGCGGCCGTTGCGGTGCACAAATTCGTGCTCGTGCAGCGGCAACTGGTAATGGATGACGTGCTTCATTTCAGGAATGTCCAGTCCGCGGGCCGCCAGGTCGGTGGTGACCAGATAGGGCGTGCTGCCGTTGCGGAACTGGATCAGGGCGCGTTCGCGGTCCGGCTGCTCCATGCCGCCGTGGTAAAACGTGATATAAAGCCCTTTCTGTTTCAATGTTTGGCTGATCTCCTCGGTTGTTTCCCGCAGGTTGCAGAAAATCAGGGCCGCTTCGCCGTTGAGCGAACAAAGCAGGTGAAACAGCGTCGTCAGCTTATCGGCTTCCTCCGACAGCACCCGTTTCATAGTTAAGCCGCCAGTTTCTTCCTCACGGGTAAACGTCAGTTTAGTAGGTGAGTGTAAGCCGACGAAAGGCGGAATCCGTACCCCGGCCGTAGCCGAGACCAGCACCCGCTTGCGCAGACGGCTCAGGCCCTCCACGATAAACGCCATCTGATCATGAAAACCAAATTCCAGCGATTTGTCGAACTCATCCAGCACCAGCGTATGCACCGCCGACAGATCGACCGTACCCCGATCCAGATGGTCGGCAATGCGACCGGGCGTGCCGATCAGCAGCGTCGGCGGCTGGCTAAGGCTCTGGACTTCGACCGCGATCGGGTGCCCGCCGTAGCAGACATTGACTTTATAGCCCGTTGCCATCCTGCGCCAGACCTGTTCAATCTGGAGCGCCAGTTCCCGCGAGGGGGCCAGCACCAGGCACTGCACACCAGCTTGATTTGGTTCGATAAGCTGGAGAATGGGCAGCAGAAAGCCCAGGGTCTTACCGGAGCCGGTGGGGGCAATCAGGAACGTGTCGGTATCCTGTAAAATGGCCTGTTGGGCAGCCTCCTGCATCGGGTTCAGGGCCGCAATACCTAAATTGGCTAATATCTGGCTGGTTTGCATTCCGCAAATTTATTTATCTTCACCCGAAAAGTACCCACCTAAATTTCGTGAGCCGTTTTGGCAAACGTACTACTGTATCGATGAACAACCTAATCCTCCTCGCTCTGGCCGGCTGCCTGAGCTTTTCCGGCACCTACGCCCAAAAACCAGCCGCCGGCAACGATAAACCGGCTGCCAAAGACGAAACTGCGCTAACACCCGCCAAAAGCCGCATGTTGAACCTCGACGCACAGGTGGTCACCAACGGCCAGGTCACCATCAAAGGTCAGCGGGTGCCCTACAAAGCCACCGCCGGCACCATTCCGGTCTGGGACGATGAAGGCAAACCGGTAGCCGGGGTGTTTTTTACTTATTTCGAACGCTCCGACGTAACCGACCGCTCGGCCCGCCCATTGGTGATTTCGTTTAATGGCGGCCCCGGTACGGCCTCGGTCTGGATGATGATCGGCTACACCGGTCCGCGCATCCTGAAAGTTGATGACGAGGGCTATCCCATTCAACCCTACGGCATCAAAGACAATCCGCACTCGATTCTTGACGTGGCCGATATTGTGTACGTCGACCCGGTAAATACCGGTTTCTCGCGTCCCGCCAATAAAGACGTACCGGCGGCCAAACTGTTTTTTGGGGTGAACCAGGATATCAAATACCTGGCCGACTGGATAAACACCTTTGTGAGCCGCTACAATCGCTGGGCTTCGCCCAAATACCTGATCGGCGAAAGCTATGGCACCACGCGGGTGTCGGGGCTGGCGCTGGAACTCCAGAACAGCCACTGGATGTACCTGAACGGCGTGGTGCTGGTGTCTCCCACCGACCTGGGCATCGACCGCGCCGGTCCGGCACGGGGAGCCCTGAAACTCCCCTACTTTACCGCCACGGCCTGGTTTCACAAAATGCTGCCGCCCGATTTGCAGAAGAAAGACCTGACTGAAGTGCTGCCCGAAGTCGAAAACTTTACCATTGGCGAATACCTGCCCGCGCTGGCAATGGGTGGTGCGCTGAACGACCAGAAGCGGAAAGAAATAGCCGCCAAAATAGCCCGCTACTCAGGACTGTCGGAGAAGGCCGTGCTGCAGCAGAACCTGGATGTGCCCACCCAGTTCTTCTGGAAAGAACTCCTCCGCGACCGGGGCCAAACCGTAGGCCGGCTCGACTCGCGCTACCTGGGTATGGACAGTAAAGATGCCGGCCTGGCACCCGACTACAACGCTGAGCTAACCTCCTGGCTACACTCCTTTACGCCCGCCATCAACCTGTTTATGCGGGAAGAACTCAACTACAAGACCGACCTGAAATACTACATGTTTGGCCCGGTTTCGCCCTGGGACAACAGCAACAACCGCACCGGCGAAAACCTGCGGCAGGCGATGGCCCAGAACCCCTACCTGCACGTACTGGTGCAATCGGGCTACTACGACGGGGCCTGTGATTACTTCAATGCCAAATACAACCTCTGGCAGATGGACGCCGGCGGCAAGCTGAAAGACCGTATGGATTGGGAAGGCTACCGCAGCGGCCACATGATGTACCTGCGCAAAGAAGACCTGGCCTCCAGCAACGAAAACCTGCGCAAATTCATCCAGAAAACCATTCCGAAGAACAGCACACCGGCGAAATATACAGAGGGAAAATAAAATAAAAATCGGCTTTGTTGCAAGGCTCCCGTTAATGAGGTACCCTGGAGTCGTTAAACCGTATTTGTCACGTAGCGGCTTTACCAAATGAGCCATGCAACAAAGCCATCTCAAAAGCCCAATAGCTCCCGATTATGAGAGCATCCAGGCTATATTTTCTAACGATGAGTAAACCGGCACCACGTATATATTCAACCCTTATTCACGATTGGCCGGGCAATGACAGGTCGATACCCATGCGCTCCCCCCAACAACGCCATAAATTCACTGCTCGCGAGTTCCCCCAAACACCTCCATTCTCAAGGGTATGTTTACCGATTTGTTCACCAGTCAGCAGGCTCCGGTTGCGGGCCAACGTACCAGGTAGGCCGGCTCCCCTAATCAAGGTAATGCGCAACGTATTGCAAGACAATGACCGCTACCCACAACGCTAATGGACAAGCGTACAGGAGGTATAGGGGTACACAATTGGGTAAAGTAGGAATAATGACACAAATTATTACTAATTTTCGGGGAGTAGCTGCTATTTTGCAGCCTGAAGCTATCGGCCAGACAAGTAGGTAAACCTTTTGGTATCTTTTTGTAACCACCGACGCCAGTAAGATTCGGCCAGGGGTTACAGGTAGTACAGGAAGGTCGTTTTCGCCAAACTCCCTAACTAATTTTACCAGCTATCTGTTCGTTATTACCAAAATGACTATAACTATAAGGGATGAATCGACTAAGAGAACTTGACTTTTTGAGAGGCACTGCCATCCTTTTAGTTCTTTTCAGACATATTCCATTATTTACATTTACAAAAAATTTAGGATGGATTGGCGTTGACTTATTTTTTGTATTGAGCGGATTTTTAATATCAGGAATACTTTTTAAGGAGTATATAAAACACGGAAATATTTCAGCAAAATTATTTCTAATTCGGAGAGGTTTCAAAATTTACCCCATTTACTATTTATTTTATCTGCCGTATCTGTTTATTATTTTATTCGAAGGCCGATTTAACCTCTTAGGTTTTTTAGCAGACATTACGTTTACCCAAAATTATGTATGGGGCTGGGGCTATGCTCAAGCTGCATTATGGTCACTGGCCGTAGAAGAACATTTTTACCTAAGCTTTATTTTTCTTCTTTGGCTTAGTCAGAAAAAAAAGTGGCTTAAGCTTGCCATTAACGAACAAACACAAAATACCCTATTCTCTTTTCAGCATATTATAATTACCATATTAATTATTTGTTTCGTTTTAAGACTTGCTTTTAATATCTATCTCCCTGAAGAACCCACAAAGTTATTTACCATTACTCATTACAGAATAGATTCTCTTTTAATGGGAGTCCTGATTGCCTACCTGTATTTCTTCCGATTCGAGTGCTTTGAGAAAAAGTTCGAGGCCTATAGACGCCAATTACTGGCATTTGCTTTTTTCGGATTACTCTGGACACCTTTCATTGAGCCCTTACCTTCATTTTTCGCTAAAACTATTGGATTTACCTTACTCTATATGTCGTTCGGAAGTATATTAACTTTCTTTCTGATGGAGAAAAATATCAATACGTTATTAGACAAGATATTTACCCAAAAAATTGTCAACATGGTAAGCCTGATTGGTTATTGTTCTTATTCAATATATATTATTCATACATTTGCTATATACCTTTCTACAAAGGTTTTTATTAATTTTCAGTTGTATGAAGCCAATTTTAGCGCTTATCTATTCTTCGTTACAGCGGCCTCCCTTAGCATTCTGGCTGGCATTCTGATGACGTATAGGGTCGAAAAATATTTCTTACAAATCAGAAACAAATATTATCCAAGTCGTATTTAATCAGCCTTATCTGCTGACGAGCGTATCCGACCCGCCTGTCAACGCAGATTGATACAGGTACGCAGCGCCGGTATTCAGCAGCAACACATGCTGATGCGGCTGTAACCAACCCTGCTCCAGGAGCTGTTGCGTTGCCGTGAGTAAGGCTCCGCCCTCGGGGGCTCCCCAAATGCCTTCTTCCCGCCATAGTTGCTGAGTTCCCTGTCTGATGTCTTCTTCCGAAACGGCGATAGCGGTTCCGCCCGATTCGGCTAAAACCTGCAGCATCAACGGTTCGCCGATGGGTCGCGGCACGGCCAGGCCGTTGGCAATCGTTGGCGTACCAACATACTGCTTGCTGTTGGCCTGCCGGCCCCGGAACGTATCTACCACGGGGCAGCAGTTCTGCGATTGCACCGCCACCAGTTTCGGCAGCGGCTGCTTTGGATGGAGCCAGCCTACCTGCCGCATCTCCATAAATGCCTTCCAAATGCCGATCAGGCCCGTACCGCCCCCCGTTGGATACATAATTACATCGGGTAGCTGCCAGTCGAGCTGTTCGGCCAGTTCATAACCCATTGTCTTTTTGCCTTCCAGTCGGTAGGGCTCCTTCAGGGTCGATACGTCGAAATACCGGCCGGTCTGGTTCAACGTTTTCACCTGTGCCGCACAATCGTTGATCAGGCCGTCTACCAGCAATAGCTCTGCGCCATACCCCACACAAGCTTCTTGAAAGGCAGCCGGCGTATGCCGTGGCATCACCACCACGGCCTGCAAACCGGCGCGGGCGCAATACGCGGCCATAGCCACCCCGGCGTTTCCGGCTGTGGGCACAATGCAGGCTTCCTGCCCCAACTCTTTGGCTTTTGAAATGGCGACGCTCATCCCCCGCGCTTTAAACGAACCTGTTGGATTCAGACCCTCATCTTTGAGGCTTAACCGGGCCATACCCAACTGGTTACTCAGCCTGGGTAACGCCAGAATCGGAGTAAAGCCTTCGCCCAAGGTGACCTGATTCTCCGGCTGCAGCACCGGCAAAACCTCTTCATACCGCCAAAGCGATTTGGGGCGGTGGTGCAGTTCGTCTTTCGACCAGGTGCCCGACAGCGCATACCGGCTCAGCAGGGGCATCTGGCAGCAGGTCGATACGGTTTGGAGGATGGAAGCCGGATGTGGACGTCCACACTGGCTGCATTGCAGATCAATCAGACGGGAGGCCGTGGAAATAGCGTTCATGCTGCGTTGAGTTTGGTGCAAATTCTGCAAAAACGCCGGGCCTGTCAACCATCGTTTGGAGATGAATTATTCCTTTTGGGAATACTGCCGTTGCGTAAACCGGATAAATTCACGGATTAGCGGGTTGTTTTCCGTGCCCTGTCGCTGAATAAAATGGAACCGGCGTTTCAGGATTACGTTTTCGATGGGCAATTCAACCAGATCGCCAGAAGCCAGTTCCCGCAGGATGGCCCGTCTGGGTAAGAACGCCAGGCAGGTATCGGCCAGCACAAAATTCTTGAGGGCTTCCGTCCCTCCCAGCCGGATAATGACCTGTAGCCGATCCTGCCCCAGGCCATGCCGGTCTAATTCCTTATCGACGGCCGCTAACGTACCTGAGCCAAATTCCCGCAAAGCCAGGGGAATGGCAGGCAAATCGGCGATGGTTAAGCGCTGGTCTTTCAACGGGCTCTGTTTGGAGCAGACCGCCAGCACATGATCCTCGATAAAGGGCGTATAGACAATGGTATTCACCCGTGGGAGTTCTTCGACGATACCGACATCGATTTCGTGCTCCAGCAAGGCCTTCTGAATATTGTTGGAGTTCCGGTTTAGCACATGTACCTGCCGGCCCGGAAACTGACGCAGGTAAGCCGACAGGATCGGGGGCAACACATACAGCGTGATGGTGGTGCTGGCACCAATGGCCAGTTTCAGGTTCGGCTGGAAAGACTCATTCAGCGATTGAAGTTGCCACTGGAGGTCCTGCTCCAGCAAACTGGCTTCGTGCAGTTTCTGGAAGAGCAGTTGCCCGGCGGGGGTTAAACTGATAGAGGAGCCATGCCGCTCGAAGAGGGCCGTTTTATAGAAGTGCTCCAGCGCTTTCACCTGTTTGCTGAGCGCAGACTGGCTGATATACAGGGTTTGACTGGCCCTGGTAAAGCTTAACTGCCGGGCCACTTCCATAAAAATCTGATGTCGCAACGATATCATTAGGAGAATTTCTACGCCTGTTGCAGCAACGTCAGCAGCTTGCGGTCCAGTTTATGGCCGTACCAGTCTTCGTAGGCGACATCGGTGCGGCCGGAATCAAGGATGCCGAAGGAACCGATAAACTCCCAGAGGGCAAAGCCGATGCCGTTGGTCGACAGAATATCCAGCACATCGCCGAACCAGGCCAGAAATACATCGTGCGGGGTTTTGTTCCAGGCTCCGCACTCGCCACAGTGTACCCCTACCCCACTGTTCACCAGCTCAATCCAGGGCTGGTAAAAGGCTTCCAGCATCTGGCGGTCCAGATACCGGTCACCCATCTGCATCGGCCAGTGGGGCTCCGGCAGGTTTTCGGGGTCTTTGTTGGCCCAGGGTGCTTTGTAGTGCGAAATAATGCCCGGATTGTAGCCTCGGCAGCTTTGGGCAATGTTCAGGTCAGCCAGTTCGGGCACCACGCTGGAGCCGCCCCGGTTGCCGTCGGCAATAATCAGCGCTTTTTTGTGCTCTTTCCGGATGGCATTTGATGCGGCAATGGCTACTTTGCGGTAGACCTCGCCCGGCACCGGGCTACTTTTGGAGTGCTGGTCGTTCATATCCTCCCGCATGTTGGGCTCGTTCAGCAGGTCGAAACTCAGCTTTTTGGGCGATACATTTTTGTACCGCTTCGCCCACATGTTCCAGTGGAAGCAGAAGGCATCCAGCGCGGCCTTATCGGTCCAGAGATTGTAGGGTTCGTGAAAACCGGCGTTGATGCAGTACCCCGGTGCCCGGTGCAGGTTCAGGCTCACGTGCAGCCCGTGTTTATGCGCCATCTGCACCAGGTTGTCAATCCGGTCTACGGCCTGTTCATCAATCTGATACACCTCCTCGGGCGTAATGTTGCGGCTGCGGTCAAATTTCAGGTATGAGGGGTAGGCCATCGGCATCCGGACAAAATCGAAGCCCCAGTCGCGTATCCATTTCAGATGCTCGTCGGTGGTTTTGATGCGCTGCCCGGCCGGGTTCGGCGAAAAGAAGTCCAGCAGGTTAAAGCCCTTCCATTTGGGCAGTTTGTTTTTGGCGAGTGGTTGCGCCGATGGAGATACGGCCAACGCATTGGCGCCGACGGCCGTCACGGCGGCCGCCAGCATACCGGTATTTTTAACAAAGGTTCTTCGTTGCATGAAGGTAGATATTTCATGGAAACAAAGGCCATTCCCCGCCTGCACTACTCATGTCTGTTTGCGCTGGACAAGAGATAGTAGGTTCCGGGCGCTGGACGTAAAATCCCCTCGTGCCGCATTTTTTCTGTCGGTTAGGCGCATGCTGCAGAATATTTACTAAATTTTTCCCATCCTAAGCCTTACCCAATCTGCGCTATGAAACTGGCTGACCAAACTCCGCCCTTCCAGGTCTTTATCTCTTACTCGCACCGCGACGCCACGTATAAGCAGGAACTGGAACGACACGTAGGTAACACGGAGCACAACATCCGCTTTACTTCGGATGAAAACCTGCAACCGGGTGATGTGTGGGTGCAGAAACTACACGAAATCCGGCAGCAGGCCGATGTATACCTGCTGCTGGTATCGGAGAACTACCTGCAGTCGACCCGGAAAGATCCGGAGTTGCAGGAAATCCTGATACGGGGCCGGAACGATCCAACCATTAAAGTAATTCCGATTATCCTGGAACGCTGCGCCTGGGACCAAACACCCATTGCCGATTTTCAGGCGCTGCCCCGGTTTGGAAAACCCGTCGGCGAATACCCGAACCCGGAAGATGCCTATACCGAAATAGCCGACGCTCTGGCCGCCATTGCGCAGCTTAAGCAGAACAGTAAGGCCCTGACCCTCATCCGGCGAGAAAAAGAAACCCCGACCGGCACGCTGAAACTCATGGAGTGTAACCTGACGGCGATTCCGCGCGATCTGCTCGATATGCCCGATTTAACGGAACTGTATCTTGACCGCAACGCCATCCGGAAAATTGAGAACCTGGACAGGCTGACGAAGCTCCGGGTACTCAGCATCACATCCAATGAACTGGAGCGAATCGAAAATCTGGAGGCTCTGACCAGCCTGGAGGTACTGGATCTGGAGTACAACAAAATTAGCCGGATCGAAAATCTGGACCAGAACAGCGCCCTGAAAACCCTGGGCTTATCGTCGAACCAGATCGACAGCCTCGCTGGTATCACCCCGCTCCAGAACCTCCATACGCTCTATATCGGCCATAACCGGCTGAAACGCATTGATGAACTTAGCCAACTCCCCAACCTGAAGCGCATTACGCTGACCAACAACCAGATTGTATCAATAAAGCCGCTGCTGGGGCATATCAACCGGGGTCTGAAAGTAGCGTTGCACTACAGCTACGACGATACCGAGGAGGGTATTTTCATAAAAGACAATTCAACGCTGGCAGAACCGTCTATTGAGGTAATCGAAAAAGGCCGGACGGCGGTGCTCAAGTACTTTAAAGATGCGAAAACCTACGGCACCCGCAAGCTCGAAATTGTCAAGTTCATTCTGGTCGGCAACAGCAAAGTAGGAAAAACCAATTTCAGTGAATTTCTGCGGGGGCGTTCCCTGACGCCTACCCATAACTCCACACATCTGCTGGATATTCAGCGCTGGGATGCCCCGTTTCTACCCGCCAAATTCGATGAGCAGATGCGGGTGAATATTTTCGACTTCGGCGGTCAGGACTATTACCACGACTCGCACCGCATGTATTATTCGCATGATACCGCCTATATGCTGCTGTGGGATACCGCCACCAACCGCTATTCCGAAGAACCCGAAACAGTTCCTAACCAGCTGGATGCCCTGATTTACGAAAACTTCCCGCTCGACTACTGGCTGGAGTCGATCAACTACAACCTGATTGATAAGTTCCGGCCCTCCTATCAGGCATCGGGTCAGGCAACACCCAGATCGGGCAACTCAGCACCTGTACTGGTCCTGCAAAACAAGATCGACCTGGAAGAAGGCCGGCTGGATCAGAAAACCCTGGCGGAACGGTACCCCAACATAGTCGGCTTTTTTAACATGTCGCTGACGCAGCAAAAACGCACCGGCATTCTGTTTGAGGTGCTGACCGACTATCTGAACGCCCTGAACCTCACCGGCCGGCAATTGATTGAGTTCGAGTACCGCATCATTGAGTATTACCTGAATCAGCCGCAACCCTTCCGGGCCATTTCGCTGATTGATTTTCGGGCCGAATGCCAGACCATCATCGACGATCCGGCAGTGGAGTTCACCCTGGAGAACGCGCAGATCATCGCCCAGATCATGAATTCCATCGGCATCGTTTTCTACGACAAACGCGCCGAAGAGGATGGCGTGGTGTTTACGCAGATTAACCGGCTGAACGACCTGATAAAAGCCATTATGGACGTAGCCAAACGGGGCAACGACAAAGGTTTTTTCCAGAAGAACCAGGTCGAAGGTATTGAAAACCATGAAGACGTGCTGGCACTGTTGCTCCGAAACAACTCGATTCTGAAAATCAACGATACCGAATTTCTGGCTCCGCAGTTTCTGCCGGTAAAGCCCGATCCGTCGGTGGCGTTTTTTCTGAATGCCTTTACCCATAACCCGATGCGCTATCTGTACCGGGCTTACTTCCACAAAACGCTGCTGCTGAATCTGTTCGCCAAGTACCTGAAAGGAGCCAGTATCGATACCTCGGCCGGGGTCCGTAACTTCCCGTTCTGGCGCAACGGCATCATCGTCAGCCGGGGAGACGGTATGGCTAAAGAGATGGTGTTTGTTGAACTACGAAAGGATACAACAATGGGCATTGTCAATATCTGGACCATGACCCCCTTCCGTAAATCCGGACTGGAGCGCGAGATCGAAGTCACACTGGATGAACTTAACAAAGGCTGGACTGTCAGCAAGGAAATCTCTGTCAACAGCAGCGAGTTTTTTGATGTAGCGTACCTCCGCGACGAAGTTAAAAACAAGCGGTTTTCGTTTACCAAAAACGGCAGAACCTTCAGCGTAAACGACTTTAAACACCTTATGGACTTTGAGAAACTGCCCAAAAAGCTGTTTATCTCCTACTCGTCCAGGAACGCCGATTTCATCCGGCGGTTTGTTACGCACCTGGAGATCCTGAAATCAAACGGCATTATCGATCCCTGGTACGACCGCATGATCGAATCCGGCTCCAAATGGGATGACACCATCCGGTACGAAATGAAAAACGCCGACGTGATCATCTTCCTGCTCAGCCCCGACTTTCTGGCTACCGAATATATCATGAAAACCGAAATTCCGCTGGCCATAAGACAGATGGAGGAGAGCAGGTCCAAATTTTTTTTCATCGAACTCCAGCCCTGCGGCTGGCAGCGCACCGATCTGGCACAATTTCAGCAAACCGACGATTCGGGAGAGATCCGGAAAAATGTAATCAGCATCGGTCGCCCCGACAATGATGCAGGCTGGAATCTGGTGATCAATGAGCTGGAGGAGAAGATGAAGCTCTTGTGAGAAAGTGACTTGGGCGACACGACCAACTCGTTAAGGCGTTTTGTTTTTGCCTGTTCAGGCCGGCGTAGAGCAACGTCTGAAGCTCAAGAATACGGCCGCTCCCGATGGCTACCCGCATTATGGCTTTATCAATGGCATCCATCGGCTGCTGGCTGTCTCCCGGATCGTAGGCCCGAACCTAAGCCTGGTTCAGGAGGTTGCCGAGGGCGAGGCTTCGCCCTGGGTAGCGACGCTGATCTCATACGTGGTTTCGATCTTAAAACTACTATCCGGGCGGGCAGAAAAAGCTTCATCATCGGCCAGATTGGCAACTACTTTGCCGGGGATGGGGATTTTAAGCGAGTCCATACGGGGAAAGGTTTAGGGTGGGGGTTTCAACCGTTCAGGATGGTATAACGCTGAATACCAGGGGCGGCTGATTGCCGCCAAATGATCGGAAAGAAACGTAATGACCGATCACAACGGTATAGGATTTAGTGAAGGCAAGCTGCTGTAAATTGAATACGTGAATTACCATTTATGGGATGATAAACCAACTAACCGGCCACAGGCCATATATACAGTCGCCGGAACCGCTTCAGGTGGTCCACCGTTCCGGATGGCCACCTGAAGCGGCAGAGCTGAAAATTAGCATCGGAGCCCGGATCGAACTGCCGCAGTACCTGCCAGGTGTCAAATGAGTTGAGGTCTTCATTCCCGATAATCGGAGCATCAACATCGCCTTTTTCGGCCAGCCAACTACCCACAGGTTCGTCGTGGCCGGCGCGTAAATCCCACACCATGATCCGGTCTCTGACCTCCGAACCCCGTTGCGTCAGCGTCACTACTAACCATCGCCCAGCCGCGATAACCACCCCGCTGATCGGCGCGGGAATCCGCAACGGCCGTCGTACCTGCGTTAACGTCCTGGGCTCGAGAAAACACAGGCCCGTTCCCCAGGGATCCTGACGCCCCACCACGGCGCAGGGTAAACCATCCAGCGTAGTCAGGGTTAGCGAACAGAGGCTATTCCATAACGAAGACGGGTCTTTGCCGCCGGTATCCATACCCGACGGATACAGACTTGCCTGGTTCCATAAGTCCGGGGCCGAAAAAACAGGTTTGGCAAATCCGTGTAAGCCGGAAACTACCTGCATGCCGGCAGTGAAGGGATGCTCCCAGGTCAACGCCAGTGCATACCAGTTTTCCGGAGTAAGCGGATCGATCCAGCAGTGGGCATCCGAGGGTGTACCAACCAGCAAACCCGGTTTAGACACCGTGCGTCCATCGATCGACAGGAGCAGTACGTCACCCTGCGTATTGATGACGACGGCATCCGCTTCCGGTGCGTTCGAGAGAAAAGCTCCGCACAGAACCGGCGGCTCATTGGCAAATTGCATAACCGGCTGCTGCCCCGACCGGCTCCAGTAATACAGATGCTGCTCGTCTTTGGCCAGGACATCCAGCGACCCCTCCGTATTCCGCCGGGCATCCAAAACCTCAAGGAACAAATTGCGGGCAAACAGCGACCCCAGCGGACTTAGTTCGTCTTTGGCCGCCAGCACATGCAGACCCGGTTTATCATCCCAGGAGGCAATAATCAGTTGGTCATAGCGGCTCAACGTATCGGGGAGCAACAAGTCCGGGCCGGTCAGGTAGCCGCCGGGGAGTGAACTGATATCGAACTGGGCCAGGGCCAGCGCGGCTTCGAGCAGGCGGGCCAGCAGTTCAAAGCCATAGCGGCCGGGCTGGTCATCAATGTCGAATTCCCTTCTAATGTCGCTGTCAGCTATCCACCGGGCTCGTTTTTCGGGGTCGATCAAATCACCCCAGCTTAAGGCTTCGGTGGTAGCCTGTCCCCAAAACACCGTCTGATGGATTCGAAGGCCATAGGCTCGGGCATATTCCAGTTCGGTCAGGTCCAGTTGCCGAAAGTCAAGGGCTACGCTATCCGCCAGCGCAAGCACCGCTATCAGTTCGTCGGCAAACGGTACAGGGGGCTGTTCCATCCAGTCCCGGCATTGCTCGGCCGCCCGGCGCAGCGCACCGACGCGGGTGGCATACAGGCCGCGCCAATGAAGGACAATGTCCCGAACTTTCCGCCGTTGGGCTTCATCGGCTTCCCTGGCCGGGAAAGGTGGTTTTTGGGTAATCAGGCGGTGGGCAGGTACCTGACCGCCGGGAAAAACAGGTGGCCTGCCCGGTTTTCCGCGCTCACCCCGTACCCGCTGAAGCAACCGTTCTTTAGCGGTTTCTTCGGATTGCCCCACGAAATCGATATACACCAACTGCGCCAAAATACCAACGGGCGCAAAATCAGCCACCCGGACCGGAATCAGCAGGCCCTTCTCTCCCGTTGGATCCAGGCGAAAGGCATTGGCCCATTCGGTATGCGTATACGAAGCGCTAAGGTATTGCGGAGACAAAACCGCCACGGTGCGTGCGGTGTCCACCATGGCTTTGTTCATGTCTATAATCCAGTTCCCGGTAAAATCCCAGGCCTGAATCACCACGGAATAACCTGCCTCCTCCAGTTGCCAGGCAATCCATTCGGCCCATGTACGGTCGTGCTGGTTATAGCTGATAAAAAAATCTTTCATATTTCTTGCCCGTACCCGTCGACAGGCTTAGGGTTACTGCCCTCCGCCCGACTTTGCTTTCTCTGCCCCATTGCCCAATTCCGTCACCGCGGCCGGGCCGGCGGGGGTGTCCAGGTGGTTCCAGTTGATGAGGACGTTCCAGAGCAGTGGGGCATCGTGGTGGTTCAGGTAGCGGTGCAGCGGATCGAAGGTGAAGGCGATGACGCGCCCGGCTCCTACCGGTACGTTGAAGATGCCGCCGTGGCCGATAATGGTCTGCTCGTTGCGCACCATGCCGGAGAGTACGTACGGCGGCTCCTTGGGTGGTGTTTTCGTTTCAGGGGCTTTTACCGGCTTTTTGTCGGGCATACCCATGATTTCGCCTTTATATTCCTCCTCGTCTTTCAGCGGTTTGGTGCCGTACTGAAGCAGCATCATGTCGCGGTTGTACTTGCGGGTTTGCAGCAGCGGGCCGTTGCCCCGGAAAATAGAGAACGTTTCCGGGTAGCCGTACAACACCGGATTGTCCGGCATACGGGCTTTTACCTGCACCACCGATCCCGGATGGAACAGGCCCGCTGCCGTAGCGTTGTATGGCTCGAGCGCCCGCGCAATGCCAGTCTCGGCGATGATGGCGGAGGAATTATCCAGCGTCACCAACACCCCACCGGCCTCCACAAACTGCTTCAGTTGCTGCAGGCCCTCAAAACCCGGTCCGCCGGTCATATCACTGGTAGCATCCGGGAAGCCGTGGGCCGGAAACTCAGCAGTTTTGGTGTACGGGAGCGGGCCATACTTTCGGTCGATCTCGTGGATGAAATTGGCGGCTGAACCCACCAGCCGGGGAATCAAAATGACATCAAACTTCTTACGCAGGTCGCCGGCTTTCAGGTGGTCTTTGTGGATGGAGGTGTACGGAATGCCGCGCTGCTCGAAGGTGTACCGCGCCCAGCCCTCATCCTGGGTGTAGTACCACGAGTGGTAAATGGCCACGCGGGGCAGACTGACTTCATGTTGCCGTAAAGGTGCCCCTACGCCTTTCGGATTGGCGTTGGTGGCCTTCAGATCCAGGCCAAACTGGTTGGCCATCTTTTTCGCCTGGTCGGCCGACAGGCCTTTGAATACCACCGCACCGGCAGCCAGGGTATCGGTCAGTCCGGCCGTTTTGGATTTGGTGTCCAGCACTACCGCCTGGGCAGTTTTGCTTTGTGCCTTCAGCCAGAACAGGGCCGGCAGTACCGTGTTCTGGGCTTTATAGTTCAGGATGTACTGAGCGCCCGCACCGTCTAACACCCCGGCATATTTTACATCATCGCTAAGCAGCTTCAGCTCGGCGGGGGCATAAGTCAGGGAGTCCTGGGCTTTCACCTCCACGCCGTACAGGTAGCCAAGCGTCCAGGCAATGTCGTCGTAGGGCGGAAATTTGGCTTCCCTGGGGTAGTTCTGTTTGGTCAGCAGCGATACGGCCAGGTTGCGGTAGGGCTGATTGAGCAGCACCACATAATCGCCCTGGTTCTTGCCCGTCTCGGCTTTGTGTACCTCAATGGCCTGCGCCCGCAGTTGATTCACCAGATAAGCTGCCATGGCCGGGTCGCGCTGGTTCTTCGGAATCACAAAGGCGCGGGGTTTACCCTCCGTTCCCTTCCGGATGTTGTTGAGGCCTTTCTGATAAAAGTTTTTCAGCAGCATCCGGCTGTTGGTGGCCCCGTACGACAGCGAGGCCAGTACCCCAGCCTGCATGTAGTTGATGTTGTTGCGGTACGACCAGTAGACTTTTTCGGTGGCCGGATCGGGGCGGTACCATTCCTTGGAGGTAACCAGATCACCGGCGTATTTCTGATCGGCCAGGTCGCGCAGGTAGGTGTTGGCCCCTGCATTGCCGAAGGTTTCGTAAAAGCGGCCGGCGGCATTGTGGTTGTTGGAAATCCAGAGGGCGTAGCCGGGATACCAGCCATCGTAGAACGCCCAGGTAAATACACCGGGAATGCCCTGAGCGGCCAGCGCCGTCATGTCGTGGTTCGCCATCGTCTGCCATTCGGCAATGGTAATCGGGTCGATGGTTTCGTTGTAAGGCCCGGTACCGGTGGAAATGTATAGCAGGGGCACCGACTCGTGCAGGTCGAGACTGGCGGTCGGGTGCCAGTCGTAGAAGATCCTGTAAATCGCTTTGGTCAGGGCCTGCGATATCTGAAGACCATCGCGGTTGTTGTCGTGGTAGACGTATTTACCCCAAAACGGCGGTGTTCTGGGGAAACCATCATCGTACTCTTTCCGGGCTTTGGTGTAGCGGTAATACCAGTCGACCTGCTTATCCCAGCCGTCGGGCTCAGAGATCGGGTTAATCAGGACAATAATGTTGTCGCGGATGGTTTTGATCTCCGGCGTCTGGCTGGTCACCAGCCGGTAAGCCAGTTCCATGAGCATCTCGGGCGAGCCCATTTCCGGCGAGTGCAGGCCGCCGTTGAGGTAATACACCAGTTTGGTATCGCCCAGGATCTGCTCCACATCCTGACTGCCTGCTTTGCGCGGATCGGCCAGCAGAGCTAGTTGCTTTTTGTAGTGCTCGAGCCGTTTCTGCGACTCCGCGTTGGCGATCACGACCAGGTTAATGGGCCGGCCTTCTTCGGTGGTACCCACCTGCTGCATGCTGAGGTTGGGTGAGGTCTGCGCCAGTTTCTGGTAATAGCCGTAGATCTCCGGCGTCCGGTGAATAATGCCGGGGGTACCCACAATCTGACCAAAGTGCTTACGGGGCGAGGGCACGGTTGGGTCGTCGGGCAGGTTCAGCACCGAGGCCGGCAAGAACCGGGGGTCGGTGGTGTATTCCTTTATTTTCTGGTTGTAGGTCTCGTCAATCTGCTGCGCCCGGAGCGGACCAGCCAGCAGCGCACAAGTCAGCAGCAGCGCAGGAGGTAAACTGTTTAATCGCATAGAAGAATTTGAGGTTAAGAAATACGTTGGGGCTATTCTCAAGGACCTTTGAGAAAATTTTGCCTTTGATTGGCTGATATTATGAAAAGTCTGCCGCAAAACAAATACGCTACGCTAAAAGCCTGATCGGCCCCCAGGTCCCACCGTAACCGGGGGCATTGGAAATTTGCTTAAATTGGTGGCTTAGCGGTAAGCCCATGCAAAACAGTAAAGTCACTACCTACGATGCCATTGTGGTCGGCTCCGGCATTAGTGGGGGCTGGTCGGCCAAAGAACTCTGCGAAAAAGGCCTGAAAGTCCTCCTGCTGGAACGGGGGCGAATGATCGAGCACGTCAAAGACTACCACACGGCTACCAAAGCGCCCTGGGAATTTCTGCACCGGAACCAGCAAATGCCCCTTGACCTGCTGAAGCAGTACCCGGTCCAGAACCGCACCGGCTTTGCCATTACCGAAGCCACCCACCACCATTTCGTCAACGACCTGGATAATCCATATGTTGAAGAAAAACCCTTCGACTGGATACGGGGCTACCACGTGGGCGGACGGTCGCTGATGTGGGGGCGCTATTCGTTTCGCTTTTCGGACCTGGATTTTGAGGCCAACGCCAGGGAGGGGATCGCCACCGACTGGCCTATCCGCTACAAAGACATTGCCCCCTGGTATGAGTATGTGGAGCGGTTTGCCGGTATTGCCGGGGACCGCGACGGCATTCCCCACCTGCCCGACGGTCAGTTTCAGCCGGCCATGCCCGACAACTGTGTGGAGCAGCACTTCCGGCATGCCGTAAACAGCCAGTTTCCGGACCGAAAAGTAATTTCGGCACGGGCGGCTCACCTGACCGCCCCCACAAAGGAGCAGATGGCGCTGGGCCGGGCCAAATGCCAGTACCGCAATATGTGTATGCGCGGCTGCCCCTACGGCGCGTATTTCAGCACACAGTCGGCCACGCTGCCGGCCGCCCGGCAGACGGGAAACCTGACCGTACGGCCGCATTCCATCGTCAACTCAATAATTTACGATGAGAAAAAAGGCCGGGCAACCGGGGTACGGGTCATCGACGAGCAGACGAATGAGTGGCTTGAATTCAGCGCCAAACTCATTTTCCTGAATGCCTCAGCGCTGGGTTCCACCTTTATCCTGCTCAACTCCAAATCGAACCGGTTTCCCAACGGCATGGACGACAGTGGTCAGTTAGGCCATAATCTGATGGATCACCACTTCCACGTGGGCGCCACCGCCGATTATGAAAACGACCTGGATAAAGTTTATTACGGACGCCACCCGGCCGGCTTATACATTCCCCGCTTCCGGAACGTGGGGCCGGACAAACAGGCGTTTAAGCGCGGGTATGGTTTTGAGGTGTACACCAATCGGCAGAACTGGGATCAGGCGTTTGGGCTGGACGGATTCGGGGCCGATTTCAAAGATAAAGCCACCCGGTTCGGCATCTGGCAAATAACCCTGGATGCCTTCGGCGAGTGTATGCCCTATTATGACAACCAGGTGTACCTGACGGATGACGTCAAAGACAAATGGGGCCAACCGGTGCTGAAAATGGACGTGCATTACCGCGACAACGAAACCCTGATGCGGAAAGACGCCCGCGAGCAGGCCGTGCTGATGCTGGAAAAAGCCGGATTTAAAAACATCGAGGGCTTCGACAGCCAGGCTCATCCCGGCCTGAGCATTCACGAAATGGGCACCGCCCGGATGGGTAACGATCCGAAAACGTCGGTCTTTAACCGGTTCAACCAACACCATGCCGTCAAAAACGTATTCTGCACCGATGGGGCCTGCATGACTTCCTCGCCCTGCCAGAATCCGTCGCTCACCTACATGGCGCTGTCGGCACGGGCGGCAGACTATGCAGTAAAAGAGCTGAAAAAAGGGAATTTATAAATGCCGGACAGACCTCAGGGCTTGGCCTTTGGTTTGCCTCACCGGCATTTTTCCGCTCAGCCACCAGACCAACCCATAATCAAAGACCATCGTGAGCGGAATAACCGTTAGATTTTTCAGGAAGAAGACAATGGGAGTACCGGTAGCCTCAGGATGCAGCACACCCATTTTCTGTGCTGTTAGAATGACAACCGGATAATTCGCCACCCCAGCAATACTGTGGTTCAGCACCCAGGCCAGCAGACTAAACAAAACCAGGTCTATCAGCAAGCCAGGCCACTGACGAACCAGTGTCTGACGAACAGACCGCCCTACCGTTGTCCACTCCTGACCTCGAAGCCCAAAGAGTCTTTTCACCTGATCGCTACCCCGACGGATGTTGCCGTGGCCTATAATGGCCAGCAACGTTAGTATCCGGGCCACTCCCACTATTGTTTCCAGGCTCCAGTACCATTTTTCAGAAATGGGTCCGGCCGCTCGCATCTGGATCGCCCTTGCAACTGCAGCAACACTCATGAGCAACCCGATCATGCCAACATGAGAAACCCAGAAACGAAGCGTCCACCGCAAAAGACCGGCCGGCAAATTCGTAGTTCGGCTCATACATCCAACGCCTTATCTCTTTTCAAATCAGCTTTAACCAGAACATGGTCGGCCCATTGCACGCCGACGAACAGCAGTATGCCAAATAAAACAGGGCCGATCCGGTATGCCAGCGCATCGAGCAGACGCGATAAGGCATTTGGATTGAACATCATCATAACGATAAAGGCACTGGTTGGAATCAGCAAAATACCAAGCCCCAGCAGGATATACGCCTTACGTTCAGATACACGCCACTCGTGTTGTTTGATCTGCCACACAACGCCGGCCGAGAAACCCAGGCTCAGGTCATCAGAAGGCTCACTGGATAATTGGTCAAACAGTTGCTGGTACAGGCGAGCCGATTCTGCATCCTCTTCAGGTAATAGACTTCGTTGGATTCCCCGGCGTTGGTCATCCAGCCATTGTTGTATCATATCGTCGTTCAGTTCATTCATAGCCAATGTTCTCTTTTCTGGTGTCGTTGCAATGCTTCTTTCAAGAGCTTACGGGCCCGAAATAAATAGTTTTTCACCGTGCCCGCCGGCAGCGATGTAATCTGTCCGATCTCTTCGTACGATAATTCCTCCAGGTGGTATAAGGTCAGAATGGTGCGATAATGAACGGGAAGCTGCTCAATCTGCGCGTACAGAAACGATTTCCAATCCTTGTTTACAAGTATATCTTCAGGACTGCTGTTTCCTGAGGGTTCTCTGGTTTCTGAAACCTGGTTCAAGTCCCCATGCGCCGGCAAACGGTTCATCTTTTTAGCATAATTTATAGCCGTTCGGTACGCAATACTGGCAATCCATGTGGATAGTTTGGCTTCAAACTGGTACTCCCGCAGGTGTTTATACACTTTAATAAACACCTCCTGACAAACATCTTCGACATCTGCCGGCTGACGAACTATGCGGCTGACCATATGAAGTACCAAACGCTGATAACGTTCCACCAGCATCTGGTAGGCCCTAAGGTCTCCCTGTAAGATCTGGCGAACCAGTGTCTGCTCATCGTTCATTGGCCCATTTGACAACATACTACCCGCAGATGTTGCAGTACTCAGAAAATTAAGCATTCCCTGCAACATCCGGCGAATGGCGGCTGTCTAATGCAGCAAATCACTAATCACTATGTCCTTACAAGAACAGTATGGCCTGCAGGGCACTTTCGTCATTTTAGCGATTGCCTTCGGTATTTACCTGCTTATGAAGCCATTTACCACATACCTGCTGCGCCGTCGGCTGATCGAATTAGGCCAGTGGAACGATCAGGCCAACCGGTCGTTAACCGAAGAACGAAACTCACTCATCGAAAATCTGAAATGGGGGCTAATCCTCCTTTTTACCGGGATCGGATTGATTGTGGTTGAGTTTCTACCGTATTCGTTCAACTCCAGCTTACCATACGGGGTAATTTCTGTATTCACGGCCATCGGCTTCCTGGTGTATTACCTGATCGTAAGGAACAACACAAAATCCTCCACCTGAAAACCTGGTACTGGTATGCCATTCCAATCACGCTTCCTGACGGTCATTCTCTGGCTATTTGTCATTAATATGGGCATCGAGCTGGGTGGTGGGCTTTATGAGATTCAGGTCATCACCCCCATTGTCACGTATAATCCGCCAGAGTCAGTCATTCAGTTTTTTAACATGCAAAAGACGCATCCCGAACAGGCCATCCAGGCTGGCAGGCGATTCTGGAAGTTTACCTCTCAGCCTCTCGGACTCTTAGCGGTGTCGGTGCTTATTCTGGGAGTACGCGCGAGAGGTAACCAGCGGAAATGGTTGCTTTCTTCTTCGCTCTTAGTGATTCTGCTCTTTCTGGTCACCTACCTGTATTTTGTACCAACGCTGAATCAATTGGCGAATAGCCGCCAGTTGGGTCTCCGTGATGAGGAGGTTATAAGCCAGGTGACTACCTGGATGAGGCTGAACCAGATTCGGTTGCTCGTGTACATGCTGGCCTGGTTAGCCGGTCTGCGAGCGCTGACCTATACTGCCCTACAAACACGAATCAGTTGAAAAAGCAACCGGCTTCCCCTTCTCCCCACGTAAAAAAGCCTCCATCTGGTAATGGAGGCTCGCATCGTAATCGATTAGAAACCAGCTTTTCAGGGACTACGAAAACGTTTGTTTTGCCTTCACAGCCGAACCAATATGCTGATTCAGGAATTCTGCAAAGCTGGTCAGGTTCGGGAAGATGGCACGCAGGGTGTTCACATCCACCGACCAGCCGGGGCTGTTGTTCCACTCCAGTTGCTTCACCATATCGCTGATCATCAGCCGGGCGATCCATTTTGGAATTTTGTAGGATGGTGGCGTTTTCCCGGTAACCCGCTGGTAAACCTCTTTCATCTGAGCCAGCGTCAACTGATCGCCGGCCACATCCTGCATCTGCCCAATATATACCTCCGGATGCTGGAAAATAAACGCGGCCATTGCCCCAATATCGTCTACGGCAACCATGTGGAAACGCGTCTGAGGAGTAAGAACCCCCGCCAACAGGGGAAACAGCATGGGGCCGGCTTTGGGATCGAAGAAATTCTCCATGAAGAACACCGCCCGCAAAAAGGTGCGGGGCAGCCCAACCTGGTCTATATAGTTCTCAATCTCGGCCTTGCTTTCCCAGTGCATCACGCCTTTGGCCTTATCAGTATCGGCAATGGATGCCTGCACAAAATGTTTTACGCCGGCCTGCACTGATGCATCGATCAGATTCCGGGCCTGCCTGATTTCTCCGGCATAGCCTACCCCTTTTTCCCAGTAGTTCTGGACCGAGAAAACGCCGTAAACGCCCTGTAACGCCTGTTCCAGACTGGCCTTATCTTCCTGATCGCCCTGCACCACCTCCACGCCCTGCGCCTGAAGCCTACGGGCGGCTTCGCTGTTTATGTTCCGGGTGAGCGCCCGGACGGCGAAATTAGTTGGTAATAAATGCCGGACAACGGCCCCACCCTGCCGGCCGGTAGCGCCGGTTACCAGGATTACATGTTCAGTTTTCATGCTGTATTTGCTGTTTGTGGATAGATTATTGTGTACCGCAAAGTACGTCAGCATCAATGGAAAGCGCTTTACCGATTACGAACTGAGAAGCCCGGCATGTGTAAACGGTCAGGTTTCACATACCGGGCTCCAGGGCAATTGTGGCCGAACTTACTTCGGTCGGGATGGTTGTTCGCGCTAGTTCTTCAGCGCAACGACCTTGTAAAAAGCAGGCTTGGGCTGGTTGGTCCGGTCGAACAGCAGGGGGTAGCTGGTCCTGCCCCGGATAGGCCAGTTGTTCAGCCAGCTTTGGGCGTCATTTACGCCCCAAAACGTGACGCGGGTGACCTTGTCTTTATGCTTGAGGAACAGCCTGAACAGGGCTTCGTAATCAGCGGCCAGCTGCTGCTGCACGCTATCAGGCAAGGCATCCGGGTAGGGGTTCGACTGGGCATTGGCGGTCATCCGCTGACTGACTTCGGCTCCCTGGAAGTTGCGAGGCAGCACCTCAATATCCAGCTCCGTAAACATGACTTTCAGGCCCAGAGCGGCATACTGAAGGATGCTTTCTTCAATGTCTTTCAGGGGCACCCGGCCCACATGCCAGTGGCCCTGAATGCCTACGCCATCAATGCGAACGCCGGCGGCCTGGATCTTTTTGATCAGCGCGATGCAGCCCGCCCGCTTGGCCGGTTGTTCGTTGTTGTAATCGTTGTAATACAGTTCGGTCTGGGGAGCGGCCTGCTGCGCCAGCCGGAAGGCTTCCGTCACGTAATCGTCGCCGAGGTGTTGCAGAAATACGGTTTTCCGCAGAGTGCCATCTTCATTGAGGGCTTCGTTGACGACATCCCACGAGAATACTTTTCTGTTATACCGACCGGCCACCGTTTTGATGTGTTCCGTGAAAAATGTCCGGATAGAATCGGAGCTCTTGATGCCGCGAATAAACATCGGCAACTGACTGTGCCAGATCAGCGTATGACCGTTTATTTTGATGTTGTGCTTCTTCCCGAATTCCACCAGTTTGTCGGCCATTGTAAAATCGAAGGTATCCCATTTCGGGTGAAGCAGCGCCGATTTCATGATGTTCTCGGGCGTGGCCATGTTGAACTGACGAACAATAAAGGCGGTCACCTGCGGGTCACGTTCTTCGATTTGGGCGTTGTTCAGCGCCGTTCCGATGCCGAAGTCCTTTTTGAAGGTATCTTTCAGCGAAGGAATGGTTTGGGCGAGAGTGGTGTTGGGCAACACGTTTATACCAAACAACGTTGCTGCACCGATAGCGATTATATAGCTTCTCATAATTTGGATTTGTGAAAGGGTAGAGACGCATTACGTTACGTCTCTACCTGAACAGGACCTGCGAAAACTGAAACAAATCGTGCCGCCAAACGGGCCAGGTATGCCCCCCGGCATATTCGCTGTAGGTGTATCTGATGCCCATGTCGTCGAATTTCTTCATCATGACCTGGCAATTCTGATAGGCAATATCTTCCTTACCGCCCATTGAAATCCAGAAGTTTTTCAGATTGCCATTGATGGTGCCGGCGTTCTCCTTCATGAAGGCATACTGCGGGTCCGACAGCTTGGGGTTATTGGCGAACCAGCCCGAACTAAATACCCCGAGCGAAGAGAACATATTGGTGTTCTTGATACCGGCATAAAGCGTCTGTAAACCACCCATTGACAAGCCTGCGAGCGCCCGCCCTTTCGCATCGGTTTCCACCCGGAAATTACTTTCCACAAAAGGGATAGCTCCCTGCTTCAGTTCGTTCTCGAAGGCCCGCAGCACGTTTTCGTTGAAGCCGGCCAGACCACCGGGCATGTTCATGTTGCCGTCGAGCATCACGATAAGCATCGGTTTGGCCTTGCCCTCGGCGATCAGGTTATCCAGAATCAGGTCTGTTTTGCCCTGTGTTGCCCAACCCCGCTGGTCTTCGCCCCCACCATGCAGCAGGTACAACACGGGGTACTTCTCCGTCGATTTGTCGTAACCCGGTGGGGTGTAGACGTACATTTCGCGCCAGGTATTAGTGGCTTTGGAGAGATAGCGCTTGACGCGGATGTCGCCGTGGGGTACGTCTTTGAGAGCGTAAAAGCCGCCGTCTTTATCCGGAATTTCGATACCGCTGGCCATGCGCCCCATGCCGTAGAACGTTTCACTGGCCGGGTCGGCGGTGGCTACGCCATCGATCAACAACGAGTAATAATGAAACCCACGACTGATGGAGTCGGTGGTGACAGTCCAGAAGCCCGCCGTGTCTTTGACCATATCGTACTTCTTGCCCAGGTCGATCTGCACTTTTTGCGCGTCGGGCGCTTTTACGCGAAACACAACGCGGTTATCCGGCAGAATCTGCGGGTATCTGGCGTTCCGGATGTTGCTGCTGGCCGGAGTGCCCAGAACGGTGTATTTCGTCAGCGATGCGTTGTCGACCGGCTTGAACAGAAACTGCGAAAACATGTACAAGCCGTTTTTCCAGACCTTGAAATCATGTCCACCCGGCTCAACGTAATAAATATGCGGCACATCGTGCTGGTACAGGTAATCATGCGTGCGTTTGCTGAACGAAATCAGCCCATCGGCATCCCCGCACGAAATCCAGAGTAGTTTCAGTTGCTTTTTGGCGGCTTCGGAATTTGGCACCAGTTCTTCGGGTTTTTTCGTATTGGGGGCCGACGAAAACCCACCCACCCAGGCAAACTTATCCAGGTTTCCCAGGCCAAAGTTCAGCGACTGCCCCCCTCCCATCGACAAACCGGCAATGGCCCGGTGTTCGCGGTCGGTCAGGGCCGGGTACTTTTTCTCGATAAACGGAATCAGATCGGTCAGCAGGTCTTTTTCAAAGGTAGCAAACGCTTCTACTTTTTCCCGGTCAAAGACGTTGCCTATAGCCCGGTCGTCTTTCATGGCCCGGCCGTTGGGCATGACCACAATCATCGGCTCCAGCTTTTTGTCGGCGTAGAGATTATCGAGAATGACCTGCGGCTTGCCACCGTTGAGCCATTCCTTTTCATCGCCACCAATGCCGTGCAGCAGGTACAGCACCGGGTACTTTTTCTTTTTGGAAAAGCCGGGGGGCGTATACACTAAGGCTTTGCGAACTGTGCCGACCGTTTTGGATGGATAACTGATCGAATCAAGTTTACCCATGGCAATACCCGACCGGACCTGATCGAAGCCTTTAGGCGCTTCTTTGTCGGTGGGCTGGGCGAAGCTGCTACAGCAGCAAACGCCGATGATGGCGGCTAGTAGAAAGAGTCGTTTCATAGTTTAAGGGTGAATGACAGCCCATTGGGCCGTCAACGATTTTATTTTTTAAATATCAGGCCGGCATATTGCCGCAACGACCGACGCCAGGTTTGCCACTCGTGCGACGTACCCGGCGACTCGTAATACACGTGTTTTATGCCCGCTTTATCAAGCGCTTCGTGGAAACCTTTCACACCAGCATACATGCGCTCCGGCTCTTTGGTACCGATGCTGACGTAGACTACTTTCACTTTCTTGTTGAAAGCATCGGCATCGGCCCATGCACCATCGTAAAGCTGCTTGATGTCAGCGCCCGGCTGCAACCGTCCCGCTCCGCTGAAACCGCCGATGTAAGCAAACTTGTCGAGGTTGGTCATCGTGGTCTGGAAGGTCTGGAACCCACCCATTGACAGACCGGCCATCGCCCGGTTATCGCGGTCGGCGAGCGTTCGGAACGACTTGTCGATCATCGGAATTACCTCTTTTACTAGTACGTCGGGGAAAACATTGCTGTTCATGCTGGCTGGCCCGCTGGCCGTTGTGCTGACGGGTTTAGTCGGGTCCGTAGCGTAGCCCCGCTCCATTACTACAATCATGGGTGTTGCTTTTCCTTCAGCGATCAGGTTATCGAGAATGAAATTCATCTTACCCTGCGTAGGCCAACCGGTTTCGTCTTCGCCCGAACCGTGTTGCAGGTACAGCACCGGGTAACGCTTTTTTGGGTTTTCGTCGTAACCGGGCGGGGTATAGACATTCGCCCGTCGCCAGGCTTTGGTCATATCGGAGTAGTAGCTGACTGAGCGAACCTGACCATGCGGCACCTTCTTAGCCTGGTAGTAGTCCATGTCTTTGTCTGGAATGTCAATGCCACTCGCCATCCGGCCCATGCCGTAAAACGTCTGACTCGACGGATCACAAAGCGGAACGCCGTCGATAATCAGGGAGTAATAATGAAACCCTTCCACGATGGGGTCGGTCGTGACGGTCCAGAAACCGCTCGTGTCTTTTACCATGTCGTATTTCCGGCCCAGGTCCATCTGCACTTTTTGGGCGTCCGGGGCTTTCACGCGAAACACAACGCGGTTGTCGGGCAGGATCTGCGGGTATTTCTGACCCGGAATATTGGTGGATGCCGGTACGCCCGCATCCTGAGCCTGAACTGTCAGACCCAGCGCTAACACGCCGACCAGCAATGCGAAAAACTTTTTCATGGTTAAGGTTTTGGGAATGAATCAGGCTTACTTAAACAGCAGCGGTGCCAGCTCATGCAGGCTCCGACGCCAGGTCAGGAATTCGTGCGCGGTATTCTCGGAGACATATGACACGGCATTGTAGCCGGCGGCTTTCAGGTCGGCGGCCGCTTTCCTGACGCCATCGGGTCGTTCTTTGCTGCCGCAGCTAATGAAAACCAGCTTTGGTTTGGCCTTGCCGTTGAGGTCCTCCGGGGCGTAAACACCGCCACTTAGCAGGCCGTAGTACCCAAACGTTTCCGGTTTGTTGAGGGTAATCATCTTGGTTTCCATGCCCCCCATCGATAGTCCCGCCATCGCCCGATTGTCGCGGTTGGCGAGGGTGCGGAAATTGGCATCCACGTACGGAATTAGCTCGTCGACCAGCACAGTCTGGAATGGATCAATCTTGAACTCCCGGATTTTACCAAATTTCACTTCGTTGGTCATGCCGTAAGTCATCACAATGATAAACGGCTTAATTTTACCTTCCGCAATCAGGTTGTCCATGATCAGATTGGCGTGTCCCTGATTGCTCCAGGCCGTTTCGTCTTCGCCCCAGCCGTGTTGCAGGTACAGCACCGGGTATTTTGTGTTATTTTTTCCGTAGCCCGGCGGGGTGTACACAAACGCCCGGCGGGGTGTGCCCGTACTTTTTGATGGGAAAAGCACCTGCTGTACATGGCCGTGGGGTACGTCTTTAAGGGCATAGAAATCCTGGTCATGAGCGGGTATCTCAATGCCGCTTTCCCACCGAACAGAGCCGTAGTAATTCTTGGCACCGGGGTCGTTGAATTTGCCGCCGTCGATGGTGATGTTGTAGTAGTGAAAACCTTCATCCAGTGGGCCTTCGGTGGTGCCGGTCCAGAAGCCGTCTTCTCCTTTGGTGAGTTTGGTGCCGCCCCGGCCACCCAGTCCAAGGCTTACCTTCACACTGTCGGCTTTAGGAGCGTTGATCCGGAATCGGGCATAGCCCTGCGAGTTTACCTGCGGGTACTCCTGCCCCGGCTGATTCAGAGTAGAGGATTTAAAGTCCTCCGCGATGGCGGGACGACTGGCCTGCGAAAAACAGGCAGTGCTGGTGAGAACGATGGCGAACAGGGTCGCGATAGTCTTACTAGTAGTCATTTGTGTATGGGTTCAGAGAGTTTGAGTTATTTGAAAAGCTGCGGTAAGGTAGTGGCCAGGTACAGCTTACAGTTCATCCAGGTATGTCCGCCCGGCACGATGAACGGCTCTACCTTGATTTTCTTGTCGTTAAACATGGCGATGTTCTGCTTCACCGGCTCGTACAGAAAATCCTCCGTGCCGACGCTGATGGTGAAAAGCTTCAATTGGCTGTTGAGCTTATTGGCATCGGGCGACCAGTCGGTGAAGTTCTTTTTGAACTCGTCGGTTGCCGTGAAAGGCGCGTACGAGCACACGTAGGCGAACATGTCGGGGTTGGTCAGACCGATGTTCAGCGTCTGCCCGCCACCCACTGAGAAACCGGCTACTGCCCGGCCTTTACTTTCTTTGATTACCGGATAATTGGTTTCAATAAACGGCACAATGTCGTTGACCATGTCTTTGGTGAAATCGGGCATGGGCGCGGGACGCACATTGCCGTACGGCATCACGATCAGCATGGGTTTGGCCTTACCCTGCGCAATCAGATTGTCGGCGATCAGGTTGGCGCGGCCTACTTTGGTCCAGGTTTCTTCGGTATCGGAGCCGCCGTGAATCAGGTACAGCACCGGGTATCTGGTTTTACCGTTCGGGTTGAAGCCCGGTGGGGTGTATACGAGCAACTGCCGTGTGGTGCCCAGCGTCCCCGACTTGTAGTACCGGTAGCTGATTTTACCGTGCGGTACGTTCCGGAGCGAATGCACGAGGGGCGTATCGCCGGGTACGTCGACGATGCTGCGTTTGAAGCGTTCGTTGGCGAAGATGTAGGTATTGCTGGGGTCGGCAATCTGCACACTATCGACCGTGAAGCTGTACGGGTAGATGTCGGGTTTGACGGGCGGCACCGTCACGCTCCAGATACCCGATGTGTCTTTGGTCATAGCCACGGGCGCTTTCAGAAACTCGCCCGACAGGCTTACCTTTTTCGCGTTTCGGGAAAAATACCGGAACGTGATGCTATGGTCGGGGTGTACGTCAGGCGAGCTAATGGCGGGCGGACGCTGCTGCGCATAAGCCGATAACGACGCTACGGTCAGCATGGACAGGAGATAGACGATTCGGTTCATGGTCGTGGGGTTTGGTCTTGAAACAGAAGCGGAGTAGTAGCGGCAAGGTACGTTTTCACGTTCATCCAGGTGTGTCCCCCGTCGGTGATCAGGCTTTTGAAATTTACGTTCTTCGCTTTTAGGTAATCCATAAACTCCACCGTGCCCTTGTACAGAAAATCATCGCTGCCGACGCTCACCCACAGGAGCTTTAGCTGCTTGTTGGTTTGGTCGGGCTTATTCACAATCTGACTAAAATTACCGTCCATTTCCTGGGGCGACAGGTATGAACTGTACGCGCACACCCAGGCAAATTTGTCCATGTTACTAAAAGCCGTCCGCAGCGTTTGCCCGCCCCCGCGCGAGAAACCGCCAATGGCCCGGTTGTCGCGGTTGGCAATGGCCCGGTAATTCTTCTCGGTGTACGGAATGACGTTTTTCACCAGATCCGTCGCGAAGTCATTGGCGCGTTTTACGGCATCGGCCCCATCCCGAACGGTTGGGTCGCCGGGTTTGGGTTTGCCGGTTTGCTCGGCTACCCGAGCCGCGATATTGCCGTAGGGCATTACAATAATCATCGGTTTGGCTTTGCCTTCTGCAATCAGGTTATCCAGAATCAGGTTCGTTTTGCCAACTTTGTAAAAGGTTTCTTCGGTATCCGTCGTGCCGCTGATGAGGTAAAACACGGGGTATTTCTTCGACGGATTCTGGTCGTAACCCGGTGGCGTATACACCACCAGCGAGCCGGTTGTACCTTCCATCGACGGGTAGTATTCGTAGCTGATGGTACCGTGGGGCACATCGCGCATGGCGTGGATCAGGGGCGAATCGCCGGGTACGTCAACCAAACTGGCTTTAAAGCGCTCGTTCGGGAAGAACGCCACGTTGGCCGGGTCCATCACCGTTACACCATCTACCCGAAAGCTGTACGGGTAAATATCAGGCTTGACGGGGCCGACCGTCACACTCCAGACGCCCTGCGCATCTTTGGTCATGGGCACGGGACCTTTTTCAAACTGCGCACTCAGGTCTACCGCTTTGGCCTGCGGAGCCAGGTAGCGGAACGTAACGGTCTTGTCGGCGTTCACCTGGGGCGATACCACCAGCGGCCCCCGGGGCGGCTGGGCAAAGGCCTGCCCGAACACGAGTAGCATTGCCCAGACGAACAATAGTTGTGTACGTGGTTTTAGCTTCATAGTATTGAACGGATAAGGACACTGAGGAAAGTGTCGGGTTTAGGAATAGGCAATGGTTTATTGAAACAGCTTCTGGGCAATGGTCGACAGGTAGAGCTTGCAGTTCATCCAGGTATGGCCACCATCCGAAATCAGGGTTTCGTGTTTGATCTTTTTCTCATCGAGCACTTTCAGGTAGTCATTGATGACCGGATACAGCATATCCTCTTTGCCGACACCGATCCAGAACAGCTTCAGTCGCTGGTTGGTCTGGGCGGGGTTGGCAAACGCGGTGGCGTTGTTCCGGTCGAATTCCTCTTTGAGCATACCCGGTGCAAAGCCACAAACCCAGCTAAACAAATCGGGATTGTTCAGCCCCAGATAGAGCGTTTCGCCACCGCCACCCGAAAACCCGGCAATGGCGCGGCTGTCTTTGTCTTTCTTTACGCGGTAATTCTGCTCCACAAACGGCATCAGATTTCCCAGAAAATCCTTCTTGAACGCCTGTAGATTGTCCCAGTTGCGGAGACTCCCGGACGATTTGCTGATGACCGGATACGCCCGTCCGTAGGGCATGACGATGATCATAGGTTTAGCCTTTCCCTCCGCAATCAGGTTGTCAAGAATAATATTGGCCCGCCCCACTTTGGTCCAGGTTTCTTCGAGATCCGTAGTGCCGTGCAGCAGATACAGCACCGGGTATGCTGTTTTCGTGTCGGTTTCGTAGCCGGGTGGGGTGTAGACAACCACGGGCCGTTGACCCAGTTCGGGTGAGGTGTAGTACCGGTACGACACAGTGCCGTGTGGAACGTTCCGGATGGTATGCACCAAGGGTGTAGTACCCGTTATGTCGACCAGGCTATTTTGGAAACCTTCGTTTGGGAAGATGGCCGGGTTTCTCGGGTCAGCTACCGAAATCCCGTCAACCTGGAAGCTATACGGGTACATATCCGGCTTTACCGGCCCCGTCGTTACGCTCCAGACACCCTGCGCATCTTTGGTCATGGGAAGGGGTGATTTCTCAAACTGGGCGTTCAGCTTTACGTCTTTGGCATTGGGGGCAAGGTACCGAAACGTAACTGTATTGTCAGGATGCACTTGGGGCGATACCACCGTTGGCCCGCCGGGCGGTTGAGCCAGGGCTAGCCTGCTCAAACAAAGCAGCAGGCTAACAAGCCAGAAGCGAAGGGGTAAGGGATTAGACATAGTCATTGTTGTTTAGGAATTATAAGGTCAGTTGCAGGAAAGACACACCCTGCCGGGGCAGGTCGAAAGTGAGCGTTGTTTTGCCGTTGGTAACCGTTTTCATTGCTGGTGGGGTCAACTCCTGAAGCTGCCCCGCTTCTTCCAATCTCTTGTACTGGTTGGCCGACACCTGCTGCGGGCTTCCCATCGCTTTCCAGGCCTCGAACGAGTTGCTGTGCTTGTCATCTACGCGGTAATGGCGTACCTGCACCTTGTTTTTGTCGAGACCACTGATGGTTAGCTGAACCGGAGTGGCCGGGCCTGTCACATCGTCATCGTGGTAATTCCAGACCATAACGCCAATTGTATTTCCGTTTTTGCTGGCAATGGCATGCACGTCGTTTTCGGCCCGCACGCCCCTGGCAATGATGTCGCCTGCATTTAATCCTTTGTCGGTCCTGACCGATAGCCGTTGGCCGCCCATCTTCCCGAACATGCGGAACACGTTCAGCACGGGCTTATCGACGCCATGCGTAGCCAGGTCACGGAAACCGGCAAACCACGGCTGATCTTCAAACTCGAACGACCAGCTCACGGCCCCGCGCAGGTTCACCTTGTACTGGTCCATCAGCTCGTAAATACGGGCAAACGACGCGGCCGTGTAGCTCGAATACATCGTGCCGTTCCGGTAACCGTACTTCGGGTCACGCGTGGCCGAGCAGGCGGCACAGCCCTCGGGATCGCACTCGCCGATGATGATCGGAATATTTTTTAACTCCTGGAACGAGTTCACCGCTTCAAATGCCCGCTGAATGTCTTTCAACTGCACGTCCATGTTCATGCGGATATGCCCATCGACAAACTCCGGGTTGCCTTTGGCATGAAAACCAATGTATTGCAGGGGCGTTCCGGTTTTGCCGGTGGCGTAATTCTTTCCCCGAAGGCAGTGCTCAATGAACCGGGTCAGGTAACTATACGCTTTGTCGCTGCGGGGGCTGGTGGTGTGCGGACCACCGATGGTGCATTCGGGGCAGGCGCGTTTCAGGCCGTCGGCGGCATAGTCGTACATCTTGCAGTACTCGTCGAACGTACCTGACCAGTAGCCGATGTCCGGTTCATTCCAGACCTCCCAGAGCCAGCTCGTTACTTCCTTTTTTCCGTAACGGTCGATGCTGTGGTTGACCCACTGATACACCAGTTCCCGCCATTTGTCGTAATCCTTGGGTGGGTAGGTCCAGCCCGTCCAGATATTGCCGCCTTTGCTCCAGGTGTGTTCGTAGGGTTCGGGTTTGGCCGACAGGTCTTTGGGCATAAAGCCAATTTCCATCAGCGGCTTCATACCCCGCTTCACGTAGGTATCGATGATACTGTCGACCACCGTCCACTTGTAAATGGGCTTACCGCTGGCGTCTTCCCGGTAGGCATCCGTATACCCCCATTTCAGGTCAGGCCCGGGGCTGTTTCCTTTGGAGGTCAGCAGGTTGTGCGCCCGCACATATACCGGCACAGGGCTTAACTGCTGTAGTTCGGTCAGCAGTTTCTGGCCATCCTTCCGGGTGGTGTAATTGGGTTCGTCATACCCGAAGAACGCCCAGAACGGCTTCATCTCACCAATGGGTTTTGCGGCATCGACCTGCATCGAGACCGGCATCGGCTGGGCAGAGGCAAGCCGGAAGCTGAGCAGGAAAAGACTGAATAATACGTTAGGTTTCATGGTTCAGGAAAAGGTGTACGCTTAGTTCTTAAGCCAGTTATTCTGTTTCATCCAGGCGAACAGCGGCTCCATCCAGCCGGGATGACGGAAAATAAAGCCGTGGTCGCCTTTGGGGTAGATGTGCATTTCGACGGGAACTTTCAGACGCCTGAGTTTCTCGAAATAGGCGATGCTGTTGTCTACGTCGACCAGTTTGTCGTCGGCCGCGTGGGTCAGGTATGCGGGTGGCGTGTTCATGCGCACTTGCAGTTCATTGGAAAAAAGCTCGACGTCTTGCCGTGACGGATTTTTGCCGATCAGGTTATCCCGCGAACCACCATGCGTCAGGCTGTCCTGCATACTGATGACCGGGTAAATGAGAATTTGAAAATCAGGTCGCAGGCTGGTATTGCTGGCGTTCTCGACATACGACTTCTCGAAATGAGTGGCCGCCGTCGAAGCCAGGTGCCCACCGGCCGAGAAGCCCAGAATGCCAATTTTACCGGTGTCGATCCCCCATTGAGCCGCCTGCTCACGAACCAGTTTAATGGCTTGCTGGGCATCCTGCAAAGGGCCAATTTTCTTATCAGGCATGATGGCGTCGCTGGGCAGGCGGTACTTGAGCACGAAAGCTGCAACGCCTTTTTCGGCCAGCGCTTTCGCCGTATTAACGCCTTCGCCGTTGTACACAACCACGCCGTAACCGCCACCGGGAATGATGATAACGGCCGCCCCGGATGCCTTGTCGGGCGCGGGTCTGAAATACTCCAGCGTGGGTTTGGTGATGCCTTTCAACAAACCGGTTCCCGCCCCCGACTCTTTTATATCCGACGCCTTCGAGTTGGGAACCTCAGCCGTGTACAAGGGTATGATTTCCTGGGCACTGGCACCGATAGACGAAGCCCATAACCAAGCAGCCAACGCAGCTACGGTGGTTACTTTTCTGCCTAGTCTGATTGAATGAACGTGTGTCATGGTATTGGGGGTTCGCTTTAGTTGCCGTTTGCTGAAGCTAACGGAGCCGGTTTATAGCCCAGCAAAGACAGCATTGTGGTAGCGTAACGTTTGCCAAGCTCCCGGTAACCGGCCGCATTGAAATGCAGATTATCGGCCGCGTCGGTGCAACCCGCCGAAGAAATTACGTGCGCGTTTTTGATCGTTTGCGGAAGCGTGGCAATGATCTTGTTCATGCTCGCACAAATGCCACCCTGATCGGCGCTGACCGTTTCACCTGCCAGCAACGGCACTTTTTTGGGCTTCAGATCCAGGTCGTGGATCAGGTTATCGTACACCACCTTCACCTTTTTCGTCCACAGCGTGTCATTGGTATTCGACTCCCCCTGGTGCAGCAAAATGCCCTTAATGACGCCATCTTTCTGCGCCAGGCGGGCCATCTCGACCAGTCGCGCGTAGGGATTACCGTCATATTGACTGATGAAATTCTTCATCCAGCCCGGCACATTGGCGGTGTAGGCTTCGTAATGGTCTTTGTCGAACAGCTCGATTTTAGAGCCGCCCACGGCTACATTGATGACGCCCACTCTGACCTTCTCCGGCAGGTTCGCAACCAGCTCCCGGCCAAAGTAATCGGCGGGGGTCAGGCCGGTTTTGCAGCGGCACAAGGGCGGCACGGCGGTATACCACTGTCCTTTTTGCCGGTTTAGGCTGGGGCAGTCGACGGCTTCCATTACCTGAAAACGCGGATTTACATTGACCGTATCCTGCGGTTCAATTTTGGCGTTGCCTTCCATGTTCGACTGTCCGAAACAGAGGAAAATGTAAAAGTTCTTGTCCTGTGCCGAAGCGCTGAGGTTCATCAGCAGGAAGTACAACGGCAGTATTGCGGCTATTTTTTTCATTTGACAGGGGTATAGGCATAAAAGGGTTACTCGTTTCCTGAACCGGATAGCGTGCCGGCAATCCGGAAATAGTCAAAGTCGGCGAAACCACCCGTTTGCGGTTGGACCGCCTTAACGGTGGCGTACGTAAACAGACCAAAGCGGTAGCCCATGAAATGCGGGATGGTGTACGGCATTTTCAGCGGTTCGCCAATGGCTGTCCAGGTTTTCCCGTTGAGGCTGTAAAAGAAATAGGCGATATCTTTGCGGTCCCGGAAATGGCATTCGACTTTCAGATAGACCGTTTTCTGGTGCAGCGGAATGCGCTGCACCTCGACCGGCTTACCTGTAGTTGCGCTGACCATGACAATAAACTGGCTGCCGTTTTCGGCCTTCACGCCCACCAGCCCGTAGTTTTTCTGCAACAGGCAAAGCCCGGCAAAATCGCCGTCTTTCAGGTTCGATGCATCCAGCGCGGTAGACCCTACCGATTCCGGGCCGATGGTTCGCTGCGTGAGCGTGTTGCGGGCCATCACAAACGAGGTGTCGGTACGGCCGGTTTTCAGCCGCAGGTAACCTTTCCGCTCCGTCACCGACCAGAGGGCGTTGTCGGGATTGTGGTTCCACTGCCAGGCCAGGGGCAACGCGGGGTCACCTTTTTTGCGGGTAAACTCATCCGAAGCAACGATTCCGGGAATCAGACCTTTGCTGGCCGGGAGGTCAAGCGTTTCGGGTACTTTTCCATGTTCGCCCAGCACCGGCCAGCCATCCTCCCAACGTACCGGCACCAGATACGGGATGCGGCCCACCCCGCCGAAGTCGCGGAACAGGTACGCATACCACTTGCCGTCTGGCGTGTCGATCAGTCCGCCCTGCGCCACACCCAAATCCTGCAACGCTACCCGACCTTCCCAGGGGCCGGTGAGTTTGTCGGCGCGGTGAATCACCACCGTCCGCATACCACCTTTTGGCCAGGTGATGTTAAACAGGTAGTACTTACCGTTCACCTTGAAAAGCTGTGACCCTTCGGCGGGCAGGCCCCCACCGGTGCCTGAGGGTGTACTGGCATTCTCAATCAAAACCTGTTCGGTGGTGCCGGGCTTCACACCCGACGCATCGGCGGTGAGTTCGACCAGCTTTAGCTTACCCGCGCCGTAGATCAGGTACGTCCGACCATCATCGTCAAAAAACAGCGAATGGTCGTGGTACGAAGGCTTGAAAGACACCTCTTTCCAGGGACCTTTCTCGATATTCTTCGTGGTAAAGATATAGGTTTTGCCGGTGGTCTGGGCAAAGGTGGTGACGTAGTAGGTGCCGTTGTGGTAGCGTAGGCTGCTGGCCCACGAACCCCGGCCGTAGGTGCTCTTACCATTGGTCAGGTTCAGGGCATCAACACTCGCCAGCGTATCATACGCATAGCCAACCAGTTGCCAGTTCACCAGGTCTTTCGATTTCATGATGGGTAAGCCCGGACTCATGTGCATGGTGGTGCTGCTCATGTAGTACGTATCGCCTACCCGAATCATAGCCATATCCGGCACATCGGCGAAGATGATCGGGTTACGGGCATTCTGGGCAATGGCTGAAACCTGCACCAACAGGATCAGAACTACCCCTAACCAAATCGATAAATGCTTTACGTTCATAAAAAAGTAGTAATCACATGTTGCGAAGCCAACCCTTACCCATTCACTCATTCGCTCATTCGCTCTTATGCCTATTCCAGTGGGCCAATCAGTTCAATAAATGTTCCGTCAGGGTCCTGCACCAACACAAAGTGCGATTTCCCATTCAGGGGTGTGGGCGTACTGCCCAGAAAAGGCACCTTCATCTGCGTCAACCGGTCAATTATTGGCTTCAGCGCTTTCACGTTAATGGTAATGTATTGCATCCCCGTATCGTCCTGAATGAACCTGGGCTTCGGATGCGACGCTTTCGTATTGAAACTCATCAGCTTCCAATCGGTAGCTTCCGGGCTGTTTTCGAGCTTCAGAATGGTTACGTTCGTCGCAACACCGTTTGCCAGACCCGAGCGTTTCGAGAATTCTTCATTGATGGTGAAGCTTCCGGTTTTTACCATGCCGATTCCGTTGACATAAAAGTCCAGGGAGCGGTTGAGATCGGCGACCACGACGCCAATGCCAATAGTTTTGCTGGTAAAATTGGATTGGGCCTGAGCCGTTAAAACACTACTAAAAACAAATAGTGTAAAAATGACACATTTAGGGATAAAGTGAGTTTTCCTCAGCATTTTAAAAGTCATTAACGGGTTAAGAGTCTGATCTGGTTGATGCGAGGGGTTGGTTTTCCGTTTCGGGCTACGATCTTCAACGTGACCACCTCTTTGTTATTCGCTTGCAATTGAATTGTTTTTCCTCCAGTGGCTATAATCTGGGTTGGGACGTCATCAATAAGAAAGTCTACATTTTCCGGTTTTATATCATCTAAAGCCGTGATAGAAATGGATTTACCTACCAGCCCTTTATTTTGCAACTGGTAGTAAATGAACGACCGGGTCCGTCGCCAGAACCGCTCATCGTCGAAGCCCGATTCGCTTTTCTCACCCTTATACGCGTGATCAACTTCGGGCTGCTGTTCGCCACAATTCACCTTATCGACCGTAATTGCTTCCAGCGCCAGAACCTCGGCTTCCTGCTGTTTCAAACGGGTCTGCTGCTCGTCGAAGGCGGCTCGCGTAAATGTCGGGAAGTACATTTGGTAGCGAGCATCGTGGACTTCGTAGAAGGGTTGCAGCGTCAGCGTATCCAGTTGGAAACGCAGGGTAGAGACGGGCTTTAACCGCGAGAGGTACGTTGCCGGGTCGCCCACCAGCGCATAAGCACTGGTTAGCGGGTACAGGCTGCCTTTTGTCTCATGGCCCATCCGGCTATCGTCAGCAAACAGGCCGGTTAGGTCTGCCGTTGACGTTTTAGCGGCCAGCACAATAGGCCCATGCACAAAGGCCGCCCAGTTAGAGCCATCCGGCAACTGCTCCAGCCGGGTAGCCGTTTTGAAACGAACCGTCACCCTATCGCCGGCTTTCCACCGTCGCGAAATGGCAACGTAACCCGACGGTTTACCGTCAACGACCTGCGCTTTCCCGTTGACCAGCACTTCCATATTTTCGGCCCATTTAGGATAGCGAATTTCTACCGAAAATACCTGTGGTTTAATCTGCTCAACAACTAGTTCCGTTTGGTTTTCGTACGGAAAATTAGTGCGCTGAGTTAGCCGAATTCCCTTTTCTTTCCAGGTCAATGTCGACGGGATGAACAGGTTAACGAACAGGTCATTTACCGAATGACTGTAAATCAGTTCACCATATTTGGCGTGGTTCTCCAGCCCCGACCCCACGCAGCACCACATGCTGGTTTCGGGCTGCGAATACACCCGGTAATGATTGGGCCGGATGGGCGTAAAGTACACGAACCCGCCTTTTTCTGGATGCTGACTCGATAGGATGTGATTGTACAGCGTTCGCTCGTAGAAGTCGAGATAGCTTGCGTCGTTCTTATCCAAAAACAGGGCTTTGCTCAGCCGGAGCATGTTAAACGAATTACAGGTTTCCGGCCCCTGATTCGACCGCAATACTTGACTGAAATCGGCTGTCGGGTTGAAGTGCTCGCGAACACTGTTCCCACCAAAGGCCACGCTACGGGTCTGCGACACGTTTCGCCAGAAATACGTAGCGGCCTCCGACCAATCAGCTTTACCGGTCAACATTGCGATTTTCTCAAAACCAATCACCTTCGGAATCTGCGTGTTGGCGTGCAGCCCAGTTAGTTTGTCCTGTTGGTCAAGCAGCGGGTTCAGCAAGGCGCGATGCGACAGCCGTTGCGCTATTTCAAGGTATTTCTTGTCGTTGGTCAGGATGTACAGATCAGCAAAGGTTTCGTTGATGCCGCCGTGCTCAGTCCGTAATACCTGCTGAATCTGCTCGTCGGACAGGGGTTTCATCAGCGCAACGAACCAATCGCCCAGGCCAACCAGCACCTGCTTGGCCTGCTGGTTACCAGCGTATACATAAGCATCTCGCAAACCCGCAAATAGCTTATGAATGTTGTACAGCGGCACCCAGGTATTGTTCAGTCCGAAGCTGCTACCATCAATATCGCCTTTGTGAATTCGCTGCCAGAACACCTTCCCCTGTGGTATACCGCCCACGTACCCATTACCATTTTGGGCCTGACACCGGGCTAGTTCGCCTATTATGTAGTCGAGCCGTCTTTTCATCTCAGGCTCACCAGTTGACGCATACATCATAGCTAAAGCCGAGAGGTAATGGCCACCGATATGCCCATCAAGCCCTACACTTTCCCAGTTGCCGTAGCGGGGTGCTTTCAACGGCAAACCGGCGTCAATCAGGTACGGAGCCAGCAGTTTATCGGGGTTCAGCGCCAGAATATACCGGAGGTCAACGTCCTGTGCATTTTTAAACGGCCCACCCCTCAGCTTCACGTCCTGCAGAGCAAACGGCTGCATCTGCGCCATGGCAGACAGGCTCAGCAGCGTAAAAAGGGCGATATGGAATAGGGTTAATTTCAAGAGTAACGTTGTTTGTTTTTTGTCGTGTCTCGGAGCACCAACAAGTCTTTTACTACTTATACATCGGATCGTCGCCTGCATATTTCAGATATCCGAACGAAGCCGAGTTGGTCGTTGGCTCGCCCGATGAGGTGGCATACATTCCGTACAGGCAGCCAATAAACCCACCTGCTACTTTGGTGCTCAGAAATTTCCCGTCTACATTGTCTTTCAGCAGGGTCCAGGTTTTCCCGTCCGTCGAGACGTGAAAACTGTAGGTGTCGCCTTTCGAGGTAATGCGAAGGCCCGTTTTAGCCGAGGGGTTGGGCAGCGGCATGTCGGTCAGCAGTTCCATGTCTTTTTCGCGGGGTTTGCTTTTATAGAGCTGAAGCACGGCTTTTCCCTGCGACAATGATTTAGCTAAGAAGTAAAAATGCCCTTCGTCCTGGAAGATGACAAGTCCCGCTTTCTCTTTTTCCGATTTTGGGGTAAAATCCAGCTCAGTTTCAGCGGTGCTGTTGAGGTGCTGCTGCCGCTTACCAATAAACGCCGGATTGCCCAACTCCATAATGGTTTCGGGTTTCAGCTTCAGGGTTAAGCCCTGCTTCTTTGAAAGCGAATACCAGCTTTTGTCGAGGGTGCGCATGAACAGTAGCGAAGGGTCCAGTTCCTTATCAAAGGTTAGCGTGTAGGTGAAGTTTCCCGACTGCGGCAGCGCTCCTTTGGGTTTACTTTCTTTGTAGCTAACTGGATAACGGTACGCAATCGCTTTCTCGCCATGCTCAATCATCGGCCAGTCGTTTACCCACGTGAGGGGCGCAATGAATGTCTCGCGACCAGTGTTGTAGAAGTCGCCTTCGTAAGGGCGCACAGCCAGAAAAATCGAGTACCATTTTCCGTCAGGTCCTTCCACAAACTGCGCGTGACCGGCCGAGGTAATGGGGTATTTGCGGTCGGCGGGCAACTCCCGCTGGGTCAGAATCGGATTCCCTTCAAACGGCACGTATGGCCCCCAGACATCTTTGCTGCGCAGGACAACTTCCGAGTGGTTGACCGATGTACCGCCCTCAGCCGCATATAGATAATACCAGCCGTTCCGTTTCAGAATGTGCGGGGCTTCAATCCAGACCGGTTTTTTGGACAGGTCGACGCCCCCGTTTACCAGTTGCTTTTCCTCGCCGACAACTTTCAGATTGGTATAGTCGAACTCGTACATCCGAATGGTACGGTGGCCCGAGTACAGGGGTTTGCGGTCGGGGGCGTCGCTGTTGTAAAGGATATAGGCCTTGTCGGTTTCTTCATCGAAGTAAATAGATGGGTCAATCCCGCGTACCTGCGGAATCTTAACCGGATTGCTCCACGGCCCAGCGGGATTTTTGGCCGTCACGACAAAGTTGCCGTCGTGGTCGATGTCGGTACAGGTCACATAGTACGTGCCTTTGTAATAGCTGATAGCGGGCGCAAAGAGACCCCGCGTCAGGCGCTCGCCCATGAAATCCATCTGTTCGGGCCGGTCGATGACGTTACCGATCTGCTTCCAGTTTTTCAGGTCCTTACTGTGGAATACCGGAATGCCGGGAAAGTAGGAGAACGTGGAATTGACCAGGTAATAATCCGCGCCGACCTTAACGATGCTGGGGTCAGGATAGAAGCCGGTTAAGATCGGATTGACCAGCGTCGTTTGCGCGGACAGGGTATGGGCTAAAACCAGGCTGAGTATGCCGGAAACAAAAAAAAGAATTTTCTTACTCATTGTCATAAGCGGTAAAATCAAGTATCACGGTTATTGGGCTACCAGCGTGTATACCTTACCCGCTTGCGTGGGCAGGTCGTACAGCCGGGTTTCTTTCAGGCTTGGCGCGGCTATTGTTGCCCGATCCGATACAATCGGGGTGGGCGCTGGGTCGGTTTGGTAAAAGCGGTTTGGGTTCGGCCCCGTCGCTGTTTTCAGCGCCCCGCCCTTAGCAACTTTCAGGGCGTTCGGAACCCGCAGGCGGAGGTTGCCGCCCAGCGTTGACCGAATCGCTACCTTCGTCAGTTTGCCGCCTTTCCACTGCATGTTTACTACCTCAAAACCACCGCGTGCCCGGAGGCCGGTGATGCTGCCGGCCGGCCATACATCGGGCAGCGCAGGCAGCAGATGCACGGCCTCATCGGCGCTTTGCAGAAGCATTTCGGTAATGCCGGACGTACAGCCGAAATTGCCGTCGATCTGAAACGGCGGGTGCGCGTCGAAGAGGTTGTTGTACGTGCCACCGCCGTCTTTGGTAACACCCAGCGGGGTTAATTGATTCTGAATCAGGGAATAGGCATGATTGCCGTCCTGTAATCTGGCCCACCAGTTTACTTTCCAGCCCATGCTCCAGCCGGTCGATACATCGCCCCGGTGCCTGAGTGTCGTTTGGGCGGCACTGAACAACTGCGGAGTACGATAGGCCGAAATCTGGTTGGCCGGAAATAGCCCGTACAGATGCGAAACGTGACGGTGGTTATCTTTCGGGTCGTCAATATCTTCCAGCCACTCCTGCAGCTGGCCGTGCTGCCCAATGTGCATAGGCGGTAGTTTGCTGCGCATCTGCTTCAGGGTATCAACAAAAGCGGGATCGGTTTTCAGCGTTTCGGCGGCTCGTATGGCCGTGCTGAAGACATCGAACACAATCTGGTTGTCCATCGTCGTTCCGGCATCCAGCGAAGAGCCGCCGTGGGCTTTCGGCGCGTTTTCCGGCGACGTTCCCGGCGTGACCACCAGCCAATGGTACCTGGGATGCTCGACCAGGTAATCGACATAAAACAGGGCCGCTCCTTTCAGGATTGGGTAAATGGAGGCCAGGTACGCTTTGTCGCCATTGTACAGGTAATGCTCCCACAGATGCTGGCTGGTCCACCCGCCCCCGGCGACCCACATGCCCCAGAGTGCTCCGTCGACAGCGCCGGTAGCCCGCCAGATGTCGGTATTGTGGTGCGCCATCCAGCCCCTGGCACCGTACATCACCCGCGCCGTTTCCTGCCCGGTCTGCGCCATTTCCCGGACCATCCGTAAAAACGGCTCGTGCAGCTCGGCCAGGTTGGTTTTTTCGGCGGGCCAGTAGTTCATCTGGGCATTGATATTGATGGTGTATTTACTGTCCCAGGGTGGCCGCATCCGGTTGTTCCAGATACCCTGTAAGTTAGCCGGTTGCCCCGCTTCCGCATCGACGTACCGGCCGTCGCGGGCCGGCTGCGAGGACGAGATCAGCAAATAGCGACCATATTGGTAATAGAGCGTAACAAACTGCGGGTCGTTGGTGGTCCGGAAGTTTTTCAACTGTTCGTCGGTAGGCATAGTGGGCCTTTCGGCCGACGAAGTGCCGAGGTCTACATTGACCCGGTTGAAGTAGTGCTGGTAAGCGGCAATATGGGCCTTTCGGATGGCCAGGTACGGTTTAGCATACGCCTTGTTCAGGTACGTAGCAGCCCGCTTATTTTCGTCACCGCTGAGGTCGTTATAGTTGGTAAAATTGGTGGCAATGGAGATATAAATGGTCGCGGCATTGGCCCCTTTCACCGTGAGCGCAGAATCGTTGGCCAACACCGAACCACCGTCTGTTTTGATGCGGCTGATACCTTTGAAGTTGACCATACCCTTCACGCCTTCGTGGTCCGAGGTAGTACCGGTTATGGTTAATTCCTTGTCCGGACTTGTCTGGATGACGGCTTTCTGTTGGGTGGAGTACGAAGCCGTAAACGCGATACGGCCCGGCTTGCTGGCTGTCAGCTGCACCACAATCACCCGGTCGGGCAGCGACGCCAGCACCTCCCGCGTGTAGGTCACATCGCCGACGGTATAGGTCGTTTTGGCTACGGCCTGTTCAATGTCCAGCTCCCGGTAGTAATTGGTGTAATTTGTATGCTCCTCGAAGGTCAGGTGGAGATTGCCCACGGGCTGGAACATCTGCCCGTGCGACTTCTTCGAGATCACGGCTTTGTTGGCGAGCTGTTCGGCTTCTTTCTGCTTACCATCGAAGATCAACTGCCGGATCTGGGGCAAGGCTGCCAGTGCGTCGGGGTTATCGTTGCGGTTGGGGCTGCCGCTCCAAACGGTATGCTCATTGAGTTGAATGGTTTCTTTCCCGACATTACCATACACCATACCACCCAGCCGGCCGTTACCGATGGGCAATGCATTTTCCCACACCTGGCCGGCGGGTTTATTATACCATAATTTCAAAGCCGGCCGGTCTTGCGAAAAGCTGCCGGTTAGGGAGAGAGTCAGTAAAATAAGGGTTAGGGCGAATTTCATGCGATGCAGGCAGGTTAGTAATTACCAGTACCCCTTGCGACAGTACAGGTTGCGCAAGAGGGTTGTTTAGCAGCCTTGTCCATAATACGCGTTTTTGCCGTGCTTGCGCTCGTAATGTTTCATCCGAAGCGTGTCTTTGATCCGGGGCGTTTCGGGGTTGATCTGTAGCGTCAGATAAGCCATACGGGCCACTTCCTCCAGTACTGCCGCATTGTACACCGACTTTTCGGCGGTTTTGCCCCAGGTAAACGGCCCGTGATTTTGCAGCAGCACCATCTCCATCTCCTGGTGCGACAGCCCTTTCTGTTCAAAGATCCCGAAGATCTGATTGCCGGTTTCGTATTCATAATCCCCCTGAATCATCTCGTCGGTCAGGACGGGCGCACAGGGAATATCCTGGTGGGTATGATCGGCGTGGGTGGTTCCAAAAATTGGGATGTCCAGGCCCGCCTGCGCCCAGGCAACAGCGTAGGTACTGTGCGTGTGCGTAATACCGCCGATGTCGTCCCAGGTTTTGTAGAGCAGCGCGTGCGTTTTTGTATCCGACGACGGGCGCATGGTACCCGTCACAACCCGCGCGTCGTAATCACAAATTACAATATCCTCGGGCCGTAAAGCCTCGTAGGGCACACCACTCGGCTTGATGGCAAACACTGCCCGGTCACGATCCACAGCGCTCACATTGCCAAACGTAAACAGAACCAACCCCAGCTTCGGTAGCTGCATATTGGCCTCGTAGCATTCGTCTTGTAGGGTCTTGTACATTGTTTAAAGAGTGAATGAGTGAAAGAGCGAAAGAGAAAAATCGGCTTGGCAATGCGGAGCAAAAAGCTTGCGTCAGCCATTCGCTCTTTCACTCTTTATAATTCTAGCACCACCACCGAAACCGGCGGCAGGGTAACGGTTAGGTTATCGCCGTTGAGCCGGGCACCAGTAAAGGCGACAGGCTTCACTTTGGCTGGGTTGTCGAATGTGTTGTGGTCCTGCACTTTGGCGGAGGTAAGGATGCGTCCCGTCACGCCGGATGCTTTCATGCCCTTCAGGTTTACCGTGATTTCCTGTGGCTTACCGGCGTCGATGTTTACCACTGAGATATGCGTTTTGCCCGCTTTATCCCGTGAGGCCGATACTGACACGGCCGGGAGCTTATAATTACCCACTGTGTAGTCTTCCGACTTTACATCGACCGGCAGCATCGTCGCATCCTGGTGTACATTGTACATTTCCAGCACGTGGTACGTGGGGGTGAGCAGCAGCTTCTCGCCTTTGGTCAGAATTACCGCCTGGAGCACGTTTATAGCCTGGGCCAGATTTGCCATCCGAACCCGCTCGGCGTATTTGTGGAAGATATTGAGCGTGGCCCCGGCCAGAACAGCGTCGCGCATGGTGTTCTGCTGGTACAGAAAACCGGGATTGGTACCCGGCTCAACTTCGTACCACGCCCCCCATTCGTCGACCACCAGGGCTATTTTCTTCTGCGGGTCGTACTTGTCCATGATTTCCGAATGCTTCTGCACGAACGCGTCCATTTTCAGGGCTTCGTTCATGGTATGGGCATAGTCAGTTTCCGTAAACTCGGTGGCAGACCCTTTCTCGTTGGGTCCCCAGCCAAACGTGGAATAATGGTGCAGGGCCACCCCTTCCACCATTTTGCCGGGAATGTTTTTCATCAGGGTCTCGGTCCAGTTGAAATCATTGGAACTGGCCCCCGACGCAATCCGGAAGATTTTTTCGTCACCAACCTTCGGCTCCATAAACGTAGCGTACTGGCGGTAGATATTGGCGTAATAATCGGCGGTCATATTCCCCCCGCAGCCCCAGGCTTCGTTGCCCACTCCCCAGTAGCGGACGTTCCAGGGAGCCTGACGGCCGTTCTGCTGCCGGAGGTTCGACATCGGGCTGTTGCTGGGAAAATTGACGTACTGCACCCAGTCGCTGAGGTCCTGCACCGTACCGCTGCCGACATTCCCGGCCAGGTACGGCTCGGTTCCCAGCAGTTCGCACATGTTCAGGAAATCGTGCGTGCCGAAGCTATTGTCCTCCGTTACCCCCCCCCACCAGGTATTCACGATCTTCGGCCGTTTGGCTTTCGGACCGATGCCGTCTTTCCAGTGGTAGGTATCAGCGAAGCACCCACCCGGCCAGCGGAGGTTCGGAATTTTCATCTTTTTCAGGGCCTCTACAACGTCCAGCCGGACCCCGTTTTTGTTCGGAATCCTGGTATTGCCTTCTCCGACGTAAAACCCGTCGTAGATGCACCGGCCCAGGTGTTCCGCAAAGTGACCGTATATATGCCGGCTGATGACGGTCTTCCCCTGATCGGCATTAACCGTCACCCGGTTTTGCGCCAGCGCACTCAGGCTGAGTGTGGCGAGGAAAAGTGAGGTGAGTTGTTTTTTCATGTGGGTAAGGGGTAAAGAGTGAATGAGTGAAAGAGCGAAAAGTTTGTGTCAGCAATTTTTCAATCCGCTTCGGCGACCGTCCTCGGCTGCGATCCGATTTCACTCTTTCGCTCTTTCACTCTTTATCTAAAGGCTGCTTCGCTCCAGCGCAATTCGTTTTTCAGTTGACGTAAATTCGTATTGCGGTCGATGACGACGAGTTCAACGCCGAAAATGTCGGCGAAGTCCTCGATATGTTCCGTTGTCAGGTTCTGGCTGTAGGCCGTGTGATGGGCTCCACCGGCCAGTATCCAGGCTGCGCAGCCGGTGGCCAAATCGGGCATGGGTTTCCAGAGCGCACGGGCAACGGGCAGTTTCGGCAGGGCTTCGGCGACGTCCACCGCTTCTACCTCGTTGACGATCAGCCGGAAGCGATTTCCCATATCGACCAGTGATACGTTGATGGCCGGACCGGCCGTCGCGTTAAAGACTAACCGAACGGGATCTTCTTTACCGCCGATGCCCAGCGGGTGAATCTCGCAGCTCGGCTTACCAGCCGCAATGCTCGGGCAAATTTCGAGCATATGCGACCCCAATACGAGGGGGTTGGCCGGATCAAAATGATAGGTATAATCCTCCATAAACGAGTTGCCACCCGGCAAACCGGTAGCCATCACCTTCACAATCCGCACTAAAGCCGCCGTTTTCCAGTCGCCCTCCCCCGCAAAGCCGTAACCGTCGGCCATCAGGCGCTGGGCGGCAATACCGGGCAGCTGCTTCATGCCGTGCAAATCCTCGAAGGTATCACTGAACGCACCGAAACCACCGTCCTGCAAAAACGCCCGCATACCGAGTTCAATCCGGGCCGCGTCGCGGAGGGAATTGTGCTGCGCTCCGCCTTTCTGCAGCGAGGCCATGAGGGTGTAGCTGTCGGCATATTCGGCAACCAACCGATCCACATCCGCGTCGGCAATCTGGTTAATGACGGCCACCAGGTCGCCGATGCCGTACGTATTCACCGACATCCCAAAGGTCATTTCGGCAGCTACTTTATCCCCTTCCGTTACGGCTACCTGCCGCATGTTGTCGCCGAAACGGGCAACCTTTAGGGTTTTAAGTTCATGTGCGCCCACGGCCACCCGCGCCCAGGCGGCAATCTTTTGCACCACGGCATCTTCCTGCCAGAAACCAACCACAATTTTGCGGTTCAGGCCCGGCCTGGATTGGCGCATCCGGGACATCATAAACCCAAACTCGCGGTCGCCGTGCGCCGACTGGTTGAGGTTCATAAAATCCATGTCGATGTTGCCCCACGGAATGTCGCGGTTAAACTGGGTGTGCAGATGCAGCAGCGGCTTATTCAGGACCGTCAGCCCGCGAATCCACATTTTAGCGGGCGAGAATGTATGCATCCAGGTGACAATACCGACGCAGTTGGGCGCTACGTTGGCCTCCTGGCACATGGCGTAAATCTCGTCCGGCGTTTTCACAACCGGCTTAAACACCACCCGCGCCGGTATGGGAGCCGCTTTGTCAAAAAATTCCGCGATAACCTGTGAGTGAGCGTCCACCTGCCGGAGCGTTTCCTCCCCGTACAAATGCTGACTACCCGTGACAAACCAGATTTCAAATTGCTTGAGCATTCCGTGTACAATGAATGATAAAAAGGTTGGTTGATAACAGTGTTTCAGTTGCTTAAACAGCTTCCGTTAACGCCTGCGCATGTGTGAATTGCTCCTCAACGAAGCGACCCAATTGGCGGTATTTTCGGTACAGTGTGTCGTAGACGGTTACCTGCTCCGGACGGGGCGTATATTCGGCATCGAAGCCGGAACCCATAGCCCGCTGAGCGGCTTCCAGCGACGGATGCACCCCGGCCGCAACGGCCGCGCACATGGCCGCCCCCAGCGCACAGGCCTGATCTGCCTGCGCTACCTGAATGGGTTTGTTGAGCACATCGGCCAAGGTTTGCATCACAAACGGCGACTTTTTAGCCACCCCACCAATGGCAATTACTTTTTTAATCGGAACGCCTTCCTCGATAAACCGCTCGACAATACTCCGCGAGCCGAAAGCAGTGGCTTCCACAAGCGCCTTAAATACCTTAGCGGCATCGGTGCCGAGATTCAGCCCTGCCATGGCCGCCTTAAGCGTATGATTGGCGTCGGGGGTTCGGCGACCGTTGATCCAGTCCAGCGCTACGGGGTCTTTTTCCGTAACGGGCAGTTGAGCCGCCTGCTCCGACAGGTACGGAATCAGTTGGCGCGACAACGTATCAGCCGCTTCATTGCCCAGCAGATCGCGTACAGGTCCGGTGATTAGCCGGGCAAACCAGGCGTATACATCGCCAAACGCCGATTGCCCCGCTTCCAGGCCCAGCATACCGGGTGCAACGGAGCCATCCACCTGCCCGCAGATTCCCCGGATGAGCTGGTGACCGATCTCTTCATTAGGGGCCATTAGAATATCGCAGGTAGACGTGCCGATAATGCGCACAAATGCATACGGTTCAATCTCGGCACCTATGGCTCCCATGTGCGCATCGAAGGCCCCAATACCAATCACCACGTCGGTTGAGAGGCCCAGCTTCTCCGCCCATTCGGCCGAGAGGGTGCCCATTGCCTGATCGGAGGTGTAGGAATCCGTGTAAAGCCGGTCGCGGAGACCACCCAGCAGCGGATCGAGCCGGGTCAGAAATTCGTTGGAGGGCAGGCCGTTGAATTCACTGTGCCAGAGCGCTTTGTGGCCGGCTGCGCAGCGCGACCGCCGGAGCGTCAGCGGGTTGGTGTTTCCGGTCAGTACCGCCGACATCCAGTCGCAGTGTTCAATCCACGAAAAAGCGTGCTGCCGAACAGCCTCATCCACCCGCAACGTCCGCAGGATCTTGGCCCAGAACCACTCCGAGGAATAAATGCCACCGACATATTTGGTGTAATCCGTATCCCAGTGGTGCGCCAGGTGGTTGATTTCTTCGGCTTCGGCATTGGCCGTGTGGTCTTTCCAGAGAATGAACATCCCGTTCGGGTTCTCGGCAAAGTCAGGGCGCAGGGCCAGGGGTAGACCGGTTTCGTCGACCGGGCCGGGCGTTGAGCCGGTCGTGTCGATTGAAATACCGACAACCTGCGGCCGAACGTCGGTAAGGGCATTGGCCAGCGCTCCTTTGATGCTGGCTTCGAGCCCTTCGAGGTAGTCGAGCGGGTGCTGCCGGAACTGCGACTGAGCTGGATTGCAGTACAGACCCTGTTTCCAGCGGCTGTACTCGTGTACGTGCGTGCCGGCCACCTGCCCCGTCTGGGTATCGACCAGCAGCGCCCGTACGGAATCGGTGCCAAAGTCAACCCCAATAACATATTGATTTTGCATGACTAAGTACATTTTTCAACCTTATGCGAGAAGCTGAGGATAAACGATCAGCTCATTTTATGATAAAGACAACTCGGTAAATTCAGGCAGAAAAGACTGGTAGCCACTCAGGTAGTTCTGGTATTTCTCCTGATTGAGCTTGAACAATTGGGCCTTTTTGGTAACTGAGCTGGCGTCTTTTTCTCCCGTACCCAACAGCAGTTCGGTAGCCATGATCTTGCGGCTAAAATTCCGGCGGTCGAGCTTTACGTTATAAATAGCCTCGTACAGTTTCTGCAATTGAGGAACGGTAAACTTCTCGGGCAGCAGTTCAAAGCCAATCGGGTACAGGGCGGCTTTGTAGCGCAACTGCCGAAGGGCAGCATCCACCATCTGGTCATGGTCGAAAATAAGCGCAGGCTTACTATCCAGATCAATCCAGGACGCGTTATGAGTCTTTAGCGCCAATGGGTCCTGATCGTTGATATTCACCAGCGAGTAGTACACGACTGATAGGGTACGCTCAACCGGGTCGCGGTTGACCGCGCCGAACGTTTGCAGTTGCTCCAGGTAGTTGTTCTGCAGACCGGTCAGCGTAAACAGGATGCGGGTAGCAGCATCGTGCAGGTCTTCATCATCATTCAGGAAACCGCCCATCAGCGACCATTTACCCGATTCAGGCTCAAAATTTCGCTTGATTAGCAGCAATTTAAGCGCTTCACCGTCAAAACCGAAGATGATACAATCAAGCGCTACCAGAATCCGGCTGCTGTGCTGATAACCCGTCATAAACGTTAGCTAAGGAACAATTGTGTCTAAACCACACTATTTATGTGTTAAACTTACACAATTTTTGAGATATATTACAAATACGGTAAAAAAATTTCTTATTTTTAGAAGCAGGCCAGTTATTGGCCCTGCGGCAGGTACACGTAGAAGGTAGTTCCGTGGCCGGGCCGACTATCGACCGTAATGGTGCCCTGGTGGTTTTCGGCTGCTTTCCGACTGATGGCCAGGCCTACGCCGGTGCCTTCGTAGTGGCCGCGGCCGTGCAGTCGCTGGAACACCTCAAAAATCCGGTCGGCATATTTGGGGTCAAAGCCAATGCCGTTATCGGTTACGGCAATTTTCCAATACCGCTCACCGGTCGATAAAGCAGCCCCTGTCGGAAGCCCCTCTCCAGCAGCCGTTTCACAGGTGATCTGAATGCGTGGAATGGTACCGGCAGCTACAAACTTCAGGGCGTTGCTCAGTAAGTTCTGGAAAAGCTGCCCCAGTTGCGACCGGTCGCCTACTACCGTGGGTAAATCGGCTACGTGGATGTCGGCTTCTTTTTCCCGGATCACCTGTTCGAGGTCTGTCAGCACATCCTGGACCACATCCTGCAGATTCACCAGGTCAAAGCTTTTAGGCTGGGTCGCCAGCCGGGAGTAAGACAGCAGATCGCGGATGAGGGCATTCATCCGGTCGGCGGCCTGCTGCATCCGCCGGATCAGGTCCTGCCCCTGTGAACTGAGTTCGTGACCAAACTGATTTTGCAGCACATCACCGAACGCGGAGATTTTGCGCAGCGGCTCCTTCAGGTCATGAGATGCCACGTAGGCAAACTGCTCCAGGTTTTCGTTCGATCGTTTCAGGCGCTGCACTGATTCCTCCAACTGAAGTTGAGCCAGCTTTTTATCGGTAATTTCCTGAATGGTGAGCACCACGCCATCATCGAGTTTGGTGACCGAGGCATCATACCAGCCATTGAGTCCGTCGGCCTGATAAGCCTGTTCGAAGCGTTCGGCCTGGTTTATCTCCAGCACACGCCGGAACCGATCAAACAAACCGGCCGAAAATACACCCGGAAATAAGGGCAGCACACGTTGCTGAATAAGGCCGTCCAGCGGGGTTTTCAGTAATTGACTGGCTGCCTGATTGGCCGTTTCGATCCGGAAGTCTTCCACCGCACCGGCTTCGTTACGGATCGCGGTCAGCCACAGAATGGCGCTGAGGGAGCCATCCAGAATGCTGTTCAGCAGCTGCGCCTGTTGTGCTAACCGGACAGAGGCCTGCTTGATGGGCGTTATATCCAGAAAACTGATCACGATACCGTCTTCGAGTTTCTGGAACGACAGGTCGAACCACACCTGTAGTCCATCGAACGGGTAATGAAGTTCAACGCGCTTGTGTTCGCCGGTTTCGATCGTGTGTACGTACTGATCGAAAACACCCGTGGTTTTCACGGCGGGAAACATTTCCAGAATTTGCCGGCCAATTATAAAATCGGCTGTATAACCCAGAATACGTTCGGCCACCCGGTTTATCTGCTGGTACACGAGATCAATAATCTGCCCCTGCTCGTTGCGCACCGCCCGCAGAATGACAATGCCGTTGATGGAACTGTTGTAGAGTTTGGCGAGCCACTCGGCATTCTGCTTTTTTTCCCGCACCGCCTGCCGGGCCATTGTAATATCTACCAGCGACACCACAATACCGTCGTCCAGTTTGGCGGCCGATACATCAAGCCAGCGGTCAATCGGCTCATAATAGTAAGATACCCGCAGCGGTTCGCCGGTGTCGGCTACGCGGCTGTATCCGGCCAGCAGGCCAGAGGAGATTACGTAGGGATCCAGGGCCGTAAAGGTGTTTACTCGGGCGGTAGAGCCCGGCACACCGGTCAGGCCGGTCATCGACTGGTTATGGATGTTGATCCGGAAATCAACGATGCTCCCTGCTTCATTCCGAATAGCTTCACAATGCATCAGGCCGTTCAGCGAGTTGTTGATAACCGCCCGTAACAGTTCTACTTCTGTACGGCTGCTGCTCCTGACCGGGTGTTGGTCGGTAACATCGCGCAGGTACATGGCAATCCCCTGCTCAATCTCCGAAAAAGAAGCTTCCAGCCAGCGGGTTTTCAGGCTGCTTTCATCCTGGTTCAGCCACACAAAATGCACCGGCTGCCCAACGTACTGGGACCGGAGCAGGTTATGGCGCGACAGATCGATGGCAGAGGGTACAATATCACGCAGCAACAGGCCAGGCAGGCTATCAACCGGCTTACCCAGGAGCCAGGCCGCCGTTTGATTGGCAAAAGTCAGTTTATACGCAGCCAGGGTTCCGGAGGGGTCGGATCCGGTAAAAATCAGCGTTCCGAAGGGAGCCTGATTGAGTAAACCAACAATACCGATGGGTAGATACGTCTCGGGTAAGGACGCCATAAGCAATTCGGAAGCCGACCGGCGGCTTTTAGCAATTGCCCAAAATACGGCAAAGAACGCCAATGACCAACGGCTTTGGTCCAAATCTGAGTATGTGGTGCCGGGCTTAGGGTTGTTCGCTGAAGATAAGCAGCTCCGAGTTCGGCCTGAGCCGGTAGCCTTTTACTTTTTTTTCGATCCAGATTCTACAAGTTTTTTACCGGCAACGTACTTACAGCCAGTCTATTTTACAGTATACATTGCTTTTTCATTTTCGGTAGCACTAGACATTATAACCATTTCTTTTTTCTAAAAATGTATAGTGTAACCAGAGAAGACAAAAACATAAGCGCCAGCGCAAAACCGTAACCGAACGACATATGGAGTTCCGGCATTATATCGAAGTTCATGCCATAAATGCTGGCAATTAAAGTCGGCGGTAAAAAAACAATGGAAACGACGGTAAATATTTTGATGATCCGGTTCTGTTCCAGATTAACCAAACCTAAAAAGGTATCCTGCAGAAACTCCAGCCGCTCAAAGATGAAATTGGTATGATCGATCAGGGAGTTTATGTCTTTGATCAGCGTTCGCAGCCGGAGTTGTTCGGCATCGTTAAACCAGCCGTCGCTGCGGATCATAGATGAGATTACCCGCTGCTTATCCACAATATTCTCCCGGATCGACATGGTCAGTTCCTGGTAATCGTTTATTTTTAAGAGCATCTCGCGGTCCAGCTGCGCGTCCAGGTCCAGTTGTTTGTTAATGGCCTTTACTTCCTGCGCCACCATCTCCACCAGGTCGGCGTCGTAGTCGATGCGGGATTCAAAGATGTTGATCAGGATCTGGGCACCATCGCTGAACGAGGCCCGCCGGGATTTAATTTTCTTGACGGTATCGGCAAAGGATTTCAGGTCGGCGTTGCGATACGTAAACAGTACATCGTCTTTCAGCATGAAGCTGACGGGTACGTTGATGTACCGGTGCTCTTTATTCGGAATCAGGAAGTTAGAATTGGCAATGAGGTACTCATCCTCCTCGATGTAGCGGGAACTGCTTTCAATCTCCGACTGCTCCTGCTGGGTGAGAAAATCGACGTCGAACTTTTCCTCTACGCTTTTGATTTCCTGGCCCGACGGATTCTGGAGGTCCACCCACAGGGTATGCTCAGTATCGGAAAAAGAATCCAGGTCTTTTACTTTGCGAACGGCAGTTTCGTCCAACTGGAAGATACGAATCATGCGCTGGCGGTTACTGGTAAGTGATTAAAATCCCGCAAAGTTCTAAAAAAAAGCGAGCCGATACGTCATCGGCTCGCTTTTGATTGTACCAGCCAGCCTCCCGGCCGGCTGAGCCGCGATAGTGGCTAGGCGACCCCGGCTAACTTGAGTGCGCCAGCATTTTTAGCCACTGGCGCGGCTCAGCCGGCCGGAGCGGTCCGACGTTTCGGCTGAACCCTACTTACGCTCCGCCAAAGGCCGCTTGTGGCCGTACTTTTCCTGGTACTTCTCGTACAGGCGCTTATGCTTGTCGTCCAGATTAACGTTGCGACCCTGAATAAAGGCCATCTCCACAACGTTGGTGCGCATGTCGAGGGCGTCGCCTTTGGAGACGAACAGGGTGGCCTGTTTGCCTTTCTCCAGCGTGCCCACCAGGTTGTCGATACCCATGATTTTGGCACTGTTGGCCGTAATTAGTTTTAAGGCTTCTTCCCGGTCGACGATGCCGAAGCCGGCGGCTGTGCCGGCCAGAAAAGGCAGGTTACGCGTCCGCCACCATTCGTCGGGGTAGCTCAGGCTAACCAGGATTCCGGCTTTTTGCAGAATACCCGGCAGCTTATAGGGCATATCTACATCTTCATCCTGCCGGCTGGGCAGGCGATGCCCTTCGCTCAGAATAACGGGTATGTTGTTTTCTTTCAGAAAGTCGACCACGCGGTAGGCTTCATCACCGCCCACGATTACCGGCTTCTTCACGCCCATTTCTCTGGCAAACTTGATGGCCTCCACGATGTCTTTGCCGTAGCCGGCCCGGATGTACAGGTTTCGGGCACCGGTAAACAGGCCACGCATGGCTTCCAGCTTCAGGTTCATCGGGTCTGCGCTGCTGAATTCGCTATAGGCTTTGGCATCGGCGAAGGTCGCTTTCAGCACGGCGATAGCTTCGTTGCGCTTATCGTTCTTCTTCAGACCGGCCGAGAAATCCTCCATGTTGAACTCCCGCGAGAGGTAGCTGGGCCAGTTCAGCCACAGCCCGTCATCGGCCTTCAGTACGGCATCTTCCCAGTTCCAGCCGTCGGTATGCATGATAGACGAACTGCCGGAGATGGTACCGCCCGACGGCATGGCCTGCGTAATCAACACCCCGTTGTTCCGAATGGTCGGGATAACTTCCGAGTCGGTATTGTAGGCAATCAAGGCCCGTACGTTCGAGTTCAGCACCCCAATTTCGCTATCATCGACGGTTGCCTTTACCGATGCCACTTCCTTCAAACCGACCGTAGAGGCCGGCGAGATAAGTCCCGGATACAGGTGTTTGCCGGCCAGGGTGTACACATCGGTATTGTTCCGGTCGAAGGGCGTAGTAGCGTCGCCGACGGCGGTGATCACACCCTTGTCAAACACGATAGTACCGTTGTTAATCACCTGCCCGTTACCAACATGAATGGTACCGCCGGTCAGGGCAATTGGCCGGATCTGCGGCCGGGCCGGAGCCGGGTTCTGGGCAAAACTCTGCAGCGAGGCCAGAACCAGTATGGTTGTGAAAATCTTTTTCATGGGAATGTTATAAAGAGCGAAAGAGCGTACCTCCGTTCCAAACCACCAGGTGGCTCGCTCAACCGTTAAACTTCAAACCTTAAACGTTAAACCTATTTCTCCGTCTCTCCTTCGGCCATTACGCCTTCTACGTCTTCGCAGTGGAACATGCGGGCCCGGCGGAAGTTAGCCCGCTGAGTGGGCGCACCACCAGCTTTGGCAGTCAGCATTTTCTGGATCAGACGAGCACGTTCTTTCTGCATGACGTCCCGCTTCTGATCTTCGGCCTGTAGGTCGAAATAAATGGCTCCGTCTATGATGGTTTTCTCCGGCCGGGCGTAAATCGACAGGGGGTTATTGTTCCAGAGCACCAGGTCGGCATCTTTACCGGGCTGGATACTGCCCAGCCGGTTATCCAGGTGCAGCAGTTTGGCGGGGTTCAGGGTTACCATTTTCCAGGCATCTTCTTCGGCAATGCCACCGTACTCGACGGTTTTGGCGGCCTCCTGGTTCAACCGGCGGGCCATTTCGGCATCGTCGGAGTTGATGGATACCGTCACGCCTTCGCGCTGCATGAGGGCGGCATTGTACGGAATGGCGTCTTTCACCTCCATTTTGTAGGCCCACCAGTCGGAGAAGGACGAGCCGCCGGCCCCGTGTTTAGCCATTTTGTCGGCTACTTTATAGCCTTCCAGAATATGGGTAAAGGTATTTACTTTGAAGCCCAGCGAATCGGCCACTTTCATCAACATGTTAATCTCCGACTGCACGTAGCTGTGGCAGGTGATAAACCGCTTTTTGTTCAGGATTTCGGCCAGGGCATCCAGCTCAATGTCGCGGTGGGGCGGCACGGCGTTCAGCTTTTCTTTGGCCGGCAGGGCATTGTATTTCTTCCAGGCGTTGTCGTACTCACGCGCCCGCACAAAATGGTCGAAGTATACCTGCTCTACACCCATACGGGTCTGCGGAAAACGGGTCGGGTTGGCAATACCCCAGTTCGACTGCTTCACGTTTTCGCCCAGGGCAAACTTAATAAAGCCGTCGGCTCCCTTAATCAGCATGTTCTCCGGCGACTCACCCCACTTCAGCTTCACCAGCGCCGACTGCCCCCCAATAGAGTTGGCTGAGCCGTGCAGCAGTTGTGATGATGTGACGCCACCCGCCAGTTGGCGGTAGATGTTAATATCGTCGGAGTTCACCACATCGCCCATCCGCACCTCGGCCGAACTGCTCTGCCCGCCTTCGTTCACGGAGAACAGGGCAATGTGCGAGTGTTCGTCGATGATGCCGTTGGTCAGGTGTTTGCCCGTACCGTCGATGACCTTAGCGCCGGCCGGAGCGGTGAGGTTCTTGCCCACCTGCGCAATTTTGCCGTTCTGCACCAGCACATCGGTGCTGCCGAGGATACCGTCTTTTTCGTTGGTCCAGACGGTTGCGTTCCGGATCAGGAGGGTTTCGGCCTTTGGCTTTTCGGGATTTCCCATGCCCACAAACGGGTACAGTATTTTTCCAATCTCGGGCTGCGCTGGTTTGCTGGTATCGGCTTTGGCAACTGCGGGCTGGTAGGGCTGCGATAGCGTGGCGGTCCACTTCACCGGCGTGCCGTCGGGCAGGGTGCCGTCGCCTTTCAGCAGGGTACCGGTCTCGCGGTAGCCGGTCAGGCGGGTGGTGCCGGTGCCAGGCTTTTTGTCCAACTGCACCTGAATCGATAGCAGGTCGTTACTGACGGCTATTTTCGGTGTCAGCTTCATCGTATCGTTTACCGTAATCTGGTACTCCGGCTTCTCGGGAGATTTACCGGTAATCAGCAGTTTCAGGTTCTTCTGGTCGCCGATGGTCAGCCCATAGGTGCCCCGGAGGTCGGCCACGTTTTTGTCGTTAACAATGTGTCGGTTGCCACGAATCCAGTTTTCGTAGATGATATTATCGGCGCTAAACAGATTCCCCGAGGTAATGATGAAGTTGGCCAGTTTACCTTTCTGCAGCGTTCCCAGCAGATCATCGGCTTTAATGAGCCGGGCCGGCGCGGTGGTCAGAGCCTCCAGCGCTTTGGTTTCGGGCAAACCGTACTCGATGGCTTTGCGGAGATTGGTCCAGAACTCCGCCTTGTTGCGCAAGCCCGCCGAGGTCAGCGCAAACGGCACATTAGCCTTAGCCAGCATACCGGCGTTGGCGGGGGCCATCTCCCAGTGCTTGAGTTCGGCCAGCGACACATTATCGGCATCCCAGGCATCTTCTACATCGTAGGCCTGCGGGAACACGAGGGGCAGAATCAGCGAAGCCCCGGTGGCTCTCACTTCGTCCAGCCGCTGGTATTCATCGCCGGAACCTTTGATAATAAATTGAATGCCAAACTCATCACCGATCTTATCGGCCCGCAGAATGCCGAATTTATCAGGCGCTTCAAAAATCTGGGGGAGCGTTTTTTGTTTGCTTAATGCATCGAGCGAGAGGTTGGCCTGCTCTTTATAGCCGCCCCGTTTGTACCAGTCGGCATCGTAAAAAGCCTGCCGCAGCAACGCCACCGAACCCATCGGCGAGTTGGGATAAGCCTGCGTGGAGGTTCCTTTGCTAAACGAGTAATGCGCCGAAACGCCCGCCCGTAGCATCACCATGTTTTCGCGGTCGTCGGCCAGCGACACCAGGGCACCGTTGCCTCTTGCAATACCGTCGTGGTGGTGGGTCAGCACGGCACCGAAACCCAGCTTGCGCAATTCGTCGGCGCTTTGTTCGGTTACCTTGAACAAAGCGCCGGCATCGGTTTCCGGCTGGATGGCCTGGTTCCAGTAGTACGCCCCTTTTTTGGTGGACTCGTGCTGCTGGGGCGTGCGGAAGCTCTGCCCGGCCGTCCGTTTGATCTCCGGCATGCCGTAAGTTGATTCCAGGTCGATCAGTGCCGGGTAGATGCGTTTGCCCTGGAGATTGGTGACCACCGTACCGGCGGGCAACTTAACATCCTTGCCTACGGCTTCGATGATGCCGTTGCGGATCAGCAGGGTAGCGTTGTCGAGGGTAGTTTGTGGATCAACCACAATGGTAGCGTTGGTGAAGGCATAGAGGCCGGGGCGTTCGTCGTAGACCCCGTTGCGCGGAAACGTCACCTGCGCCCAGGCGGGCAGGGCAAGACCGGCAGCCAGCAGGAGCGTCAAAAAGCGTTTTCTCATAAATAATCAGGCATTTTTTGGGTAGTGATCAGACCAAAAATACATGAATGTCCGCCAATAACCGCAGTATACCAAATAAAATAGTACTGAAATTGCGAATTACCCAACGCAAAGTCTGTTAAATTTGGACTATGCATATAAAAAACAGGGCACTATTCGTACTGCTATTCCTGGCTACTAAACTTTGGGCTCAGCAATCGCCGATGCTGGAGACTACCCGCGACCAGATTAACCGGGAAGGTTTCCGGATTCAGCAAAACAACACGGTGTTTGGTTTTAAGGGCGAACCCGGAAAGCGCCTGGGTACCAATTACCTGGACACCGCCTGGCATAGCGGTCAGGTGACGTTCTACCGAACCATTCAGGCCCCGGGCGCTCCGCCACTCGACTCGCTCGATCAGGTAGCGGTGCGACTAGACTTGCTGGCCGGCGAAGTAGAGTTCCTGGCCGGCTACAAAGACGTGCGGGCGGTAAAAGCCGATCAGGTAAAAGAGTTTTCGGTACGTTATCCGGATGCCGGCAACCGCCGGTTTGTAAATGTCAGGGAGTATGCCGGGAAGGCCGTTCCAGTCCGGGGCTTCTTTGAAAAACTGGTCGACGGCAAGCTGAGCCTGCTGGCCCATCATTCCATCTTTGTCAAAAAAGCAAACTATAATCCGGCCCTGAATGTAGGAACGAAGGATGACGAATTGGTTAAACGGACGGAGTGGTATTTGGCAACCGGTCAGGAGGTACAAAAGCTTTCGCCCGGCCGAAGAGCCGTGCTGGAGGTAATGGCCGACAAACGCCCGCAGATAGAAGCCTATCTGAAGACTGCTAACCCCGACTACCGGTCGGCGGCCGACCTGGCAAAACTGGTTCGTTACTACAACAACCTATGATAGGATTTCGAACGTATGAAGCTGGGGTTATCTAATCCAGCAGCATGTAGCGAACAGAGGGCTACTGGTAGGGTACGAACGGTAAGGACTTCTGACTTGAAGCCTCTACATGGTATATAGACCGGCGGGAGCTGGTCAACCGGCGGGTCAGTACCGGAATGGCCCGGAACCGCTCGTCGGCTTTCAGAATCCGGATCGCTTCCAGGTCCTCGTCGGCGACTTGCCCGAGATCCAGTACGATATACTCCGGAAACGAAGCTTTGGTCTGTTTAGACAGGAATTCCAGCAGTTTCATACCGGACGGATATACCACGATGGGGTAAGAAGAAGGCTCACTGAAATCGAAGCCGGGAATGTGGACTGAATTCTCATCAGTCTGTTCTGCAACGAGGGCAAGATAACCGTTACGCATTAGTTATAAGTGTTTATACGCTGTTCTCCTTCTTTTGAATGACCAATAATCCGGAGCTGTCCTATTCCATTATCCCCTTAGAATAGATGGCGTATACAGTTCCGATCCAGTCTGTCTGACAGACAGATTTACGATGATCCGAGCAATTTATGTTCGATTTGACCGGCCATCATAGAACACCGGCTGCTTTACGAAAAGAGTCAGGTGAGCCCTTAAGCTTTGCTGAATCTGGAGAGGCTATCACTAGCTCTGGCGGTTACGGTAGGCAGAAATCCTGAATAAATCCAGTTCCCCTGACAAATATTGGAAATAATCCAGAAACTTCCAATGCAAACCCTACAATAACTATAGAATTTTTGTTCCTGTACGGACTTTTTTTTTTCCAACCAATTTTTACGCAACTACAGTTAATCGTTTACTAGACTTTAAGCTATTTTTAATTGACTTTTTCTAACCTTAATGTGTATACGTTATCATATAAAATCAGGCACCCTATTCAATAGAGCGCCTGAACAGTTTACCTCGAACCACAATAATTCTAAGAAAGGTGTATGGCTACCGGCAGATTTTGGTGCATTTCGTACGGTAGACCTGAAAGCCCACCTGCAGGTAGTGAAAAAAAAACAACTTAAGCTATCAGGCGGACCGGCAACCGGTGCTCGTTTCTCAAAAAAACAGATTGGTTTGGAGAGCCACACTTTTTTTCCGTTGCGTAATGAGAGCCAGGTGTAGGTATCGGCCCCGGTCAGATGCGAAATTAAGGCTGGGTACCGTAAATAATCGTTGAGTAAAATCATACGTCGTACCGTTGTTGTCGCCTTCCCGCCGAATCAGGAAAAACCGAACGTTGGAAAATCTGTTGACTGTTGCAACTTGACCATTTAAGTAAACAGTATAGACAGGCCGGTATATCGAGGACAATGAGTGTACGCTTTTGGGCGGATTAAAATTACTCAACAACCAGTAAAACAGGCATCGGATGGCCTGGCAGACCGCAGAAAAGTGCCGGGTCCCGGATTTACCATTCCCTGAAGAAAGCAAACGGATCAGACAAGCAGATTGTCTTACCGATGGCGGCAATGAAGCAGCCGTCACGGGCATTGGTAACAGCACCGGCGGGGTCTGGATACGCAAGGTTCCGCTCCGCAACAGCAAGAGCATCAGGTCTGAACAGAAAGCCTTACCGAAAAGAGGACTCCCCCTAGGGACCGTTCCCTTACTTTAAACAGGCAGAATGGTCGAAGATTGGTCCCGTTGCGTTTACTAATCAGGTTCTGAAAAATAAATAATTCGACGCAAATCATTGAAACACAATCAGGGGTCACCCTGCCACCATTTGCAAAAATGCCCCGGATTCCGTGTTGGGCAAACGCCTGCGTAACGAATCCTGGGCTGCTACCGCTTAAACGAAAACAACCGTCAGTTTCTGACACCTTTAAGCGCAGACCCAGGTTCTGGGCAAACAGCGGCTCTGCCGGCAGTTCTGTTTATAAAAATACAGGCCAGACCATGCGACTGGCCCGTTTCTTTTTAGAACCGGCCGTTTGGTTTATTTTGTTTCGCTGACCGGGTCGCTGGGGATGAATCGGCGCTCCTTCAGGAGAAAACCGGCACCGTTGGCCAGAATATGCACCTTCAGGTTGTCGAGATAGATCGATTCCATTTCCGGTACCTTGTGGTAGTTGGTGTATTTAGACTCATCGGTCAGCACCACAAACGCACCGCCTGAGCCAATCGCCCGGAGTTTGTTCCCTTCAGTAATGACCAGCCCCGTATCGGCACAGAGTCCAACGCCAACCAGTCCCGGATTGCGAAGGAGGGCTTCGGTTAACCGGGGCAATCGCCCCCGTTCCATAAAATGAGTATCCAGAATAACACCCGGCAGCAAAGACAAGCCTTTTTCGGTCTCCACCACGCCTTTAATCAGGGATTCTGCGCTTTTTCCGTCTTTAATGGCAAACCTGGACATGGCGGCTGCTCCGGCACTGGTACCCGCAATGGTAAAATCCCGTTCCTCGTACTGTTTCTGGAGGTGTCTGATTAATTCGGTATCCAGCAGCTTTTCAATCAGGGTGGTTTGATCTCCCCCGGTAAACAGCACCGCATCGGCCTTATTCAGGCGTTCGAGATTGCCGGGTTTATTGGCATCTTCCGCACTGGTTAGCTGCATGACATGGACATTTTTTACGCCCAGTTTAGCAAATGCGTTCTTATATTGAGCGCCCATTTCGGCCGGAATTTCGGAAGCGGCCGGTATTACTTCAATTCGGGGATTTTTTTTATGTATCTCATTCAGGAAGCTTTTCAGCACACCGGATCGAAAAAAGTCAGGCTGCCGCAACTCACTGTTGGTAGCCTCTTCGCCAGGCTCCCGGGCCTCACTCCCGCCAATGGGAATTAATTTACCTTTTGGAACTGTCATTGGTGTTAAGACAAAAAAATGCCAAATGTGTAGTCAACAACCTATGTTCGTAAGGGTTGACTTAAATACAACTAAATGATGAAGCGGTCCATCAGAACGGCTGCTCGTACCATTTCCTGATTTGTTTGCAGAAGACAGAATTATGTTTTAGATTTAACTTTTAAACCGCCCATAACCATGGAGAATAAGAATCCGCTTGTCATGGTTGCCGATGATGATGAGGACGACCGCTTTTTTCTCCAGCTTGCTTTCCGGGAGAGCTTTCCGGGCTGCCGGGTGGAGTTTGCCAGTGATGGGGTAGAATTCCTCGACACGCTCAGCCGAAAAGCGGCCCGGCCCAATCTGGTTTTGCTGGATATTAATATGCCCCGAATGGACGGCTGGGAAGTCTTGAAAACCATGCGGGGCAATATCGCGTACCAGGATATTCCCATTGTGATCTACAGCACGTCTGACGACGAGATGGATAAGTCTACGGCCAGACACCTGCGGGCCGATATGTACATCACCAAGCCGTCGGCCATTGATGAGCTCAACGAACTGGTCATGCGGTTCCGCCGGGAATGGCTGGAGGCCCGTCCCATTGCCCCCTGACCCGGCACCATCCGTTTACAAACAATCTATTCACCAGGTTTCCAGGTTCGCAATGGGTCAGCCCGTGACCCGGTTGTTCAGGCAGACGGAAGTGGTCTGCACCCGTTCTTTGTTTAAGAGACAAAACCACTCCCAGCGGGCATATTAACCGGAGTATTGCATATAACCGCCGGTACGCCTACCTTTGCAGCATGATTTTTCAGGCGCTGCTTCTCCCCTTCCGACATTGCCATCTGTATGGTTTTCTGCACGGCTAACTGCCGGCACCCGCCTGTTTTCTTTCGCTTTACCGCCTGCCCTACGGGCATCCGGTACTTTTTCAAACGCCAAACCGCATATGACTACCCTGATTCGTATTGCCTTGCAAAAATCCGGCAGGCTCAGCGAAGATTCGTACCAGCTTTTTAAAGAATGTGGCATCCGGTTCGATTACGGTACCGGCAAGCTCAAATCTGTTTCGTCTAATTTCCCGGCGGAGTTCCTCTTTCTACGCGACGACGATATTCCGGGCTATGTAGAAGACGGCGTAGCCGACCTGGGCATTGTGGGCGAGAACGTAGCGGTAGAATCGGCCCGGAACGTGCAGACGGTCCACCGGCTGGGCTTTTCCAAATGCCGCCTGTCCATTGCTATACCCAGAAGCGAGAGCTGGAACAGTATTGCCGACCTGAACGGCAAAAATATTGCGACCTCCTACCCCCGCCTGCTGGGCAATTACCTGTCGGAGCAGGGGGTAACGGCCACTATCCACGAGATTAGTGGTTCGGTGGAAATTGCGCCGAGTATTGGGCTGGCCGAAGCCGTCTGCGATATTGTCAGCTCGGGCAGTACCCTGCTCAGTAACGGGCTAAAGGAGGTCGAAACCATCTTCCGCTCCGAAGCCATACTGATTGCCGGCAGCCGGCTGAACAAGGAGCACCAGATCATTCTGGAGAAGCTCCTGTTCCGCATCAAAGCCGTGCAGGCCGCCAAAAACAATAAGTATATCCTGCTGAATGCCCCCAACGACGCCATCCCGAACATCATTCGACTGATACCCGGCATGAAGAGCCCAACGGTAGTTCCCCTGGCTATGTCAGGCTGGAGCTCTGTCCATTCCGTCATCAACGAAAACGATTTCTGGGAAAACATCGAGGCCATCCGGGCCGCCGGTGCCCAGGGCATTCTGGTCATTCCAATTGAGAAAATGATAAACTGAATAACGATGAACGATAAATGATAAACGCGCACCACGCATTCATCATTTATCATTCATCATGCATCATTATGAACATTATCCCCTTCCCCGCCCGCCTGGAGTGGCCGGCGCTGCTGGCGCGGCCGGTGCAACGGTCCGACCAGATTGAACAGGTAGTGGCTCCCATTCTGGAGCAGGTACGGCGTAACGGTGACCGTGCTCTGCAGGAACTGTCCCTGAAATTTGATCATGTGGATTTGTCGGAGCAGGGTTTAGTGCTGGAAGAAGCCGATCTGGCCAATGCCCAGGCTCACCTCAGCGAAGACCTGAAAGCCGCCATCCGGCAGGCCTCCGAAAATATACGGACGTTTCACGAAGCCCAGCGGCAGCCGGTCGAAAAGATCGAAACCATGCCGGGCGTGACCTGCTGGCGCAAAAGTGTCGGTATCGAAAAAGTGGGGTTATACATACCCGGCGGCACGGCTCCACTGTTCTCGACGGTCCTGATGCTGGGTATACCAGCCCAACTGGCCGGTTGCCGCGAGGTGATTCTGTGTACGCCGAGCAACCACCCCGCCATCTTGTTTGCGGCCCATCTGGTTGGTATCCGCCGGGTGTTCCGGGTGGGGGGAGCGCAGGCCATTGCGGCAATGGCCTACGGTACCGAAACCGTGCCGCAGGTGTACAAGATCTTCGGACCGGGAAATCAGTACGTGACGGCGGCTAAAATGCTGGTGGCCAAAGAAGGCATTGCCATTGATATGCCGGCCGGGCCGTCGGAGGTAGCCGTTTATGCCGACGATACGGCCATTCCCGCTTTTGTAGCCGCCGATCTGCTCTCGCAGGCTGAACACGGCATTGATAGTCAGGTGCTACTGGTTTCCACCAGCAAGAAACTGATAATGAACACAAACCTGGTGCTGACTACGCAGACGGAGAACCTGCCGCGCCGGGATATAGCTGTCAGGGCCATTGCTAACAGCAAGGCAATTCTGGTTGAGAGCGAAGACGAAGCCATCGACCTGTTGAATCAGTATGCCGCCGAACACCTGATCCTGAGTGTAGAGAACGCCGAAGCGGTAGCGGAGCGTATTGTGAATGCCGGTTCCATCTTTCTGGGCAACTACACCCCCGAATCGGCCGGTGATTATGCCTCCGGCACAAATCATACGCTACCCACCAACGGCTTCGCCCGCGCATACAGTGGCGTATCGCTGGATAGCTTTGTGAAGAAAATTACGATTCAATCCATCACCCCAGACGGCTTGCAGCGTTTAGGAAAGACAATAGAAGCAATGGCCGATGCTGAATCGTTGCAGGCCCACAAGCACGCGGTCAGCATCCGATTAGCATCAATTGAGTAAATTGGGGTCGTAATTTATTTAACCCAAACCGACTGGTATGAACAAAGGAATTCTTATTTCTCTGGTTTTGTTGGCCGGCATTTCGGCCAATCGCCAGCAGCCCACCGCCGAACAGATCTACGACCGGATGCGGAAAGCCTACACTACGGCGCAGACTTATCAGGATGCCGGAACCGTTACGACCTGGTACACCGATAAAGGGGATAAAGAACCCAACCATACCACATCACTGAACTTTGAAACGGCGTTTGTCCGCTCAGCCAATCGGTTTAAATTCCGGTACGAACAATCCAAATCGGTGATGTTTACCAACCGCAAGACCTGCTATCTGGTGGTGTCGGACGGTAAAAGTACACGGATGCTGAAGTCGCAGCACAAAGACCGGAGTGCTACCCACGAACCGTCGCTGGGAGCGGCTCTGACCGCAATTTCGGAAGGCTCCGGTACGGCAGCCCGCAAAATTCCCGGCATGCTCCTCAGCGAGCCCATCAAAGCCAGTTGGGACCCAAAGAAACTGCAATCGGTGAAGCTGATCGGCAAGGCTACGCAGGACGGTCAGCCCTGCTACCAGTTGGAAGCCGTAGTGTGGGGCAAGAAGAAGGCCCAGCTCTGGATCGATCAGCAAACGTACCTGATCCGCCGGATCGATGAAGATTATCAGTCGCCAACCGTGAGTACCCGCACCAGCATCACCTACCAGCCGGCGGTCAACAAATCGGTGAAGGATGAGGCCCTGGCGTTTAAAGAAGAGTATTGTGACTAACGAACCTACCTCACCCTGCCGGGAGCAACCAGCCGCAAGTCCCATTGTGCTTGAACCAGTCACAGCCGATGACGCTCCGCTGGTAGCGGATGTGGCGGTTCGGGCGTACAATGACCATTACACCCATCTTTGGTTTGATGAGGGTACCTGGTACGTCACCAAATGCTTTACGCCGGTGGTACTGCGGGAGGACATCAGTCATCCTAACCACCGCTACTACCTGATATTGGTTGATCAGCAGCCGGTGGGATTTGTCAAATTGAAAATAGATCAGCCATTACCCGGTTTTGAGTCATTCAATGCCCTCGAACTGGAGCGGATCTATATCGAACGGGCGGCCACCGGGCAGGGTGTTGGCCGGACCGTTATGGAGCAGGTAACTGACATAGCCCGGCAGTACGGCAAAGAACTCATCTGGCTGAAAGCTATGGACAGCAGTACCCTGGCCATTGCCTTTTACCGGCAGAGCGGTTTTGAGCTATGCGGCACCCACCAGCTTAGTTTTCCGCAGATGAAGCCGGAATACCACGGAATGGTTATCATGAAAAAAGAAATTTTACCTCGATCCAACCAATAATCAAATGTTTACGCTTGAGACAATTCTCCGTCCGCATATTCTTTCGCTGACGCCGTACTCATCGGCCCGAGACGAGTATACAGGCAAAGAAGGTATCTTTCTGGACGCCAACGAAAATGCATTAGGCTCGACCACTTCGACCAATTACAACCGCTACCCTGATCCCTACCAATGGGCCATTAAAGAACGGCTGGCTCCGCTGAAGGGGGTACGGCCGGAGCAGATTTTTCTGGGCAACGGCAGCGACGAACCCATTGACCTGCTGATTCGGGCCACCTGCACGCCCGAAAAAGACAGCGTGCTGATTATGCCGCCCACCTACGGCATGTACGAAGTCAGCGCCAACATCAACAATGTCCCCCTGATTAAGGTACCCCTGACACCCGACTTCCAGATTGACCTGCCTGAAGTGCTGGCGGCCATTCAGCCTGACACGAAGCTGCTGTTCGTGTGTTCGCCCAACAACCCGACCGGCAACCTGATCGACCGGCAATCAATGCTTACGCTCCTGGAGAAATTTACTGGCCTGGTTGTGGTAGATGAAGCCTATATTGACTTTGCCGATGCCGGGTCCATGACGGCCCTGCTCGATCGGTATTCGAACCTGGTGGTGCTGCAAACCTTTTCCAAAGCCTGGGGGCTGGCTGCGCTACGGCTGGGCATGTGTTTTGCGTCGGCAGCGCTCATCCGGGTGCTGAACAAAATCAAGCCCCCGTACAACATCAGTGCCCCTACGCAGGAACTCGCCCTGGAAGCCCTCAGCCACGTTACCCAAAAAGAGGAAATGGTGGCTAAGCTTTTGGCCGAACGGGCGATCCTCACCGAACATCTTCGTTCGTTGCCCCTGGTACAACAGGTGTACCCGTCGGACGCGAATTTCCTGCTGGTCCGATTCGATCGGCCGGGTGGCCCGGATGCCAAAACCGTGTTCGACTACCTGATTAGCCGGCAGGTTATTGTACGCGACCGCTCGAAGGTAAAGCTATGCGAAGGCTGTTTACGGATTACGGTAGGTACTCCCCACGAGAACAGTCAGTTGCTGGACGTGTTGCATCAGATGATGGTGCCGGTTCAGTCCTACTCCTAACCAGGTAAATTGTTTACCAAACTGTACGCGTTATTCGTTAGTTAAAAAAGCGAACGCACCGGTTCGCCAGACGTATTGCCTTATGAAAAAAAAGTACCTGTTTGCGATTACACTTCTCCTGGTTAGCCTGGGCATAACCACCAAAGCCAGCGCACAATACACCAACTGGGCGGTGGGATTCCGGTTAGGTGAACCGGCGGGTATAAACGTCCGTAAATACTTTGCCGAAAATCGCGCTATCGACGTAAACATCGGCACGTTTGGGGGCCTCTACGGCAACAACCGCGATTATTTGCGAGGAGCTTACCGGAGTGTAGGTATCACCCTGCAGGGTCATTATCTGTTTCATAACCGGCTGTTCGGGAAAGACAGCATGCACGGTTACTACGGGTTTGGCGGACAGATCAACAGTCGCCGGTACTATCCCGACCGGCTAGCCTACGTGAATGAATACGAAACCCGGCTTTCGTTGGGTGCCTCCGGGGTAGCCGGTGCAGAATATTTTCTGCCCAACCGCCCCCTTTCCGTGTTCCTCGAAGCCGGTCTGTATGCCGAAGCCCTCCCCTCACCCCTGTTCTTTAATGTCCAGTCGGGCCTCGGCCTGCGGCTGAACCTATAGCAATGTTGCTTGATAAGTGGCCATCCGATACAATCACGTTTTGCGCAGGCAGTTACTTTTCTACCAGTTTATTTTCCAGAACGTATCTGACCAGCATTGCCGTGTTTTTACAGCCTAGTTTGGTCAGAATACGTTTGCGGTGGGTAGTAATGGTTAAAGGACTAAGAAAAAGCGCGGTAGCGATTTGCTCATTGGTCTGTCCGTTTACAATCAACTGTATAATTTCCTGTTCCCGTTTGGTTAACCCTGGCCTGGCCGATGCTGGTTTAGCCTTTCGGCCGGCAACGCCTTCGAGCAGAACAGGTGCCAGTTGGTGACTTACAAAAATCTGACCTTTTGTAACCATGTCCAGCGCATACCTGAGCTCGGCAATTCCTGTATCTTTCACCAGGTACCCATCGGCTCCTGCCTGCAGCATTTTGCGGATGGTTCCGTAATCGCCTACCATGCTCACCCCCAAAACTTTCACCTGAGGAAACCCTTTTTTAATGCGTCGGGTGGCTTCAATGCCGTCGACCATCGGCATCTGAATGTCCAGCACCACGCAATCAACGGTATGCGTTTCCAGAAAAGCAAGGACTTCAATGCCGTTACTAGCCTCTCCGACAACCTCCCAGCCATCAATACGGTCAAACAGCAGGCGGAGCCCGTCCAGAAAAAGCTGGTGATCATCAGCTAGCAAAATAGTTTGCGGCATACAATTAGTAGGGTTAGAAAGTTGGCAAAAGTAATTGCTCTTTGATTATTGGTATACAATAATATAGCCGTTGTTCGTAGTAAAGGCTATATCCAGGATTCGCTTTCCCTGCGTTTCGATCAATGATTTGATGGCATTTGCGCAAGTGGCAGGAATGTTTCGCCAGGATAACTGACTACCCGACTGATTAATTAGTACCCACCCTTTATTGTCGAGAGTAAGCTCGGTCCGGTATACAGTAAAAGAAGCCGCCTTGATATCGTCAAAGTATTGCTGAGTACCATAGCTGTACCACCCACCATTGCCGTAAAAAGCCGTCCAGGAGGATTTATCGGAACCGAACGTAAAACTATTGTAGCTGTACCCATTCTGGTCGGCAAACTCTTTCAGCTTCTGCAAAGTCTCGGCAGTTACGCCGGAAGCATACCAGCCATTGTAGTCATACATCAGCACGGCCGCGTCGGTAGTCATGGCAATGTCTTTGATAACTTTCCGGTTGGTATTCACTGTTTTTAGGGCATCACTGATAAAGGTAGGCAGGCCGGCGGTCATATACCCATTATCACCGTCGACAATCGCGTACCCATCAGCGGTCGATACGTCGACCAGCCGGATACCCGTACCCCGGCCGTTGTTCTTCATAGTTGTCAATACCTGATGAACAGGATTGGGGACATTACTCCAAAGTACCCGTCCCGGAATTTGGCCCGAAGTTCCGGTAACGACATTGTCTACCTGAATGCTTGTCTGTGCCGACGAACTACCTACGGGGCCGCGAACGGTCAGTTTCACCATATAGGTGCCGGCATCCGTATATGTATACGTGGGGTTCCGTACGGTGGAGGTGTTCCCATTGCCAAAATCCCACTCGTAACTGAGAATTGTCCCTGACGACTGATCGGTGAATGCCACCTGCAAAGGGGCATTGCCCCGCGTCACCGATGGCTGGAAAGCCGCTACCGGCTGACCGGTTGGGGGAGGAGTCTTCTTGCCCAGAATGACATATGCTTCCCGGACCACCGTAGGGAAATACGCATAGTCGATCCAGCCGTAGCCCTCGTCGCCCCACTGGGTACCCCAGGAGTTGATGATCCGAAACGCATTTTTGTTGTCATCATATCCCATTACCACCAGCGCATGTCCACCCTGATCGGTACCGTTCCGCTGTTTCCAGATAAAGTTGCGCCCGGCCAGTTCGAACCCCTGATCAACGGAAACTGCTATGATAATGGGTCGTTTGTTGATTAGATTTAACTTAAGTGCCGTCTGGTCAGCCGGATTGAGCCGGTTATACGTTTCAATACGGTTTGCATTGGCGCGACTGACCTGTTGGCTGGTTGGGCGTACAGAACAGTCATCGGCCGAATACGGCATATCGGACCAGCTACATACCCCTTGCTCTTTTAAGAGGTCCAATGCTCCTTTGTAACTGGCGTTACTCACAAAATAGGACCCTTGCCGGCAATCACTGATTTTAATCTGATTATACACAAAGGACGGACTCATGATATTGCTATAATTAACCCCGCCATTGGTATTGAAGTAAGTACCATTATTGACGTAGCTCATAGCGGCATAGGCTACTGCCCAGCCCACACAGGACCCCTGCGCCCCCTGATTACCCACGGGTGGCATTTCGAGCATATAAGATTTTGGCAGCGAACCCGGAGCGGTCAGCGGAGCTGCCAGCGGGGTTTGCACCATCATGTTATCCGGCGTAAAAATTAACCCTTTTGTATGGTCGGCGGAGGGAGTAACCGGCTTAACTGGATCATCTTTCTGCTTGTTACAACTCCAGACTAAGGCAATGAGACTGATGACCAGATAGCTGCGGATGGAAGATTTCATACGGTATGGTGGTTAGCTTAGTTGTGTATGGTTACTGTTTGAGCAGCAGTTTCGCGGGACTCTTCAGGCCGTCGGTCAGCATCCGGACCAGGTAAGTCCCGCCTACCAACAAAGGTCATCGCTTCCTGCTTGAGAAACATGACCAAAAAGGGGTAATTCTGCAATTACCCTTTTTGGTGTATTTTCTTCGTATTTAACCTCTTTTTAGTAAGCGGTACTGACCAACTATTTGTACAGCGGTTGTCCGGAAGTAGTACAATTGGTAACATCCAGGCGAGTGTTGGGCTAATGGCGGGCCGGTTCGAGGTAATCCGGCGACCGGGTGGCGGTAGTGTACACCTGATTAAGATTCCGCTGGTAACAGCAGCCCCTGCGGAAGTGGGTAAATATCCGGAGACTACCAGGGGGATTTCCCCCTGACAAATACCGGAAAAAGGGTATTTATTAAGGAATGGGTCCGGCGTATTTTTGACATAATCAATTTTGGATTATGCGTCTGCTCGTCTGGATATTGCTGGTTAGTTCGTTTATTCCGCTTCCCGGTCAGGCACAATACCTGTACCACCACATTGGCACAAAAGACGGCCTCACTCAGGGAGCGGCTTATTTTCTGCTGAAAGACTCCCGGCGTTTCCTTTGGTTTCTGGCGCAGGGAAGCCTGAATCGTTACGACGGCCAGAACATCCGGGTCTATAAACCATCCGAAGATGATCCGCAAAGTATGTACGGGTATATGGGTAGCGGACTGGTTGAAAGCCCCAACGGCGACCTCTGGTTTGGCACCGAGTACGGCCTGAACCATTACCATCGCACCACCGACCGCTTTTCGCATATTGAAGCCCACGACCAGCAGGGTAAGGCCCGGAAATCGCAAACGCACGTCATCGATGCCGATTCGGCAGAGGTCTGGTACATTAACACCCTGGAAGGTATTGTTTCGTACAACTACCATACCCGGCAGAAAACCATCCGCTCGTCCAGCATACGCTACTCCACGGCTTTGGAGAATGATTATATCATCCGGCAGCGGGCAACGGCCGATCTGTGGGTATTGCTGCCCGAAGGGTTGCTGCGGTACAACTACCGCAGCCGGCAGAAGCGCTACTTCTTTACACGCCGGCCCGATAATGTGATCGGCAATCCTATCGCTTTTTCGTCCATTGCGTTAGCCGATGATGGTATCCTCTGGCTTACCTCGGCCAATGGCCTGATGCGCCTTGAACCGCAAACGCTACAATCAACCTTCTTCCCGGCTCCGCCCGAATTTGGCCGGGTGCCGGTGTATGATCTGGTGGCCGACCAGCAGAAAAATCTCTGGCTCGCCACGGGTGGGTCGGGTATCTGGGTATTCGATACCCGGCAGAATCGCTGGACAACGCACCTCCGGCACGATCGGTATAACCCCAACAGCCTCGCCAATGATGAAGTAGCCTCCCTATACCTCGATCCGGAGGGAATCATCTGGGCCAACTGCGATCCGGTTGGCATCGACAAAATTATTCCTGACATTTACGGCATTCAGCAGTATGATGCTAACCCGTTCCAAAAAAACTCGCTAAGCGATCAGGCCGTGTTCTCCCTGGCCGAAGACCGCAGAGGACAGATCTGGATCGGCACACTGCAGGGCGGCATAAACGTACTCAACCCAAAAACCGGCCAGATAAAAACGTACCGCAGCCACAAACAAAGCAGCGTTGGTGGCTTGCCGTCTGATGCTGTAAATAAGGTCTTTTGTGACCGGCAGGGACAGATATGGGTTGGTACCCGCAACGGCTTATGCCGCTTCAACGAAAAAACCGAAACGTTCACCTCTTTTTATAATACCAGCCGCCCCGACCTGCCGGGAGCCGACAACATACGCGGCATCACCCAATTGCCCGACGGCCGTCTGATTCTGTCGACTTACCAGGGCTTGTACGCCTTTACTCCATCCACGGCTACGTTCCGGCTGCTGGCCAGACCCGATCAGCGATTTATGGGTACCTCGTACCTGGATGTCAAAACCAACCGGCTTTACGTTGGCCGGTGGCTGGAAGGACTCGACTGTTACCAGCCAGACGGGCAGGATTTTCGCCTGTTGTATACCGTCTTGTCCGGGGCCAACGTGCTGGCCTATCACCCGGATACCGTCCGGAACCGGATCTGGCTGGCCACCGGCCTCGGCCTGTATTTGTTTAACCCCGACACCCAAACCCTGGAAAAACAGTACCGCGAACGCGACGGCCTGCCACACCGGGTTATATACAGCGTACTGCCCGACCAGGAAGGCAACTTATGGATGAGCAGTAATGCCGGTATCGGCGTTTTTAACCCGCATACGGGAGCCATCCGGAAAGTACAGGCCATCGAGACGGTGGAGTTCAATAATGCGTTTCTGAAAAGTAGTACCGGCGATATGTATTTCGGCGGTAACAGCGGGCTGTACCGGTTCGACCCCGCCCGGCTGAAACCGGTTCGGCATTCACTGGCTGTAACCCTAACGGGCCTTCAGATCAACGACAGCCCTGTTAAACCAGACACTAACCTGACTGAACTGCACCGGCTGATCCTGCGTCCGGAAGAAAACACGATTTCTATCAACTACAGCGCTATCGATTACTTTAGCGAAGGAGCCAACCGGTATCAGTACCGGTTAACCGGCTGGGATCGAGCCTGGGTCAACAACAGCGACCGTACTTACGTCCGGTACGCTAAACTGCCACCGGATACGTATACCTTTGAGGTACGGGCCGCCGACGCCGAAGGACACTGGACCGATAAACCCAGGCGGCTGACAATAGTAGTAGAACCCAGGCTCTGGGAAACACTATGGTTCAGAGTGCTGGCCGTAGCCCTGTTACTGGGTGGTAGCTTCTGGTGGATCTATTCGTTTTCCCGGCGAAAGCTACGCTGGAAACAACAGATCCTGGAACACACGTTTCTGTCGCAACAGCAGGAACGACAACGGCTGGCCCAGGAATTGCACGATCATATCGGTCCGGACCTGGCTGTGCTGAGACTCCAGATGGAAATTGACCAGCGGAACGACCGGGTCGATATCCAATCGCTGGTTCAGTCATACATCAGCAGCCTCAACCGGATTATGTTCGATCTCCGGCAGGTATCGCACGCGCTGATGCCGGTCGATCTGAAAGAGCAGGGACTGGTACGTACGCTGGAGCAGTTTGTTAACCGGCTGTCGTTGTTACCGAATGCCCCGGAGATTAACTTTGTACACGACGTTCCCAGGCCGCTCTCCGAGACAACCGAGCAATTCCTTTTTCAGGTGGCCAAAGAATTGTTGAACAACTCCATCAAACACGCCGGTGCGTCGCTGATTGATGTGGAGTTGTACCAGGAAAACGGTGCGGTACAACTAGCCGTAGCTGATAATGGACAAGGCTATAACCCTGAGGATTTGGGCGTAACGGAAGGTATTGGCCTTCGGTCGATTCGGAACAGCGTAGCCCGGCTGAATGGCACGTTTACCATTCTGGCAAAACCTGACCGGGGCATGGTCCACCAGATTACCCTACCTACTTATAACTCTTAACTCTTAACTCTTAACTCTTAATTATGCCCCGCCCCCTGCTCCTTGCCGATGACCACCAGTTGTTTATTGATGGAATGCGCCTGTTACTGGATCGTATCGACGGCTGGGAGGTAGTCGGTGAGGCCAGAAACGGCTTCCAGGTGTTAGCCTTCCTGGAGGATAATCAGGTAGACTGTGTGCTGATGGACATTGAAATGCCGGAACTGAACGGCATAGAAACTACCCGGCGACTGAAGAAAATTTATCCGGCTACAATAGTACTGGCCGTGAGTATGATGGGCGACTATACGACCATCCGGAAGATGCTCCAGGCCGGGGCCGATGGCTACCTGGTTAAAAACACCGGTATCGCCGAACTGCGCACCGCTCTTGACCGGGTGAGCCGGGGCGAAATTTACATCAGTGCCGAACTATCACCGATTCTGCTCGAAGGCGTTGCCGGCCGGAAAGCACCCGCGCCCCCCCTGATGGAGCCCCTGACCCAACGGGAGCGCGAAATTGTCGGGCTGATCGTGGAAGGACTGACCAACGAACAGATTGCCGAGCGGCTGTACCTGAGTCCGCTGACGGTAAATACCCACCGAAAAAATGCGATGGCCAAGTTAAACTGTAAAAACACCGCTGCATTGGTCAGGTTCGTTTTAAAGCATAAATTGCTGGACTGAAAACCCAAACCCTCTCCACTCATGAAACCCCACTCACCCGGTACCCCATATTTTATCCTGTCGCTCGACGGTGGTGGAAGCTGGGCGCTTAATCAGATTCTGGCCCTGCAGCAGCTATTTGGTCCCCAGGTCCGCGGCCATGCCGTGCTACGTCAATTCGATCTGGTGGTGGCCAATTCCGGCGGCAGCATCACCGCTATGGCCCTGGCCAAAAACATGCCGCTTTCCGAAATTCTCAACTGGTTCGTTACGCCGGAAAAGCTCCGGAAAGTCTTTGTCCGGGTAGATCCCTTCCGACGGCTGCTTCACAAAGTCTCCGGGGCAACACCCCAGTATGTAGCGGCCAGAAAACTGGAGGGCCTCCGGGCCTTGTGGCAGGAGGATCTGGCAAAACACTGGTTTGCCGGACAACCCGCCACTGCCGACGAACTCCCGGTTACCCTCAACGACCTCCATCGCTTATTTCCGGTTGCCGGCCCCGCCACCCGTAAGCCGCACTTTCTGATCACCACCTATGACTACGACCGCGACCGGGCTACCTTTTTCCGGTCGGCCACCGATAGCGCAGCGCAAACGCATGTGATTGCCGATCTGGTGAGCAAATCGACCCAAAGTAAACAGGATATAGTGAGCATTCCGGAAGCGGTTCATGCTTCCAGCAATGCCCCGATCAAATACTTTGATAAACCAGCTATCGTTTCCGTAAAGCATGAGAAGTCATCGGCCGTGCGGGAACATCGCTACTGGGATGGTGCCGTGGGCGCATACAACAACCCGGTTATGGCGGGACTGGTAGAAGCCCTCTGCAACGGCGTACCGCTGAGCGATATGCGGGTATTGTCCATCGGTACCGGCAACGAATTTCTGCCCCTTGCCGACCCCACTGCGCCGGGACCTCCCTCTCCGTACTGTAAGAAATCAGAAATCCCCGGTCCAATTAACGACATTGAGAAAATATCGACCAGTATCCTGAACGACCCGCCCGACGCAGCCTCCTTTACGGCCTATACCCTGCTGCACCAGCAGTTTCCGGTACGGCCTGAAAACCTCCGCCTTGTCCGTATGAATCCGCTAATCCAGCCAAAGCTCCGGAAAAGCGGCACCCGCCAGGAATGGGTTTTACCGACACTAAACTTAACTGATGAAGAATTCAGCAAACTCGTCGAGCTGGAACTGGACACCACAGACCCGCAGGACATCCTATTGGTGAAGAAGTTCGGCGAGCTCTGGACCCAGAACGAGATTCCCAACCAGCCGATCCGGGCCGATGCCGAGCTGCAATGCCTGCTCGGCCACCCGACGTTTGCCGAAGCCCGCAAGGCCTGGCAGACCCTTCAGCCACCGGGGCATGGCCCTGCCTGATACGCCCCCGCCGTTTCGCTTTTAGCCGTCTGCCGATTATCTTTACCGGTAACTACAGATTTGCGGCACCTCCCCATGTTTAAAATATACAGTTCTTCGGCCGGTTCGGGTAAAACGTACACGCTCACAAAGGAGTACCTGAAACTGGCGCTGGACCCAAAGCAGGACGACAAGTATTTCCGGCATATCCTGGCGATTACGTTTACCAACGCGGCCGCCAACGAGATGAAAGAACGGATACTGAAAGAACTCCGGAACTTTGCCGACGGCACTGACTCTCCCCTGCTGAACGACCTGATTGATGAACTATATGGCCATGCCGTCGGTAGTGAAGCAGCTGAGGCTGCCCGGCGGGAGGTGTGTACCAGGGCCGGGCAGGTATTCCGGGCTATTCTGCACAACTACTCCGATTTTTCGGTCACTACCATTGACAGCTTCATGCAGCGGCTGGTCACGGCCTTCACCGACGAACTGGGCCTGCCCTACTCGTTTGAGGTAGAAATGGAGACGGATGAAGTGTTTGAGCTGGCCATTGACAACCTGATCGAAAAAGCCGGTACGGAAGAGATGGAGGAAATCACCGACATCCTCAGCGAGTATTTCACCGACACAGCTACCGAAGGTGACAACTGGAACCAACTCCCCGAAAAGCTAAAGGAATTCGGCAAGAACCTGACCTCCGACCAGTACTACGAAGCCGTGAACCGGGTACAGGAATTATCGCCCGCCGATATCCGGAAGATCCGGCAGCAGATGCAGTTGTTCAATCAGCAGTTTGAGGAGGATATTATTCACCTGGGTAAAGAAGGGTGGGCGTTAATTACTAATGCAGATTTATCTGCCGAGCAATTTACTCAAGGGAACCGAGGTATTGGCGGCTATTTCCAGCAGGTGGCCGCCGGTGAACATCACAAAGAAGTGAACTCTTACCACCGAAACGCGGTGGAGAACGACGAATGGTACGGAAAGAAAACGAAGCTGCCGATCCAATCCGCTATTGATAGCATTAAAGAGCAACTGCGTAACTATTTTTACCAGATTCAAAAGCTGCGCGAGGAGCAGCAGGGGCAGTATTACCTGTATCAATGCCTGCTGCCGCACTTGCAGAAGCTGGCCCTGCTGAAGCAGATACGCCTGGAGTTTGATGCGCTGCTGCGGCAGGATGGCCGGGTGCATATCTCGGAGTTCAACAAGAAAATCCAATCGATCGTAGCCTCGGAGCCGGTGCCGTTCCTGTTTGAGCGGCTGGGCAACAAATATTTTCACATCCTGATCGATGAGTTTCAGGATACCTCCAAGCTCCAGTTTGCCAACTTGCTGCCGCTGATCGACAATGCGCTGGGTTTTCAATATTTCAACCTGGCCGTGGGCGATGGCAAACAGGCAATCTACCGCTTCCGGGGGGGCGATATAGACCAGATTGTGGCCCTGCACCGGCAAGACCTGGAACAGCTCCGGCTGGCCCACGGCTCCGGCTGGACCGCCGAACGCATCGGCAGCCTCGATGGGCAGTTAAACAGTCAGGTGCTGGGCACCAACTGGCGCAGCGCCCGGCCCATTGTCGAGTTCAACAATCAGTTTTTTGAGTTTGTCGCCCGGCGCTATGAAGGTGATTACGGCAAAATCGCGGAGGTATTCGATGCCGAACAGCAGTTTCATCAGGAACCCTCGCCCAGGGCCCGGCCCGACGGTCATATTCAGCTCGACTTTGTGGCGAAAACGGAGGAGACTGACCTGACGGCGGTGATGCTGCAAAAAACAATGGAGCATATCAAAACTGCCCGCCAGGATGGCTACCGCTACGGCGATATAGCCATTTTGTGCCGCTATAAAAAAAATGCCAAAGCCATTGCCAACGAGCTGAACGCCCACGGCATTCCGCTGGTATCCGCCGATTCGCTATCACTCCAGTTTTCGGACCCTGTAAAATGGCTGGTGACGGTGATGCACCTCTTGAACCGCCCCGACCAGAAGCTCTTCCGCTACGAGGTGCTGTACCTGTTCTGCCGCGTGATTCAGGGCGTTTTTCCTGACGATAAACAAACCGAGGAGCTACGCCGTATTGCGGATACCGACGTCTCGGCCGTTTACGAGTACCTGACCAACAACGGCTACCCCGTCGATGACATTGCGCTGCGGCAGTTGAACGTCTACGAACTGGCCGAAAAGCTGACCCGGCAGTTTCGGTTGTTCGACAAAGCCGAGTACAGTCCGTTCCTGTTCCGTTTCCTGGACGAGGTGCTAACCTTCTGCAACAAGCAAAGTGGCCACCTCGCCGACTTTCTGACCTACTGGGAGGCTGCCCAGGAGAAAGTCTCGGTTGGGGAAAGCGAATCGCAGGACGCCGTCAGCATCCAGACCATCCACAAAGCCAAAGGACTGGAATATCCGGTGGTCATTATTCCCTTTGCCAACTGGCAGGTTACGCTTAACCATGATCAGACCATCTGGCTGAATCTGGAGCAGGTGACGGCTTCGGCACTGGAAGTAGAGGACGCTCAAGGCCGGCGGATACGCATGGATACAGCCCCGGTAACCACCAGAAAAGAGTTGAAGAATATGCCTGCGGTAGTGGCCCGGCAATTGGAAGACGAAAAAACCCGTACGTTCGTCGAGAACATGAATATGCTCTACGTGGCCTTTACGCGGGCAACCGACCGAATGTACATCATCAGTGAACGTAAGAATTTCAACGATGGCAAACACTCAATTGCCCATTGGCTATATGGCTACCTGAACAGCGAAACCGCGCTGGCGTGCGGCTGCGGCTGGCATGAGGGGCAGTCGGCCTACGTGCTCTCTGACTGTAGGCAGGCCTACCCCAAAGCCCGAAAGCAAACGACCGACGAGGAAATTAAGCTGGAAACGATTATTAGCGGAGAACGCCACCAGGAACTTCAGCTCCGGCGGCAGGCCGATCGGGTGTTCGATGTGCAGACGTTCGAAAAAAACCGGGAATGGGACCGTAAACTTTGCGCGGCTCTCAGCCTGATCAAAGGGCCGGACTGTATCGACAAGACCCTGCGCCGACTGGTGAGCGAAGGGGTGGTCCGCATCGCCGAGTGTGAAGACTTACGCCAGAACCTGGTCCAGCTTATCCGCCACCCCGATCTGCGCGACCTGTTCAACCCCCAGCTGCGGATTGATACGGACCGGAGTATTCTGAGCCGGCAACGGCCCCAGCAGGCGCCCCACCGGGTGGTTCATCAGCCCGACGGCCGCCTGGTACTTGTACAGTATGACAGTGCCCCGGATGGTAACGCACCGCCGTCGGTAAGTTCGCTCCGTTATTTCAATACTTTGTACCGGGAAATGGGTTATCCGGAGGTAGAAGGTCGCCTGGTCCGGCTGAGCCGGCCAATCCAGGTTATTCGTGTCCACTAAATCAACGTAATGCAACAAACAACCACGCCCAGATTCATTGTCTCCCTTGTTTTCACCTTATGGGCCCTCACCGGCTGGAGCCAGTCGCCTTACCGGCTTGCCTGGAAAAAAGAAGCCATTCTGCTGGGAGCGAGTGCGGTTACAATAGGTACATCCTACGGTCTGGGCCTGAGCCTGCTCCCCCTTCAGGAAGACGAAATTATTAACCTGAACCGACTGAATATCAAACCATTTGACCGGAGTGCCACCTACAACTGGTCGCCCAGTGCCAAATTAGCGAGTGATTTAACCTTATTGGGCAGTCTTGGCTCAGTCGGTCTGGTGTGGCTGCCCACTATCAAACGCGACGACTGGACGGTGGTGCCTCTGATGTTCATCGAAACGCTGGCCCTGAACAACGGCATTCAGCGGTCAATTAAGAACGGGGTGCGACGCAACCGGCCATTTCTGTACAACCCGGATGTGCCGCTGGCCGAAAAAGAAATAAAAGATGCCCGCCGGTCTTTTTTCTCCGGGCATACGGCCAATGCCTTTGCGTCTGCGGTGTTTGCCTCCGAGGTTTTCCGGCATTATTTTCCGGACTCGCGGCTGAAGCCGGTCGTCTGGACCGGAACACTCACGCTGGCAACCGCTACGGCCTACCTGCGGTACGCAGCCGGCCGCCACTACCCCACCGATCTGCTGGCCGGTGCCGCGTTCGGCTCCCTCATAGGCTGGGGTATTCCTAAACTGCATCAGGTGAAGAACCGCTCGGAAGTGTTCCGTCGACTGACAGTTGAGCCCTGGACCAACGGCACTGCCAGCGGCCTCTATGTAAGCATCAATCTTAATTCTGTTAATTTTACAGGCCGGCAGCCTATCCGGCTGCCGGAACCCGGATACCAGAAAACCATTGCCATACCAAACCAAAAATGACCAAGATTACCGACCATATCCGTAACGCTACCGGCAAACCGATTTTTTCTATTGAAGTTATCCCCCCAATTAAGGGAGATAATTTGAAAAATCTGCTGGACAACATTGAGCCCTTGATGGAGTTCAAACCGCCGTTTATTGATGTAACCTATCACCGTGAAGAGTACATAGAAAGGCCAATGCCCGACGGCACCATCAAAAAGATTGTTACCCGCAAGCGCCCCGGTACGGTGGGTATCTGCTCGGCTATTATGCACCGCTTCAACGTCGATCCGGTACCGCACGTGCTTTGCGGGGGCTTCTCCCGCGAAGAAACGGAAGACTTCCTGATCGACCTGCACTACCTGGGCATTGATAATGTGCTGGTGCTGCGTGGCGATCCGGCCAAGCCGTTCAACACCTTTAAGCCCAAAGAAAACGGCTACTCCTACGCCAGTGAACTGGTGGAGCAGGTTTGCAACATGAACAAAGGCATTTACCTGCACGAAGGCGATACCGCCCTGTCGTGCAGTAACTTCTGTATCGGTGTGGCCGGATACCCGGAGAAACACTTCGAAGCGGCCGATCATACTACTGATTTCAACTACCTGAAACAGAAGGTTGATAAAGGTGCCGATTACATTGTGACGCAAATGTTTTTCGACAACCGGAAGTTCTTCGACTTTGTCGATAAATGCCGGCAGGCGGGCATCAACGTACCCATTATTCCGGGTCTGAAACCGCTGAGCACCCGCAGGCAACTAACGGTGCTGCCGAAGATTTTTTATCTGGAGATGCCGGAGGAGCTGGTAAAGGCGGTGGAGGCCTGCGAGAACGACGAACAGGCCCGGCAGGTGGGCATCGATTGGTCTATCCAGCAGAGCCGGGAGCTGATGGCCGCCGGGGTGCCGGTGCTCCACTTTTACACGATGGGCAAATCGGACAATATTGTGAAGATTGCCCGCGAATTGTTCTGAGCCCTCTATTCCTGACCCTATGTATATCGCACGACTGCTTTGCCTGCTGGTGTTTATTTTGACGGCATCATCGCTGATGGCGCAGCGGACCGACACCACCTATGCCCAGGCCCTGCGGCCGCAATACCATTTTTCGCCCAAAGCGAACTGGATCAACGACCCTAACGGGCTGGTGTACCACGATGGCGAGTACCACCTGTTTTACCAGCACAATCCGTTCGGTATCCGGTGGGGGCATATGACATGGGGCCATGCGGTGAGCCGGGATCTGGTGCATTGGACTGAGTTACCCCCGGCTATTGCGGAAGAAAACGGCACCATGATCTTTTCGGGCAGTTGCGTAGTGGATCAGAACAACACCAGCGGTTTCGGCAAGAATGGCCTGGTGCCGATGGTGGCCATTTATACCGGCCATCAGGAAGGCCTCAACCAGAGCCAGCACCTGGCTTTCAGCCTCGACAAAGGCCGCACCTGGACCAAATACGCCGGCAACCCGGTCATTGACCTGAAGCAAAAAGATTTTCGTGACCCGAAAGTGTTCTGGCACGAGCCCACCAAACGCTGGATCATGGCCGTGGTGCTGCCCAAAGAAAACAAACTGCTGATCTACGGCTCCCGCAACCTGAAGAACTGGGAGCGGCTGAGCGAGTTTACCTCCGCCACTACGCCGGCCACGATCTGGGAATGCCCCGACCTGCTTGAGCTCCCCGTTGACGGTACAACCGAAAAAAAATGGGTTCTGCTGATGTCGATGGGTGGCGGTGCTCCGGCCGGCGGCTCCGGTATGCAGTATTTCATCGGTGATTTCGACGGCAAGACCTTTACCAGCCGGCATAGCGATGTGCGTTTCCTGGATTACGGCAAAGATTATTACGCAGCCATTACTTACAACAATACCCCGCGTCGGGTGAGCATCGGCTGGATGAATAACTGGCAGTACGCCAACGACATCCCGACCACCCCCTTCCGGGGTGCAATGACGCTGCCCCGCGAACTCCGGCTGGTAAACGTTGGAAACCGTTACGAACTCCGTCAGCGCCCCGTAGCCGAACTGAACCAACTGGCTTCAGATGCGTTTCAGTGGCGGGGTATCGAGCTGAGTCAGCTCAACGAAAGTATCCGTAAAAACAGAATTACCGGCGACAGTTATGTGCTCACCCTGATCGCCGACGTGACCGAAGATTTTGGCGTAAAAGTCCGGAAAGGCGATGGCGAAGAAACGGTAATCGGGTATAAAACCGGCGGTAAACAGCTTTACGTAGATCGCACAAACTCCGGACAGGTCAACTTTAAAAAAGAATTTACCGGCCGCTTTACCGCGCCCCTGCAACCCGAGCCACAGGCAAACGTGCCCAGTGCGCCCGGGCGCATTCAGCTTCAGATCTGGGTAGACCGCTCGTCGGTAGAAATCTTTGCCAACGATGGAAAAGTTACCATGACCAACCTGATTTTCCCGAAGCAGACCAGCCAGGGCATCGAGTTCTTCGGCAACTGCCTGCGGTCAGTAACCATCCGGAAAGTTGACTCAGTTTGGAGGAAATAACAAACATTACAGGAAACACTGATTTGCTATATTCATTAAACCCCAAAACCAATCCCATGCGCTATTTACTACTCTTAGTTTTACCCTTTTTTGTACAGGTTGTTCGGGCACAATCGGCGGAGCAAGCCGTCCGGGATGCCGAACAGAAGCGGTTCTCCGCCCAGGTTACCAATAACTTTGCTGTTTTGGAGCAGGTTCTGGACAACGACCTGACCTATACCCACTCCAGCGGCAACACCGACAGCAAGCAAACTTTCATTCAGTCGCTAAAAGACGGCAAAACCAAATACGAGGCCATCGATGTACAGGAGCAAACGGTACGCGTCTACGGCAATACAGCTATAATCAACGGGCTGGCAGCCGTAAAGGTCACCAGCAACAACGAAACCCGGACTATGAACCTCCGCTACACGGATGTATATCTCAAACGGGGTAACGACTGGAAACTGGTAGCCTGGCAGTCACTTCGGGTGAATCAGTGATAAGTGACGACTTAAAAAGCCTTCGCTATCGGGCGACCGAATCCTCTTAACTCATCACTCATAACTCTTAATTTTCCAGAAGGGCCCGGAGTTCGGTAGCTTCCTGGGGTTTCATGCGGCCGGCGAGTATCAGACGGAGCTGACGCCGACGCAGGGCACTGGCAAAGCGGGCGTGTTCTTCGTCGTTGTCGGGAATTACCTGCGGCACTTCAATGGGCCGGCCGCTCTGGTCGACGGCTACAAACGTATAGTAGGCACGGTTGGTACTGACTCGCACACCGGCCGGAATATCTTCGGCCCAGACCTCGATAAATACCTCCATTGAGGAGTTGAAGGCCCGCGTGACCTGCGCCTTCATGGTCACGATATTACCCAGTTTGATGGGTTCGGAGAAAGAGACATTATCGACGGAAGCCGTAACAACGGTCCGGTTGGAGTGTTTCTGGGCGGCAATGGCAGCCGCAATATCCATCCAGTGCAACAGGCGGCCGCCCATCAGGTTATTTAAGGTGTTGGTATCGTTCGGCAGAACCATTTCGGTCATCACCGTCAGGGATTCATGGGCATGTTTGGGTTGTGGCATTCGAATGAAGTGCTTAGTTGTTGCAAAACTACGGCATTCAGGGGCAAAAAAATAGCCATCCACTAGTGGGGATGGCTATTCGATAATCCTGGATTAACGTAACCTAAACTCAACCCTTTTCGAGTAGTACCGCCGAAATGGAAGTCCGGCGATGTGTTACTGTTATTAAACGCTCACTTAAATTTTGTACGCCTAACTGTTGCCGAAAGGTACGTGATTATACTTGGAATAAGCTTAGAATAAAATTAGAATAAAATTAGATTACCAGGTGGTATTTCTGCCCCCTATACCAACTCCGGTTTTTCATACACTTTGGCAGCTTCTCTCCGGTAAAAGAACCGGTAGATTATCGGGAAAATCAGCAGCGTCAGCACGGTAGCTGTGACCAGCCCACCAATTACTACGATAGCCAGTGGTTTCTGCGTTTCCGAGCCGATCCCGGTCGAAACAGCCGCCGGCAGCAGACCAATAGCCGCCATCAGCGCGGTCATGACTACCGGCCGGATGCGCGACTGCACTCCCTCCCGAATAGCATCGTCAAGCGGCAGTTTAGCGCCCCTATTTTTGTTGAATACTGAAATCAGAATAACACCATTCTGCACACAAATGCCAAACAGGGCAATAAAGCCTACGCCGGCCGAAATACCGAAGTTCATGCCCGTAATATGCAGGGCCAGAATACCACCAATCAGAGCAAACGGCACGTTGATAAGTACCAGACCGGCATCTTTGGTGTTGCCGAAGGTGATGAACAAGATTACAAAGATGGCTGCCAGACTGATGGGCACCACCTGACCCAGCCGTTTGGTGGCTCGCACCTGATTTTCAAATTCACCCACCCATTCAATAGAATAGCCTTTGGGTAATTTAATGTGTTGGGCTACCCGCTTTTGGGCTTCTGCGATGGTACTCCCCAGGTCACGCCCGCGCACCGAAAATTTCACTCCAATAAAGCGTTTGTTCAAATCGCGGTAAATAAAGGCCGGACCAGTTATTTTCTGAATGTGCGCAATCTCTTTCAGCGGTATTTTGGAGCCTTTCATGGTGGGCACCATCAGCTTCGTAATATCATCTTCGTTCTGACGATACTCGGGCGAATACCGCAGCCGGATGTCGAACCGGCGCTCGCCTTCGTACAGTACCGAAGCCGTCTTCCCGCCGATCGCCATCTCAATAACCGCCTGGGCATCGGCCGTGGTGACGCCGTAAAGCGCCATTTTTCGGTCGTCGAACAAGACACTCACCTCCGGTTGGCCTACATTGCGGATAATGCCTAAATCCCGGATGCCTCCCACATTCTGAACCGCCTTCTGCACTTGCTTCGAGTATTTCTCCAGTTCGTAAATATCCGGACCAAAAATCTTGATTCCGTTGCTGGCCTTGTACCCGGCTACGGCTTCGGCTACGTTGTCGATGATTGGCTGGGAGTAATTATACAGAATGCCTGAGTAGTTCCGGAGCTTTTTGTCCATCTCATCGGTCAGGTCCTCTACGCTAATTTTCCGCTTCCATTCTTCTTTAGGCAGCAGATCAACCTGGAACTGACAAAAGTAAAAGCCGTTGGGATCCGTTCCGTCGTTGGAGCGGCCTACCTGCGACAGCACCTGTTTCACCTCCGGAAAACGCTGTAGCTCCTGCCGAATTGTTTTTGACATGTCGACGCTCTCCGGCAGCGACATACTCATCGGTAGTTCGGCCGTTACCCATAGGGCACCTTCGTTTAATTGGGGCAAAAACTCTGTTCCAAGGAAAGAAGACGAGAAGAACGTCAGGCCCATAAACAGCAGAGCCGCAATAAAACTTGTCGGCTTGCGGGCGTAGCACCACCGGAAACCGGCCATGACAATCCGGTTGAAAAAATTGACCACCGGATTGTTCTTTTCCCGAACATTATGGTTCAGCAGCATAGAGCACAGCACCGGCACCAGCGTGAGGGTAAATATCAGAGCACCCAACAAGGCAAAACCAAGCGTCCAGGCCAGTGGAGAGAACATTTTACCTTCTACCTTCTGGAACGAGAAGATAGGGATAAGGGCGGTAATGATGATGAGCTTCGAAAAGAACACCGCTTTCCCCAGTTCCCCTCCGGTTTTCTTGATCAGGCCCATTTTGGCCATTTTATTAAACCGCTCCATACCGACGCGGTGCGCCAGATGATCGAGCGACACGAATATGCCTTCAACCATCACCACTGCCCCGTCGATGATGATCCCAAAGTCGATAGCTCCCATCGACAGCAGGTTGGCCGACATGCCTCGCAAACGGAGACACATAAACGCAAACAGCAGCGCCAGCGGAATAATAATGGAAACAATAACGGTAGTGCGCCAGTCGGCCATAAACAGAAACACAAAGACCGTCACCAGAATGATCCCTTCCGTGAGGTTGTGCATCACCGTGCGGGTGCAGAACGCGATCAGGTTATCCCGGTCGTAAAAGGTCACCATCCGGACACCGGTCGGCAGCACGCGGGTATTCAGTTCATCGATCTTGTCTTTAACCCGGGTTAGCACCTCACTTGGGTTCTCACCCTTCCGCATCACTACAATACCTTCGACTACATCATCTTCATCGTTTAAGCCCACCTGACCCACGCGGGGCAGTTGGGATTCGGCAACGCGGGCCACGTTTTTAACCAGCACCGGGTTTCCGTTCAGTTCTTCGATGATAATGTTCTCAATGTCGGCAATAGAGGTCAGCAGACCAATACCCCGGACCACATAAGCCTGGCCGTTGCGCTCGATTACATCGCCCCCCACGTTGATATTACTACGGGTAACCGCCTGATATACCTCCAGCGGAGAAATATCGTATTTAGCCAGTTGGGTCGGATTCACCTGAATCTCGTAGATCTTTTCCCGGCCGCCAAACGCCACCACATCGGCCACGCCGGATACGCTGCGAAGCTGGCGATCGATAACCCAGTTCTGGAGGGTCAGTAGCTCGCGGCTATCCAGTTTAGCACTTTCAAGGGTGTACCGGAAAATCTCGCCGGTTGGGCCGTAGGGCGGCTGAACTTCCGGATCCACGTTTTCCGGCAGGGATACGTTCCGGAGCTGATTGTTGACCTGCTGCCGGGCAAAAAAGTCTTCGACATCGTCCTCAAAAATGATTTTGATGACCGACAAACCAAACATAGTCACCGACCGGACGTTGGTTTTGCGCTGTACCGAGTTCATGGCCACCTCAATCGGTACAGTTACAAACCGTTCTACCTCCTCAGCACTGCGGCCATTCCATTCCGTAACAATGATAATCTGGGTATTGGTAACGTCGGGGAAGGCTTCCAGGGGTGTATTGAGATAACTCGTAATACCTGCCACAACCAGCACCGCCGTCATGAAAAAGATGAAGAAGCGATTCTTCAACGAAAAACCGACAATTCCCCGAATGAATTTATTCATGCTTATTCGTTGAGCGCGTTATACACCAGCAACTGGTTTTTGGAGATTATTTTTTCGCCGGGCTTTAAACCTTCTTTGATGTAGGCGGTATTGCTCAGCGTTTTGAACACACTTACCTCGCGGGTTTCAATATCGGTACGGTTCCGGAACACCATGACGTAATGCTTGGAGCGGTCAAAAATCACCGCCTGCGCCGGAATGGCCGGCATCTGCACGCCATCGCCGTAGTGCAGCGTCACGGTTGCGTGCATCTCCGGCTTCAGCTTCAGGCCTTCATTCTTCAGGCGTATCCGCACCGGCATGGCCTTGGTGCTGGGGTCGAGTACACTGAAAATTTTGTCTACCTTACCCTTGAAAGCTTCATCCGGGTAGCTCAGCGTCTGTACTGAAGCCTCCATCCCGGATTTTACCCGGCCAATGTCGCCTTCGTTGACGTTCGCCATTACCCACACATCGTTAATCTGACCGATGGTAAAGAGGTTATCGGCATTGTCGGAACGCAGTTGCATATCGCGGTTGACGTTTTTCTCAATGACAAAACCGTCGATGGGGGCTTTTACGATATATGTAGACGATTTGCCCAGGCCATAAATCTTGAAAACTTCTTTGATCCGGGTCATTTCAGCCTGCGCTTTTTCCAGTTCTTTCTGGGCCGTAACCACCTCACGCTGCGAGCTGAGCTTGCTCTCGTACATCTCTTCGGCCACTTTCAGGTTTTTCTGCGCCAGCAGCAGGTCCGACTCCGCCTGAATCATCTGCCGTTCAAAATCCGCCACTTCACCCGAGCGGATGGTAGCCAGTTTCTGCCCTTTCCGCACATAGTCTCCTAACTCGACGCCTACCTCCTCCACACTTCCGCCGACGAGCGGATACACCTTGATTACCTGGTTTTCGTTGGCAACGACCTTGCCCACCAGGGTCAGTTCACTACGCACCGGCTGAGTCGTCACTACATCGAGCCGGATACGCTTCATCATCGTATCCGACAGCATAAACACTTTAGCGTCGTCGGCTACTGATTCATGCTGGCAGGAAGCGGCCATCAGGGCACAACCCAACAGGATGCTTCCAACAAGTAGTTCTTTCATAGTTTTAATTGAACAGGTCTTCTCCAATTACGTACGTTAATTCTTCGTAAACTCTGATCCGGTCCGCTTTCAGGCGGTTCAGTTCCCGGATATGCTCATTATACGTTTCAAACAGATCGATGAACTCCAGCAGCGAAATGTTCCGGCGCTGGAAATTCTCGATGACCCCCCGGTTCAACTGGTCGAACTGGTCGGTAAACCGCGTATCGACCCGCCGGTACATCTGCTCCACATCCCGCACCTTACTCAGTGTACTAGCCACTTCGTTGGTTACCTGCATATACTTCTGCTCCTGAAGACGCTTCTGATAGTCGATCTGGTTACGAGCTACCCGGATATTTCCCTGATTGCGGTTAAACACCGGCAGATCCATGGATGCCGACAGACCCAGATAATTCTGGATGTAGCTTCCCGCCTGGTCGTAGGTGCCCCCCACGCGAATGTCGGGCGAGGCCAGGGCCTTCTGGAGGTTGAAATTGAGTTCCGCCTGACGGGTCAGCGACTCACTGGCGCGGATGTCGGCGCGGTTGCGGAACGCCCGCTCCCGAAGGTTTTCTTCCGATAGGGAGCCAATCTGGTAGCGGCTCAGCCGGTCTTCGTTGACCAGGGGCCGGATGGGCAGTTCCACGGCCATCAGCGTGCGCATGGCCTGCTGGTCCTCGGCCATCTGAAACAGGATTTCGGTCCGGTCGTTGTGCAGTTGAAACAGCAGCGCTTTCAGCCGGAGCAGTTCGCGCAACGACACATTATTGCGCTGGTACTCCCGTTCAAACGCATCGACGGTGCCGACGAGGGTGTTGATCTGAATATCGTAGCGCCGGAGCGTCTGCTCCTGGAAGAATACGTTGAAGAAACGAGTACGCAGTTCAAACCGCAGGCCCCGCAGCAGGTCCAGAAATTCAAATTCCGTGAGCCGGGCGGCTTCGGTAGCCAGGGCAATGCGTTTATTCCGCTTACCCGCCGTGTAAAGCAGTTGCTGCACGGTAAAGATTTTCTGCCCGTTCCGACCGGCATCCAGCACCCGCCTGTTTTCGGTGTTGTAGGCACTTAGTTCGACCGTTACGGTGGGGTTATCGTATAAACTGGCCTGTAAGATCTGGGCCTGACTCGCATCGATGCGGAAGCGCTCCGCCAGCAGAAAGAGATTGTTCCGGACAAAAAGGCTATCAGCCTGCCGAAGGGTAAGCCGGAGAGAATCCTGAGCGAAAACACTTAATGAACTGAATACAAAAAAAATAACCAGAAATATACCTTGCATAAATGTACTTAACGGTCGCAAGGTATATAACCAATCTTAAAGGGGAGTTAGTGCAACCTTAGAAAAAAATTAATTTACAAATGGGGAATGCGGATGGTAAAACAACTGCCCTGGTGGAGCCGGCTGCTTACAGAAATCATGCCCTGGTGCAATTCAACGATTTTCCGGCAGATAGACAGCCCTACGCCAAAGCCTTCATACCCCACCGCATTAGACGCCCGGTAAAAGGGTTGAAAGATACTCTCCTGATCCTTTTTTGAAATACCGATGCCGGTGTCTTTTACCGTGACGGTACACATCCGCTCATCGGTCCGGATGCGCACCTCAGCCCGGTGATCCTTTGAGTATTTACACGCATTGTCGAACAGGTTCAGTACCACTCGCTTCAGCAGTTCTTCGTTGCCCCGCACCATCGTTTCGGTCTCAGCTTCAGGCAGGTTTTCGTAGTCGATATCGATCTGGAAATTCGGTTTGGCGCTGGTAAGTTCTTCTTTGGCCAAAAACAGCACGTCTTCGACGCGGACGTTTTCCAAAGGCATCTGGCTAATATTTTCCAGGGTACGGGCCAGAAACAACAGGTTATTGGTCAGGCTGATGAGCCGGTCGGTATCGCTCATCAGGTTATCCAGAATTTCCCGGTACTCATCGGCGCTGTACTGCTGCCGCAGGCCGATTTGAATTTCCGATTTCAGGGCGGCCAGGGGTGTTCGCAGTTCGTGCGAAGCATGAGATACAAAGCTGTGCTGCTGCTCAAAGGCCTGCTCCAGGCGCTGTAGCACCTGGTTAAAATTAATAGCCAACTGCGCAATTTCGTCCTGCCGGTTCCCTTCGTCGAGCCGGTTGCGGAGGTTCCGGGCTGTAATGGTAGAAATCTGCTCGTTGATTTTGCTGATGGGGCGCAGCGACTGCCCGGCGAAGAAGATGCCCAACCCCACTGTAACACTCAGACCAACCAGCAAACCCCAACCCAGCGTGTTACGGAGATTACGCAGTTTGCTTTTGCCGAAGCGGTCATACGCCATCGCCAGCACCACCACGCTGCGGTGCTGCTCCTCATACAGAAACCCAGCCAGCTCCATATCGTTATAGACCGTTTCAATGTCTTTCTCTTCCCGGACTTCGTTCAGTATACCTTTTGGATATGTAACCACCTCATCACCGGCACTGGAATAAATCAGCCGGTTCTGCTCGTCAAAAATCAGGACCTTTTCGTTGATCAGGGCAGTCAGGCTGTTTTCGTCAATGATGCGGAGCAGATCTTCATCAATCTCGTTTACCTCCAGCAGGTACCGCACCGTAGTCAGTGCCTTGCTTTTCAGGCGGTCGTAAAATTCCTCCTGCCGGTAGGTAGCCGATGTAAAATAAATGACCAGCGAGAACGTCACCAGAATGGTAACGACTATACAGGAAAACTGGAGCGCAATGCGGGTCTTAATCTGCATGGCCGTTACTCTTCTTTGAGTACATACCCCATACCCGAACGGGTATGAATTAGTTTTTGCTGGAAATCCTTGTCAATTTTCTTACGCAGGTAGTTAATATATACCTCCACCACGTTGGTTCCGGGGTCGAAGTTCAGGTTCCAGACCTGCTCGCCAAGGTCCATCTTCGAAACCACGCGGCCCTTATTCCGGATCAGGTATTCGAGCAGGGCAAACTCCCGCGCCGTCAGTTCAATGTATTTGGTACCGCGCTGTACCGTTTTGGTGGTGACGTTGACTACCAGATCGGCTACCTGCAGCACTTCCTCATGCTTGTGTATATTCAGCATGTCGGAACGGCGCAGGCAGGCGTTGATGCGGGCGGTCAGTTCCCTGAAATCAAAGGGTTTTACCAGGTAGTCGTCGGCTCCCAGTTTAAATCCTTCGACCTTATCTTCCATTTCGCCGAGCGCGGTCAGCATAATAATTGGCAGGTACGGTTTCTGCTCCCGAAGGTTGCGGCAGATTTCGTAGCCGTTCAGGCCGGGCAGGCTGATGTCCAGAATAATAAGATCAAATTCCTGACTCAGCGCCAGGTTCCGGCCGTTGTACCCTTCGTAGGCAATCTCGGTGTGGAACCCTTCCTGTTGCAGGCCCCGGCTGATGTTCTGGGCAATCCGCCGGTCATCTTCAATTATCAATATTCGTTTGTTGTCCATTGTATATAGCCGATCGGCTCCGGCTTAAGGTAGCGTATCTGCCAACCGAAATATACACGTTGTTTATTAGAAAACCCTTAGAACTGGCAGTTATGCCGTAAATCAGTCGGTTTTCATCCCCCTGAACGGCAAGAGGCAGCCCGCTGGGGTTGCCTCTTGCTTTATATGGTTGGCAAAGCCTGTTAGCTCTCGGTGTGTACCGAGCTGGCTCCTGATGTATTGGAGCGCACCGCTGCGCCCCCCCGGTACCGGACACTGCTGGCCCCACTGGCCGATACGTTCAGCTTGCCCGTTACGTTAATCCGCGCCGAACTCGCCCCCGATACCTCCAGGCTGGCATCTTTCAGACTCAGCTCATAGGCTTTTACCGACGAAGCGCCGGAGACCTCGCCGGCCAGCGTTTCCGCTTTTCCGGTCAGGGTGACGTTAGACGCTCCTGATACATCCAGGTTCAGTCGCGTAGCATCTACGCCGACGGTTGAGGTCGAAGCGCCGGAGATTTCCAGGTCGAAGGTTCCCTGGTTGCGGAAGCCGCTTATGGTGGAGCGGGAGGCCCCGGAGAAATCGGCTCCGCGTAACTGCGGCATCACAATGTCGAGTGTTACCCGCTTGCGGTTGGAATTCCAGCGGCTTTCGCGGTAACGCACCCGAAGTTTGCCGCCGGAGACAGAAGCCTCCAAATCATCGAGGTCACTTTTGCGACCGCTGGCCATTACACTGAAATTGCCGCCCTGACGAATATTAATTTCCATGGCACTCCCCACATCGACCCGGTCGAAATCGCGCACCGAAAACGTACGCGTATCGTCCTGACCAGAGGAGGTTGAGGTATGACAGGCGGTAAACGAGAGAAACGAAAAGACGGTAAATAACGCGCCTGCTAGCCACAGAAAGCGTTTGACAAAGGCGGAAGTATACATACTCGTGTCGGTAAAGGTTTCGATAAAGATGGAAATCTCCAGGAATAGTTGCAAATCCACCGGGCATTTTATTGCCTATCGCCTTCCTGCCGGCGGATCTTACTGGCTCCGGATGTTTTGGACTCCAGCGTGCCAACCTGACCCATAGCCGCACTGCTGGCCCCGCTGGCTTCTACCGTTGCCCGGCGAACGGTCATCTGGGTGGCATCAAGCTTGCTGGCACCCGAGATGTCGGCATTCAGCGCATCGGCCTGCCCTTTCAGAATCACCTTGGAGGCCCCGGAGAGATCGACCGACAGTCGCTGAATATCCCCGTCTACGACCGACCGGCAGGCACCTGATAACCCCACTGCCAGATTATCGATCCGGCCAAATCCGGCCAGATTGGAGCGGGAGGCACCAGACAGTTTTAACTCGCTCACCAACGGCATGGTAACGGTCAGCCCAATACGCTTGGTATCTTTCCAGTTGAAAAGCCCCCGGCGGTTAAGCGATACCTCCAGCTCGTCGCCATCGACGTTTACCCGCAGATCGTTAATGTCCCGCTCCCGGCCGTCGGCGACTACCTTAACGGTTTCGCCTTTGACGATCCGGATCGAAAAGGCCCCCGACGCGTTGATACGCTTAAATTGAGAAACATCAAACTGGCGGGTATACTCACCCTGGGTCGAGAAATCATCACCCAGTTCTTCGTCAATAATGTTCTCGACGCCATCACTCAGGTCATCCAGGTCGCCATCGTTGTCCGACTCATACCGGCGGTTCAGTTCACGGGGGAAATTGATGCTCACCAGGCCATCGGCACGGGTGAAGCGCCAAAGGGTTTGGGTCATCCGGTCCAGTTCCTTACCACCAAACTCATTGCGGATGTAGCGGGCAAAACGCTCGGTCATCCGGAACGGCCGGTCGTACGGAATAAACAGCGTCATGTTCAGTTCCTGCGCCCGGAAGCGGGCGCTAGGAGCCAGTTCGACCCCATCGTCGAACCGGATGACCGAATCTCGCTGGGCAACGTTATACGTAATGGTGCGGGCGTTGGTCTCTGCTTCGGCCCGGTTACGGCCTTTAGCCTCAAACCGCTGCTCGAGTTTAAAATCAGGGCCCTCGTAACCTTCGAGCCGAATACTGGGTTTATCCAGGTAATCGGAATCGATCTGGTTCAACTCAAAGGTGGGCGTACCGGCAACCGACAGTACCCTGGTTTCTTCAATAGTTGCCGTTCTCCGGAAGTTTGCCACCACATTGGGTACGGTGGCCGACAGGATGATTACACTCACCAGCCAGACACCCACCAATGTCAGGGCGGTCCGGCTGCTGACCATCGACCGGCGGGTGATCAGCATCAGCCCCAGAACGGCCAGGCCCAGAAGCGGCAGAAACGCGGCTACAAAGGCCGCCATGATCATAGGAGCACCAATATCCTCCCGGAGCAGATGCAGGGGCAGATCGCTGTCGCCAAAAGTAGCTCCGCTGCTGATACCCAGCCCGACGCCCGTCACGGCCAGCGCGGCCACCATCAGGGCAAAAGCAATAATCAGTATGAGCACACCCACAAACACCCGGATTACCGCCACCAGTCCACCCAGAAGGGGCCCTAACGCCCGGCCAAGACCATTGACAATGACAGCGATCAGCCGAAAGGGAAACAGCAACACTTTTGTAATGGGGCTTTCCTCCGCACCCTCGTTGATGTTCAGGCTGCGCTTGATATTGTGCTCGATATTGGTCAGCGTAATCGGCTGGCCTTTCATCTCCATTTTTTCGGTGAGGGTCTGGGCTATCGGCGATATGATCCAGAGGATAATGTAGGCCAGGAAACCCACCCCGAAGAATACGATACCAAGCACAAACAGCAGGCGGACTACTCCCGAATCGGTACCGAAATAAGCCGCTATACCCGAGGCAACGCCCCCCAGCACCTTGTCATCGGGGTTACGGTAGAACTTCTTGACGGATTTATCTTCTTCCAGTTGGCTGGAGCCCGGAAAGGCAATCCACATGGCGATGTAGAACAGGACGGTAAAGCCGGCCAGTCCCCCGAAAAATCCACCTCCGTCGTTAAAAACTGCCTCACTGAATGGCGGCAGGCCCAGTACCAGGGTCAGGAACAGCAGGCGTACCCAGACCGGATCGATGTTAAAATAGTGCGCAATACCCGATGCCACCCCGGCGATGGTTTTCCGGCGCAGGTCGCGGTACAGCTTGCGCGGAGGAGCCGCCGATGCGCCGGCCGAACGGCTACCCGCCGTTGACTGCTGGGCCGAAGCCCCGGATTGCGCACCCCCCGTTGCGGAATAGCCGCTATCGGCGGCATATTGCCGGCTGCTGGTACCCACCAGCACTTCCTCTTCTTCCACCGCTTCAAAGTCGGCCACTGTCCCCATCGCGCTGATGAGTTCATTGACATCCTCGATGGAGATCGCCTGTTTCTCGGCCAACTTCAGTTTGGCCAGTAGTTTCTCGGCAATCCGGTTTTCAATGTCGGTTACTATTTCCTGACTGTCTTCGTAGCTGGAGAAGTATTGCTGAATCGATGACAGGTAGCTTTTCAGTTTATCGTAGCCATCTTCTTCGATGTGGAAGATGACCCCGCTGATATTGATACTGATCGTCTTTTTCATGATTGACAAATCCTTTTAAGACTGACTATGTGAGTAGGTTAAGCGGTGGTTTACTGTTCGGTTGGGGATAGACCGGACTCGTCCCGATGGCTGCCCGGCCTGTTCATGTCGAGCGTTTCGTGCTTCCCGTTGACGGCGGCCCGGTGCTGGTCGGTCTTACTGACAATTAAGTTAACCGATTCGGCCAACTCTTTCCAGGTTTCATCCAGGGCATTTAGCGAGGTTCGGCCGAGTGCGGTCAGGATGTAGTACTTACGCGGGGGCCCCGATGTAGATTCTACCCATTTGTAATCGAGCAGGCCGGCATTTTTGAGCCGGGTCAGCAGGGGGTACAGCGTACCTTCTACAACCATGATGCGGGCTGAGGTCAGCTCGTCGAGCATGTCGGAGGCATATACTTCCCCTCTGGAGATGATGTGCAGGATGCAGAATTCCAGAATCCCTTTCCGCATCTGCACCTGAGCATTTTCTATATTCATGGCGCGTATTAGCTATTTGTACCATTGATACCACAAAGGTAGTGTAAGGTACTTTGTTATGCAAGGTACTTTATTAAAAAGATTATCATTTATGGATTAGCGGAAGAAAGCCGGGTTGAACGACAGGGAAGCTACACAGATGGGAGCGAAAAAAAATGTACCTTTAAAGCCGTGTTTTGCTTACGGTATATGATGCGATTGTTTACCCTGTCAGTATGTCTACTCCTATTATCCACGCGGTTACCCGCCCAGACGGCCCGCTTCGGCAACGAGTGGATCAACTATGATCAGCAATACTACAAAATTCCGATTGCTCAGCCGGGCCTGTACCGCATCACCTACACCGACCTCCAGAAAGCAGGCTTTCCGGTAACCACCATTGACCCTACCATCCTTCAGCTTTTCCACCGGGGCCTCGAACAGGCCATTACCGTTGCTGGTGAAGCGGATAAAAGATTTGATCCCTCCGACTATATCGAGTTTTACGGCCGGGGTAATGATGGCGCCCAGGACTCGCTGCTCTACCGGCCGGCCGGCGCACAGCCCCACAAATACTACAGCCTCTTCTCCGACACCACAGCTTATTTCTTAACGTATCAGCCCGGCAAACCCGGCAAGCGGATGGCCGTTTCCGCCGATACCGATTTCACCGGCCTGACCCCGGAACCCTACCATTGGGCTGAAGAGCTGCGGGTATTTACGGATACCTATCCGGCCGGCAATATCTATCCGATGGGGGCAGGGTATAGCGATGGCTCCATACTTTCCGGGTATGACGTGGGAGAAGGATGGTCTGGCCCGGTCATAAAAAGCAATACCTCCTACTCCCAGACGTTTACCCTGACGAATTATTTTGCCTCAGAACTCAGTAAGCCCCTGGTCCGGGTGCTGGTCGTTGGCCGGACGGCTTTTAACCATACTGTTGCCTTTTCTGTAGGTCCAGCCAGCGGCAGTCTCCGGCGGTTGGCCGCTGTGCCATTCACCAATTATACCCATCAGCGGTTTAATGCTGAATTGAATCTGAGCGACCTGTCGCCTGCCGGACATGTTGTGCTGGACGTTTCCCCGCAGGAAGAAGGTGAAGAAGTGTCGGTATCGGTTATTCAGGTCCGGTACCCGCAACGCACCGATCTGGCCGGGACATCAGCTAAACTGCTCCGCCTGCGTACCAATCCGGCTGGCCGATCCCAACTTGTGCTCACGAATGTAGCCGCCGGCAGCCGGGTATTTGATCTGACCGATCCGAATGCCGTTGGCATACTTGAGGGGCAACTTACGGCCGGGCGCTGGCAGGGGGTAATTCGTCAGACGCAAACGGAACGAACCCTGCTGGTCACCAGTCAGATTCTGCCCATCCCTCCCATTCAACCCGTAACGCTCCGGTCTGTTGACCCGAAAAAACATAATTATCTGATGGTAACCCACCCTCTCCTGCGCCAACCGGCCGGTGGCATAGCCGATCCCGTACAGGCTTATGCAATGTATCGGGCTTCGGCTGCAGGTGGAGGCTATGATACGCTAACGGTAACTATCAACCAGCTTTTCGACCAGTTCAGTTACGGCGAGCGAACACCCCTCGCCATCCGGCGCTTTGCCGATTATATGCTTGCGAAGGGTAATCCTCAGTTTCTGTTTCTGATCGGCCAGTCGCGTGACCCGCAGGGTGTCCGGAAGAATCCGGCCATCGCGACGCTGGATATGGTCCCTAATGCCGGCTGGCCTGGCTCTGACCTCGGCCTGGTTGAAGGCCTGAACGGATTCCCGCAGAATGTACCAGCTATTCCAATCGGTCGTCTTAACGCCGGGCGCCCGCAGCAGGTTATTGATTACCTCAACAAAGTAAAGGAACACGAGAATACCGGCGTTCCGGCTCTGTGGCGAAAAGATATACTGCACCTGAGCGGAGGACGCTCGTCTTATGAGTTATCGGAGTTTCGCCGGTACGTTGACGAGTTTAAACAATTGGTGGAGAAGCCTTACATCGGTGGCCGGGTTACTACGGTTTCTAAACAGACCGACGAGCCGGTCGAAACTATTCCCATCGCCGATCCTGTCAACCGGGGTGTGGGCATGATCTCCATGTTTGGCCACTCCAGTCTGGATATTACCGATATCGATATTGGTTTTGTGAGCAATGACCGGCTGGGTTACCGAAACAAAGGCCGCTATCCGTTTCTGCTGGTCAACGGCTGCGCGGCCGGTAACTTCTACTTTGGCCGGCCCACCATCGGCACCGACTGGATTCTCACTCCCGACCGGGGGGCTGTTTTATTTCTGGCTCACACGTATAACGGCTTTCCCTATTTCCTGAAAACGTATTCGGACCAGTTATACGCGCTGCTCTCAGACAGTGCGTATCTGGCCCGTCCGATTGGGCAGCTTCAGCAGGAAACTATCAGGCGGTACCTGGCCGGCAACAACACCATCTACGATATTACCAACGCCCAGCAGATTACGTTACAGGGCGATCCGGCGGTCAGCGTTTTTCCGTTTCCCCGGCCGGATTTTGGCATTGACGCCGGCGGGCTGACACTTACCGGCAGCAAAGGTGGCCCGGTTTCCAGCCAAACGGATTCTGTTAAACTTACGGGAATTATTACCAACTACGGCCGGGTAGCCAATGGGCCGCTGGTGATTCGGGTACGTCAGTTTTCAGAGCAGGGTCTACTGCTGCACGAACAGTCTGTCAGCATACCGGCCACCTATTACGCAGATACCGTTCAGTTTGTTTTACCGAATCAAAAAAACGCAATCCGCTCCCTGTACTATGAGGTCGAACTTGATCCCGATCAGCATTTCTCCGAAATGAACCGGCACAACAACCGGGCACAGATCAGTACGAGCGGAGCCGTTACGGAACTGCCCTTTCCGGCCGATGTGATTCCCCCCGTCCTGGAGGTTGCTTTCGACGGCGTCCGCATCCGGAACAACGATATAGTTTCGGCCCGGCCGACCATTGATGTCTGGCTGCAAGACGAGAACCGCCGTCTGCTTCGGTCGGATACCACCGGCATCGACCTGTATGTACAGGCCCCCTGTGCTAAGGCACCATGCCCCTACAAGCGACTGAGCTTACGGTCACCACAGACTACCTGGACACCGGCCGGAGCCGACAATCTGTTTACCCTTACCTACCGGCTACAAACGGCGCTGGCCGATGGTCAATATCAGTTTGAAGTCCATGCCCGGGACCTGAGCGGTAACCGGGCAGCCCCGTACCGGATTCAGTTCCGGGTAGTGAATGAGCCGAAGATATTAGCAGCCGGGGCCTACCCTAATCCCTTTGCCTGGCAAACCCGTTTTCTGCTAACGGCCACCGGCGAACAATCACCCGGAGCGATCACGATACGCATCACCGACCCTACAGGCCGATTGGTCCGCGTCCTGCGCATGGTGGGACGGGTAGGCACCAACGAAATTTTCTGGGATGGAACCTCCGAAACCGGTAACCGCCTGCCAAATGGCCTCTATCTATACCAGATAGCCATAGAGGTCGGAGCTTCTCCGTTGCCGGTTGAGCCGGATTTGTCCTTAACAGGAAAAGTTATCATTGCCCGATGAAAAGAGCGGCACCGCGTAGCGCCGGCAGGTGGCTGGTTGTCGGCTGGATAGGAGTTGGTCTACTGATGGCGGTTTTGGTGGCGGTTAACCCTACGCACTTCACCAGTATCGATTCAGGATACTATCTACAATCGGCAGAAAACCTGCTGGACGGCCGGGGGTATGTTGTCCTGGAAGATGGTCATTATACCTGGAATGGGGTGTTTCCAATAGGCTACTCCGGATTAATTGCCCTTTTCTCGTTTATCACATCGCTGCCGGTGCTGCTAAGCTCCAAGGTAATTAACTGGCTTGCCATCGGCATTTCAACCTGGTTGTGGTATAAACGCCTTGGCGCTGTGCGAACTGGCTGGCTGCTGTCTATTTGGTTGCTGGGAAGTTTTCTCCGCATTGCCACTTATACCTGGTCGGAAACAGTGTTTCTGGTGCTCCTGGCGGAAGTCGTCTGGGCCTTTCACCAGCAGCTTGCTCATCCCTCTATCAGGCACACATTAATCCTGCTCGTTCTTGGTCTGTTGCTTTTTGGCGTGCGGTATGTCGGTGGGTATATCTTTGGTCTGTTGGGAGCAATTGCCCTAGGGCATCAGCTCTGGCCGCAAAAAGTCTTTTCATGGCTGGGAGGCTCTTTACCGCAGACAGCCGGCAACCGGTTGACGCTGGTTACGATTTCAGGTCTGGTGGGAATGGGCTTTTACTTCTGGCTAAATAGCCGGTTCACTGACTCTCCTTATGGGGGAGAACGGTTTCACGAAGCTGAAACGGGCGGGTCTCTGCTGCCGCTTTTTCTGCTGGCGTTGGTTAACGAAGTACTATTGATCCGGGACTTTATCAGTGATGAGTCAAACACCCTTGCCTGGATTGGTGTAGGTATTCAGGTTACCTGGCTGCTTGCTCTGATAAACGTGTTTAAAAGAATACCTCCCGCAGCTGGCAGCCGGGACACTCAACGTCTGCAAAAGTTGTTGGTCAGCTTTGGAGGACTATACCTGATCATATTGTTCGCGCTACGGATATTCAGCCCATTTGCGGGTCCTACGGCCCGCCTGATGGCTCCCTTTACCTTTTGTATGCTGTTTGCGGCTATGTTATGGCTGACGGAGCCGGGACGGCAACTGTGGGAAAAGACGTTTCGGCCGTTCTGGATCGTGTTGCTGGTGTGTTCGTGGCTGCAACTCTTTCCCCAGGTAGACGTTAGCCGAAAGCTCCGGCAGGTGCAGCAGCAGTTTTTCAGTCCCAGCATTCCATAATCAAGAGGTCGCCGTGGCGAGCGGAGATACGCACAAAGCCGTCTTCTGCCGCTTCGTTGCTGTTGCCGGTCCGGTAGCCCATAACCAGCGCTTCGTCGTACAAGTTATATTTCAGACCTTCGGTGACTATCCCCTCCACGGTTCCAACCGGAATCAGGGAGATGGGAGTGCCTTTGGCGTACCACTTCTCGAAGGTCTGGTGCAACGGAAAGATTTTGGAGTAGTCGTCGTACATCACGATACGGATCTGGTCTTTGTACCGCACGATGTTCGTCATGTTGGTGATAGAATGATCGGCCCGGCGGCCGGTGGCCCAGACAATGTTGACCGCCGGAAAACCGCGCTCGATCAGCAGTTCAATGCCTTTTTCCAGATCGGTTTTGTCCTGATCGGGGGCATGCACAATTTCAATCGGGTACTGCCGCGCCCGAACCGCATCCAGGTCCACTTCCCGGTCGAAATCGCCCAGCAGCACATCCACTTTGATGTCCAGTGCGAACACCCGCCAGATAGCGTGATCGAGCACTACCACAAACGGGCTCCATTCCAGCAACTGCCCCAGCAGTTCCGGATCGCAGCCCTCGCCGTTGGCAATTAGCAACGCCGGCTCCTGTTTGTCGCGTACGATATGGTGAGACGACAAGGCTAATAGGGTGTTTTACTGCCCTTGACTACCCATTCCTGAAAGACAGTTTTGGCTTCGTCGGCAAGGAGTTGCTGCATCGGAATACGCCGGTCTTCGTGGGGTTTGGCAATTTCCTGGTAGATGAAAGAATCGTCGAAACCGGCTTCGGCGGCATCGGAATGGCGGGCGGCATACACCACCCGGCTCGGCCGCGCCCAGTAAATGGCCCCCAGGCACATGGGGCAGGGTTCGCAGGAAGCGTACAGGGTGCAGCCTTCTAACTGAAACGTCCCTAAGCGCTCGCAGGCATCGCGGATCGCCACCACTTCGGCGTGGGCGGTGGGGTCGTTGGTTGAGGTTACCCGGTTAGGACCGCTGCCGATGATTTCACCGTCTTTCACAACAACGGCTCCGAATGGCCCACCTTGTCCGCTGTTCATGCCTTCGCGGGCCAGCCGGATGGCTTCCCGTAGAAATTGTTCATCCTGATTCATAACTTTCACCCGCAAATATAACTTACTTTATCGGCAGTACGATGCGGCCGCCAATGGGTGAAATCTCCAGCAACGGCTGCTGGCGCTTGTCGCGGCCTTTAAAGATGAAGTAGTTGACAACATCAAACGCCAGCAGAAAGCCGCCGTTGACCAGCACCGCCTTGCCAAATCCCCTCAGTCGTTCCCGCTGATCGGGCCGGTTGTTGCCCCGCTCCATCAGCCAGAGTCCCCCGGCCATGTAGGCAACATCCAGCCCGGCGTTCAGCAGCAGAAACTGTTTCATGTTCTCATGCTGCCGCACCGCCTGACTCAGTGATTCATTCTCCGGCCGGTTGCGCAGACCCAGCAATCCGATGCCGGCTATGCCGAGGTTTACCGCATTCCAGTAGGCATTCATGCGGTGGAAGTACCTGGTTTCGCCGGTGGTTTGCGCAGCGGCAATGCCACTCACGGCGATGTTGGCCACGGCATAGCTGCCCAGGGTGAGGCTCAGCGCCTTCTGATGCTGGTATCGCTGCCGGCTGAACTCGCGCAAGTCGGTAACGGATGGTTGCGCCTGGCTAAGACTCGACAAAAGAGCCGATGCGCTTGTCAGCAGGAATGTAATGGTGTTTTTCATAGGTCTCAGCCGATGGTTGCCGGCTGAGACATACAACTGCCCGTTTACGGATTATGTTATCCCCTGAGTTGGGCTGATACCACCTGTAGGGTGGCGGGGTCGTTTACGTTGGTGAACTCCTGCACATCAGGAGCGTTTAGCAGCGCAATATCACTGTTGATGAGTGCCTTGCGGGGGCAGGAATGGCCCATCGCCAGAAACTGTAGCAGCACCGGGTAGGCACGGGGCTCCCAAATACTGACCAGCGGCTCCGGAAACCGATTGTCGGAGTCCAGAAACGCCGTGGCCATTTTAGACCGGTTCCGGCCTGCCACCAGCGCATCCAGACTCTTTTCTGACAGTAACGGCAAATCGCAAGCTACCACCAGCCAGGCCGCATCCGGACGCTGCCGAAACGCCGATAAAATACCACCCAACGGACCCAAACCCAGAAAGGAGTCGGAGATATAGAGCTGCGACTGGCCGTTTAGTGCAGTAGCCTGTTCGGCGTTGACGGACCAGAATACGTCCTGGCAGTACTTCGCCAGCAAATCGGAAGCATACTCCCGCTGCGGCTTACCGTGGTAGTCCAGAACGGCCTTATCGCGACCCATGCGGGTGCTTTTTCCCCCGGTCAGCACCAATCCCAGCAAGGGTGCCGTTTGCTGCTTCAGGAATTGCTGCACCCAATCGGCAATCTTTTCCGTTTCGTCAAAGCGATACACCGGCATCCCTGACAGTTTCTCACCCAGATGGGTTTGCAGGTAGTCAGGTACGGTGTCGGTATCCTTCAACAGCAGGAGTTGAACGTTGGTCAGCCGGTCCAGCTTTTTCTCCAGCGGCTTCTTCGGGTCGATGACGGCAATCTGGACACTGGCGGTGAAATGGTTGCCATTGACCAGCACCAGGTCGTAATCATTAAACAGGGGTTTCCACTGGTAGTCGTTCAGCGGCCGGTTCAGGTCGAAGCGCTTAAAGGTGATTTTGTCGGTAAACACCAGTGACGCTCCCGCCGACAAAGCCGGAATAGTTTCAATGGTATCTTCTCCCTTATGGTCGGCATCAACGTAGGCGATGGTAGCCTCCTCACTGAGCCGCTGGGTTAATTCGTACGCCAGTTTTTTGATATTGCCGCAGGGCGTACCCAGTATGGCCAGTTCCGTGCGGGCAAAGGTACCCAGCGATGGGCGGGCCATCTTTTCGTGCTTGGTGTGCGGTTTAGTCGTCGCGTCGGAAGTCATGTTTGCCACCGGTTTTTTCCATCAACTTTGTTTCAGATATCACTATATCGTGCGAAATGGCCTTGCACATATCGTAGATCGTCAGGGCTGCCACCGAGGCTCCCACCAGGGCTTCCATTTCCACGCCTGTTTTGCCTTCGGTAACTACGTGGCAGTCGATAATGGCGTCGTGGCCCCGCGTCACGATGGTGATCTGGCAGTTTTCCAGACCCAGCGAATGGCAGAGCGGAATCAGATCGTCGGTGCGCTTAGCCGCCATCGTGCCGGCGATGATGGCCGTCTGAAAAACGGGGCCTTTGCGGGTGACAATATCGTTTCCTTCCAGCAGCTTCATCACCTCACCGCCCAGCACCACAACACTACGGGCGCGGGCTGAACGTTTGGTCACTTTTTTCTCGCTGATGTCAACGATAGACGGGTTGCCTTTGGGGTCCAGGTGCGAAAACTCTTTCATAGCGGTTCTTTGGGGGCAAAGTTAGGGGTTATTACCCCTTTTTCAACTGTCCAGCCAATCCCGAAATACCTGCACCTTTTCCCGGCTCACGATAATTTCCTCCGGTTCTCCACTCTTCAGAAAAAGCCGCAATCGACTGTTGGAATACGCTACCACATCCCGAATGGCGTTGAGGTTGACAATAAACTTCCGGCTGACCCGAAAAAACAGGGCCGGATTGACCAGTTCCTCCACCACCTCCAGCGGGTAATCAATCACCAGATTCCGCTTATCGCTCCGTTGGATAAACGTGCCTTTGTCCCGGCTAAAGAAGCAGTCGATCTGTTCAACGGGCACAAAATGCAGGTGCTCACCCACCTTCACCACAAACCGGCTCTTGTACTGTTTGGTCAGACGCTGAAAGGCTTCGTCCAGTTTGACAATACTCTCCTGCTGTCGCGACAGGCTCTCCTGCGGGCTTAGCTTCCGGAACTTGGCGTACGCCTGCTGTAGATCTGACTCCTGAATCGGCTTGAGCAGATAATCGATGCTGTTGACCTTAAAGGCTTTAATGGCGTACTCGTTGTAGGCCGTTGTAAAGATAACCGGACTGGTCACCTCTACCCGTTCGAAAATATCGAAGCTCAGCCCATCGGCCAGTTGGATGTCCATAAAAATCAGATCCAGCGGGGGGGTCGCCGACAGGTACTGCACGGCCTTTTTGACCGAATCCACGCGGGCCAGTACGGTAATAGCCTCATCCAGCCGCTCCACCAGTTGCTGCAATCGTTCGGCAGCCAGTTTTTCGTCTTCGATGATCAGTACATTCATGATTTAGCTACGGTAATTTCGGCGGCCGGTTGGCTGTGCAGGATGGGCAACTTTACAATAAAATAGTTAGGAGACGGATCAATTACAACGTTCCGGTTAGACAGAAACGTGTACCGGGCCGCAATATTCTTCAGACCCAGCCCGGTTTTCGGTTCCATCGTCGCTTTGAGCTGCAGGTTATTCCGTACGACCAGATAATCCTGCTCGATGAACACCTCAATCCGTAACGGATCATCTTCGGAGATGATGTTGTGCTTTACGGCGTTCTCCAGCAGCATCTGCAACGCCAGCGGAGGAATCTGGCTGTCCTGCCCGGTATCAATCCGAATATCGATGTGCAGGCTTTCGTCGTAGCGGATTTTCTGGAGAAACAGGTAATCCTTCACAAACCCCAGTTCATCCCGCAGCGGTACCAGTTCGGTATCGCGCGTGTCCAGCACATAGCGGTACACATCGGCCAGTTTTCGGATAAACAGCACGGCCTGATCCTGGTCTTTATACACCAGACTGGTAAGGGCATTGAGGCTGTTGAACAGAAAATGCGGATTGACCTGACTTTTTAAGGACTCGTACCGCGACGAGAGCACTTCGGCACTCAGCCGCTCTTCGTTGATGGCCGATTGCCGCCAGGAGAACAGAAACATCCGTCCGTGCAGGAACAACGATACCAGGGTAGTGATTAGAAAAGAACTGATAAACGACCCTTTTACCGACCTATCGGTAAAGAAGCCGGCAATAGGTTTGCCGAGCCAGAGCAAATGGAGAGCCGCATTGATAGCCAGAATAATGATTGTCGACAGAATAATTGTACCCAAAATACCGGCAATAAACCGCTTACCGGGCTCCCGCACCCAATTGATTCTCGTATTCAGATAATCGGTCAACAGTCCGTTGCCCGTCCAGAGAAACGCCCAGAACGAGCCGGTAAAAACAGACATGGTAATGGCCCCCTGCCACGACGAATAACAGTCCCGGCAATTCAGGTAGCCTGTCGGAATGCCCATCAGCCACAGCAGGATGAAGAAAAGAATGGGATGAATGCGGTTGGTGGTTTGACTAGGCATAGAATTGGCTGCTTTTCGGTAGGGCGAACTCACTTCCCACACATCTCCATCACCTTCCCTACCATAGACAGTCCCCATCTGGGCATCAGATCGGCCTGCCCTTGTTCTTTTTCGAAATAAGAACGCGATTTTGCCACTAATTCGCAAGGTTCGGCAGTGGAGCCGCCCATGTACTGCGCCGTACCGACCTGCATCTGCCCCAGCAGCAGCATCGCCCGCGGGTTCTCGGGGTTAAGCTGGTGTGCTTTCTGCAACGTACCAATAGCCTGGCCCGCCAGCGTCGGTCCGTACGAAGCCGGGTCACTCGCCACTTTGATCATGTAGAGGTAACCCTGCAAGGCCACCAGTTCCGACTCTTCCGGTTTCAGAGCCTGCGCTTTGTCCAGCACCGCCTGGGCCTGCTCCAGATACCCGTTCAGCTTAGCTGCGTCGCGCGAACGGCCCGCCAGCCAAAGGTACGATAAGGCTTCGTAATAAAGCGGCAGCCACTCCTTCGTCTCTTTCCGGGCGATCAGGTTGAACTGATTGGCTATCGGAATGAGGTCTTCTGCCTTTTTGGTGTTGTACAGGGCGTCAATGGCCTGAGTCATGGCTTTTTCGTAAGCTCCGTCTTTGGCAAAAACGGTGATGCTGGTGCAGAGGGTAATGGCGAACAGGGCAATTACGTGTGTGATCGATTTCATACGTGTGTGTTTTACAGGTTATTTAATTGATTAGCGGATTTGTCTTTGGAAAGGGTAATCAGCAGGCCCACGAATACGAACCGGGTTGCCCCCTGCCCGATTTCTTTCCGGCGGTAGATGCCGTTTTCGTCGGGAGTCGGGTTGTAGAGATAGCCGAAGGTATTCCGGCGGCCGGTGACGTTACTCACCGATGCATACAGGATGATGCTGGACCGGTGCAGGTAACTCCAGTTGAAGCTCAGGTCGTGGTAAACCGGTGTTCGGCGCACCTCCCCTTCCGTTGCGTTCGGATCGGCATACGGCCGGCCGCTGGTGATGGAGTTGGTAAAACCAACCTGCGACTTCAGCGGAGCAATAAAGCGCTTGAAAACCACCGACAGGTTATGCGCCGACGCAAACGACGGGGCTTGCAGGTACGAGAAGTCGCGGTAGTTGCGTTTGGTATCGGTAAACGAATAGGAGACCCAGTAATCCGTGCCCGGCCAGGACTTGTTATCCCGCCAGAACACATCAACACCCCGCGCATAACCGTAGCCGTTGTTGGTGTAGGAACCAGCCTCGGCCCGGTCGAACGTCACCAGCTGCCGATACTGCTTGTAGTAAGTTTCGACCCGGAATACCTGCTTCTGACGAACCCGCTGGAAGTTGAGGATGTAGTGATCGGCCCGCTCAAAGGTCAGGTTATTGGTATAACGCAGCAGATCGTTCTCCGGCGTTTGATAAAAGGAGCCATAAGCCGCCGACACCTGACTGTAAAGCCCGGTTTTGTACGCCAGATTGATGCGGGGTGACCAGTTGCCCCGCTGCAACAGGCCGGAGTATTCGGCCCGGCCGCCGATGCGGGCCACCAGCTTGCTGGTGAGGTAAACATCTGCCTCCACAAAGGCACCGGCCAGGTTCTCGGCGAAGAAGCTGGTTTGAGTCTGATGAAGCGCACTGTCCTGGTGTGTTTGGCGGTAGCCGCTGTAGATGAGTTCGGCCCCCATGTTTAGCGAGACATTCTGGTTTAGGTCGTGTACCAGGGTTACCTTGCCGTGCAGGCTCCGCTCTTTACGATTGATCTGGGCCGGCTCCGGCTGAATCTGGTCATCCAGAATGGAATACGCCAGTCCGGCTTTCAGCCACCATTTCTCGCCCAGGGCATCCCGGTAGGTGCTGTTCAGATGCATGTACCGGTTGTTCAGCGCCACGCTCCGCTCGCGCTCAATGTTTGCCGGGTCCGGCTGGAACAGGGCCGATTTGGCGGTGTTACCCAGGGCGTATACCTTCAGCAGCCCCTGTTTGCCGACTTTCTGCCGGATGTGCAGCGAACCGTCTGCCGACACCGGGGCTTTGGTCCACCGCACGTTCTGGCTAATCAGGCCGAAATACAGGGCCAGGTTAAAGTAAGATGCCTCGGCGGTTACGGATGTCTTTGGGCTATGTTGCGTATGCGACAGGCTCCCGCCCACCGACAGCAGCGAGAAGTCTGTTTGGGTCCGGGCGGGGTAATCAATGGTGTTCAGCACCAGGGTAGAGCTGAGCGCCTGCCCGTATTCGGCCGAATAACCGCCGGTGCTGAAGTTGGTACCTTTAAAAATAAACGGGGAAAAGCGGGTACGGGTGGGCAGGTTGGGGGCCGAAGACTGAAACGGATTCTGCGCATACAGGCCGTCGATGAACAGCCGGGCTTCGTTGCCGGCTCCTCCGCGCACAAACAGCCGCCCGGATTCACCGTTTTTCTGGGTACCGGGCAGGGTATTGATGGCCCCCGCCAGGTCGCCCACTGCGCTGGCGGTGGTGACAATGTCGAGCGGCTTCAGCATAACCCCCTTCTTTTCGTCGCCGGCCTCAAAGCTGCCGGCGGTAATGGTAACACCAGCCAGTTTGTTGATAGCTTCTTCCAGCTTTACCGTAACGACAATGGCATTCTGATTCAGCGTTACCGGCCGCTGCACTTCCTTATACCCCAGCATGGAAATGACCAATATTTGGGACCCCTTTTCGGTAGTCGTGAAGCTGAATTCTCCTTGTTCATTTGTGCTGGCTCCGCAGTAGGTATCTTTCAGGAAAATGCTCGCACCGGGTAACGCGCCACCTCTGCTGTCGGTAACGGTGCCGGAAATTTTTACCTGCCCAAAAGCGGGTAATGTAAAAAGAAGACCGACAACCAGTATCCAGTTTTTCATGCGCCTTTGTGCGTATTTGTTGCTCAAAGGTCATGGATGGGCGGGGCTCGCGAAAAAAATAGAAACCGTACTGTTGAATCGGGCGGCTGAATTGTGAAAAGTGTGGGCTAAAGCTTTACGAAGCGCTGCCGAATCGAATCTGTTGGAAGCCGACAGGCTCCACTTTTGAAAGTAAAACCGGAGGCCCAGCCCCTTTATAGTGGAAATAACCGCCATGAACCGTACCCGATTGGCCCACCTGTTGCTGGGCCTGCTCACCCTGGGAATGACTGTAGCCTTCCGGCAGGACGTTCCCGCCCGCCTGCATCTGTTTCTGCTCATTGGACAATCGAACATGGCCGGGCGAGGAATTCCCGAAGCGGAAGATCAGCAACCTCACCCGCGCATCTGGATGCTCACTAAAGAGCAAACCTGGGTACCGGCCCGCGCTCCGTTGCATTTTGATAAACCGGCCGTTGTGGGTGTTGGGCCGGGGCTGCCCTTTGCCAGGGCCATCGCTGACAAGTATCCGACGCTGAACATTGGCCTGATACCGGCGGCTGTGGGTGGGTCCGGCATCAATGCCTGGCAGCCGGGAGCCTTTTATGAACCCACCCAGTCGTACCCCTACGATGATGCCATTCGGCGGACCCAAAAAGCGCTTGAACGTGGACAGTTGGCGGGGATTCTCTGGCACCAGGGTGAGTCGGACTCCAACCCCGCCAATACCGGCGCGTACGGTACCCGGCTGGCGGACCTGATCGCCCGGCTGCGTATAGACCTGAACGCCCCCGACGTGCCTATTGTGGTAGGGACATTGGGCGACTTTATTGTCAACCGGAACCCAAGTGCCGGGCTAATCAACGAAACGCTCCGGCAGTTACCCCGCCAGGTAGCAAACACCTACTGCGTAGAGGCATCGGGCCTGACGCACAAGGGAGATACCACCCACTTTGATACGCCCTCGGCCAGAACGCTGGGTCGGCGCTACGCCGAGGTTTTCATTCAGAAGAAGCGGATAAAACCAACGCGCTGACGAGCGATTGTACTCTGGCGTTGGACATTAGATTTTAGACGATAGACAGAATCAACCGCAACGGAGGTCCAATGCTATGGAGCTTCAATACGGTAGAAACGTTCAACGTCTAATCTCCAACGTCCATCCTTCCTCACTTCCTGATCTGATTTTCGAACAGGAAAACGCCATTCTTATTAGCCACAATGATGTCTAACCGGCCGTCGCCGTTCATGTCGTGGACCGTGATGTTGAGGCCGGCCCCGGAATCGTTGTCGATGATGTGCTCTTTGTAATACGGTGCTTTACCGGGGGTGAACTCAAACCACAGCAGAATGGCCGGATCGCTGTCGCCGGGGTCGCGGCCGTGGTGCGCCAGAAAGCGCTTGCCGGTGATATAGTCCTTGCGGCCATCGCCGTTCAGGTCGGCCATGATCGAGGAGTGCGTCTGGGCGGTGGTGTTGCTCATCAGGTGGGTCCGGAAATTGATATTGCCCTGCTCGTCGTTCACCTGCTCGTACCACCAGACGCCCAGGGCGTGCGCCGACGCGCTGACGACATCGTTCTTCCCATCGCCGTTCACGTCCAGCACCTGCATGTGCGAGCAGGGTTCGCCCAGGCTGGCCGGGTGAAACACCCAATTACCGGCTTTGTTATCCCTGGTGCCCTGAAACCAACCTTCCCGCACCACCACATCATTAATGCCGTCTTTGTTGACATCGCCGTAGCCGATGCCGTGGGAAAACGGCTCAGTGCCGGGTACCTTTTCCTGACTCAAGGCAAACCGCTTCCATTCGGTTTCGCCGGGCTTAGAGGGGGATTTCAGCCAGATAATCTGCTTTTTAGCCGGATCTCCGCACAGAATATCCAGCCGCCCATCACCGTCTATATCCACAAAGGCCGGCGACTCATTCGCGATACCGACTGAGTCAGCCAGGATGTGCTTTTTCCATCCGCCGGTTGTCGCCACGCCGGGCGTAGCGACGCCGGATTTGCTCTTTGGATTCTCGAACCAGAAGCCGGCTTTACCGGGGAAGTCAATGATGACTACATCGTCCCAGCCGTCCTGGTTTACGTCCATGCCTATATTCAGGAATGAGTTGCTGTACTCCTTGCGCGGATCGAACACGCGGGAAGGAGCCAGTTCGTGCCGGGTCCAGTGGGGGGCTTCAAACCAGTAATAACCGGCCACGATGTCCATTTTCCCGTCTTTGTTCAGGTCGGCGACCGCCACCCCTTCGGAGATAAAATCCCGGGTGAGGGTTGTTTTCTTAAAGTTGCCCTCCGGAACAACCGGTTTGGCCGGAGCCCGGTCAGCCTGATTAACGGCCTGTTGTTTGCGAACATCAAACATGGTTTTCTCCTGACCGTATGTCTGGGTAAAACAGCCGGCAAGCAGGAGCAGCGCCAGTACAACGGAGTTGCACTCCGTTGTACTGCCCTTGGTCGTTTTTTCTAGTAAGTCCATCATATTTGGTAGCTTAACGGTTTATGCCTGTGAGAAGAACGGAGTTAAACTCCATTGTACACAAACGAACGGAGTATAACTCCGTTTTACAAATACTTACAGCTTCCCCAGCCGGTCGTTGTATTCGCGTAAAAGCTTTTTTGAATCCTCTGAACCAATGGCTCCGATGCGCTGAATCATAAACGGCAGGATCTTTGGCAATTTGGCTTTCTCTGCCAGTTGAAGCGCCCGTTTCGCATCGACCGCAGCGAGTGGTTCGACCGCATACCAGACCATCAGGGGCTGATTGTGATCGTCTTTGTCTTCCGCCCGCTGCGCCAGGGCCTCCAGTACCTCCCACCGCTGGGCGGGCTCCAGCCGGAGCATAGCCGAAGACAGATAGAGCCGGACCAGGGCCGATTTATCCGTTTGGGCTAAGGCGGCCAGGCGTTTCAGCGTTTCGGGGGTAACGGCTTTGTCCTCCGCCAGAAGCTGAATGGCCCAGCTACGAACGTATTCATTCTCATGCGTTAACAGATCGGTTAGCTCTTTTTCAGTAATACCCTTTGTCACGTGCAAGGTCCAGAGCGCCCGCAGCTTACGGGTCACATCCGGATTTTTGGCGAGAATCTCCTTCAGTGCCTTATGCACTTTTTTGTTCGGGCCGCGCTCCTGCAAAAGCGTTCGGGCCTGCCGTACATACCATTCGTTCGTGTGCAGCTGGTAGTTGACCAATTCCATATCCGATGCCTTCGACAAATCGGCCTGTACCCATTTATCGTTTTCGTGGGTAATCTTGAAAATCCGGCCCAGCGTCTTGTCGTGTACATCCGGGTTGGCACTGTGGCACTGGTTTTTATCGTACCAGTCGATAGCCCAGACCGAGCCGCTGGGGTCGTATTTCATGTTCAGCCACTGGGACCAGGAGTCGTTCATGGCCAGAAAATCCGGTTTATGGGTAACCAAATACCCTGAACCCGAGCGGCTGGGTTGGTCGTTGTTCAGCCGGGCACCGTTGATGTTGTTCATGAAAATGGTGTTCCGGTACTCTTGCGGCCAGCTACCACCCAGATACACCATTGCCCCGGCATGGGCATGCCCCCCACCCGCCGAGGCCGACCGGAAGTTCCCGGCATGGGGTCCGCGTTCCCCTACCCAGTGTACATGATCGGCGTGGGTTTTTATATCGTCGTAGGTGTAGGGGTTAAAATGCTTGCCGGCCTGCCGCTGGTAGCGTCCGCCCTGAATCATGTGGTACATATGCGGAATGACGCAGGCAGTGATAAACGCATGGCCGTAGTCGTTGAAGTCAATACCCCAGGGGTTGCTCGTTCCTTCGGCAAACACTTCAAACTGGTGCCGGGTTGGGTGATACCGCCAGACTCCGGCGTTGATCTTCGTCCGCTCCGAATCCGGTGCGCCCGGCCTGCCGACATTGGAGTGGGTAAATACGCCATGATTGCCGTACAGCCAGCCGTCGGGTCCCCAGCGCAGGCTGTTCAGGGTTTCGTGGGTATCCTGCGTACCCCAGCCGTCGAGAAGTTTCTGGACCGGCCCGGTCGGCTTGTCGGTTTTAAAATCGGCCGGGATGAACAACAGGTAGGGAGCCGCGCCCAGCCACACCCCACCCATGCCGACTTCGATACCACTGACCAGGTTCAGCCCTTCCATAAAGACCTTCCGTTTGTCAAGCGTACCATCACCATTTGTATCCTCAAAGATCAGAATACGGTCGCGGCCCTGACCTTCCGGAGCCGGAACGGGATAAGTGTGTCCTTCGACCACCCACAACCGGCCCCGCCAGTCGATAGTGAAAGCGATTGGGCGGATGATAGTCGGCTCGGCAGCCCCTAGTGTTAGTTTAAAGCCCCGGGGCAAGGTCATGGCTTTGGCCGCTTCGGTGCCGGAAAGCCCGGCGTTCAGCACCGGATCGAGCGGTGGCAGTATGATGATGTCTTTTGGTTTCAGTTCGTTGGGGAAGCTGGGGCGGCTGGCGTAGAACCGAAAATCGTCGAAATTGATGTGCGCCCACTTATCGTTGGGGATGTAGGGTATCTGCGAGATGCCAGTTTCGTTGTCGATGATCCGGATAAAAATCTCTTTGTTCAGGTACGACTGCATATCAACCACTACCGGCTGCAGCGTGGCCCGGCCCTGCCCGGTTATCTGGAAAATAACCTTGTTGGTGCTTGCCTCAACCAGTTCAACGCGGGTATCCTGCAAGGCTCCACCCGACACCCGAAACGCGGCAAACGGCTGGGTGACCGTAAACGGCACCGATGTTAACGTGCCCGTCAGTTTATAATTAGTGTTGCCGCCACTGCTTAGAAAATACTTACCCTCGTAGCCGATATGCATCTCTTTTTCATGCACCGGTGACGGATCCTGGTCGTACAATGGGCTTGTAAACGCATCGCCGGTAGCGGTCCAGTCTTTCAGGCTCCCGCTTTCGAAACTCAGGTTGAGGGGCAGATTGTTCTTCAAGGGTACCTGTCCAGCTATCGTAATATCAGAGATTACGCCCTCTACTACCTCAAAACTGCCGACCATGCCGGCGGTTCGGTGGCCGGGTACCGTGCAATAATACGTATCGCTCTGGCCGGCGGTAAACGTGATGCTGGTGCGGGCACCCTTATCCAAAATCGTCTTACTTTTCAGGCCGAGTTTTTCCAGGGCAATGTCGTGCGTCATCTGCTCACCATTTCTGATGGTAATCCGCACCTTATCCCCTTTGTTCGCTTTCAGCGTAGGATTGCGGGCACCGTCTTTGCCAAAATACCCCAGCATGGTGGCCTCCAGTTCATAATCCCGGTCAAAGCGCTCGACTGCCGGAGAGGACGCCGGTTTAGCCGGCTGGTTCTGGCTAAAAACTTGTGTAGTATACAGAAGCGTCAGCAAAACAGGAATACGTACCAAACGAAAGAAGTACATGGGAATAAATCTGATCGGAGTTAGGAATATGCAGGATAAAATTAGAAGAAAATCCGTTGCAGCCAAATCACCGGACATTCTTTACCACAAATCACCGGGAAATTGTAATTTGACCACCCATTGCCAAAGCGGACTATACCCGTTCAACCAATTACTCAATCAACCAGCCACCATGCTATCCGTTGCCGAAGCCCTCTCCCGGATTCTGACCTATACACTTCCCTTACCCACCGAAACTGTCCCGCTGACCCAGGCCGTCGGCCGCGTCCTGCGTGAAGACATCCGCGCCGACCGCGATTTTCCGCCCTTCGACCGGGTAACGATGGACGGCATCGCCATTCGCTACGAAGCCTTTGCCGGTGGGCAGCGTACCTTCCCCATTATCGGCACCCAATTTGCCGGTCAGCCGCTGTTTACCCTCACCACACCGGATGAATGCCTGGAAGTGATGACCGGAGCCGTACTGCCCGATGGCACGGATACCGTTATACGCTACGAAGACATCACAGTCGCCAATGGCGTGGCTACCATCGCCATCGACGAAATTCAGGCGGGCCAGAATGTTCACCGCCAGGCGACCGACCGACAGGCAGGTGAATTGCTGTTACCGGCCGGTACCCGACTCCGACCGACCGAAATTGCCGTGCTGGCCTCGGTGGGAAAACCGACGGTTGCGGTAAGCGCCCTGCCCCGTATCGCGCTGATCTCGACCGGCGACGAACTGGTGGGCGTCGATGAAACCCCACTGCTCCACCAGATTCGTGGCTCCAACACCTATATGCTGTATGCCGCCCTGCAAACCCTGGGCATCGAAGCCTCGCTGAACCACCTGCCCGACGATCAGGCGAAAATGACGGCCGGGCTGGCAACCATTTTGCAGAAAAACGACCTCCTGATTCTGAGTGGGGGCGTATCGGCGGGCATGGCCGATTTTGTGCCGGGGGTCATGATGGACCTCGGCGTTCGGGAGCGCTTCCATAAGATTGCCCAGCGCCCCGGCAAGCCGCTCTGGTTCGGCACCACCGATGCCGGCAAGGTGGTTTTTGGCCTTCCCGGCAATCCGGTTTCCACCACCATGTGCCTCTACCGCTACCTGCTGCCGTTTCTGCACGCATCAATGGGCTGCCAGTCGGAGTATACCCGTTTTGCCACATTAGCCGAACCGGTGACTTTTAAGCCGGCGCTGACGTATTTTCTCCCTGTTAAGCTAATCAGTCAGCCCGACGGAAGCCAGCTCGCCCAGCCGCTACCCGGCAGCGGCTCCGGAGACTACGCCAACCTCATCGACGCCGATGGTTTTCTGGAACTACCAGCCGAGCAGTCCGATTTTAAGGCCGGGGAAGTATTCCTAATATTGACGTTCAGCTGACACCCTGCCACCTATGTTACCCTACCAACCCGCTCAACTCCCCACCGAAGCCGACCTGTACCAGCGCAGCGCCGACTATTACGCCTTTATGGATACCCGGCGCACCGTTCGCGATTTTACCGACCAGCCCGTTCCCCGTGCCGTCATCGAAAACCTGATTATGACGGCATCCACCGCGCCCTCGGGCGCCAACAAGCAGCCGTGGACCTTCTGTGTGGTGGGCACCCCGGATCTGAAACGACAAATTCGGGAAGCCGCCGAGGCCGAAGAATACCGCAGCTACCACGGCCGTATGTCGCCCGAATGGCTGGAAGACCTGGCCCCCCTCGGCACCGACTGGCGAAAGCCTTTCCTGGAAACCGCCCCCTGGCTCATCATCGTCTTCCGCCGTATTTACGAGCTGAAAGGCGAGCAAAAGCGCAACAACTATTACGTCACGGAATCGGTCGGGCTGGCCTGCGGCTTTCTGCTGGCGGCCATTCACGACGCCGGCCTGGTGGCCCTTACCCACACACCCAGCCCGATGGATTTCCTGACCAAGCTGCTCAACCGCCCCGCCAACGAAAAGCCGTTCCTGCTGATCCCCGTCGGCTACCCCGCCCCCGATGCGACCGTACCGGATATTAAGCGCAAGGAGAAGGACGAGGTGTTGGTGTGGTATTGATGCCGGAATGTACGGACCCGCGTCCCGCTGGTCCGTACATTCCTTGCCTTTTCCCAACTTTTCGTGTTACTTAGCTCTTGTCAACCCAAACCTCTCAACAGATGACCTTTATTTCCCGCAGAGACGTCCTCAAATCCCTGACTTTAGGCGGTGCCGCTACCCTGTTTTCGCCCCATGTCTTGCTTTCGGCCACCAGCCGGCAGAAAGAGCGTCTGGGCGTAGCACTGGTGGGTCTAGGCTACTACAGCACCGATCTGCTGGCCCCGGCCCTGCAACAGACCAAAAACTGCTACCTCGCCGGAATCGTGACGGGTACGCCGGCGAAAGCCGAGGCCTGGAAACAGAAATATAACATCCCGGACAAGAACATTTATACTTACCAGAATTTCGATCAGATTGCCAATAACCCGGATATCGATGTGGTGTACGTGGTGCTGCCGCCCTCAATGCACCGGGAATTTGTAATTCGGGCGGCCAACGCGGGCAAGCATGTCTGGTGCGAAAAGCCGATGGCGGTGTATGCCAGAGAGTGCCAGGATATGATTGATGCCTGTCGGAAAAACAAACGGTCGCTGGCGATTGGCTACCGGCTGCAGCACGAACCCAATACGCAGGAGTTTCGCCGGATTGTGAATCAGAAACTGCTGGGTAAGGTACAAAAGCTGAACTCGGCTGCCGGCTACCGCGAGAACCGCACCAACCACTGGAAACAAAGCAAAGAAATGGGCGGCGGGGTTATGCACGATATGGGTGTCTACTCCATCCAGAGCGCCCGGCTGGGTACCGGCATGGAGCCGATTGCCATTGTCTCGGCCAAGACCTCAACCACCCGGCCGGAGATTTACAGGAACGGACTGGCCGAGACCTGCGTAGCCACGCTGGAGTTTCCGGGCGGGGTGCTGGCCGATATTGAAACCACGTTTGGCCGAAGCGTTAACTTCCTGCATATTAACTGCGAAAAAGGCGACATCAAGGTAGAGCCGTATCAGGGCTATGCCGGTCAGAAAGGCAGCAGTCCGCTGGGCGAATTTCACCACCAATATCAGGTGCCCTGGCAACAGGCGAACCAGATGGACAACGATGCCATGAGCATTATGCAGAACAAGCCCATGCGGGCACCGGGCGAAGAAGGGCTGCGCGACATCCGGATTGTGGAAGCGATCTACAAAGCTGCCGACTCCGGCAAGCGGGTTATTCTGTAAGGATTGCTTAGTTTCGGCCTATCAAACCAAACGCCATGCTACCCGCCGACTTCACTGAACTATCGACCGAGCGCCAGCTGGACATCCTCTACTTTGAGGGTGACCTGCTGGCCAACCGGTACGAAGACGAATTTATCTACCTGCTCTACAGCCTCGACGAATTCTTTGTCGAACTGCGCCACGATGCCTACACCAACAAGCTCCGGCAGGTAACGGCCTTCCGCTCCACCGATAAACTGGAGCCATACCTGCCCTATCTGACGGAGATTGGGTACGAGTAATACCGGCCCAACAGTTCATGAACGATACATATCCTAAAATCTACCTGTACAAGCGAATCGTTCAGGCGAAGCTGTTTATCGACAGTCATTTTGGCGAAGCCCTTGACCTCAACAACATAGCCGACGAAGCTTACTTTTCCAAGTTCCATTTCATCCGGCTCTTCAAAACCATTTACGGTAAAACCCCGCACCAGTATCTGACCAGCGTGCGGATCGAAAAGGCTAAACTGCATTTACAACAGGGAACGTCAGTGACCGAAACCTGCTTTCTGGTTGGTTTTGACAGCCTTAGCTCCTTTACCGGACTCTTTCGGCGATACCTGAACGTATCGCCATCTGTTTACCAGCAACAATACCACGAAAGGCAAAAACTCATCAAACAGCAGCCCTTACGGTTTATTCCGAACTGTTTTGTTGAACAGAAGGACTGACCTAAAAAAGCAATTTTCAAGAAGTGATTCAAGGCATCATTGCAGACTTTTGCCCCACAACCAAACGAAAAAAACAATGATCCGAAAATTAAGTCACGTCAGCATTTATGTGCTCAACCAGGACAGCGCCTACGATTTTTACGTAAATAAACTCGGTTTCACCGTTCATACCGATGCGCCTATGGGTCCCGGCATGCGCTGGCTGACCGTCTGCCCGCCCGACCAGCCTGAACTGGAAATTACCTTAATGCCCATTGAAGAAGGCATCATCTTCAAAGGCGACGCGGCTGCCCAGATGCGGGAGTTGGTAAAACAGGGTACCTTTGGTTTCGGCGTTTTTGAGTGCAATGATTTGAACGCCACCTATGAAGAATTGAAAGCCAAAGGTGTCGTTTTCAAAAAGCCACCGACTAGGGAGTTCTACGGCTATGAAGCCTTGTTCGTCGATGACTCCGGCAACTGGTTCTCACTGGGACAGAAGAAATAAGGGCAGAACGGCTAATCAGGTACCTGATTTTTAGTTCGGATTGGGCATTAGTAAATCCCCACCTAAACAATACTTTCACGTAATCCCAAAATTGTAGCCGCTCTTTATCTATGGCCAAAGACAGATCAAATGGGTATGAAGCTGTAGCGACCCATTTCAGCAAGTGTCGCGGACAAGCTGTTAATGGCATCGGCACGTCTACCGTACGTGCCTGGGTCCGGACAATACCCCAACCGGCTACAGTGCTGGACCTCGGTTGTGGAACGGGCATACCTATTTCCAGCATGTTGATGGAGGAAGGCATGACCGTCTACGGCCTCGATGCATCACCCACTATGGTTAAAGCTTACCGGCAGAATTTTCCCACTGCGCCTGTCGTCTGTGAGGCAGCCGAAGAATCCTCCTTATTGAGCGCAATTTCAGTGCCGTTAAAATCTGAGAAAAGTTTTTGCTGAACTGAACCTGCAACAGGCCTCATGCTACTCCATTGTATATCCCTCCACCCCGCCACGGTATAGGATCTGGCCCTGCTCCAACATTGGGATGAGCAGCCCCAAAAGCACAGGACCTGGGCAGAGGCTACGGCACTCAGATGACGACCTTAGCTATTGACCGCTGCTTTCAGGTAAGCTGGATACCGCTCTTCTAATCGATCCCTTAGTGACCAATGTTAGCGCCCATCGGTTCTCTGAGCGGCTGGGGTACCGGTTTGTCGAAGAACAGCCATTTAGCGAAGATCGCTGTGCCGTTTTCCGCCCGGACAGAGAAGCCTGGAAGCGCAGCCCGGCATGTATCCGGTAAGCCAGCGAGCACCATACATTAAAAGTAAATTCTAAGTTATCGCCGGTCAACAAGCGACCCCGGCTCATCAACGATGTAACACAACCAGTATTACATAGTTATGATAAAAACAACGTTTTGATCGGATGCTCCTCGACAAGAACATACCCATCAGGTATATCCTGACTAGTGTAAAATATGACCTCCTCATTGTTTTGCTGGTCAGCCTGCTCACGTACTACCTCACCGAGAAATCGCACCGGTACCTACCCGAGATGCCGTTGTCAATCCCGGTTTTTCTGGGAACTGCCATTTCTATCCTGCTGTCGTTTAAGATGAATCAATCGTATGACCGGTGGTGGGAAGCCCGGAAAGTGTGGGGAGCCATTGTCAACGACTCCCGGAGCCTGGTCATTCAGATGCAGTCTTTTTTTGGGCAGGATGAGCGGGAGGTAATCCGGCGGATCGCCTACCGGCAAATTGCCTGGTGCTATTCGCTTGGCCGGTCGCTCCGGGGGTTGAATCCGCAGGAAGGCATCGGCCATCTGCTGTCAGAAGAAGATCAGCAGGAAGTCGGTCGGCACCTCAACAAACCGCTGGCCATGCTGCAGCTCAACGCACTGGAGATAAGAGCCCTGCGGCAGCGCGACGAAATCGACGTATTCACCCACGTGCATCTGGATAAAACACTGGTGCGGTTATGCGATTCTATGGGAAAAGCCGAGCGTATCAACGGTACGATCTTTCCCTCAACCTACCGCCAGTTTCTACATTTTATTATCTACCTGTTTGTTGTAACGCTGTCCATATCGCTGCAGGACGTGGAGCCATACTTCAAAATACCACTGCTGCTGGTTATAGCCCTGGCGTTTTTTATGATCGAGAAGAGCGCGTATCATCTGCAGGACCCATTCCGCAACCGTCCCAGCGATGTCTCGGTTACGGCCATTGCCATTACCATCGATATTAACATCCGGCAATTGCTCGGCGAGCAGAAAGTGCCGGAAGCCGCTCAACCGTCAGCCTTTTATATTTTGTAATCAGTCACCAAATCTCCAATGGTCAGTTATGCTTTCTGGTTTCTGCCTGTGAATCGCAGCAACCGGAAAGGCGGGAAGTAGGTAAACAAACAATCAGGAGAACTTCTCTTCCCGGAAGTAAAAACCGACAATGGCTCCTACCACCCCACCCAGTATACCCGCTGTGGTAGTAAACAACTGCATAGTCCGGTCAAACTCTTCCCGGTTGGCACTGTTGTAGGCCATATACACGATAAAGGCGAGCAAACTAAAATAAGCGATCAGCGCCAGCAGGGCGACATATTTGCGCAGGGAGGAAACTCTGCCCTGCTGGACACCTGAAATGGCGGGAATTCTTCCTGTACGCATACCTGAACAAGTGTTTATGTGTGTTAAAGGAGTAAACCGGCATTACACGTGAAAGCCGGTATTAACTGGCCAGGGAAAGACCATCAGGAGCTTCATCTTCTTCGTAATCCTCATCCAGAAGCGGTATTTCTTCTTCATCAGTCAGGGTGTAAAAATACTCCACAACCGGTCGTTTACTTTTTTCAGTGCCCTTCACAATCCTGGCAACCCGTTTTGTCTCGACTACTTCCTCCAGAATGCCCAGGGCCATAGCAAGGATGCCGGCCTCGTCGTACCCGTCCTGTTCCATTCGTTTTAAAAACATTTCTGCTTTTCCGGTCAGGCGTATGTTGATTTTTCGGGCCATAGGATATAGTTGGTTTTTAAATCAGGCTGTAACATAAGAAGATATTTAAATAATGACAATATACTCACTAATAATTGGGTAACCCATGGCTTTTTTGTAAATGTAAGGTACCCTGCCCTTGACAAACAATATACGCACACAAGCAGTTGAAACAGCATAGCTCAACATAACAACACGGGTATGCAACCGAATATTGGTCTTGAATCTGACGTCCTTAAACAGGACAATGAGTTACTGAACGCCTTTCTGGCCGACCTGCACGTGCTCTACATCAAAACCCGCAAATACCACTGGAATGTAGCGGGTCCGAATTTTATGGAATACCACGAATTTTTCGAGAAGCAGTATAATGCCCTTGAAGCAGAAATCGACCAGGTAGCCGAACGCATCCGGCAGTTGGGCGGTAAGCCGGTGTCGACCATGCACCAGTTCCTGCAGGCAACGAGCCTTCAGGAAGATGAAGGTTCACCAAAAGACACCGCCGAGATGTTCAGAAACCTGCTGAACGACCACGAACAGGTGGTGCGGGAACTGCGCCAGGATGTACAGACCTGCGACGAGGAGCTGAACGATGCCGGCACCGCCGATTTCCTGACCGGCCTGATGGAAGCCCACGAGGCTATGGCCTGGATGCTGCGGAAGTATTTGTCGTAAGCGAACTGGTATGTAAGCCCCCGGTGCCTGCCTTCTGCCAGGCACCGGGGGCTTTTTATTGGCTATTTCACCCCCCTCACCTGCATTGGCACGGTGTACACCGACTCTGTTGCGGTGATGAACAAGGTTTTACGGTCTTTGCCGCCAAAGGTCACGTTGGCGGTCCACCGCGACGGAACCGGTATGTTCCCAATTTTTTTGCCGTTCGGGTCGAAGATGGTCACCCCTTGCCCGGTTACATACACATTTCCCTGGCTGTCGAGCGTCATGCCGTCGGAACCCATCGGGGCAAACAGTTGGCGGTTGGTCAGCGTACCGTCTTTGCTGATTTCGTATTTGTAGGTCTTGCGGTCGCCAATATCAGCCACGTACAGGTATTTGCCGTCGGGCGTACCAATAATGCCGTTGGGCTGTTTCAGATCGGTAGCCACCGGCAGCGGCTCTTTCCGGCCTTTGGGTAAGAAGTACACGTGCTTTCCTTCCAGATCCGGCTTTTTCCGCTCCCACCAGTCCCGCTGGTAATAAGGATCGGTGAAGTAAATATTGCCTTTGGGGTCAATCCACAGGTCGTTGGGGCCGTTCACCTTTTTTCCCTGATAGTCGCTCATCAAAACGGTCACTTCCTTTTTCGGGCTGATGGACCATAGTTCATTCTTCTCGTCGGCGCAGGCAATCAGGTTGCCTTTTTTGTCGAAGTACATGCCGTTGGAACGGCCGGTTTTATCCATGAACAGCGACAAATTACCGTCGGTGTCGTACTTCCAGATTTTGTCGTTGGGCTGATCGGTGAAGTAGATATTGCCTCTTTTATCGGCTGCCGGCCCTTCGGTAAACGAAAACTGGCTGGAGACCCGCTGCACCGTAGCGCCGGGGGCCACCACCCGGACAGAATCGGGAATAGGCCCACTGGTTTGCTGGCTGAAGGCTGTTATAGAAGCGGTGAGAATCGTTGTAGCAACGAGACTTGCTCTGCAATAGTTTTTCATGATTAAGGATTTAACGTACATTCGATACAGGAATTGAATTCTTCCGGAGCTGGGTTTTGCTGCTCAAAAATAAGCGCATTACGTAATGTAACGATGTTAAGAGTCAAAAAAGCATTAATAACGCTGCTGATGGTAATCATCTGGCTCATAACGTTGGCAATCGGTATCAATGCAATGAGTTTTAAGGGAAGGGCCGCTATACTCTTAACAGGTATACTGGTCAATGGGATTCTGGGGCTAGCTTATAGCTGGCTGGCCAAACGCCCGGGCAGCGTACGAGAATGGTTCAAATTATAACGTTGGGCGCATCTAAACTGAGTAAAATCAGCGGTAGGCGGTGCTTTCTGATTAAAGAAAGTAACGCTTTATTCCTGTAATGTCTTTGAAAACGACTACCTCAACCCGCGTCTCATTTGCCTTTGTCTTTCTCCTGATTTGTGCATTGCTTACGGGCTCCACCCTATACGCCCAACCCGGCAATAAATTCAAACTGATCGGCAAGGTACTGGATGCCCAGACCAATGCGCCACTCGCCTACGCCAATATCCGGCTGTTTACCAGTGCCGATAACAAGCTGGTGACGGGAGGCATCACCAGCGAAACGGGCGAATTCGCCCTCGATGCTCCAGCGGGCAGCTATTACGCCCTGCTGGATTTTATGGGCTACAAAGCGCACAAAACAGAGGCCATCACGCTGGCGCGGGGCAGCGCTCCCTTCAACCTGGGTACGGTTAAACTCACCTCGACCGCGAACACGCTGGAAGAAGTGGTGGTGCAGGCCGAAAAAAGTTCAATGGAACTAGCGCTGGACAAACGAATCTTCAACGTGGGCAAAGACCTGTCCAACGCGGGCGGCACGGCGGCTGATATTCTGCGGAACGTGCCTTCCGTGGCCGTCGATGTGGAGGGTAATGTCAGCCTGCGTGGCAGCAATAGTGTGCGCATCCTGATCGATGGGCGGCCTTCGGGCCTGGTCAGCCTTAAAGGCGGCAGTGGGCTTCAGCAGTTGCAGGGCAGCATGATTGAGCGGATCGAAGTCATCACCAACCCCTCGGCCCGCTACGAAGCCGAAGGCATGGGCGGCATCATCAACATCATTCTGAAAAAAGACCAGAAGCAGGGATTCAACGGCTCCTTCGACATCATTACCGGCAACCCGGCCAATTTCGGGGCAGCTGCCAACGTCAACTACCGTCGCAGGAACCTGAATTTCTTTGTCAACTACACGGCCTCGTATCGTAATACACCCGGCCGGAGCGACCTCTATCAGGAGCTCTACCGCAATGATTCGACCTTTATCACCCGCCAGAACTCGACTAGCCGCCTGACCGGCCAGAACAACAACGCCCGGGCGGGTATCGATTATTATATCAATCCGAAAAACGTCCTGACGGGTTCTTATACCTGGCGTATCAGCAAGGGTAAGCGGTATTCGGATATCCGCTACCGGGACTATGTGTCCAACACCAACAATCTGGTCGGTATTACCCTGCGTACCCAGGACGAGACTGAAACGGAACCCAACTCCGAATACGTCGTCAGCTACAAACGAACCTTTACCCGTCAGGGTCACGAACTCACCGCCGACGTTCGTTACCTCGACAACTGGGAAAGCTCAGATCAGTACTTTACGCAGAAGACGCTGAACCCCGATGGTAGCCCCTCGAAAATCCCCGCTCTCCTGCAACGTTCGCTCAACGACGAAACCGAAAAGCAATTCCTGTTCCAGGTGGACTATGTGCAGCCGTTTGCCAAAGACGGTAAGTTCGAGGCCGGCCTGCGCAGCAGTTCCCGCGACATGACGAACGATTATACTGTTCGGGAGCAAACCCAGGACGGCGGCTGGCGGCCCCTGCCCGGCCTGACCAACGATTTTCTGTACGAGGAGAATATCCACGCCCTGTACGGCATCATCGGCAACAAAACGCACAAACTCTCCTACCAGGCTGGTCTGCGGGCCGAGTGGACAGGGGTAACCACCACCCTCCGGCAAACCAAGGAGGTGAACCCCCGCAGCTACGCCAACTTGTTTCCGAGCGCGCACGTCACCTACAATCTGCCCCGGCAACATGCCCTGCAACTAAGCTACAGCCGCCGGATTCGCCGGCCGCAATACAATGACCTGAGCCCGTTTATGACCTTCAGCGACAGCCGCAACTTTTTCAGCGGTAACCCCGACCTGAATCCGGAATTTACCAACGCCTTCGAAGTCGGCCACATTAAATACGTTGAAAAAGGGTCGATTAGCTCCTCGTTGTATTACCGCCATACCAACGGCAAAATCATCCGCATCCGGCGCGTCGACGACCAGGGCAATGCCAATACCCGGCCGGAGAACCTGGCAACGGAAGACTCCTACGGTGCCGAATTTACCGGTTCGCTGGCTCCGTACAAATGGTGGAAGCTGGACGGCAGCTTCAACTTTTTCCGGGCCGTTACCAACGGCGGTAACCTGGATGCGCGCTTTCAAAGTGATACCTACAGTTGGTTTACCCGCATGACGTCGCGGTTTACGGTCTGGAAAAACGCCGATTTTCAGTTGCGGGGCAACTACGAAGCGCCCCGGCAAACACCCCAGGGTTTTGCCAAAGCCATTGCCACGCTCGATCTGGCCTTCAGCAAAGATGTGCTGAACAACAATGCCACCATTACCCTCAACGTCCTGGACGTGTTCAACTCGCGCCGGTTCCGGTCTATCACCGAAGGCGGTAATTTCTACACCGAAACCAACTCACAGGGCCGGTTGCGGCAAATTAACCTGACATTCAACTACCGCCTGCGGCAAGCCAAGAAAAAAGTTCGGGAGAACAGTGAAGGCGAGTTTTAGCCGTCGCTACACCCACTTTTTTGTAACTTGCGTAGCGCCCAACGGCGTGTAGCACTGACCGCCCTATTTAACTGGATACCATGAAAAAATTTAGTGCCACCAAACCCATCGTCAAACGAATAGCCTGGTCGTCGGCCCTGTTGGCCGTACCCGCCGTTATGCTGGTTGCGTTTAAAGACGATCCGATCAAAAACCGGATCAAACGCATGGTTCCGGCTGAGGCCGCCCAACTGGCCAAAAATATCGAAGCGCTGGTGACGCCCGAACTGGCCCAGGGCCTCTCTCTGAACTTATGGGGCGTCGACTCCCTCGTGGCCGATCCTATCGCCATCAATATGGACGATCTGGGCCGGCTATTCTACACCCGAACCAACCGCCAGAAAAACTCGGAATTCGACATCCGGGGGCATCAGGATTGGGAGATTGAATCCAACCGGCTGCAGACCATCGAAGACAAGCGGGCCTTTCTGCGCAACGTGCTCTCTCCAGCCAACAGCAAAAAGAACGAATGGCTCAAAGACGTGAACGGCGACGGCTCGCACGACTGGCGCGACATGACCGTGGAAAAAGAGCAGGTTTTCCGGCTCCGGGATACCGACGGCGACGGCGTTGCCGATGAGTCGTTCCTGGCCGTCGAAGATTTCAACGATGAAGTCACCGATGTAGCCGGGGGCGTACTGGCCAACGGCAAAGACCTGTACGTAGCCGTCGGGCCTGACCTGTGGCGCATGACGGATACCAACGGCGACGGTATTCCTGACCAGAAAAAGTCCATTTCGCACGGCTACGGTATTCACGTGGGCTTTAGTGGCCACGGCATGTCGGGCGTGAAGATGGGACCGGACGGCAAGATCTACTGGCAGATCGGCGACATCGGCTTCAACGGCAAAGGCCCCGACGGTCAGAAATGGGAATACCCGAACTGTGGCGTGGTGGTGCGCTCGAATCCCGACGGCAGCGATTTTGAAGTGTTTGCCTATGGAGTGCGCAACACTCACGAATTTGCCTTTGACGAATATGGCAATATCATCAGCGAAGACAATGACGGCGACCATCCCGGCGAAAAAGAGCGGTTAGTGTACATTGTGAATGGCTCCGACACCGGCTGGCGCAGCAACTGGCAGTACGGTAAATACCGCGACCCGCTCAACAATACCTACAAAGTTTGGATGGACGAGCAGATGTATAAGCCCCGGTTTGAAGGACAGGCGGCTTACATTACGCCGACCATTGCCAACTTTGTGAGCGGTCCGGCCGGCTTTCTCTACAATCCCGGTACGGCCCTGAGCCCTCAGTACAAGAACACCTTCTTTGTGGCTGAATTTGTGGGTAACCCCGCCCGCTCGGCGGTGCATGCCTTCAAGCTGAAGCCCAAGGGCGCTACGTTTGAACTGGGTGAGCAAAAGAAAATTCTGGGCAATGTATTGGCAACGGGCATCGACTTCGGTCCGGACGGTGCCATGTACGTAGCCGACTGGATCAACGGCTGGGACACCAAAGATTACGGCCGCATCTGGAAACTGGATGATAAGAACGCTGCCGCGTCGCCCGAACGCCTGCTCACCAAAAAACTCCTGGCCGAGGACTTCACCAAACAATCGGAAGCGTACCTGGGCGACCTGCTGAAAAACCCGGATATGCGGGTCCGGCAGAAAGCGCAGTTCGAACTGGCGAAGCGGGGAGCCAAAGGAGCCGATGTATTTGCGGCCAATATCCAACAGACAACGCATCAACTGGCCAGAGTACACGGTATCTGGGGCATCAGCCAGTTGGCCCGGCAAGACAAGAAGTATGCACAACTGCTGCTGCCGTTACTCAAAGACAACGACCCGGAAATCCGGGCGCAGGCCGCTAAGTGGCTGGGCGATGTACGCTACAAGGAAGCCGGTCAGGCACTTATGCCGTTGCTGAAAGACGCTAATGCCCGCGCCCGTTTCTTTGCCGCCGAAGCTCTGGGCCGCATCGCCTACGAGCCGGCCGTTATGCCCATTATCCAACTGCTGGAAGCCAACAACGACGAAGATGCGTACATCCGCCATGCTGGGAGTCTGGCCCTGGCCCGCATTGGTAAAGCGGAGCCGGTCGTTGCGCTGGCCAAGAGCCCATCGCGGGCGTTACGCATTGCCGCCGTGGTTGCGCTCCGGCGCATGAGCCATCCGGGCATTGCCAACTTTCTGAGCGATGCCGACGAGTTTGTGATGACCGAAGCGGCACGGGGTATCAACGACGATCTTTCTATCAAGGACGCCCTGCCCGCGCTGGGCAATGTATTAGCCACTACCCGCTTCACGAATGAACCGCTGATTCGCCGGGCCATCAACGCCAACCTTCGGGCGGGTACGCCCGAAGCCATGCAGAACCTGATCAGCTATGCCGCCAAGGAAAGCGCTCCCGTTGCCATGCGGGCCGAAGCGCTGGATGCCCTCAGCACCTGGGCGAAACCGTCGGTACTCGACCGGGTAGACGGCCGCTACCGTGGCCCCATCACCCGCGACCCGACAATGGTGAAAAGCAAAGCTGCCGACACCTACATCGCGCTGTTGTCCAGCCCGGAACTCCCGTTGCGGCTTAGCGCCGTAAAAGGCATCAGCCGGTTGGGCATGACGCAGGCAGCTCCGCAATTGTTCGCCAGCCTGAAAAACGATAAGGAAGCGGGCGTACGTATTGAAGCCCTGCGGGCGCTGGTCGCGCTGAACGATAAGGAAGTCAGTAAAGCCATTGAGCAGGCACTGGCCGATCCGGAGAAAAGCGTTCGGGTAGCCGGCCTGGATCTGGTCACCAAAACGAGTATGGCCAAAGACCGAATGGTAACGCTGCTGTCGGACGTTATTAAAACTCGTACCACCGAAGAGAAACAGGCGGCTTTGCTGACGCTTGGTAAGATACCGGTGCAATACTCGCAGAAGGAGTTTGATCAGTTATTAGGACAACTGGCTGCCGGTACGCTGCCGGCCGATATTAGTCTGGAACTGGAAGAGGCCATTACAAGCACCAAATCGTCGCCCCTAATTGCCCGGCACAAGGCCTTTATGTCCAAACTGTCGCCGGATGCGGTACTGGCCTCCTACAAAGGCGCTTTATCGGGCGGTGACCCGAACCTGGGCCGGCGTATTTTCTTCCGGCACCAGACCGCGCAGTGTATCCGGTGTCACTCCTACGATGACCTGGGCGGCAATGCCGGTCCGCGCCTGAACGGCGTAGCCAGCCGACTAAGCCATGAGCAGTTGCTGGAAGCGGTGATTAACCCCAGCGCCCGCCTGGCCCCCGGCTTTGGTACGGTCACGCTGCAGCTCAAAGACGGTAAAACGGTGAGCGGCATCTTACAGGGCGAAAACGCGACGGAAGTGCTGGTAAAAGTAGGCGACCAGCCGGATATGGCCGTTAAAAAAGACCAGATTGCCAAACGGACCAACGCGCCATCGAGTATGCCGGATATGAAGTACCTGCTGTCGAAGCGGGAAATCCGCGATGTAGTGAGTTTCCTGGCTACCCTGAAAGACGATAAATAACTGCTTTATGAGAGCGTTTTGGTTCCTGTTGCTGCTCAGTAGTGTTGCTTATTCCCAGGTAAGTATCCGGCACGATGCAGGACAGGAACCAGTCGTTTATGCCGTTGGCAAGCTCCGGAAGGCATTCGCCGAAAAAGGCGAAAAGCTTGTCCCTGCTTCAACAGGCGCGTCCACGAACCTGCCCTCAGTCTGGATAGTTGCCGATACAGCTCTTCCAGTCGCGCTGCGCCCATATCTCGCCCAAAAAGAACTGGACGCGCTACAGCCGGAAGGCTTTGCCTTTCGATGGCTGGATGGCCGCAAAACGCTGGTCATCCTGGCGCGTGATGCCGTGGGCGCGCAGTATGGCATTCTGGAACTGGCCGAACACCTGCAAACCAACGGAACGTACAAGACGCTCGCTGCCAAAACCGAGAATCCGCACCTGACTTACCGCATCGTTAAATTTAACCTGCCGTGGTCGCCCTATCGCAATAGTCCGGCCACTACGCTGCACACCGAAACCTGCCGGGACCTTCGTTTCTGGGAAGCTTTTCTCGATATGATGGCCGCGAACCGCCTGAACGTGCTGTCGCTCTGGAATAACCATCCGTTCCCGTACATGATCCGGGCCACTAATTTTCCGGCGGCAACGCCATTTACAGAACAGGAGATGAAAGACTGGCAGCAGTTCTGGAAAAGCCTGTTCCGGATGGCGAAGCAGCGGGGTATCCAGACGTTTGTGGTAAACTGGAACATTGTGGTATCGCCGGAGTTTGCCAAAGCCTACCACACGCAGGAATACAACGACCGCTCCGAACAGGTAAAACGCTACACCCGCGAGTCGGTCACTCAACTGATAAACGAGTACGACGATCTCACCGGCATCGGCGTCACCCTCGCCGACTGGATGGGTACGTTCGACGGAAAAATGTCGCCCCAGGAGCGCGAAGACTGGATTGAAGAAACGGTAGTGGCCGGTATGAAAGCTGCCAAACGCCCCGTTAAATTTTTGCATCGGTCGGTGTTGGCGGGTGATCCTATGGCGATGCGGGGCGTAATTGATCGGGCCGGGCTGACAGAGCCGGCGCTGGTCGAGATCAAGTTTAACTGGTCGCATGGTCACTCTACCCCAACCCTGGCCATCACCCATGATTATCATTCCGGCAAGCTGGACGAACGGTTCTGGACCCCTAAACCCAGCAACTACCAGATTCAATGGATGATCCGCAACGAAGACTTCTTCATCCTGCGCTGGGGCCAGCCGGACTTTATCCGGCAGCATATTACCACCAATACCCATGACTATGTAAACGGGTATTTTATCGGTTCAGAAGGCTACATTCCGGCGGCAGACTACTCGCACAAACCGTCTGCGGTAAAAACCTGGCAGTATGCATTCGAAAAGCAGTGGCTGTTTTACGCCCTGTGGGGCAGGCTTCTGTACAATCCAGCCACCCCCGATTCCATGTTTGCTTCGGCGTTCGACCAGCGCTACGGTAAAGGTATAGGTCCCTCCCTCCTGCAAGTATATAAACTGGCCAGTAATATGCCCCTGCGGCTGGCATCTTTTCACCGGTCTACCTGGGATTATACGCTCTATTCCGAAGGGTTTATCGAGGCAGAGCCCTCAGATTCCAAAGGGGTATTTGACCGGTCGTCGCCATTTATCTCCATCAACGAGTTTATTCACCACGAGACACTTGACCCGCAACTCCTTTCGATTCCCGCGTATGTCGCACTGGTCAATCAGAAAAAACCGGCTCCTGCCGGCAAGTTAACCCCGCTGGATCTGGCCGACGCGTCAGAAAAAGATAGTCAGCAGGCGTTGACCTTAGTGGCCTCGTTGCGTAAGCGAGTGAATTCCCGTTCCGGAGCGCTGGTTTCTGAACTGGACGATGCCGCCGTCTGGAGTTACCTGGGCCTGTACCTGGCCGATAAGTTGCGGGCAGGGGTGGCGCTTGAACTATACCGCACAACCGGCGATCCGGCGCAAAAGGCAGCGGCCATTCGCCAACTGGAAGCGGGCTTAATGCACTGGGATCAGGTGGTGGCGCTGACCAAAGACCGCTATGTACCGACGCCCCACGTCACCACCCAGAACTACGGAAAAGAGTATACCCACTTCTCGTGGGAATCGCTTCGGCCGCAGGTTGTGCGCGACGTTCAACTGGCGCAGGAAACGACGTTCAGGCCATAAAACAACCACTACGACAAGGGTGTGCGGGTTAGCACCCGCACCGTGACCAGCAACTGCCCCAAATGCCGCATAGTATGTTCGGCCGAATGAAACAGCAGCCCCAGTACCGTGGAGGGAATCTGCGCCCGTCCTACGCCCCGCACCGCCGTCAGTGTCTGCTCGTCGGTAGTCCGCAACTGCGCCAGCGCTTTATCAACCTGCGCATTGAACAACCCGACCAGTTCCGGAACGCCCAGAGTGGTTTCGGTTGGGTGGCCTTCGGCTTTCAGGGCTTTTAGCTGCTCGTCGGTGAGCATTTCCCCACGGGCGTAGGTAAAGAGCCGGTCCAGCACGCCGGTCAGGTGTTGCAGGTGAAAGCCCGGCGAGGCCAGTCCGGATGGTTTTTCGTACAACAATTCGGCCGGAAAATCCGCCATAAGGGCATTCAGTTCTTCGCGGGCCTGGAGCAAAGCATGGGCTACCGGTTGCAGCAGCGTGGGCATATCGGGCAGCGGTCCGCGCAGCCATACTTCACGGGTATCGGTTGAGTTCATGGGATTGGTTTGTAGTCTGAAGTTTATTGATGGTTTGAGGTTATACGTTGTCCCTTTAACAAGCGATTCCGAATATAAGATTTTACGAAATCATGAATAAAACAACGAGCCTGCTCCGGTATTGGAGCAGGCTCGTTGCAAACGAAAACAACAGAAACTTTATTCCTTAAGCACTTTTTGTATAATCCGTTGCCCATCCATTTTCACTTCCAGCATATACATTCCCACCGGCAAAGGTGCCACGTTCAGCACCCGCTCATTCCGTCCGGCCTCGCCCGGATAGGTTTGCTGCTGTACTACTTTGCCCTGCATATCCAGTAACCGCACAGGCACCGATTGCGCTTTCAGCAAGTCAAAAGTTACCGTTAGTTCATAGTGAGCCGGGTTTGGTCGCACCCGAATCAACATAGGCAGTTCGGCAGGTACTTCGGGCACCGGTGCGGCCTTGCGGGCTCCGTTGGTCGAGAAGAAAATGGCACCATCAGGCTCGTAACCCTGTAGGTAACCGGGCGGTGGCGTCACCGAACCCGGTTTCGACAGCCCGTACCAACTCGACTCCCCCGCATTCAGACAGGCTCTATACTGCTCTACATTGGCGTCTTTAGTAAAGTTGTCCCAGAAATTATCCCCACGCGGTAAATATTTATCGTTGGACGAACCTTCAAAAGCCGTGACTAACCCACTTATATTATTTGGAAACTGCCGTATCTGCACAACCAGGCCGTTCCAGGTGCCTACACGTCGGGGCGTACTAAAATCACAGGGATTAGCCACGTTACCATTACTGAAGTAGATAGCGCCATCGGCTTCCTGCCCTTGTATATAGCCAGGTGGTGGGGTGAGGCCCGCCGGCAGGCCGAGTCCGTCGTAGCCGGTAGTTCCAGCATTTAAACAACTTTGTAGATTAATGGCATTCGGGTCTTTATTGAAATCGCTCCGATCCCAAAAATTGTCGCCACGCGGAAAATACTTGTCTACCGAGGACCCGGTGATAGCCGTCACCAATACGTTTTTACCGGAAATCTGCCGGATTTGTACCGTTAGCCCATACCACGTTCCCACATACCTTGGACCGCTGCTGAAATCACAGGAGTTGGAGGGCGGACAGCTTATGTTAAAGTTATAAGTTTTAACCGGTGCATAACACCCAAACTTGGTTGCCCTTACCGAATATTGATAGGTACCAGAGCTATTGGGTGTGGTGATATTCACTGATGATGGTCCCGAATAAGTGGCTAAGTTTGGCCCCGTATAGGAATAGCTCACCCCGTCACAAGCTCCTGACTGGCCCATGCAATAGCTGTTCAGCGTAATAAGCTGATTACAGGTTGAAGGGGAGTTGTTGACCACCTGCAGGATTACATCAAAATCACAGTCAGGATTACAGCGGTACGTGGGAGCAAGACCGGCGACTGTCCAGGCATCGGCAACCGCTTTTTGCTGAGGAGAGCAGCCGCCAAACAGAGTTTCAGCCGCTATAAGCGTTGCATCGCGGGCATCGGTGTATCTTGATGTCTGTTGCAAATAATAGCGTAATGCTCTATAAACTATGTTAATTGCATCATTAAAACCAATGGGTGTTATATTATTCCCATTGGGTGGGTGTTATATTATTCCCATTGGGGCCCTGCCCAGTACAAAGCGTATGAAACCATTTGTTCATAACACCACTGTTAATGTGTACACCACAGAAGTCATTAAATTGATTACAACTTTGTGTAACTGGTAACCAATTTGGTCCTAAGTAGATTTGAGGCTGGGCAGCTTGGACAGGGGGAAATGCCCGTGTTGGATTAGCCATGTCCCGAAATTGATACGTATCTTCGGCTAAATCCCAATTCCAGTTATTGGGGAATAAATATCGCTCAAATGCGGTGCCGAATATGTCGGAAATAGATTCATTCAAGGCACCTGACTCTCCTATATATTCGAGGTTAGCATTGAATTGTGTCAGAGCATGAGCATATTCGTGTCCTAACACATCTGCCGTGACCAATGTCCTTCCCAAATCAGGATTAGCGTTAAAAGGACCTAAGGGGGCGAAGCCGAACACTAGTTGGTCAACACGATTCCAAAAAGCGTTGACCTGCTCACCAAACGAAAGATCAACCAAAACTCTTGGATAAGCCCCTTGTCGATTATATCCGTTCTGGTCAGGAGCAAACTGCTGTACAAACGTGTGCATACGTTGTGCAAGCCAATGTGCCGTAGTAGCGTTCTGTACGTTTGTCCCCCAATTAGTACCCGCATTGGTTACATCGGGGTTCGATACCCAATTCCCTGTCTGATTTACATCTCTACGCGTTATCAATGCTCCGTTTTGATGACTTAATCTGTACTGATTAGCACCGATTAATTCGGTCTCGAACGTGAGCTGACTTTGGCCATCTAAGTATCGGTTCCAACGGGGAGCAAATGTTGAGGCTACTTTCGGTGCAACTAAAGGCTTCAACAAAGTCATACTGCTCGATTTGGTACTGGCTGAATGTACATGAACTTGGGGAGTGAGGCTGAAGCATTTATGTACGAGTGGGTCTCGCCGAACGATTTCGCCTGAGGTAGCATCTACATAAACCCGATAAGGTTCAGCAACAAAATCTTTGCTGCTCTGCGGGCGAATATCAAACGCATAACAAAGTTTATAATTTTGGTTTAACTCCTCCCCCTGTACGCGTGCGATAACCAATTGCCCTTTGGGGAACCTATCTTTTGTACCTAAATTATCAGCGTTAAGTTTTAAATTGGCTAGCGCTAAATCGAGTGCCCTGTTCTCCGGCATCGGCCTACTCAGGTCTAAATTTAGATTTTCGACCATGCGGCCATGTGCTACTTCAAGCCGTTTTGCCTTTGAGTGGAGAGAATATTCAACGCCTTCGACTGGGACGTTTTTGTAGTAGAGTAGATACTTCTGATGGCGAATTTCCTTGAAGTCAGTTTCGTCCTGAACCAGTTGCATCCTGTAGCCTTCACCCATGCCAATGTTCCTGGCAAATTTGTCGAAGTACGTGTCGGGGTCAATAGGAGCAATATCCCGACGGAAATGAAGCCATCCGTTATCGGATGCGTTGGTGGTTAATTCACGAAAGGCTTTGTCATCCTCCCGGAGGTATTTGGGCTTAAATTTTTCCTGTGCCCATGTATAGTGAGGGAAAATCACCCCCCCAATATCCAACTTAACAAATAGAGTAAAAGGGATTTTTTCATGATCTTGTATGAATGGCTTTACAAATGGATTTACTTTACTTTCTCGATCCGATCGACGTAGACGTACAGAATAGGAATCATTCCGAACGGTTGCGCGTCACGATCGTGATAAAGTTTACCCCATACCCGGTAACTATAGGGTTCTCCATCAGCAGGGTAAGTAGAAGGCAAATTCATGAGTTTTGCTGAACTCAATTCACAAACCCCGACGGCCGTCGCCTGTAGTTTCATTCCAGTGGAAGCCACAAAAGATGGATCTTGTAACCTAGGCAATGGGTCTTTAAAAATAAGTCCCCTACGAGGACCAATATCGGCCGGTGCATTTTCAATCATTTCTACAAAATCGTAGGGCCTTGAATCTTTCATGCAGCAGGTTCCATCGCGGCAGGAGGTTGGTTTTGGCGGTTCTTTGTGGCAGGAAGCCCCCAGGCTAAGGCACAGTACTCCCACTGTAGCCAGCCGGCAAAATTGGGTCAGATTCATGATGAAGTTTATTAGAAGTTAAACTTGACCAATTATAGTATACTGTAAAAAGCATGTCAATACTTTAATAAAATTTTTTCATTAAAAAATATAACTATGCAAATAAAAAAGTAGCAAAATACTCATAATCAGGTACGTATATATTACCTGGCTGCTGTGTCTGCTAGGAAGTCGCTCAATAGGAATTTTATCAGGACCGGCTCGATTAACCCCAACCCGTTCTGCGTACAAAAAATAATAAGATACCTTGCCGTAATCAGCCGTTGTTTATTTTGCCAACCGATTCGGAAAACAAGACTCCCCAGTTCATGACCTTACAACCTGAGTTAGTACTGGATGCCAAAGCCACGCTGGGCGAAGGCAGCCTGTGGCATCCGCTTGAACAGAAACTTTACTGGGTCGATATTGAAGGCAAGGCCCTGCACATCTTCGACCCGGCCACCCGGCACGACATGTCCTTCCTGGTCGGCGAGCGCATTGGCACGGTGGTTCCGGTGCTATCCGGCGGAGTGCTGGTTGCATTGCGGTCGGGCATTTATCACCTGAGTACCGACACTGGCGAGCTAAACCTGATTACCCAGCCCCTCACTGACCCAAACATCCGCTTCAACGACGGCAAGTGCGACCCAGCCGGTCGGTTCTGGGTCGGCTCCATGCACCTGGAGCAGATCGAGGGCGCAGCTTCCCTGTACCGCTTGGATACGGATAAAGACGTTCAGGTTATGCTCACCGACGTTACGATCTCCAACGGTATTGTCTGGACTTCGGACCGGAAAACCATGTACTACATCGATACGCCCACGGGAACGGTACAGGCATTTGATTACAACGAGCAGACGGGCGACATCAGCAACCCACGTCCCGCCATCGGCATTCATGAGTCGGAAGGGTACCCGGACGGCATGACCATTGATGCCGACGACAAACTCTGGATTGCTCATTACGGGGGCGGCTGTGTCACCCGCTGGAACCCCGTTACCGGCGAGCAACTCCAGAAAGTAACGGTGCCGGTGCCCAATACCACCTCCTGCGCGTTCGGTGGAGAAAACCTCGACACGCTGTATATCACTACTGCCCGCGAAGGACTCAGTAAGGAGCAATTAGCTGAGTTTCCGGGCAGCGGAGGAATCTTTGCGGTAAAACCGGGGGTGCAGGGCGTACCCGCTCACTTTTGGCTTGGCAGTTTATAGTTGATTGGTTGACTGGTTAATTGGTTCATTGGTTACCTGGTTCCGAATCAACCAATGAACCAATTAACCAGTCAACCAACCTTACTGACATAGGGCTGTCACTAGTGGCTGCTTTCTTTGTAAAGCAAACCAAAACACAAGACTATGTCCATGATTCAGATGCTCGTCAAGGAATTAGAACAGGAAGCGCAGACTACCCGAAAAATGCTGGGACGCGTTCCCGACGACCAGTACAACTGGCAGCCACACCCGAAAAGCATGACCATTCAGCGGTTGGCGACCCATATTGCCGAGTTGCCCACCTGGATTTCCATGACGCTGACCACCGAAGAACTTGACTTTGCGACAAGTCCCTATACGCCGGTGTCCATCAATACCACCACCGACTTACTCAATTACTTTGAACGGTGCCTGGTCGATGGAAAAACACACCTGACCAGTGCTACCGAAGACCAGTTATCCCAAACCTGGACCCTCCGCAACGGCGACGAAGTGTACATACGCTCAAGCAAGGGAGAATTTTTACGCATGACCTACTGCCAGATTGTTCACCACCGCGCCCAGCTCGGCGTGTACCTTCGCCTGCTCAACATACCGATCCCCGGCAGCTACGGCCCCAGCGCGGATGAATTGGTTAATTAGTTGATTGGTTGAATGGTTGGTTAATTAACCAGTGAATTAATTAACCATTCAACTACCGCTGCCCTGGCCGGTAGGTGCGCTCAACGTGCTTCAGCACATCTTCCGGGTAGAACCATACCTCTTTGAACTGGCCGTTGCAGTACAACGGCGACTGGTCGTTGAAGTGGGGGGATTTGGGATCACTGCTGGAGCCGCCGGTAACCACGGAGCGGGCTTTTACCCGTTTGCCAAACTCCACCACGGCCACAAAACTGTTGCCTACGTTCCCGTAGCGTTTAACCGTGCCGGGATAGGTACGAGCCCCGAAAGCCGCCAGTGAGCCCCAGGCCGAGGAGGTAAAGCCGACCGGAAGGCTGGACTTGCTGTCGTCGTAGGTTTCCTGAATTTTGCCGGTCAGCCGCTGAAACCGGTTCATGTCACCCCAGGGCACTTTCCAGGTGCCAAAGTCGCGGGTCAGTTCGCCCAATACCTCGGCCAGGGCATTTACCTTTTCGTGCGCACTGGTGTTGCTGATAGTAAAAGCAGTAAAGCCCAGAAACGGGTCCGGGCGCTCGTTGGCCGGTACCCGCGTGCGGGCCAGCCGCTGAATTTTTTCGCCCCACAGCACCGCCAGCGTGGTTGCCACCGAGCTGGTGCCGTAGCATTTATTCCAGGCCCGCAGCGTTTCAATGGCCTCCGGCAGCTCGCGGGGATGATCTTCCGGATTGTCGGCATTCGCTTCGGAGGCTTTCAGCAAGGCGGGAATCAGGTCTTCAAACCCGGCGAGGTATGGGTCATAGGCGGCCGCAATCAGGGTATCCAGCGTAAAGGTTGACCGCCGGCTCAGCACCCGCACCGCATTGATGCCCCGGTAATTTTCGGCATCGGGCGCCATATACGCCGGGTAGGAACGCCGGGCCGGACTGTTTTGGCCGGCTACCGTAAACGGAGTCGAGTTGCAGTTTTGAATCCAGCCATTGGCGGGGTTCAGCACCTGCACAATATCGTCGATGCCGTGCAGCCCCTGCCAATCGGTTTCCGGATTGCTGCCGTCGACGGGCTTGCTCCAGTCGAAGGCCGAATTGCGCCGGGGCATAAAATTGCCATGCCAGTAGGCAATGTTTCCTTTCCGGTCGGCAAACACGGTGTTATTGGAGGCATTGCCGTTGAGTTTCATCACCTTCTTATAGCTCGCATAGTCTTTGGCCTTGGTCCGCAGGTACGACTGCGCCAGGGCATTTATCGGGTCGTTCATCATGCTGAGCGCAATCCATTTGCCGTCCTGCTCACCCACAATGGGGCCGTGGTGCGTTTTGTAGATGGTAAAGTTTTTGCGCAGCAGTTTGGTACCCTGCCGGTAAGGCAGCGAGACGGTCGAAACCTGCACCGGGCGGAGCGTACCCCCGTGCTGGTAGTACAGGGCATTGTCTTTCTTTTCGATGGTCTCCAGGTATTCATCCATCACATCGGCATAGCTGGAGGTGTGCATCCAGCCGCAGTTTTCGTTGAAACCCTGGTAAATAAAAAACTGTCCCCAGGTTACGGCCCCATAGGCGTTCAGGCCGGCCTTGCTCACCATCTGCACCTCCGACCGGAAATAAAAGGAAGTATGCGGGTTGATTAGCAGCAGCGCGTTTTTGGTAGCGCTTTTGGCCGGCGCAATGGCAAAGCCGTTAGACCCGACCGGCTCCCGCTCCCATTTGTTGCGTTCTTCGACCTGCGAGGTAAACGGCTGGCTGATGTAGAAAGCCTTAATTCGTTCCGTCGATACCGAACTGATATTGCCGCCGATACTGCCTTCACTGAACATCAGCGGCATCCAGGGCTTAAATCGTTTAATCAGCTTAGGCTTTACGCCCGGATGGGTATAGAGGTAGTAATTGGCACCGTCGGCAAAGGCATCCAGCAGCTTTTTCATCCACGACGGACTCTGCTGGTACAGGGCAACCGCCTGAGCACTGTCCAGAAACATCCGCGCGCGCAGGTCGTGGTACAAAGCCGCTTCGCCTTCCACTTCGGCCAGGCGGCCGATGGCGTCGATATAGTTCATTTCTACCCGGTCGAAATCGTCTTCGCACTGGGTATAAAGCACGCCGAAAACGGCATCGGCATCGGTCCTGCCGTAGATATGTGGCACCCCCCAGGTATCGCGGGTGATGGTAATACGGGCCGCCTGCTCCCGCCAGCGGGCAATTTCATCGCCCCGAAAGGGCTGCGCAGCACAGAGCAAAGAATAAAAAACGGCAACGGAAAGCAGCAGGAGTCTCATCTAACAGGTTGTGTTCGGTTACTCAAAGCAAGAAAGTTAGGATAAAAAGCAGGAGTCTCCAAACGGCTCCGCCGGGTCTAATGCAACTCCTTCGCCAAAAATACGGTTATCACAAAAAACGTGTAGATACAATAAACAGAGAAATCTGGTCCGATATAATACAATGACTTATGGAAATAGGCATCACCACCTTTGTTGAGAATACCCCCGATCCGGCTACGGGGAAACTCCTGAGTCCGCATGAGCGGATGATGAACCTGATGGAAGAAATCGAGCTGGCCGATCAGCTTGGGCTGGACGTCTTCTCCGTCGGTGAGCACCACCGGCCGGATTTTATCGTCTCCTCTCCGGCCGTGGTGCTGGCGGCTGCAGCCGTGAAGACCAGAACCATCCGGCTGTCGAGCGCCGTTACGGTGCTTAGCTCGGATGATCCCGTGCGGGTGTTCCAGGATTTTGCCCATGTGGATCTGCTGTCGCAGGGCCGGGCGGAGATTATGGCCGGGCGCGGCTCCTTTATCGAATCCTTTCCACTGTTTGGCAATGATCTGAACGATTACAACTCGCTCTTTGCCGAGAAACTGGAACTGCTTATTCAACTGAACAAGAGTGAGAAAATCACCTGGCAGGGTCATCACCGGCCCTCTATCGACAATCGGGGCGTATATCCCCGGCCGTATCAGTCCGAGCTGCCCATCTGGGTAGCCGTGGGCGGTACCCCCGAATCGGTAGTTAGGGCGGCCACGAAAGGATTGCCGATGGCGCTGGCCATTATTGGTGGTTCACCAGATCGGTTTGTGCCATTTACCAATCTGTACAAAGACACCTGGCATAAAGCCGGCCACGACCCCGCCCGGTTTCAACTGGGCATTAACTCTCACGGTTACCTTGCCGATGATTCGCAGAAAGCGGCCGATGAGTTTTACGGCCCATATGCCTACGTCATGAGCAAGATCGGGCGCGAGCGGGGCTGGTCGCCCATGACCAGGCCGCAGTACGAGTGGATGCGCTCGCCGGAGGGTTCGCTGCTGGTGGGCAGTCCGCAGCAGGTGATCGACAAGATTCTATACGAGTACGAATTGTTCGGCAACACCCGTTTCCTGCTGCACATCAGCGTGGGTACGCTTCCGCACGCGAAGGTGATGCACGCCATTGAGTTGCTGGGCACGGTGGTGGCACCGGCCGTGAAGAAGGCTGTGGGCGAAGCTGCTTTACAGTAAAGAGTTCGTTCGCACTACCCGTGAGTAGCATCAGCCAGTTAGTTACATCAGAATATTATGGATGGCCACAATGGGTGGCGGCAGGTCTTTTTCGTCCAGCATATCCCGCATATCTATTTCAATAGTGCGGGATATGTTGGTGATGGGCACATCGTTGGCCCCGCCTTCAAAGGGATTGGCGCTGCTTTCGCCCACACGGTCTAGTGAAAGAAATACCCAGTTGAGCAGGGTGGCAAACGGCACGTTGAACCAGACCGTGTAGCCCTCCAGAAACGTTCCCTGCCCCATCGCGTTGAACTCTTTTAGCAAACCGAATGGCACCAGCACCACAAACAGGTACAGCAGAATGGTGGCAACCGACGAAAAGTTACGCGGGTACGGAAAGTTTTTGATCCGCTCGACCCGGCCCTGCAAATCATAGAACTGCGTTATGGCCGTCTGCAACTGCATCAACTGAAAATCGTTTAGTACGCTACCCAGCGCATTGATATGCTTCGACTGGAGAGCCATCAGTTGCGTAGCCCGATTCTTTTTGGTGAGCACATAGTTGTATTCTTCCTCCGACAGGTAGGGCAGCAGTTCCTGGGCGAGGGTGCTCTCCCGCTCAGGAATGATGTATACCCGCTGGTATTCCCGATTATTGGCCTGATCGACATTCTCCCAGGTGCGCGGCTCACGCAACTGAAACCGCAGGGCCGTGAGCCAGGCAAAATGGCGGTAGAAAAGCGGCCGGACTTCCTCCGCCTGACCGGCCGGCAGAAAATCGCGCACCATCACCCCAAAAGCCCGGCTGTTGTTGATGATACCACCGTAAATCTGCCGCGCTTCCCAAAGCCGGTTGTAGCTGGCGTTGTTTTTGAAACCCACGATAAAGGCCACGGCCGTACCCAGCAGCGCAATGGGCACCCAGGTGAGGGCCAGAAACGTAAAACCAGCGACATGGTAGAGTACCGTCGGGATAATCGACAAAATAAGCAGGTTGTAAATATCCCGACGGGTCCAGATAATGAATTCAAGAAAGGTGTATTTTCTACCGGCGTGCATGAGGGTAAGTTTGAAGCGAAAAGATACGTAAGTGGAAGTAGCCAGCAATATACATAGATGAATCCGTTTACGTCCCTTCCTCCAGTTGTCTGGCTTGCATTAGCAAGTAATGCCGTGTCTCCCGGTCCTGCTCCGTCTTCAGCCGTTTGTAAATCTCGATATACTGTTTGCTGCGGCTTTCGAATTCTGGAGAGGCTATCAGGTTAGCGAGCCATTCGCTGAAGTCGGCCAGTTCGGGTTGCTTGCCCGAATAGGTAAAATGTTCCGTAAAGCCGGGTGCCGCCAGGTTAGACCATTCGTATTTGTCGATGGGTACGATGGGGCGAGCAAAGAATTTATCAAACAGATAGGTATTGGCGCAAAACGTCTCAAACGCTTTTTTCGCAGCTTCGTTCGGTTTACCGTTCTTGAACAGAATAATGGTCCACTCAAACAAAAAGTCTGGGAAGCCGGCATCATCCGGAAAGTTTTTGCTGAACCAACGGAGGTACGTCAGGCCGCCTTTATAATCGCTCAATTGAATGAAGGAACGGGTTGGCAGGTAGCGTAATCCCCGACTGTCATCGTAGCCGCCATACTTTCGTTTTTCGGCAGCAAGCGCCTGCCGAATCTCGGAGATTTTCTTTTGCAGCCGTTCAATTTGTTTGGGTGTCACTGCACAATAAGAAATAAGTAAAGTATGGAGAACTTATATTTCTTTAGTTTGCTCATTTGTTTACCCTTCTATCCATTATCAAACTCTTTCGTCCATTCTATTAACTTCTGCTGAAGTACCTGCTGATCGGTCAGATACAGGCGGAAGGCCGATGCGTAAATGTTGGTGTCCGGCGGTAAGGTCAGTTCCACGAGTGCGTCGTTTTTCTGCTGGCAGAGCAGAATGCCAATCGTGGGTTTCTCGTAGGCCTGCTTTTCGTAACGGTTGTATTAGTTGACGTATATATGCATCTGGCCCAAATCCTGATGCGTCAGTTTACCCAATTTCAGGTCAACCAGCACAAAACACTGCAACAGGCAGTTATACAGCACCAAATCGACCTTGAAATAGCTTTTGTCGAACGCAAACCACCTGCCGGCCCACAAACGTAAAGCCCTTGCCCATTTCCAGCAAAAATTGCTGCAAGTGGTTGATGATGCGCGTTTCCAACTGCGATTCCAAATAAGCCGCGTCTTCGTTCAGTCCCAGAAACTCCAGCACATACGGGTCTTTCAGCACATCCTGTGGGCGTTCCACAAGCTGCCCTTTTTCGGTCAACTGCCGAACCTGCTGCTTGTAGCGGCTCAAGGCCAGCCGTTCGTACAGGGCTGCGTTCATCTGCCGTTGCAGTTCGCGCAGGCTCCAATGATTAGCCCGGCATTCAATTTCGTAAAAGCTCCGCTCTTCGGGATTCTCGATGCGCATCAGCACGAGGTAGTGTGACCAGGAAAGTTGAAAATCAGGCTTACTCAATTCCGCAGACACTGTCTGCGGAATTGAGTAAGTCAGGTAAAACTGCCGCATCTGCTCAAGGTTGCGAGCCGAAAAGCCTTTCCCAAACTGAGCTGTAAGGTTCTGCAATAGTTCTTTGAGTACCGCTTTCCCGTATTCAGCCCGTGCGCTGCCCTGCTGCTCGTCTTCAACAATCGTCCGCCCAATCTCAAAATAGGTATGCACCATGGTCAGGTTAACGGCCGTAACCACCTGCTTCCGGGCCTGTTCGAGCAAGCCGGCAATTTTGTTGCAGAGCTGCGTCTGGTCGGTTGTCTTAGCCATCCATCATACCGCAGACTGGCAAACTGTAATTTGATTTCGTCTTCCAACTGATCAATATTGTCACTAAACTACGTCCTCTATTCCACCGGAATACGGCCGGCATTCTCTTCCAGCCAGGTATCAAACGACTGCAACTCGGGGTTCAGCTCCCGGGAGTAGGCCACATCCCGAACGCTATTGCACACCTCGTCGAAATCCCGGTAAAACTGGAACATATTGCCCATATCATCGGCCCCCGGAAAGCCGAAGCTCCGGTACACTTCCGGCGTAACATAGTTGTAAATAACCTCCTGCCCCATCGCCTTCGACAGCTTTGCCGCCATTTCCTCACCGGTTAGCTGATCGCCGGCCACACCAATGGTTTTGCCGATCAGGTCCGGTCCTTTCTGAAAAATGGCGTAGGCGCATTTACCGATATCTTCCGAGGCCACGCCGGCCATCTTTTTATCGGCAATCGGCAGGGTCAGGTACAGCTTTCCGTCTTCGCCCTTTTTGGGGCCGGCTCCAAAATAGATGAAATTTTCCCAATAGAAAGAAGCTCGCATAAAGGTGGTGGGTACGCCCAATTCTGTAAATACCTGATCGGCTTCGCCTTTGGCGTCGAAGTGCGGCACTTTGTATTTCCCCTGAAGAGTTGGCATCCGGTCGTCGTCCAGCGGAACCCACTGGCGGGTATCCTCCAGCGTCGACCAGATTACGTGCTTCAGCCCGGCTTCTTTAGCCGCATGGGCCATGTCGCGGGCTTCGTTATACTCCCGCTCCGGCGAAAAATGCGCCCAGAAAAACGTTACAAAAAAAGCGCCGTAGGCACCATCTAAGGCCCGGCGCAGGCTTTCGGCATCATCGATATCAGCCGCCACTACCTCGGCTCCCATTTGGGCGAGTTCTTTCGCCTTTTCGGAGTTAATGTCCCGCGTAATGGCGCGAACGGCAAATTCACTGTTTTTATCAGTGAGGATGGCTCGGGTCAGGCCACCACCCTGGGCACCGGTAGCGCCGAAGACAGTAATGATCTTTTTCTCTGACATGGGAATATGGGCTGTTTTGGTTTGGAAACAGAAAGCCCCATCCTGATCCGGACGGGGCCATTAAGTTATAACAATAATTGAGCCTTTACCAACGAATCAGCTAATCTTCAACACCGCCATAAAGGCCTCCTGCGGAATCTCGACGTTGCCGACCTGCCGCATCCGCTTCTTTCCTTTTTTCTGCTTCTCCAGCAGCTTCCGCTTCCGCGAAATATCACCTCCGTAACATTTGGCCAATACGTCTTTGCGCAGGGCCTTCACCGTTTCGCGGGCGATGATTTTCTGCCCGATGGCCGCCTGAATGGCAATCTCGAACTGTTGGCGTGGTAACAACTCGCGGAGCTTTTCGCAGAGCTTCTTACCCCACTCATATGCCTTGTCGCGGTGAACGATCGCCGAGAGCGCATCTACCCGGTCGCCGTTGAGCATGATGTCCAGCTTCACCATGGTCGACTCCCGGTTGCCCAGGAACTCATAATCGAGGGAGGCATAACCACGGGAAATGGTCTTGAGCTTGTCGAAAAAGTCGAATACCACCTCGGCCAGCGGCATTTCAAACTGGAGCTCCACGCGATCGGAGGTCAGGTATATCTGGTTTTTCAGAATACTGCGTTTATCCATACATAGGCCCATAATGGCCCCTACGTATTCAGCTTTGGAAATAATCTGGGCTTTGATAAACGGTTCCTCAATCCAGTCAATGGCGCTGGGGTCGGGCATATCGGCCGGGGCCGATACCTGAAGCGTCTCGCCTTTGGTGGTCACTACTTCAAACCGCACCGAGGGCACGGTGGTAATCACCGTCATGTCGAACTCACGCTCCAGCCGCTCCTGCACAATTTCCATGTGCAGCATACCCAGGAAGCCGCACCGGAAACCAAAGCCGAGAGCCGCCGACGTTTCGGGCTCCCAAACCAGGGCCGCATCGTTGAGCTGGAGTTTTTCCATCGCTTCACGCAGGTCTTCAAACTCGCTGGTCTCCACCGGGTAAATACCGGCAAATACCATCGGCTTAACGTCTTCAAAGCCCTGAATAGGCTTATCGGCCGGGTTCAACGTATGAGTTATGGTATCCCCTACCTTTACTTCTTTCGCTACCTTGATCCCGGAAATCAGATACCCTACATCCCCACACTCGATTACCTCTTTGGGCTCTTTACCGAGCCGAAGCGTACCAATTTCGTCGGCGTTGTACTCGGTACCGGCGGCCATGAACTTAACGCGGTCGCCTTTCCGGATACGGCCGTTTACCACCCGGAAGATTACTTCAATACCCCGGTAGGAATTAAACACCGAGTCGAAGATCAGCGCCTGCAGTTTGCCGTCGGGGTCGCCGGTCGGGGGCGGTATGCGCTCCACAATGGCGTTCAGGATTTCTTCAATACCAATACCTTCTTTGCCGCTCGCCGGGATGATCTCGTCGCGCTCGCAGCCGATCAGGTCCACCATCTCGTCTTTAACCTCCTCCGGCATGGCACCGGGCAGGTCAATTTTGTTCAGCACCGGAATGATGACCAGGTCGTTGTTCATGGCCAGGTACAGGTTCGAGATCGTCTGGGCCTCGGTTCCCTGCGACGCATCCACCAGCAGCAGCGCCCCTTCGCAGGCGGCAATGGATCGGGATACTTCGTAAGAAAAATCGACGTGACCGGGGGTATCAATCAGGTTCAGCGTGTAGGTTTCGCCCTTATACGTATAATTCATCTGGATGGCGTGGCTCTTAATGGTAATGCCTCGCTCCCGCTCCAGATCCATATCGTCCAGCAACTGAGCCTGCATGTCCCGGTCAGAAACCGTTTTGGTAAACTCCAGCAGGCGGTCGGCTAAGGTACTTTTGCCATGGTCGATATGGGCAATAATGCAAAAATTGCGGATATGCTTCACGTTTGGATAACGGTTGTATCGTTTACATATAAAGCACAAAATTACTCAAAAAGTGCGGATTACCGTAACTTTTCACGCCGGGCTGTCCGCCTTTACGGAGATACCAATTGCATCATAATGCCGCATAAATAACCCATATAGGTACCGACGGCATACCCCAGAATGGCCATGAGTACGCCCACGGGGGCCAGCACGGGGTGAAACGCAGCCGCCACAATGGGGGCCGAGGCTGGTCCGCCGATGCACGACTGACTACCGACAGCCAGAAAGAAAAAGGGGGCGCGGATCAGCCGGCCGAACCCAATCATCAGCAGGGCGTGAAACAGCATCCAGATCGCCCCCACCAGCATTAACCCCGGATGTTCGGCAATCGACAGGATATTCATCTTCAAGCCAATGGTGGCAATCAACAAGTACAGAAACACATTAGCTATCTTGGAAGCACCGGCCCCCTCCAGTCTTCGCAAGCGGGTGAACGATAACCCGATGCCGACGGCGGTTGCCAGCCCGACAATCCAGAAAAAGGGCGCATTGAGGCTGAACTGGTTCAGAGCGGGATAGTTGACGCCAATCCAGGGACCAATCTGGTTGCCCAGGGCATGCGCCAGCGCCGTAGCGCCAAAGGCTACGGCCATAATGACCATAAAGTCGGTGGTGGTCGGAATGCGCCGGATCGCTTCAGCTTCCTGCTGCACCCGTTCTTTTACCTCTTCGACGGCACCGGCATCAGCCCTGAGCCATTTGTCTACTACCGCCGACTGATTGGCACCGTACAGCAGAAAAGCCAGCCACAGATTACCAACCATGACATCAACCGTAACGATAGCCGAAAACAAGGCATTGCTGGGCTGAAACACTTCCTTCAGGGCCGTCTGATTGGCCCCACCGCCGATCCAGGTGCCGGCCAGGGTAGCCAGGCCGCGCCAGACGGCATCCGGTCCCTGCCCACCTACCAGTTCCGGCGCAAAGAGGGATACCAGCCACACAGCCAGCGGGCCACCCAGCATGACGCTAATGGCCCCGGCGGCAAACATCAGCACCGATTTACGGCCCAAACGCCGGAACGCCTTCAGGTCAACGCTGAGCGTAAACAGCACCAGGCTGGCCGGCAGCAGAATCCGGGAAACAACCGGGTACAGCCCTGTATTGTCGCCATCGACCAGCCCAAAGGTATTTAGCAAAGAGGGAATGAAGTAACAAAGAAGCGTAGTCGGTACGTAGTTATAGAAGCGCTGCCAGAAGGGCCGGGCGCTCTGCGCCGTAACAAAAACAGCCGCCAGGATAATAAAGAGGACACCAAGGGTGACAGGATCGGACATAAAAAAACAAACGCCGACCTCAACTCGGACCGGCGTGTTTATAATTACACTTCATCAACAAACTAAAAACCAAATTGCTGTAGGAGGGGGACTCGAACCACCCACGGTGCGGTTAGCCGCAGCACAAAATCCTGGTGGTCAACCCCAGTCCCCGAATTAACGGGGGCATTATGCTGTGTTTATCCCGAACTCACCACCCCCGAGACAGGAGGGCACGTCTGCCAATTTCGACACCCTACAGTGTGAAAACTTTTGGGCCGGCGAACCGGCGGCCGGCGAACCGGCATCAAGCTGACCTCACTGCTGACCCGTTCGATCAACTTGACATTGCAAAGTTAAAACGTTATGGCAGTTCTTTGCAAATTTTTCATAAAAAATTCTGAAAATTTATACTCCATTCAAAATTTCACTACTTTTGTTAACACTCATCGAAACTAGCACCAAAAAAATGGATAAAAATTTAGAAATTGACAATGTCGACCTGAAGATTCTGAATCTGCTGATGCAGGATGCCAACATGGCGTATACCGAGATTGGCAAGCGCATTTTTGTTTCAGGCGGCACCGTTCACGTGCGGATGAAGAAAATGGAGCAGATGGGTATTGTCCGGGGCTCCCAGTTGGTGATAGACCATACCAAACTGGGCTGGGACATCAGCGCCTTCCTGGGCATTTATCTGGACAAAAGCTCGTTGTACGATGAAGTAGCCTCTGAACTGGAGAAAATTCCGGAGGTGGTCAATATCCATTACACCACCGGTATTTATAGTATATTCGCCAAAATTGTTTGCCGCGATACCGAACACCTGCGTGAGGTTCTGCACGATAAAATCCAGAAAGTTGGCGGTATTCAGCGCACAGAAACCTTTATCTCCCTCGAAGAACGCATTACCCGGCCCATTCCCTTCGGCAATGGCGATTGACAGTACAGAGCAGTATCCTCCTGAGCATCAGGAATTACATTCCATCACAAACACTTTACAATTGTTTTAGTTTTTTAGGCAGCGGCCGGCACGTAGCCTGAATCACTATCGACCGACCGGAAAAGACACGAGCAGGTCGCGGCATTGCCTTTTTTCCGATATTTGCCCCCCAGACCGGAACGCAGCCACTTTATAACTTGTTAACCTTATACGATAGCGTGGTAAAAAAACCATCCGACCTAATTTATGAGCAAAGACGTTGAAATCTTAGAGAGCATCACCAATTCGGAATATAAGTACGGGTTCGAAACGCTCATCGAAGCGGATGAAGCTCCGAAAGGATTGAACGAAGATACGGTTCGCTTCATCTCGGCGAAGAAAAACGAACCCGACTGGATGCTGGAATGGCGTCTGAAGTCGTTCCGTATGTGGCAGGAGATGACCGAACCGCACTGGCCGAATGTGACTTATCCTAAGATCGACTACCAGGATATTATCTACTATTCGGCACCCAAACAGAAAAAAGAAGTAAAATCCCTGGATGATATTGACCCCGAACTGCGCGACACGTTTGAGCGGCTGGGTATCTCCCTGAAAGAGCAGGAGCGGCTGGCCGGCGTGGCCGTTGATGCCGTGATTGACTCGGTATCTATTGCGACAACCTTTAAGGATAAGCTGATGGACCTGGGCATTATTTTCTGCTCCATGACCGAAGCCATTCAGGAACACCCGGAACTGGTAAAAAAATACCTCGGTTCGGTGGTTCCGCCCAAAGACAACTATTTTGCTGCCCTGAACTCGGCGGTCTTCTCCGACGGCTCGTTCTGCTACATTCCCAAAGGCGTACGCTGCCCCATGGAACTCTCGACCTATTTCCGGATCAACGCGGCCGGTACGGGACAGTTTGAGCGGACGCTGATCGTGGCCGATGCCGGCAGTTACGTGAGCTACCTGGAAGGCTGCACCGCCCCTATGCGCGACGAAAATCAGCTGCACGCAGCCGTGGTGGAACTGGTTGCCATGGCCGACGCTGAGATCAAATACTCGACGGTGCAGAACTGGTACCCCGGCGATAAAGAAGGTCGCGGTGGTATCTATAACTTCGTAACCAAGCGGGGAATCTGTGACGGCCCGAATGCCAAGATTTCGTGGACACAGGTTGAGACCGGCTCGTCCATTACCTGGAAATATCCGTCGGTGATTCTGAAAGGCGACAACTCCATTGGCGAGTTTTACTCGGTGGCCGTGACCAACAACATGCAGCAGGCCGATACGGGCACTAAAATGATTCATATCGGCAAGAACACCAAAAGCCGGATTGTATCAAAAGGTATTTCGGCCGGCAAGAGCCAGAACTCCTACCGGGGGCTGGTGCAGGTGTTCAAGCGGGCCGACAATGCGCGTAACTTCTCACAGTGTGACTCTCTTTTGCTTGGCGACAAATGCGGAGCCCACACGTTTCCCTACATTGAGGTAAACAACCAGAGCGCTACGGTAGAGCACGAAGCGACTACTTCTAAAATCGGCGAAGACCAGTTATTCTACTGCAACCAGCGCGGTATCCCGACCGAGCAGGCGGTGGCCTTGATTATCAACGGATACGCCAAAGAAGTGCTAAACCAGCTTCCGATGGAGTTTGCCGTAGAGGCCCAGAAACTCCTGGAAATCAGCCTGGAGGGTTCTGTTGGTTAATATTCAAAATAGAAGCAACTAAAAAAGCTGACCTCATACGAGGTCAGCTTTTTTAGTTGCTTCTGTTAAACAAAGAATGGCACATCCTTAGGTGCGTACTTGCGCATGCCTTCTTCGTTGATCTCAACACCAATACCGGGCTTTTCGGATAAAGGGATAAAGCCATCCTTAACCATCGGGCCGTCGAAAGTGACAATCTCTTTGAACATCGGTTCCTCATGGAAATAGATCTGCCACTCCAGAATCATGAAATTGGGTACCGAGGCACAGACGTGGCTGGAGGCCATCGCACCCAGATAGGAAGCTACCATGTGCGGAGCAAACGGCACATAGTACAGATTAGCCAGGTTCGCAATGCGCTGGCCTTCGCCCAGGCCACCGGCTTTCTGTAAATCGGGCATGATGATGTCGACAGCGCCAATTTCCAGCATCCGGCGGAAGCCGTGGGCCAGGTAGTGGTTTTCGCCGGCACAGATGGGCGTACTGGTCGACTCGGAGATAATCTTGTAGGCCTCCACGTTCTCGGCCGGGATAGGTTCCTCCAGAAACATGAGGTTCAGCGGCTCCATCATTTTGGCTACCCGTTTGCCGGTAGTCATATCGTAGCGGCCATGCATATCCACGCATATGTCAACCTTGGGCCCTACGGCCTTCCGGACGGCGGCAATCTGATTGTACATCCGCTCCAGTTCACCGGGGCTGGCCGTCCAGTTGTAGAGGTCGTATTTACTGGGGTCATTGCGTTCGTCAATATCGTATTTAACGGCAGTAAAGCCCATTTTCACAGCATTGCGGGCGCTATCGGCAAAGCGATCCGGCCCGGTATTTTTCTCCCGATACGCTCCGGTATCGCAATACACCCGAATTTTATCGCGGTACTTGCCGCCCAGCAACTGGTATACCGGCAGGCCCAGCGCCTTGCCGACCAGATCCCACAAAGCAGCCTCCACGGCCGATAACACCGCCACGTACATACCCGCCTGGGCACCTTCAAAAAAACCGGATTTACGAATATCCTCGAACAGGCGGTTGACGTTCAGGGGGCTTTTGTTCTTGATCCGTTCCGCCATCATTTTCACCAGATGATAGGTTCCGGGCGTGGCATCTACGGCTTCCCCGCACCCCCAGATACCCTGGTTGGTATGTACTTTGACAAACAAACTATGGCCGCCCCGGATGTAGCCGCATTTGATATCCGTTATCCTCAGGTCAGACGGGCTGGACGATAAGGGTGTACGCTCAACGGCCTGCTCCAGCCCTTCGCCGAAACTGGATAGCGAGGCCGCACTGAATACGCCGGCAATAGCACTTTTAGTTAGAAAAGAGCGTCGTGATGATATTGTTGACATTATTTTTTGTAGGGTTTAGGGTAACGTATTTGTGATTACCAGGTACGGGTTTTCAGCAGGTCCTGAATTTGCTCTTTCGGAACAGGCAGCTCATTGATATGGGCGTTGAGCCATTGCGAAAAATCCTTTTCGATCTCGTCCGACCAACGGGCATCAATCTGGCCGGCGGTATACTTGCCTTCGCGCAACCGCTCGTGGCCGAACATATCGCGCAACCGCACAATCTCTGAGGTTTTTACTACTTTTTCGGCTAAGTGAGCCGGAATAAAAGCCACGGCCCCATCGCGCCCCAGCACCACATCGCCGGCCATAACGGTGGCCTGCCTGATGCGGGTTGGATGGTTGATCCCAATTAACATCGTATTCAAATCCCCCTGCGGATTATGGTGCGACGGATGGTAGCTGGTAATAAACGAAGTAAAAGATTTTAGCTCTTTTAATCCACTGATATCGCGGACAGCCCCATCGTACACAATACCATTCCCCGACTTGGCAAAAATAGCGTTACCCACATTATCGCCAATGGTGGGGCCATCGATATGGGCGCCAAACTGATCCACCACGTATACATCGCCTTTTACCAGTAAATCGACCGGCCAGGAGTTCTGGCCTCGTTTACCGGCTTTTTTACCGCGGACATCAATCGCATTATGAATATCCGGACGGCCAGGCATGAACGTCGCCGTTACTGCCCGACCTACCAGCACACTATCCGGATTAATCAAACATTGCCAGCCTTCGGCATATTGATAGCGGTAACCCTCGCCTTTCATAACGGCCCAGGCCTCTTCATGCGTAACCAGCTTCATGCGCTTCAAAATTGAATCGGACACTTTGGGACGACCGTCGGGGAAGCGTTCGCCTTTCCACTCAGGGGTCAGGAAGATAAGTTCTTCTTTGGAAATCTGCTGCCCCCACGATGGAGCAGTCTGCCCCATTAACCACAGCATGGCGGCAGCACAGAAAAAACGGTTCATAATGATTAAGGATGTTAAGGAAAGCCTGAATATACATGCTTTTGCCAAAAAAACTCAGATTCGCTCAAATTCTCATGGAAGATTATCCCATAAAAACCTGAATCGTACAAACATAAAAAAATACCCCGGTGGCAGAGCCTCCGGGGTATTTGATTACGTCTCTAAAACTTATCACCTAATTTTTTATAGCTGGAATAGAATAGCTCATATGAACTTAGTTAATCATTTATGGTTGCTGCACCTCCCGGAATAACCGTTAGGCAGATACGCTGAACAGAACTGCCCCTGCTTAAGCAGGACACTGATAAGCAGGTTAATTTTTTAGTCGTTTATGCTGCTGTTTCAGTATGACAAATATACGCCCCAATTCGATAAAGTCAAATATTTTTAAACATTTTATTTACCAAAATATAAAATTCGTAAATAAAACGGCCGCTGGGTCAAATTTGAGTCGTACCACATGCCAGGTCAGTTTAGGTTACCAGACTTGATTCCGCTGCGTGCAAACATTATTGCGTTATCCTTTGTTTATACGCTAACCTAAGATGCCCGAACGGGTAAACCTGAACGTCACAGTCTGAACAATTTAACTCTGACGTTTTATGAACAACTTACAAACTATACAAACCCGCCTTCAGATAGGCGATATAGCTGCTTACTGGGGTGCCAAATGCCGTTATGAAAAGCTGAATCTGATCGACAGCGACTGGGTTGAGCGAAAAGTAGACACTATTGTACTGGACGACCTGCACCTGCTGGGGCCGGAGCGCATTCAGCATTTTAAACTGCTGCTGCGCAAGTTCAGCAGCCTGACCTATGATGAGTGCGTAAAACTGTTTCAACTGGCGTTTGCCAAAGAACCGGGTAATCTGGAGATTGTAGTGAACCGGAATCTGGGTAACATCAGTCTGCGTGACCTGGATAAGACCGGTTATGTTCTCGCCATGTGGGACCACGGCAAAATGTTTGCCTTCAACGGCAAGCCCGATAAAGAAGGTGATAATGCAATCAGTTTCAACGCCGACGCCGTTCTGCATTACCTGCAGCGTATCGGCGTCTATATGTCCTGCACGATAGACCGGGATCTGGTGGAGCTGATCGATAACGAGCATTAATCCTTATTTACAACCAAAAAGGGGCAAAGAGCCCCTTTTTGGTTGTAATTGGGAGACCTTACTCTTTAACAAACGTCTGAGAGGTGATCCGCCCTGATTTCCCTACCATCTGAATAATGTAGACACCTGTCGGCAGCGCCGATACGTTCGCTTTCTCTTCGAAGTTAGCGATACTGAGCACCTGTTTAACATTCCCCATCAGGTCCAGAATCCGGTACACCGCATTTCCCCCGGCTTCTTCGGCGTTGGTGAGTCGAATCTGAACAACTCCCTGTGCCGGGTTTGGATACACCATAAAACCGTCGGAGCCCGAGAGCATCAGGCTGCCTGCCGGAACAGCCGAGGGCGTAAAGGTTGACGGCGACGAGTAGCCGGAACAATTGGCTTTTACTTGCCAGGTATATGTCTTTCTGGTAGACAATCCGCTCAATACCAAGGTATTCGTACTAACTGGGTTAGTCGTGGTCCAGTTTTTTTCGTTAGACATTTTATACTGTACCGTATAGTTCTGAGCCTCGGCAACGGCACTCCAGCTCAGATTCATTACGCCGGCCCCGGCCGGTGTCGCCACCAGTCCGGTAGGTGCCGCACAATTGGCCTGTGGGGGCGCTGTGGTGGTAAACGTGCTCTGAGCCGAATAGCCTGAGCAATTGGCTTTCACCTGCCAGGTATAGGTTGTAGAAGCCGACAAGCCGGACAGGGCCAGACTGGTATTAGTGACCGGCGGTAAAACCAACCAACTGCTGGCCGTGCTTACTTTATATTGCACGGTATAATCAGTTGCGCCCGACACAGCTCCCCACGATAATGTTGCCGAGCTGCTGGTCAGGTTATTGGTTGCCAGGCTGATGGGAGCCGCACAGGCTGCCGTACCCTCGGTAGTAAACGTGGCCGCCGTTGAGAAACCCGAGCAGTCTGATTTCACGCGCCAGTTATAGGTCAGGCCGGGAGAGAGTCCGTTCAGGGTAGTGCTGGTTGATGTGGTTGTTCCCGCGCTGGTCCAGGTGGAGGCCGAACTCAGCTTATATTCTACGGCATAATTGACTGCGCCCGGCACTGCATTCCAGGATACCCCAGCCGAGTTCTGCGTAATATTGGCCGTAGCAAGGCCCGTGGGAGCAGCCGTATTCCCGCCCGAGATAATGCAGGAAGCATTCTGAACCCGATCCCGGATTTTGGCACCTGGCACAGCCCCGAATCCGTTCAGGAAGTTGATACCGTAACTGGTCAGGTGGCAGTAACTCATAATGGTTCCCCCGTTGGTTGGAGCCGGCCCTGCCGCACAACCGCCCTCGGTGGTATAGCAGTTATCCAGCGCGCCCGTCGTACCATCAGGTTTTACCCAACCGCACCATTGGGTATGGTTGGAGCCAACGTTGTGGCCCAGTTCGTGCGTTACCACCTCAACCGTCCATGAATAGGTAGGGTATGCTGAGTAGCTGTTGTAAATCATGCTGACGCCGTGGGCATATGATTTATTACAAAGTACATCCAGGTAAGCAATACCCCCCCCCAGATTACGCGTAGTCAGCAGGTGTGCCAGATTACCATTGAAGTTACTGCCGATACGCCCGCGAAATGCATTCAGTGCGTCGCTGGTGGTAGTTGTTGTGGCATAGGGGTCGGTTGACGTCCAGATATAAAGTTGAGAGATCTGAATATCAATGTTCTCGTTCTGGTACAACGTGGCAACCTGGTTGAACAATCCGGTAACGTAGTCGGTTACGTTGGTAACATTGGACCCCTTGTCCTGATAAAGTTTAAAATCGGCTTCGAAATAAACGGTAACCGTTTTGCAGGCAATACCGCTGGTAGCCCCAACGCGTCCGCCCTTCTCACTTACGGGTGATTTGTCCTCGGCAAAACAGGTGAAGCTGTGGGGTACGATCAAGTCTTTCTCCTGGTAAAGAATGTGGTCTTCGCTGCCGTTGTCCATCCGGCCAATGACCCAGTTCCCGGATTCATCGGCAACAAAACCAGACACTTCGTTGCGGAAGACACTGATTGCGGCCAGTGAGTTCTGATTCCCTTTAATTATACCCCGATAATGCACGCCCGCGTCAACATTGACATTCTCCCGGGGCGTATTTCCCCGTGTACCAACGGCAAAATCGGAGGTTGCGATGTCCACCCTGGCCAGTTCCAGTTGCATGGGCGGCTGGCCGGCAACGGGAATCGTAAGCGTTAGGGCCGGATGCGGACTATTTAACAGGCGGTTTATGGCTCCCCGGTTGAGTTGAAGGGTGGTGCCATTTTTTAACACTTGCGGATTGCTCCGGTGCGGATTACTGCCCGTAAACAAATCTTCCTGAGGAAAAAAGCGGTTACTGCGTATGTCATTCAGCCACCGGGCTACGCCTTTTTGCGCAAAAGAAGGCAATGACGCTCCCATACCCAGCGCAAACACAAGCAGGTAAGCGCAGAGTGATTTTCGGTTGTAGAATTTTTTCATAAGAGCATGTATTTGTGGGTTTTACAAGGGCGAATCTAACAAAAATTTACTTACTACTAAATAAGGTAACATAAATTATTTTAAACAGTATATGTTTGCGGTCGAGGCAACAAGAGCAGGATTGACATCAGGCGAATAGACCTACGTTTTCAGCAGAAAATATTATCAGACTTAACCGTTCTACAATTAGGGGCAATTACTATTTTTGCTCTATGGAGATTTATGAATAAACATTCCGCCATCAGAACGGCTACGTTTGATAAGCGAAGAAAGCCTTTCCGTCGATTTTTCCAACTGAAGTTCGACTTCACCCGTTTCTGTAAAAAAGCCTGAGGGGTCTTTTGGTACCAATTGTGTTCAGAAAACAAAACTATTAATTCTATAAAAATGGCTCATGTTAACCGCCGGAATTTATTCCTGATTACCCTGCTTTCTATTTTTTCGGCAACAACCTTTTCGTGTTCAACGGGCAGTAAAGCAGTCAGTCAGGATGCCGGCCCAACCACTAGCGAGTCGGCCGACGTAAAAACAGTCAGCGCAACCGACAATGACACCAAACCGGCAACGGCCACAACCGCAGCGGTTGATCCAACAGCGATACCGCCCGGCAAAAAAGCTGATGCCGCTACGATTCTGGCCCGGCAGCAGGTACCCATTCTGTGCTACCACCAGGTTCGCGACTGGCGTGAAAAAGATTCTAAAACAGCCCGCGATTATATAGTACCGTTAGATTTGTTCCGGCAGCAGATGAAGATGCTGGCCGATAGCGGCTACCATACGATCTCCCCTGACCAACTATATGCGTACCTGACAACAGGCGCAGCCCTACCCTCCAAACCGGTGATGCTGACGTTTGACGATGGCGACCTCGATCAATATACGGATGCAGTTCCCATCATGAACAAACACGGCTTTAAGGGTACGTTCTTCATTATGACGGTGGCTATCGGTCGCCGGGGGAAACAACCGTATATGGACAAGTCGCAGATTAAAGCGTTATCGGATGCTGGTCATACGATTGGCTGCCATACCTGGGATCACCACAATGTAAAGAAATACGAAGGCAAAGACTGGGTGACACAAATTGAGGAGCCTACCAAAAAACTGGAAGAAATTACCGGCAAACCAGTTCGCTACTTTGCCTATCCCTTTGGCCTGTGGAACTACCCGGCTACGCAGGAGTTAAAGAAGCGTAACTACCTGGCTGCGTTCCAACTGGCCGAAAAGCGGGATCCGCAGGAGCCCCTGTACACTGTTCGCCGGATTATTGCCAGCGGTTACTGGAGCCCCAAAACGTTGCATAATGCAATGGTTGCCAGCTTTAAGGGAACGAAGTAGTTGATTAGTTAAGTGGTTCATTGGTTGACCGGTCAACCAATGAACCACTTAACTAATTAACCAACCAACACCAGTTCATCAAGTTGCGAGGTGATAAATTCCAGCTCGTCTGGCGAAAGGTGTACCCGAATGGCTTCGGCGTTCTGGATGGCCTGTTCGGCGTTGCGGGCTCCTACCAGCGCAATGGTGATGCCCGGCCGCTCTATAGTCCAGCGCAGTACCAACTGGCTTAAGGTTACCCCTTTATCGTCGGCCAGCGGTTTGATCTTGTCCAGGATGGCGTTGGTACGAACAATATTTTCTTCTTTAAAGTAGCGGTAAGCGGCCCGGTGGTCGCCTTCGGCAAAGATATGACCGGGCTTGATCTTGCCCGTCAGCAAACCACGCTCCAGAGGACTGTAGGCCAGAATAGCCTTGTTATGCTCCAGGCAATAGGGCACTACATCCTGCTCAATCTCCCGCCGGACCATACTGTACGGCACCTGGTTGGAAACCAGCGTCAGGGTCTGCTCCGCTTCACGCATCTGATCGGCATTGTAGTTACACACGCCGGCATAGCGTACCTTTCCCTGCTCAATCAGCCGCTGCACGGCTTCCATGCTCTCGCTGATGGGCGTGGTTTTATCGGGCCAGTGAATCTGGTACAGGTCTATATAATCGGTACCGAGCCGCTTCAGGCTCTGCTCACATTCGTAAATAATGCTCTCCTTTCCGGCATAGCGGTGAACATCAATGTCCTTTCCTGCGTTGTTTTTGCTTTTGAAGGCCAGTTCCCCTTTAGTCAAATCCCAGCGCATTCCGTATTTGGTCAGGATCTGCACCTTATCCCTCGGGAAATCTTTAATGGCTTCGCCGACGATTTCTTCACTGGTGCCCTGCCCATAAATGGGAGCCGTATCGATGGAGGTAACCCCTAAATCGTAAGAAGCCCTGATGGCGTCAACAGCTTCCTGCCGTTCGGTGCCCCCCCACATCCAGCCGCCGGCGGCCCAGGCACCAAACGTGATTACTGAAACAGTCAGGTCAGATTCTCCTAATTTTCTATAGTCCATTTTTCGCTTTTTTAAAGTAATAGGTTCGTCTGCCAAAGTGTTTGAAGTTCATCCGGAATTAGTTTGATTGGGGTTTCCGCCTGATCGGTCCTATCCACGGCAGGGCAACGAACTGTAAAAATAGACGATGCCTGCTGTGCATGCCAGCGGTGTCCTACACCAGGAGCCCAGATGGCATAATCGCCCTCATTTTGGAGCACCACATGCTGCCACTGTCCATCGGCACAGAAATAAATTGCAAACAGCCCTGAGCCAACCAGCATAGACATAGTGGTGGCCGTCTGATTATACGGAAAGGTTTTAGCCTCGCAATGCCCGGCAGGATGCGAGAAAAGCTTGAGTTCAAAATCACCCTGCCCCTGCTGAAAGATGTCTTGTCGACCCAAACGGCAGCGAAGGCCATGCTGCGGATCAATAAACCGGGCAACAAACCAGCCGCCATGCGGAGCGCCGTCGGCATAGGCATTTCCGGTAATGAGGAGGTCCTTCGATAGCATTGGCTCAATATTCATAATTTGCCAATTCGTCCTGCTCCAGTTTACCGATTGCCCGGTTGTAACGCCGGCGGTCAAACTCCCGTTCGTTGTTGGCAACAAAAAGCGTAGCCGCCGTATTGCCGATGAGGTTGGTAATAGAGCGGGCTTCTGACATAAAGCGATCGACACCCAGCAGCAATGCCAGCCCCTCAACCGGAATAACCCGAATGGCCGTAAGAGTTGAGGCCAGCACAATAAACCCGCTACCGGTTACGCCGGCAGCTCCTTTAGAGGTAACCATCAGAATGCCGATAATGGTCAGCTCCTGCCCCAGCGTCAGATCAACATGGAAGACCTGCGCCAGAAAGATGGTAGCCATGGAGAGATAAATAGTGGTTCCATCGAGGTTGAACGAATAGCCGGCCGGAACTACCAGCCCGACCACTGAGCGGGAACAGCCCAGCGACTCCAGTTTATCCATAATCAGCGGCAATACCGACTCCGATGATGAGGTACCCAGAACAATCAGGATTTCTTCTTTGATATACTTAAGCACAGCCCACAGACTGATTTTATAATAACGCAAAATGAGGTTTAATACCACAAAAATAAACAGGAACATAGTCAGGTAAACCGTACCCATGAGTTTAGCCAGCGGCACCAGCGTTGTCAGGCCATATTTACCGATGGTGAATGCCATACCCCCAAAAGCGCCCAACGGAGCCAGCACCATAACCACGCCCAGAATATTGAAGAATACTTTTGAGAGCCGTTCAAACGTTTGAATCAGCGGATATCCGCGCTCACCCATTCGGGTAAGGCCAACACCAAACAGCAGAGAAAACACCAGAACCTGGAGGATCTCGCCCTCGGCAAATGCCTTCACGGCGTTGCTCGGTACAATGTGCAGGAAAAACTCCAGCCAATCCATGCCTTTCCCCTGCTCGGCGTATTTTGACACCGTCTCAGCGGCCCCACCCGCTACGGCTGTGGTCTGCACCCCCTCACCCGGCCGCAGCCAATTGGCTACCACCAACCCAATAATCAGGGCAATGGTAGTAACCACTTCAAAATAAAGCAGAGCCTTCCCACCTACCCTACCCACCTTTTTCAGGTCACCCATGTTGCTGATACCCAATACAATAGTCAGGAAGATAATGGGGGCGATAACCATTTTTATCAGGTTGATAAAAAGGTCACCGAGCGGTTTAAGTTTCGCGGCTGTTTCGGGAAAGAAGTGGCCGATCAGGACACCCAGGGTAATGGCCACCAGCACGCGAAAGGTTAAGTTGTTCAGCAGTTTCAAAATAGTGGGCAGCTTTTTAATGGGCCGTTTGCAGCAGGCAATATAGCAATTGTTGCAGATGATTTGTCAATAAAACGCAATTTGAGTGAAGCCGTGGCATTTTTCTGCCTACTGCACACTGCCAACCGGCACCAACTGACTTTTGATCTCCCGGATACGCTCGTTAAAGTTCAGATTATGGAAATCCACATCCGGCATCCGAATGGTCTCCAGGTACTCTAGCACAATCGGGTCGTGTGGAATGCGCTTGCCGGTCAGCACGCTAACATATTTAGAGGTCATCCAGAGTACATTCTTTAACTGCGTTCGTTTATCATCGGTCATGTAAAACTCCGTAATGAGCGTATCCTCGTTGACATAGATGATCCGGGACATAATCCGAACCCACTCGCTGACCAGCGCCGGCCGGATGTACGCGATCTGGTGCTGGTACACTACCCAACTGGTCTTCAGTTCGCGGAACAACTGCCCCGGATCAAATCCGTAATGCTTGGCCACCTGATCCTCACGGGCGTTGAAGTAGTAATCCAGATACTTGGCATTATTCAGGTGCTGCAGCGGATCGCAGTCCTGGAAACGGACAATCACCCTGGATTCCGTTTCGGTTGGGTAAACTTTATTCGGGTCTCGTTTGAACATTTGAATGAATGGTTACGCTGACCGGGGCGACAATAGTACGTGGCTGTAAAGTTTCTAAAAAATACGGTGAATTCTTTTTTTGATTTATCTGTTTATATTGCATCAATTAATATTCATATTTTTATAAAGTCCTTTAATCAACATATGATGAGAATGACTCGTTTAATGGGGCCTTTGGCTGTACTAGTGGTAACACTTCTTTTTTTCTCGTTTGTTACCCCTAAAAACAATGCTGATTCTGTAGTGGGCATTTGGCTCAACGGCACTAAGAAAGGGCATGTGCAGATTTACAAGCAAGGTGACCGGTATTACGGTAAGCTAATCCATCTGACTGAACCCAACGATCCTGTTACCGGAAAACCCAAGACCGACAGCAAAAACACCAATGCCTCCTTGCGCGAACGGCCGATACTGGGCCTGAACATCATGCACGGCTTCAAGTACGATGCTGATAATAGTTGGATCGACGGGAAGATTTATAATCCGGAAGACGGAAAAGAATATAGCTGCAAAATGACACTGAAAGACCCGCACACCCTGGATGTACGCGGGTATGTCGGTATTTCCCTGATTGGAAAGACACAGACCTGGACGCGGCTCAAGTAAACCATCCGGTGCAGGTTTATCAACAAAAACGCTCTCCTCAGGGGAGCGTTTTTGTTTTTAAGACCGATACTGTTTGTGTCGCTTCGAACTTATCCTATTTTTGCCGCGCAACCGCTGTAGCGGTCTTTGTCTGTTTATAAGTACACGATCATTTACCTTTTCCCTTTTTATATGGCACATCGTAAAATGCGCATGGGTATGGTGGGCGGCAGCCTGGAGGCCTTTATCGGCGCCGTACACCGCCGGGCCGCTGTTTTCGACGGCGAAATTGAACTCGTTTGCGGGGTATTCAGTTCAAATCCGGAAAAATCAAAGCAAACCGGCCATGCCCTTTATCTGCCCGAAAATCGGGTGTATACCAGTTACGAGGAAATGATAATGCGGGAGAAAGAACTCCCTGAGGGCGAGCGTATGGATTTCATCTCTATCGTTACGCCCAACCACATGCACTTTCCCCCGGCCAAAATGGCGCTGGAAAACGGTTTTCACGTCATGTGTGATAAGCCCATGACCCTTAACCTGGAAGAAGCCAAAGAACTGGCGGCTATTGTCGAGCAAAGCGGCCTGATCTTCGGTCTGACCCACAACTACACCGGCTACCCGATGGTGAAGGAAGCCCGCGATATGGTGCGCAACGGCAAACTGGGCAAACTGCGCAAGATTGTGGTTGAATACCCGCAGGGCTGGCTCTCTAAACTGGAAGAAGCCACCGACTATAAACAGGCCATCTGGCGGACCGACCCGACCAAGTCCGGAGCTGCCGGCTGTATGGGCGACATCGGCACCCACGCCGAAAACCTGGCCGAATACATCACCGGCCTGAAAATCACCGAACTCTGCGCCGACCTGACCACCTTTGTTGAAGGCCGCAAACTGGACGACGATGGTAACGTGCTGCTGCACTTCGAAGACGGCGTGAAAGGCGTACTGCACGCCAGTCAGATTGCCAACGGCGAAGAAAACGCCCTGAACATCCGGGTCTACGGCGAACTGGGCGGCCTGGAGTGGCATCAGATGGAGCCGAACACGCTGATCTACAAAACCAACGAAGGCCAGCGGATCATCCGCCCGTCGGTAGGTGAGTTATCGGCAGCCGCCAAGGCGCATATCCGGATGCCGTCGGGCCACCCCGAAGGCTTTTTTGAAGCATTTGCCAACCTGTACCGCAATTTCGCCTTTGCCCTGCGTGCCTATATGACCGGACAGCCGTACGATTCGCTCTACGACTTCCCTACGGTTCAGGATGGTGTCCGCGGTCTCGCCTTTATCGACACGGTCATTAAATCCAACCAGTCTACCGAAAAGTGGACGAAGTTTGTCGAGTAGAAATTTTGAATGATTGAATGATAATTAAAAAACCCTCATGCCAAAAATTAAAGTTGGAGTTGTCGGGACGGGCTTTATCGGGCCGGCCCATATCGAAGCCCTGCGTCGGCTTCCAAACGTCGAAGTAGTTGCCCTGTGTGAAGTAAGCCAGGAACTGGCCGAATCGAAAGCCGCTCAGCTCGGTATCGAACGGGCTTATACCTTCGAAGAATTGCTGAAACAGGAGGATATTCAGGCGGTACACATCTGTACGCCAAACTTCCTGCACTACAGTCAGTCGAAGGCCGCCCTGGAGGCCGGTAAGCACGTCATCTGCGAAAAACCGCTGGCCAAAGACCTGGCCGAAGCCGAAGAACTGGTTGAACTGGCCGCTAAAACCGGCCTGGTCAACGCGGTTCACTTCAACCTGCGCTACTACCCACTCGCACGTCAGATGCGCGTTATGCGGGAGAAAGGCGACCTCGGAGAGGTGTACTCCATTATCGGCTCGTACCTGCAGGACTGGCTTTTCTACAACACGGATTACAACTGGCGTCTGGAACCCGATAAATCGGGCGACTCGCGGGCCATTGCCGATATTGGCTCGCACCTGATGGACATCATCGAGTACATCACCGGCCTGAAGACCGTTGCCGTGATGGCCGACTTCAACACCATCCACAAAACCCGCAAGAAGCCGCTGAAGCCGGTAGAAACCTACTCCGGCAAGATGCTGCAGCCGGAAGACTACGCCGATGTGCCCATTAATACCGAAGACCATGCCAATGTGCTGCTGCGGTTCGACAACGGCAACCGGGGGGTTATTACCGTATCGCAGGTATCGGCGGGCCGCAAGAACCAGATGAAACTGGAAATTGCCGGTTCGAAGAAGACATTTGCCTGGAATTCGGAAGCGCCGAACGAAATGTGGGTCGGTAACCGCGACGGCTACAACCAGACGCTGACGGACGATCCGTCGCTGGTATACGCCGAAGCCCGGTCGGTGATCAGTTTCCCCGGCGGCCATAATGAAGGCTTTCCGGATACGTCAAAGCAAATGTTTAAGGAAGTGTACGAGGCCATTGCCGCCGGCAGGCAGCCCGAGAATCCGACCTACCCGACCTTCGCCGATGGCTACCGCGAACTGCTGATCTGCGAGAAGATTCTGGAAAGCAACCGGAAGCAGGCGTGGGTGGAGGTATAAAGAGTGAATGAGCGACTTAATAGACGAAGGCTACCAGTTACTGAAAATTTTAGCAAAATCCCGTAAAACCTCCAGCGGAGAGTGAAAGCGCAGCCAATCCGCTCTTTCACTCTTTCGCTCTTTCACCTTTAACTATTATGAAAACAATCAAAGGTCCAGGTGTATTCTTAGCGCAATTTATGGGCGATGAAGCGCCGTTTAATTCACTGGAATCCATTGCCAGATACATGGCCGACCTCGGCTATAAGGGTATTCAGTTACCCACCTGGGACCCCCGCGTAATCGACCTGAAGCAAGCGGCCGAGAGTCAAACCTACTGCGATGACCTGAAAGGCAGAGTGGCGGAGGCAGGCCTGGAAATTACCGAACTGGCCTCCCACCTGCAGGGGCAGCTGGTGGCCGTTCATCCGGCCTACGCGTCCATGTTTGCCGGCTTTGGTCCGGCCGAAGTGGCGAATGACCCGAAAGCGCAGCAAGAATGGGCCACGCAACAGCTCATGTGGTGCGCCAAAGCCAGCCAGAACCTGGGCCTGAAGTCGCACCCGACCTTTTCGGGGGCTCTGCTGTGGCCGTTTATGTACCCGTGGCCGCAACGACCGAACGGGCTGGTCACCACGGGCTTCCAGGAACTGGCCAACCGCTGGAAACCGATTCTCGACGCGTTCGACGAAGCGGACGTAAACGTAGCTTACGAGCTGCACCCCGGCGAAGATTTGCACGACGGCGTTACCTTCGAAATGTTCGTGAATTACCTGAATGGTCACCCCCGCGCCGGTATCAACTACGATCCCAGCCACTTTGTGCTGCAGCAGTTGGATTACCTGCAATTTATCGACTTCTACCACGACCGGATCTTTGCCTTCCACGTCAAAGACGCCGAGTTCAACCCAACCGGCAAGCAGGGCGTGTATGGCGGCTACCAGGGCTGGGTTGAGCGGGCCGGCCGGTTCCGTTCATTAGGCGATGGTCAGGTTGACTTCAGCAGCATCTTCAGTAAACTGTCGCAGTATGACTACGACGGCTGGGCCGTGCTGGAGTGGGAATGTGCCATTAAGCATCCCGAGCAGGGTGCGGCCGAAGGGGCACCGTTCATCGAGAGCCACCTCATCCGCGTGACCGAGCGGGCCTTCGACGACTTCGCCGGTACGGGTGCCGATGAGGACTTCAACAAGCGCGTGCTGGGCTTGTCGTAGTTTGAGGATGTATCAAAAAAAAGGTGTCGGACTATCAAGTCTGACACCTTTTTTAATTTTATCCAATACAGAGCTACTTCTGATACGCCGTTATCGTCTCAATGGAGCCGTCCGGGCGGTACTTCAGCTCGGTTACTTTGACGCTGCGCAGGTGCGTTTTACCGCCGGACTGGGTGCTGTCGTGGTAGAACAGATACCATTTGCCGTTTACCTCCACAATGGAATGGTGGTTGGTCCAGCCGACAACCGGGTTCAGTATAACGCCCTGATAGGTAAAAGGGCCGTACGGTGAGTTGCCCGTAGCATAGGCGATGAAATGGGTATCGCCGGTCGAGTACGAGAAGTAGTACTTGCCGTTGTACTTGTGCAGCCAGGCGGCTTCAAAGAAACGCCGTTTGTTATCACCCGCCAGCAGGGGCTTCCCGTCTTTATCCAGGATCTTCACATCCCGGACCGGCTCGGCAAAGCTCAGCATGTCTTTGCTCAGGCGCACCACCTTCGGGCTGATGGCGGGCTGCTCGTTCTTCGGGTATTCGTCTTTCGGGTTGTATTTGCCCGTTTGCCAGCGCTGAAGCTGACCGCCCCAGATACCACCGAAATACATGTACGAATTGCCGTCGGTATCGGTAAACACAGCCGGATCGATGCTGTAGCTGCCTTCAATGGGCTTTGGTTCAGCTTTGAACGGACCGGTGGGTGATGAACTAGTGGCTACGCCGATCCGGAACACATCGTTTTTATCTTTGGCCGGGAAATACAGGTAGTATTTACCGTTTTTGTAGGCCGCATCGGGCGCCCACATCTGCCGGCCTACCCAGGGCACATCCTTTTTGTCGAGGGCCACGCCATGATCGGTCACTTTGCCGCCGATCCGGTCCATAGACAGCACGTGGTAATCGCGCATGTCGAAATGGTCGCCGTTATCGTTCTGGGGGATGCCCGCTTCGATGTCGTGCGAGGGGTAGATGTAAATCCGGCCGTTGAACACGTGCGCCGAGGGGTCAGCCGTATAGATATTGGTGACCAGCGGCTGCGAAATGGGTTTACCGGGGCCGCCGGCATTGTTCTGGCAAACGCCCGGGGAGAAGGCCCCGGTAACCAGCACGGCCGATGAAAGGCAGAAAAAAAGTTTATTGTTCATTTGACGGTTTGTATTTACCCAAAAATAAGCAGAACAGATGATCTTTCTACCGTATGTTTGGGTTATACGGCATACCGGTTGTTATTCTTGTTTAACCAAGACGGTTCATTTTACGTTAAGCTTAGGCTTTTCCGCCGGAACCTTAACCAACGGCCCCTGTTCAACGTCGCAACGCAGGTTATCATCGACGGCAGGCGGTTATTTTTGTGCAACGCTATTATCCTGAAACATGATTTGGTACGAAGACGAAATACGCCTACTCGAAAAGAAGACTCAACTCCAACCCCCCCCCGCCCGACAGGTCGTTTTTTACGGCAGCTCAACCATTCGGCTCTGGACTACGCTCGCCGACGATTTTCCGCCCTACAAACCGCTCAACCTGGGTTTTGGTGGCTCAACGCTGGCCGCCTGTGCCTGGTTTTTCGAACGGGTAGTGGTGCCGGCAAACCCCTCCTCCCTAATCCTGTACGCGGGTGACAACGATCTGGGCGACGGCCGCCATCCCGAAGAAGTCTTTTTGTTCTTCTGTGCCTTCTCCGACAAGGTACAACAGTACTTCCCGACTATTCCGTTTACCTACATTGCCGTAAAAGCCAGCCCGGCCCGGTGGAACATTGCCAATAACATTCGGCGCACCAACGACCTCATTCGGGAAAAGACAGCAGCGTTTTCCAATTACCGTTACGTGGATATGTTTACGCCTATGCTGAACGATGCCGGCCTGCCCCGCCGGGAGCTATTCGAAGCAGACGGCCTGCACCTCAACCCGAAGGGTTATCAGCTCTGGCGTGACGTACTGACCCAACACCCCCAGATTTTTTAACGATTTCTTTACAGACCGGTAACGCGATGCCGATAAAAATTGAGAACTTTTGTCTGCTTTATCCAACGTCAGATGCATCGCGAATACCACAGATGGTTCAGCCCGAACCTGCACCGGCCTATGGAGCTGCTTGTCTTTGGTCATGCCGGTGCCCGCGTGCTGGTATTTCCTACCCGCTACGGCCGCTTTCACGAATACGAGGACTTTGGTCTGGTAAACGCCCTGGCGGAGCCGCTGGAGAAGGGTCTGCTGCAACTCTTCTGCGTGGATAGTATTGACGGTGAAAGCTTATATAACCGCTACAGCCATCCCCACGACCGGATTCGGCGGCACAACCAGTACGAGCAGTACATCATTCACGAAGTGCTGCCGTTTTCGCGGTTGCAGAATCCGCAGCCGTTCATGATCGCGCACGGATGCAGCCTGGGGGCTTTTCACGCCATGAACATTGCCATGCGGCATCCGCAGTGGTTCGGTAAGGTGGTGGCGCTGAGTGGCCGGTACGATCTGTCGGTGCCCGTGGCGGAGTTCCGGAGTTTGTTCGACGATTATTACAACGAAGACATCTACTTCCACACGCCCAATCACTTCCTGCCTAACCTGGATAATGAAGGCCTGCTCAACCTGCTTCGCCGGATGGAAATCACGATCGCCATCGGGGCCGAAGACCCTTTTCTGAACAACAACCGGGCTTTGTGCAACGTGTTGAGCAGCAAAGGTATTCAGCACAACTTTTATATCTGGGATGGCCGGGCGCACCATCCGGCCCAATGGCAAAAAATGGTACCTTTCTACGTGTAATCTTTGGTTTACAGGCGGCAGCGCCCGACCTTTGCCGGCAAATCAACAGGCTTCATGACCGTAAAACGCAACGCTGCGCTTGGCTTTATCTTTGTCACCATCCTGGTCGACGTCATTGGGTTTGGCATTGTCATCCCCGTTTTTCCAAAACTTATCGAAAACCTAATCCACGGTGGCCTTAGTGAGGCTTCGCGGTACGGTGGCTGGCTCACCTTTGCCTATGCCAGTATGCAATTCGTATTTTCGCCGGTGCTGGGCGGCCTGAGCGACAAATACGGCCGGCGGTCGGTGCTGCTGTTTTCCCTGTTCGGCTTTGGCATCGACTACATTTTTCAGGCTTTTGCGCCCACCATCGCCTGGCTGTTTGTCGGGCGGGTGCTGGCAGGAATCACCGGAGCCAGTTTCACCACGGCAACGGCCTACATTGCCGATGTAAGTACCCCCGAAAAACGGGCGCAGAACTTCGGCCTGGTAGGAGCAGCCTTTGGCATGGGCTTCATCATCGGCCCCGTTATCGGCGGAGTATTGGGGCAGTTTGGGCCACGGGTGCCGTTTCTGGCGGCCGCCGGGCTAACGCTGCTGAATTTCCTGTACGGCTATTTCATTCTCCCGGAATCGCTGCTGCCCGAGAACCGTCGGCCATTTAACTGGAAACGGGCCAATCCGGTCGGTTCGCTGATTCAACTGCGCAAGTATCCGGTCATCTCCGGCCTGATTGTGTCGCTGGTGCTGGTGTATATTGCTGCGCATTCGGTGCAGTCGACCTGGACGTTCTACACCATGCTTAAGTTTAACTGGAACGAAGCCTGGGTGGGGTACTCGCTGGGTTTTATCGGACTGATGTCGGCGCTGGTGCAGGGGGGACTGATCCGGGTGGCCATTCCGAAGCTGGGGCAGAAAAATGCCGTGTACGTGGGCCTGTCGCTGTACACCCTCGGCATGATCCTGTTCGGGTTTGCTACGGCCGGCTGGATGATGTTTGCCATTCTGGTGCCGTATTGCCTCGGCGGCATTTCTGGACCGGCTCTTCAGGGCATTATCTCGACACAAGTGCCGCCCAACGAGCAGGGGGAATTACAAGGTGCGTTGACCAGCCTCATGAGTGCCACCTCCATTATGGGGCCGCTGCTGATGACCAACCTGTTTGCGTACTTCACCAGCCCCAAAGCACCGGCCTACTTTCCGGGAGCCCCGTACATCATGAGTGCGGTGCTGATCCTGACCAGCGTCTTGCTGGCCGCCCGCTCGCTGGCCAATTACCACCAGCCGGCGGCCTCTCCCCCGGTACCCGTCAGTACCCTGGAAAGCCACTAGAAAAGGCTACGCACCCCACTCTTTCGTTCTTTTACTCTTTCACCCTTATGGAAACCCTAAAAATCGCCACCGCCCAGTTTGAAAACCGGAGTGGCGATAAAGCGTATAATCTTAGCGTTATCGACAACCTGGCCGGTCAGGCAGCCGCGCAGGGTGCCCGGGTTGTTACCTTTCACGAATGCTCCATTACCGGCTACACCTTTGCCCGGCATCTCTCCCGCGACCAAATGCTGGACCTCGCGGAATACATTCCGGAGGGTGACAGCGTACAGCAACTCACCAAGATTGCCCGGAAACACAATATTGCCGTGCTGGCCGGTTTGTTCGAGAAAGATAAAGACGACAAGCTGTACAAAGGCTATGTCTGTGTAGATAAGAACGGGCTGGTCGCCAAATACCGCAAGCTGCACCCGTTTATTAACCCCCACCTGACACCCGGCAACGAATACGTCATTTTCGACCTCTACGGCTGGACCTGCAGCATCCTGATCTGCTACGACAACAACATCATCGAGAACGTCCGGGCGGTGACGCTGCTGGGAGCCGACATCATATTTATGCCGCACGTCACGATGTGTACGCCTTCTACCCGCCCCGGTGCCGGTTTTGTGGACCCGACGCTCTGGGAAAACCGCGAAAGCGACCCAACCTCGCTGCGGCTGGAGTTCGACGGCATGAAAGGCCGGGCGTGGCTGATGAAGTGGATCCCCGCCCGCGCCTACGACAATGCCGTGTACGTGGTCTTCTCCAACCCCATCGGCATGGACGATGACCAGCTAAAGAACGGTTGTTCCATGATTCTGGACCCCTTCGGCGACATCCTGGCCGAATGCCGTACCCTGGGCGACGATGTGGTGACCGCACTCTGCACCCCCGAAAAGCTACAGCAGGCCGGCGGCTACCGCTACCGGCAAGCCCGCCGGCCTGAGCTGTACGGCGCTATTATCAGCCAGCCGCACCATTCGGAGCAGAAAGTAGTCTGGCTGGCAACAGACGAGTAGCCTTAGCCTTATTTAGGCTGCCGCGTCATGGTCCAGGTGCCGGTTGCATTACCACCGTCGGCCTCGTAAGTGCCCTTGACGGTGGTGTCTGTCAGCGTTCCTTCCAGCGAGATAGGTGTGCCTTCGCCCGGCTCATTGTATGTTGCTTTGAGCTTGTTGCCTTCCAGCGTCAGCGTTTTGAATTTGATGTTGTAGCGGCTTTCATCAACCGGAATAACCGTTATGGTGCCATCATATTTACCGTCGGCGTTGCGGGTGATTTCCATTTCGCATTTACCGGTCGATGCCCCGGTATACGTACCGGCCCATTTTCCGACAAAAGCGGCCGGGTTATCACCTGTTGTAGACAGACTTGTCTGAGCTGCTGCGGAGAGCACGACAGCAAAGCTCAGCAAAAACAAGAGTAAGCAGTGTTTTGCGAACATAGCAGGAGATGGTTAGGTAGCAAAGACTCAAAGCAAATAGGCAACATTCCGGCATAAATCAAAACCGATAGCCGGCTCCTGCTTTTACTCCGCAATAACCCTGATCTGTCAGCGGGATTTCGTGGTTTGTCGGTTCCGACTTGAGATCAGCTTGCTGAAGAGCCATCTTTGACCTATTCAACCAACAAAAACCTGTAAACTTCCCGTTAACAATGGAAAACCGTGATGAATTTCTCTGGAGACAAGCCAAAGCCCGCGTCGGGTTCAAATTCCACCTGCGCAACTACCTGATCGTAAACGCCTTTCTGTGGCTGATCTGGCTGGTAAGCACGTTTGTCTATAGCGACAATACCTGGTCCGGCTATCGGTTTCCGTGGCCGATCTGGGCTACACTCGGCTGGGGCATCGGCCTGGCCATGCACTACTTCCGCGTTTACCACGGCGATAGCGAGCGGTCGATGGTGGAGAAGGAATACGACAAGCTGAGTCGCAAGGACTGACTTTTCCTTATTAACCGGATGCCCTGTTACGTGACACCCGGTCATTCATTGCCTGAGCGCAGTGACTGGCCGGGTGTCACGTAACAGGGCATCTGATTCTGGTCGGTATTATCAGGAATCGTCAACCTTTTTTACTATCGCCAACCGGTAGAAAACCCGTTCTTTGTACTTTTGTAAGTTGTAACAGGTCAATTTTCGGTCTGTTACAGCTATCTCCCTAACTTAGATTTTTTCAACTTTAACCCATGATGAGAAAACCATCAGTTGTTTTTTCGGAACGCATCCGCTGGGCGGCCCTGGTACTGGCCGGCTGCGTACTGCTTTCGTCCTATTCCTGGGCGCAGACTGCGGCCAAACGGGTTTTGGTGTTCTCCAAAACCAAAGGCTTCCGGCATGCGTCGATTCCAACCGGTAAGCTGGCCATCATGAAGATGGGCCAGGAAAATGGCTTCGCGGTAGATACTACCGAAGACGCCGGCAAGTTTACTGAAGCCAACCTGAAACGCTACAACGCCGTGATTTTCCTGAGCACTACCGGCGACGTGCTGAACCAGGAGCAGCAGGTAGCGTTTGAGCGCTACATTCAGGCGGGCGGTGGCTATGTAGGTATCCACGCGGCCACCGATACCGAATACGACTGGCCGTGGTACAACAAACTGGCCGGCGCTTATTTTGCCAGTCACCCCGGTAACCCCAACGTGCAGAATGGTGAGGTATTTCCGGTCGACAAAAATCACCCGTCCATGTTCGGTTTCCCCGACCGCTGGAAGATCAAGGATGAGTTTTACGACTTCAAGAAGATCAACCCCGCCATTAAGGTACTGGCCAAGATCGACGAGAAGACCTATAAGGATGGCAAGATGGGTGACGATCACCCGATGGCGTGGTACCACAACTTCGACGGCGGCAAGGCGTTCTACACCAACTTTGGCCATGAAAATGCCACGTTCAGCGAGCCGGTGTTTGTGAAGCACCTGCTGGGGGGTATCCAGTCGGTAATGGCCGAGAAACTGGATTTCGGCAAAGCCCATTCGATCATGCCGCCGGAAGAAAACCGGTTTACCAAGATCGTGCTGATGGAGAAACTGGATGAGCCGACCGAACTGGTGGTACTGGATAACGGCAAGATCCTGTTCACCGAACGGAAAGGTGCCGTTAAGCTGTACGATACGAAGAAGAAAACCAGTAAGCTGGTGACCAACCTGCCCGTTCACTTCGACCGCGAATACGGGCTGATGGGCCTGAACATCGACCCGAAGTTTAACGAGAACAAGTGGGTGTACCTGTACTACTCGGCCGTGAAACCGGATTCCAACAACCGGCTGGTGCGCATGAAGTGGGACGATGCCAAAGATGAACTGCTGCTGAACACCGAGCAAATTCTGCTGACCGTTACCGAGCACCGGACGTACGACAGAGACGACTGCTGCCATACCGGTGGCTCCATTGCCTGGGATCGTCAGGGCAACCTGTACCTGTCGACGGGTGACAATACCAACCCGTTCTTCTCGAATGGTTTCTCACCCAGCGACGACCGTCCGGGCCGCAAGAAGTACAACGCCCTGGTGTCGTCGAGCAACACCAACGACCTGCGGGGTAAGATCCTGCGCATTAAGCCGCGGCCGGAAGGCGGTTACGACATTCCGGAAGGCAACCTGTTCCCGAAAGGCACACCCGGTGCCCGCCCGGAGATTTACGTCATGGGTAACCGCAACCCCTACCGGATTTCGGTGGACCAGCGGACGGGTTTCCTCTACTGGGGTGAAGTAGGCCCGGATGCGGGTGAAAACAACGACAAGCGCGGTCCGCGGGGTCACGACGAGATCAACCAGGCCCGCAAAGCCGGTTACTTTGGCTGGCCGCTGTTTGTGGCCGACAACCGGCCGTACCGGCAGTTTAATTTCGCCGACAGCACCTCCGGCCCGTATAATGACCCGCTGAAGCCGATCAACTACTCGGTACATAATACCGGTCTGAAGCAGTTGCCGCCGGCGCAGAAAGCGTTTATCTACTACCCCTATGTCGAGTCGCCGGAGTTTGGCGAGATCGTGGGCAAAGGGGGCCGTAACGCTATGGCCGGTCAGGTGTATTACTACGACGATTATGCCGACAGCCCGGTGAAGTTCCCCCGTTACTACGACGGTAAGCTGTTTGCCTACGAGTGGATGCGCGGCTGGATCAACCCGGTGACGATGACCCCGGAAGGTGATTTTGTGAGCATGGAGCGATTTATGCCGAACACCACATTTAGCCACCCGATGGACATGCAGTTTGCCAAAGACGGTTCGCTGTACATGCTCGAATACGGCAGCAACTGGTTTGCGCAGAACGACGACGCCCGACTGGTACATATTATTTACAATGCCGGCAACCGCCCGCCGGTAGCGTTCATCAACGCCAGCAAGGCCGTCGGCGCGGCTCCGCTGACGGTAGCTTTCGACAGCAAAGGCACGGTTGATTATGACAATGACGCCTTGAAATACGAGTGGACCTTCGGCAAGGGCTTACCAAAGAGCACCCAGGCCAATCCGTCATTCACCTACACCAAGCCCGGCGTGTACGAGGCAGTACTGAAGGTGACGGATGCCAAAGGCAGCGTAGCTACCCGGACAATGGAGATTAAAGTCGGTAACGAAGTGCCGAAAGTAGAGGTGGCCGTGAAAGGCAACCGCACCTTCTACTTCAACGACAAGCCGGTTGATTACGAAGTGAAAGTAGCCGATAAGGAAGACGGCAGCCTGACCAACGGCAAAATCAAGCCGGAAGACGTAATGGTGACAATCAACTACATGGAAGGCTTCGACAAGGCCGTGCTGGCGCAGGGTCACCAGGCAAACACCGGCAACGCAACCGGCCGTCGCCTGATCGAACTCTCCGACTGCAAAGCCTGCCACAGCATCGACCAGAAGTCGATCGGACCGGCATATGTGGCCGTAGCCGAGCGTTATTCAAAAGAGCGCCGGGCGGCTGCGGTGAACCAGTTGGCCAAGAAAGTAATCGCCGGCGGTTCGGGTGTATGGGGTGAGCAGGCCATGAGCGCCCACCCGCAACTGAAGGAAGACGAAGCCAAGGAAATGGTGAGCTATATTCTGTCGCTGGCCGATAAGAAGAAAGTAGAGAAGCAGCCACTGAAAGGCCCATACGTGACCAAGTCACAGGCCAAAGATGGCTCCTACATCATCATGGCCAGCTACACCGACCAGGGTAGCAACGGCATCGGGCCGCAAACGGGTACATCGACGGTTGTGCTGCGCAATCCCAAACTGAAAGCCAGTACTTTCGATGAAAAGAAAGATGCAGCCACGTTTAAGTCGCCGAACACCGGCAGTGATGTGGTAATCGCCAGTCAGAACAACAGCTATATCGCCTTCAACGACATCGACCTGACTAACATTCGGGGTATAACGGCGGGCGTATTCTCGTCTGACAGGTTCACGATGGGTGGCAAGCTGCAGGTTCGGCTGGATTCACCGACCGGTACGCTGGTAGGCGAAGCCGACGTTCCGCAGAACACCACCAATCCGGTTGAGATTCCGCTGCAGAATTCAGGCTCCAACGGCCCGCGTAAGCTCTACTTCGTATTTGTCAATCCGAACAACAACAATAAACCGCTCTTCTCCGTCGACTGGATTCAGTTCCAGCCACAGGCGATGTAATACGATTTGGGATTGCGGAACGGTCCGCCGTCGCAGTTCGGATTAATCCAGCCCCATACAAAAAAAGCCCTTCCAACCTGGAAGGGCTTTTTTTGTATGGGGCTGGAGCGTTATACGTACCATTTTGGCAAGGCCAGCTTGTAGCGCACCGCCAGCAGTCGCACCGTCAGGATGAAAACAATGGTGAGTATCCCGGCAACAGGAGCCAGTACAGCAACTGATTTCAGCAGATAATACAACAGCCCACCCATGATACAGACCGACGCGTAAAGTTCTCGTTGAAAGATTACGGGTACATCGTTCAGGAGAACATCCCGGATCACCCCACCGAAACAGCCCGTCATGGTGCCCAAGGCAATGCAAATGCCGGGGTGAAGTCCGTAAGCCATGCCTTTTTCAATGCCTATGGTCGTAAAAAAGCCAAGCCCGAGAGAATCAAACAGCAGCAACGTAATGCGCAGGCGCTCTACATACCGCTTCATAAACATGGTCACCGTAGCCGTTAACACAATCAGCAGGGTTATGCCCTCGTAGCGCATCCAGCCTACGGGCGTATCGCCCAGCAGCACATCGCGCAGGGTTCCTCCGCCCACGGCCGTGACAAACGCAATCACGATAACACCGAACGGGTCAAGCCGCCGGTTAATAGCCGCCAGAGCCCCGGAGACCGCAAACGAAACGGTCCCGCCCATATCGAACAGGACAGAAAGATGATCGAACCACATAGCGATGTAAAGAATGAAAGAGTGAAAGAGTGAATGAGCGAAAGAGCGGCTTCGCCATTTGTTTGCTATGTCCCATTCCACTCTTTCGCTCATTCACTCTTTAGTGCGCCCGCCGAATAGGTCCTGCATTGCGAGCTTCGCGGCTGAAAAAGGCCAGGATCAGCATGGCGGCAGCACAGACGCCCAGCCCCCCGGCTTCGCGGGCCAGCTCAATATTGTGGGTCTTCATGCCCATTTCGTCGAGCAGGAAACCTTCAAATACCGGGGGCCACTGGTAAAAAGCCGCAACGGCATAGATCACCGCCATCAGGATAAAAAACCAGGGACGTCCCACCCGCGTATAAGCCATCAGACAGGCCACGGCGGCAAAGCCGTAAATAGGCATCCAGACCTCCGGATCAGGGTCATTGTATTGAAACGCGGCAAACAGGACAAATAGTAAGCCGAAGCTAATGGAAAGGGTCTTACGCATTCGTGATCGTTTAAGGTTTAACCGGGGCCGCCCGGCGGTTTGAGGTTTAAGGTTTTTTTTCAACGTTAAACGTTAAACCTTAAACCTCAAACGGTATTATTCACAAAACTCCCCAACAGCCGCATCGGCATCGTTATAGCCGAGTTGCCGTGCCTGCTTCAGGCTGAGGCAGCCACTTTCGCGCTGGTTTAGCAGCACCTGAGCGATACCCAGGCCGTAAAAGGCTTTGCCAAATTTAGGATCAGCCTCAACCGCCCGTTGAAAATCGGCGACGGCCGGCTCCAGTTGCTTCTGCTGAAACAACAGGTTTCCACGATTATATAAAGCCAGGGCGTTGCGGGGATTCAGCTCAATGGCTTTGGTGAAATCATTCAAAGCCGCCAGGGTCTGCTGTTGGGCCGCAAACAACTGCCCCCGGTTCAGATAGATCTCTGCGCTTACCGACCGGCTCGTATCCGGGGCCAGCCGTATAGCTTCCGAGTAGTCTTTCAGCGCGGCATCGTTATCGCTTTGGGCGGTTCTTAACAACGCCCGGTTGTAATACGGCCGGTAAAAATTTGGCTTCAGCTTAATAGCCTGCTCGTAGTCAAGCTGGGCATTTGCATACTCTTTCAGGTCAAAATACGCCACTCCACGCATGTTGAAGGCCTCAACATTGTCGTCATCGGCTTCAATGGCTTTGTTCAGTATCTGGATGGCCTCGCGGGGTTTCCCCTGCTGTAGCAGGGTCCGGGCCTGATTCACGTACTGGTCCGACGACGTACAGGCGCTGAGAATGAGTACTGTACAATAAATGATGGTTAATGAACGGATAGGCATAATAGCGGTTTTCAACTCAATTTTCACAAAAGTAGGCTTCCGGCTTTTATTATCCTGAAAATTCGCTTAGTTTTGCATCGGCAAATCGGTGCTACCAGCTCCTGCTGAATCCCCCAGGTCTTGACCGAAGCAAGGGTAGGCGGTTGTAGCGGTGAGACACTCGGTTTGCCTTTTTTTATTTCCATAATCCCGGCACCCGTTTATGGAGTTACTCAACCAGCTTTCTTCCCTGTATCAGGAACGTTTCCAGAACACCCCTATTCTCATCTGCTCACCTGGCCGCGTCAACCTCATTGGTGAGCATACCGACTACAACGAAGGCTTCGTACTCCCGGCTGCTATTGACAAAGCCATCTACGCGGCTGTCGGCGCACGAACCGACAATAAACTCCACTTCATCTCCCACGACCTCAACGAAACCTACGAAAGCACGGTAGATTCCTTCACCCGTTCTGACCAGGGATGGCCCAATTACCTGCTGGGGGTTCTCGACCAGTTGCAGCAGGCAGGCTATAGCGTAGGCGGCTTTAACTGTATCTTTGGCGGTACCATACCCATCGGCTCCGGCATGTCATCGTCGGCCGCGCTGGAAAATGCCACCGGCTTTGCGCTGAACGATCTGTTCAACCTCGGTATCGACAAGATGACGTTGATAAAGATGTCGCAGGCGGCCGAGCACAAGTTTGTGGGCGTGAAGGTCGGCATTATGGATATGTTTGCCAGTATGATGGGCAAAGCCGGTCACGTGATCAAACTCGATTGCCGCTCCCTGGACTATGCGTATGCTCCTCTCCGGATGGAAGGTATCCGCATTGTGCTCTGCGACACCCGCGTTTCCCACTCGCTGGCCTCTTCTGAATACAACACCCGCCGGGCCGAATGCGAAGCCGGCGTCCGGATGCTACAGGCCTTCTACGGCGAAGACATCCGCAGCCTGCGCGATGTGACGATGGAAATGCTCGACAAACACCTGAAAGATACCGAACCCCTGTTGTACCGGCGCTGCGCTTACGTGGTGCAGGAAAACCAGCGGCTGCTCGACGGCTACGCCGATCTGGAACGGGGCGATATAGCCGCCTTTGGGCAGCGGATGTACGGCTCGCACAAAGGGCTCAGTAACTGGTATGAGGTAAGCTGCCCCGAACTGGATATCCTGGTCGATATTGCCCGGCCACACCCCGGTGTGCTGGGTGCCCGGATGATGGGGGGCGGCTTCGGCGGCTGTACCATTAACCTGGTGCAGGAAAATGAGCTCGCGCATTTTCAGCAGACGATTACCGAACAATATCAGGCCAAAACGGGTAAAGAGCCGTTTATTTACGTTTGTACGCTGGAAGCCGGCACCCACCGGGTAAATCTGTGAATCCTGATTAATACCGGATTTGGTTTCCCGCCGGGCTTGGCTAATTTTGCAGATAACACCTCATCCGCATCTTTTTTCACCGAACTAATCAAGAACTGCAACACAACTCATGAAGTTTTTCATCGATACCGCTAACTTAGACGACATCCGCGAAGCGCAGGAACTGGGCGTGCTCGACGGCGTTACCACTAACCCGTCCCTGATGGCCAAAGAAGGCATCACCGGAAAAGATAACATCATGGCGCACTACAAAGCCATCTGCGACCTGGTAGAAGGCGACGTAAGCGCCGAGGTAATCGGCACGACCTTCGACGAAATGGTGCGGGAGGGCGAAGAACTGGCCGACCTCGACGATAACATAGTCGTCAAAATCCCGATGATCAAAGACGGCGTGAAGGCGCTGAAGTACTTCTCCGAAAAAGGCATCCGGACCAATTGTACGCTGATTTTCTCGGCGGGTCAGGCGTTGCTGGCCGCCAAGGCCGGTGCATCCTACGTGTCTCCGTTCGTGGGTCGGCTGGACGATATTTCGACGGATGGCGTAGCCCTGATCGAGCAGATTGTCAATATCTATACCAACTACGGCTTTACCACGGAGGTATTGGCGGCTTCCATCCGTCACCCGATGCACATTATTCAGTGCGCCGAGGTCGGTGCCGACGTCATGACTGGTCCGCTGAGCGCCATTATGGCCCTGCTGAATCATCCGCTCACCGACAGCGGCCTCGCCAAATTCCTGGCCGACCACAAGAAAGCGGGAGCGAAATAAAAGGGTTTAACGTTTGAAGTTTGAGGTTTGAAGTTAGAATTAGGGGCATACCTTTTTAACTTCAAACCTTAAACCTCAAACCTCAAACGAGTTTCATGTTTTCCACCGAACCTGTTTTGTCGCTGACGAATGCAGACATCTACCAGGGCACCAAGCTGGTGCTGGGCGATGTAAGCTTCGAGATTCATAAAGGCGAATTTGTCTACCTGATCGGGCGGACGGGCAGCGGCAAAAGCTCGCTGCTGAAGACGCTGTATGCCGATCTGTTTCTGCCCAACGGTCAGGGCCAGGTGGCTGATTTTGCGCTGGAAAAACTGAGAACAAAAGATGTACCTTACCTGCGTCGGAAAATTGGTATCGTCTTCCAGGATTTTCAACTGTTCTTCGACCGCAACGTTGAAGAAAACCTGAAGTTTGTGCTGAAAGCGACCGGCTGGGGCGACAAAACCAAGATGAAAAACCGCATTACGGAGGTGTTAATGCAGGTGGGTCTGAGCAACTCGCACAAGAAAATGCCGCATCAGTTGTCCGGCGGTGAGCAGCAGCGCGTCGTTATTGCCCGCGCCATGCTCAACGAACCCCTGCTGCTGATCGCCGACGAACCCACCGGAAACCTCGACCCGGCCGTATCCGACCAAATCATGCAGGTCTTCCAGAACATCAACAATGCCGGTACCGCCATTCTGATGGCGACCCACAACTACGACCTGCTCCGCAAATACCCCGCCCGTGTGCTGCGCTGTGAGGAGGGGAAGGTGGAAGAGTATAAAATTTAGTAGGCAGTTCGCAGTAGGCAGTTGGCAGACTTGAGTGAGCAACCTGCTGACTCATCTCTGTGTCTACTGCCTACTGAGAACTGCCCACTAATTATTCACCACCGTCAGATCCCAGTACGGGGCCTGCCAGGCAGCGGATTTGATCCGGCGCACCATCTCTTCCAGCTCTGCCCGGCTGTCGACGGGCCGGCTCCGGCCGATAATCATCCCATCCTGATTGAACAGCGTAAACAGGTGCTGATCTTTGTAAATGGCCCGGTTGTACTGAAAATCGAACAGGCACCAGAACCGGACCTGACTCACCAGATCCTCGCAGGTCGGTTTGCGGCTGTAGCCTCCTCCGCGCAGGATGACCTCATCGCCATCGTAGAGGTGGTAGTAATACTTGCCGTCCTGCGCCAGCCGGACGAGAGCGAAGAATGTTTGGGGGTTGTGTTGGTTATTCATCGTGTTTGTTGTTTAGTTGTTTTTAATCCTCCACCGTACGCGGATCAGGTTGCCAGGGCAGCCGGTGAAGCGTGCTTACCGTCAGGGCGGGGCAGCCCCACTCTTCGGTTACCAGACCTTCCAGCCGGTAAATGCCCCGGCCCCGCATGGGGTATTCGGTCCAGGCTTTGGGAAAATGGACCGTGTCGAAATACTCGCCGTCTACGTCGAGCCAGGTACCAAAGCCCATGCGTCCGTTATTCTTAGCGTAAATCTCTTTGGTGGTAACCTGATAGCCCCGCATCATCACCCGCCGGCCAACGTACTCGAGCATGGCACTAGCCTTAATGCAGGGTAGCGTCGTTGGTGACAGGCCCTCTTCGGCTAAGAGTTGAAAGGGGGAGACAAGTGGAAAACCAAGCAGATCCCACTGATCAAAAGCTTCTTCCAGCGGATGTTCGGTAAGGATGGGCAATTCCGGCGCTGTAGCCGCCAGGGCTGACTCCATATCCTGGTCGAACAAAGACCGTCCGGTATACGGGCGTGAGGCCGGGCGGTTCCCTGTGAGGTAGTGCGCCCGCCAGAGAACTTCTTTTTTGGACAGCCCTAACCGGCGGAAGCCGCCCACACGCACCAGCAGCAGTAGCTGTGTCCGGTTCACCGGCACCCGCAGGCAAAAATCCTCGACGCTGTCGAAGGGCCGTTCGTCCCGTTCCATCAGCAGGGCTTCCATCAGGCTGCGCTCCAGCCCTTTCACCAGCCCCCAGCCCAGCCAGATGGTGTTGCCGTCGATGATGGTCCGCCACTCACTGCGGTTGATGTCGGGCGCTTCAATGCCGGCACCTGCCCGCCGGGCTTCGTGTACGTAGAATTCGGGGCTGTAAAAACCGCCCCCGTTGTTGATGACCGCCACAATAAATTCGAGGGGATAATAGGTTTTCAGATACAAACTCTGGTAGCTCTCGACGGCAAAGGAAGCTGAGTGTGCCTTGCTGAAGCTATACCCGGCAAAGCTCTCCATCTGCCGCCATATCTCCCCAATGACCGTTTCGCTGTAGCCCTGTGCCCGGCAGCTTTCCCAGAACCGATCGACGAGCCGTTTGAACAAGTCGCGGGAGCGGTACTTGCCCGACATCGCCCGGCGCAGTAAATCGGCTTCGGCCGGATTCATGCCCGCAAACTGATGGGCTACCTTGATGACATCTTCCTGGTAGACCATAATGCCGTAGGTTTCCGCCAGCAACTCGCCCAGCTTCGGGTGCAGCGGCCGGTAGGTATCCGGCTGGTGGTGCCGTTCGATGTAGGACCGCATCATGCCGCTACCCGCCACACCCGGCCGAATCACCGAACTGGCCGCGACCAGCGTGGGGTAATCCTGACAACCCAGCTTCTGAATGAGCTGCCGCATAGCCGGCGATTCGATGTAAAAGCAGCCCAGCGTCTCGTGCCGGCGCAACTGCTCCCGAATACCCGCATCCTGCTTGAACGCCTGAATAGCGTGAATATCGACCACGACCCTGCGGTTCTTCCGAATCCAGTCGACGGCTTCTTTGATATGCCCCAGCCCGCGCTGCGACAAAACATCCAGCTTGGCAAAACCAATATCCTCGGCGGTGTACATATCGAACTGGCACACTGGAAAGCCCTTCGGCATGGGCTGGAGGGCCGTGTAGCGGGTGAGCCGTTCTTCGCTGATGAGGACGCCCCCGGCATGAATGGACAGGTAGTTGGGCATACCATCCAGCCGCTTGCTCAGGGCCAATAGGGTGCGCCCGGCCTGGTGGTACTCCGCTTTGTGGGGATCGTCTACCAGTTCGTCCAGTTCCGCCTTGGGCAGGCCCAGCACCCGGCCAAACTCACGCATAGCCGCCCGCTGCTGAAAGGTGACGACGGTTGCCAGCAGACAAACCCGGCCATTTCCGTAGCGCTTAAAAAGGTACTCCAGCAGTTCGTCCCGGTTATCCCAGCTAAAATCAATGTCGAAGTCGGGCGGGCTGCTGCGGTGGGGGTTTATGAATCGCTCAAAGTACAGGTTCAGCTCCACCGGGTCCACATCCGTAATCCCCAGGCAATACGCCACCAGCGAATTGGCCCCCGAGCCCCGCCCGACGTGGAAGAAACCCCGGGAGCGGGCGTAACGAATCAGGTCCCACGTCATCAGAAAGTAAGCACTGAACGCACACTCATGGATAGTGGCCAGTTCCCGTTCCACCCGTTGGCTTAGGTCTTTCTGGCGGCTGCGGTACAGGCGGCCGTCGCTACGGCGGTCACCATACCGATACTGTAGCCCATCCATGGCCAGTTTACGGAGCAGGTCCAGGTCATCAGCCTTCGAGGTGGTGTAGACCTGACGGTTTTTGGGTGTATGAAAGTCAAAGACGAACGCGCAGGAGTCGAGCAGGAAATTGGCTCGTTTAATCAGTTCCGGATAGGCGGCAAAGCGCAGACGCAGGCGGTCGGGATCGACCAGCCAGTCCTGCTCAGAGGCTACGGCGTCTTCAGGCAAATGAGCCAGCAGGCAATTATGTTGAACGGCCCGCAGCATCCGGTGCAGGTCGTAGCCGGCCCGGTTCAGAAACGTAACGGGCTGCCACAGCACCAGCCGGTCGGCGGGTAGCCGGTTGCGGTACCGCCAGATGCGGTTCAGGTCCCGCGCCCGTACGCCAACCCATTCGTAGTCGGGCCAGCCGGAACGCGCATTGAGCCCACCCTGTCCGCTGACCACAATGGTCCAGGGATAGATGGTCCAGACGTGGATAAACACCGGTGCCAGCGTCGGGAACGGCCGGTGCTGCGCCAGGTAATCGGTCAGGAAAACATGAATCTCAGCCAGTCCCTCGGCATTACGCGCCAGGCAGACATAGCATAGGTGATTGCCGTTCCGGAACTCCACGCCCGCCACGGGTTCAATACCGGCGGTGCGGCATTCGCTCACAAACTCATACAGCCCCGTTGTGTTGTTGATATCGGTCAGCGCCAGCCGGGATATACCCAGCCGGACTGCCGCCTGTACCAGCTCGGCCGGCGACAAAGTTCCGTAGCGAAAACTATAATGGCTGTGAACGTTCCAGTACATTGCTTCCCTCCTATACTTGCCGGCCCGACGCCCAGTTTATGCTATATCGTCCGTATTTAGTCCGCAGCCGGTCCATCGCGCTGTACAGGGGCAACAGCCGGCTGCTCTCGTCAAACAAACCCAGTTGCTCCGTGCCCCGCGCCAGTTGTCCCAGCCGTACGCCCACCAGCCGGATGCGTAGCCGGCGCTGCCAGAGTTTATCCAGCAGATCCAGCGCCTGCGGAATCAGGATATGGTCGGCGGTGGTCAGCGACAACCGCCGCTGCTGCGTATGCGTATCAAAATTGGCGTAGCGGATTTTGACGGTCACCTGCCCCGTGCTATGCCCCCCGCGCCGAAGTTCCCACGTAGCCTCTTCCGTCAGCCGGATCAGCACCGCCCGGAGGTAATCCCGGTCGGCGGTATCGTCGTCCAGCGTGGTTTCCTTCGATACCGATTTTGGTTCGTGATACGGTACTACCGGTGTCTCGTCGCGGCCGTTGGCGCGGTCCCACAGCAGGCGACCGGTCGACCCGAACGCTTTTTCCAGTATCCGGAGCGGCATCTGGCCCAGCGTACCCAGCTTTGTAATACCCAGCCTGCGTAGCGTCTGCGCCGTAACAGGACCGATCATCGGCAGGCGGCTAATCGGCAGGGGCGACAGAAACGACTGCTCCTCGCCCGTCGGCACATACCGCTCGCCTGCTGGTTTAGCCTCGCCCGTAGCGACTTTAGCCACCGTTTTATTGCTCGATAAGCCCAGCGACACGCTCAGGCCGGTTTGTCGGACAATGCGCCGGCGCAACTCGCCCGACCAGCGGTAGCAGCCCACGTAGCGGTCCATGCCGGTCAGGTCGAGGTAGAATTCGTCGATGGAGGCTTTCTCAACCACCGGGGCCTGCTCGCGAATCAGTTCGGTTACCATCTGCGAGTGCTGCGAATAAGCTTCCCAGTCGCCTTTAATTACGACCGCTTCCGGACAAAGTTGCCGGGCCTGCCGCATGGGCATCGCCGACCGTACGCCGTAGCGCCGGGCCTCATAACTACAGGCCGCTACCACCGACCGTTCGCCAACACCGCCGACTAAAACGGGTTTATTCATTAACCGACTGTCGCGCAGCCGTTCGACCGATACATAAAAACTATCGAGATCGAGATGAAGAATGGATCGGTTGGGTTGCAGATTCATAACTTTTTGTAAATTTGTCGACAGTTAGTCGACAGTCACCTGTTCGCAAACAGTAAACAACCTTGAATAGTAATGATGTTTAAACCAACTTTCATCTACAAATGTTAGATTAATCGACCAAATGTAGACAAAAGTTGAAACCTTTGTCAAGCCCGTGTCTATTTTTTTTAAACAAAATTTAGTCTACCTGCGGCAGCACCAGAAAGGGGCTACGCAGGATCAGGTAGCGGCCGATGTCGGCATCAAGAAGTCTACGCTGTGGACGTACGAAGCGGGTCGGTCGGAGCCCAAATACCGGGACTTAGTCCGGCTGGCCGACTACTACGGCGTCAGCGTAGATGACCTGCTGCTGCGCGACCTGAGCCGGGCCGACGAACCAGCAAGTCCACCGGCAACCGCGCCGATCGGTTCGGGCAAGAAAACATTCCAGACCATCACCGCCCCGGATTCGTTCCGGGTGCTGGTGACGGCCGTGGACAGCAACGATCAGGAGCAGGTGGTGCACATCCCATTGAAAGCCTCGGCCGGATACGCCAAAGGCTACGGCGACCCCGAGTTTATTAACCGGCTGGAGACGTTTCACCTGCCGTTTCTGCCCCATGACCGCACCTACCGGAGTTACGAGATTGAAGGGGATTCGATGCTGCCGCTGAAGGAAGGCACCATTGTGTTTGTGGAGTTTGTGGAGGACTGGCGGTCGCTGAAAGACGGCACGCTTTGTCTGGTGACGACGGCCAACGACGGGCTGCTGTTCAAGAAGATTTTCAATTACCTGCGCGACCAGGAATGCCTGCTGCTGGTCTCCACCAACGAGCGTTACAAACCCCGCATCGTCCCCGCCGAAGAAGTACGGGAAGTCTGGAAAGCCATTGGGTATTACAGTACGCAGTTCCCGCAGGGGTAAGTAACGGCTCGCCCGCGATTGTATCGCGTGGCGGGCCGGCAACCCTCACCCGTCTCTCGACATGGTCAAGGACGAGCGGGCACCGAGTCAATAATAACTTTCTTATTTGCCACATCGCTATCGCAGTAGCATGTAGTAAAAACACAAAAACAACTTGTACAGTTCGTACGTTTTGTACAGTCGCTATATTTGCCAATTATTTTCCGTTCACGGACGTACCTTCCTGATTTATTTGATTCTATTTTTTGCCTTTTACGGTCTTACTTATCAACTTGAGATTTATGAAAGCTACGAAAGAACTCCCCGTAGCTGAGGTCAGAAGCCAGTTAGCGGAACTCTTAAACGAGGTCCACTATGCGGGGAAATCCATTGTTGTTACCCGTCGGGGGCGACCGTTGGCAGCTATTGTTCCGCACCGTTTGTTGAAGCGTCTTGAAGAACTAGAGGATAGGTTAGACGTACTTGAAGCACGTGAAGCATTGAAGGAGCCCGGTCAGTATTCCCTGGACGATATAAAAGCCGAACTTGGAATAAAGACCAACCCTAAGGCACACCGTAACGCTAAAGCCGGCAGCACGACGGAGTCTAAAGAAACTGAATAGTGAAACGCAGGTGCTGATTGTGGAAGCACTTGAGCATTTGGCCATTGATCCCCGGCCCCCAGGCGTTAAAAAGCTGAAAGGTCGTGAAGGGCTCTTCCGCTTTCGGGTGGGTGACTACCGCATCGTATACCAGATTTTTGACGGTGAGTTGTTGATTATCGTTGTACTGATTGGCAATCGGCGGGACATCTACGACAGTCTTTAAAAATGCCCTAATTAGAAATCTTTTTCAGCAACACTGCCGGCACCTTTATCGTCGCTGTACTATCGTGCTGTAAAACGACTGAGCCAAATACATCCTGCTCGGCTACGAAAGCAGTGCTATCATACGATGTAATTGTAGCGGTGCGGATCTGATTGGCGGATGCTGTCTGAAGCAGACTCCCACTCGTTCCTGTTGTTGTTAGATTGCCTATTGTGCTCTGGCTGATAAGCACTCGTGCGTTTGTGGCCGTAATGGTTAACTTATCAGTAGTTAGCCCGGCTAATTCACAGATAGCTCCGGTTACCAGAATGGTCTGGATACCCGGAGCAATGATGTAGGCAAACGGCACACTGGTAAATGCTTCGTCGGGAGCAATCCGCCCGGGATAAAACGCTGGCTCATACCGGACGATTAGAGTGTCGCCGGCGGACCGGTATGTAAACGGCACGTGACTGTTTTTCAGAACCCGAACTTCAAACCTTTTGCCGGCCTGCACCCCCATTGTGGTGAAGCTGTTGTAATGGCCAGATACACCTCCGGGCTGATTACCCGTAGCATCCGGCTTACCCCCTTCTATTTTCAGGACGCTGAACGGTTTTACCGCCGTTGATGAGAAGCCATAAAACGGGTCATTGAAATCTATTTTATCATGTTCGGCCTTCAATGACATGACGGAACCAACCAGCGTTAGCACCCCTGCAGCCAGTATCCCTATCAATATTTTATCACTACGTTTCATAATGCCTGATGGTTGTTTTTCACGGAGTTGTTTCGTTAAACTCAACTTTGATAAAAGCTTCATAGCGCTGCTCAATCTCTTTCAGGTCGATGTCGAGCAGGTAAAGCGTTCGGAAGAAAACGGGTAACTCCGTCTCCAGAAACTGGTCGCGCCGGTACGCCAGAATGCGGTCACGCGCATCCTCAGCGGCAAAGTAGCCGATACCTCGCTTGTTGAAAATGATGTTCTTCTGCTGCAGGAAGTCATACGTCCGCACCACCGTATTGGGATTTACCTCCAGTTCCATGCCCAAATCCCGGACCGACGGAATACGCTCGCCCGGTGGCCACTGCTCCAGCAGAATCTTCTCGCACACATAATCGGCGATTTGCAGGTAAATAGCCTGTTTGTCTCTGAAGTCCATACTACAATTCTTTTTCTTTAAACCGGATATAGGCCGTAAACCACAAGGCCGGCACGGTCAGCAGCAGAACCGCATAAATAAGCTGTCTGGAGAGTCCCGTCAGTTCCAGGTCATACCGACGCCCGCTTTGCAGAAAATATACCTCGGCAAACGGCGTAGTGCCGTAGTGCTCCCGAGTCGGGAATACCTCAAGGATGAGGAACTCGTTCAGGAAGACCAGGAAAAAGTAAATCAGAAACGCCACAACACTGGTTTTGACAAACGGCACCTTGGCGAAATAGATGGACCCCAGCAGGAAGAGACTTGGTGCACTCCAGGATAGATAGCGCAGATCGAACGGAATGGCAGGCCCCGCCAGGTTCAGTAGCTGATAGTGGGGTTCCGCCACGGGTAACCGGCTGTTGATGATGGCAAAGCAAATGCCCTCTACCGTGTAGAAAACACCGATGAATACAGGCACAAACAGGAGCAGCATCAGAAAGCCCAGTAAATACTTCTCCAGGTGAGAGGCCGGCAGCATCAGATGCGGAATGCCCCGAACGGGCGTACTGACCGTGCGAAATGCTTCACTGGCAAACCAGGCACCGCCCCCCCCGAACAGGAAGCTGAACACAATGCCGTGGTAGCGATACAGACCTTCAGTAAAATGAGTGGCGCGGGCGGTGCTGGGAGCGAGCATAACGATCCAGACCCCAAACAGAACGGCAATGCCCATCAGGTACGTTTTCAGGTGCTCAGACAGGTGTAATAGGACCAGCAAGCCAAAACGGCGGAGATCAAAATTTTGATTCATATCGTTCAGATAAAAAGAGATGATGGAAGAAGCTTACAGGTGTTGGGGCTTCTTTGAGCGTGGTCAATGGAAAATGGTTTTGATGCGCTCCCGATTCGTCATGGCTGTATTGAATAACCGCTCCAGATCAACCCGGCTGTCTTCCTGCGTTGGGTTTTCCATGACTACAGCTTGTCCGCGCAAGGTCGGTTCGGCATAGAGTACCCGGTCGGTTTGGGTAATCGTCGGAACGGTATCGAACAGAAGGCGATCACCTATATCCGCCAGCGAATGATTAAGCAACACCTCGCTCTCGTCCAGAATAATGACCGAGTCGATCAGGTTGTCGAGATCACGCACCTGATGGGTAGAAATGATCACGAGCCGGTCGGGATCAAGAACGGAGGACACAATCCTGCGAAATTGGCTTTTCGATGGAATATCCAGCCCGTTCGTGGGCTCGTCCATGATGAGAATACGAGTGTTGGCGGCCAGCCCAAAACTGATGATTACCTTCTTCTTCTGACCGTACGACATAGCCGTCAGTTTATGGTCCTGCGGTACATCAAACTCCGTCAGATACCGACGAAACGCGGACTCGCTGAATCTTGGGTAAAACGGCCCCATTGTATCAATGTACCGCTGGAGTGTTACAGAAGGCAGATAAATTTCTTCCGGAACAAAATACACCTCCTGCAAAAAAGCCGGCTGACGCCGGCGAGGCTCATAACCAGAAACATGAACCTGTCCGCTGATTGGAAAAAGCAGTCCGCCCATCAGCCGCAGCAGGCTGGATTTACCCGCTCCATTTTTACCTAGTAAGCCATAAACGGTGCCCGGTTGCAAGGTCAGATTCAGGTGCTGAAACAGCCGTTTTTTCCGGCTATATCCAAACGACAGATCAGTCAGGTCGATCATTATATTTGCGTCTTAGTGTACTACATATCTATTACACTACAATACTGATCATTTAGCAAATCAAAGTCAAGTAAAGTCAACAATTAAAATTGAAACGTTTTGAGTTTACCCAAGGCTGTTTATTGTAGCAGCCACCAGCACAGCCAAATGCCTCCGAAAGCGCAGGCTACCTAGAAATCATTCAATCTGGAATATGACAGAAAACGGTGCCCGGCGATTGCCAACATCCAGTGCAAAGGCCGAGCGGTACAGTCCGGGGGCCAGCGGGCCGGGCTCCGGATCGGGGTTATACCGCGTATAGATAATCGAATTGCCCAGTGAAGTAGCGGGTGTATACATGGGGAGCGTATACCTCGTCAGATGCGGATCGCGCCAGGGCAGCCGCCACTCAGCAACCGTACGCGGTGGAATATCAATGCGGTAGCTCTCGGGCGAAACGGCTATCGACAGCACGGGCTTCGGTAAAATATCACCCACCGGCTCTCCCTCTACGATACGCGACAACGACAAAAACTCGGGATAGCCAAACACATTGTCCAGGTACTCTCCACTCGCCAGCAGCCGGCCAACGCGTACGGCGGTATCGCCCGCATTGTACAGCCGAAAAACAAGCGTAAAGTTTTCGCTGCTCCGCAGGCTGGTTCGCGCGCGCCCGCCGGCATCCTGCACCGCCAGGGTTCCGCTCAGTGGAGTGGTGATCTGCACAACATGTTCCGCATTCAGCGAAGGCCCAACCTGCGTACGCTTACAGGCCACCAGACCGGCCAATGCCCATACGATACAGCAATAGTAGAATGTTTTCATAACGAATGTAACGCACGTTCCCGGCGAATGCCACTCAATAGACGGTAAAATCAGTACGAAAGTAAACACGACGCCCAAACATATCCAGCGTAAACGCCGAATAGTAGGCCCCCTGGGTCAGCCGGTCCACCTTCGACTCCGAGCCGGTATACAAATAATTCCCGCGAAAATAGCCAGAGAGTCCGTCAGCCTGTAAAACCGGATCAGGCACCGGATCATACGCCGGCATTGGATACAACTCGCCGGTTTTGGTCTGCCAGGGTACCTGATACGTTACGGTGGTTTTCGGCATCACAATGAGGCTCGACGCGGTGAAAGGAAGTTCTTTCCCGCCGGTAAGCGGCCGCCCCATCACCCGATCGGCCTGACCATCGGCCGCCCGCTTCACCACGGAGAAAACCTGTGGATTGACCAGCACAAAAAACTGATACAAGGGAGATGGATAGCGTGTACTGATCAGCGTATCGGCACTCAGGTTGCGAATACGCAGCGAAAACATAAAATTCTCGCCCTCCCGGAACCGGCTACTGGGCCGGCCACTCATATCCAGCAGTTCGTAGCTTACCCATACCTGATCGTATAGCCGGATTTCGCGCTGCGGTTCCGGTTCGGGATCTTTAGACCGGCAGCCGGCGATCAGGAGCAGTAAGCACCACACACAGAACCAGTTGTTCTTCATGAATCTGAACATTTTCCGGCTAACCGGAAACACCAATAATCCTGTATTTAGCAAGCTATTCATTCAACAGTGTCTTTCGAAAAACGCGGGGCGGCACACCGTAGTATAGTTCAATTTGAAGTAGCTAAGCTAGTGAACCGGATGCGGCCACCGGCCTCCCGTAACGGGGTAACTATTGAACGGCTCGTGCTAAATATACCGCTTCATGCCGTGAATGTACAAAAAGAGCATTTGTTTTACCGCTAAAAAACCGATTTATATCAAAACCAACCGGCAAATCTCGCTTACATTTGTCCCGCAATAGGCAAACAATCCGCGTAAACATGGATCAACAATCACGGAGAGATTTTATCAAAGGCAGCGTCGCTGCCGGCTTAAGCACACGTATGGAAACACTATCAACCCCTGCACCCGGTCAGTTATTTGTTCACCATGTTATGTTCTACCTCAAAAACCCCCAAAGCGAGGCCGACAGGGCGAAGTTGCTGGAAGGACTGAACAAAATGGCCAAAATACCAACCATCCGGATGGTTCACATCGGCACCCCGGCCGCTACCAACCGGGACGTTATCGAGCGGACGTACACCTATTCGTGGCTGTGCCTGTTCGACAGTCCGGCCGACGAAGAAGCCTATCAGAAGCACCCAATCCACGACGAATTCCGCAATAACTACGCATCATTGTGGGAGAAAGTCGTCATCTACGACTCCATCGGCCCTAAGCTGTAATCCGTCAGAATAGCAGACAGTAGACGTTGGATGATAGACGGCAGCTATCCAACGTCTACTATCCAGCCTCCAACGTCTACTGCATATGCTCGGGGGTCTCCTCCAGCAGCGAGCGCCATCCACCCCCAAAGCGGTTTTCAATTTTCCCTTTCACCAGCGACAGGCCCGTGATCAGCACACCCGCAGCCATGACGTTCAGGGTTTCTAACGTACTATGGTCGCCCAGCACCCACGGAGCCACCAGCAGCCAAACGCCGATCAGCGTATTTACATAACGCACGTTTCGTGTCGCTTCGCTGATGGCAATGATGGCAAAGGCCACCATAACCGGTCCTACCAGATACTGATGCTCCGCTGCTTTTTCGGAAAGCGGCAGCACCGCCGGTGAAACCATCAGCCAGAGGCCTATTCCGATATTGATGAACCGTGCCCACATAGTTATGCCACCTGTCGATTAATTTCTGCATCTCCCCACAAGGCCTTCCAGACCGAAAACCCGCTGCGCTTCACCCGCTGCAGATACTGCAAACTGGCCAGCACTTCGTCCATTGCCGGACCAATCATTACGGTTGAAATAACCGCCGACGCCAGACACAAGCTACACCAGGCCTGGAAAAACACGGGCTGCGCAATCACCAGAAACAGGCTGGTGACCCCCAGCGGCCCAACGGCAAATCCGAACACCAGCACAATCCAGGGCATGGTTTTCCAACGCCGGGTTTTACCGATAACGCCACTCACGGCGTCCAGTAAATAGCTGATGGCGCCCAGCGCAGCGTCCGGAATCGGTAAAACCCTCGACAGAGACGACGTCAGAATTTTCTCGCTGGAGGCCGACCCGAAAAATGGATCCCAGACGGATCCAACAACGTTCAACTGAAAAAGCGACAGGTACACCGCAATGCCTAAACCGATTACGGCCGCAGCGGCAATTGGTATGCGTTCACTCCAGGCCGATGGGTTGTAGGTCCAGCCGGGCGGATCGTCGGTTGAAACAGCGGATGGAGAGTTAATAGAGGCCATTGACAATAAAAGGTTATGTACCCGGATAAAGCAACAGGCTACTACCTTTGGCTAACCATCTGCGAACCGGGCTTTTGCGAAGGTGCCTGTAGTACATTCTGCGGAGCGCAACACGCCCTGAAAGTTCAGTCTGGAAACGGTGAAGAGGGAATGTCGGGCCTACGAGGCAGGCTAACCAAAAAATAACTGGCTGATCTGGTGGCGCTTCTGGGCACTCAACGCTAACCAGCGCCACCAAAATCAGTCAGTCTCACTCAACTCAACGTTATGAAAAATTAGCGTTTATTGCTTAATTAACGGTATTGCCGGCCCGTCGCAGAACTTTATTAATGGTGTACACGACCCCGTTCGTCGCCCGAATATCCGGCTGAATAACATCCGCAACATTACCGCGCCCGTCCCGGATGGTGATTGTATTGTCTTTCTTGTGAACCACCAGAATATCACCGGTCAGGTTGGTCAGTTGCTCCCCATCCTGCAGCAGATCCGACGTGATACGCCCTTTCACCACATGAAAAGCGATAAAGTCGATCAGCCGTTGTTTGCTCGCGGGCAGCAGGAGTTCCGACAGAAAATCCGTAGACAGGGTCGAAAAGGCGGCATCGGTTGGTGCAAAAACCGTGTACTGACCCTTCCGGCGGGCCTTTTTGTCGAGCCCCGCTGCGTGCAGCAACTGCTGAAATGTTTTATGGTCCGGTGCCTGATCTAAACTGGCCGCCAGGTTGGTACCCGTTTCAAACCCACTCGCCGATAGCTGACGGCGCGTTACGCCGGTGGACGGACGGTCCTGTACTCCCTGCCCATAAACTACGCTACCCGTTAGCAACAGCATGAATGCCAATATAAAACGCAACTCGTTCAATAACAAACGCATAATCGGCTTTGTTTACTACCCCTCTGGTGACTTACCACCTCTTTCTCGATCAATCCTGAAAACCAGCTTTGATCGGCAAGCTAGGGAGGAGAACTAAAGCTTTCCTTAAATACAGCTTAGAATCTGATTAGATTCGGGTTTTGTGAGCGAAAATAAAGGCAGAGTGATTACGACCGGCGTTTGTCGGAGCGGGTTGCATCGCAAACACCCCGGAAATACCCGACCGATTCGGCAATGCCCGCCAGCGGGTCTTTCATGTCTTTTTCGTATTCCAGACTGCACGAACCGGAATAGCCTACTTTCCGGAGCATCTGCACAAAGGCAGGAATATCAATCACCCCCCGTCCCAGCTCACACGTTTTACCTTCTTTGGAAGCGGCCGTTACGTTTTTCAGGTGAATGTCGAAAATGCGTTTGGCGTAGGTTTGCAGGTCTTTTACCGGATCATCTCCATTGCGCCGGTCGTGCCCCATATCGAAACAGAAGCCAATTCGGGGATCCAGGTCTTTGATAGCCTGGTGGATCGAAATGGCGTTTGGGTACAATTCGATATCCGGTCCGTGGTTGTGGATGGCGAAACGCATATCATACTCTTTTACCTTCTTGTCCACGTATGGCAACAAAGGCACGTTGGGTACGCCAATGATCAGGTTCACCCCTACCCGTTTCGCATACTCGAACGCCCGGTCTACCTCAGCTTCGGTTTTCATGTAAATCGGCCCGACCGCATAGCCCGTTACATTTGACTGTTTGAGCTTCTCGTGAAAAGCGGCAATCTGTTCCGGCGTGCTGTCCAGCGGGAGATGAAAATCCTTAATGCACAGGTAATGCACATCGACCTTCCGCATCATCTCCAGCGCCTGGTCCAGCTTGAAATTGACAAAGGTGAAGCCCGCCATCCCCAGCTTGAACAAATCTTCCCCATTGGCCTTGCCCCTGGGATTAGCGTTCGCCATAGCGGCTGTGGCCGGGGCCAGCGTGGTCAGGGCCATTAACCCTCCGGTGTTCTTCAGAAATAAACGTCGTGATGCCATACGTGAGCGGGTTCAGTTACAGATTGTAGTTGTGTTACTCACAAAAGCAGCGGACCTTTCTATATTACTCTCTGCCCCCTGCCACCCCCTGCCATCCCCTGCCATCCCTGCCCCCCCTGCCAGTCCCCACAAACAAAGCCACTGCCGCAACCAGCAGTGGCTTTGTTTGGCCCGCAAGCGTAATACGTTACCGCGCCCGCAGGTGCACGAACGGGATAATCATCTCCTCCAGCGACACACCCCCGTGCTGGAAGGTATCTCGGTAGTAGTTGACGTAATAGTTGTAGTTATTCGGGTAGGCGAAGAAATAATCTTCCAGCGTAAAGACGTAGGCCGTCGACACGTTCAGGCGGGGCAGGAAGAAATTTTCCGGTTTGCGGCAGACAAATACATGGTCTTCATCAAAACCCAGGTTCTTGCCCTGCTTGTAGCGCAGGTTCGTGTTGGTTTCGCGATAACCCACAATCTTGGCCGGTTTCTGCACCCGAATCATACCGTGGTCGGTCGTAATGACGAGTTGGGCACCTTTGTCGGCAATTTTCCGCACCAGTTCCAGCAGGGGTGAGTGCAAAAACCACGACCGGGTAATGGACCGGTAGGCCCGCTCGTCGGGGGCCAGTTCCTTGATCATGGCCATATCCGTCCGGGCGTGCGACAGCATATCGACGAAGTTATAGACAACCACGTTCAACTGATTCTGCATCAGGTTATTGAAGTTGTCGACCAGCGATTTCCCCTGATTGGTGTTCAGAATCTTGTTGTACGTGTGTTTGATGTTCAGGCGGCTCTTGTCAATCTGCCGGCGCAGGAACTCGTCCTCGTTGTTGTTCAGTCCCTCCTCATCGTTTTCGTCGTTGACCCACAGGTTCGGGTAGGTTTTTTCCATCTCGCTCGGCATCATACCTGAGAAGATGGCGTTGCGGGCAAAGCCGGTGGTCGTGGGCAGAATGGAATAGTACGATGATTCTTCCTCTACGACAAAAAATTCGGCCAGGATTGGCTCGATCACTTTCCACTGATCGTAACGCAGGTTATCAATCAGGATAAAGAACAGGGGATTATTCTGGTCAATTAACGGGAACACCTTCTTACGCATAAGTTGATGCGACAGAACCGGCTTTTCAGCTTTGGGGTCGTTGAGCCAGTCTTCGTAGCTCTCCATCACAAACTTGCAGAAGTTGGAGTTAGCCTCGCTTTTCTGCATGTTCAGCACCTCCGACATGCTGCGGTCCTGCGCGCCGTCGAGCTCCAGCTCCCAGAAAATCAGCTTTTTGTAAATATCCACCCACTCCTCGTAGCCGATGCGGTCGTTGTACTGCATGCTGAGGTTGCGGAAATCCTGCTGGTAGCCAATATTGGTCCGCTCCGATACCAGCCGCTTATTGTCGAGAATTTTCTTCACCGACAGCAGGATCTGGTTCGGATTGAGGGGCTTGATGAGGTAATCGGCAATTTTGGAACCGATGGCTTCTTCCATAATATGCTCCTCTTCGCTCTTGGTGATCATTACCACCGGCAGGTTAGGGCGCATCTGCTTAATTTGCTGGAGCGTTTCAAGGCCCGTCATACCGGGCATCATTTCGTCCAGAAACACCAGGTCAAACTGTTCCTGCTCCACTTTCTCCAGCGCATCGGCTCCGCTGTTGACAGGTGTCACCTGATAGCCTTTGTTTTTGAGGAACAGAATATGGGGTTTGAGCAGATCAATCTCATCGTCGGCCCAGAGTATCGTGTAATTCTGCATGATAACTGATTAATTTTGAAGGGCTCATGCCGCTTCTGTTGGGTTAAACTGACTTTGTGTGGTCATCCTTTGTGTAACCTGCTAACGACCGGTAGTGTTTGTCCGGTTCAGAATTAACAGTTTTTAACAAGTGTGTAGCCTGGACCGGTTCGCCGGTGCGATTATATTCCGGGCAACCTTGTCTACTCTCCCGGAATGTAATTCCGGTTTACAGACAGCCGGAATTACATTCCGGGGTACGGGGCTCTCGCCAAATCCTCCGGCGTGTCAATCCCGTAGCTGTCAATATCGGTGATGACGGCGCGGATGCGGTAGCTGTTTTCCAGCCAGCGGAGTTGTTCGAGGGCTTCGGCTACTTCAAGAGCTGAAGGGGGCAGTTGGGTGATCCTAGCCAGCACATCGGTGCGGTAGGCGTACAGACCGATATGCTTGTAGTAGGTGTGGTGCTGCAACCAGACAGCCGGGTCCTGGGCGTAGGCACGCAGGTACGGAATGGGCTGGCGGCTGAAGTATAAGGCCTCCTGCCGGTTGTTAAGCACAACTTTCGGCGAACTGGGGTTCAGCAGGATCTGCGGATCGTCGATGCGCTTCACCAGCGTAGCCAGTTCGGTGGTGCCGTCGAGCACTGAGGTGAGCAGGTCGATCTGTTCCGGCCGGATAAAGGGTTCGTCGCCCTGGATATTAACGACGTAGTCAAACGTACCCTCAACCAGACCAAGGGCTTCCTGGCAGCGGTCGGTGCCGCTCTGGTGATGGGTTCCGGTCATGACCACCGCCCCGCCAAAATCGGCCACGTGTCGGTAAATACGTTCGTCGTCGGTAGCGACCACCACGCGGCTAAGCGAGGCTGCCTGCCGGGCCTGTTCGACCACCCGCCGGATCATGCTTTTCCCCTGAATATCAGCCAGCGCTTTCGCCGGGAAGCGGGTAGATGCGTAGCGGGCCGGAATTAAACCAAGTATGCTCATACGATAAATCAAATGCATAAAGTGAGTAAAATTCCGTTTACTTACAGAAAAGGCCATCATTTTCTCCTTATTTTTACGAAAATCAGTCAGGTCACCTACCGATTAACCCATGAAAAAGCAAATCACTCACGTTACTTTTGGACTGCTGCTTGCCTGCCTTCCCGTTGCCGACGCGTTGCAGGCCCGTGACTTACCGACGGTACCGGTGGTGCTGGACTCCATCGGCATTGAGCGAGTGAACAACAGGCTTTTTGTAAAACATAAGGTTACGGCCGGCCAGACGCTGTACGCCATTGCCCGCCGGTACAATACCACTCCTGATGCCATTAAAGCGGCCAACCCCGCCATGGCCGACAACGTCCGCACCGATCAGATCCTGCGGATTCCGTATACCGGCCCATCGGTAGCCGGCCAGGAGCCCAAAGCCGCCCAACCGGCACAAACGAACGCCGTAGCCAAAACCGGAACTCCGCAGCCGGCGAAAAATACAGGCATCCATACAGTCGGCCCCTCCGAAACCTTATACGCGGTGGCTTCGAACTATAAGGTATTGATGGCCGACATCCGGCGCTGGAACAAACTCACCTCAGATCAGCTGGAGCCTGGTCAACAGCTTATCGTCAGCGAAAAAGCCTACAAAGCCAGTATGCCGCCAGCCGCTGTTGCCACAGCGGCTGTGGCAGCTGACCCAAAGCCTCAGCCAGTTCAGCCGCCGTCTCAACAGCCGGTTCAGCAACCTGTTCAAGCGGCTGCATCCACAGCGGCTGCATCCACAGCGGCTGCATCCACAGCGGCTGCTGCAACAAAGGCCGGTAATCCGGAACTGTCCAAAAACGCGGGCGTCCATACGGTTGAGCCCCTGGAAACACTGTATATGATCGCTACCGTTCATAAAGTGCTAATGTCCGACATCCGGCGCTGGAACAAACTCACCTCAGATCAGTTGGAGCCCGGTCAGCAGCTCATTATCAGCGAAACAGCGTATAAAGCCAGTTTGGCGGCAGCCCCCAAACCGGCGCCTGTTTCTCAACCCGTAGCAGCGCTGCCAACTAAACCGGAGCCGGCTAAAGTTGAGTCTGAACCCGCTCGCCCTGAGCCCACGCAAATGCCGGCCCCAAAAGCGGATATCGCTAAAGCAGAAACCGACAGCCCCACAACCGTTAAAACAGAGTCGACCCGGATAGACCGCCTTGTAATTCCGCCGGCAGAAGCCATTCGGCCCGCCCCGGAACCCCGGCCTATTCGCGCCGGCGACTCTGCCCCCATTCCCACGACCACAACCAGCCGTAAACGCGTCAGCGAAATCGGCCTGGCGGAACTCATCGACGATGATTCTTCCAACAAATACCTGGCGCTGCACCGCACAGCTCCCGTTGGCTCGCTGGTGCAGGTGCGCAACGATGTAAATAATCAGGTAGTCTGGGTCAAAATTATTGGTAAGTTACCCGATACCGGTGTCAACGACCGAATCATCATTAAACTGTCGGCACGGGCGTTTGAGAAACTTTCTCCGCACGACCGTCGTTTTCGGGCTGAGGTCAATTATCTGGCACAGTAACCAACGTGGAGCGAATGAGCGAATTAGTGAATAAACCCGAAACCAAAGCAGAACGGATTGCCCGTCGGCGGAGAGAGCGTGACGAGAAAATGAAAGCCACGACCGGCTATAAGGTCTGGAGCGTAATCTTCACTATTTTTTACCCGTTCATCGCCGTCTTCACGTTTATTTTCTCCGGCATTCTGGCGGCTTTCTCGGCCGTTTCCCGCGCCTTCGCCTGGGTCATCAGCGGAGGAAAGTCGTATTAATGATCCGGGCCGCCGGGCGGAATGCTTAATGATAAATGATGAATGGAAAACAGGTAAATCGGGCAAGTGACCGCTCCCATTCATCGTTAATCGTTCATCATTATGCATTCATCATTAAAAAGCCTGCTTGACGAAAAGGTTGAGCAGTACAACCGGCCGGGGTTTATTGCGCATGACCCGATTAGTATCCCTCACCGGTTTACGCAGAAGCAGGATATTGAAATTATGGGGCTCTGGGCGGCTATTCTGGCCTGGGGGCAACGGCCGGTGATCATCCGCAAAGCCAATGAACTGATCGACCTGATGGATGGTGCGCCGTACGACTTCATCCGCCACCACGAAGACAACGACCTGAAGCGGTTCCTGTCTTTCAAACACCGCACCTTCAACGCCACCGATACACTGTATTTCCTCCACTTCTTCCGCGAATACTATCAGACCCAAAATTCGCTCGAAGAAGCCTTCGTCCCCCCGGACTTCAGTCCGGCCGAAACCACTCGCCGGAGCCTCGAAACCTTCCACGACCGCTTCTGCTGCGGCAATTATTTTCCGCCAAGAACCCGCAAACACATAGCCACCCCGGCCCGCAACTCCTCCTGCAAGCGACTCAACATGTTTCTGCGCTGGATGGTCCGCCGGGATGACCGAGGAGTCGACTTCGGCCTTTGGCAGCGCATTCAGCCGTCGCAACTGGTCATGCCGATCGATGTCCACGTCGGCCGCGTCGCCCGCAAACTGGGTCTGCTCACCCGCGACCAGACCGACTGGACAGCCGCCGTCGCCCTCACCGACACCCTCAAACAGTTTGATCCCACCGACCCCGTGAAGTACGACTTCGCCTTGTTTGGCCTGGGCGTCGAGGGAGAGATGTAAAGCGTCAGGGAAAGGTCTCTCGTACGGCTTTACGTAATGCGTTTTTGATTTTCTCCCAGAATACAGCTTTCAAAAAGACCGGAGCTGGTTCTATATCTGCCGCTTCAAAAACGGAACGAACCTACCACTGAAACGCATAACATTCAGCTTAAAAGTAGCGATAAACCCGTATTGACTGTACGTTCAGAACAGCCTATTCTCAGTCGTTGAGCGGTCCGGTGGGGGCCAGCCATTTCCATCGTTTTGCCCAGTCCAGCAGAAACGCATCCCGGTGTTTCGAGACCGTTTTTGCCCCCTGTTGTCCACTCAGAAAAAACGCAGGTTCCGGGCGGTCGCCGTACCAGTTGGGGCCGAGTGTATAATCATCCGGGCCCGTCTTACCGGGCCAGGGCGCCACACTCACGTAGCTGCCGGTTTGGCCATTAAGGGCCGGAATTATACTGGCTGTAGTATACGTACCGACCTCAGCCTGCTTGGGGGAGTACCGAACGCCATAGTTTCCACCGCCCAGGTAATAGCCCGGCCATTCCTGCCCCCCTATGGTTAGGGTAAAACAGCTGGAGTCTGGCGAAATAGCCGTTTCCGGGCCCTTGAATATCCACTCCAGTACGGCGTAGGTAGCCACCGTATCGGCGACTGTGGAGTTACGCCTGAAAAGCGTTCGGGCACTACGATTGGTTCGGATGAAACTGCCGCCCCAGCTTTCGCCGGCCGGGTCATCGGGATTGCCATTCATAACGTAGGCGAGTGAAGGGGTATCACCCATCTTTATATCGCCTTTATAATAATGGGCAAAATCTTTACCCATCGCGCCACGTCCCTGAATGTAGTTGCCATAGTACGCCTTACTTTTCAAGGTGTCCGGCGATTCTGAATCAATAATCAACCCCCGGTAGGTACCATTGGCCTCAATCATCCAGAGGTCGGGATGGTTTTGAGCGATATAGACGTAGGTGTTGACACTCCATTTTTTATTGGGACCACCTATCCAGTACACCTTTATATGCTTTTTGATTTCGGGGGCATCGTGCAAGGCCTGCGCCAGGTCTTCCAGGCCACCCCAGACCAGTACCCAGAGCGGCTGATCGCTCTTTTTTCTGGCGCAGGCGATAATCCATTCTGAGCCTTCGGTAGGCGTACTGAATCCCCGGTAAGATGCCGCCGGGATGGCCCCCTGTTTACAGATTTTTCGCAGAGAATTGGGAGCAGGAAAACCGGATGCGTGTTTTTTCAACTGGCTGAGGTCTTTTTCATACAGATCAATCGTAGCCAGAATATCTTTTTTTCGACCATTTCCGTAGGGCGATGCGATTAGCCCTTCGATCTGAAAACAATCGGCGTACATCAGCAGATGGATCATGGATTGGAAATCGTCCGGATCGGTTCCGCCGATATCGGTACTGATTACGATGCGGGGTTTGGGTTTGGCCTGCACGGTACTCATGCACTGCATCAGGGCAATGATGGCTATCAGGCAGATAAGCCAGGAACGGGGTACCCGATTTATATACTTCATAGACTCTTTTTTTGAATCTGTTCTGTGCTTAAACGACCTCACTTCGCTTCCTGGGGAAACTCACTTTTCAACCGAAAGTGGAAGGTGCTGTTGATCGAATTTGGTTTAGGCTTTACGATGTCGAATTTAGGATTCTGCAGCAGTTTGATCATCTCGGCACCGGCATACAGCACCGGACCGTAGCCATGCGTGGCATCAACGCTTTTGCCCCGGTAGTAATAGTACGTGTTGTCATGTGCAAAAGTAGTGCCTTCGCAGGTCCCGTCTACGGCACCGTTGGCCAGCACCCTGGAGTTGGTGGCGTTCCAGCCGGTGATGGCTACGGGGCCGTACACATGACTGATCCAGCCTTCGTTGATGCCTTTCGCAATGGCATAGGTGAATATCGCGGTGCAGGACGTTTCGGTATAGGTATCGTTACGGTCCAGCAGGTTATGCCAGAAACCGGTGCCGTCCTGTAAATTAGCCAGACTGCGGATCATGGACCGGTAAAGGTGAAGGATCTTGTTGCGTCCCGGATGGTCTTTTGGCAGTACACCCAGCAGTTCGGCCATCGACATCAGTGCCCAGCCGTTGGCTCTACCCCAGTAAAAGCGGGGGTCGTAATCACCCGAGTTTACGTTCCAGCCGTGATCAAACAGTTCCGTCTGGGGAACGTACAACCGGTCGGCCATTTGCAGCACCTGCTTCACGGCATCGTCGTAAAATTTTTTTTCGCCGGTGAGAACGCCCATGTTGGTCAGAAAGGGTACGCTCATGTACATATCATCCACCCAAACCGATTTGTACTGGGGGCGGTGCCGGGCCAGGGTGCCATCGTCCAGACGAAACTGTTTGTTGGAGATATACTCATTGATGATGTTGATCACAGCCAGGTGGTCTTGGTTTTTGTCTTTCAGGTAGGTTTTTATCAACGCAGCCCCAATGGACCCGCAGTCGTCCAGGGCGCCGATGTGGAGCAGCGACCATACGCCGGGCTGCCGCCCAAACTGGGCCTCGTTCTGGCGGAGATACGGCAGACTTTTTTCCACAAAGCCGTAAAACCTGGTGTTGTCGGCAAAAAATCGCTTGTCGCCGGTCACGTCAGACAGATAGCTGAAAGCCGACAGTACGACCCCGTGGGTGTAGGTCCATTCACTGGAAAAGCCAGGGGATACCGTGGCGTTTTTGTTCGGTTTCGAAAAGTCCGTAATTTCCTTTCCTGTTGTGGCATCCACTAGTTTCTGCGGGCTGGTCGATTCGTAATATACCCGCACCCGGTCCATGACGGTTTTGATGCTGTCGACATTCGGAAATTCGTAGGGGATCGGATAAAAAGGTACGCGGCCGGCGACATCTTCCTGCGCCATCAGCCGGGTACCGGCGCAGAGAAGCGTCAGGAAAAACAGGATTGATCTGGTTGTATTCATGCGTTAGACAATGGTTTTAACTGAGCGAATCAATTTCATCGGTGGCTACCGGATACTGTTCAGGTATTTTTCCAGCATGGTGTACCCGTCAGCGCTGGTTGTACGTCCGTCGGCTGCATTTTTAGGGTCCAGGCCCTGCTCCTTTTCCCAGTCGTCGGGCATGCCATCCTGGTCGGTATCGACGGGAGCGGCAGTGCTTTTCAACTCAGGCCAGCCGCCAACGTCTGCCGGCGAATCGATAATACCTGTCTTCCGGGATTTATCGGGTACGGATTGCTTTTGTTTGTAGGTCGAGCCCTCAAACGTAGCAAAGCCTTTCCAGGTCTCGTCGATAATACGGGTATCGACCGGGTCGCGTTTGGGCAATGTAGCCCCTGCTTTTTCAAGCACGAACCGATACGCGTCTGCTGCTGACTGCTGATGGATAGCCATAGCCGGCCACGGTTGGGGAAGTTTTATACTGGCCAGAACCGCACTGCCACCCTGCGGCTGTACGCCCCCGTTCCAGTTATCGGCCGTAACCAGGGCATTGCCTTCCACCACATTTTCGGCGATAAACCATTTGCCGTAGTCGTCGGCACCATCGCGTGTGGATGGTGCGGCCAGCCGATACGATACATCGCCGGGTTTGGTGGCAGGTCCCGGTTTGTAGTAGTTGGCTACCATGTTGAACTGGGAGAAATTATACCGCTTATCACCCTGCTGGGCATTTTCTCCCCCGTAACAGCTTTGATACCCCCAGTTGTAGAGTACATTGTTGCGGTAATCGGTGTAGCCGCTACCGGATGCGAACCGGGGATTACGACTCGAATGATGCGCGATCAGGTTGTGGTGGTACGTTCCGTAATTGCTGCCCCAGATACCACCAAACCCATGAATGCCCTTGATGTGATTGGAGTTGTACATACTTTCGGCAATCAGACACCATTGTACCGTCAGGCTATCGCAATGGTAGATAGACATCGTTTCATCCACACTCCAGCTCGCCGATACATGATCGATGATGATGTTTTTGTTGAACCGGCCGGACAGGGCATCTATATCCTCGCCCGATTCACCGCCTATTCTTAGCCGCAGATACCGGATGATAACCTGGCTGGCGTCAATGATGATGGGCGACTTCCGGATGCAGATCCCATCGCCGGGAGCAGTTTGACCGGCAATGGTGATGTAGGGATTGGCAATGGTAAGGGGCGTGTCGAGCACGATGGTTCCTGACACCCGGAACACAACTGTTCTGGGTCCGGTGGCTTCCACAGCCGCCCGGAGGCTACCCTCACCGGCATCGTTGAGGTTCGTTACCTGGTATACTTTTCCTCCCCGTCCTCCTACGGTATATTTTCCGTACCCTTCGGCACCCGGAAAGGCAAGGGGCCTCTGGGCAAACCCAGTCGCCGTTCCCAGGAACAGCAGCAGAGCCAATAGTTTAGTTGAATACATACGCCTAATGGCTTGGTACAAATGGTTAGTTTACTTGGACCACTACACGCTGATAGCGGGTAAGTTGGGGGGTGCCGTTGTCGGTCACTTCACAAATCAGGTGGATGGTCTGGCCTTTCCGGGCATCGGCGGGTACGCTGACCGACGCATTTTGTTTCGTCCCGTTCTGTATTGCTACAGTACCGGGGTAGGTGTCGGCTTCGGCGTATTGCCACCAGCGGTAGGTGAGTTTGTTGCCGTCGGGGTCGGTGGTGCCTTTGGCGCTGAGCCTGACGGTGGTGCCGGGCCGGGCTGTCAGATCAAGAGCATGGGCGAGTTTGACCAGGGGCGGGTGGTTGGCCTGATTATAGGGTTTGACGCACCAGTCGGCGCGGGCGGCAAAGTCGTTTTGCAGCACATCCGTCCACTGCCAAATGGGTTTGAAGTAGGCACTGCGTTGTTCTGCCGTAGTTTTTGAGCCTTCGCGCAGGCTGCTACGCCCCCAGCCGTTGCTGCCGTACCAACGCCCTTCGGGATAGGTGTAACCCGCTACCGGTACTGGGTCAAGCCAGGTGTTTTCACGGATTTTGACGTAGCGACCACCCCAGCCACCCCAATCGGGCGATTCCAGACTGCGCAGACCTGTCACAATGGTGTGCATGAACGCCGGCGAGTCGCCTTCGGAGCGGAAGTCCCCGGCCACGAAGCCTTTGTCTTCGCTGCCGTGCGCTTTGTAGGAGGCACATAACGGGCCGTGGTTGTTCAGGATATGCTCGTTCATCCACGGACCAGCGTAGTAGGTCTGCATGCCGGGGGGCTGCACCTGTTTCCAACGGTAGGCGATGGCCTCAAACTGGTCGGAGATGATGGTCAGGATGTTGTACTTACCCCAGTGCGGGCGGATGTAGCTCTGATACGTATTGTCCTGCTCCCAGATGAAAAAGAACCGCAGCTTTTTAGCTACTCCCGCCATCTTGTCGGGGTGCTTTTCCTCGATGGTCTTCAGGGCGCGGGCAATGGTGTTGGTGCCTCCCCAGGCCTGTAGCCAGATGGGCCTGGGGTCCGACTCGTCCAGCAGCACCTGTACGATATGCTCCGACCCCGCCGTAATCGAATCCATCTCCCCTTCGGCCTCCACGTTGCCCAGAAAGGTGTGGGCTCGCAGGTAGGCCGGGCTGGGGTAGTTTTGGTCGTGTTTGAGCAGGTTGGGATAGACCTGCTCATAAGCATTCAGACTGGGGTCAATCCAGTCGTCGCCCGCCCAATGGTGGCCATGCCAGTGGTACTGGGAGCTGGAGGTGATGATGCCTTCGATATCCCACTCGTTGGCGTAGAGCAGGAAGCGCACCAGCGAGCATTCGTCATCAATCTCGCCATCGCTGGTAACGATGACCCGGGTCTTCTCGGCAGGCTTTATCGACTGTGCATAGGCATGTCCAATCGGAATAAGCAGGCCAAACAGCAGTACTAACATCAACGGGTATTTCATGGTATTAACGTTTTCTATTCCTTAGTTCACTTCGATCACTACACGCTGATAGCGGGTAAGTTGGGGGGTGCCGTTGTCGGTCACTTCACAAATCAGGTGGATGGTCTGGCCTTTCCGGGCATCGGCGGGTACGCTGACCGACGCATTTTGTTTCGTCCCGTTCTGTATTGCTACAGTACCGGGGTAGGTGTCGGCTTCGGCGTATTGCCACCAGCGGTAGGTGAGTTTGTTGCCGTCGGGGTCGGTGGTGCCTTTGGCGCTGAGCCTGACGGTGGTGCCGGGCCGGGCTGTCAGATCCAGGGCGTGGGCGAGTTTGACCAGGGGCGGGTGGTTGGCCTGATTATAGGATTTGACGCACCAGTCGGCGCGGGCGGCAAAGTCGTTTTGCAGCACATCTGTCCACCGCCACAGAGGTTTAAGATAGTTTGTTAGCTCCTGATCGTTCGGAATGTCTTTTTTCAGCCGCTCCCGACCCCAGGCTGAATTTCCGTACCAACGCCCTTCGGGATAAGTATAGCCTGGTTCAGATACCGGATCGAGCCAGGTGTTTTCACGGATTTTGACGTAGCGACCACCCCAGCCACCCCAATCGGGCGATTCCAGACTGCGTAGACCTGTCACAATGGTGTGCATGAACGCCGGCGAGTCACCTTCGGAGCGGAAATCCCCGGCCACGAAGCCTTTGTCTCCGCTGCCGTGCGCTTTGTAGGAGGCACATAACGGGCCGTGGTTGTGGAGAATGTTCTCGTTCATCCACGGACCGGCCAGATAAGTCTGCTGTTGCTGGGGGAGGTATTTTTTCCAGTGATAAAACAGGGCGATAAACTGGTCGGAGATGATGGTCAGGATGTTGTACTTACCCCAGTGCGGGCGGATATAGCTCTGATACGTATTGTCCTGCTCCCAGATGAAAAAGAACCGCAGCTTTTTAGCTACTCCCGCCATCTTGTCGGGGTGCTTTTCCTCGATGGTCTTCAGGGCGCGGGCAATGGTGTTGGTGCCTCCCCAGGCCTGTAGCCAGATGGGCCTGGGGTCCGACTCGTCCAGCAGCACCTGTACGATATGCTCCGATCCTGCCGTAATCGAATCCATCTCCCCTTCGGCCTCCACGTTGCCCAGGAAGGTGTGGGCTCGCAGGTAGGCCGGGCTGGGGTAGTTTTGGTCGTGTTTGAGCAGGTTGGGATAGACCTGCTCATAAGCATTCAGATAGGGTTCAGCCCAGTCGTCGCCCGCCCATTTGTGGCCATGCCAGTGGTACTGGGAGCTGGAGGTGATGATGCCTTCGATATCCCACTCATTGGCGTAGAGCAGGAAGCGCACCAGCGAGCATTCGTCATCAATCTCGCCATCGCTGGTAACGATAACCCGGGTCTTCTGGGAGGACTTTATTGCCTGCGAAAAGGCTTGCCCAACCGGAGAAAGCAGGGAAAATAATAGAAGGATTGTCAACGAATATTTCATGTTGGTCTTGGCTTTTTGTCAACGTGATACCCGTTGCCGCCAGATTATCCCCATCTCAACCCCGCCAGTTTTGGCGGGGTTGGGGTGATCAGCGCGGAGTCCTTTCTACGGTTAAATTTACGAACCAATTATAGCCGCGCTGCCTATGGGTAGACTATTGGTAGCCCTGATTTTGGGTGAACTCTGCTTTGTTGGTCACCGCATCCAGCTGCGTTTGCGGAATGGGCCTAAGTACATGGTAATCCTGAAGATTGACGGCATTATCCGGCGCATAGGCCCGGATGCGCTCCAGCAGTTTACCGGTACGCTTCAGGTCAAACCAGCGAAGCTGCTCCCCGGCCAGTTCGCGGGCACGCTCGTCCAGAATGAAATCAATTGTCACCTGAGCGGGCAAAATCTGCATGGCAGCTACTTTGCCAGGCTTGGCCGCCCGGGTACGCAGTACGTTGATATAGTCGGCAGCAGCCTGTAGATTGCCCAGCTTCATCTGGGCTTCGGCGGCAATCAGGTACACCTCGGCCAGGCGAATCACAAATACGTCGCGGGCACTCTGGGCTTCGTTGAAGCTGGGCCGGGTGGGGTCCATAAACTTCGACAGGCTTGGGTAGCGTAGTCCGTCTTTCACGGTTCCGTTGGCATTATAGATTTTGACGCGGTCAACGACCTGGTATTTTCGGGTTGCCTGAAAGGCAAGGGGAATTTCTTTCCGGGTGCAGTACACCGCCGTATCGCCCAGGGCCATCCCGGCCGGACGGGTAGTTGCATTGGCATACCATACTTCATTGAACGAGCCTTCGTAGCGGGCATCATTGTCGCTATAGAGGTCGAGCAGGAACCGGGTTGGCATATAGCGGTTAAACGGACGCCCATTCAGGATGTCTCGGGTCATGCCGGGCCGGTCGTCGTACTTCATCAGATACAGCAGGTGCGCGTTGTTGCCCCCCCGGCTGTGACCGTAAGGGTTGAAGGTAGAATTAGCTAAGTCATTGAGGGCCAGATTGGCGGAATAATCCACCACGTAAATAGCCTCTCTGGTTTTCAGATTGCTCATCTTCCACAGGTCGGCGTAATTGGCCTCAAGCTTGTAACTCGTGTTAGCCAGTACGGCCTGTGCCATTTCCAGGGCTTCCTTATTCATCCCTCTTGTCAGGTACATGCGGGCCAGAAACGCCTGAGCGGCTCCTTTGGTCACTTTGCCGTACTGCGGCTGGGTAACGGGCAGCTTGGCAACGGCCACCTTCAAATCCTCGAAAATCAGGTTGTAGAAGGTTTCTACGGGTGTACGATTGGCGGTTGACACAATCCCGTTAGTTTCCTCCGTGGTGAAGTGAACCCCACCCCAGGTTTCAACGATATGCCAATAGTAGAAGGCGCGTAAAAATCGGAGTTCGCCTTCCCGGATAGGTCGGAGTGCAGCCGATAACCCGGCTTTGTCGATTCTATTGATACCGCCGTTGCACAGATTGATGGCGGCATAGAATTCCCGCCACTCGTTGGACAGGTACGTGTTACTCCCCTGAAGATTCAGGTATTGGGTTAGTCCGCGGTCGGTATCTCCGGCGGCACTGGTCCAGATATCGGTACCGGTTTCAGCGATGTTGTGTGCTTCTTCCTTACCATACCACCAGCGCTGATAGGAGTAGGCGGCATTGACCAGGGTTTCAAAACCCTCGGGCGTGGTATAAACGGTTTCGGCAGTCAGTCCGCTGGGATTATATTCTTCCAGGACATCTTTACACGAGAATAGGGTTAGTAAAGTTAGTGTCAATAACCCCGATTTTAAAAGAAATGCGTTCATGATTGGTACGATGTTTTTGGGTTATAGATTGACGTTCAAGCCAAATACGTAGAGTTTTGTCATGGGGAAGCTTTCTCCTCCGCCCCGCTCAGGGTCGTAGTTCAACTTGGTGAAGGTGAACAGGTTCTTGCCCGTCACGTAGACCCGAACGCCCCGTATGGCTTTGGGCAACACCTGGCCGGGAATGTTGTAGGCAAGCGTAATATTCCGAATCCGGGCGAAAGACCCATCCTGATAAGGCAGCGTAGACAGGTATTTTAAGCCACCGTTTTTATTGGGCCGGGGATAGGCATTGGTTGGGTTTTCGGGGGTCCAGTAATCCAGTCCAAGTGTACTATTACCAATGCCCTGAGGGTCGTAGCGCGCCGATCGATCCGAGCTGATCATCTGGCCAATTCGGGCGTAGATGAAGAAATTCAGGTCGAACCCTTTGTATTTGAACGTGTTGTCAAGACCCCCACTCCACTTGGGACGCGGATTTCCCAGAATAATACGATCATTGACGGCATCGATCTTTCCATCGCCATTCTGGTCTTTTACCTTGATTTCACCCGGCAACTGGGCCGGCGACATCTTGGCGGCCAGGTCGGCCTCGGCTGTTTGCCAGATACCCAGCTTCTCGTAATCATAAAATACCCTGATAGGTTGACCAATAAACCAGCCGTTGCCAATGTCATTGCCACCCGTTACCAGTTCAGTAATTTCTTCCTTGTTTTTAGTGAAGGTGACATTGCTGGTCCAGGTTAGGTTTGCCGTGCGGATGTTGGTACTACCCAGCGAGACTTCTATTCCCCGATTCCGTGTTTTGCCAATGTTCTGCTTTACCGTCGTTACCCCCGTTGTTGGCGGCAATCCACGGTCCAGCAGCAGGTCTTTGGTACGGGTATCGTAATAATCGACAGAGGCATTCATCCGGCCGTTGAACAGCCCGAAATCGAGACCGAGGTTTTTTGTGTACGACAATTCCCAGCCCAGGGCGGCATTGCCCACATTCCGGGAAAAAGTATAGGCTGGATAAGCCACTTCATCATAGCCAAAGGCAATCCGGGTGAGGGTAGTTTGGGTAGCGTAAGGGCCTGATGGGTCATTACCGGCCACGCCGTAGCTCGCCCGCAGTTTCAAATCGCTTAAGCCTTTAATGCTACGCATAAAGGGCTCATCAATAACCCGCCAGGCGAAGGCTGCTGAGGGGAAGAACGTCCATTTGTTGCCCACGGCCAGTTTGGATGAACCATCCTGCCGAGCCGTCAGGGTGAGCAGATACCGATCGCGGAAGGAATAATTTAACCGACCGGCAAACGAGGCCAGGGTGTTTTTGGAATACCCCGAATTGATTTTTATCTCTTCGGTAGCACTACCCAGTGAATAATACAACTGCGTGGGCAATAACTGATTGACACCCGAAGCAGACACATTATCCGACGAATTATTCAGAAGGCTGGCGATACCCGTCAGGGTGAAGGCGTGCTGACCAAAACTACGCTGGTAGGTGACTACGTTCTCCCAGTTGAGACTACGGCCGTTGCCGGTGTTGTAGTATGCCTGGGACTTAGCTGAGTTGAAGCGGTCAATCGACCTGGGCGATGCATAATACCCTTCTCGTGACGAAGACAGGTTTACACCCAGCGTACTGCGAATTAACAGGCCATTGAGTGGAGTTAATTCCAGGTAGCCGTTTGTTAGCACGCGGGTGGTCAATACCGTGTTATTGTATACGTTGGGTTGTTCGTCCGATAGCGGGTTGGCCGACTGGCCATCGACCAGAATGTAATTGAAATTGCCATTGTCGTCATAAAGATTGCCGAGAGGGCTGATCTTATTGGCCTGGTTCAGCGGGTCTCTCCGTAGACTCTGGTTATAATACGTAAGCTGACTTTGCATACCTATTTTCATCCAGTCGTTAACGGCAAAATCGACATTGAGCCGTCCCGTGTAGCGCTTCAGTTCGTCCAGTTTCAGAATCCCTTTTTCATTGAAATAATCGACGGATACGTACGATCTCAAACGGTCGGTGCCGGCCCGGATACCAACCTGGTAATCCTGCTGCAGACCGTTGTGGATAAGCGCATCCTGAAAATCGGTCCATTGCCCGTTTTGCAGGGCATTATACTCATTTACATTGGTGAAGATTTTCGCATCGTCGGCCGGACTATTCCATACACCAGCCGCCCGCCAGGCTTCCCGTTTTAAGTCCCGGAAACCATTTATATCCATGGCTTTGGGGTACATGGTTACCTGCGAAACACCCGAGTACGCATTAAAGGAGATGTCTGGCTTCCCTAACTTTCCTTTTTTGGTTGTAATCAGAATAACGCCATTGGCCCCCCGCGACCCATAGATAGCCGTGGACGACGCATCTTTCAGTACGTCCATCGTTTCGATATCATTGGAGTTGATATCCTCCAGATTGTTGTACTGAATACCATCCACAATGATCAGCGGTGAGTTATTTCCCCCTATAGAGCGGTTTCCACGGATCGTAATGTTTACTTTAGCCCCAGCCTGACCGCTGCTTCGGGTAATGTCGGCCCCGGCAATTTTACCTTGTGCTGCTTCAAGCACGTTGGCGGTCGGTATCTCTTTCAGTTCTTCGCCCTTGAGTTGAGAAACCGAGCCGGTCAGGTCCTTTTTACGAACGGCTCCATAGCCAATAACCACCACTTCGTCCAGTACGCCGATGTCGGGAACCATGGACACACTAATCTTTTTCTGATTGCCTACTTTTATGTCCTGACTCTGGTAGCCCACAAAGGAAAAAGTGAGTACTACGTCATTGCCATCTGGTATGGTCAGTTTAAACTGACCTTCGGCATCCGTTGTGGAACCACGGGCAGAGCCTTTCACCACCACGCTAACCCCTGGTAGCGGAGCTTTTTTCTCGTCGGTAACGGTACCCGTTATTGAATGATCAGCCGATTCAGTTCCAGGAAGCACATGGGAAGCGTGCGAAAAACCGACGCACGAAATCATCAGAAATACGATATACACCGATAGGACTATACTTTGTCGAAGCAACTCAGCATAGGAGGGGGCAGTCCGGGTTGGTAGAGGTCCGTTTATTTTCATAATTTTACTTGTTTGGTTTGATGGGCAATCGACATAATAATTCTTTCCTGCCAGGCCTGATTTGCGGTCTGCCAGATGCGGGTGATATCACCAGACGCTGTTCAGGTTGATCGCATGGCCAGCGTTTTATCAGAAAACGAAAGGGTTTTAACTGGAGCGACTCATGGATGTATGGGTTTAACTATCAGTATGTTCAGTAAGCACCTCACTTCAAAATAGTCAGACTTTTCTCCACCGCGCCTTTGTTGAATTCAGCTTTGGTATGCGCGTTGGACAGCTCGGTATTCGTCACCTGTATAGCCTGACTGTATTGGCCATCCACGGCAAAGAGCAGCTCTGTATTGGCCGGATACTGAATACTGTTGAAAGTCAAGTCGTGGCTGTTCTGAATGGCAATGACGGGCTTCGTTTCTTTGGTAATCAGCTGAACATGATCCAGTTTAATTTTGCTGGCATCAATTAGCTCAACCCCTTTGCTGGCCTGGAGCACCATATTTTTCATAACGATATGCTGGATAGCCATTTCGGGTAAGCCCCGCACAAAAATGCCGGTTTGCGCACCGCGGCAAATGATATTCTCAAACGTCATATTCCGGAAAACCGGGGTACCTTCGTTCACCACAGGACGCTCATCCCGTTCGCCGTCCGTAGCAAACTTCACGAAGTAGTACATGTCGAAGAAGATAGCTTCACCCACAATGTCTTTCATGAAAATATCTTTGGCGTAGATGTGCTCAACAACACCACCCCGGCCCCGTACCGACTTGAAACGCAGTCCTTTATCAGTACCCAAGAATGTGCAGTTGGATACAAACAGATAGCGGGCTCCTCCGCTCATTTCGCTGCCGATAACAAAGCCGCCGTGTCCGTTGTATACCGTGTTATTGCGAATAATACCGTTCTCAGTAGGCATACCCCGCTTACGGCCCTCCTCGTCTTTTCCCGACTTGATGCAGATTGCGTCGTCGCCAACATCCAGGGTGCAGCCCTCAATCAGGAAGTTTTTGCAGGATTCAATGTCCATTCCGTCGCCGTTGTGGGCGTATTCCGGGTTTTTGGTCGTCACGTTCCGGATGGTCAGGTCCTGGCACATCAGCGGGTGCAGGCACCAGGCCGCCGAGTTCTGAAAGGTTACCCCTTCCAGCAGCACTTTTTTGCAATTGTTGAGCACAACCAGGTTAGGCCGCAGGAAGTCTTTCATATTGGCAAAGCTGGTCAGCGGCTTTTCCGGCGACAAGAGCATGCTCATATTCCCGACGCTGGCCTTTTTAAACTGTTCGCTGGGGTACCACGTCTGGCCATCGTCTTTGAGCACCCCGCCCGAGGCTACTTTTGCCTTCCATTGATCGCTGTTAAGTTGTCGTTTGTGTACCGCCCGCCAGACATCGCCGTTTCCATCCAAAATACCCTGACCGGTAATGGCTACATTCTCCAGGTTCATTCCTGATATGGGCGACTGATTACGGGCGGCTTTCTTCCCTTCGTATGTACCCTCTACCAACACGTATTGGCTTTTGTCTTCCGTAAACAGGAGAGTGGCTCCCTTCCTCAGGTGCAGGTTCACGTTGCTTTTCAGCTCAACCGGGCCGGTGAGCCACAGGCCGCCCGGTATTAGTACCACGCCACCACCTTTCTGGCTGCACTGCAGGATGGCGGTATTGATAGCGCTGGTATTCAGCGTGGTTCCATCCGCTTTAGCCCCGAAGCTTGTGATCGTTACGGTATCCTTTCGAAACGTGGGCTGTGCTATGACCGGCAAGTTAGTCCAACTATAGACGGGGGTGGGTTGAGCCGCTGCAGACAGGCTGATTAGTACCGACAAGGCAAGGCCAGGTATGATATGCACTTGATTCATAAGGATTAATCTTACTTATAGTATTACGAAGACCCCGTTAGGATTAGAATTTATGCCAGTGGCCTAGCTGTTCCGGCCTTCTTACGCGCTATAATATAGACCAGACTAACCAACACCCTTTTGGCCCTGGCTATGTCCATGGATAGCATAGAACACCAGGCCATATCATACAAAAAGAAAATAATAGCAAATTTTAGAAGTTAAATGTTAACAAACAAGTGTCAAAAGAAAAATTTAATGATTGTTGGTTAAAATTGCAGTAAAGAGGGCGAATCAGGGTAAAAATGTTGTCTAATTGCGATTTTATATAAATAATCTCATCATAAATTAAATTATCTACAGAAGCCGTTCAAGTAGGTTTTCGCAAGAATTACGATTTATGGAATGACATTTATTTTGTTTTTGTTTGTTTTTATTTCTTTTTATTTGATATAGTTGTTAGGTGAAAGTAGCTAAGTACAGGACAAAACAGGAATAAGGCATTCTAAAGAACGCTGATTCAGTGCCCGGTCCTGTAACTCATTTAAGCCATGACGGAACAGACTGAGCAAGGGGCGGACACCATCCTTGAGCTTTTTCAGGGGAATACCGCAACCCCGCCCAAGCAGCCACTCCCCCGTGAGGGAACTCACTTTTCAACCGAAAGTGGAAGGTGCTGTAGATCGAATGCGGCTCAATATGTTTCTGCGCTGGATGGTCCGGCACGACGCCAGGAGTGTCGACTTCGGCATCTGGCAGCGTATCAGGCCGTCGCAACTGGTCATGCCCATTGATGTGCACGTCGGCCGCGTTGCCCGCAAACTGGGTCTGCTCACCCGCGACCAGACCGACTGGACAGCCGCCGTCGCCCTCACCGACACCCTCAGACAGTTTGATCCCACCGACCCCGTTAAATACGATTTTGCCTTGTTTGGGCTGGTCGTTGAGGGGAGAGATCGTGAGAGGGTGTTAAGAGTGAGGATTTAACAGGAATTGGGTATTAAGCGATTTTACAATAATAGTTTTTGTTCAACAAACCGGACATACCAGTCGGGGACTAAGTTTGCCGTTACGATAAGTTCTTTATCCTGTAATCGTGCTACTTCGACGGATTTACTACCATCTGTAGAGTTATCGTATAGGTAAGCCTCATCAGCTAGACGTAGTACATTGGCTAAGTTGTTCAAAGAACGCCAATACCGGTCGCGGATTTTGTCAACCGGAACAAAGTGCCCACCTTTCTGCATCCGATTTGAGACTCGCGATACATTAATCTCCGAGTCACGCGTAGTGATATAAAACAGTCGAATGAAATAGCCAGCTTCTTTCACCCGGCGAATCGTCTCAATTTTGTCTGCCGACGACATTACGGTTTCAAACGTGAATGACAGCTCGCTAAGAATAAGCATCTGGCGAACAAAGTCAGTAATAAGAGCCGCATGTAGTCATCTGATACAGCAGAACTAACCGGTTCGATAACACCCTCCACCTCATTCAACCGAATAGCGTGGACTAATTGTTCTTGAAGGAGTCCACTGTCGCGGCTGATTTTTGCGGCTAACGTAGAAGATTGTAAAAAATCTAACCAATCAGCCTGTGAAGGGTGGATTTCATAAATGCCTATATAAGCCAGACCATGAAAGGTGAGTTGTTGCTCAATGTCGTCCGGATTGAGATAATGGCCTAGTTCGACGGACGACTCTTCCAGAAAACGATTGGTAATTGTTGTCTTGCCCGAGCCGTTTGGTCCGGCAAATACGGTGAGTGTTTTCAACGGATGCGGATAGAACGTTGAGCAGGCTTCTGAAGAGGAGCTAGTTGTTTTCCCGCTCGTCTGCTGCCATCCAAACGAATATCAACTATGGTATCGTCTTCGACAACCGTTACGGTTAGGCCCTTTAGCAGCGATTCTTCACAAGCCGACCGAACAGCTTCGGTAGCCTGTTCTGTGATGGATTGTGGATTGGCAGCATTGACGGCAACAGACTTAATAGCGTTAAGTTCTATTTGTGATAAATTAAGGAAAAAAAGAGCTAAGTCGTTTTAAAATATGCTGTTTTGTACGCTTAGCTCATTTCTGTGATTTCTGTTGTCTGTGTATCATGACAAACCACTGCCGGCGCTGATACTCCGCCACTGCTCTTTATTCAAAGGTACTACGCTCAAGCGAGGCTGTTTGACCAACGGACTATCTGCAAACGCGACAAAGCTTTTAATAGTCTGATACTCTACCGGTGGCTCTAGTGTTTGAATTGGTTCAAAATCAACGGCCAGCCATGAGCTATTGTCACTGGTTGGGTCTGCTTTGGGGTCTAACGCAACACGCATGATACCCCAAACCTTCTGTTGAAAATAAAAGACGGCCTGATCGCCCGTCTGCATCTGGCTAATGTACTGCCGGGCCTGAGCATTGCGTATGCCGTACAGGTGGAACCGGCCGGCGGCTACCACCCGTGCCCACGTGCGGGTCCGAAACGGCGATTTGATTAGCCAATATGCCATGGTTAGCTCGCTGTTTTTTCCAGCAACTTCAACACGAAGTGCCCTCGATCGGTGGTGAAGTACTTCTGTTGAGAACTGTTTGGCCGGTCTGGAACGGTACGAGCCAATAGCTTTGCACTCAGCAACGGCTTCATATACCGGTTATAGTTCTTGACCTGATTTGTGCGTTTCAGCGTATCTTCCAGAATAACTTTCCGGCTTTTTGGCGACGTACAAGCGCGCAGAACGGCCGCAAAATCCGGCTCCAGAAACTCAACCAAAGGCCGGTATTTGTCCGGTTTAGTTAAGTCGAGCGGTTTGCCACCTTCCGTAAAATCGTGGACAAACCGGTTGAGCAGTTCCCAGTAATTACTACCGGTTACCGGCCCAATAGACGAATCCCCTTGGTTACTAACTTGATTACCGACTTGGTTACTATCTTGATTACTCCCAGACAGCCAAGCGGGATGTAGGGGTAGCACGGACAGAAAATACGTGCGGTCCGGGTCGGTCTCGAACGTGGGTTCTGGTGAGCCGTTTTCCCGCATCCGTCGGCGAATGAGCGGAATACCGGTGCCACGTCCTTCGGCCAATCGCAGTTCTTTCAGAAAATCGCCAATGCGCCGGTTGCGGTAGTCACGGGCGACAATACGCTTCTGTTGAAGCATTGCATTATCGACAGGAGCTACAGGGCCGGGAAAGCTCAAAATCTGAACTGAATCAGGAAAGACCTGAATCTCGACTGGCTTGGCTTCCTCGTACGACTTGTGGTATACGGCGTTTGCCACGGCTTCCTCAATGGCATCATACGGAAAGTTTACATAACGTAGAGCTTCGGCCTGACCGCTTACTTTTGTGGTACGCTCCTGCACCACCACGGCTTGCAGGTACGCCAGGCAGTCGCGGAGTTGTTTGTGCAGCGGTCCTTTGAAAGTCTTTTCGGTAAAGTTCCGACCGGTATCATCCTGGTGAATCACCACTTCAATCCAGGCCCGACCGAAAAACGTATGCGGTTCCGGGTTGAAAAAAAGCAAGCCAACATTAAGCGGCCGTATAAATTCATCAGGCCCCCGTGCAATTTGCATCTGCTGGCCCAACACGGGCAGAGGAGCCTGGTCGCTTTCGGCAAACAAATCACTTTTTACTTCCTGCAGGTAATCACGAATCAGACCTAGTTGTAAATCATTGACGGCGGCCTGATGATTTATGCGGTCGTCGAATGGAATTCGGGCGGTCAGGTCGAGGAGCCGCTGCTCATGGGGGCCTTTGGCTATGATACTTTTAGTACCTGACCGGATGTAATAATGACGTTGCGCTTTACCACCCTGCGTAGACGGGGCCGAATAGGGCCGCAAATCACCGGCGGGAACCCAGATAACCAGAATGTGCTTTCGCATCAGCACATACGGTTGTACGACCGGCAGGTAGCCGGGCTGAAGCTGATGGCTCAGTTCGACAATCTTTTTCTGAATAGCATCAAGTTGGTCAGGTTGCAGGCCCACCGGGGGCAACACAGGACGGCCGTCCTGTTCTTCAACCCCAATGATGATGTACCCTCCACCCCAATTATTGATGTCGTTGGCAAACGCGCAAAGCGTATGTACAATCTCCTCCGGATTCCAGCCTGCTTTAAACTCTAAGCGCTCCCACTCAACTGACTCACCGTTAACCAGATTCTCAATGTTGACGGGTAGTGCCATTATACGTCTGTTTCAGCGGCTAGTTAGACCCAGTCTGATTAAAGCCATTTCTGCTAGTATCTCGATTACGTCCCTGAGCTTCGGACAGCTTAGGGTATCGGCGCTTATACCAGGTCTCTACCTCGTCAATATCTTCCTGATTCAACCCATAGGCTTCATACACCAACTTATCTATTTCTACCTGCTCTTGACTGGCATAATCGTAGCGAAGATTCTCTTTCTGCTTTGTGATGATTTGCTTAACAAGAATCTTTAGGGAACTTTGTATTTTATCACTTAATTTTACTATTGGAGTAATTGGAAGAGATCCTACGCTGCTTTCAACCGTATGCATTACGTAGGACTTAATAATGTATTTTAGTAGTTTAGAATTTAAAACTCCTAATAGCACTTCTGCTTCATAAGTATCAGTAAAAATACCACAGCCTTTTGACTCCAAAATTCCACCAGAACTTAGACGAAAAGTAGGAGCATAAATACCAGTTCTTGAAAATGTAACACCTCTTTTGAATCTAAACTCTACATTGGTCATATCAGCATGGGGTTCAGAATTCATCCCTGAAACGGCTTTTTCTGACCAATCCAAAAAATAAGAAGTTGGAACATAATAACTAGGCATCCAACCACCTTCTGAGTCTGATTCCCCTCCTTTGTCCAATGGCACTATAAACCTTCCACTATAGTTCTGAGGTACTACACCATTCAGTACTTCATCAGTATTAAGGGTTATAGTATCCACTTCAAGGAGATTTTTAAAAGGCAATGCTTTATAATTCCCCCGAGCCTCAGGCAGTTGAAAAACATATTTATCATTATTACCTGTTTTTACCCCAGAAATAATTTTCGTCAACCCAATTTCTTTCCATCGTTTACTAATACCGTGACCAATATAATCATCTCCTAATCTAAATAGCGTCAATTCTATGCCGTTTAATTTAAGCCTTACGCACTGCTTTGGGAAGTCATGTTTGCTGTAACTAGATATATTGGAATCATTCATCAACCCAAACAACTTTGACGAGGCTACAAAAAACGGCAAATTACTATTGGTGGTAATCAAGTGTTGCGGGTATTGGTAAATAGCATATTCGGCAGTTGGCCTGGGCAATGCCCCAGTAGCATCAGCCGCCGTTTGGTGCAGCAATTCCAGAAAGCGTTCGTAGCTGTCGTGTATAGACACATTGGTCAAGTCAGCCATCAGCACTTCGTGGATGGGCGTTGCCGTATTTTGTTCGTAACCCATAGGTATTAAACTCGTCTGCACAGCCTGGGCGCGGCCATCGAGCGCTAGTTGCTGACCCGGTACATGCGTTTGCAAAGCAGGCCCGGTGGTGTGCTGGCGCAACGGAGCAGGTGTTTGGCGCGGGTCTTTCCGGTCGTGCTTCTGGGCAAACACAATAGCCGTGTTGACGGTAGCCTGGAAGGTGTCCGAATGTACACGCACCATTTTGTGCAGGTAGTGGTTTATCATCTGCTTTCGGAGGGGCAGGTGAGTCTTAATCGTCATAAAGGTATCCGATACGATGAAGGCCAGCACACCCCCATCGCGCAGCGGTGTAGCCCGAACGCCATCGCCCAAAAACCGGCTGATAAATGCACCGTAAGGGTCTTTGGAGCCGAGACCCAGGTTTGTTTTTACATCATCGGTGATAGGTGTACCTCCGTAAGGTGGGTTACCAATGACAATATCAAATCCGTGCCCACGCAGTTCCGGAAAAAAGGCCGGCAGATTAAAAAACGGTGCCGTGAGGTTACCATGCTGAAACCACTCCCGCAGCAGTTGGCGGTTGGCGATTCGCTTGGTGGGTGCATCATCTATCTTCTGTTTACGGATGGCGAACCCAAACAGTTCGTACGGATAAAGCGCGTCGAGGTATTCGGCCAGTTGGTCGGCAATCTGGCTTTTTTCGGCGGCTGTACGGTTACGGTCGTAATACTGCTCCCTGGCGGCTTCGAGTTTATTAATCAGGTCTTCAGTGAATACCGACGGACTAATATCTTTCAGCGAGTTGGCACAGATGATTTTGGTTTCCAGATTGGGTAGCGCCGATATATTGTAGTTATTGGCTACAGCCGTCAAATCTACATCTTGCTCAATAAGCAAACTGATAAAGAACCGGAGCTTGGTAATTACCGAAGCCATCGGCAAAATATCCAGCCCGTAAATAGCATTACGGATGAGACCTAACTTACGGGCATAATTGAAATCATGCCGTTCAAAATCGCGCCGGGCCTGGTCGCGGATTTCAGTGGGCAGGCGCATTAGTTGCTTAGCAATCCAGAGCCGGTTGCCGGGGTCTACCAGCCGGAGCAGGTAGACAATCCGGTTGAGCATTCCCATCGGGAAAGCACCGGAGCCACAAGCCGGGTCAAGAATCTTCAAGTCATCGAAAGCATCGATGACGAGTTCCGCAAAAGCCGGGTCATTCGGTACCAGGTCATGATAAATCAGGTCTTTAACAGCCTGTTGGATTGAAACAGAAGCGCGGCCATTGCGTTCGGCGAAGGTGTTGAGGTAAAGTACCAGCGACTCATTAACCATGTAGTCGATAACGCGACGGGGTGTATAAAACGAGCCGGACGCCTTACGGGCAGTTTTCGATATGTTTTCGTCCGGGTCGGTTTCAGCCAGCAGGTTTTCAAAAACCATACCGAGCAGTTCGGGGTCCAGGGCCACCTCTTCCTCCAGCGCGGTATTTTCGGTGACGGTAAATTTATAGCTGCTCAGGATTCGGTTAAGGCCCTGCGTAAGGGTTTCCCTGCGCCCGGTTCCAAAGGTCAGTTCTTTAGCATAAAACAATTTGTTCGGAACTTGCAGTGGCCCGTCGTCAATTCTATCGTTGGCGTTATCTTCTTCCAGTTTGTCAAAAAGCCCCCCATTCAGGTAAGGTACCCGATTGAACAGGCTAAAGTCGAAATTGGCAGGAAGATAGCGCTTGCCTAGGTAGTGACCAGCGCGGCCTGCACCCATTGGCTGGTTCAGACAGGCAAAAAAGATATTTTGCAGGATACCCCGATAGTACGAATTCTGGTTAGCAAAATCAGCCGATTGTGTACCCGGCAGCAGGTCAGCAGGCACATCACGCAGGTCGTAGAGTTCAAGCAACCGGCGGTCAATCAGCCCTTTTTCTTTCAGGAACCAGCAAAACAGGGTGCGACAGATAAGCCGGACCGTAAAGTGCTGCACGTTTTCGGCATCGCTGGCGTGGTAAGAAGCTTTAACAGGAAGTTTTATGGTGGAGACAGCAATATTATACCAGGTCGACAGCTCTTTATAGAAGCGATTGTTTAGTTCGCGAATACTCAGCGTGTTCTGCCAGCATTTCAGCACATCGTCAAAATTCCAGGCCGGCAGGTTATCGAGCGACAACTGCCCCAGAATACGGATATGCGCCGGGTGAGGACGCAGCAGGCGAATATCCTTAATCAGCGAAACTTTCTGAAGCACATCCCGGTCAGCCTTACGTTTGTTGGTGCGCCGGGCAATAACTCCAACAGTCAGGTTCTCGTTGTAGTGAATAAATACTACGGTTGGTATCCCAAACGGCCGATTTAGCTGCCGGGTTATCTCCGCCAGTTCGGTACGGGTATAAGCCTTCTCACGTGGTTTTAACTTTACTGCGTGAAAAAAGAAACTGTCCTTGTTCCCCCGGTCAATCTGGTTAAACAATGACAATGTCCGCCGAACTTCATGTTCGGTAAGTTGAAACAAAAACTCGAATCGCTCCCACTGGTCGGCTAGTGCTTTTTTAGAGTCAAACTCTTCGGGTGTTAATTCAAACTGGTCAATAAATCCCTGAGCGGTAGGGTCGTTAAGCGTAATAGTTCGCTGACTATTATATCCCAGAGAATTCAGCAGGTCGGTGGCACCTGAGCGTAGTGGTTTAGCAACAAAGCTGGTTAAAGCTTGTTCAATGGCGGGAAGGTTAGCAGGCATGCAATTTGTTATTTGATAATCAACCAGGTAATCAATTCAAATGTATCAGCAGTGATTGGCGAATCGGTATCCGTGCCCAACTGTTCCGAGGCTTCCGGAATTATAAAACCGCGTCCACCCGTTTTGGCAGCTACGGCTATTTTCTTCTGATATTGTCTGGCAGCGGACTCCATAGCACTCTTCAACAAAGCCGAGTAGGCTCTCATGTCACCGCCATTATCAGTCTCTCGGTCAAAAATTTCGCAAAGCTCTTCATAAGCCTCTTTCCGCCCCTGGCACAGCAGCCGGAACACTTCCAGCACTTGTTTGGCGCTGACGTAGCTATACTTTACCTGACCGTCATCGTAAACGTAGCAGAGGTAATACGGGTGCAGGGGGTTTACGCGTTCGTTATCAGATGTACCACCAGCTTTTTGCCCAGCATCCGGCTCCCGCTGCCGCAAACAGTAAATGGCCCCTGGTCTGATGAGTTCGTTTTCCCCAATTTTCAACTGGCCGTAATCGGTCATGTACGCGTATTTACCGGCGGGAGCTGGCACTATAGCATACAGCCCAAGTGAGGCCCGTTCGAGTTCCTTCTTGCGCGATTCAATAAACCGCATGAGTTCAATCCGGAAGTCATCCAGCGTGAAGTCGGTCAGCGATACACCCCCTTCATTCATATCTTCGAGGTCGAGTACTTCTTCCTGCAGGCGCTTAAGTTGTTTGTCGCGGAATTTCAAATCCTGCGTCACCAGGTCTTCAATCTGGTCGTTGTTCAGCAGGTTATCTTCGCCCGTGGCAGTAATATCGACCAGCGCCATGCGGGCCTCTACGCGGGTTTGCAGGTTAATGTACTGGTCGAGGTCGCGGGTTGGCCAGAAATTGACAAGCTGAATGGTTTCGTTCCGGCTGCCGAGCCGGTCTATACGGCCGAAGCGCTGAATAATACGCACCGGGTTCCAGTGGATGTCGTAGTTAATCAGGTAGTCGCAATCCTGCAGGTTTTGTCCTTCCGAGATACAGTCGGTAGCAATCAGTAAATCAATTTCGCCCTCCTGCGGCATGGATTTCAACAACTCCCGCTTTTTGGCGCGGGGCGAAAAGTTGGTCAGAATGGCGTTAAAATCCGTCTGGTTTTTAAATCCTTTCGGCTGAAACGTGCTTCGGTTACTGCCGTTGCCGCCGGAGACCAGCGCCGATTCAATACCCAACTCGTTTTTGGCCCATTCGTGCAGGCAGTCATAGAGGTAAGAGGCCGTATCGGCAAATGCTGTAAAGACAATGACTTTGCGGTTGTTGGGGTTGATAGGATTGGCTACTTTTCCGCTAATAAGTTTTTTAAGTGCCTGCAACTTCGCATCCCGTGCGGGTGTAATGGCTGCGGCCGAATCGTATAGCGAAATCAGTTTGTCTTTGTCTTCGCGCAGGTCTTTCAGCCATTTGTTTAAATCAAGGTGCGCCAGTTCAAACTTCTTTTTGCCCCCGACCAGATACGCTTCCTCCACAGCCGCCATATCGTCGTCTTCCTCAGCTATGACCAGTTCGTCCGTATCCAGCACCGTCCGGACCGGATTATCCAGGTAGGTTTTTATCTTGTTTTCCAGCTTCTCTATTTTATCAATTGTCCGGCCCATTGATAAGCCAAACGATTGAACAGAACTTTCCAGCCGTTTCAGGAAACCTACCTTCATCATGCCGATGAGGAAGTGTTCGCGTACCTCCTGCGAGAAGTTGGCTGTTTTCTGCGTTTCAATCCGTTCGCCGTACTGCTCTTTGTACTTCTCCAGTAAATACGCCGAGGGATTAAACAGACTCAGCTTATAACCCGAAATTTCGCGGTTGATGGCATCGTATGACCGGAACCGGTTGTTCACGTCGATGTCTGGATACACCGGAATCGGCTTCCGGCGCTCCGGAAACTTCCCGATGCTGTTCATGTCGTAAAACTTTTCGATATGCCGGCGCGAGCGGGCAATAGTCAGTTCATCGAGTAGTTTAAAAAAGCCGCTATCCAGTTTTTCGAGCAGGTTTTGTACCGTCCGGTTGGGGTTTTTCTTCGGGTCGGCCCAATCATTGAACTGCTTCTGCGCAGCCGCCACGGTACTGCTGATGTTTTTCACCCCGGTCGATTCTGCCAGCGCGGTATCACTGCCGCCCGTCAGGAAGTAAATCTGGTTGCGCAGGTCTTTCAGCGTGTTGTTTACGGGTGTCGCCGATAGCAGTAGCACCTTCGTTTTCACTCCTGAGTTAATAATGTCCTCCATCAGCCGCTGGTAGCGACTTTTGACCAGATTGCCCTGCTCGTCGTATTTACCGACGGTATTGTTGCGGAAGTTATGCGACTCATCAATGACAACGAGGTCGTAAGCGCCCCAGTTGAAATTATTCAAGTCTATCCCATCCGCTCCGGACACGCCCCCTTTACGGCCCAGGTCGGTATGATACAGCACAGTGTACCCAAAACGGTCTTTTGCCAGCGGGTTAAGCTCCGAATTTTTGTGAGCCTGGTAAATTGTCCAGTTTTCGCTGAGCTTTTTGGGGCACAGCACCAATACCCGGTCATTCAGCAATTCAAAGTATTTAATAACGGCCAACGCTTCAAACGTTTTACCCAGACCGACGCTATCGGCCAGCACACAGCCGCCATGCCGCAGAATTTTGTTAATGACACCTTTTACCCCATCCTGCTGAAAAGAATACAGCTTACTCCAGATTCCAGTTTGAAAGAAGCCCGTCCGTTCGTTCAACAGCCCCCCTTTGTCCTGTTCATTCAGGTAGTTTTCAAAAACGTGGTAGAGCGTTTTTAGGTACACGAACTCCGGTGGGGTATCCTGATAAAGTTGCTGAAGGTATTTCAGCACCTGGTCTTTAACATCCTCTACCAAACCTGTGTTGTCATTCCACAGCTCATCAAACCACGCTTTGAGGTCTCGTTTGTCGCGGTCTCCATCCACCACCATATTCAATTCAATATTCGGACGGTTACCAAATCCCAGCCCACTGGCCGTGAAATTGGAACTGCCCGAAATAGCGTATGGGATACCCCGCGAATTCTGAATATGGTACATCTTCCCGTGCAGGAAGTTGGGCTTCACCATGGAGCGGATGCTAACCTTAGCCTGAATCCAGTTGTAGCAATCGCGGGCAATGGCTTTCTGATTGAGCTTATTTTGTATGCCGAGTGCGTCTGACTCAATCCGAAAAATTTTTGGTTCTTTATCCCGGTCAATGACAAAGTTGGGTTCCCCAAATAGAAACCGCAGATGGCTGATCTGATCAAGCTGGTTTTTGAGGTGGTGATAGGCGTAAATGGTAAAATACGCGGATACAAACGACAGTTCGGCCTCTGGTTCAATTGTCTTCAGAAGGTACCCACCCACGGAACCGTAAGGACCGTTTTTGCGATTATCACGAATCAGGCTAACCGATTGAGCAGTCGTAAATATAGACATGGATAGCAAAAACGTAAGGAAAGCCGTAAAATACAAAGAATGGTTATTTAATCCCTATCTTTTTCGCAAGTGGTAATAGAAGGCAATTTTACCCAACGGCAGCTATCCCCCAAACATCCTCTACCGCTGAGCAGTTGTTTAACACTGACAACATTATCTGCCAACTGCACACGGCCAACTGCCTACTAGAAAACTATGCCTTTCGAAATTTTCCACCGCCAGTTCGGCCTGATGGTCGAGTATGTACTACACAACACCCAGACCGGTGAATATGCCGTAATTGTTCCGGCTCATGGCGCTATGGTGCGCGGCCTGGTGCTGCGCAAAGAGAAGGAGCTGATCAGCCTGATTGATGCGCCGGCTTCTGAACAGGCGCTGGTCGCCGATGAAACGTATGCCAGCGCCCTGCTCTTTCCGTTCCCCAGCCGCATCCGGCACGGCATCTATTTCTTTGAGGGGGAATCCTATACGCTCCCGATGAATGAAGCCAGCCGGGACAATGCCATCCACGGCTTTGTGGCCGGCAAGCCTTTTGAACTGTTCGACCAGCAGGTTACCGGCCATGCCGCTTCGCTGACGTTACGCTACCTGCATCATGGCCCGGCCGAAGACCTGTATACCGGCTACCCATTTCCGTTTGAACTACGGGTTACATATACGCTCGAAAGTGCCCCCGGCTCACCCTCCGTCTTCTATGTACGTTACCAGGTACAGAACCTCAGCTTAAGCCGGTCGTGCCCGGTGGCGTTCGGCTGGCACCCGTATTTCACCTTCAACGATGAACCCGTTGATGACCTGACCATTCACATCCCCTCTCAAACGGCAGTGAGCCTGGACGAGAACATGCTTCCCGACGGTATCGAACCCTTTAACCTGTCCGGCTCTACCGGTGGAGTCACAATCCCGGCGATCCGGCTGCATGACCGGGAACTGGATAATGTGTTCGTTGTAGACCCGGCTGCGGGTTCGGTGGAAACGGTATTGTCGTCGGCGCGGCATAAGGCCAGTCTGCACGTCTGGCAGGAGACCGGTCCCGGCAAATTCAATTACCTGGTGGTGTTTACGCCCCCCGCACGCAACCGCATTGCCATAGAACCGCTGACGGGCAATGTCAATGCTTTTAACAACCAGGAGGGCCTCATTGTACTGGCCCCCAATGAGGTGGCGGAGGGGACCATTAAGGTATGGCTGTCCTGAGCAGTGGGCAGTAGGGCATGGGGTAAAAGGATACCGCGTACCTTTTTACCCCATGCCCTATTGCCCACTGCTCCATGCATTTATAGGTCAAACGTAATCCCCTGCGCCAGCGGTAGCTGGGTGCCGTAGTTGATGGTGTTGGTCTGTCGGCGCATGTAGGCCCGCCAGGCGTCGGAGCCGGATTCGCGGCCTCCGCCGGTTTCTTTCTCGCCCCCGAAAGCGCCCCCGATCTCGGCACCGGAGGTTCCGATATTGACATTGGCAATGCCGCAGTCGGAACCGGCGACCGACAGAAAATGCTCAGCTTCGCGAAGGTTGAGGGTGAATATGGCCGAAGACAAACCCTGCGGCACGCCGTTCTGGATGGCAATGGCTTCGTCGAGGGTGCTGTATTTCATCACGTACAGAATGGGCGCGAACGTTTCCCTTTGTACAATGTCCCAGGCATTATCGCCCTCCACCACGCAGGGCTTCACATAACAGCCGGACGTATACGCATCGCCGGACAGTACGCCCGGCTCTACCACAAAAGTACCGCCCATCCGCCGGATTTCGTCTACTGCGGCCTTATATCCCGCTACCGCCTGCTTATCGATCAGCGGCCCCACGTGAATTGACTCTTCCAGCGGGTTGCCAATCCGGATCTGGGCGTAGGCCTTTGCCAGCCGGTTTTTCACGTCTTCGTATATATTCTCCTGCACAATCAGCCGGCGGGTGGTAGTGCAGCGCTGCCCGGCCGTGCCCACAGCCCCGAAAACTATGGCCGGAATGGCCAGGTCCAGATCGGCATGTTCGGTCACAATGATGGCGTTGTTGCCGCCCAGTTCGAGCAGCGAACGCCCCAGCCGCTCGGCCACGTTGGCGGCTACGGCCCGGCCCATGCGCGTCGACCCGGTGGCCGACACCAGCGCTACGCGGGGGTCACGGCTCAGCCATTCGCCCACATCGCGCGCGCCCGTTACCAGGCACGAGACGCCTTCCGGCACGTCGTTGTTGCGCAAAACCTCAGAAATGATCTGTTGACAGGCCAGGGCCGTCAGGGGTGTTTTTTCGGAGGGTTTCCAGACGCAGACGTTGCCGCAGACCCAGGCGATCATGGCGTTCCAGGACCATACCGCCACCGGGAAGTTAAAAGCGGAAATGACGCCCACCACGCCCAGCGGATGCCACTGCTCGTACATGCGGTGACCCGGCCGCTCGGAGTGCATGGTAAGGCCGTAAAGCTGCCGGGATAATCCCAGCGCAAAATCGCAGATGTCGATCATTTCCTGCACTTCGCCGAGGCCTTCCTGCAGCGACTTACCCATTTCGTAGCTGACCAGCGTACCCAGCTCGCGCTTGTACTGCCGGAACTGATCGCCCATCTGGCGGATAATGTCGCCCCGCTTCGGCGCGGGTAGCAGCCGCCACTGATGAAAGGCTTCCTGCGCCGTGTCCACTACCTTGTCGTAATCGGCGCGGGTGGAGAGGTACACGCGGGCAATCAGCTGACCATCAACGGGCGAGTACGAATCCAGCGTCCGCTCGGTCGAATGCCAGAAGTGCTGCCCGGTACTGGTTCCGGGCTTTACGGGTTGTACGGGTAACGGGAGGATAGAGTGCATAGTTTGTTGAATTAGCTCAAGCGGTCTTTATAACTGTCGTAGCCATAGCTGCGCACCAGCCGGAACGTATCGTCGGCCTGCCAGATGCCGATCGACGGCAGGTTAACACCGTTAAACGTGGTTGTTTTCACCATTGTGTAGTGGATCATGTCGTCAAAAACGACCAGATCACCCACCTGGAGCGGCTCATCAAAGGAGTAGTCGCCCATGAAGTCGCCGGCCAGGCAGGTCATTCCCCCCAGCCGGTAGGTATGCTTGTCGGCCACCGGCTCCTGGTAAGCATTCAGAACACGGGGCTTGTAGGGCATTTCGAGGGTATCGGGCATGTGAGCGGCAAACGAGGTGTCGAGAATAACTACCTGGATACCCTGACTGTCGAGTACATCCAGCACCGTAGACACCAGCACGCCCGTTTGCCAGGCGATAGCCGAGCCGGGTTCCAGAATCACCTCGACATTATACTTTTCCCGGAAGGCTTTCAGCAGGCCAATCAGGTGGTCGGTATTATACCCTTGCCGGGTCATCAGGTGGCCGCCCCCCATGTTTACCCATTTTACCTGGTGCAGCAGATCGCCGAAATGCGTTTCCAGAGCCTCGAGTGTCCGCTCCAGCGTATACGAGTCATTCTCGCAGAGGGTGTGAAAATGAATACCCTCCAGCCCCTCCGGCAGTTGGTCGGGCAACTGATCCCGCGTCACGCCCAGCCGCGACCCCGGCACACATGGATTATACATATCCGTAGCCACTTCAGAATACTGTGGATTGACGCGGATACCGCAGGAGATACGCGTGGGGTGAACAGCCTCACCAGCCTTCTGCCCGGCGACGTCCGCGCTTTGCTCATTATACGCTTTCACCCGGCTGCTGAACCGCTCCCACTGGCGAAAGGAGTTGAATGTAATGTGGCTGCTGCGCCGGAGTACTTCGTCAAACTCATCGTCCCGGTAGGCCGGGATGTAAGTATGAGCTTTGACCTTCATGTAGTCGTTAACCAGTTTGATTTCGTTGAGCGAGCTGGCCGTAGCACCCGACAGGTATTCGTTGACCAGCGGAAATACGCTGAACATCGAAAATGCCTTCAGTGCCAGGATGATCTGCACACCGGCCTGGTCCTGCACGGCGCTGATGAGTTCCAGGTTTCGGCGTAGTTTGGCTTCCTCCAGCACAAAGCAGGGAGAAGGTATCTTTGTATAATCCATCAATGGTTTTCGTCAATTTCGGGGCAAAGGTACGAAAACGTACGGATGGACGTACCCAGGATAGTTTACAGGCTATCGTAATACTGCACAACCTGGGCCAGATCGTACTCCGATCTGAAATCGAGCTTCTTCTCATCAATAAAGCGGGTGATCTCAGCTTTTTTGTCGCTGAACGCATCCACAATGGCTTTTTTGCTTTTTTTAAGCTTCACCAGACTCTTGTCGGGCCGGAGCAGGTAGAAAGATACATCGTCGGCGTAGGAGTCGTAGCGGATATCGGCCGAGTAGCCTCCTTTGAAATCAGCTTTTTTAAAGAGCTTGTTAATCCGCTTCAGCATGGCATTTTTGCCCTCGTAGAGCACCATAAAATAGCCTTCGCTAAGTTGTTTGTCACCGGTGAGACCCGTGTATCGTTTGAAGAGGTAGCCGTTGCCGTCGGCATCCATGATGGTAAAAGCCCGGATCTGGTTTGGGCTCACGATGATAGAATCCCGCATTTTCTCCCGAAGCATAATCAGGCTCTGCCGGTACGCGTCAAACTTAAGCGGCACATTGGTGTACTGCTTTCCGTTAGTTAGGTCAACCTGCCCTTTCGACCAATTCGGGATAAAATAAGGCGTTCCCTGTAATCCCTCGTAGCGGGTATCTACGGTTGGCATGAGGTTATTGTCGCCGGAAAGCAGCATCATGTTCCGGACCCGAAAGGCTTCGGCGCTCTCAACCGGTGCGGGGTTTGTCTCTTTTGTCTTTTCATCCTTCCCGGTGGCGGTACTTTGTGCCCGTACCGGCAACAGCATGAGCAGCAACGAAGCCGTAAGCAGTAGTTGTTTCATTGTGTATTAAAATGCTCCCGGTAAATAACGTGATTTTGTCTTAATTCAATAAAAATCCCGGTAAAAAGACCGTCGGCATGCTCCGACGTTCAACGGGCGGTTTTTACACTTCACCAAACGAAGTTGCGGCTTTACCTTCAATACCACTTGCCGGCAGCCATGGCTCAACCATCTTTACACCGGAAATCACAGCCCGGCAGTAGCAACAGGACTAGTAACAACCAGCGCTTTGCCGCGCCGGCTCTTCCCGGCTCACGGCTCCAACTAGCTATCTGGTTCAGAAAACGCAGTTATTGACTACCTTGAAAACAGTACACAACGCATGGCTACGCTACGCTGGAATACCGGTCTCGGTATGGCTGCTAAATCTGCTGTGCCTCCCGGTATACCAACACAACTGGGGCGTATACGCGGCAACCAGCCTGATCGCCACGGCAATAATTATCCTGTCTGTGATGATCGCCATGCGTTACCTGCACAGCTATGGAGCACGTATCCGGGCCGATGAAGCACTCAAAAATGTAAGTCTGCAGACTCAGTTCGACTGCCTCAAAACCCATATCAACCCACACTTTCTGTTCAACAGTTTCAACTCCCTGTCGGTGCTGATCGCCGAAGACAAGGTCAGGGCCGGGAACTTCCTGGACGAACTATCGACGGTATACCGGTACATGCTGCAATCGCATGCCTGTGACCTGATTCCCCTGCGGACCGAACTAGCCTTTATCCAGGCTTACTTCTCGCTGCTGAAAACCCGCTACGGCAATGGCATCGACGTTCTGATCGATGTAAACGCTTGTCACCTGGAGGCCCGGCTCCCTCCCCTTACCCTCCATATTCTGGTGGAGAACGCGATCCGGCACAATAGTATTCTGGCCGATCAGCCCCTGCTTCTTTCGATCTGTGTTACCCCCGAGGGGCACCTTGTCGTAGGCAACAATATTCAGCGTAAAACCCTGAGGGCAAACAACCTTCAGGCAGGGTTAACCAATATCACCACCCGTTTCCGGCTGCTCCAACTGCCCCAGCCGACTATTATGGACGATGGACAATCGTTTACCGTTCAGCTACCCTTATTGCAAAAATCCGGTACTATGTAGTATTTTTAGGGAATGGCAGTCAGGCGGCAGGTATGAACATGTCAACAGATGTAAAACTTCGGCTAATCGGACCGGTGGTCCTTTTTCTGTTTGGGACGATTTTTTTCAGGATCAATATCTATTTTGAGTGGCCCTTACCGGAAATAATCGGGTTCAATACCATAGCCCTGGTGGCCGGGTTTTCCTGCTGGCAGATAGGCCGCTGGCTGGTCAGGACCGTTCAAAAACGGTTTCCGGGTTTGCAGCGCACCCAGACCAGGCTGCTAATCCTGCTGCTGCTCTTTCCGGTTATGGTCAATGTCTGCGTTTTTCTCCGGCACAGCCTGCACACCCTGCTGCGGGACAAACCGTTCTGGCCAGATTTACTCGATTATACCTATTCGGCCGGTATTCAGATTTTTTATTGCTGCGTGTATATCGCCATTTATGAGGGTATTTATCTGTTTCAGCAATGGCGGCATACGTACGAAGAAAAAGAACACCTCCTGAAAACACAGTGGCAGGCCCGCTTCGACACCCTGAAAAGCCAGGTAAATCCGCATTTTCTCTTCAACAGCCTGAATACCCTCTCAGCCCTGATTGCCGAAAACCCCAAACGTGCCGAAGCCTTTGTCGAAGAAATGAGTACGGTATACCGCTACCTCCTCCAAACCAACGACCGCGAACTGACTACCCTGCGGACCGAACTAGCCTTTATTCATTCCTACTTTCATCTGCTGAAAACCCGCTACGGTACCGGCCTGGCCCTGAACGTAGCCGTGCCCGACGAGCACCAGGATACCCTGCTGCCTCCGCTGACATTGCAGATGCTGATCGAAAATGCCGTGAAGCACAACGTTATTCTAACGGAACAGCCGTTGCACATCTCGATCGAATCTACGAATGACGGACGACTGGTGGTGCGTAACAATCTACAGCGTCGGGCTGTTCGCGTTGAATCCAATAAGGTCGGGCTGTCGAACATCGCGTCGAAATACCGGCTGTTGTCGCAGCCCAATCCGACGATAGAAGAGGCCGGCAATTATTTTTCGGTAACGCTGCCCCTGATTAGCACGCACGACACTCCGCTCATCCGATAGCGGAACAGTCGGATGAGTACCCGCCAGCCCAGGACTCACAGGTTGCTACCGATTAAGCCATCTCCAGTTCCTGTTGCTCCTGCTGGGTTTCCTGACTGGTATCCTGCCCAAACGCAAATTCCTGACCAAACTCGTGGCCCCTCTCCTGTCCTAATTCCTGTTGCCCGTAGTTCTCCTGTTGGTAACCGCCCTCCATCTCGTGGCCGGGGGTTCCAAATTCCTGCAACGTGCGGTCGATGTTATGCATGGGATTGCTTTGGTTTATTTTGGAAGTTGATTTCGCTCACCAAACGCCAATCCCCATGCCAAACAATATACCTACTGATTATCAGCTACTTAAATAACTATTTCTCGAAGCAGCTTTCGCATTGGCCGGCTGGGCGGCTAAAATCCTGAAATGGATTTCGTCAGAAAAAGGTGTTTGCCGAGTAGCAGGGTGTAGTTCGTTCAGGACTTCCGTGTCGTAGATTTTGGGGCAGTTTTTACCGGTTCAACGGCCAATCTGCCGGTTCAGACCCGTTTTTTGTCAATTCACCGGCATAACCCTTTGGCCAATACCCCTGCCGTTGCGATATTGTAGCAACATTTAAGTGTATGTGTTGTCATGAATGTATTGCTGATAGAAGATGAAGAACTGGCCGTCCGGAAACTGAGTAAGCTCTTGCAGGAGGTGGACGACAGTATTCAGATCGTGGGAACGGCGGCCAGCGTCCGGGCGTCGGTAGCGTGGTTACAGGCCAACCCCACACCCGATTTGATCCTGATGGATATTGAACTGGCAGACGGACAAAGCTTCGAGATATTTGAACAAACTACCGTAGAATCACCGGTTATCTTCACCACCTCGTACGATGAGTATGCCCTGCGGGCGTTTAAGGTCAACAGCATCGATTACCTGCTCAAGCCGATCAAGCGCAACGAACTGGAGGCCAGCCTGGCCAAACATCGCCGGCTGCAAAGCCAGCCCGACAGCGGTCCGGCCGAACCCGCCGAGCCCAGCCTGGACCGGATGGCCATTGACGCGCTGGTGCAGCAACTCCGCCAGCAGGTGCAGCCGACCGAATACCGCAAGCGCTTTCTGGTCAAACACGTGCAGCAGTGGGTACCGGTTGAGGTATCAGACATTGCGTACTTCTACTCTGAAGAAGGCGTTAGCCTGTTCAAAACCCGCAGCAACCAGAAATTTCCGGTCGATTATACCCTCGACGAGCTGGAGAAAATGCTCGACCCGGCGCAGTTTTTCCGCGCCAACCGGCAGTTCATTCTCGACATTCATTCCGTACAACAAATACACCCGTATTTCAACAATAAATTGAAAATCACCGTTAAACCCGCTTCCGACGAAGAAGTCATCGTCAGCCGTGAACGCGCCGGCGACTTTAAACGGTGGATGGGGAAGTAGGACTGATAGTTGACATTAATCAAGACCAAAGACGTTAAGCAGGCGAAGCAACGTTAAACCTTAAAACGATCAACAAACCTGAGTCATCCCAAAATCCGGGATGACTCATTGTTTATCAGTATTCGTGCGGTAGCGGTATGTTTACCTGCTCCTGCACGGGTAGCCCCTGCCGGTTCATCTGCTCGATGAAGGGGTCGGGGTCCATTTCTTCGCAGTTCCACACGCCGGGTTTCATCCAGATGCCTTGCAGCATCAGCATGGCACCGATCATGGCCGGTACGCCGGTGGTGTAGCTCACCGCCTGGCCACGTACTTCTTTGTAGGTTTCGGCATGGTCGCAGTTGTTCCAGATGTAATAGGTCTGGTCCTGACCGTCTTTGATCCCTTTGATCTGGCAGCCGATGGAGGTCTGGCCGGTGTAGTTTTCGCCCAGCGTGTCGGGGGCCGGCAAAACGGCTTTCAGGAACTCCAGCGGGACAATGTCCATGCCGTTGAACTTAACGGGGTCGATGCGGGTCATGCCCACGTTCTCCAGCACTCGCAGGTGGGTCAGGTACTCCTGCCCGAAGGTCATCCAGAACCGTGCCCGCTTCAGGGTCGGGAAGTTCTTCACCAGCGACTCCAGTTCTTCGTGGTACAGCACATACGACTCCTTGGGGCCAATTTCCGGGTAATCAATAGGTTTATGGATTGACATCGGTGGGATCTCTACCCATTCGCCATTCTCCCAGTACCGACCGGGCTGGGTAATTTCCCGGATGTTGATTTCGGGGTTGAAGTTGGTAGCAAAGGCTTTGCCGTGGTTGCCGGCATTGCAGTCGATGATATCCAGGTAGTGCATCTCATCGAAATGATGTTTGGCGGCATAGGCCGTAAATACCTGGGTGGCACCGGGGTCGAAGCCGCAGCCAAGCAGGGCCATAATACCGGCTTTTTCAAACCGCTCTTTATAGGCCCACTGCCAGCTATACTCAAATTTGGCTACATCTTTGGGTTCGTAATTGGCCGTATCCAGGTAGTGAACGCCGGTTTCGAGGCAGGCATCCATAATGGGCAGATCCTGGTACGGCAGGGCCACGTTGATGACCAGCTCCGGCCCGAACTGCTTGATGAGCATCACCATCTCGGCCACCACGTCGGCATCCACCTGCGCCGTTCGAATACTGACACCATGCATCGCCTGAATGTCAGCCGCAATTTTATCACACTTGGCTTTGGTCCGGCTGGCCAGCATAATGTCTGTAAAAACGTCGCTGTTCATCGCGCACTTATGCGCCACGACACTGCCGACTCCCCCGGCCCCGATGATAAGCACTTTCGCCATAAGTTCTTTGTTTGGTTGAGGTGTTGTTGATTAATTGGCCGCAAAGATAGCCCTTCGGCCTGATACTGCTCTAGAAAATCATTTCATTTCAAAACCTATGAGTAGGCTATGAAGTTTGAATAATGCGTAGAGCGCAACCAAATGTCAGCCAAACTAATACATTTGTCGGACTCTATATGTCATCATTGTCTTTACCAATATGCGTCTGGCGGGTTCGCGAAGTTTCTTTGAGTTGAATGTACTTGATTATGAGTACCCGGCCGGTACGTCACAGCGTACCGAACGCAATCTGCTGTTAATTGGGTTTCGGGCCGGCTGGCACAAAAACCAGACGGCCAAAATTGCCCCGCTGCTGTTTACCTGGGAAATTAACTCACTTATCGACTGGCTCCTGCATCTTCGCAATACCGGCCGTATGGCTCCCCGACTCGCCTTTAACGAACCCTGTCTGGCTTTTGAATGCCTCTCGGCCAGCGCCAATGAATTTCTACTCCAGGTTCAACTTGCCCAGGAAGCTACCCCCGACTGGCACCACAATCCCTACCAACCGTTCTGGCTGCCGGTGGTGGTTACCGCAACGCAGATCTCCGAGGCCATTGACCAATTAAAACAACAGGCAGAGATTTTTCCGGTCCGGCCGTAAAGTTACCCTTTGGTAACATGATAGATTTTTCCATTATTTGCATCACAGGAGAAAGGTTATCCTGTGAGCAGAAATGCGCTCGACCCTGCCTTCTGTGTTACAAATCTCCTTTACACCTAACCTGTCTTAAAAAAGATATGAGACCAATTAAGCGTAGAAATCGAAACCTGACCATGGAGCGTATTCTGCGGGCCATGGGCGAAGTAATGGCCGAGCGAGGTACCCAAAAAGCCGGCATCAATGCCGTAGCCGAACGCGCCGGTGTCAACAAAGTCCTGATTTATCGGTACTTTGGTGGCTGGGAAGGACTGCTGGAAGCCTATGTGCAGCGCGGCTTCTTCCTGTCGATGTTCAACGAAAAATTCATGGAATCGGTACCCGATAACCTGAGCCCGGACGTACGGGGCAAAGTCTGGTCGGATTACGTAATCCAGTTGATGCGGGAGTTTAAAACCCGGAAACCCTCGCAGGAACTCATCCGCTGGGAAATGGCCCATGCCGACAGTGAGTTAGCCCAGCGACTAGCCGCTTTCCGGGAAGAATCGTACCGGAAGCTGGTTAATAAACTGGCACCGTACCCGGAATATGACCCGGTAGCCATTGCTACGCTGATGATTTCGGCCATTACCCTGCTGGTGCTGGCCAGCGAACAGCGCGATCAGATTATGGACATCAACCTGAAATCGGAAGAAGGCTGGCAACGCATCGAAAAAGCCATTAAACGCATCTACAGCGGTTTGAATCTCGCCATGGAGGTCGAGAACCAAAAAAAGCACGAAGAACAGGCTCGGCCAGAAGTGGCTCGGCCAGAAGTGGCCCAGCCGCAACAGGCCGAGTCCTGACCTGCAGCCATCAGCGGGTGAGGCCTGCTTCGCCCGCTGATTTTTGTTCTACCGGCTGTTCATCAGCTCCTCAATTTCCTCCGCTTCCACCGGAATCTGCTCCATCAGGTCAATATTGCCCGATTCGGTGATCAGGATGTTATTCTCCAGCCGGATACCAAGTCCCTCTTCCCGTATATAGATACCCGGTTCGCAGGTAAAGACCATGCCCGGCTCAAACTTCCGGTATTTATTGCCCACATCGTGTACGTCGAGTCCCAGAAAGTGCGAGGTGCCGTGCATAAAGTATTTTTTGTAGAGTGGCGCATCGGGGTCCTGCTTTGCCACTTCATCTTTATCGAGCAACCCCAGCCCAATCAGCTCCGACTCCATGATCTTGCCGACCTCTTTGTGGTATTCGTCCCAGAGGTTGCCGGGCACCAGCATCTGGCGGGCTGCTTTCATCACCCGCAGCACGGCATCGTATACCGCCCGCTGCCGCTCCGTAAACCGGCCGTTGACCGGTACACTCCGGGTCATATCGGCATTGTAGTTAGCGTATTCCGCCCCGATGTCCAGCAGCAGCATATCGCCGTCTTTGCATTGCTTACTGTTTTCGATGTAGTGCAGCACACAGGCGCTGGCTCCTGAGGCAATGATGGGCGTGTAGGCCGGCCCTTTCGAGCGGTTGCGGATAAATTCGTGGTACATCTCCGCTTCAATCTCATATTCCCATACCCCCGGTTTGATGAAGGATAGCAGCCGCCGGAACATCTTGTCGGTAATGGCAATAGCGGTGCCGATAAGCTCGACCTCCTGGGGAAGTTTGGTAGCCCGCAGGTAGTGCATCAGCGGAGCCAGCCGTTCGAGCCGGTGCAGCGGGTAGCGTTCCTTAAACTGCCGGATGAAGCGGGCATCGCGGGTTTCTACCTCTACCGTAGCGCGGGTGTGCTCGTTGGTGTTCAGGTACACCTGCCCGGCTTCAAACACCATCTGGGTGAAAATAAAGTCGAACTCGTGGGTCCAATAGATCTGCTTCTGCGAAATGCCCGACACCTGCTCCGCTTCAGCTTTGGTGAGTTTGTGGCCCTCCCAGATTTCGATCAGTTCGCTGGTTTCTCGAAGGAACAGAGCCTCCCGGAATTTTTCGTCGGGATGGTCGGGAAACAGCACCAGCATCGTTTCTTCCTGATCGATGCCGGAGAGGTAAAACAGATCATTATTTTGCCGAAAGCCCATGGTGCCGTCGGCATTGGTGGGCATAATGTCATTGGCGTGCAGAACCACCATCGACGTTGGCTTCAGTTGCTGGGCCAGTCGCCGGCGGTTCTGCACAAAAAGTTGGTTATCAATGGGCAGATAGCGCATAGAAAAACAAGTTACGTAGACAGAAAATCCGGGTGCAAAGAAAGGCAAAGCAAGTGGTATTTGGCAAAAACCTTTTGACTGGCCGGTGACCTTATTGAAAGGATTCCGCAAAAAATTGTAATTTTATCAACCGGTTTCTTAACCCCGGCCAAAACTGCACCAACTGCGAATGAGAATCCTTCACCTTCTGGCGCTCTGCCTCCTTTCCCTGCTGGCTCAGGCCCAGCCGAAATACTGGATTGTGCTGAAAGACAAAGATCCGTCACAAAGACCATCCCTCTCCCCCACCACGCTCGAACGCCGGGCCGTTCAGGGACTGCCCGTTGATGATACGGATCTGCCCCTGTCGACAACCTATCTTCACCAGTTGCAGCAGGCCGGCGTTGCTCCGATTTGCCAGTCGCGCTGGCTGAATGCCGTTTCGGCCGCGCTGAGCCCGGAGCAGCAGAAGCAAGTCGGCGGACTGCCGTTTGTGAAAGAAATTATTCCTATCGACCGGAATATAGTCATCCAGAGTACCCGCTTTGACCTTGCCCGGCCGATGCTGGCCCCGGTGATGACGCAGATCCAGGCTCCGGAGTTTAGCCGCGCAGGCCTGACAGGTAGGCTGGTGCAGATCGGCGTGATCGATGCCGGTTTTTTCGGAGCCGATTCGGCCTCGGCCCTCAGGCATATTTTCGAGCGGAACGGCGTGCGGGTGGTGCGCGATTACGTGAACCCGCAGCGGACCCAGAATAAGCTGTTCCGGACACTGGAAACAATGTCGGACTTTCACGGCACCGAGGTGCTGGCGGCCATTGCCGGTCATGACCCCAATGAAAACGTGCAGTATGGCCTGGCAACCGATGCCACCTTTTACCTGGCCCGCACCGATCAGGGCAACCGCGAGTACCGGGGAGAAGAAGACAACTGGATAGCGGCTATGGAATGGATGGACAGCCTCGGTGTACGGCTTATCAACACCTCGCTGGGCTACGCCAAAGGCTTCAGCGACCCCAAAGAAAATTACGAGCCAAAGCAGATGGACGGCCAGACAAGCCTGATTAGCCGGGCCGCACAGATGGCCGCCGATAAAAAAGGCATTCTCATAATCGTCTCGGCCGGTAACGAGGGCGACGATAAAACCTGGCGCATCATCTCTACCCCCGCCGATGCCGAAGGCGTACTGGCCGTAGGAGCTACCAATGCCCGGCTCTGGAACCGCATCGGCTACAGCAGCATCGGCCCGGAATTTCTGCCGTACCTGAAGCCCAATGTCTCTTGCTTTTCGCTGTATGGTACGTCATTGTCGGCTCCGGTCATTACCGGCTTTGCGGCCTGCCTGATGCAGGCCAACCCTAGGCTCACCAACCGGCAACTGATCGATATTATCCAGAAGTCATCGCACCTCTACCCCTACGGCAACAACTTTGTGGGCTATGGCGTACCACAGGCGTCACGGGCGCTGTCCCTGGCCAAAGGTCAGCCGCTGCCGGAGACTGCCCGCACCGTAAAAGCCCAGGGCAAAACGTTTACGCTGCCGGTTCAGCACACAGAGTCGGTCATATCGGTTTATCGCAAAAAAGACGCCATCTGCGTTATCAGTCAGGAAACCCTTAAGCCGGTCAACGGCAAAATTACCCTGAAACGCTCCGGTGACGAGAAATTCACAACGGTGGATTTGAAGAAGGAAGTGATTGAAGTGGTGTGGGAGTAGAGTCGATAGTCGTTAGTCGTTAGTCATCAGTCGATAGGTTGTTGGAGAAATTTACTGGCGACTAACGACTATCGACTCGACTATCGACTAATAATTACACCAAATCCCATTTCGGCCGGTATTCCCGACCCAGATAGGCATTAGCCTCCTGGTCTTTTTTAAACTTTTCCTTTTTGCTGTTCCAGTCCAGTTTGCGGCCGAGCCGGTACGAGATCAGACCCAGGTGCATAGGCATGGTCATCCGGCGGGCATACTCCAGGTTCGATTCAGGCTGTGTCCGGCTCTTAACAGCATCTACAAAATTCTGCTGATGGCCCGGTGAGCGGGGTATCGTTTTGGGCACTTCGGCAAGGTCGGTAACGGTTTCCCCGTTGATGGTGATTTCCCGGCTGCCATAGTCGCAGAGCAGCGTTCCTTTGTCGCCCTCAAAGTAAGCACCGATGCCACGTTTGGCCGCACCCGGCACATTGGGCGGTTCGGAGGTCCAGTACAGCTTCAGGTTCTCAAATTCGTAATCAATGTCAATTCGCTTTGGAGCGTCGGCAATACCGTCGCCGGCTTCTCCCCTGGCGCTGACGCTCTTCAGGTTCTTCGGCTCGATAGACCACCAGACTATATCGGCAATATGACTCCAGAAATCCTGGAATACACCACCGGAATAATCCAGGAAATAGCGGTACGTAAAATGGCAGCGCTGCGGAGTGTAGAGCGACTGCGGTGCCGGGCCAAGCCACATATCCCAGTCGAGTGTAGGCGGAGGGGTCTGGTACTGTGCCGGACCCAGCTCGGGCGGCAGGCCGGTTTTCCAGAGCCGAACGGTATGCACTGTACCGATGGTACCAGCGCGGATAAGTTCTACGACGCGGTGGTAATTATCGCCGGCGTGAATCTGCGTACCCAATTGAAATACCCGATTGTGCCGGTTCAGCGCTTTCAGCATCTGCTGCCCCTCCCGCACATTAAACGACAGCGGCTTTTCGCCGTACACATCCTTACCGGCCTGAAACGCCAGAATGGCCACCTGCGCGTGCCAGTGGTCGGGCGTGGCACAGGTGATGGCGTCAATATCCTTGCGGTCCAGCACGCGCCGAAAATCTTTGTACAGGGCCGCGTTGGAGTCTGGACGCAGTTCTTTCAGCTTTGCCTGCGTGCTGTTCAGGTGGTCATCGTCTACGTCGCACAGCGCCACAATGTCGACATCGGGCAGGGCAGCAAACCATCTCATGTGGTTGTTACCCATACCGCCGACACCAATGTGGGCAATGCGCAGACGATCGCTGGGGGCTACCTTCCGGACCAGGCCGGGAAACAGGGCCAGACCGAGGGCGCCGGCGCTGCTTTTGTGGAGAAAATCTCTTCGGGTTAGGGTCATAATACATTCACTGATTTGTTCTTAACGATCGACTAAAATGACGGAGAAATACGCTGACGGAAACCGTATATTCCCTCTATTATTCGACAAATCAATTTTAGACTTTTATTCAGTCATATAAAACACGCTCACCAAAAATAATTAATCACGCATCCATCATGGCAAAGAAAAAAAAACAGTCGTTTACGCTGCCTGAAGGTCTCACAATCGGCACGCAGGGTTCTGCCGTAACTACGCTACAGAACTATCTGAAAGCATTTGGCTATTTGCAGGTAGATAATCCAGCGGAAGATTCCCTGGGTGCCATGCGTGCCATCGGACTCGAAACCGCCAACGATGGTCAGTTTGACGAAATCACCGAGAATGCGTTAAAGAAATTTCAGGCCTTTTATGGCCTGCCCCCGACCGGTCGGGTAGACCCCGATACCCTGAATCTGATACAGATGCCGCGCTGCGGAACGCCCGATAACCCCGACCGCCTGTTCAGCGTAGAATCGTCTCCGCAACTCGCTGAATTTGTAGCCAGCGGCAATCGCTGGTCTAAAGTAAACGTTACGTATAGCTTCCAAAATTTTACCGGCGACCTGACCCAGGGGGTTATTATAGCCAATATCCGCGAAGCTTTCTTCCGGTGGAGCAATGTCTGCAATCTCACCTTTACAGAAACAGGCGCCAATGGGGATATCATCATTTCTTTCGCAACAGGAAACCACGGCGACGGCTTTCCATTCGACGGACCGGGCAATGTACTTGCCCACGCATTTTATCCTCCTCCGGGTGGTGGCAGTTTAGCCGGTGATTTACACTTCGATGATGCCGAAACATGGACCACGGCGATCCCGCCCCCGGCCGGCGGCACCGACTTCCTGACGGTGGCCATCCACGAGATAGGGCACTCACTGGGTCTCGACCATTCTGCGGTAACCGGTGCGATCATGTTTGCCTTTTACGGAGGGCCCAAACAGAATCTGCACAGCGACGATATTGCCGGGATTTCTTCCATTTACGGTGCCCGAACCGCTAAAGCCACGTTGTCTGACACGTCGGTAGCCACCCCCGGCTTCTGCTCGTTCAACAATCAGGGCTTCATTAGCTGGACCGGCACAAATCAGCAACGCAATCTGAATGTCATGGCCACCAGCAACCTGCGGGTGTGGCATAGCAAAGTCATTCTGGGCGAAACTTCGCTCTCCGGCCCATCCATATGCGTATTCAAAAACCGCCTGGTTATTGCCTGGCGGGGCGTCAGCAATAACCAGATCAATGTTATGTCTTCCGGAGATGGTATTACATGGAGTAACAAGGTCACTTTAGGAGAGACTACCTTTTTCAGGCCGGCCCTGGGCGTATTTAACAACCGACTTGTAATCGCCTGGACGGGTACAGATGCCCAACGCCGGCTCAACATCATTCAATCGACAAACGGCACTGCCTGGACCAATAAAATCACCCTGGGCGATACGTCTGTTGATGGCCCTGAATTGTGTACCTTAGGCAGTAATCTGCTGTTGACCTGGACCGGCACCGACACGCAGCGACGCCTGAATGTAATGACGTTTAACGGTACCAACTTCTTCAATAAGGTTACCTTAGGAGAAAACAGCTTTACGGCACCCAGCATTGAGAACATTAACGGGCGCATTGTGCTCGGCTGGACCGGCACAGATAGCCAGCGACGCCTGAATGTGCTTTTCAGCACTAACGGTATCAACTTTTTCGGTAAGCAGACCTTCGGCGACAATTCGTTTTTTGGCCCTACAGTAGGCGGATTCAATGCTACGCCCGTTATTGCCTGGACGGGTACAGACAATGCCCGTTCGCTTAACACCATGACGTTTTAACGTGGCTCGCTTTGCCCCGGAGGGCTTTCTGCGCTCTCAGGGGCAAAGCGAATGATATACCAGAATGCGTTGCAAAGTCGTTCTATGAACAGTACAAAAGTAACCTGAATTGTGGTCAGCCCATATGCCTGCCTTCCTGTTTTGGCCATGCTGTTTAGCCTTTTTTTCAGGTGTACATCATGGCAAAAAGAATCAAAACATAAAATGAACACCGATAGTACAGTCAGATACATCAGTAATCAGAAAGGAATCGTTGGTTATTGGATTGACCTGAATCGGTATACGATTCTGTATTCTCCCGCAAACAGCTACGATACCCAGTATACGTGTATCGTAAAAAATACCTTGCCTGCCGCCTTGCAGAAAGAGGGAACCAAGGTTATTTTTAGCGGAACAATTTCTACATCAAAAGACCTGCCTAAACCCATGATGGGCGGTCAGCAGCTTTTCTGGATTCAGGTGGACGAAATCAGAAAAGATACTCCGTAGTGGCTTACAATGTTTTCCCCGGCAGCAGGTAATTCTGCACATAGTCGGTAATACCTTCTTCCAGCGTACAGAAATGTTTAGTGTAGCCAATGGAGCGCAGCTTGCCCATATTGGCCTGGGTATAGTATTGATACTTGTCGCGTATATCGGCAGGCGTATCTACAAAATTGATTTGTGATTCGCGGCCCATAGCCCGGAAGGTGTTGTTGGCCAGGTCCAGGAAAGTCCGGGCTTTGCCGCTGCCGAGGTTGTAAATACCGGAGTTGCGCCGGTGGTGCATCAGAAACGAGCAAACATCTACCACATCTTTCACGTATACGAAGTCGCGCATCTGCTCGCCATCGCGGAAATCGGGGTGGTGTGAGCGGAAGAGCCGCATCTCTCCCGTCTGGCAAATCTGGTTATAGGCGTGGAAAATAACGGATGCCATGCGCTCTTTGTGGTATTCATTGGGTCCGTATACGTTGAAAAACTTAAGGCCGGCCCAGAAAAAAGGCTTGCGCTCCTGCTCCAGCGCCCAGATGTCGAACTCGTTCTTTGATTCGCCGTAGGGGTTCAGCGGTTTGAGTTGCGGAATCAGGGATTCGTTGTCATCGTAGCCCAGTTCGCCCAGGCCGTAGGTAGCCGCCGATGAGGCATACACCAGCGGGATCTGATAATCGATACACTTCTGCCAGATGGTTTTGGAGTAATTCAGGTTCAGGTGTTCAAACACCTGCCAGTCGAACTCGGTGGTATCGGTACGGGCACCAATGTGAAAGAGAAACTCAACCTCCTGGTAGTTCTGGTCCAGCCAGGCAAAAAACTCCTCCCGGTGTACCCGCTCCTGAATGCGTTTACCAGTCAGATTACGTTCTTTTTCGGGAGACGAAAAATCGTCGACGGCAATTATGAAATTGAAATTTTCCTGATTCAATTTGCTAATCAAACAGCTTCCAATAAAGCCCGCAGCCCCCGTAACAATAATCATAGACGTAATCTGTAAACGTGTTTATGGCAGATTCTGTAATAGAAAGGTAAGCCAAATACCAAAATTGGTTGTAAAGGTAAATTTTTTATGCATTGCCTTTTGTTGCCGATTTTAGGAAAGAATATAACTTTTTCAATATTATAAAAATTAATCCAGTTATCCTCTCAAATTGATGCCAACGAACGGCATATCCCATTCGTTTTCAGGCTGTATTTTTTTGAGAACGAAACGAGCCGTAATTTTGTAACCTGATTGAATTGGCTGGCCGGCATCAGCCCGGCCTTACCTGATATGGTATACATTAGCAGAACTGAACATTTCAACGCGGCCCACCGGCTTTATAACCCGGCCTGGTCCGACGAAAAAAATAAAGAGGTATTCGGACCCTGCGCCAATGTGAATTGGCACGGGCATAATTTTGAACTGATCGTTACCGTTAAAGGCGAACCCGACCCCGATACCGGCTTTGTCATTGACCTGAAAGTACTGGGCGATATAATCAAGAAGGAAATTATCGAGAAGGTAGATCATAAGAACCTCAACCTCGATGTTGACTTCATGCGCGGCAAAATGGCCAGTTGCGAAATCTTCGTGATGGAAATCTGGAAAATCCTTGACCGTGCCCTCGAACCGGTCACCGAAGCCCGTCTCCACCAGATACGCCTTTACGAGACCCCCAAGAACTTCGTGGATTATTACGGGGAATGATTACATGAAATACTACCTGATTGCCGGTGAGCGCTCGGGCGATCTGCACGGAGCCAACCTGATCCGGGCCATTCGCCGGCATGATCCGGAAGCTTACTGCCGGGCTTATGGTGGTGAACAGATGGAAGAGGCCGGTGCCACGCTGGTCCGCCACTACCGCGATATGGCGTTTATGGGCTTCTGGGAGGTGCTGCAAAACCTGCGCACCATCCGCCGGTACCTCCGCGAATGTGAACGAGACCTGCTGACCCACCGGCCCGATGTGCTGATCCTAATCGATTACGCGGGCTTTAATCTCCGCATGGCCCGCTTCGCCAAGCAGCAGGGCATCCGGGTATTTTACTATATCTCGCCTAAAGTCTGGGCCTGGAACCAGCGCCGGGCGCTGAAAATCAAAGCAACTGTCGACCGGCTCTTCGTGATCTTTCCATTTGAGGTCGATTTCTTCGGAAACTACGACTATAAAGTTGACTATGTCGGGAACCCCCTGCTCGATGCCATCGCAGCGTTTCAGCCGAACCCGGCTTTTCGTCAGGAGCACGGGGTAGGCAGTAAGCCCATCATTGCGCTGCTCCCCGGCAGCCGGCAACAGGAAGTCAGCGCTATGCTGTCGGTGATGCTGACGACCGTGCCGCAATTCCCGCAACACCAGTTTGTGATCGGCCGGGTGAGCAATTTACCGGACACCCTATACGCCGAAGCGATAAGCCGCTATCCACAGGTAAAGGTAGTGACCGATGCCGCCTACGATCTGCTCCATATAGCCGAAGCTGCGCTGGTTACCTCCGGCACCGCCACCCTCGAAACGGCTCTGTTCAACGTGCCGCAGGTCGTCTGCTACCAAACCACCTGGCTATCGTACCAGATTGCCAGACGTCTTATTGCGGTTCCGTACATTTCGCTGGTAAACTTGATTATGGAGAAGGAAGTGGTGAAAGAATTGATTCAGGACAATCTGAATCCTGAAGAACTAAGCAGTGAACTGCGTCAGTTAACCCAGGGAGGTCATAAACGCGCCGGCCAATTAGCCGATTACGAAGCCCTGCGCCGGAAAATGGGAACGCCCGGAGCCTCCGATCGGGCCGGCTCGCTTATGGTTCGGTATTTGGTTGATTAGTTAATTGGTTGCTTAGTTGGCTGGTACCTGATTAACGAACGAATGAACCAGTGAACTGTTAAACCCATCACCCAACCTGCCCTGTCTCTTCGTACTGCCGCAGCCAGCTTTTGTGTTTACCCTGAATCTGGCTGAAGAATTCGTACACGTAGGTCATATCCCGCTGGTAGTCGCCGGTCACGTAGAAGGGGGCACTCAGCACCACTTGTTTGCGGGGATAATCAAAACCGGTCAGGATCAGCGGAGCGCCGGATTTCAGGGCGATGTAGTAAAATCCGGTCTTTAGTTTGGCCACATCGCTTCGGGTACCTTCGGGCGCAATGCAGATATGAAGCTGCTCATGGCTCTTCAGAATGTCGGCCATGGCATCTACCAGATTGGTAGCCCGGCTCCGGTCTACAGGCATACCGCCCAGGGCCCTGAAGAGCCAGCCGGCATACCAGGTAAATAATTCTTTTTTAGCGAGATAGCGAATCCAGATCCGGGTTGCCGCCCGCGCCCCCAAGCCAACCGGAAAATCCAGGTTGGACGTATGCGGAACTACAACCCAAATACCTTTGGGAGCCTGGGCCAGACTGGGCTTCCAGCCCGTGAGCCGCCAGCCCGCCAGTTTAAAAAACCATCTCGCAAGAATCGAGTACATAAGGGTTAGTCATTAGTGGATAGTCGATAGTGGTTGGTGCTAACGGACGCTACTAACCACTATCGACTATCCACTAAAATTAATAGTTCCGTTCCTTACGCTCCAGCCAGCGGCCGGCAACAAACGCAGACGCCAATAATACGACGTAAAAAAGCAGTGTACCTATGGTTGAAAAATCCATGTCAGTTTCAGTTTGTGTTTCAGCCTGCAAAATAAGGCATTCAAGTCTGAAGTTTCAAGTTTCAGGTTTCAGGTTTCATGTTTCAGTGGGGCCGCCCGGCAGTTCCAAGTTTTGGGTGTACTATCAACATGAAACATGAGACGTGAAACTTGAAACTTTAAACGCTACAAAACTCCTTTCGTGCTCGGCAGGGTGTCGAGCTCGTTGATGTCGCGCCGGACAGCCATTTTAATGGCTTTGGCGAAGGCTTTGAAAATAGCTTCAATTTTGTGGTGTTCGTTGTCGCCTTCGACTTTGATGTTCAGGTTGCAGAGGGCAGTATCAGCGAATGATTTAAAGAAATGGTAAAACATTTCGGTTGGCATTTCGCCAATTTTCTCGCGCCTGAACACCGCATCCCACACCAGCCACGGCCGGCCGGAAAAATCAAGGGCTACCTGCGCCAGCGCTTCGTCCATCGGCAGCAGAAAACCGTACCGGCTGATACCGCGTTTGTCGCCCAATGCCCGCCGGTAAGCCTCGCCCAAAGCAAGGGCGGTATCTTCAATGGTGTGGTGTTCGTCGATATGCAGATCACCATTGACGCGGATGGTCAGATCGGCCCCCGAATGCCGGGCTACCTGATCGAGCATGTGATCGAAAAAACCGAGACCGGTTTGGATGTCCGAATGCCCGCGGCCGTCGAGATTCAGGTCAATTTTGATCTGGGTTTCTTTGGTGTTACGCTCCACGGTGGCCGTCCGGGCAGGCAGGCGGAGAAACGCATAAATGTCGTCCCAGTTACCGGTGGTAAGTACAATAGCATCGCGCATGGCATCGGTCATGCCTGATACATCAGCAGTCTGAACGGTGGCGAGCCCATTCGGTGGCAGGAACAAAATGGCCCTGGCCCCCAGGTTAATGGCCAGTTGCACATCCGTCAGGCGGTCGCCGATTACGTAGCTGCCGGCCAGGTCGTAGCGACCGTCGAAGTATTGAGTCAGCATGCCGATGCCCGGCTTACGGGTAAGCGAATTTTCGTGCGGAAAGTGGCGGTCGATATGAACGGCGGAAAAATGAATATTCTCTCCGGCGAAGGCTTTCATCATTTTCTCGTGCGCCGGCCAAAAGGTGTGCTCAGGAAAAAATTCGGTACCGAGGCCGTCCTGATTGGTGACCATAACGAGCTCATATTCGGTTTCTTCGGCAATTTTGCGCAGAGACGAAAATACGTTGGGGATGTAGTCCAGCTTTTCAAGAGAATCGACCTGCTGATCGGGTTGGGGTTCAATAATTAACGTACCGTCGCGGTCAATAAACAAAACTTTTCGCATGTCAGCGTGGTTATTCGGTGAGAACAGCAAAGATACCGTTCAGCTTTTATATACCGGGAAAATAGTGCTAATTTTGAGGCCGCTTTTTATGGCTGCTACGCGTTAAAACTGTCCCTGATAAGTCCAGGACTAATTGTCAGAAGCTCCCTTGTTAATAAAAATGCCGCTTATATAAGCCAACTGCGAAATAACGTTACTTACAAAATACATTACTTTAATTGCTTTAAATGATGCCTAACCAAACAGGATTAACTCGTATCGGAGTTTTTTATGACGGAAACTACTTTTTACACGTAAGCAACTATTATAACTACTCGCATGAACGTCGCAGCCGCATCAGTATATCGGGGCTACACGAATTTATCCGGCAGCAGGTAGCCACCGAAGAAAATATGGATGTCCGGCTGTGTCAGATTGTCGACGCTCACTATTTCCGGGGCCGCCTGAGCGCCCACGAAGCCAATCAGCGCGGAAACCAGCTTTTTTATGATCGGCTGTTTGATGATATTCTAATGTCGGAAGGCGTAGTGACCCACTATTTACCGGTGAAAACCTACCAGGGCTACCGGCAGGAGAAAGGTATTGATGTCTGGATGGCTCTGGAAGCCTACGAACTGGCACTCTACAAAAAATTCAGTGTCCTGGTGCTGATTACCTCCGACGGCGATTATGTGCCGCTTGTTCGTAAATTAAACACCCTCGGTACCCGGGTGATGGTCCTGAGCTGGGACTTTGAATACTACAACGACGAAGGCGAGAAAGTAGTTACACGCACTTCGCAGGATCTGCTCGAAGAAGTGTCGTATCCGGTACCGATGCACGATGTCATTGAAAGTCGGCTCCGCAAAAACGATGCGCTCATTCAGAACCTGTTTGTAAAGCAGCAGACCCGCGTACTCGTACCGAGTCCGGTAAATGCAAATGGCTATGACTATGAGCCCGGTAATAGTCTGGGCAACGGCCTTCCCTACGACAGCAATATTATCTACGATCCGAACGAGCGGAAGACCAGCACCATCCGCAGCCTGAAAACAGGATATGGCTTTATCAATTTCCCGCCCAATAACCTGTTCTTTCACCACACCAGTCTGCTGGATATTGATTTTAATGAACTACAGATTGACGATCAGGTAGAGTTCCGGATCGACAAAAACGCCGAAGGAAAAGACATTGCCGTAGATGTGCGGCTTATTGAGGACTAACCGATAGCAGACCTCTAATTATGTAGCCTTACGGCACTGCTGCTTTTCGGCAGTGCCGTAAGGCTAACTTGTTTCAGAAGACAGGCTGGGGCCTGAAAGTAAAAATACAATTATCGGCAGCCTCGCATAGAGCGCAGAACCAGGTCAGGCCAGCCAGGTTCTTTGCAGTTGTACCACACTACCGTGCCGCGGCCGTCTAAGCTCTTCAGTTCCATACTGGTGGCATTGATTTTCACAATTTGCCAGTTTTCCCGGTAACCAGTTGTCGTGGTAATTGAAAGCTGCCGGTCGGTAGCCTCGTAAGCTTTGTCGGGTTTGATTAAAATGTTTGACAAGTAAACCACCACCCATGAATAGCGCGACCAGCCCTAATGTCCGGAAGATCGTTTATTTTTTTCAAGAACTCCGCAGTTGCTAACAGAAGGGGTTCTGGCTACGTTATGAAAACCAGACAGTAATAGGCTGTTACCAGATTTGGTATAGTGTTTAGTAAAAAATGAATGACCTCAACGCACAACAGTATCTGTTCAAGGCAAGTAAGACCTGGTGGCGGCAGGCACTCGCCTGGTCTGCCGAGCACGTTGATACCATTACCCTGTTTAACAATAATGGCATCGGCTACCCCCACGGACCATTCCCCAACCGGCTGGCCATGGGGGCCCGGCGCATTATTCAATTCTCTGGCTTTGACGATTTACAGACGCTGTATCAGGCTCACCGGGAGCAGCCCGGCTGGCTGATTGGCTATTTGAGTTACGATCTCAAAAATCAGCTTGAAGCAGTAAGCAGCCGCCACCATGATACTGTAGGCTTTCCGCCGATTTTCTTTTATGAGCCCCAATACCTGCTGGATTTTACCGAAGCCGGCGTATACATCTACGGCGATGACGCCGACCAGTTGTATCAGCAGATCAGCCAGTTTCCTATACCGGCCGCCGGCCGGCCACCCAAGCCGGTTACCATCCGCAACCGGGTAGCCCCGGAAACGTATCTGGCAACGGTAAAGCAGATTCAGGAGCATATCGTAGCCGGTGATGTGTACGAGCTAAACTACTGCCAGGAGTTCTTTGCCGAAGCCGTCCATCTCGACCCGACTGCTATCTACCTGGCCCTGAACGAGCGCTCACCCATGCCGTTTTCGGTGTTTATGAAGCTGCACGACAAGTACCTGCTGTGCGCTTCGCCGGAACGGTTCCTCCGCAAAACGGGCGACCTGCTTGTCTCACAACCCATCAAAGGCACCATCCGGCGCGGGAAGTCGACCGAAGTCGATGAGCAGCTTCGTCAGGCCTTACGCCACAACGAAAAGGAACAGGCCGAAAACCTGATGATTGTCGATCTGGTCCGCAACGACCTCGCCCGCAGTGCCCGCACCGGTACCGTCCGCGTCGACGAACTGTTCGGTATTTATACGTTCCGGCAGGTGCATCAGATGATTTCGACGGTATCGGCCAGGCTGCACCCCGACCTTACCTTTGCCGATGCCATCCGCCATGCCTTTCCGATGGGCAGCATGACCGGTGCGCCAAAAATCCGGGCGATGGAGCTGATCGATCAGTACGAAGCCAGCCGCCGGGGTTTGTATTCAGGCGCAGTCGGGTATATCAGCCCCGAAGGCGATTTCGACTTCAACGTGGTTATTCGGAGCTTGTTGTATAATGCCGGCAGCCGTTATGCTTCCTTTTCGGTAGGCAGCGCCATTACCTACGATGCCGATCCGGAACAGGAATACCAGGAATGCCAGCTGAAAGCGCAGGCGCTTCGGGAGGTACTTACTGGTATTGTTTAACCGAAAATAAGGAAAACATCCGAAAAAAAGGGACGCTACTCAGGAAAGTACAATTTGTTTGCAAATCTATTTGGCAGTCTAATTTCTTTTATCTACTTTTGCGTCAGTTTTCAAGCGACATCCGTTTCGTCTCTGGATAAAGAGTTTCTTCTCTTTTCACTTCTGTAACTAGTCTGCCAGAGCCAGCACGGATGTACCGACGGTATCTGTGTGGGGCGTCCTTTCTGGGGCTTTGCGAGGGCTAATCGAATTTCATCTGTTTGTCATGTTTCCCGCCGGGGTGCGGGCGCGAGTCAGGGGTTAGTGTGCTCTTCCGAAATGTGCTCATTTTAAGCAGTTTCTTCAACAGTCATCGTCTTCGCTTGGTTATTCAACCATATATTTCATTTTTATGAATTCTGAAGTAACACTCATGGAAGGTCAGGAGCAACCGACTGACACCACACAAGCAGCGACCGCGCCGGTTTCTAACCAATTGACCTTTGCCGATCTGAACATCTCGGAAGATATTCTGCGGGCGGTTACCGATATGGGCTTTGTGAGCCCCTCTCCCATCCAGGCCGAAGCCATTCCGCCTATTCTGGAAGGTCGCGATGTGATTGGTCAGGCACAGACGGGTACGGGTAAAACAGCCGCCTTTGGTATTCCGGCCCTGGAACTGATCGACCCGACCGACAAGCGCGTGCAGGTCCTGGTCCTCTGCCCCACGCGTGAACTGGCGCTGCAGGTAGCCGATGAAGTAAAGAAACTCGCCAAATACAAGCGGGGCATCAAAGTAGAATCAATCTACGGCGGTGACTCCATCGAACGCCAGATCCGGGCGCTCAAAAGTGGTGTCCATATCGTAATCGGTACGCCCGGCCGCGTAATGGACCATATGGAACGAAACACGCTGAAACTGGATCACGTGAAGATGATGATTCTGGACGAGGCCGACGAAATGCTGGATATGGGCTTCCGCGAAGACATCGAAAGCATTCTGGAAGATATGCCCGACGAGCGGCAGACGATTCTGTTCTCGGCTACCATGTCGAAGCCGATCATGACCATCACGCAGCGGTTCCAGAACGACCCGGTGCTGGTGAAGGTGGTTAAGAAAGAGCTGACCAACCAGAACATTGAGCAGGTTTATTTTGAGGTGAAGCCGAAAGCGAAAGTTGAAGTCATGTCGCGTCTGATCGACATGTACGACCTGAAACTGCTGCTGGTGTTCTGTAACACCAAAAAGAAAGTAGACGAGATTGTTGAAGATCTGCAACTGCGCGGCTACCAGGCCGAGGGGCTACATGGCGATCTGCGGCAGGCGCAGCGCAACAACGTGATGTCGAAGTTCCGCTCTGGTGTCACCAGTATTCTGGTGGCCACCGACGTAGCGGCCCGCGGTATCGACGTAGAAGATGTAGATGCAGTGATCAACTTTGATATTCCGCTCGACGAAGAATATTATGTACACCGAATTGGCCGGACTGGCCGGGCCGGTAAGTCGGGCCGGGCGTTCTCGCTCGTGAGCCGCGACGAAAAGTACCGCTTCCGCGAGATCCAGAACTATACGAAGGTTAAGGTCGAAAAAGGCGTTATTCCGTCGTTTGAAGACATTGTAGGGCTGCGCAAAGCCCGGTTTATCGAGCAGCTGCGCGAGATGATCGCAGGCAGCGAAGACCTGAACCTGTACGAAGACATGCTGACCACCCTGCATCATGCCGGCTTTACCACCGAGCAGATTGTAGCTGCCCTGGTAAAGCGCAGCATGGGTATTGAAAAGAACGAATTCTCTGATATGTCGCTGGGTCTGGAAGAGGACCGCCGGAACGACCGTCGGGGAGAGCGCTTCGACGACCGCCGGGGTAGCCGCAATGATGGATCGCGTTTTGGCGACCGCCGGGGAACCGGCCGGTTCGGCGACCGTGATGATCGTCGGGGTAGCCGTAATGACGGCCCACGCTTCGGCGACCGTGACAGTGGGCCGCGGGGGGATCGGGCTCCCCGTGAGCGCGACGCCAACATGACCCGCCTGTTTGTGAGCATCGGCCGTCGGGACTACGTCCGGCCAGGCGACATTGTAGGGGCCATCGCCGGCGAAGCCGACATTCCGGGCGGCAGCATTGGTCACATCGATATTTACGACAAGTTCACCTACGTCGACGTACCCCGCGAACATGTCAACCGCGTGCTGGATGCAATGGAAGGCAACACTATCAAAGGTCGCCGGGTGAGTATTGAGGTTGCGCGGTAATCAGTCTTCAGTAGGCAGTTTACAGTGGGCCGTTTGTAGCCTGCTGCTATAAAAATTAAAAGCCCCTTCCAACGTGGAAGGGGCTTTTTCATAAAAATCTTTGGCAGCCAGGTTTGCGCCCAGGCTATGGATGAAAGCGATTACGCCTTTGGGTTCCCCATCGGGTGTAAAATAGGCTCCGGTTAATGGCAATCCATCTGTGGAGGTTATCGTAAATGGGCTTAACCCGGTTAAGTGATCTTAAGCAGGTAATACTGGTAAAAATCTGGAAACAGAGGCAATAACAAACTTCTTTCACCTACGGTTGACACAGACACAAGGGTAGCGCCCATACCTGCCTCCGGAAAATTCGAAAACTTCCATGACAAACGAGCACACAAACGTTCCTTCAGCAAGCCATAAAACCGAAAGTAACCCAATTATTCTGGCGGGTGCCACCGGTGACCTCGGCGGGCGCATTGCCCGAAGCCTTCTTCAACAGGGCGCCACGGTAAAAGCCCTGGTTCGTCCGGGTAGCTCCGGCCCGACGGTCACGGCTATGCACAAACTGGGGGTATCTGTTGTTGAAGTAGATTTCAACCGGTTAAGCGCCCTGACAGAAGCCTGCGCCGGCGGGTCCTGCGTTGTTTCCGTCCTGTCGGGCCTTCGGGAGGTGATTGTGGATGTGCAGACCAGACTACTCCGGGCGGCCGTAGACGCTGGTGTTCCCCGCTTTATTCCATCCGACTACTGCATCGATTTTACAAAACTTGCCTACGGAACGAACCGCAACCTCGACTTCCGCCGGGAGTTTTCCGAACGGCTCGACCAGGCTCCCATTGCCGCCACTTCCATTCTCAACGGCATGTTTACGGATTTACTGACCGGACAGGCCCCGGTTGTTCTTTTTGGGCCCAAACGGGTTATTTACTGGGGTGACGCCGATCAGCCGCTGGACTTTACCACTATTGATAATACCGCCACGTTTACGGCTATGGCGGCTCTCGACTCCACCACGCCACGGTTCCTGCGCATTGCCGGTGACGTGGTCAGCATCCGGGAGCTAAAAGAAGTTTCCAGTACGGCAACCGGCAACCATTTTCGGCTGTTTCGGGCTGGGGGACTGGGAACGCTGAGTGCCCTGATCAAAATAACACGCACCTTATTTCCGGCCAGAAAAGAGGTTTTTCCGCCCTGGCAGGGCATGCAGTACCTGCACAATATGTTTACCGGACGCCCCAAACTGGAACCGCTCGACAATGAGCGCTACCCAAACATCCGATGGACAACGGTACGGGAAGTCCTGGCTGCACACTCATCTAGATAAACGGGGCGTATATGCATATGTTTGCCGCCGGTAGTCACGAAACAATAAAAGCAGTATAGCGCATGAACAAAGTCGATATTCAGGAGAAACTTTCTTTATTCGGAGACCATTGGAACCCCAGGATTGTGGGTGAACTCAACGGCCAGCACGTAAAGCTGGTCAAGTTTCAGGGCGAGTTTGTCTGGCACAAACATGACCAGGAAGACGAACTGTTTTTTGTGGTACAGGGGCAGTTTAGAATGGAATTTCGCGACAGCGTAGTCGAGCTTAAGAAGAACGAATTCCTGATTGTGCCCAAAGGTGTCGAACACCGACCGGTCGCCGAAACCGAAGTTTCTGTAATGCTTTTTGAACCGGCAGCCACGCTGAATACCGGCGATGCGACCAGCGAATTGACGAGAACCCATCTGGAGTCTCTATAAACCATTTGTTTCCCCTACCCGTAGGCCTTTGCTGGCCGCCAGCGGTAAAAGCAAAAACAAGCAAACACCATGTACGAAATTTAATGTCATTTATATTGACATTAAAATATTAATGTCTATCTTAGTGACATGAAAAAGGAGTTGCGGGCATATTCAATGGTTACCCGAGCCGAAGCGGCAACCCAAACCGAGCAAAAGATAATGAATGCGACGGTGGCCTTATGGATGGAACTGCCCTTAAACCAGATCACCCTGGAAAAAGTAGCCGAACGGGCCGGCGTCACCGTCCGGACTATACTCAGAAAATTCGGATCCCGTGACGGCTTATTTGATGCTTGTTTACAGAAAGATGCCAGTAACATTGAGAAAAAACGCAACCAGGCCAATATCGGCAATATTGCGGAAGCCCTGGACCTCCTGCTCGCTGAGTATGAGGAAATGGGCGATGCCGTAATCCGGACCATTGCCCTGGAGAATGAGCTATCCGGTGCCAAAAAACTTCTGGATCGGGGGCGGGCCTATCACCGGGAGTGGTGCGCCCGTGTGTTTGGCCCCTATCTGCCCGCACCGGGTTCAGATGAGTACGAGATAAAACTGGCAGCGCTAATTGCCGCCACGGAGATATACCTGTGGAAACTCCTCCGCAAGGATTTACAGAGGAGCTATTCGCAAACGCTTCAGGTATTTCGCCTGCTGGTTGATGGTATTATTCCAAACTCACACCCGTAAACGCCTGCTCCATGAAAGCGCCCCTGAACATCCTGATGGTTACCATTGACGGTGGTGGCAATGTTCCGCCCATGTTTGGTCTGGCTCAGCAGTTATCCCAGCGCGGCCATCATATCCGGGTTCTCACCGAGCCCTGCCTGAAAACGACTGTGCTGGCTAATGGCTTTGCGTTCACTTCGTTTCAAGACCATTTCACCCGCACCGACCGGAAAGAGGACATCATTAAAGACTGGAATACCTCGCCCTTTACCAACCCGGTTTTCGAAAACGTTATTCTGGGACCGGCGAAAACAGTAGTTCGCCAAACGGCAGAAGCCATCCGGCAGTATCCGACAAACCTGGTGCTGGTAGACCTTCTGCTGGTTCCGGCACTCATTGCGGCTCAGGCGGCACAAATTCCCGGTGTACTGGTGTTTCACATGCCCGAATACCTGCCGGGAACGAACCGACCACCGGGTGGTATGGGCTTACTACCGGGTAAAGGATGGCTGGGAACTACCAGGGACCAGTTTTTGGGGGCCGTTTTTCAGCGGGTGCTGAACAAATATCGTCCATTAATCAACGAAGTCCGGACCCACTATGCACTGGAAAAGCTGGAGAACGTATCGGATATGATGCACCAGGCCGATTTACGCCTGATTCAAACCTTGCGGAGTTTTGATGTTCCGCTTGAGCCGGGTCCGGCCAATGTCCGGTATACCGGACCGATGCTCACGGGACCCGACTGGACAGAGCCATGGTCTAATCCCTGGCCGCAGGATGATCCCCGTCCGTTAGTTGTCGTATCGTTCTCCACCACATTCCAGAACCAGCGGAGTGCCATTCAGCGGGCGATTGATGCCTTACGGGGACTGGATGTACGAGGACTGGTGACCCTTGGCCTGGCTTTAGCGCACGAAACGTTCGATGCTCCTGACCATGTTGTGGTCGTCAAATCAGCTCCGCACGAGCAGGTTTTTCCGGTAGCAGACCTGGTAATTACCCACGCGGGCCACGGAACCCTCATGCGGGCGCTCGCCAATGGGGTTCCTTTGGTCTGTATGCCGATGGGACGCGACCAGAACGACAATGCCGCTTTGGTGGTGCATCATGGCTGTGGTATCAAGCTGAACCGAACCGCTACCGCTTTGCAAATCAGGCAGGCCGTTGGGCAGATTCTGGGTGCCATCCGCTTCCGGCAAAACGCAGCTCGCTTTCAACAAGAAATCAAGGCGATGGCGGGCCAGCAAGAGGCTATGCTTACAGAACTGGAGCAGCTTGCCGTATCTCGGTCCCAAACGCCCCAGGGCGTGCGGCTTACCGGAAACAGATAGCTTCGTGTCAGCGATGGCAACAATCACCGGTGGTCTTCAGTTGCATTGTAGAGAAACCAGTCAAACCTGCACAAATGAGAACCATCAAACGCATTCACGATGCGGAATACGCCCCCATTGCCGACCTGATTACTTACTCACCTCTGCCTTCCCGTTCGCTGCGCCAGATCGACCCGTTTCTGTTCCTGAACCATCACGGGCCGCAGATCTATAAGCCCAACAACAACGGCCTGCCCTTTGGTCCGCACCCACACCGGGGAATGGAGACGATGACGTTTATACTGGAAGGCGACATCATGCACAAAGACTCCGGCGGCCACGAAAGTGTGATCAATGCGGGCGGAGCGCAGTACATGACCGCCGGCCGGGGCCTGATTCATGCCGAAGTATCGTCGTCGGAGTTCAAAAAGAACGGCGGTCCGCTGGAAATCCTGCAACTCTGGCTGAACCTGCCAGCCCGGCTTAAAATGACCGAACCCTATTACCTGGGTTTACAGCAGAAAGATATCCCCAGCCTCTCTGAAGATGAAGGCCGGGTTACCATTAACCTCGTTGCCGGCGAGTGGAACGGGCAAAAAGGAGCGTTTGATACTAAAACAGACGTCTTCCTGAGCACGATCTACTTCACACCCGAAAGCACGCTTACAGTGCAGCCGCCCGATGAGCATAACGTATTTTTTTATGTCATCCGGGGCGAACTGAGCGTCAACGGTCAGTCGGCCAAAGCCCGGCAGTTGGTCGAGTTCAACAATGATGGCGAAGCGCTGTTTATCGAATCTCCGATTGATAGTGTGTTGCTACTGGGTCATGCGCGGCCGTTCAATGAGCCGGTGGTGGCTCAGGGGCCATTTGTGATGAATACCGAAGCCGAAATCCGGGAAGCCTACCGGGACTACCAGACCGGGAAGTTTGGGAGTTGGGGGTGAGCAGTGCTGAGAAACGGATAAAAGGAAAAAAGCAGGCAGGTGGCCTGCTTTTTCGCGCTTTTCCGGTATCTTTTCGTGCGCAAAAGCTGCTCCCTGACTATGGTGTTCAATGAACTACTGAACAATCTGGAGAATCCTTCGGCGAAGTTGTTTCTCCAGATTGCCGTTATTATGGCTCTGGCCCAACTGGTCGGTCTTCTCCTTAAAAAAATCCGGCAGCCACTTGTCATTGGCGAAATCATTGCCGGTATCCTGCTGGGGCCGTCGGTGCTGGGCCTGGTAGCACCGGGCATTTCCCGATTTCTGTTCCCGGCCTCTTCGCTGCCTGGCCTGCAGTCGCTCAGCCAGATCGGACTCATTCTGTTTATGTTTATCATCGGCCTGGAGCTGGATGTAAACCAGATCCGAAAAATGGCTTATCCGGCCCTGGTCATCAGCTACGCGAGCATACTTGTTCCCTTCGGCTTCGGTATGCTGCTGGCGTATCCTCTCTATGGCACCTATGCCCCTTCCGGTACCACCGCCACTACCTTTGCCTTGTTTATGGGAACGGCCATGAGCATAACGGCCTTCCCGGTACTGGCCAAAATCCTGCACGAGCGGCAACTCACCCGCACGGTTATCGGTAGCCTGGCTCTCCTCTGTGCCGCTTTCAATGATCTCACAGCCTGGTGTGTCCTGGGGGCGGTAGTCGCCATTGCGAAAGCCAAAGCCCTGGCAGGGCTGCTGGTTTCCTTACTCCTGCTGGTGCTGTATTTGCTGGCTATGTTTCTGGGTGGTCGCCCCCTGTTGCGGTGGGTGTTTAGGCAGTATGCCGACGATCATAGCCCCCAAAGCGTTTCCCTGGTCGTTACGTTTTTGCTGCTGCTGCTTTCCTGCTACGCCACCGAAATCATTGGGGTTCACGCCCTTTTCGGTGCCTTTGTGGCAGGCGTCATTATGCCTCCGAATACGCACCTCCGGACCAATATTGCCGAACGGATCAACGATATAAGCCGGCTTATCCTGCTGCCACTCTTCTTTGTGCTGACCGGTCTGAAAACAAAGATCAACCTGCTGGATACTCCGCAGCTTTGGCTCGTTACGGCGCTGATTATTCTGGTGGCAATAGCCGGCAAACTGGGCGGCTGTGCCCTGGCAGCCCGGTACTCCCGCTATGGCTGGCCATTTTCCCTCCAGCTCGGTGTGCTGATGAATGCCCGTGGCTTTATGGAGTTAGTGGTCCTCAACATTGGCTACGACCTCGGTATCATATCGCCTACGCTCTTTGCCATGATGGTACTTATGGCGCTGATCACCACGCTTATAACCGGACCGGCGCTCAATATCATTGCCCGGTATAGCCCCCAGCCAACAAACCGGGAAGAAGCTATACCCCTGTAAGTCAGCCGGACAGGTTAGGGCCGGGTGGACCACCTCAATATAAATCTGCCTTCCTGCTTGTGACCGATACCGCTGGCGTCTTTTTTTGCGGTTTCAATCCATGAACCGATTGCATGATTCAACCCATTGAACAACGCGTAGCGACTGCGCTCGGCCTCAACAGCCGGCAGGTCGCCAACACCATTGCCCTGCTCGACGGCGGGGCTACCGTTCCCTTTATTGCCCGCTATCGGAAAGAAGCTACCGCATCGGCGGACCGCGCCCACCTCGATGAGGTGCAGATTGCGGCCATTAAAGACACCTACCAGAAACTACAGGAACTCGACAAACGCCGGGAGGCTATCCTGAAATCCATTGATGAGCAGGGCAAACTAAGCCCGGAACTGCGTCAGAAAATCGAGGCTGCCGGCTCCATGACCGACCTCGAAGACCTGTATCTGCCCTACAAACCGAAGCGCAAAACCCGCGCCACCATCGCTATCGAACGCGGACTGGAACCTCTCGCCAACCTAATCTACCTCCAGCGTGAAGCCAGTCCGGAGCGAGCCGCCGAACGTTATCTGAACGAGCAGGTTCCCTCCGTTGCCGATGCACTACAGGGTGCCCGCGACATTATTGCCGAGCGCATTAACGAAGACGCCGACGCCCGGCAGCGCATCCGGCTGCTGTTCGAGCGGGAAGCCATCATCCGGTCGGTGGTCAAAAAAGGGAAGGAAACGGAAGGCATCAAATTCAAGGATTATTACGATTTTGCCGAGCCGCTGCGCCGGGTTCCCTCCCACCGGCTGCTGGCCATCCGGCGCGGAGAGACCGAAGGCTTTCTGTCTGTCGGCATCAGCCCCGACGAAGAAGCGGCCATTGAGCGGCTGGAGCGGCAGTTTCTGCGCGGAGCCTCCGGCTGCAAAGAACAGATGGCGCTGGCGATTCGCGACAGCTACAAACGGCTGATGAAGCCGTCTATCGAAACGGAATTTGATAATTTGTCGAAAGAGAAAGCCGATCAGGAAGCGATCCGGATCTTTGCCGATAACCTGCGCCAGTTGCTGTTGTCGCCACCGATGGGTCAGAAGCGCGTGTTGGCTATCGACCCCGGTTACCGCACCGGCTGCAAGGTAGTCTGCCTCGACGCTCAGGGCAATCTGCTGGCCGATACCGTCATTCACCTGTTTATGTCGGAAGGGCAGAAGCAGCAGGCAACCGAAACGGTAAAAAAACTGGTGCAGCAGCACAAGATTGAAGCGATTGCCATCGGCAACGGCACGGCCGGGCGCGAAACCGAAGATTTTATAAAAAGTCTAAATTTTGGCACGACCATTCCGGTGTTTATGGTTAGTGAGCAGGGCGCATCCGTTTATTCGGCCTCCGACGTAGCCCGGCAGGAATTCCCGAAGCAGGATGTAACCGTGCGCGGGGCCGTTTCTATCGGTCGCCGGCTGATGGACCCGCTGGCCGAACTGGTCAAGATCGACCCAAAATCCATCGGCGTTGGGCAGTACCAGCATGATGTAGATCAGAATGCCCTTAAACACAGTTTAGATGGGGTGGTCGAAAGCTGCGTAAACCAGGTGGGCGTATCGCTCAATACGGCCAGTGCCCACTTGCTGCAGTATGTATCGGGCCTGGGCCCGCAACTGGCCAAAAACATTGTGGAGTATCGGGCCGCTAATGGGGCGTTTATCTCGCGGGAGCAGTTGAAGAAAGTGCCCCGTCTTGGTCCGAAAGCCTTTGAGCAGTCGGCTGGTTTTCTGCGCATCGACGGGGCCAGAAATCCGCTGGATAACAGCGCCGTTCACCCTGAAAGCTATGGCATAGTCGAAAGGATGGCCAAAGACGCCGGCAGTACGGTAATCGACCTGATAAAAAAACCGGAGCTGCGCAAACAGATTAAGCCCGAAAAGTACGTTACCGATACGGTAGGCTTACCTACCCTGCGCGACATTCTGGCCGAACTTGAAAAACCCGGCCGCGATCCGCGTGAGCAGCTATCGGTCTTCGAGTACGACGAGCGCGTCCGTAGCATCGACGACCTGCACGAGGGTATGATGCTGCCGGGCGTGGTGACCAATATCACCGCCTTCGGGGCTTTTGTGGACATTGGGGTGAAGCAGGATGGCCTGGTGCATGTCTCGCAGTTGTCGCACCAATACGTATCGGACCCGCGTCAGGTGGTGAGCGTACACCAGAAAGTAAAAGTAAAGGTGCTTGAGGTTGATTTGCAGCGCAAACGCATTGCCTTAACCATGAAAATTTGATAGGTTGCATTCGGGCTACAGCCGTTGGTAACGGCTGTAGCCCGTGCCGTAACCCAAACTCAACTGTATATGACTGTTTTTTTCGTCACAAGCTCCTGCCGTCCCGTATCACTTTTCCTGCTTCTATTCAGTTTGTTGCTGACCTCCTGCGAAATCTTCCGCACTACCCCAACTACCTCTACGACTACCGGCCGGCCAACTACTGCTGGCCGCTCAAAATATAAAACGGTCGACACCCAGACCTACCAGCGGCAATATGCCGGCGAAATCATTCGGATAGCCCGCACCTACACCGGCACGCCGTACCGCAGTGGAGGCAACACCCGCGATGGTATCGACTGCTCCGGCTTGCTTTGCAGCGTCTTTACGACGGTAGGCTTAGAAATGCCCCGGATCTCGTGGCAACAGTCGGAGGTTGGGTACGAAGTAGACGTCAATCAGATCCGGCCGGGCGATCTGCTTTTCTTTGTCCCCGAACACAGCAAAGCCGGCTATGTATCGCATGCCGGCATTGTAACGGAGGTAAAGGGAAAGCTGGAAATCCGGTTTATCCATGCGTCTTCGTCGCGGGGTGTGCGGGAAGATAACCTGTTCAGCAATTATTTTAAAGGTCGGTTTGTGAAGGCAGTCCGGCCGTTCTGACGTCCCGGCCTGCTAAGACAACAATTTCTCTACCCTGCAGAGCATTTCATAATACGTTGGCCGGGGCGGTGTATACGCCAGAGAAGGCTGGTCGCGCGCCAAATCGCGTTTAACCGTTTCAATCGACATATAGCGGAGTTCTGCTATTTCGTCGGGCTGCATGGTAAAATCGTTAAGCCCACAAGAGGTTTTCCAGACGTAAACAGCCGCATGTTCGCGGTCGAGAAGCTGGTTCTCCGTCACTTCTACCCTGAAATATCCCACAAACTGGAGTTCACCGGCTCCGGGCCTAACGCCGAGTTCCTCCTGCGTTTCGCGTAGCGCGGCTTCCTCATACATCTCGCCGGGATCAGTATGACCGCCAACGCATACATCCCAATAGTTAGGCAGCACTTTTTTTGTTGGATGGCGCAGGCTGACCAGCAGTTCGTTATGCCCGCTGACCACAAATACCTGCGCGGTCCGGTGCCAGTCGCCATCCTGTTCGATTTGTGCCTTAGGTTTTGTGTAGCCCAGGGGCTGGTTACCCGCATCAAATACCTCCAGTAGCTGTTCCATAATTTAAAAACAAAAAAGCCGCCGGGTGGGGCGGCTGTCTATTCAGCTGGTTTTAATTATTTCTTCCAGTTGTTCTCGGTTCTTGGCCTTCAGCCGCATTTCCAGGCTTAGCGCTTCGTTGCGGGTGTCAAAGGATTTGGTGAACCGAACTTCCCAGGGTTTACCCTCGGCGGTAACCTTATTGGCTTTGGCGTTGTGCTGCCAGATGGCAATTTTCATGTCGCGGGCCTGACCAATATAATACTGGTCTGTGGATGGACTAAAAATGATGTAAACGGTATGCATTACGAGTACTAAGAGGTGTCAAATAAATGACCAATATACGCGTAATACTATATAAAAGCGGAGAATTTAAATAAAAAAAGTGAGTTGCCTGGTGACAGCCCACTTTCGTGAGTGGAGATAGTCGGATTCGAACCGACGGCCTCTACAATGCCATTGTAGCGCTCTAGCCAACTGAGCTATACCCCCTTTTGGTTAAATAGTTTATTAGCTGACTGGTTAACTCGTAAACCATTTAACCAATGAACCAAAACCGGGTGCAAAGATTGTAAAAATGTTGATTTTTGACAAGCCTGGCTCCAAAAAACTTTTACATCTTCGGCGCTGGCTTACTCAGCCACCTCAGCATCAGCCAAGATATAATTCAGCTCGTAGATGTTATCGGCGTTCAGTTTCAGCGTGCCACGGAACGTATGCCGCTCATCGGTTTTAAATTTGCGGCCGCTTTTTTTGAACTTCAGCGCCACCACCGATTCCGGACCGGCCCCACCGCAGAAAAAGCAGGCGCTATACGGAAAAGCCGACAATACGTATAAATTCGACTCCAGATCGACCGGCAGCACGTACCCGGTCAGTTCCACCGGCTTCCCATTCAGCTTCTGTATACCCGGACCAAACGTCGGATACAGCATATACACCGATTCTTCAGGATACCATTTTTTCTTAAATGTTACGTCGCGCAGCATTTCCCACGACAACTTTACCGGATCGGCCGCCACTACAGAGACCGGAGAATTCGGGCGAAAACCCGTTGTGATAAATCCTAACAAAACGGCTATAAGGAGTAAACGCTTCATGGTTGTTTCGTTCGCTTAGGGTAAAAGTACGTAAATTTATAAAAATTGTTAATTTTACTGAACTGTAGCAGGCTCAGCTTGTCGAATCATTGTGACAGACAACCTAAACGATAACAAAAAAAATAGCCAGGACATTCCCTTTCGGTTCCAACGCCTGTATATTTCTACGTTGGTTGTCCTGGCTATTCTCCTCACTATTGGTCAGGTGCTGACACAGTGGCGGATCGGTGGTGCCCAGGACGAACTGTGGATTATCCGGTATTCTTCGCTGCAGCGTCACCAGAGCCAGCAAATTGTTAATAAAGCGCTCCAACTGACCGATCCGGCTAAAAAAGACGAATACAAAGCTAACCTGTCTGAGCTACGCAGCATTTTTGTCCTTTTTGAGCGTTGCCACCTGGAGGGGCGGGAAGGTAAAATCCAGGACCGCAACATCTATGTGCCGAACAGTGATACCGTACAGCGGCTGTACGAACTGATCCGTCCGAATTTTGAAGCCTTTCAGAGCAGCACCCGGGCCTTGCTGAAACGCACGGAGCCCAACGAGGGCAGTTCACCTGAAGCGCTCAGGCATGTTGAAATCCTGCTGGCCAACGAAAAACCCTTTCTTCAGGAAATGGACGGCATCGTGCAGCAATACACCCATGAATTGCGAAATAAACTGGAGAACCTTCAGCATTTCGAATTTTATATTTTTATGCTCACGATGATGGTGCTGGCCGGCATTGGAGCCTTTATTTTCCGGCCGGCTGTTCAGCAACTGTACCAGACCCTTCAGCAGCTTATTGAAGCGGAAACAAATACCGCAGCCGCCAACAGGAAATTGCTGAGCCTGAACAAATCCCTGAAAGATACCCGGCAAAAATTGTTTGAAGCGACCAAACAGCAATACCAGCAGCAGATTGACGAACAAAAAAGCCGAACGTCCTACCTGATTGCCGGTCAGGAAGAAGAACGGAAACGGTTGTCGCGGGAGTTGCACGATGGCCTCGGCCAGATGCTGACCGCGATCAAACTGCAGGTGGAAGGCCTTGAAGCCAGTCTGCACAGCCAGTCCATCCCGGTCAACAACATCAATACCCTGAAAAATCTGATTACCCAGACGATCCAGGAAGCGCGGCATATCTCCAACAACCTGATGCCGAGTGTTCTCAGCGATTTCGGTATTGTTCCGGCGTTAAAGATGCTGGCGGATACGCACGACGCTAATCCGGCTATTGAAGTGGCCTTTTGCACAAACTTCAGTACCGTACGGCTCGAAAAAAACCTGGAGATTATGCTGTACCGTGTAACGCAGGAAGCGCTCAGCAATGCGGTCCGGCACGCAAAACCGACCCGCATCGTTATCGAGTTATTTGCAAAAGATAATTACCTGCATTTGATTATCAGTGACAACGGGCACGGCTTTAGACCCCAGCGGCTCCGACAACCCCACGGACAGGGCATTCATAACATGAATGAACGGGTTAAAATACTGGATGGTAAGTTTAAAATCGTGTCCGTGCCGGGCAAAGGCACTAAAGTTCAGGTAAGTTTACCCAACCACTCACCTCAATCACACCATGAGTATGATCAAGCTGATGCTCGTAGATGACCACTCCATTGTTCGGGATGGTATACGCCTTCTGTTAGGGCAAACAGAAGGACTGGAAATAATAGAAGAGGCCAATGACGGCGAAGAAGCCCTTGAAAAGCTGAAAACCGTCAGACCCGACCTGGTCCTGATGGACATTTCCCTGCCCGGTATGTCCGGCATTCAGACAACCCAGGTTATCAGCCGCCTGTACAAAAACACGCGGGTCCTGATTTTGTCGATGCACAACAACGAAGATTATATCCTTCGTTCAGTGGAGGCCGGGGCATTTGGGTACATTCTGAAAGATTCGTCAAGCGAGGAAATGGTGAAGGCCATCCGCACTATTGCCGCCGGCGAAAAGTATTTCAGCTCGCCGGTAGCCAACATTATTCTCAACGGCTACATGCAGCAGTTGAAAAAAGGCGACCGGGCCGACCGTAACCGGCGATCGAAGCTCTCCAAGAAAGAGAAAGAGATCCTCCAGTACCTGGTCGACGGCATGAGCAGCCGTGAAATTGCCGAGCGCCTGCAACTCAGCGTCCGGACAGTTGATAACCACCGCGCTAATATGATGCGCCGGCTACAGGTGCGCAACGCGGCCGAACTGGTGCGGATGGCCGTGGAGGAAAAATTGATTTAACCATTTATAAACAACCAAACACCATGTCGTTACGCTTAGGAGACATTGCGCCGGATTTTACGGCCGATACCACGGAGGGTACCATTCATTTTCACGAGTGGCTGGGCAACTCGTGGGGCATGATCTTTTCGCACCCGGCCGATTTTACGCCGGTTTGTACCACCGAGCTGGGCCGGACGGCCCAATTGAAAGATGAATTCGAAAAGCGGGGCGTTAAGGTTATAGCGGTGAGTGTCGATCCACTCGATTCACATACCGAGTGGGTCAAAGACATTAACGAGACGCAGCAGACAACCGTTAACTTCCCGCTCATTGCCGACCAAGACCGCAACGTGGCGGAATTGTACGATATGATTCACCCGAACGCCAGCGAAAAAGCGACCGTTCGCTCAGTATTTATCATCGGGCCGGACAAAAAAATTAAGCTCACACTAACATATCCGGCCTCGACCGGCCGCAATTTTTACGAAATTCTGCGCGTGATCGACTCCCTGCAACTAACCGCCAACTATCAGGTAGCCACCCCGGCCGACTGGCAGGAAGGCGACGATTGCATTGTGGTACCGGCCGTAAGCACCGAAGATGCTATTCAGAAGTTTCCGAAAGGCGTCAACGTGATCAAACCGTACCTGCGCACCACTCCGCAGCCGAATAAATAGTCGTTTGAGGTTTGAGGTTTAACGTTTGAAGTTAAACCGGCGAAGCAACGTTAAACCTTAAACCCTTTTCAACGGTTAAGTCATGCAAAACCAAAACAATCGACGTTATGGCAGTTAAAAACATGAACCCTACGCATGACGAGGGCAAAGTTGCGGAAGCTATTGAACACATCACCGCGAAGTTTCCGTCCGACATCTTCCTGTGGTCGGCACTGGGTACGCTGGCAACAGCCGCCACCCTGTTTACCCAGGGCAAACGCACCGAGGGTCTGCTGGTTGGCCAATGGGCTGCTCCGCTGCTGATCCTGGGTCTGTATAACAAACTGGTGAAACTGGAAGGCAGCGACTAGGCCGCGTCCCGTTCTTAAAGGATACCCTAGAAAACCCTCGCATTAAACGAGGGTTTTCTTTTGCTTTACTAATTTTGGGGCACCGGCATCCACAAATCGACAAACGTTGTCCGGCCGGCTTGCCTGAATGAATCAATCTGCATTACTTCGTACATACTACCAACGTTATAAAATCTGGATCTGGCTCGGGGTGGGGCTGCTCCTGCTGGTGCTGGTCTGGCGGGGCTGCCGACGCGACGATAAGCAGTGGCAGTACATTAAACCCTATGGTATCCGGTTGCCGCTGAAATACGGTATTCACGGCATTGATGTATCGCACCACAACCGGAAAATTGATTGGAAACGGGTCAGTCAGATGCAGGCGGGTGGGGTCCGGCTTCAGTTCGCCTTCATGAAAGCCACGGAAGGCGCCACTCACATCGATCGCCAGTTTGCCCGTAACTGGCGCGAGGCTAAAGCCGCCGGCCTGCTGCGGGGCGCCTACCATTTTTACCACCCCCGGCGCGACCCCAAGAAACAGGCCGACAACTTTATCCGCCAGGTAAAACTACAGCCGGGTGACCTGGCTCCGGTACTGGATTTTGAGATCGACCGGGGTGTGCCGGCGGAAGAACTGATCGATGGATTACGCATCTGGCTCACGCAGGTGGAAGCGCATTACGGCCTCCGGCCCATTATTTACGTCAACGCAAATTTTTACAAACGCTATATTGCCGGAAATTTCGACAAGTATCCGCTCTGGATTGCCGACTACTCCAACACCCAACTAAGCCGGTACGATACTGAAAAACTCGTTTTCTGGCAGCATAACAAAAACGGCTATGTCAACGGTATTCAGGGTTTTGTCGATTTCAACGTGTTTATACCCGAGCCCGGCAAACTGAACCATCTCTGTTTATAACCAACCCGTTACCCTCATGCTATCGAACCTCCGATTTACCGACCTCCCCGCCTATGAACAGCTCCGCCAACATGCCGACACCATCAAAGACCGGCACATGCGCGACCTGTTCGCCGATGATCCCGAGCGCTTCAGCCGGTTCTCTATTCGGTTTAACGATATGCTGGTCGACTTTTCCAAAAACCGCATCACCGCCGAGACGCTGTCGCTCCTCTGCCAACTCGCCGGGCAGGCTAAATTACCCGAAGCCATCGACAATATGTTTTGCGGCAACCGCATCAACGCCACCGAAGACCGGGCGGTGCTGCACATAGCTCTCCGCAACCGGTCCAATACCCCTATTGTAGTTGATGGCAAGGACGTAATGCCGGATGTAAACGCAGTACTGGATCAAATGAAAACCTTCTGCAACCGCATCGGTTCGGGCGACTGGAAAGGGTATACAGGCAAATCGATCACCGATCTGGTCAATATCGGGATCGGCGGGTCGGATTTGGGACCGGTCATGGTGACCGAAGCGCTAAAACCTTACGGCAAGCCCAACCTTCGGGTGCATTATGTCTCCAATGTCGACGGCGTACACATCTACGAAACGCTGCAGCGGATAAATCCCGAGACTACGCTGTTCATGATTGCCTCCAAGACCTTTACCACCCAGGAAACAATGGCCAACGCTCATACGGCCAGGCAGTGGTTTCTGGACCAGGCCGGCGACGAATCGGCCGTGGCGAAGCATTTCGTGGCTATTTCGACAAACCGGGCGGCCGTAGAGACGTTCGGCATTGACCCGGCCAATATGTTTGGGTTCTGGGACTGGGTCGGTGGCCGGTATTCGCTCTGGTCGGCTATCGGGCTGTCAATTGCCTGCTATATTGGCTTCGAGAATTTTGAAGAGTTGCTGGCCGGCGGGCACGACATGGATCAGCATTTCCGGAACACCCCGCTGGAGCAGAACCTACCGGTGATTCTGGCGGTGCTGGGCATCTGGTACAACAACTTCTTTGGTGCCGAAACCCAGGCTATTCTGCCCTACGACCAGTACCTGCACCGCTTTGCCGCCTACTTCCAGCAGGGCGATATGGAGAGCAACGGCAAATCGACAGACCGCAACGGCGAACCCGTTATCTATCAAACGGGACCTATCGTCTGGGGTGAACCGGGCACCAACGGACAGCATGCTTTTTACCAGCTCATCCACCAGGGTACCAAGCTGATCCCCTGCGACTTTATCGCTCCTGCCAACAGCCAGCGGCCTATCGGTAATCACCACCAGTTGCTGCTGTCCAACTTCTTTGCGCAGACCGAAGCGCTGATGAACGGCAAGACCTACGAAGAAGCCCAGGCTGAACTGCGCAAAGCAGGAAAAAGCGAGGAAGAAATTCGTTTTCTGACGCCCTTCAAGGTTTTTTCGGGCAATCGGCCCACCAACTCCATTCTGGTAAACCGGATAACCCCCCGAACGCTGGGCAGCCTGATTGCCCTGTACGAACACAAGATCTTTACGCAGGGCGTAATCTGGAACATCTTTAGTTTTGACCAGTGGGGCGTTGAATTAGGAAAACAACTGGCCAACCAGATCCTGCCGGAACTGCAAACCGATGAGCCTGTTACCAGTCACGATAGTTCGACCAACGGATTAATCAATTACTACAAACAAATGAAGCAACACCAAACAAAATGAAAAAAGTAGAGTTATTGGTGTGTAACTCGTTTACGCATTATTTATTGTCCAACTGAAAACGTTATGAAAATGAAAGTTCAAAGTACCTTTTTAGCCTTGTGCCTGGTGGGCACCGGCTTCGCGAATGCGCAGACTACAAACAGTTCTACGACTACGACGAACACGACTACCGGTACATACCAGAACCAGTCAAATCCGAACACAAATACGGGTACGTATAATTCTGGTACAGGAACCTATCAGAATCAGTCGGGTACGAACATGAACACAAACTCAAGCACGGGTACTGGTACGTATTCGACCACGCCTTCCGGCACGGGAACCTATCAGAATCAGACCGGCACGTATTCGACATCACCGACGAACACCAACACGGGGACGTATTCAACCGGAACAGATGCCGGCTCGATGAACAATAGTACCTATAGCACAACGACTACCACGACAGCTACGTCGGCCGATCCGTATGCGACGCGTGCACTGGATAATCCGGGCCGGTTTGGTGTGTACGCTGGTATCAACCGGTCAAACTTTGTTGGCTCTGGTGCTAACCTGACCTACGAAGCTAAGTATGGTTACCAGATTGGTTTGTACGGCCGCACCGGTGGTACGATCTTTGGTCAGTTAGGTGCTGAATTCCGGACAACTACCTCGCAGGTATATCGGGCCGGTACGGTAAGTTCTTCTGAAGTACGTGCCAATCTGGATCAGCAATTCCTGGCTATTCCGGCCTGGGTGGGTGTTCGGGTAGGCAGTCTGGCCGGGCTGCGTTTGCAGGCCGGTGCCGAATTATCAGCCCTGATTGGCCAGGGTAAAGGGAATGCCGCTTTAGGCTGGGACGATGTAAACCGTACACAACTGAACGGTTTGCTGGGTGCCGGTATCAACCTGGGTCCCATTACGCTGGATGCTTTCTATAACCATGGTCTGGCCCGTATCTTCGACCGGGGTTCTGACCTGAAGCGCCGGATGTTTGGTTTCAACGTTGGTCTGCGTTTCTAAGCCGGCCGGCTACTGATAAACAATCTTCATCAACAGCAAAGGCTACCTCTCCGGAGGTGGCCTTTCGTCTTTTAGGCCAATAATCCCTACTTTTGTCAGTCTGTCAGGAGCTGCTATGAACACGCTTTTCCCCATTTTTGTCAAAATAGAGAATCTTCACACCCTGGTTGTTGGCGGTGGATACGTTGGGCTGGAGAAAGTCACGGCTCTGCTCGGTAACAGCCCTGCCGCCCGCATTACCCTGGTCGCGCCCGAGATCCGGACAGAAATTGAGGAGTTGACCCATCGGTACCCCGGTCTTACCCTGCTCCGGGAAATCTACCAGCCCAACCATTTGACCGATAAAGACCTGGTAATTGTCGGAACCAACGATAAGGCCGTAAACCGACAGGTGCAGCAGGACTGCAAGAGCCTGAAGATTCTGGTGAACGTAGCCGATACGCCGGACCTGTGCGATTTTTACCTGAGTTCTGTTGTAAAGAAGGGAGATCTGAAGATAGCGATCTCGACCAACGGCAAGTCGCCCACCTTTGCCAAGCGGTTCCGCGAAGTGCTGGAAGAAATGCTGCCCGATAGCCTACAGGAGACCCTGGATAACCTGACCGCCATCCGTAACAAATTAAAAGGCGATTTTCAGGAGAAGCTGGAACGGCTGAACGAGATTACGAAAGTACTGAAATAAGATTTGGATTTTCGGGACAGGTTAGGCGCTTGTAATCAGCACCTTGCCTGATAAGCTAGTTATAACCGACCTTCAAGTCAGAATTTGCCGGGAGGTTTCAGAACGGATTGGCCCCGATAAATTGTTCAAGAGACAACGGTTGGGTGCGGAGAATAAAAAAGTAAATAAGGCCAGCCAGTACCATGTAGCTGACGATCAGCCACTTTTTTTTCTGCTCAAACTCGGCCGGATGGTGGTGGTAGTCATATACCATCGCTGCTGACAGGCCCATGACCATCAGAAAGAAGGAGAAGATGCCAAAATCAGTACGGTAGGCGGTAAACGAGTGCATAAACTTGGCACCGGATACAATGTACAGCAGCCAGAATCCGAATCCGGTCCGGTACAGATAAACACTCAGCCGTCGGTCATTTTTTATATCGAACAGGCTGTCGGAAAATTTCTCAGACATACGAATCCGGTTTTAAACGGTGAATGTAAACCTATTTAACTACAATTACAAAATAGACCATGCTTGATTCCCAAACAGTTGAGTCGGCTCCGCTCATGAACACCATGAAAGTGGAACTGGTTCGCGTTGATGATGCCTTCCATTTTGAAGCTACCGGCGTAGCCGGAGTAAAGCTCGACATTGACGGTTCGACCGATATTGGCGGCCACAACGCGGGTGCCCGCCCCATGGAAATGCTGCTGATGGGGCTGGCCGGCTGCAGCGCCATTGATGTCGTGCTGGTGCTGCAAAAACAACGACAGGTGATCGAAGACTTCCGGATTTCGGTGGAAGGCCTCCGGGAAAAGAACGCAACGCCCGCCCCTTTTCGTAAAATCCACCTGCATTATTTTCTGAAGGGCAACCTCGACCCCGAAAAGGTCCGCCGGGCCATTGATCTGTCCATGGACAAATACTGCTCCGCCACGGCCCAGCTCCGCCCCACCGCGCACATTGATTACTCATTTACAATCGAGTAGTCAACCGGCACCAAATTTTATCGAGCCCACCCGCAAAAGCCAGGTGGGCTTTTCTTATTTTTACCCACGCCTTTGCTGAGGGCTCCCCTAACGACTACTGACTATAGACTACTAATGCAGCAATACCACGACCTGCTCCGCCATATTCTGACTACCGGCACCCGCAAAACCGACCGCACCGGCACCGGTACCATCAGCGTCTTCGGCTACCAGATGCGCTTTAACCTCCAGGACGGTTTTCCGCTGGTGACCACCAAAAAGGTGCATACCAAATCGATCATTCACGAGCTGCTGTGGTTTATCAAAGGGGATACCAATATTAAATACCTGAAGGACAACGGTGTCAGCATATGGGACGAGTGGGCCGACGCCAACGGCGACCTGGGTCCGGTATACGGTCGCCAGTGGCGAAGCTGGCAGGCTCCCGACGGCCGCATCATCGATCAGTTGCAGGATGTCCTGAATCAGTTGAAAAACCGACCGGACTCACGCCGGATACTGGTCTCGGCCTGGAACCCCGCCGACGTACCCAATATGGCTTTACCACCATGTCATGCCCTTTTCCAGTTCTACGTGGCTGACGGTAAGCTATCCTGCCAGTTGTACCAGCGCAGCGCCGATGTGTTTCTGGGGGTACCGTTCAATATTGCGTCCTATGCCTTGCTGACGATGATGGTGGCGCAGGAGTGCGGCTATGAAGCGCACGAATTTATCTGGACGGGGGGCGACACGCACCTGTACCTGAACCACCTGGAGCAGGTCGAACTCCAGCTCTCCCGCGAACTCCGGCCCCTGCCAACCATGCGGCTCAACCCGAATGTAAAATCCATTTTCGACTTCGTGTACGAGGACTTCACCCTGGAGAACTACAATCCATGGCCGGCTATCAAAGCGCCCGTAGCGGTGTAAACGTCCGACGATTCAGGAAAGGAATTTATCGACATCCTGGCGGGTGTCGAGGTCGATGGCCCCGTCTTCGAAGGGTATTTCGAGGCAGTCGTCGCGGTGCTGCATCATGACCCATTTGGCCCCCTTATCGCCGTCGAGGCTGAGCAGTTCTTCCACGTATTTGCGGTCGAACAGGGCGGGCACACCCGGTTTACCGGCGTAGCGGCAGGACACAATACCTTTGTCGTTCTCCTGGTACGTAGCAATGATATGCTCCACCAGCGCCTGGTCGACTTTGGGCTGATCGACCAGCAGGAACAGCACGGCGTCAAACTCTTTTTTGGTCATATACACGCCGGCTAGTCCCATCTTAACGGACGACGACAGCCCCTGCTCCCAGTGCGAGTTCTCAATCAGGGTAACGGGCAGGCCTTCCAGTTCAGCAGCTATGGAAGTTTTGTTGGCCCCCAGCACAACCACAACCGGCCGGTGCTGCGTTGCCAGGGCTACTTCAGTAATGCGCCGGACGAGCGTCTGCCCCTGCCACTCGATGAGTTGCTTGGGCGACCCCAGGCGGGTAGAGGCCCCGGCGGCTAGTATGACAATGCCTATGGTCATGGATTTTTCAAGATTTTAGACGCTAGACATTGGACATTAGACAATTCCATTGCGCTAATTTGAATCTAATGTCTAACGTCCAATATCTAACGATCTCCGTCAATCAAAGATAACCCGATTTTGCAGGACTTCGGCTGGGTAGCCCACCTCTACCAGGAATAAGCCATCGGGTGGCACGGAGCGCCCGGCCACGGTACGGTCTTTGGCCAGGATAATCTGCTCAAAATGGTCGACGGTCATCCGCCCCTGCCCTACTTCCAGCAACGTCCCGACCAGCGTCCGCACCATGCCGTACAAAAAGCGGTTGGCTTTGACGTGAAACACCAGTTGGTCGCCCTCCCGGAGCCATTCGGCGCGGGTGATAGTGCAGTGAAAATGGTTGACGCTGGTGCGCACTTTACTGAAACTCTGAAAGTTGGTGTGTTGCAGCAGCAGCCCGGCGGCTTCGTTCATCCGGGCCACGTCCAGCTCCGGCCGAAAGACGTAAATCAGCTTCTGCAAAAACGGATTTTTGTGGCGGCTGATGCGGTACTGGTAATACCGGTACTCGGCGGAGTACCGGGCATGCCTATCATCGGCCACCGGAAACATGGCCTGCACAGCAATACCGGCAGGCAGGATACAGTTGAGGGCGTACACGAGCTGGGCGGTGACGGTCAGCGGCTCGTCTACCTCAAAATGGGCAAACTGCTGTTCGGCATGGACGCCCGCATCGGTCCGGCCGCTGCCGACGATTTTTAATTCTCTCCGCAGAATAGAACTCAGGGCTTTTTCGAGCGACTCCTGAATGCTGATGCCGTTCGGCTGGTTCTGCCAGCCGCTGAATTCCGTGCCTTTATAGGATAGTTGGATGAAGTAGCGCATTGGTTTTACTCCCTTTGATATGTCTCCTCCACTTTGTAGCTTTAGGTACCTAAGCCGTTGACCCTATGCGTCTGACATCACTTTGCCTCCTGGGACTGCTCCTGCTCGACTGCAAGCCCGATGAACCGCCCCATAACCCCGTGTACCAGGTTCCGGCCGAAGTAGAACCATATGTGCAGGCGTTTCGCGACGAAGCGGCCAAACGGGGTAAAACGCTGAAGATAGACGATCTGATCGTCGAGTTCGGCGAAACGTCGGGCCAGGATATTTGTGGCGTTTCGCAGATAGCCTCCAACAAAACACCCCGGATTACGCTGGTCAGGGAATGGCCCTGCTGGACCAGAGCGTATTCGCAAAACCAGGAAGCCCTGATTTTTCACCACCTGGGCCATTGTATACTGGGGCGGGGGCACAAAACTGCCCTCCTTCCGAGTAGCGATTATGCCAGCCTGATGAACGGTGAATACATGGGGGTGTATTCGCCCTGCCTGTACCCCATCGGCAACACCCCCTGCAACCTTACGGGCCGCCGGACGTATTACGTCGACGAACTCTTCAACGAAAATACCCCCGTGCCGGCTTGGGGAAAATAGAGGGATTTGGGATTGGGGATTTATGATTTGGGATTTGCCTCCGGCGTCAGCAAATCTGAACCGCGTTAGCAAATCCCAAATCCCCAATCATAAATCCCAAATCCCTCTATTTTTCCAGCAGGTTGCCGAGGGCGTTGTCGTACAAATCTTTGGCTTCGCTGACGGTGAGCAGCGTTTGTCCGTCGATGACGAAATTGCTTTCCGTTACCTCTCCTAACCGGCTGAAGGCGACACCCGACTGTTGCAGGGCAGCTTCAAAACCAGCCTGCTTGTCGGCCGATACCGATACCGCTACCCGGCTCTGGCTCTCGCCAAAGAGGAAGGCATCGGTCCGAAACGATTTATCAGTCGTAACCGAGAAGCCCAGGTTACCGGCCATTGCCGACTCAGCCAGGGCGATAAATAAACCACCGTCGGATACGTCGTGGGCAGAGGCAATGTGTTTGTCGGTGATGAGCTGCTTTACGGCTGCCTGCAAGGCATACTCCTCGTCCAGATCGAACGCCGGGGCCGGTGAGCCTTTGATGCCCCGGTATGAGTACAGGTACTCCGATGAGGCCAGGTCGTCTTTCGACTGGCCGACGAGGTAAATCACATCGCCCACCTGCCGAAAATTCAGCGTCATGCGGTTGTCCGACGACTCCATCAGCCCCAGCATACCGATAGTTGGCGTGGGGAATACCGGTCCTTCGTCGGAGCTTTGGTTATAGAAGCTGACGTTGCCGCCGGTAACGGGCGTCCTGAATTTCTCGCAGGATTTCTTCATGCCTTTGATGGCCCCCACAAATTGCCAGTAGACTTCCGGCACGTAGGGGTTTCCGAAGTTGAGGCAGTTGGTTATAGCCAGCGGCTCTCCGCCCGAGCAGACAATGTTGCGGGCGGCTTCGGCCACGGCAATGGCGCAGCCCTGTTCGGGATCGGCGTTGACGTAGCGGCTGTTGCAATCCACGGTAATCACAATGGATTTATCGGTGTTTTTTACCTGCACCACGGCGGCATCGGAGGGGGCGTTGGTGGAGCGGTTGGCGGTACCGACCATGGAGTCGTACTGCTCATACACCCACTTACGCGAGCAGATGTTCGGGTGCGTCAGCAGATGCCGCGCAACTTTACTAACCTCCTCCCCACTAACATCTGAAACCTCTGAAACCTGAAACTTCTGAAACTCTTTGTAGTAGGCTGGTTCGCGGTACTCGCGCTTGTACTGCGGAGCGCCCCCGCCCAGCACCAGGTCATCGGCGGGTACGTCGGCGACTCGTTTGCCGTAGCGGTGGAAATGCAGACGACCGGTATCCGTAACGGTGCCGATCTGCTCGCAGTTGAGGTCCCACTTATCGAAAATGGCTTTCACGGCAGCTTCGTTGCCTTTCTCAACCACGATCAGCATCCGCTCCTGCGACTCCGACAAGAGAATCTCAAACGGCTCCATGTTCGGCTGGCGCGTGGGTACGCGGTCGAGGTCGATGTCCATGCCGTGTTCACCTTTGGCGCTCATCTCGGAGGTAGAGCAGATGATACCGGCCGCGCCCATATCCTGAATACCGATGACGTAGCCGGTGGCAATGACCTCCAGCGTGGCCTCCAGCAGCAGCTTCTCCATGAACGGGTCGCCCACCTGCACCGCCGGAAGCTTTTCGGTGGATTTGTCACTGATGTCTTCCGACGCAAACGTAGCGCCGTGGATACCGTCTTTACCCGTGGCCGAGCCGACAATAAACACCGGATTGCCGACCCCGTACGACGTGGCTTTGGCGACCTTGCCCACCTCCACAATACCGGCCGAGAAGGCGTTGACCAGCGGGTTCACGTTATAGGAATCATCAAAGTACACCTCTCCGCCGACGGTTGGAATACCGAACGCATTGCCGTAATCGCCGATGCCTTTAACGACGCCTTTCAGCAGGCGACGCGTCTTGGGCAGCTCCAGGTTGCCGAAGCGGAGCGAGTTAAGCTGGGCAATGGGCCGGGCCCCCATCGTAAAGATATCGCGGTTGATACCGCCTACCCCCGTAGCCGCTCCCTGGTAGGGTTCAATGGCCGAGGGGTGATTATGGGATTCAATTTTAAAGCTGCACGCCAGGCCATCGCCGATATCGACCAGGCCGGCGTTTTCTTCACCCGCCTTGGCCAACATGCGCTCGGAGTCGCGGGGGAGGGTTTTCAGCCAGATAATGGAGTTTTTATACGAGCAATGCTCCGACCACATCACCGCGAAGATACTCAGCTCGGTGAAATTGGGTTTGCGGCCCAGGATTTCGCAGATGCGGTCGTATTCTTCGGGTAGCAGGCCAAGCTTGCGGGCGGTTTCGACGGTTGGGATCGGCTCAGTGGGCGCGTGTTCGGTTACTTCCACGGACATGTATGAGAGGATTGAAGCTAAAAAATCAGGACAGTCGGCCAATCCCTGTGCGTCGGACGGCACGGGCCGACGCGGTTGAGAATCAGGGATTTTCGGCGTTTCTGCCGCAAAAGTACGTTTTTTTGCCCGGAAAGTTGACAGGAGCAGGTTGACAAATGTCAAAATTTATACTACCTTTGCAGCACAATAAATGACCCTAGAGGGATGGCGGAGTGGTCGATCGCGGCAGTCTTGAAAACTGTTGACTGTAACAGGTCCGGGGGTTCGAATCCCTCTCCCTCTGCTGAAGCACTTACGTTACCTCAGAAAACCGATTTCCAACCGAAATCGGTTTTTTTGTTAATGGGCAGAGAACCTGCTTACGTTGCCTGAACAGTATATCCCTTACGTTAGTCCTGGCTGGGGTCAATGCGGCTAAGTTCAGTTCTTGCGTTTATCCAGGGTGTAGACAGTGATAAGAGCTCTTTAAACGAAAGTGATTCTGCCGACCACTTCCGGATTGCACAGAGCCCCGGCAAATCTCGCCTGAATGCCTCGTATTCTGTACACAGGAAAGGAGCATGTGGAATAAATACGGTCTCAGACACTTTGTCGGCTAACCAGTTTCGTACACAGCCGATAACCTCAGGTACTTTGTTGTTGTAAGCCATGTAATCCTGCCCACTCAGATCCGATAGATATACTTTGGAACTATGCTTTTTGCCCTCTAAAACCATATACTGTTTTAGTCGGTGGTGGGCTTTACCGTACTGCCGGCAACCAACAAATATGCCTAGTTCAAGCGGCATATTGTGGCGAGCAGCCTTCACCGAAATATCGTGGATGCCGTATTTGCACTCTTCAATGATTGCCATAATCTTTTCAAGCCTGATATGGCTGGCATCCATCGTCTCCAGGGCGCACCGGGGAATAAAGCGGCACACCTGAACAGTGAAGACAATAGCCTGAAAAAGGGGTTTATACTTTTCGTCAAAGGGACAATTGATGAATACGTTCTGTTCGTAGGTAGCAGGGGTGGTCACTTTTGCCGGGCCTTTTTATTAAGATATTCGATGACCGCTTCTTCACCACGCTGGGCGGTTTCAGGGTCAATAGCCGAATTGGCCGGGGCCAATACTATTCTATTCATCGGCACCCCCTTAAAGGGTTTGCCATCAGTTTTAACCTCAATACGGCCGGTTTGCAGGTTTCGCTTGATGTAATGGCCCGTAGTAGGGTTCCTGGCCTGAATCTCTATAACCACATCCTGTTCACCTGCCATGCGGACCTTCCCAGTGTCTCCTTTAATTGGTATTGATTCTATATTAACAGGTTTGGAGGCTTTAGCCGTGGTTGGACCATCTCTACGCTTAGTCCGTTTTTCTTAGCTATAATTTCCAGAGTTTACATGTATACTCCTACCCTGTCGGGATTGTCTTATCACAACCGGATAAAGTTATTAAAAATTGATATTAGTATCCCTACCTCAAATACGTTTTCTAATGGTATTTGTTCCGCAATTCAGTAATAAGCTATGCTTTTATGGCACACCCACCTTATCAACATTAATCCTGTAATAGTTTTACCCCCTCAACTCAACTGCCCCACCCGCCAAATCCCGGTGGTGGTCTGGGCCATCTGACGCTGGCGGGCGATAATCTGGGCTATGCCCCAGTCTTCATAGGTTTCAGCAACTTTTCGGGTGATGGCAAACTCACTGAGGGCAAATGTTTGTCGCTTCTGTGCGTAGGGAGCATTACCCAAATTCCGGTTCTGGCCGGCCTGCATCAGGGTCATGTTGCCTAATCGGTATACAAACTGCTCGAGTTCTGCGTATATGGCCTTACCCGGAAGTAGCCCGACGCATAGAAATACCCAACCAATGCGTCAAAGAAGTAAATGTTTCGGTACCGGAAAATGCCTTCAATTTTCGACAGCAGGGTATTTTCCTGGTGATTGGTAAAAAACTTGATCGATGCCGTTGTGGATATCATTGCCTATCCGGTCCCAAGCTGCAAGTAAGGATAAAGGTTAAAGCTTTCACTAGGCAACGGCGTTTGGGGTAGCGTAGACGGGGATTTCCAACGTCTGTTCCGATACGTAGTGAATGGTTAGGCAATGGAGTTCAATTCGCACTGTGTTTATCCATTATTATGCCTCTCTTTCGCTTCGCACAATTTTTACAATGCGACTATAGGCAATTTCGCCCAGGTTCCAGGTGTATCCATCAAAATCGGTTGTATTCACAAATTGAATCACTACGGTGTCGATGTCTTTGTGGTATTTGGCGATGGTCTGATAGCCCGCCACCAGCCCCGTGTGCTCATATACGTAGATGGACGAATAGATTTCCTGCTCTCCCGGCTTAAACACGGACCCGTCATTTAAGGCCCGCAGAAATATTCCTACGTCTTCCGCTGTAGCGAGCATGGAGCCATAATCAGCCGCCTTGATATCCTCCTTTATGCCTGCGTAATACCCACTCATTACGTCGTCCATATTCACGTCATGAATGGAACCGAAGGTATTTTTTAGTCCGAGCGGGGTTAGTATTTCCTCCCTGATGTAGTGAAACTTATGACGACCCGTTACTTTCTGTATGAGTTCGGAGATCAGCAAATAGTTGGTGTTGGAATATTGGTAGTTGGCATCCGGTTCAAAGGTGGCCGGTAAATCCAGTACCCGTTCCAGGGCTTCTTTACTGCTTTTCGGTGGATTAGTCCAATAGTTGGGGGTATCCGTCAGGTTAGGAATTCCACTCCGATGCTTCACCATCATCCGCAGGGTGATGCGGTCGGCATTGTCAATTCTACCCACCAGCTCCGGAAAGTAATCGGCGAGGGTTTTATCCAGCGACAAGCGGTTGGCATGTACCAGTTTGGTGATCGCCACCGCATCGTATAACTTGCCGACACTGGCAATCTTGAACAGGGAATGCGGATCGGCCGGTATTTTGTTTTCTCTGTTTTTCCAGCCGGCCGCGTACAAGGCCGGTGCTTTTCCGGTCTGGTTTACGTACACAATCACCCCGTCGAAGCCGTACCCGATGGCTTCGTTTACCTGTTCCTGCACGGTGTCGGGCAAGGGGGTTAACCATGCTTTCACCAGGGGCCACGGCACGAAAAACAGAGAAATGACGGTCCCGACAAGCAACATTATTCGGATCACGCTTCGTTTTTGTTTCATATCGTTTCCTTTACGGTAGACTTATTTTTCGATTACCAGGTTCTCGGCATACCTCAGCGCTGAAACCAGGAGGTTATTCCGGTTCCGGGCCTTTTGCTTAAAAGTATCGAGCGTTTCCCTTTTGATCCGACGCCCCCTGACCAGGATAAGTTCAGGGTTTTTAAGCACGTCCAGATCCTCCAGAGGATTATTCTCTGTCAGGATCAGATTGGCCACTTTCCCTACTTCGATACTTCCCTGGTTAGTCAGGAAATCGTGGGTTCTGGACGGGTTAATCGTCGCGGTTTGCAAGGCCTCGTAGTTGCTCATGCCGGCCTGGGTATAGAAATTCAGTTCCTGGTGCAGGGAGTAGCCCGCCGGTGTTATACTAATGCCTGCATCGGTGCCGGCCACGATCGGTACTCCGCGCTCATGGAGCTTTTTAATCGAATACAAATGAAAATCGTGTTGATTTTTTATTCTGCCCACGAGGGTTGAGTCATTGGCTTTTGTTCCGATCCAGCGATCATACTGGGCTTTGCTGTCCACTGCCCGAATCAGGGGGTTCATGTAATTAAGTTCTTCGGCGTTTAGTATGTCGGCTTCGGTCAGAAGTCGGTAAATATTGTGATACACCACCAGGGTCGGGCAGTGGGCGGTAGTAGGGTGAGCCGCGTACCAATCGACCACCTCACTTAATTTAGCCGTGTCCAGCTGGTATTCCAGCGGTTGCTGTACGATATCTTCGGTGTGCTCAATGGTAACGATTTCGGGTCTGAAATGGTAGCGATACGGTACGTTGGCGCTGGGGTGGGCGACAATGTCAACATCCAGCGCGTTGGCTTTGGCAATGATCGCATCGAAAAGTTCACGGGTCAGTCCGTTGTAGGTTTTGATAAAATCATAGCCTCGTTCTTTGTATTCAACGACTTTGGAGCCCGCTTCTTCGGGTGTGAACAGTTGGCGGTTATCATCGCCGATATACTCCGGACCGGTGAGCTTGGGGCCGGAGGTGTAAAACAGGGGTCCAATCACCGCTTCCTGGTTAATGGCTTCCTTCATCCGGAGGTGCATCGGGTGCCCCCACAGGTTTCGCACCGTCGTTATTCCATTGGCCAGGTACAAACCCAGTTCGTATTTGTCCCACACATGCACATGCATATCAATGAGGCCCGGCGATAAGTACCCCCCGTTGGCATCGATCACCTCCGCTTTGGCCTCCGTGATCGTATCGGCTATCCCGGCAATCACTCCCTCCCGAATAAGCACCATTTGATCCATAAGCACGGTATCCGACGTCATGGGCACAACATTGACATGCCTGATCAGATAGGCGTTCGGGGCAAACTCCGGGTTACTGTCGACATCCAGGTAAGCCGTTTGGCTTCTGTCGATGAGGATGATACCTGCCACCGCCACAACCATGACCAGGATGAGAATGGCCATAACCAGGACTATTCTTTTCATGATTTTCATACTAGCTGTGTGCTGAGGTTACTACATCCCTTTTCCCGCCTTTAAGGATCAGCCAGAAAGCAAAGCCAACTTCCGCCAGGGCCATTGGCAGGCTAAGGACCATCTCGATCTTCACAAGTTGATCCTGGTAGGAAGTTGCTACCTCCCTGGCCAGATGAATTCCGGAATAGCATAGGCCGGCAAAGATCAGCAAACCGCCAAAAATGGTGGGAATGTGCCTGGCTTGTATGGTCAGGACGCCCAACCCGAACAGATGGACTCCGAAAATAATTAACCCCTTCGACCATATGGATTCAAACGCCTTCAATTCATTCATTAGCGGAGCCGCCGACGGGGTGTTTTCCGCCAGGTCCACCACCGTAAAGAGGTGTAAGATGGCTGCTCCTAACACGAAAGCATAAACAATCCGAACCACGGCCGTGGCGAGTGAAAGACGCGGATTGACTTCTTTGAGAAACCGGTATAACCCCCAGGCAGCCAGGATATCGAGAACGAAAATGGCGACCCAGCCGATAATGCCGCCAATAAACATACGTAAGGATGACCTGATATTATCCAGGGTTGCTTCCGGACTGTCCTGGACAACCAGGGAACCGTACACATAACCGTAAGCATAACCGGCAGCTATGGCCATGACGATAAGCGACAGACCGGCCAGGAGTGCATATGACCGATAGCCTGTTGTTTTTATGGCTTTCTTTTTGCTTGTATTCATAAGGTCAGCATGTTGTAGGAAGCGTGTCGGCGGTTTGTGTAAAGCAGTACCTGCTGACAAAATTGGTCCGAGGCCATGCGTTTAACCAGTCCGCTCACGCCCGCATTAGTTACACATTCTCATGGCTTTTCGGAAGGGCAGTAGCGAGTTCGTTCCGAAACCAGACTTCCTGCTGGGGGAAGGGAATGGAGATACCATGTTGGCGGAATAGACCGTCAATTCGAAAGCGAAGGTCGCTTTTCACCATCTCAATGCGCTGGAATTCGTAACTGTAAAAAAAGAGTTTGAAATCCAGCGAGGAAGAGCCAAACTCCCGAAACTGAACGGTCATTTCAGGAGTCTGCAGAATTTTTGGATGTTCGCCGGCCGCTTTAAGCAGCAGGTTTTTAACCAGCGTTATGTCACTGCCGTAAGCAACACCCACATCGACATGAAACCGGGTCGGGCGGTTGTTGTGCGACCAGTTAATGACCGTATCTTCAACCAGTTTTGAATTTGGCACGATCTTCACAATGTCGTCGCGGGTTTCGACCGTCGAAGTGCGCAGACCGATGTCTTTCACCAAAACGATCGTGTCGTTGATCACCACCATATCGCCGACCCGAACGGTACCCTCAACCAGCAATACTATGCCCGAAAGCAGGTCCTTGAACGTTTGCTGTAACCCCAGCCCAATGCCGACCAGCAACGCAGCGGCCCCCGCCAGGAGGACCGATAACTGGATACCCAGGGCCTGTAAGGAGAGCAGGATGGTAACCGGGTATATAATGTATTTGATTAGTTGGGTGATGGCGTACTGGTGACCAACCGTTACCTGGCGTCGCGCAAAAAAAACACGCAGGACGAACCGTTTCAGTACGTACAGAAACGTCCACGCGATAAGTATGATAAGCAGGGCTGAACAAACATCAGCCACCGTCAGGGTATAGGCTTTAAGCTTGATTAATTCAACATTTAAAAATTCATGCAGGGTATTCATAAAGGCAATGGTTAGATTAACCAGGCAGAGCAGGTAAAAACTGCCTGAACGTAGGTAGAATGGGGAGCGGCTTGTCCTGAGCATTGGCTTTCGTCACCGGTAAGCGGGGTTTGATCGATAAGACCGGTACCGGTGCCCGGTTGATTAACTGTTTAAAGAAAGGCCCCCTGAACAGCCTGTGCTCACTAGTCGCGTTGTCGGCAGTGATGATAATCAAGTCGGCCTGGCGTTCTTCAGCCTGTTCCAGAACGGTTTTAACCGCCGAATCCGATTGCGACAACAGCACCTGCGCATCAATGGCGTCCTTTGCGAGTAGCTTATTGAGGGATAAGACGACCGTTCCGAGCCTTTTGATTATCTCGGAGCTTTCCTGATTAAATAACCCCAACACCGTTAAATGAGCGCGGTTTCGCTGAGCGATTGTCCGGGCTAAATTATATTTAGTTATCGCACCGGGAACGGGTCGCACAGGAAACAGAATCTCGTGAAACGCGTTGATCTGGGCGTGTTCGGGTACAGTTAGTACCGGACACGGAGCCTGTTTGATGACATGGTACGTAGTTGAACCAAGTACGTATTGAAGAAACCCGGACGTCGTTTGGGCGTGCATCACAATGAGGTCGGTGCCGAACTCTTCGGCGGCTTCGACCAGGCAATCGGTAGTTGCGCCGGCCCGGCATTCCACCGAATACTGGATGGATTGATCGTGCAGCTTTTCTTCGGCCCATTGGCGCAGTTGCCGGACGTCGGCGTCAACGGCTTCTTCCAGCGGAATGGATACCCACGAATCCGCACCAAAGGCGATGGAATTGACGGAATAGCGGGAGGAGTTGATGATGTGCAGCAGCCGAAGTTGGGCCTTATGCCGCTGACACATGGCTATAGCCAGGCGGAGGGCGTTGGTCGAAGCCTCGCTGTAATCGATGGGAACAAGAATTTTATGAATGATTGACGTCTTCATAGTGGTAAGCTGGTTTTGGTAAACGGAAGGACTGGATCTTCGGACTGCGCTTCCCAGGTAAGCAGAGTAGCAAACTCGCACGATTCATGGTCGCCTTTCAGGTAATGTGGCAGGATGCGCTCCACGCGAAAGCCATTGGCCAGCTGAAAGCTAAGGGTTGGGTCATATAGGGCGTTCCGGGTAACCTGATCGACGTATTCCTGCGGAGTCATCTGGTCGGCGTACAAATGGTAGTTGGGAATCCGGCCACCGGCTACCATTGAGCGCAGGTTCAGGCGTTTGCAGCAGTCTTTTCGGGCGTTGTAAAGGCGTCGCCCCAGCCCGATGCCCCGGTACGCAGGGTCGACGAAAACCTCGATGCCGTACAGGACGTCGCCGGCCGGGTCGTGTGTGTTAAAGGTATACTTGTCGGTTACCGCTTCGTACGTATGCGGCCGGTACACCTGCTCGCTGTTGACGATAATCGACAGAGCGCAGCCAACTACCTGCCCGCCAATATCGGCGCAAAGCTGGCCTTCCGGAAAAAGCTGAAGCAGCCGCAGCAACCGTTCTTTACGCCAGTAGGGACTGCCGATGGTGCTGTATGATTCCATCATGGCTATTTTAAGCCGATCGTAATCAAAAATCGTTAAGGGGCGGATTGTAGTGGTCATGGTTGTTGGTGGGTTTAGGTGAGCACAGCTATTTCAGCCATCCAGGACCCCGTGGCGATTCCAACGGGCGGGGTTCTGGGGATGTCCGAAAAGTCGCCTGGTTTGCTTAGGGGCAGCTTAAGCAGATCTTAGAATTTACTTATAGCCAGGCATCTGCCTGCGGGTCAGCATCGTAGTGCAACCGAACGCCGGTTAGCGAAGGCTAAACTCGGTCGAACCCAGATAAGCCGTATCGGTGTACAGGCTGACTTTGTACGTACCCGACGCTACCCGATGCAAGGGTTCATAGTTTAGGGAAACTTTCTGTGGGGTTTCGGCCATGTCAACCTGCTGCGTTGCGTGCACCGGAATCTGGAACGATGTTTCCTTTGTTTTGATCGTTTTGGTTCGCGCCAAACCGTCCATCGGGTTATTCTTCATGTCGGTAATGCTCATATACAGGGTTTGACCACCGTTCTGTTGCAGTACAGACGGAAGCATACAGGTCACGTGTACTTCGTCGGCTTTTCTGGCTTTGGCCGTCAGCTTGTGGTTCGGCTTCCGAACATCGACCCGGAAGTTGTCGGCTGTAATCAACGTTTTCAGTTCCGTCAGTTCACGGCTGAGCGTCTTGTTCTGCTCGGCCAGCGTGGCCGAATTGTCTTTCAGACTGGTGTTGTCGGTCAGTGATTGCTGATACCGTGATTTGACCTGCGTTAACTCACCCTGCAGGTTGTTGCGCATGCCGGTCAAGTCGGCAACCTGTTTGTTCAGTTGAGAAACCGTCGTGGCGTTCCGCTGACGAAGTTTGTTGAGCAGGTTGTTTTTTGCCTGAAGCTTATTCTGCGTCGACTCCACCCGGTACTCCAGTTTGAGGTTCAGGGTTTTGACTTCGCTAAGCTGGCCGTTTAGTTCATCGCTGATTTGCCTGATATTGCGCTCCAGGTCCAGTTTGACCGAAAGCAGCGAATCGGCCTTAAGCTCGGTTTTATGGTTCAGGCGGTTCAGGTTACCACTTCTGTTCCAGTAGTAAAGGCTGCTGCCTAATAAGAATAAGGATAATATGGATAGCCAGATCGTGGCTGTTTTTGCTTGACTGTAACTCATATCTATAATTATTTAAGTGTGAAACATAACTTTAACACTATCAATATAACATATGAATCTTAAGGGTAGCTTAATGGAAACTTAGAGCGCTTTTAAGAAAGTGGCGGCCAGACTTAAAAATCAGCTCCGGGGCAGGCGGATGGTGAACTCAGAGCCCTGGTGCAGGGTACTTTTGACGTCGATCGTACCCTTGTGCAGTTCGACGATCCGATGGGTCACTGAGAGGCCAGCGCCGAAACCTCCGGACTGGACCGGTGTGTGCTGGGCGCGGTAAAATAGCTCGAAGATGTGGGGCAGGTCCTCTGCGGCAATGCCAATACCCTTGTCTCTGACTGTAACGATGCAATGGGTGGCATCAAAGCCCAGCAGCAATTCAGCCTGCCGGTCGGGGCTGTATTTGCAGGCGTTGGACAGCAGGTTGACAACGGCGTTTTTCAGCAATGTTGCGTTCCCCTGAACCAGGGTGCTGCTGTTGTCTTCCGGCAATTGCGCATAGTCAAACGTAATCCGACATGATGCATTGGACTGCTTTACTTCCTGCCGGGCGTCCAGCAGGACTTCTTCCAGATGGAGCGGCTCGAACGCCAATGCCTCGACTGTATTATCGGTTAGCCGCGCCAGTTGAAGCAGTCCGTTTGACAAGTCGATGAGCCGTTCGGTATCGTTTTGTAAGTTAGCCAGAATCTGCCGGTGTTCCTCAAGGGAATGGGGTTGTTCAAGGCCTACCTGGATTTCGGTTTTCATGGCCGACAGGGGCGTACGCAGTTCGTGCGACGCGTGCGATACGAATTGTTTCTGCTGCCGGAAGGCCTGCTCGAGCCGCCGGAGCATCTGGTTGAAATTGGTGGCCAGATCGGCGATTTCGTCCCGATTACTTCCTTCAGCGATGCGCCAGCTCAGATTCCTGGCCGTGATAAAGGCGATCTGCTGATTAATCCGCTGGAAAGGCCGCAGCGACTGCCGGGCAAACAGGACGGACAAACCGACGGTCAGCAGAATGCCTATCCAGAAGCCGATGGTGAGTGTACGAGCGAGTTTACGTACCTGTAGCCGGCCGGCGGTGTCCGTGGCGGCTGCCACCACCACAAACCGGTCATACTGACCCGTGAAGATAATCCCGACCACTTCCTGGCCACCATCCTGGAAGGTTACGGTGCGATTGATCCGGATGTCGTCGGCCAGGTGTTTAGTGAGGTAGGCAGGCCTTCGATTGGCGGTTGCGAAAATGAGCCGGTCTTTATAATCAAACACAAACGTTTCTTCGTTGGGCAATTTGGCCGCCGAGTTTTTATCCAGCAGACGCAACAGATTCGCATCAAACTCGCGAACGTCTACCAGCAGTCGGGCGGTGGTGGCGGCCCGGCGCTGAAGCAGCGAGTAGATATTCTGCTGACGCTGGGTTTCGGCCGTCCAATGTAACACGACACAGAATACCAATAAGATGACGGCAACCAGTACCGTAAATTGTACCGCTATTTTGTGCCGGATCTTCATGGCTTATTCCGCGTGGAGTACGTACCCTAAGCCGCGTTTTGTATGAATCAGTTTAGGCTCAAAATCGTGATCAATTTTTTTGCGCAGATAGTTGATGAACACCTCGATGACGTTGGGATTGGTGTCGGCATTCATGTCCCAGATGCTCTCGGCTATATCTATTTTGGATAGCACCCGCCCTTTGTTCCGAAGCATGTATTCAAGCATCTCGTATTCACGGGCGGTTAGTTTTATTACCTGGCCGTTTCGCGAAACAGTCTTGGCAATCAAATTCATTTCCAGGTCCGCTTCGCGCAGCAGTTCGGCGTTCTGCTCATACGCCATCTTGGAGCGACGCAGGAGGGCGTGGATGCGGGCTAGAAGTTCACGAAAGTTAAACGGCTTGACCAGATACCCGTCGGCACCCTGATTAAGTCCCTTGACCCGGTCATCAATATCGCCTAAAGCGGTAAGCATCAGGATGGGCGTAGCGATGCCGCGTTGCCGAATGGCGTCACATACCTCAAATCCGTTCATTAGCGGTAAGTTAATGTCCAGCAGAATAAGGTCATACGGGTACGTACTGGCCAGCCGGCTGCCTGCTACGCCATCATATGCTATCTCAACCTCGAACCCTTCCTTTGTTAAGCCTTTCCGGGTGGCCTCGACAATGCGTTTGTCATCTTCAATATATAGTAGTCTGGCCGTCATGTCTACAGTCCACAGATACGCTTACAGCGCTTGCTCATTCTATTACCAATTTAATGCGCTTGCTTTGGGTACGGGTTTGCAGCCACCGCTCAATCCGTCGTTTTTCCCCCACTTTATGCTTGCGGAAAAATTTAGCGTAAACCAGCATGACCGTATCGGGTTTGTTACTGCTGGCGTTCATCACCAGGGACCGGGCAGCGCTAAACGTCTGCACATCAGGCATGAGAGTTTTCAGTTCGTTTCTAAGATCCGATACGGGTAAGTGCGAGGTTTGGGTTAAATTAATGTACCTCCGCAAGGAGTCGATGGTGCGGTCTTTTTGGGCAATGGTGAACTGGCTGTATTGAATGACCTGATTGGCCAATGTCGTTTTCAGCGCATCTACATCAATTTCTGTATCTTTGAGATTACCCTGTTTCACCACCAGGTTGGTCTTATCCAGGCCATAAGCAGGCATTTTGGCCCGTAACAGATTGATTGAATCGGTTGGAAGGGGTTCTCCGATCAGCGAGAGTTCTAAGGTACTTTGCTGGCGGTTAAAGCGGGCGTTATAAATGATCACCTGCCGATACTTAAAATTACATTCGGCCGTTACAAAGCGTTTAGCTGACTGCTCAAAAATTGTTTTGCGGACAATCTGATACCCCAGATAACTACTGGGTACGACTACAATCAGGACAGCAACCCAGATGGTATTCCGAACCCGGTGTTCCACATCAGGAGAAGGGTACTCTTTCTGCTGAAAGTTTAAAAACCGAACAATCAGAAAGGTAGATAAGCTGATACAGACACTATTAATGAGAAACAGGTAAAACGCGCCGGCAAAATAATACAGATTCCCAATCGACAGGCCATAACCGGCCGTGCAGAGCGGAGGCATGAGTGCTGTAGCAATAGCCACGCCAGGAATCACGTTGGTTACTTTTTCCCGGCGCGATCCCGCGACAATACCCGCCAGACCGCCAAAAAAAGCGATAAACGCATCCCAGACGGTAGGTGAGGTACGAGCCAGTAACTCAGACTGGGCAATGTGCAGCGGACTGATAAAAAAGTAAAGAGTTGATGTCAACAGACTAATAAAAACAGCGATGCTCAGGTTTTTCAGGGCCCGCTGAATCAACGCTAAATCATTGATACCAATGCCTAAACCAACTCCCATGATCGGCCCCATTAACGGGGAAATCAGCATGGCCCCGATAATGACCGCCGTAGAATTGACATTGAGGCCTATGGAAGCAATGAAGATGGCAAAAATAAGTGTCCACAGGTTAACGCCCCGGAACTCAATGCCTCGGCTAATAGACTGAATGATACCCGCTTCGTCGGCTTTATCTTCTTCCAGGCTGAAACGGTCCCGGATCATCAGACTGAATCGGGTGAGCGAATCCGTACGGTTGGTTCTCGGAATTTTGGGATTATTGACCAGCATAGCCGCAGACGTTTAAGGAAATTAAGACTTAAAATCCAGTGATTTTAGTTGAAAGGTAAGGTATTCTTGTACGATTTTACTCGCTCAGCATGCAGGTAATTACGCAAATCAGGAGAGCTTAAAAAAATGGGATGGTAAAATAGGGGCTACGACTCAGACCGTGTTCTGGACTGAATACGGTGCTGGCTGAATCTATCTACTTAGTGATCAGAGATGGGATACCCCAGGCTTGTTTATGCTCCCCCTTCAGTTGGGCTATTCATAATTACGGCTTTGCGTCGTCAGAACCGTTTGTCCAACCGGATATTGAATAGTAACATCATCTTCGGCCGTAATAAAGATACGGAGCGGTTCAGCAATCGTAGTTGCTCTCAAACTCCCCTTTAATGCTTTGGAAAAAGTACCGGAAGCGGAAACGATTTGCCCCAGTTTCTTAACTGAATTTCCCGTCGATTCCATCCAAACCAGGTATGCCCCTTTAGACGGAGTAAGTTTTTGAGGTTCTGCCAAATTAAAAATGTCGACCTCGATTACGAAGTTTTTATTCTTATCCTTTTTTACAGTCGCTTTGCCCCCAGCGGCAGGTACGATAGACGAATTGACAAAATTCATCCTGGTTGTTGAACATGCGCTTAGTAGTAAAGTTATCAGCAGAAGAATAACGGTGAAGTGATTTAATTTCATGAGATAGGTAGAATAATATGTAGATGTAGCTAAGGACGCGAAACGGCTGAATCCGGAAGAACAGGAGTAGCTTTATAAATCATAATTATGGCTCTCCTATTCGTTTACGGGAATTTTTTATGTAGGCAAGCGCATTCACCTTCCTGCTGACCAAGTTAATAGAATGATAATTAAACTAAAAGAGCCTGAAGCCATTTTCAAAGAAATAACTTCCTCCGATTCAGAGGGCGTATTTCTCGTAGGTAATTTCTTTCTGAGATAGTGGTATAGAAATCCCTGCAACCTGAACTCATTTTTTCAGCAAAAAGACATAGACACTACTATTTGTCTGCTTGACCAGCATCGCCTTCATGATGCGGGCCATTTGCGTCGATAGCTGATCAGCTTGGTTGTACGTCTGTTTCTTGTACGGTTTCAGAAAGCCGATAGTCCGGTAGCAATTATACGTCAGCCCTCGGTCGAATGCGCCAGGTTACAATCTACTGATCTTCATTAACACCCCATTATCGGGATCAGGCACGATGGTTGCCGGTTTCTGGCGTACCGGAATGGTAAATTGCTGGGTTGACCGGCTAAACCGCAGCCGGCCCGACCGGAACACCTCCCGGCCCGCTGCATCCAGAAAGCTAAATACCAGCGGCAACGCAAACGGCTTCCGGGCCGTTGCACCCTGAACAGCCGGTTTCTGCTGCGCGGTAATGACCACCGCTTTTTTAGCGGGGTTATACTGCCAGGTCCAGGTCACCACCGGATAAGCGGGCTCATAGAGCCACTGCCGAAAGAACTGGTTCAGCGAGCGGCCGGCCACCTGCTCCATGATGGCCTGGAAGTCGCTGGTGCGGGCGTTGCCGTCGCGGAAGCGCTGGTAATAGGCCCGGATACCCCGCCGGAACGCATCGTCGCCGAGTTCGTAGCGCAGCATGTGCAACACCCAGCCCCCTTTCTGGTACGAATTCGGATTGAGCAGGGCCGTCAGGTCCCGCGTGCTGGTCTGCACGACCGTACTACCCGGCCGCTGCGCAACAAACCTGAAAATCTGGCCTTTGTCTTCATTCAGGTAGCGGTTTAGGGTGTCGCGGCCATAAGCATGTTCGAGGTATAGCAGCGAACAGTAGGTGGCAAAGCCTTCGCTGAGCCAGATCTGAGACCAGTCGGCTTCGGTGGCCGAATCGCCAAACCACTGGTGCGCAATTTCGTGCGCTACCACCCGCTCGATCGGCAGGTTCTGCCGGCCCGCAATCATTTTTTCGTTGTAGAAAATACAACTGGCGTTTTCCATGCCGCCGAAGCTGGTCTTCGACTGGACATTGGCCAGTTTCTCATACGGAAACGGACCAATGTATTCGACAAAATAGGCAAGAATATCCTTTGCCGGCCGGTAGTCGACAACGCCCCGGCTGCTGTCGTTCGGAAAGAGCCAGCTTTCGACAGGTATGCCGTCGACCTGCCCCACCGGCTCAACCGCAAAACGAGCCGCCCCAATCACCATTACCTTGGTGGGGATGGGTACCGACTCGTGCCAGTGCGTCAGCCGCCGGTTATCGGGCAGGTCCTGCTGGGCAACTAATTTACCGTTGGCAATCACCCGGTAATGGGCCGGAGCGGTCACCCGAAACGCACAGGTGGCCTTATCGGACGGATGATCAACCACGGCAAGCCAGTAGCGGGCGTTGTTGGGCCAGTTATCCCCAAAAAAGGTGCGCTCCCCAAACTTGTTCCGGCTGATGATTAGCCCCTTAGCCGGAACGCCTTCGTAGGAAATGGTGATCTCCTGCTGGCCGGAATTGGTTTTTGGCAGGCTTACGAACACCCGATTGCTGCGGTGGGTAAAGGGCACAGACTGGTTCTCACCCAGTCGTACCGCTTTAACGCGCATACCGTAGCGGGACGTATCGGCGCTCCTCCCTACCAGATCGAACCAGACAGAATCCCGCTGCGGCTGCCGGTTAAACCGAATGGTGACCTCACCCTGTATCTGATTACTGCTGTCGGATAGGGTCAGCGAAAACTGGTAGTGCAGGACATCAACCTCCGGCTGGGTGTAGGCCGGTTGGGGCCAACTTGTCGCCGGCGCAAACAGCCCCAACAACAGCAGGAAGAGACGAATGTGTTTCATGGGGCAGTAGCAGGAATGGATGTACACGAATATAGGGAAGGCCAGCATAATACCGGCCTTCCTCTTCTCATTATAAACTACCTGTTCACTCCGGTCTACTGGCGATAAACGGCGCTTGTCGGATGTAACGCGTGTCGGTAAGCTGGCTGATCAGAAACCGGGCCAAGTCAACGGCCGTAATCTGTTGCCCCGGCAGGTGGTTCAGATTAACCACCACACCGCCCACTGCCGGCTGCTGGACAATGAGCGGCACCCGTACATACGTCCAGTCCAGCCTGCTTTCGGAAAGCAACCTGAACTCAAGCCGCCGATCGTCCATGAACAAGGGGTAGTGCTGCTGCATATACTCAGCGGCCTGCTGCGTCTTTTCGTCCACTTGCTCATGGCCCGTAGCAAACAGACTCGTTACCACCACGCACCGGCTCACGCCAAGCTGCTCCATTGCCGCTACATAGTTGCTGGTGGCAATAGCTATCGTGGGGGTAACTTCTCCCCTGGTATGGCCCAGTGTACTTAACAAGGCAGTACTTCCCTGAAGTAACGAAAACAGCGAATCAGGATCGCGGACGTCACCCTGGATAACGTCCAGCCGCTCATGCGTTAGGTTAAACGCCTGCGGCTGGCGCAACAGCAGGCGCACCCGGTAGCCCGCTGCCAGGGTTTCGGTAACCAGGGGTCGCCCGGCTTTACCCGAACCACCCAAAATGGCAATTATAGAATCTGTATGGATTGTCATGCTGCTAACAGAATTGAAAATGGAAGTGAAGACCGACTACCTGCCTGCGGTAATTCGGTGGAGCCGTTCACGCTTTGGACACTAAACATCCAGACCTTCTGGAAGGCCGGAACGGACGGGGTGGTATATTAGCAGCGTTTAATGCGATAAAAGTAACGAAAAAGTACACCTGTTCAATCAGGTAACCTGTACATTCGTACTCATGTATTCTGTAAATGACGCAACTGATCTGGACATGGCTCCTGCTTGGGAATCTGGTGGCGATGCTCCCCCCAAGAAATCCTGGAGGTTACGAGGGCATGCGGGGTGATGGCGTGACGGACGATTATACCGCGCTGGTGCATTACATTCACCGCTGCCAGACGGCCGGTAAAGCCGTACGGCTGGAGCCCCGAACTTACTTCATCAGCCAACCCCTCAGCCTGACCGGTTCTGTGCAGTTTGCGTCTACGCAGCCGGGCAAAACGGCTACGCTGCTGTTTCCGGCTGGTCGGCCCGACGAAGAAGCGGTCAGGGCAGAGAATCCGGCTACGGCGCACCAAAGCCGGCTTGCCCGCAGTGCCCGCATCGGTGCCCGAACCATAACGCTTACCAACACCGGTGGACTGGTTGCGGGTATGCTCCTTACCCTGACCAGCTCCCGAATCTGGGAGCTGGGTGGCAACAATGCCGGGGAGGTTCACCTGATCCGGGCTGTTCAGGGTACGTCGGTTACGCTGAAAGATACGTTGCAGGATAGCTACGACGTACCCGCCGAAACCGTGACCGTATCGGCCTACCGGCCCGTTGCCTTCCGCTTGACCGATGTGGCTATTCGCCGGCAGGGCGGTGGTAACCGGAACATCAACCTGTCGGTATGGCATTACGTCAACGCGGAGATTCAGCGCTTCCGGATCGGGAACGGACAGAAGGCCGGTATTCTGCTCTATGCCTGCTACAATACCAAAATCCACCACGGAGCCGTATCAGGTTCTAACCTGGGCGGTGAAGGCTACGGCATCGTAGTATACGGGGGTATGTACACCAATATTTATCAGGTTCATTCCCGCAACAACCGAAAACTCGCCGACTTCAGCGCCTGGGGCAGCGGGTCGGGGCCGGCCCGCTACGGTTGGGTACACCAGAATAGGGTCGTTGGTTCGGGCCTGGACGAGCGGGGCCAGAACCTGTTTGCTCAGGGACAGAACATGGGCATCGGCTCGCACGGTGGCTCGGAGCATATCCTGATCGAAGACAATACCATTGTTGATTGCTACGTGGGTATTCAGCTCCGGGGAAGGCACATGCGGGTGGCAGGCAACCGGGTACAGGGCCGCTGCTGGACGCCGTTCTGGTCCTATGGCGGCTACAACCATAGCTGGGAAAACAATGTCTACACCGCAGGGCCGGCTTCCAGAACGGTAGCCGGTCAGGCAGCGTCGGCGCCAACCGGCTACCCTTACCAGATGTTCTATATTGATCCGCTAATGGCCAAAAAGGGGTATGTCCAGATCAGGGGTAACCGCTCCGACTTCAGCCTGCGCTACGGGGTAGTTGGCGAGGGCGTGGGCAACGACCTAACCGTTATCGATAACTCGTTTGGTTTCTATACCCAATCCAGAACAGATACGATAACCGGCATAGCACTGCTCCAGCAGCGCCGGCCCATACGTACGGTCATTCACCGCAATGCATACCGCATCAGGGGTCCGGGCTCCCTGGCGACCCCGCTGCAAATCCGGCCGGCCCGGTCTAATTAAAGGCGGATAAGCCAACGGGCTGCGGTGATGCGTCTGGACTATACCAGCGGCAACCGGGTTACGGCACCATCCTCCTTTGTAATCCATTGTTCAGACGAGCCGTCGGTGTTATATACGAAGGTTACCGGTTGGTCGAGCCACTTGCTTTCGACAACAATGGCTTCGGGTAGCCAGTCGGACGAAAAGTCGCTGGTGAGCGGTTCAATAGTCAGACTCCGGATTTCGCCGATATCCAGGCCTTCCAGCCGGATGCAGGTTTCGGTATCGCGGTTCAGCCGCCCACCCAGGTTACTGTTAAACGGCAGGCTACACAACGTTCCGGCCGTGCCGGTAAGCGTAAACACATAAAAGGCATCGGAGCCGGCCAGCAGGGTATCACTTGTTTTTATCCGCAATTTGTATTTGGGCAGGCGGGTAGCAGTGTACGGATTGTGTCCATTTTGAGCCAGTTCATACACGGCATCGTACGGGGCTGCGGTGACGAGATTCCGGAGCTTTTCGATGTATGGCGGGTCAACAAAGATACCGTCAACATAGGCGTCGAGGTATTTACGCATAGAGTCTTCCAGCATCAGCACCCAGGTGTAAATAAGGGCAAAGCTGTTCGGTTCGTTCCGGAATGCACAATCCTGTGCGGCTGTGACATTGGCAAACACGTCGGGTTTATCCAGAAAGGTGGTAATTCCGTCGGCATAGGAAAAGTTCTGCTGACCGGCCTGTAGGAAAATTTGTTCCAGCTCGGCCGGGGTCAGGTTTGATTCGTCGACGCCCACACCCACATTCGGGTATTGCCCCGAATAGCTCTTTATAAAATTCTCATCGTCGGCATGCGTCAGCAGAATCGTCACGCCTTCGCCAATGTCTCCGGTAAGGTGCTGCCGGATAACCGATACCAGATCATCAATGTCAAAATCATTGTGTTTTAAATCAAAAATGGCGAGTGCCAGGTTATACCTATGGGTCCGAAGGAGTTCGCTAAGCCCGTCCAGATACTCCGCAACTGTAGGAGTACCCTCGTAGGTAAGGGGGGCAGAGTGGGATACATAATAGTGTCCTTCATGGTGACAGATGTCGAGCTCGATGGCGTTGGCACCCAGACGTAAGGCGTCCTGTGTGTCTTTGATTGTATTTGACCGGTGTGTAATGATGTAAAAGGGCCTCTTTCTCCGCTGCATATGGGATAGGTTACTGATCGTTATCCCAAAACACGTAAGTAACCTTATTGTTCGGCAGCGGCAGGCCAACGATGTGCCCGGCCTCATCATTATCAGCCTTAACCCATATCTTTGGTAGCAGATTTCGTGCGGTACCGAGTGCTATTCACGAAAGACGAGTCAGCTTCTGTTTGCGCCTGCCAGTCACCGGCACAACTTCCTGCTGCTCCCGAGCAAAGCTGAGCCGGAGGAACAGCACCACATAAAACAGGTCGATGTAAACGGGAACGACAGACGAAGGCCCCTGGTACAAGGCATTACCGAAATAGGTATCGGAACTCCGGATGTCGAAGTAAGCATAAACGAGGTGCATGAGCACAAGCGCCCTGGCGACCCATACTTTTTTAAGCGGGTCTTCGGCCAGTATACCGATCATAATGACAAGCGCCCCGATCATGAACATGTGCAGAAAAACAAAGAACATAGCATCTTCATAATGCGGTGATGCCAGCACAACAGATGGCACCTTGAACTGCGCCATGCTTTTTATGACGCCCTGAGCGAACATGCTGCCCGCGAAAATTATATTAAGAACACCAACCAGGATGCAGGTAGCTTTGAAGCCGGGAAGTCGATTTCGTATAGGCTTCATATTCAGAAAAAAGTGTTGCAAACCAGAGGATTTCTTTTGCCACCCGGCGAAAGCGGAAACAAGCATTCCCGTCACGATACCGTACTGGGCAGCCGCGTAGGTGCTCATGACCAGCAGGGCACCGGCCGGCACCGGCACCATGAATTTGTTGATAGCTATGAGCGAGTCGGACAGCATGAAAAGCAGAGCTCCTGCTAAAACCCGGCGGTAACTGGCTGCCGGAACCGAACCCCGGCGTAAGGTTGCCAGTATACCCATGCTGCTTATGCACAGGACATACACCACCACCGGTACCCACAAAGAAGCCGTAGCCGGGTTTCGCATCAACGGAGTATATAGGAAATACAGAAAAACAGCGAGATAAATCACAAACGGCAACGCCTTACTGACAACCTGCCGCAGGGAGAGCACCTTGCCTCCCTCCCGAATTGATATACGAAACGCTGCGATGTAACACAACTGCATCAGCAGAAACGAGGCCAGTCCGGGGGCAAACAGATCTACCTCCCGAATCATCAGAAATACATCGCCGGCCAGGGCAAAAAACAGCCCGGCGACTATCCAGCGCAGGGAGCGGGTCATGCCCTCTTTCGGCCGGCTTGTGTACAGATAGACAAGCAGGGAAAGCATCAGCAGGGGCTTGCAGCCGTAATGCAGCAGTTTGACGGGCAGGGTCTCGCCAACAATTTCCAGGCTGGTCAGGAGCGCGTATACGCCCGCAAACCGAAGAGTAGCCGATCCGGACATTGGGGTAAATCAGGTTTCGTGAATCAGTTTTCCAGCACCAGAAACTCGACGCGCCGGTTCTTTTCCTTATTCGCTTCCACGTCATTGGGGGCAATAGGCCGGGCATCGCCGTAGCCCACGTACCGCAGCCTGCTCTCGGCTATACCTTTGCTGATAAGGTAGTTGGCGATTACCTTCGCCCGGTGTTCCGACAAAAGCAGGTTCAGCCGCCGGTCGCCCACATTATCAGTATGGCCGCCAATCTCAATTTTCAGGTTCGGATTGGCTCGCAGCGTGTTCAGCAGTTTATCGAGCTGCAAATGGGAGTCCTTACGCAAAACATAACTGCCCTGATCGAAATACACATTGTCGAGCCGGATGGTCTGGTTGGCCCGCAGGTCGGTAAACACCGCCGATTCTTTTTCCATCAGGGCGATATGTTCGTACATGCCGCAGGTATCGCAGGACACCACCATCACCTCTTCGATAGTGTCGTAGCCCGGCACCCGCGTGGTCACCACCAGGGTATCGCTGCGTTCGAGCGCAAACGAGTAGGGTTTTCCGGGTTTACTGGTGCCTTTGTAATATTTTTTAGCCAGCACCGCCTGAATGCTGTAGGTTGCGGCCAGGTCCGTCTGCGTCGATTCGTCTTTGGCACCAATGGTAAAGGTAGTGCTCTTCGGCGGTGTGGGCACAGGCTTTACAGCAACAGGCGTGATTCTACGCGTCTGCGCCCAACCCTGATTTATTTTCAGGCTCCAGCATAGGCAACACACAAGCCAGATACGCATAGATGAGGTTCTAATAGAATTACCCAAATATAACGAAAACAGGGCAGGTGAGATTTTACTTTGCATATACGTGCTTAAACAAATAGCAGAACACCTAATAACTACAGAAAATAACGGAAAAGTTTGCATATAAGAAAATTTACATATAATATTCGTCACAAAAGCTTGTAGTTTTAGTATGTATTTTCTGAAAGGCCGTTGCATAGAAGCAAGGGCTGGTAATCTTCTAATACGCAATACAATTTCGTAGCCTCCACTTTCTATAAAAAATCCATAAAACGCACTTACCATGTTAGAACAAGACCAAGACTTATCCCAATTCGCCGAAGACGGTTCTTTTGAAGCCTACATAGATAACGACGGTGAATTCCTGGTCATCAATAACTGCCGTATGACAAAAGCAGCAATTGAAAACAAAACGGCAATTTTCAAGTTAGCAGGAGATTTAGATCCTGATTTTAACGAAGTTATTGGACTCTATCTTAAAGGGAAAGTAGTACGGAACTCTGCCGGGAACCTGACAGCGATTGGACCATGTGTCTTTTTTATTTATAACAGAAGTGATCACGGCGATATCAGGCTACAGACTCAATTGCGTATTAAAAGTGCAGCTCGTTTATATTATAAACGGCGAGGCAGTAGCGAAATAAAAAATGACAAAACATTTGCTGATCTTATAAACGTAAGAGATACCAGTTTCTTTGCAGACTCATCTTCACCAAGAACGGGTCACCAAACTCAACGATTATTTCTGTTCCCATAAGGAAAATGGCTTATCTGCTTAATAATTACCGGCTGTTCCATTACCTAATAGGCAGGAATGGTGTAGGTATTGTTCCCAAAGCCATTCAAAGTATAAATTTTAATACACAACGTCGGATATTTAAAGCAGAATGGCCTGATGGGAAATCCTGGTTTGTCAAACAACCTTTCCAACTTACTGACAGCCAAAGATTTACAATCGCAAATGAAGCTCATACGCTAAAAATAATTAGAGAAGTAGCTTTATTACAAAATTCTTCCCCACAATATATTTTCTACGATCCTATTCATAAAATCTTAATAACTGATTTTTTTTCAGAACATATCAGTTTATCCAATCAAAATAGCATATCCCTGTCAAAATTATTATTAGATGGAAATTTAACCCGGAAAGTTGCAGAGACTCTAGCTATTTTCCACCAACAGGCAACCTGTATTGTAAAAAACACAAAAAGCACACTTCCTTTTTATTTCTTTAAACCTCCTTTTCTGGCTGATAATATTGCTTTTCTATCTTGTTTTTTTAACCATGAATTATTGTCCCCAGTAAAACGAAACTGGTTGCTGTCATTAACTTTAGAATCAGGTCTGAGTGATGTACTCCAAAATTTAAATTATGCCTGGAAGTCAGACCGACTGATTCACGGTGATGCAGTTTTCACAAATCTCCTGGTTCAAAGCAAAGAAGGCAACATACAGAACGTAAAATTATGTGATTGGGAATTTGCAGGATGGGGAGATGCCGATTGGGATGCAGCCTGTTTTTTCCAGAGTATACTAGACGCTTACATGAAAATGAATGTTAACCATGCTATAGTCTTGGCGGCCAGCCAGGACTATTATAGGGCTTATACAAATGTATGCTCGAAACCACCTGACCTGATGTTCGAGGAGTGGTTTTGTAAAGTCATAAAGCTATCGGCTGTAGGTCTTTTAGAACGGTTGTTAGGTGATGCAGCACAGGCTAGAACCATCAAAGAAGTGAATAATAAACTTAGCGAGCGTGTAGAGTTTCTTTTGACTCGTGTTTTGCTAAATTCAAATCTTTTGAGATCATTTTGAAATGTATATTGAAAAGATCATTCGTGAATTACTCACATTTGTACGAGTAAGAGACGGAGAATTAGAAGTAGCTATTGCGCCAAATCAATGGATAAGTTTATCATCCTGGTGTTCTGCCAATTCAGAGTTTTCCCTGTTTCGCCTGGAGTCAGGGGATACCGTTGAGGATATAAATAAACTTAAGGAATATTTTTATCAGACTTTCTATGTATTAGGCCGGTCAGATCTTACGCCGGTTGCTGACCAGCCCTCATCCCCAGGCCCGCCACTACGCACCTATTCACTTAAAAAGCGTCCAGAGCAGAATAAGGTAGCCTATCTGAAAAACCCGGAAAAGTTAACTACAGGTGAAGCACTTGTTGAACAAAACACTGACCGGTTTACGGTAGCTCCGGGCAGTTACTTAGATAACAAACTCAGTAAAGACAAAACTATTCTTTTATTTAATCATATACCTCGCACCAATATTCCAGAGGACCACTACGTGTTTTCGGATAGTATTCAACCGGGCTTTGCATTTGAAAATCAGTTTATCCGGTTTTATTTTCATCCATATCCTGATTTGGCAGAATCAGTCACAAATCTATTAATAACTCATTTAGATGCTGTTAATGTTCATTTTTTAATTAAATACCTACCTTCAAATAAAGATCCAAATAGATGTGATCGAATTATTTTGTATCTTCCTCAACGACAATTTGTGACAGGGAGCTGGACAATTCTCCAGATATACCCCTTCATCCGAGATCATTTGATTGATCGATTACCGCTTTTTACTAAAAAGATTTTATCGGGTATCGGCTTTGCAGAAGACCCCGTTGTTGATGAAAGTTTTGGGGAAATGCGTTGTAGTTGGCTAGCCGAGGTAATAATCGCCTGGGCGCTTACCCTACCCTCAGGTACGACGGGAATACCTCCTGCCGACTTACTGATCGACGCATTAAAAAAAGCTCAAAAAATTAATGATCTTGAAACAATTCATTTAACTCCTGGCTCTTTTTATCAATATGACTTCAATCTTTTTAGCGGTAATGATTTAGTAAGACCAAAATCAGCTTTTACATCATTCTGGTTGCAGGGAGCCATTGAAGTAGCTGATTTTTTGTGCCGGGAGGTTGCTGTCCTGACGGCACAAAAGAGTGTTTGGATTGGTGCCAAACCAAATAATCAGGATATACCAGAATACGAACAGTTAAAAAAAGATTGGGAGCGTGGTTTTATTGGTCCAGCCCTGTTCCTTTTTGTGTTGAACAAATACATAGATAATCCGTTTTACCACTATATAATAGAACGCACAGCTCCAAACCTAAAGGCAACTTTATCAGATACAGAACCTCTACTTTGTACTCAGTTATTAGCTGTTTATAACTATCCTAACAAACACCCGATTTTATCCATGCTTCATCGATATATTTTGTATCTATTGAATCTTATCAGAAATAAGAAGATGCCATGTATTGCACCTGAGCATGTAGAGGCAGCATTGCACATTAATGGCCTTCCGCCCGGAGACGGAATGTACGTATATCGCTGTCTTTGTTTAATTATGACAGAAACGGTTAGAAGACCTCGCTGGCGACCCAAAAAATTATATCAAACACTTAAACAGATTCAGGAAAAGAAAAATGTATTTGAGATAAATGAGCGCGGATGGCAGGATCTAATGCCTGGTATGAATGGTTTGGCTTTGGTGGGCTTCAGCTTTCTTCTGGCTCATGATCCACTACTTCCACCGGTCCCGATTGGGAATTTAGATAAGGAATTGAAATAAGAACCATCGTACCTTCTCCCATTAGAGAGCGTAACGAATACCGTCCACCGACTGCATCTAATCGGTTTTGAATGTTCTTCAGGCCCATACCTTGCTTTATAATGTCCTCGTCTATGCCAATGCCGTTATCATTCACTTCCATAATTACTTCATCAGCATTTCGATTCAGCCGTAGATAAGCTTCTGTAGCGCGTGCATGCTTGAGGATGTTTGTACACAATTCAAGGGCAATGCTGTATAATTCAAATTTTTGCCTGGTAGTCAGGTGGGCGCTCACAGGTTCAGTTTCGACCGTTAGTTGCAGACGTTTTGATTTGTTAATTGGAATGGCAAGCTCGTGGAGTGCGTTCTCTAATCCTTCTTTTTCCAGCACTTCGGGCATCATATGGTGTGCCAGCAACCGGACTTCTCCATAGGCACGAGCTACCATATGGTATAAGTCATTGAAATTATTTTGGCTGTTTGCGCCTTCGGTAATCAGTAGCGAATTTATATACCACTGAATGGCAGCGAGTGTGCCCCCCAAATTGTCATGTAGTTCTGACGCCACTCGTTTACGTTCCAGCGTTTGGCCTTTAAGGAGAGCCTCTTCTATTTCCTTATTTTTACGTTTCAGCTCCTTATTGGCAAGCAGCAGCTCAGCAGTCCGTACTTCCACCCGTCGCTCTAAAGAACTATTCATTCGGGAGATTTCATTTTTCTGATTTTCTATTTCCTTTCCTCGTTTTCTAAGCAGAATATTAACATAAATTAAACTTCCGCCCAAAACGCTGATTAGTCCCAGCCCGGTCCATAATAGTTTATTTACACGCTGTTGAATTCTCATTTTCGCGTTGAGGTACTCATTTTCTGTACGACGTTTTTCGCTTTTGTACCCCTCTTTTGCTGCTTCTAACCGTTGTCGCTGTTCCTGAGAGAGTATACTATCTCGATATATATGCACCTGGCGTCCGTAAAAAAAAGCGCTCTCCCATTGCTTCTTCGCTGCATAGGCTTCTACTAATGCTTGACTCGCCAGAGACCGAGGATAGTAGTTATGAACTTTTAATGCTAAGCTTTCCGCTTTTAGCCCGTATTTTAATCCTTGTTCTGTTTTACCTATTTTAACATAGAGCAGGCCCAGTCGGGCATAGGCCTCTACGCTGTCTTCTCTGGTAAAATACCGGCTGAACCGAAACAGATGCAGAAACGTGGCGATGGAAGAATCCGGTTGATTCAGCTCCTGCAAAGTGGTTGCTTTATTCACTAAAAACCAGACTTGTTGAATAGAATCGACAGGTTGATTTTGCCAGATACACTGCTGATAATACCGCAACGCTTTGGCATATTTTTTATCGTGAAAATATAAGTTTCCTATATCATTCAGAGCTGACAAATACAGATGGCGGTCGAGTGTGCGGGCAAGTTTAGCTGCGGTTAAATGGGCTTTCAAGCTTTGGGCCACATCACCTGCATCGCTATATGCCACGCCCAGGGTTTGGTAACACTTCACCTGGTAACGCTGGTCATTGAACTGTTCTGCAAGATGAAGTCCACGTTGAAAATAATAAACCGCTTCCAGAAAGGATCCTTTCCGGCGATAGTGCATACCCATTCCCTGATAAGCTTCTAAACGGCCAGCTATCCAGTTGTACTTTTCAGCCAGATTAATAGCCATTTGCCAATAATTTCTAGCCTGTTCCCAATTTTCAACCTGTTCTCCCAAACCAACTAAAAGCCGGAACCGGGTCGAATCACGAACAAATATAGGCCTACGTTTTTCGGTGCGTGCCAGCTCACGCATCAGACTATCAGTTACAGATTGGGCGTGCAGGGTTAAGGTAACCAGTATTCCGAATAAAAGTATACCGATACGCATCTGAAAGTTTTCAGTTAGATGAAACACTACCAGGATTAACGGTTTAAAACGGTTATCCCTGATTACTTAGCCAGATTCGAATATGCCTGGTTAACTGGGAATAATTCATACGTTTATCTGGTAAAACAGATAAACCAGCCAGCCAAATTCCTTACACGGCAACCGCTTTTTTCGCAAGGGTAGCTACGGTTGATTTTACCGCTTCGGCGTTTGGAGTTGGCCTATAGTTGAAGTGCGCGTTAAACTTTGCGCTATCGAAGAAATAGTCGCGATCATACTGGTAGCGCATTTCGTAAAACTCCCTCGTGATGGGTACAAAAACACCAAGGGCCCGCATACCCCAGCCCGGTAAAACCTGGTACCTATGGCGCCCCCTGAGCCCAGAATAGTTTGTGTCATCGCGGTTCTATCTTATAGCTTTTGGTATTGAGTATACTCTACCGTAATTTATCGCTTTTGGTTTGGCTATCTGCCGTTCGGGCATTCTGTATAAGCTTGTGGGTTGCCTCCATATCTACGTCACGCTGGTCGATCAGATCCTGCACGGATCGGTCGGGCTGTATATCTGGCACAATGCCCTGTGCCTGTTCAGAGCCTGCGTCAAGCAGGATCCGAGTTCCGTTTTGCGCCCCCGGAATGCATACCCAATAGTATACTTTAGTTTTGACAAGCCAAAATAAACTTTGCCGGTCCTGTTCAGATACCAAAACGTCCGCTATCGAAACCATACCTCTTGTTTAATACCGCTCGTACCAGCCGAAGCGCTCCTGAATGATGTTGTCTTTTTCTTTATTGAGATACGTCAGATACGCCTGCGCCACGGGCGAAAACTGCTTGTTTTTGAGCCAGATCAGGTTCCAGGTCGTAATCATGGGCAGACCAGTCATGGGAATGATCTGCAAATCGTTGTTGACCATCTCGTTGCGTAATCCGATCAGGGGCATGATGGAGTAGCCCAACCGGGCCAGCAGAGACTGTTTGACGGCCTCGTTGGAGGTAAGCTCCATTTTCTTGCGTACGGTAATCTGGTTCTTGTCGATAAACTGCTCCATCATATATCGTGTGCCGGAGCCCTCTTCCCGGTAAATCAGGGGCAATTCTTTCAGCAGCGCCGGCTCGTATACCTTACCGGGTTCGGCATCGAAGCCGCAGCCAACCAGGTAGAGTTTGTTCGGCATCAGCCCGACATGGTTGATCTTCAAGTGATCGGGCAGGATCGATACCAGGGCAAAATCAACTTCGTTGTTCTCCAGACTCTCCAATACTTTCAGCTTGTTGGTAACGTCCATCATCAGATCAATACCTTCGTGCTGCCGGATAAAGCCCGACAAAAAGTAAGGCATCACGTACTTGCCGGTCGATACCACCGAGATTTTCAGCTTGCCGTTGAGCAGCCCTTTGTGGGCCATCGTCCGGTAATTGATGGCGTATACCTCGTTCAGGATCTTTTCGGCCGCTTCAGCTATTTCCCGGCCAAAATCGGTCAGATACACCCGGCGGCTGACAATCTCCGTCAGCGGTATATCAAACTGATCCTGAAAGTTCCGCAACTGAATCGACACCGCCGGCTGGGTCAGGTGGAGTTCTTCGGCGGCTTTGGTAATGCTCCGGGTTTGCGAAATCTTTAAGAAAACCTGTAGCTGGTGTAAGGTATAATTCATAAGAATAGTTTATATATACCATCAAAAGTATAAATTTTTATTTATATGACAAGTTGCGGAGCTTTGCAGCGAACAAAATAAATTATTCTACCACATGACACGTATTACCGTAGCAAAAGGAGATGGTATCGGCCCCGAAATTATGGATGCCACCCTGGACATTATTCTGGCCGCCGGCGCTCAGCTCGAAATAGACGAAATTGAAGTTGGCGAAAAAGTGTACCTCTCCGGCAATACCTCGGGTATTTCTAAAGAGTCCTGGAATAGTCTACGGCGCAACAAGGTGTTTCTGAAAGCCCCCATCACAACCCCGCAGGGTGGTGGCTACAAGAGCCTAAACGTAACTACCCGTAAAATGCTGGGCCTGTATGCTAACGTGCGCCCCTGCACCAGCCTCTACCCCTTCGTAAAAACCAAGCATCCGATCATGGATGTGGTAATTATCCGCGAAAACGAAGAAGATCTGTACGCCGGTATCGAGCACCAGCAGACCGACGAAGTGGTGCAGTGCCTGAAGCTCATCAGCCGTCCCGGCTGCGAAAAGATTGTGCGCTACGCCTTCGAGTACGCCAAGCAATACGGCCGCAAAAAAGTGACTTGCTTCACTAAAGATAACATTATGAAGCAGACCGACGGCCTGTTTCACCAGGTATTCGACGAAATAGCCAAAGAATACCCGGAGATTGAGAACGAACACTGGATCATCGACATCGGCGCAGCCAAAATGGCTGATACGCCGGAAACGTTCGACGTGATTGTGATGCCGAACCTGTACGGCGACGTACTGTCTGACGTAGCGGCTCAGATTGCCGGTTCGGTAGGTCTGGCAGGCTCGGCCAATATCGGTGAGGAGTGCGCTATGTTCGAGGCCATTCACGGATCGGCTCCGCGCCGGGCCGGGCAGAATCTGGCCAACCCCTCAGGACTACTGCAGGGCGCTATCATGATGCTCAACCACATCGGGCAAACCGAGGTAGCCGAACGTGTGCAGAACGCCTGGCTCAAAACCATTGAGGATGGTATTCATACCTACGACATCTACAAGGAAGGGGTCAGCAAACAGAAGGTGGGCACCAAAGAATTTGCCCAGGCCGTGATTGCCAACCTTGGTGGGCAGCCTACCACCCTGAAAGCGGTATCGTACGCTAAAGAAACAACGTTGAAACTGCCGAAGTACAAGCGCAGATCGGTGGCCAGTAAAGAGCTGTTGGGTGTCGATGTGTTTGTTCACTGGCAAGGCAGCAGCGCCGACGAACTCGCGCAACTGATGGCCCCTGTGAATACCAATGATCTGCGACTGAGCATGATCACCAACCGGGGTATCAAGGTATGGCCGGAGGGCTTCGAAGAAACCTTCTGCACCGACCACTGGCGCTGCCGCTTCCTGCCTGCCAACGGCCACGCCATTTCCAAGCAACATATTGTTGATGTGCTGGCGAAGGCTATTGAGCAGGATATTGACACTATCAAGACCGAGAACCTGTATGCCTTCGATGGCAAGCCGGCTTTCTCGATGGGTCAGGGCCAATAACGATCTCCTTAAACGATTCGGGAGATTCCTATTCCCTTACCTTTTCACTTCTGAAATTAATACATCCGGTAAACCATACGATCATGCAGATTCAACTGATAAACGGTCATTTCGGCCCCCAGGAGGCCCTCGATATCCTGACCCAAATGGTATATGTGAAGATTCAGTTTCACGAAAACAAAATTACCCTGTCCGACAACGAAGAAGACATTAAAACCCGCGAACGACGCATCAAAGATCTACAGCGGGAGTTGTACGAAGCGCGGCAGTACATTGAGAAACACAAACCGGATGGTATTGGTCTCCACGCCGACGTTTCGCTGTCTGTACCGGCTGAGGTAGTTGCCTGAGCTGTAATAGGTTAATCTCTAAACCAGCAGGGCATGCAGTCCTGGTTTGCCGGTCGTCTGCTGGTGGTGGCGACCAAACATCAGAAAGAAACGGTAATAGCTCCGCTGGTAGGGCAGGCACTGGGTGTTCAGTGCCTGCCCCCGCCCGGGCTGGACACCGATTTGCTGGGCACCTTCACCGGCGAAATCGAGCGGTCGCTGGACCCGCTGGCTACGGCCCGCCAAAAATGCCGTCTGGCGCTAGCCCTCACCGGCTGGGACCTGGCCATTGCCAGCGAAGGTTCATTTGGACCGCATCCGTCGCTGTTCTTCACCCCCGCCGACGACGAAATCCTGCTGCTGATCGATCAGAAACATGATTTGGAGATTGCCGTGCGGGAGGTCAGCACCCAAACCAATTTTGCCGGGGCTACCGTTCATACCGAAGATGAACTGCTGAGCTTTGCCGCCAAAGCCCGCTTTCCGTCGCACGCCCTGATCCTGCGAAATGCCGCCGGTGAAACCACCCACCTGATAAAAGGCATTATGGCCTGCAATCAGTTATTGCCTGCTTTTCGGGCGTTAAGCGACCAGTATGGCTCGGCTTACGTAGAAACCGACATGCGGGCCATGTACAACCCCACCCGGATGAAGGTAATCGAAGCGGCTACGCGTAAACTCATCTGCCGGGCGCAAACCGCCTGCCCGGACTGTAGTACGCCCGGCTTCGGCAAAACCGACATCAGACCCGGCCTGCCCTGTAGCTGGTGTGGCCTGCCCACACAGTCGGCACTGGCCGACGTATATACCTGTCTGAAGTGCCACTACAGCGAAGAAAAGCCTTTTCCCCGTGGGCAGCAGGTTGAGAATCCGCTGTACTGTGACTACTGCAATCCGTAGACCGGATACCGCTCCGAGTCAGCACCCCTTAACAATATGTCCGGCCAAAGGGCTTCGCGATTTTCAAGAATGCCTTTCAGGTTTAGCTATACCGAGCGATTAGCTTACCAAGCTTCTGCGGAATATGCTGCTCCACTACGCCACCGTGGTAGCAGACTACCCTGGCTACGTTCAGCGTCTGCAGTTTTTTGACGGAAGCAACTGCCTGATCCAAATCCAGGGTAAACGGCGGGTTGGCAATTTCAAACTCCCCGTTTTCGACCACCACAGCGTCACAGGCAATGAGCGTCCGGCTTTCTTTCAGGTACAGGGAAATATGCCCAGGCATATGACCGGGCGTATTGATAATCTGTACGCCGGGCCAGTAAGCGGGGGCTTCGTCTTCGGTGAAGGTAACGTCTACGGCCACCGGCTGTACCGTCTTCAGCAGTTCCTGAAAGTATAACGCCCCCGGTTTGTGCTCCTCCGGCAGTGAAGGGAACATAGCCTCTGCCTGCTGTAACCGGACCGACTTCATCCTGCCTGCGATATATGGCTCATCTGCTTCCGGGGCATACACCCTTATCGCCGGGTATTTCTCTTTGAGCTCAGGCAGACCGCCAACATGGTCGATATCGTGGTGCGAGATGATAACGCCGGTCAGATCAGCCAGCGAAAGGCCCTGTTGACCAGCCGCTTCTTCCAGCAGCGACATAAAACCGGCATAGCCGCAATCGACCAGGAGGGTGTCTCCGTAACCACGAAGAATAACCGGATGCAGGATGTCTTGGTTGCCGTTAACGTTAAATTTTACGTCAAGTACGTGTAGCTGCATAGCTCGTCAATCCTTACTTTTAAGAGCCGTAAATATACGCTGTTGGTAAATGTAACCCCGCTCCATGTCGACCCGCCGTTCGTTTCTCAAATTTGCCGGTTTGTTTCCGGTCGCCGGTTTTTCCGCCCCCGTGCCGCCGGCTACCCTCAAACCCAGGCGGCTGAACCCCGGTGATACCATCGGGCTGTTCTGCCCGGCCGCCCCCGCTTACAGCCGCGAACAGGTGACCATTGCCGTAGAATCGCTGCAGGCGCTGGGTTTCAAAACCAAGATGGGGCCACATTTTTACGACCGCTACGGCTACCTCGCCGGCCGCGATGCCGACCGGGCCGCCGACCTCAACGCCTTTTTTGCCGACCCGACCGTCAACGGTGTCATTGCCATGCACGGGGGCTGGGGCTGCGCCCGCCTGCTGCCGCTACTGGATTATGGCCTTATTCGCCGGAATCCCAAACCGCTGCTCGGCTACAGCGACATTACGGCCCTGCTGCTAGGCATCCACGCCAAAACCGGCCTGATCACCTTCCACGGTCCGGAAGGGGCCGCCACCTGGAATGCCTATACTGTAGACTGGTTCCGGCGCGTGCTTATGAACGCCGAAGCCGTAACCCTGCAAAACCCTGCCGACAAGGGCGATAACCTGGTGCAGGTGCAGGACCGCATCAGCACGCTCACGCCCGGTACCGCGCGGGGCCGGCTGCTGGGGGGCAACCTCACCGTGCTGAGCCACCTGATCGGCTCACCGTACCTGCCCGACTGGCAGAACAGCATTCTGTTTGTAGAAGATGTGGGCGAAGACGTTTACCGCATGGACCGGATGCTCACCCACCTGAAACTGGCCGGTATTCTGGATCAGCTCAGCGGGTTTGTGTTCGGCAAATGCACCCGCTGCGATGCCGGCAGTGGTAGCTACGGCTCCCTGACGCTGGAGGATGTGTTTGCCGACCATATTGCGCCCCTCCGCAAGCCGGCCTTTACTGGTGCCATGATCGGGCACATCAAAGACAAGTTTACCGTGCCGGTGGGCATTGCCGCCGAGATGGATGCCGGCCGGGGAACCATCCGCCTGCTGGAGGGTGCCGTGCAATAGCGGTACCTGGCGGCTTAATCACCTCCGCAGCCGCCACAACTGCCGCCGGAGCCGCAGCCCGAATCACCGGACGAACTGCTGGAGTCTGAGGTGTCGCCACTCTTGTTGGGGTTACTGACAAGGGGGATGAGTGAAGGGGTTAAAACAGCCGTTCCGTCTGAGAAGTACCGCCACTCCCACGCATCGGCGTTTTGCTGTTTTGGCAATAGTTCGCTCGTGTAGCGGGCCGGTATCGTATGCGTACACAGCAATTTGGTCAGCCGCGACAAAAACACAGTCATCATCACGACCACCACCAACAACAGCAGAAAGATCTGGGTAACCGGCTTATCCCGCAGCAGGCCGGTCGCCATCCGAATGACGCTCAGCATCAGCAGCAGCGACAATACCCCGAAGTTCAGATAGAAAAGCCGGCCGAACCGCTCCGATTTAATGAGGTATTTTTTGAACGCATCCAGGCTATTGGCCACATTGCTAAACACCGGTTTTTGCACCAGTTGATTTAGCAGGACCGGGTAAGGTGTAGCGCCCAACTGCCGCATTGTTTCCAGCACGGTGAACTCCTCAACGGTACGGGGCGGATCAATGCTTTTTTCTTCGAGGGTATTATCCGGATTAATGACAAGCTGATTAGTCGTCAGCAGCTGGTGCATAATGCCATGTACGACGTTCGCCACCGATTGCGTTTTGAGGTAAACCAGTTCCAGCGGCCGCAAGTGATACACAAAGGCAAAGCTGTTGAAACCCTTCACTAGCCGGTTGAGGTACCTCCGGTTGTATATTTCCAGACCGGTAAAGGTCAGGGCAATCAGGGCGAGATAGCTCAGGATAAAGGTTGGATTGCCGATGCGGACGTACAGCGGCCTCAACAGAAAATAAGCCGGGAGCGTCAGGACCAGAAAGGCCAGAATACCGGCAATCACGAACGTTCTGATGTTGCGCGACGCTTTGGGCAGGGCCAGCCCTTCAAACATACCGGCATAGTCCCAGATCGCTTTGGGCTGCTCGCCGAATGTTCGGGCATACAGTTCGGCCGTCCGCTCTTTTGCCTGCCGGAACCGCTCGTAATCGTCGCGGTTATGCGTCGACGGTATATGCTGAATTGTTCTGCCCAGCAGGCCGCAAAACTCCGTGTACGACTGCGTAAAGATCAGGTGCTGGTGCCAGACCGTATCCACGATTTCTGAGGGCGACACCATGAAATCGGTCGTGGCGGCCAGGTACATAAACTTTTTATACTCCAGAATAGCGGTCGCGGTGAACGCCTGGGTCCAGCAATTCTCGTGCGCCAGCCGGGTCGAGAAGCCGTATTCGCTCAGGGGCTGGTCCAGATCAAAGGCAACGATTCTGGTCCAGAGGTCGGTATTGAGTTGCAGCGTGGGAGTAAAGGCTGTTTTCATGTGTGCCAGATAGCCGGGGCCGGGAAAAGCCGATACCTATCGGCCCCAAAAGCAACCTTAATCTACCTAATTATCAGCTACTTGTCAAGTAGTCGACTGCGCTGGTACCCGGCTTGTTATTTCCCGGCATTTGCTTACCTGCTGCCGCCACATGGTCTGGTACAAACCTTCTGCGCCAGTAGCTGATTGTGGGTGCCTGATGATGACGGCATACTCCGCCTTACCTGAAGTAATGCTACTTCCGCTGTTTTTTGCGCACCACCAGTTCCTGATAGCCATAGGTGGGGTCGGGTTCGCGGGTGTAGGTCACATCGGGCAGGACCGCGATGACCAGTTCGGCGGTGGTGTAGATTTTGCAGCCTTCGAGCAGGTGGCCTCCGATGGTGTGGCCGGTAGAATCGGAAACAGACAGGTGAATATGGCTACCATTGACAGAAAGAGTGCCCACCAGCGAAACAATTTCAAAATGGCCTTTGTACGAAGTACCTCCCTCCTGGTTAGCCAGGCGAAGGACCACATCCGTCAGGCTACCGACGCAGGTGAGGATGGCCCCGGCCGCCATGCGCTGCCGGCTTACCAGGTTATCCAGCTCCTGTTTCAGGTCCTGCCCAGGTTTCAGGCGGAACGAGTAAGCCTCCATAACCGACGAAACAGGCTGCGGTTGTCCGTGCGTCATACCCCAAAAATTGCTCAAGAAGACGAGTAATAAAAGTCGGCGCATCTGTGTTATCAGGCAAAAAGCCCGGCTGGATTTTCCGGCAAACGTACGTAACAAATGGTTATTGGTCTGGATGGTTGCCGGTACGGCTGGATTGCCGCCTGTATTTCCGACAACGACAATCTATCGTTTTCTCTGCTTGCCCAGCTTACCGATTTGCCGCAGCTTAACGAGGCCGGCCAGATTCTGATTGATATGCCTGTTGGGTTTGCCGATCAGCAATACCGGTTGTGCGATATAGCAGCCCGGGACCTGTTACGACCCTTCCGACACTCCTCGGTGTTTTTTACGCCCCACCGGGATGCCGTGTTTGCCTCCTCCTATGCCGAAGCCTGCCGGATCAACAGACTGCGCACCGGAACAGCCATTTCTGTACAAACCTGGCATATATGCGGGAAAATAATTGAAGTTGACCGCTACATAGCCGCAAACCCCGGCATCCCGCTGGCCGAATCGCATCCGGAGCTGTGCTTTTATGGCTTGTCCGGGCAGGCCTGCCGACACCCCAAAAACACGCAACCGGGCATTTCGGAACGGCTTGGCATTATCGCGTCGAAAGAACCGCAGTACCGCAGCACCATCGGTCAGGCCATGCATGCCATCCGGAAATCAGCCGCCAAACCGGATGATATTCTGGACGCAGCCGTACTGGCCATTATCGCCAAACGCAACCGGCTGATTGTCCTTCCTGAACGGACGGACGGCTCCGATACGCCCACCATCACCTACGGTCGGTAAGCCCGTTCGCTGGGTTACTCCTCATAGTAGTACCCAAAAATGATCCCCATTTCATCTTCGCTGGTGAGGCCGAAGCGGACGGTCTGGCTGGTGGTATTGTTGTAGGTAATCTCCGACATAAGCCCTTCGCCTTTGTTGAGCGAAATGGGGGTTTTGAAAATAACCGTTTCCGGGTGTTCCCAGTTGGTCGATTCATACACCACCTCGTTGTCGCGGGGGCCGCCCTTGATGCGGATAATAAACTTCTCGCCCAGTTTGTGGGTATGCGAGGTAAGTACCAGGATCTTCACCGGTTTATCCACGGAAAAGAGTTTAGACAGCGTGAGCCGGGTCTTCGCCGGAATAGTCAGGCTGGTGTTTCCCCAGTCCAGCGTCTGCACTACCCGCTGTACTTTAGATTTATCGATGGTGAACAGGTTGAAATAGACCTCTCCTTTTATAGGGGCATTGGTTTTGTTGACGTAGTGGGAGTTCAGATCAATAGTGGCGTTGGCCGGCACGCGCAGGGCCATTCCTTCCGGAAAGATGAAGTCAGCCGTGGGCGTTTGGCTCCCTGCAAAATACACGTGGTTCTGCATAGAAAGTACCGTGGCCAGGTTAACGGAATTATCCGGATTCCGCAGGTCCCGGATTTCGTTCATGGCCGGCAACAGCACATTATTCCGGAAGTTATACGCCACAAAGTGGTGACTGCTGTTGCGCATCTTTACCTGAAAGCGGTTCACGTAGATCTCCTGCGTGTTGCCTACTGCCTTCCGCACAAAGATTTCCCGCTCAAAATTGGGGGCAACATCGAAGAGTGATACGTTCATCTGAAAACCCTGCCCGGATGCCGGTGCCGGCAGTGGCTCAAAATCAGCCGAAACACTGGGTGTTTTATCATCCAGCAGCTTTTCGTCGACCACACTACCCTCACGGGGTGCCCCGGCTTCAATCCAGCGCCGGACAAACTCAATCTGCCCCACCGACAGCAGATCGCGGCCCAGCGGCATCGGACTGCCGTACGATTTGCCGCTATGGTGGCTGTTGTCGACAATCAATTTATGGTACAGCAGGCTTTGCAGCGAATTAAACGGCTTTACCCGCAGCAGCCCATCTTCTTTGGCACTGGTGTTTTTGGCAGCTACATTTACCAGGTTATTGTACGCTACGCCCTCGGCCAGCACCAGGCCATGCTGCGTAAACATATTGTCCTGCTGCGACGCATGGCAGCCGGCTGTGGCGCAGGACGGCGTCAGAATACGTTGCTGAAGCAGTTGAAAACTCGACCGGTCTTTGGGATCCGTTACCCCATCGACCGCCGGTTTCTGGCAGGAAGCAAAAGCCACGGCCAGGACGGCTCCGCTCAGTATCCATGTTTGTAAAGTTGCATTCATCTGAATCATAGGGTCAACGTATTGCTAATAACGAAAAAGCGGGGCCTGCGGTATGTACCTACACCGGGCGGGATGTTGGTAAATCTACAAAAATTTCAGGGTAAAATGTTGTTTTGGCTGCTCGCGCCGGAAGAAAACCAGGCCGATGTAAAACAAGTCGATGGTGACCGTTACAGCCGGATGTGCTTTGATCTCCTCCCAGGCCTGTTCCATCTCTGCCGACCAGTGAATATCATCAAAAATAAAGACTGAATTATTATGGCTATTAGCCAGGCAGGCCGTAAAATACCGGAGGGTAGGCTCGTAGCGGTGGTTGGCGTCAAAGAACACCAGATCAAGTTGCGCTACAGCCGCTACCTGCTGCTCTAACGTCTCGTCCAGATTACCAACAATCACCTCAACATTACCGATTCCCAGCCGTCCAAAATTCTCAACGGCTACGGCGGCTGTTTGCGGGCAACCCTCAAACGTAATCACCCTGCCGCCGGTTTCGCCCGCTGCTTTTGCCAGATAGGCGGTAGTCAGGCCGAATGAGGTACCCAGATCAAACAGGGTTTGAGCCTCAAACCGACGCACCAGCCGGTACAGTAGTCGCCCAAACCGGGCCGGCTTTTCCGAATGCCGCACAATATTGCCAACGGCCCGGCAACGCGAGGCATTGACCTGTGACCCGGCACCAAAGTCGGTAATTTCAATCACCTGCCGGCTCCGGCGCAACAACCGGCGCAGCGCCTGAATATCGGAAAACTGGGATAAATCAGCCTTTGGGGCACGAATAATCTGGGTATACAGGCCAAAAACAAAGGGAGAATGCAGCGAGTGCTCGTCACGAGCCTTAGCCATGTACCGGAGAATAGCGCGAACCAATGGAATACGAGACGGACGAAGGATGTGAAACGCCCGCTACTTGTCAGCGAATATACAGGGTAAGGAAGAAAACCGACGGAAAATACCCGGATACTTAATTCAGCTTGTACGGCACCACCATCATAAACTCCGGAATGGCTACGCGCAGCCGCCTGCCATCCATAACCCGCTCAATAAGGTAGGTACCCACCATTTTACCCATGCTCGACCGCAGGTTACAGCCGGAGACGTACTCGTGAACCTCACCCGGTTCCAGTACCGGCTGCTGCCCCACCACGCCTTCGCCTTCTACTTCACGCACTGAACCGTTGGAATCGTAAATCAGCCAATGCCGCCGGAGCAGTTGAATAGTATGCTCACTGTTATTTTGAATGGTAATCCGGTACGTAAACACATAATGTGCCTGCAACGGACTCGAATACTCAGCCTGGTATTCGGTTTTAACACTCACTTTTATGCCCTCCGTAACTGCGGTAACCATAAATTTTTGCCGTTGTTGACAACCTTAGAACGAAAATTAGGTTGATTAGTTTACTTTCGCAAGCCTCGTCTGTAAAAAATTTAACGTACCGGCACAACCACATGGCCTTGTTTATTGCCATGTCTTTTTCCCTTTACATGCCATGAAAGTTGTTATCGCCGATTCCTGGCAGCAGCGGCTGCAACCCGAATTCGATAAACCGTACTTCCAGCAATTAGCCGAATTTGTCCGGCAGGAATACACTACTCAGCGCGTGTACCCGCCCGGTAAGCTTATCTTCAACGCCTTCAATCAATGCAGTTTTGACGATACAAAGGTAGTTATTCTCGGCCAGGACCCCTACCATGGCGAGGGACAGGCCAACGGGCTGGCGTTTTCGGTCAACGACGGCATCACTAAACCGCCTTCACTCGTCAACATCTTCAAAGAAATTCAGGAGGACCTCGGCAAACCCATTCCCCGCTCGGGCAACCTGGAACGCTGGGCCGTGCAGGGCGTGCTGCTCCTCAATGCCACCCTCACCGTCCGGGCGGGTCAGCCTGGCTCGCACCAGGGCAAAGGCTGGGAAACCTTCACCGATGCAGTTATCAAGCTGATCTCCGACGAAAAAGAAAACCTGGTCTTTCTGCTCTGGGGCGCTTACGCCCAAAAAAAAGGGGCCGTCATCGACCCCCACAAACACCTGATCTTAAAAGCCAAACACCCCTCTCCCATGGCGGCCTCCTACGGCGGTTGGTTCGGCAACAAACACTTCAGCCAGACCAACGCTTTTCTGGAAAGCAAGGGGCTGGAGGGGATTGACTGGTAGGCCTATTAGTTAAGAGTTAAGAATTAAGAGTTATGAGTTAAGAACTGGCTAACGCACCGATAACTCTTAACTCATAACTCTTCACTCAATCACCCTAAACAGCCGGTTCCAGCGGATCTTATTGAAGAAGCCGTCGGGGTTGGGGTCGATAGACATCCAGATGAACACAGCCTTGCCGACGATATGATCTTCGGGTACGAAGCCCCAGTACCGGGAGTCGGCGGAGTTATGGCGGTTGTCACCCATCATGAAATAATAGTTTTGTTTGAAAGTATATGACGTAATGGGTTGCCCGTTGATTTTAACGGTCTTGTCGGTCAGTTCTACCCGTTCGTTGCCTTCGTACTTTTGAATAACGGGTCCGTATAGCGCAATATTCAGCTCGTTCAGGGGAATGGTTACGCCTTCCTTCGGAACGGTTACCGGGCCGTAGTTGTCGCGGTTCCACTGCACCAGTTGGGTTTGCGGGTACAGAAACGGCTCTTTCTGTCCCTTCAGACTCTTAATCAACTGCAAATCCTGGACAAACGCCTGCTGCTTCAGCACAGCGGCTGTTTCGGGCGTAGTTTTAATCAGGTAACCCTGTACATCGTTGCCGGGAATGGTATCGTTGTACGACTCGGTATAGTTCTCAAAATCGGTGATGTCGTACCGCCGGAAAGTCCGCTCGTTCACCACCTCATTGGTCTTCAGAAAATATTCGTTTTGCATCTTCGGCGGGTTCTGCATGGGTTTGCCGTTGATGTATACCTGCAGATCACGCACCTCGACCACATCGCCGGGGGTACCAATGGCCCGCTTGATATAATTGGTACGGAGGTCGACCGGATACTGGTCTTCGGGCGGGTAGTTGAATACCACGACATCGCCGTTTTTAACGGATGTGAAACCCGGCAGGCGGTACTGCGGTAGTTGGATGGCATCGCTGTACGACGGTATATCGGTGCCCCAAATTTTCTGATGGGTAAGGGGTACCTGCAGGGGTGTCTTGGGCGTTCGGGTGCCGTAGTGGAGTTTACTGACAAACAAAAAGTCGCCCACCAGCAGGCTTTTTTCCATGGAGGGCGTTGGAATAGTAAAGGCCTCCATAAACAGCCAACGGATAAGCGTAGCCGCCACTACCGCAAAAATAACGGAATCGAACCACTCGCGCACCGCTGATTTTTTCTGTTTGACCGAATTAGCTCTGGTTTCGGTTTCCTGATTTGTAACTGCCATTTTAGGGGAATTAGTCATGAATAATGAACCGCTACGGCGGACCGTAATGAATAATGAGCACTTATTTAGGCACTCATCACCCTCATTTCATTATTCGTTGTTCACGGGTTCATTACTACTTAATAAATCGTTCATGCCAAAAAGGCCCTGGCGGCCGGGTAGCCATTCGGCGGCAATTACTGCCCCCAAAGCAAATCCCTGACGACTGTGGGCAGTGTGGGTAATCTCGATCCGGTCAACGTCAGAGTCGTACCGCACGGTATGAGTGCCGGGTACGGTTCCCTCCCGCAGCGATTCGATAGCTACCTCATTATCAGTTGCCGGCGTATCAGTTACCCAACGCGTTTTCTGGGGCAGATGTTCCATAATGCCTTCGGCCAGGGTAATGGCCGTACCGCTGGGCGCATCCTTTTTTTCGGTATGGTGAATCTCGGTCATCGACACGCGGTACGAAGGGTATTTCCGCATAAACGACGCCAGCACTTTGTTCAGTTGAAAGAACAGATTGACGCCGATGCTGTAGTTGGAGGCATAGAAGAAGGCACCGTTCTTCTCATGGCAGAGCGCTTCAATGTCGGCCCGGTGGTTCAGCCAACCGGTAGTACCCGATACCACCGGCCAGCCCCGCTCCAGGCTGTAGCGGATATTGTCGACGGCCGCTTCGGGCGAACTGAACTCAATTACCACATCCACGGCATCGTCGGCCAGGTGGTCGAGGTCGGCGCGGTTACTGATATCAATACGGCCGGCAATGTGGTGACCACGCTCCTGCGCAATCTGCTCGATAGCTTTTCCCATTTTGCCGTAGCCTAACAATACTATATTCATGCACTAAAGATACGGGGGTTATTTCTTTAAATGAAACGTGAGTTGCACACCCGGTACAACCCCGGTGCCCGGCAGGGCCTGCATACCCGGCTGCACCCGCAGCGACAGATCGTCGGATAAATCGAATGTACGGAGATGAGCGGCCACATTGGCTTCTACGGCATTGATGGCCCAGAAAAACGCGGACAAAATGATGTTAAGGTCCCGCCAGCGCCGGTACGTATCATACCCAAGTTTGAGCTGCTGGATACTGTATTCGCGTCCACGCACAAAAGCCGTTTTTGTACCGGTACCCGGAATATTGTAAGCGGTACGGTATCCGGTTTCGAACTCTGTATATCGCTGGTTGAAGTTTACGATATTGTACCCGAAGACGGCAAAACCGCCGTATATGATGGGTATTTTCCAGTATTGGCGGTTGTAGGCCTGCCCCAGTCCGGGCAGTGCCAGTGAGAGCAGGGTCGCTTTTCTGGGGACAATTTTCTCAATCCTGGCTCTCTGGCGCGTAGTAAGCCGGGTAGTATCAATCAGACCAGGGGCAATCGAATCTCCCAGCGAAATCAATTGGGAGCCGCCAACCGGAATGGTATCCCGCTCGACGGTAGCGGCCGGCCGGACCGGGTTCCGGCTGCGGGTAGAATCGGGCTGCGTCTGTCCCGGCACCTGCCCGAACGCCTGCCACCCTATGCTAATGCCAATGATAGTTATCCAAACGCTCCGTTTCAACGCATTAAGCCGTGTAATTCAGCACCTCCAGAATTTTGTTCAGCTCCTCCTGAGAAGTAAACGGAATTTTGATTTCACCCTTGTGTTTTTCGTCGGCTTTTATCGACACTTTGGTGCCGAACATGGAAGACAGCTTGAACTGGAGGCTACGGATTTCCTGCTTGGGCAGCGTGGTCTTACGCAGCACCTGGGCGTCAGATTCGGTACCGAGGTTACGAACAGCTTCTTCTACCTTGCGCACCGACCAGTCTTCGTCCACAATCCGCCTGAAGATTTTAATCTGCACCTCATGGTCCTCAATGGTAATCAGCGCCCGGGCGTGCCCCATCGAAATTTTGTTGTCCCGCAGGGCGGCCTGGATAACGGGGGGCAGTTTCAGCAGACGAATATAGTTATTGACCGTAGTCCGGTTCTTACCGACACGTTCGCCGAGTTCTTCCTGCTTCAGGTTACACTCGTGAATAAGCCGCTGGTAGCTCAGGGCAATTTCTATGGAGTTGAGATTTTCGCGCTGAATGTTCTCGATCAGGGCCATTTCCAGCATCTGCTGATCGTTGGCGGTCCGCACAAAGGCTGGAATCTGAGTCATACCGATCAGCTTTGACGCCTGCAACCGCCGTTCGCCCGAGATGAGCTGGTACTGATCTTTGCCAATCTGCCGCACGGTAATGGGCTGGATAATTCCCTGCGCTCGAATAGAGTCAGCCAGTTCCTGCAAGGCCTCCTCATCGAAACGAGTCCGTGGCTGAAAGGGATTCGTTTCAATGAAGTTGACGTTGATTTCGGTCATCGTGCTGATGGACTCATAGGGCGACGGTTTCCCCTGGGAACGGTTCACCGAATCGCTGTCCTGCAGCAGGGCACCTAAACCCCGACCCAAACCAATCATCTTCTTATTGTTAGGCACTTTGGTGGTGTTTGTTGTATCCATGAGCCAATGGAAGTCGCTTAAAGTGTTAAACTGTCTGATCGTGCGGCATCATGCCATTCTTCGCCAGTATCTCGCGTGCCAGATTCAGATAGCTGATCGCCCCCTTGCTGTCGGCGTCCTGAGCCAGGGCCGGTACCCCAAAGCTGGGCGATTCGCTCAATCGTATGTTTCGCGGGATGATCGTATTAAAGACCATCTGCTGAAAATGGGCGGTCACTTCGCCTACGACCTGGTTCGACAAGCGCACCCGCAGGTCGTACATCGTCAGCAGAATGCCCTCTATCGCCAGTCCGGTATTCAGCCGGGACTGAATAATCTTAATCGTGTTCAGCAGCTTGCCCAGTCCTTCGAGGGCAAAATACTCGCACTGCACCGGAATAATGACCGAGTCGGCAGCGGTGAGGCTGTTTATGGTAATCAGGCCGAGCGAGGGCGAGCAGTCGATGATAATAAAATCATAATCGAACCGCACGTCTTCCAGCGCTTCCTTCATCTTTTCTTCCCGGCTGCGCAGGTTGATCATTTCAATCTCGGCCCCGACCAGGTCGATGTGCGACGGCAGCAGATCGAGATTGGGAAAATCAGTCTGAATGATGGCATCGCGGGGGCGAACACCCTCGACCATACACTCGTAGATACTGTTCTCAATTTCTTTCGGATTGTATCCTAAACCCGATGTCGAGTTGGCCTGTGGATCGGCATCGACAATCAGCGTTCGAAATTCAAGAGCGGCCAGACTGGCGGCCAGGTTTATTGTAGTGGTGGTTTTTCCGACGCCCCCCTTTTGGTTGGCAATGGCAATGACTTTACCCATGGGTCTGTACGTTGCAGATTCAAATATGCCGGTTGGTTTTTAATAAAGCAAGAAACGTTTCACGGATTTCTGAAATGTTTCACAGGGGTTTGGTTGATTAGTTCACTGGTTTATTGGTTAATTGGTTGACTGGTAACCGGAACCGATGAGCCCATCCCCCCTCTTAGCTAATTAACAGCTAGTCAACCAATGAACCCGTTAACCAATGAACCAGTCCACCAATCACGCCCACACCTGCGTGCCCTCCGTACAGTTCCGGCACATCTCAATCTCGGAGCGGGAGCGGATTAGGGTTTGCCGGAAATCCTGGTAGGCGGGGCTGCGCCAGACTTCCCGGAACGATTGGCCCTGTAAATCGCCCAGCCGATGGTGGGCGTCTTTGTCGAAGCAGCAGGGTACAACCAGCCCATCCCAGGTGATGACGCAGGAGTGCCACATTTTCCAGCAACTGTTGCCGAGCGCGTTTTTGATGCGGTAGGTACCGTCGCCGTTCGGTGCGTAGCGGCTGTAGGGGTCGAGGGTGGGCATGAGGTCGGAACCGTGTTCGTAGTCATAAATCTGAGCGGTCTTCAGGCCTACCTCATCTACGCCGAGTTCTCTGGCCAGTTGTTTTACATCACTGATCTGATGCTCATTGGGTTTAACAACCAGGAACTGAAACACGATATGCGGAGTGCGCGAACGCAGTTCTTTTTTCCAGCGGATGATGTTTTTAGTGCCTTCGATAACCTTATGCAGTTTACCGCCCACCCGGTACTGCTGATACACCTGCTGCGTGGTGCCGTCGATGGAAATAATGAGCCGGTCCAGCCCCGACTCCACCGTTTTGCGGGCGTTGGCATCGGTGAGGTAATGGGCATTGGTGGAGGTGGCGGTGTAGATATGGCGGTCGGCGGCATAGCGGACCAGCTCCAGAAACTGCGGGTGCAGATACGGCTCGCCCTGGAAGTAGAAGATCAGGTAGAGCAGAGTTTGGTGTAGTTCGTCGATGGTGCGCTTGAAGAGGTCTTCGCCCAGCATACCGGTCGGACGGGTAAACGAGCGCAGACCGCTGGGACACTCCGGGCAGCGCAGGTTGCAGGAGGTGGTCGGCTCGAAAGAAATGGCCATCGGCAAGCCCCGGTGAACAGGTTTGCCGGTCCATCTGGCTTCGTAGTAGCTGGTTAATACCTTCAGGGCGTTGGCGGCCCGTTTCGGCGTCAGTTTGGAAAAAAAGTTTAACCCATCGTTGAGGTTCCGGTTCATGCCTGCAAAAATACAATTGTTTACGACAACCGGTACACCCGGCAGCCGCCCTCCTCAAACACCACGGCTCCGGCCGGTATTTCGGCAAGCTGCTCCGGCAGGTCACCGGTCATGGCAGCTGCAAAGGCGTACCGCGGGTTGTCGGCCTGGGTCCAGGCTATAAAGGATGTTTGGAGGGAAGGCGGTACCAGCCAGTCGGTGGCCTGACCGGCAATGGCGGGCCATATCTGTTCGGCAAACTGCCGGATGCGGGTAATAGCCGCAAACTGTCCGGCATTCTGCCCCCAGCGGAAGGGCCCGTGGGTTACCTTGTCTTTCTCCTCTTCATCTATTACCTGAAAGACGTACAGTTTTGAGTACTCTTCGTTGGCGGCTCGTTGTTCGTGCAGGTTTCGTACCTCAAACCCCAAACTTATGTAGCTGGGCATATCGGTCAGAAACAGGGCTACAAAGTACCGGAAGAGGTTGCCGGTGCGGTAGAATTCATCAAAGCGCGGATCGTCCTTATCGGCCGTCATGACCGTAAAGTTGGGCGCAAACTGCCGGGTTTTCAGCCATTGATAATAATCCCGAAACCGCTGTACAAACTGCGGAGACCCCACCACCGTCGATTGCAAATCGCCCAGGGTTGAATCTGCCTCAATAGCTTCCAGGTGGTCCAGTTCATCGCCATAGCCCATCGTATCGGGCGGAGCCAGAAATGTCTCCGCAAAGAAGCCGAAGTACGCCACGCCCCGCTCCTGTACGTAGGCTTTTACCGCCCGCAACGGATCGTAATAGTCATCCGGCTCGTCGGGAACGCCTTCGGGCCGCATCTGCACGTGGGCCATATCACCCCGCATAAAATCAAAGCAATACTGCTGCTGGCACTCGCAGTACTTTTTGCTGAAGTACTCCCAGGCCGATACGTTCGGCTGGTTGAAGTTCAGCTCCCACTGGCGGTTGCTGTCGTGGGAGAAATAGAACCGGTACCGGGCCAACGGACCAAATACCCGCGACATGGCCTGCGGTTTGTCGAACTCATACTGGTACCAGATCTGCCCGTATTCATCTACCACAAACTCGTCGGGGTTGCTGTGGATACCCCGGTACGGCGGGGCCATTGTCATCGGCAGTGTCTCCAGTCCATAGTTGACCAGGTGCTGAATAAGTTTGATCCGGCGCTGCAACCGACCGCCATAATCGCCCGGTTCGCCAAAGAGCACCCGGTGCCGCTGCTCGTCGGACACAAACGGAATGGCGGGCGAAAAAAACATCTCTTTGGTGTAGAGCACCGGGCTGTTGTCGGCGGGTCCCTGCGTCAGGATAAACTCCCAGATGGCATCTTCGACCAGCAAATACACCTGATCGGTATGATCGACCAGCCAGGGTCCTTCGCGCCGGACCCACTCAAAGAATGAGGGGTATGCCAGCACCATCTCCGAAAAGCGATCGGTATGCGGAATCACATCCATGCCTACCGTCCGACCCATGGCGTGCAGCAGATTCACCACCACCTTCAACTGCTTTTCGACCGTATCGAGCATCGGAATAAATTGCGCGAGTTCGGGACTGAAGAATTCCGGGTTTATTTGCCAGCTTACCATGCCGTACAGACTACCCACCACGCCCGGCTCCCAGATCGGCAGCAGGTGGATGCTGTCGTGACTGGCCGGCAGCGTCAGCGTGTAATTGACTACATTCCAGAACGAGCCGATGGTCCGGACATTCACCCCCACCATATTGCTCCGCTTCAGCCAGGCTGCATCGGGCTCCTTCCCCACCGGACTTTCAATAGTTTCGGCGGGGTCCAGCGCCCGGCGGAGCAGCGCACTACCCAGCCGCTTATGCAGCATATCCAGCGTCTGGTGCACCGAAAACCGAACGGCCGTTTCGGGCAGCAGATTCGGAATGAACGACTGCCGGCCGGTCTGGTAAGCGTTAATGTAGGATGAAAAATTTTGTTGCCAGTCGGCGTTACTGTCGGTATAGGTGGTTGGCATGGAGCAAAGATAAAATGGTTGATAGCTTGTACAACGGTTTTGCAAAACCGTTGTACGGGAGAAACGGTTTACAAAACCGTTGTACAAACCGAACGGTTTACAAAACTGTTGTACGGGTATGTATGACGTAATCATAATGGGCGGGGGCCTGGCTGGGCTGGTCAGTGCGCTGGAACTGAGCCGGGTCGGCTGGTCGGTGGTTCTGGTGGAGCGAAAAACGTATCCTTTTCATAAAGTGTGTGGGGAGTATGTCTCCAACGAGGTAAGACCGTACATGGAAGCGCTGGGTGTAGATCTGGCCGGTTTAGGTGCAAAGGCGATAAACCGGTTTCAATTCTCATCGCCATCAGGCCGGTTGCTGGAGGCTCCGCTGGATCTGGGCGGCTTCGGCATTAGCCGCTTCACGCTCGATTATGCCCTGTATCAGTTGGCGCTGGAGGCCGGGGTAACGTTTCTGCTGGGCAAACAGGTTGAGTCGGCCACATTTCAGGAAGATAGCTTCCGTGTTACGCTGAACGATACGGAGACACTGCAGGGCCGGCTGGTAATCGGTGCATTTGGCAAACGGTCGAAACTGGATAAGCAGTTGGAGCGGGCGTTTATGCAACAACCATCGCCGTATATCGGTGTCAAATACCACATCCGGACCGATACTTTTCCGGAGGATGTCATTGCCCTGCACAATTTTCCGGATGGTTACTGCGGTATGTCGGCCGTTGAAGACGGCAAGTACTGCCTGTGCTACCTGACCACGCGCCGAAACCTGAAACAATTTGGCAATATTCCTGATATGGAGCGGACGATTCTCTACCAGAATCCGCACCTGAAACAGATCTACGAAACGGCCGAATTTCTGTATAATAAGCCGGAGGTCATCAACGAAATCTCCTTTGCGCCCAAAAAAGCGGTAGAAGACCACATCCTGATGGCCGGCGATTCGGCCGGGCTGATTACCCCGCTCTGCGGCAACGGCATGGCGATGGCTATTCACGGTGCCCGGCTGGTGAGTGATGTAGCTAACCTGTACCTGAACGGGCAAGTAAACCGGCCTCAACTGGAAAAGCAATACCAGGCGGAGTGGTCACGGTTGTTTGCCCGGCGGCTCTGGGTGGGGCGCAACGTGCAGCGGCTGTTCGGTGATGCGTGGCTGTCGGAGTGGGCCGTTACGCTGTTTGGCACCTTCCGGCCGCTGCTGCGGGAAGTGATGCGGCAAACCCACGGCGAGGTAATTGCCGCTACACCGGTATCACCGTTGAGTTCTTGATTTCATCCATAACAAAAAAGCTGCTGATGTGGTATATGCCGGGAATGACCGACAGTTTGTCCTGGTAAAAGCGGTTGTAACTTTCCATATCCCGTACCACAATCTTCAGCATGTAGTCGAACGTGCCCGATACCAGGTTGCACTCCATCACCTCCGGCAGTTGGGCTATGGCTTTGTCAAACTCTACAAAGGTATCGCGGGTCTGCTTATCGAGAGTAACGTTGCAGTAAACGATCAGCAGGTTGCCCAGCTTTTTCTTATTGAGCAGCGTCACGTATTTCTCAATAATTCCTTCCCGCTCCAGCCGCTTAATGCGCTCATGCACGGGCGTTTTGGAGAGGTTGATCCGCTGCCCGATTTCCTGAATCGTCAGGTGGGCATTTTCCTGCAACAGGGCCAGAATTGCCCGGTCTATCTTATCCAGACTATCCATAAACGAATTTTTTTCTGCTGAGGCAAACCCAGCTTTACTGATTCAGAAAGGTATCCTGCAACCTGGTCCGAATCTATCCAAATTTCCTGATTTTATAGATAGCCCCAGTTATTTCTTTCTACAACTGTACCTTTGTTCTACAAATCGTTAAACATCAACCCTTGCAAATCCAATGATTATTGGTGTTCCCAAAGAGATAAAAAATAATGAGAACCGTGTAGCGCTGACACCAGCCGGTGTAGCCGAACTGCGTAAATCCGGACACACGGTGTACGTACAGGCGAGTGCCGGCGAAGGCAGCGGTTTTACGGATCAGGAATACACCCAGGCGGGTGCCGGCCTGCTGCCGACTATTGAGGAGGTGTACAGCACCGCCGAGATGATCGTCAAGGTGAAAGAGCCGATTGCGCAGGAGTACCCCCTGATCAAAGACAATCAACTGCTGTTTACCTACTTCCACTTTGCGTCGTCGGAGGAGCTGACCCGCGCCATGATTGAGCGGGGGGCGGTATGTCTGGCGTATGAGACGGTAGAAAAGGCCGACCGCAGCCTGCCGCTGCTCGTGCCGATGTCGGAAGTAGCCGGCCGGATGGCGGTTCAGCAGGGTGCCAAATACCTGGAGAAACCGATGAAAGGCAGGGGTATTCTGCTGGGTGGTGTGCCGGGTGTAAAACCGGCCAATGTGCTGATTCTGGGCGGTGGTATTGTGGGTACGCAGGCGGCTAAAATGGCCGCCGGTCTGGGCGCACACGTCACCATCATGGACGTTAGCCTGCCCCGACTGCGGTACCTGTCAGACATCATGCCGTCGAACGTGGTAACGGTAATGTCTAACGAATACAACATCCGCGAAGCCGTAAAAACGGCCGACCTGATCGTAGGAGCCGTATTGATTCCGGGTGCCAAAGCGCCCCACCTGATTACCCGCGATATGCTGAAGACTATGCGGCCGGGTACGGTGCTGGTCGACGTAGCCGTTGACCAGGGTGGCTGCATTGAAACCTGTACCCCAACTACGCACGAGAATCCGACCTATGTCATTGACGATGTGGTCCACTACTGCGTAGCCAACATGCCGGGTGCGGTACCCTATACCTCTACCCTGGCACTGACGAATGCTACGCTGCCATATGCCATTCAGTTGGCCAACAAAGGCTGGCGGCAGGCCTGCCGCGACAACAACGAGCTGCTGCTGGGCCTCAACGTGGTAAACGGCAAAGTTGTGTACAAAGGCGTGGCTGAAACGTTTGGCCTGCCGCTGACCGACGTTCGGGACGTACTGCGGCAGGAAGAACTGATCGCCTGATTTTTCTCCGACTTCATGCAACAAACGATAAGCGCGGAAGCTTTTGCTTCTGCGCTTTTTTGTTTGCCGGCTGCCTGCCGTCGTCGGTGCATCAGCCCCACCCATGCGCCGGATTGAGCAACGGGCGGGGCTGATGCATTGGCGACGGGTTTGCTTATTTAGCCGCTACGGCCTGGTGGCGCAGTTTCATGCCGTCCAGAGCAATGGTATACTCCTTCCGCCGGGCATCGTACCGGATGCTGTAGCTGGTTGGGTAATAGGCTTCCTGTGCATACTGCGTCGGTAGCTTCAGGGGAATGGTTACATTTTGTTTCGATTCGATATAGCTTTTGGTAATCATCGGTTCCCAGAAGATCACCTTACCATCGTAGGAGCCGAAAATAAACGTACTGGTAAACTCCTTGCCGTGGAACTCGTGCGAACCAGGGTCAGCCCAGTGTCCGCCCATACCCGGCTCTTCTGAGTCTGGGGCAAAAATATAGCCCTCCGGTATGGCACCGGTTCCGAGCGGCTTCCGGATCTTGACCAGGTCCTCACCGCGGGCGGTAATCTTCATGCGCTCCTCGCGGCTGATCAGGTAAAAATGGAAGTCAAAATGCGGAACGTTGTACACGCCGGAGGGGTCATGCCCCCTGGGATTCCAGTTAACGGCAATATGATTAAACGGCAGCATTTTAGCTTCTTCGGGCAGTGCCAGGATGTATTCGGCCATCCAGACCAGTCCGGGTGTAACATCGGCCGCCAGGCCCTGCAAAGCCGCTTCGGTGAGGGTAACGCCAATGGCAGTTGGGTGGCCCTGCTGATTCACGCTGACCCACGACCGGGCCGTGCCGTTGCCGAAGGGAATTACCTCGCCCAGGATCGTTTTGTCGGTGCCCGATGCCGGTGCCGAAGCCGACACGCTGTTGTGTCCGCCGTGGTTCATCTGGGCCACTACCGGCCCGCTTTGCGAAAAAAGAAGTGCAGCGCCGATGGCCAGGGTGCCAACGCGCTGAGCAACTGATTGGTGTGGTGTAAAAAGAGACATAGTACCTTCTTATTTTTTTCGAAAGCTACCACTCTTCTCTATTTAACCAATAGACTGGTAAATGAACGGTCAGACCAGTGAGTGAACGGTTTTTGGTGGGACAATCCACCTCTGCATATTTAAATTTCCGGTTGGATGTAGGGCTAGTGGCAGAATTGTTTCGGTAGAAAATCAAAAACCTCTACAAATTACTGAAATACAGCACTTTGTAGAGGTTTATTGTACCGGGAGCCGGACTCGAACCGGCATGTCCTTGCAGACATTGGTGTTTGAGACCAACGCGTCTACCGATTCCGCCATCCCGGCAGGTAAATCGGCCGTCGGAACGGCGATGGGAGTGCAAAGATAGAAAGGGGAATGAATAATGGATAATGGATAATGAAGATTTTTTGTGCTACCCAAACCCCTGTTCATTATCCAGTATTCATTATTCATGCTAAACTACTCATACCGAAGGGCTTCGATCGGGTCGAGCCGGGAGGCCTTATACGCCGGATAGATGCCGGAGAAAAGGCCCACGCCTACGCAGACAATGATGCCCAGCCCCATCCAGGCCCAGGGCACCACAAAACCGCCCCTACCCTGACTTATCACCAGGGCAATGATGTTGCCGATGCCCAGCCCCAGCACAATGCCGCCGATACCGCCCATGATGCAGATGACGATAGCTTCGATCAGGAACTGCTCGCGGATGCGCTTCGGCGTAGCACCCAGCGACTTTCGGATGCCAATTTCCCGTGTCCGCTCGGTAACCGACACCAGCATGATGTTCATCAGCGCGATGGCGGCACCCAGCAGCGTGATAAAGCCGATACCGAACCCACCAATGCGTAAATATCCCGTAATCTGGCCGACATTTTTGGCCAGCGCATCGGCCCGCTCGATCTCAAAGGAGTCGGGCTTGCCCAGCGGGTCGCGCCGGATGAGCCGCATCACGCCACGGGCTTCTTCCATCGCAATTTCCTGATTGGCAAGATCCGTGGCGGAGGCCGTAATCTCGAACGAAAGGGTCCGGGCACCCGCCAAAGCCCGGCCATTGTCGAGGGGTACCAGCAGAATGCGATCGTCGCCCGCGCCGGTGAGGCTGCCTTTTTTATCCAGGGTACCAATAATCTTGTACTGCGACCCCAACACCCGGATTTCCCGGTTCAGGGGGTTGGTATTCTTCGGAAAAAGCGTGCTCACCAACTCATTGCCGATTATAGCCACATTCAGCGATTTGTTGAGGTCGTTGGTCGAAAAATTACGTCCGCTTTGCAGCTTATAGCCTTTCACGGTGAGGTAGGTATCATCAATACCAATGACCCGGATGTTGGGGTTGGTTTTTTTCGAGCCATACTTTACCTGAGCTGTACCGGATACCGTGGTGGCAATGGAGATGGTAGCCCCGTAAGGAAAACGTCGTTTAAAGCTGATCGCCTGCCGGTAGTCAATGGGCTTGTTTACGTTGGTTGCCCGGCCACCAAACCGGCCGAATTCCTGGCGGACCGAAATATTGAAGGTATTGGCCCCCAGCCCGGCAAAGCTGCTGTCGACGGAGTTCTGAATGCCGTCGATAGCCGTCAGGATACCTACCAGTGAGGTAATGCCGATGGCGATGATGAGCGAGGTCAGCACCGTCCGCAGCCGGTTGCCGGCAATGGAGCGTAACCCTTCACGAATATTCTCCAGCAAATTCATGCGTCTGACAACTTTTCGATGGGAAAACCGTTTTTTGGTATATCTTTACTAGCGTTACCAACCGGTACTTGCGTTTAATCGGCAAGTTACCCAAAAACGCTGTTTATCTACAAACCAATGAAACGGTTGCTTTTACCGCTCATCCTTTTCCTGGGGCTGGTTATTCCGGCCCAGGCATCGCGGATTCTGATTCCAATGGATGAGTCCCAGAAAAATCACCTGAAAGCCTACGGTATCGCTTATTGGGTGCTCAAACAGTATGAGACTGATATCGACTGGCTCCTCAACTACCGGGGAGGCAGTTTTATGTTGCCGCATACGCAGAAGTTTGCCAGTGAAATGACCATCCGGGGCGTGAGCTTCGAGGTAATCTCTGAGGCACAGGCCGCGCAGATACTGAACCTGATTGCCGCTCCTGATGCCAATATGGACGCCGTAAAGCTTCAGAAAGCCCCCAAAATTGCGGTGTATTCGCCCAAAACCAAGCAGCCGTGGGACGATGCCGTGACGCTGGTGATGACCTACGCCGAAATTCCGTATGATATTATTTTCGACGAAGAAGTGATGAACGGGAAGCTGCCGGAGTACGACTGGCTGCACCTGCACCACGAAGACTTTACAGGCCAGTACGGTAAATTCTTTCATTTCCGCGACCAGCCCTGGTACATTGCCCAGAAGCGCGAAGCCGAAGATATCGCCAGAAAGTTCGGCTTTACAAAAGTACCCCAGCTGAAGCTGGCTGTAGTGAAGAAAATCCGGGATTTCTGCCTGGGTGGTGGTTATATGTTTGCTATGTGCAACGCGACCGATACCTTCGACATTGCCCTGGCGGCCCAGAATACAGATATGGTGGATTCGTTCTACGACGGTGACCCCTTCGACCCGAATGCCAACCAGAAGCTGGACTACAGCCAAACCTTTGCCTTCCGGAACTTCCAGGTTTATACGAATCCGTACCTGATCGAATTCTCCAACGTCGACAACCAGCCCGAAGAGCGGGGCCTGAGTGAACATAACGATTACTTCACGCTCTTTCAGTTTTCGGCCAAATGGGACCCGATCCCAACCATGCTGACTCAGAACCACATGAACGTGATCAAAGGGTTTATGGGCCAGACCACAGCGTTCAAAAAAGTCTACATCAAACCAGAGGTTGTGGTGATGGCCGAGAACCGGGCGGCCAACGAAGCCCGTTACATTCACAGCCCCTACGGCAAAGGCTTCTTCACCTTCTATGGTGGCCACGATCCGGAAGACTACCGCCACGAAATCGGTGAAGATCCGACGGATCTGAACCTCCACCCAAGTTCGGCCGGGTACCGGCTCATCCTGAATAACATTCTGTTTCCGGCCGCAAAAAAAAAGAAGCAGAAAACGTAGCCATGAAACTATGTAAACCCCTGATTATTCAGCGGAGAAAGAAGCCGGAAAAGCGATGAAGCCTTTCCGACTTCTTTACTTACCAGGTATAGCCGGCAACCAGTTGAAAACCCTTCGTGCTGTCCAGATACGCTTTAACGCTCATACCGGCCGTGATCCCGTTGTCGAACCGGTACAGCAGACTATACTTCTGGTAAGATGCGGGTTTATAAGGCATGGGCCGGATCACATTCCAGCCCATATGCGCGGCAAAAACGTAATGCCCGTGCCAGAATTCGTAGCCGGCCAGCACAGTGCCCTGCCGATACCGCTGGTCTTTGTAGTGCCAGCGCTTAAGCTGCTCTTTAAAATACAGGTCGTCTACGCCCTCAATGCCTGCCGAGATCACATGGGAACCCGCAAACCGGTAGCCCCCTACCAAATTGACCCCGTACATCGGTAAGGCCATTTCCGGGTACCGGGTTGTTTCCGGCAGTACCCGGACCGAAGCCAGCAGCGTGGCCCGCAACATCCATTTTCGGGCCGACATACGGGTGTGCCAATAGCGACTGTCCGGATACCGGAAGGGTTTCGGCTGGTATTCGACACCCACGGAAAGCGCGGGTACGTTCAACCCCTGGTTCGGCTGGCGGGTGCCTGCGTTGGAAATATGGTAGTAGGTTCCGGTCACCAGCAACTGCGTATGATCCGACAAGCGAATACGGCCGTTGAGACTGGCCCCGATGAGCGCACTCAGCGGCATGCTGAAATAGATATTCCTGGGGTTCGTCTCCGGATGATAGACCCGGGTCAGGTAAGTCAGTCCAGCCGTGGTGCGTACCGAAAGCGAAACGGCGGGGCGGTGAGCGATAATAGGCTCAAAGAACAACCCGGCTCCGGCGGTCCGGCCCAGCAGCGCGGGATTCCCGAACGAGAGGTAATTGGCGTAAGCGCCCACGCGGAAAAAACAGCCGCAGTGCTCCCATGAACGGCGTTGCATATTGGCCAGGCTGTAGGTAAGTTCCAGGCCCGTTGGCTTATTCCGGGAACCCGGATCTTCCGCCACCGGTCTGGCGAGTCCGGAATGTACCAATATTCCCCACTGACGATACGTAGCGCCGGAGTCGGACTGTCCCACAGCAAAATGAGCGATATACACCAAAAACAGGGAAAGCAGTAGAAATCCTCTCATGCCACTAAGTTACCAAAATAAAATTATTGACAACCATAGTGACAAGTATCAATTCCTCAATTTTTCATCTGCAATTGCCGTAAGTAGCATATGGCAGGAGGATATGTCCCCCCGCCATCCCCACCACCCCCGCCATCCCTGCTACCCCTGCCTCTATCGCTTCAGCACCCGCTGGCGGTTAAGCACACCGCCCGTGGTCTCTACTTGCAACAGGTATACGCCCGTGGGCAGGTGGCCGGCTTCTGTCCGCAGATGCCCTGTACCGTCTACCGGCTCCACTGACCAGCTTCCTCGCCGACGGCCCTGCACATCCACCAGATGTACCTGTGCCCGACTGCTCAGGCCCCGCACCTCAACCGACAGCACCTGCTCCACCGGATTGGGCGCTACCACCACCTGCACCGCTTCGGCACTGACCGGCAGACTATAGGCCTCGCGGGCATTCTTGCCGCTAGGGTCGTGGATGACAATGGACCCTCCGCCGATGGTCGTCGTCGGGTCGGCGGTGTCACCGGCGCCGTGCTGGTTGTCGTAAACGGTCTGGCCGCTGCTGACCTGCCAGATTTTGATGCGGAAGCGGTCGGGGCCTTTGATTTTGTTGAGGTCACCGTCGGTGGCTGTCAGCATGAAGCCGTAGCCGTTCTGGCCGTTTACGCTGCCGGTGCCCTTATACTGGGCCTTGCTGCCGGCTACCACCAGCCATTCATAAGCGGTACTGCGGAAGTCCAGCCCACCGGCCTTGAACTTAAACTCAGTGTTGCCCGAGGGTATGCTCTGCCCCTTCTGGTACTTAGCCTCAAAGCCGAAGTTGGCTTTGCCGCCCACCTGCATGAAGGGGAGACTGCTGACCACCGGCGAATCAATCCAGCCCCCGCCGGTGACAAAGCCGGCCGACGGGTCATACACCACCACATACTGCGGGGCCATCACGGTCGCACTGCTCAGCCCACAGTCATTGCCGATGCGCACACTGATGGTATAGACGCCCGGCCCGGTATAGGTATGTGACTGGGGAGTCGACGGATTACTCACGATCTGGTTCACCGTGGCATCGCCCCAGGTGATGGTAGCGGAGGTGACGTTGGTCGCGGCATAACTGATAGTCAGCGTAACCGGCGTAGAGATGGCCACCGGGTCCACCGGCGTTTGAACGGCTGTCAGCACCGGGCTGGTACAGGTGGGTCCCTGGTACTCGACGGCACCCATATCAATGCGGTCGCTCACGATACGGGGATTACTGGCCAGATCGGTAGCCGGGCCACCCACGGCCGTATAGCCGGCTACATCGCCGGTGTTGATGGCCGGCGACCCGGCGGCCAGTTCTACACTACCGGCAGCGGCAAAGGGCGAGGTGGCCGTGGTAAGATTGCCCGGCCCGCTGATGTCTACGCCGGTGGTGTTGTCCAGCAGGCTGTAGCGAGCGGTTATAGTGGCACCGCTGAGGTTGTAAAACGTATTATTTCCGCCATTGTTCCACAGCACACAGTTAACAAGGGTTACGTTCAAATAGTCCCAGTTGTAGAAAGCCCCACCCGTATTGGTAGCCGAATTGCCCACCAGACTACAGTTGGTCAAGACGGGGCTGCTGGATAAGTTATAGAAGGCCCCGCCATTTTGGGTAGCCGAATTACCCACCAGACTACAGTTGGTCAGCACGGGAGTGCTGGAAGAGTTAAAGAAGGCCCCGCCAATGGTAGCCGAATTGCCCACCAGACTACAGTTGGTGAGCGCGGGGCTGCTATTGGTATGGTTGTAGACGGCCCCGCCAAGGGAAGCCAAATTGCCTTGCAGCCTACAGTTGGTTAACACGGAGCTGTTAAAGGTATTGTTGTAGACAGCCCCGCCCTGGTAAGTAGCCGAATTGCCCACCAGACTACAGTTGGTTAACACGGGGCTGCTATTGATATGGTTGTAGATGGCCCCGCCCTGGTAAGTAGCCGAATTGCCTTGTAGCCTACAGTTTGCCAAGGTGGGGCTGCTGTCAATGTTGTAGATGGCCCCGCCCTGTCCGTATTGACCAGTAGCCGAATTGCCTACCAGACTACAGTTGGCCAGCACGGGGCTGCAGCTAACGTTATAGACGGCCCCGCCCTGAGTAGCCGAATTGCCCACCAGACTACAGTTGGTCAGGGTGGGGCTACTGCCCAGGTTGATGATGGCCCCACCGTATTGGTTGCCCCCCCCATTGGCGTTGCCGCCGGTGAGCACAAAGCCATTCAGCACGGCCGTGTTGTTCAGATTGGTCCCGGTAGGATGGTAGAAGAGGTGGTAGCTGTTACCGGCCAGGGTGCCGTCGTTGTCAATATCTCCACTCAGTGTGGTGCTGCTCGGGTTGCCGGCTACCGGGTTTATGGCCGGGCGGTCGGCCAGCGTAGGGTCACCCGTGTCGGGAAAGCCCCCCAGAATTTGTACGCCGTTTTTCATCCGGAAACTGGCGGTGCGGTCGGTGGTGCTGGTGGTAGGCTTGTACACGCCGGCCGCTACCCACACCTGGTCGCCGGCGCTGCTGGCGGTAATCATGGCCTGCAAATCGCCACTGGCAGTGGCCCAACTGCTGCCGTCGCCGGTGCCCCCGGCTTTGACGTAACGGGTGGTCTGGGCAAAAGACGCGCCGACGCTAAACAGCATCAGCCATAAAGAAAGGTAAAAACTGGTTTTCATATGCATCGGTGATTAAGGGTTGTTTATGGGTAGTAAGAGGGTATCCTGCGCCGGGTCGGGCATAAACAGCCAGCCGGCATCGATGCGTTTATCGGCGTCGAAATGGTAGCACAGGTGAATGGGCCGGCTGGTCTGGTGCCCGTCGGCATAGCGCACATGGGCCTGGCAGTAGGAGACCACATACACCCCGGCGCGGCCCATCAGCGGCAGGGGGTGCAGGGTCTGCACGGGCAGGTGGGTGAGGCCGCTGAGCCGGATGGTCTGGATACCGGCCCGGTGCTGCCAGTGTTTCCAGCCGACCAGCACGGCGGCTTTACCCCGCCAGCCGGCAGGCTGCCCGGCCAGTTGGTACTCGACGCGGTCGGCCAGCAGACCGGCCCAGGTCAGCGTATCGAAGTCGGCCTGGCAGGTGAGGGCCTTCTGGGCCAGTACCAGGTATTCGGTGGGCGCAATGCTCAGATCGGCGGTGGAGGTAGGCGGCTCGCGGCAGCCCAGCAGGCTCAGCCAGCAGCTTAGAAAAAGGGTTTTCATGACCAGGTAGTTTAGCTGGTCAAAACTCGCCGGTCAGCGCCCAAAAGCCGTGGTATATTGGGGCAAAAAGGTGTAGTATTGGTGCAGGCCGTGTATTATTTGGTCAACTTATCGGTTTCCAGGCCCGCCTGCCGCAGCACGGCCTGAAACCGGGGCTGCCGGTGCAGGAACCGGAACAGGATAGACACCTTGAGGTAGTTGGGCAGCCGGCCGGTTTCGGCTCCGCGTTCGAGATAGGTCAGGCAACTGTCGGCGTTGCCCAGCCCGGCGTACACCATGGCCCGGTGCGCATACTGGTCGGGCATAGGGGGCAGGCTGTCGAGCAGGGCCCTGGCTTCCTGGGGCCGGCCCAGCCGGGCGCTGCAGTACGCCATCATGACCGGGTAGACCGTGGTAGCGGGGTTGAGCTGTCGGCATTTGGCAAACTCGGCTCGGGCTTTGGCGTATTGCTGCCGGTGGAGGTAATAGTAGCCGGTAGCCCAGTACCAGGCGGCCACCTGGCTGTGCAGGCGGCTGCCTTCGGCAATGGCCTGCCGGGCTTCGGCGAAGCGGTTCGCGTAGGTCAGGTTACCAATGTGGCCGATGAGAATAACCGGATGGAGGGGGTCCAGCCCGAGGGCTTGGGTGCTGTAGCGCACGGCTTCATCGACCTGCCCCAGCGACCGGAGCGTAATGCTGTACCAGTAATTGATCTGCGCATCGTTAGGCGCATAGCGCAGGGCAATCTGGTAGGAAGTAACGGCCTGTTCCCATTTATTCTGCACCCGGTACAGATTAGCCAGCACAGCGTAGGCCATGCCGTTGCGGGGATTGAGCCGGATGGCCGTCAGCGCGTTAGTTTCGGCCGGTTTCTGGTGGGGGTCCGATGGGCCGTAGCCTTCGGTCATGAACAGAAAGTGAGTGAGTGCTTTGGCGGCATACGCGTCGGCAAAGGTGCTGTCGAGCGCAATGGCCCGGTCGAAGTTGACCAGACTACCCGTTAAGCCGGCTTCGGTCCGGGGCAGCAGCAGGTACTGCCCTTTCAGGTATTCGTTATAGGCATCATGGTTGTGGGTGGGGGGTTGCGTCAGGCGCTGCGCGGTAGTCTGGCTGAGTTGCCGGTTCAGCGCGTCGGCTACGGCGCGGGCGGTTCCGCTTATAAAGCTGAAGATGTCTTTCTCCGGCCCTTCGTAAGTGTGGCTCCACAGGGTCTGATTTTCGGCCGCCAGCACCAGCTCCACCGACAGCCGGACCCGGTTATTCCACTGCCGCACCTGCCCGGTGAGCAGGTAGGTCACACCAAGTTCGCCGGCAATCTGCGCCGGTGATCTGCGGGTTTGGGCGTACTGGACGGTCGACGTCCGCGAAATAACCTTCAGCCCCTCGACCAGCGTCAGCAACTGGTGCGTCTGCTCCATCACCCCCTCACTGAAGTACTGACTTTGGGCATCGCCGGTGTTCTGAAACGGCAGCACGGCCAGGGCTACGGGCTGGGCTGGCTGGTCTGTGCCAACGTGCCGGCTCACGTACCAGCCAATCAGCGCCAGCAGCACCAGGAGCAATCCAGACGCGCCCGCTATCTGCATAGCGGTCATTCGCCGGCGGGGAGTAGGGACTGCGGAGGGCTCAGCCGGGGGCAACGGAGCCGGTTCGGCTGAGCCGCCCAACGGCGGCACGGGCTCAGCGACCGGTTCGGCAACACGGCTTAGCTGTGCACTGGACTCCGCCGACTGCTTGCGGTACTCGCTGGGCGAGCAGCCAAACGTTTCGGCAAAATAGCGGCTGAGGTCCTGAGAGGTACTGAAGCCGGACTGGTCGGCTATTTCGGCCACGCGCAGGGCGGTAGTTTCGAGCAGGTGCCGGGCCTTGAGCAGGCGCCGGTGCCGGATATAAAGCGTGGGCGAAAAGCCGGTCTGTTGTTTAATGAGCCGGAACAATCCGGAACGGCTCAACCCCAGTTCAGCGCACAGATCATCAATCGAATAGTCCGACTGGTCGATATGCTGATCAATAATCTGATTGAGCCGCTCCAGGAGCGATGCATCAACGGTATTCATGGGGCGGGCCTTACTGCGTTACACCCTGAAAATAGCACAAATTAAGCCGGATTAACAATAGATTTATTCTGAAAGCGTACTGGGGCAGGGAATAGCCGGGATGGCATAATTATCATGCCATCCCTTCGGGATTCCCCTCGCCCCCCTGCTATCCCTGCCAAGCGTCAGAACCAGTCCTGGATCATCTGAGAGGGTTTCTGGTTTTTCAGCTTTTGAGCCAGATCGGGCGGCAGTTTGGGAAAGAAGGTTATACCCGTCCGGCGCTCGATTTCGCTTACGGGCACCACAAAGTCCTGCAGCGGCCGGTCAGAGCCTTCGTTGGGCAGCAGAAACCCAATTATCCGGATGCTGGGATTATTGGCGTAGAGCAACACCTTATAATAATATTCCGGCACGGCAATCCGGTTCTGTTTGCCGATCGTTGGCAGACCTGGTTTCAGTACCGGACCCGTCACCACGTACAAGCCCTTGTCGCGCACAGCCCAGTTGCGTACCTGCTCTTCCAGTTCTTTCCAGATGCCCCGGTTGAAGGCCGGGGCCTGCGGACTCATATTGCTCATATAAAACGACTCACGCATCATTCGCTGGGAGAACTTAAAATCGCCGGCCGGTGCCAGGTGGCCCCGGTCGTATCCCGAGCGGCTGTAGTCAGAAGGCGTAGCTGAACCTGTTGCCACTTCCGGGTCGGGCATGAAATCATTACCCCGCTCGGCATCGCCCGATACTTCGTACGCCAGCAGCGGATACGCCACCCAATCGGCCTGCTCGTATTTTTCCTGATAGCGTAGGGTATACCCGTCGTGCCGGATGATCTGGTCCGATCCTTTAAAGGCCGGCAGAATAAAATCAACTTCTTTTTCAAACGCAAACCGGGTACCCGGCATCGACGTGTTGGCCGAACCTGGTGAAGCACCGTCCGATGCCGTTTTATCTGCGGATCGACGGGAGCGTCGCGTCCGGCTCTTACGCTTCTCCGGTACCGAGCGGTCGTCGGTAGCCTCATCCGTAGCTACATCTTCAGTAGGTTCGGGGGCTTGGTAGGGGTTGTTTTCCGCCCGCCCGGGTTTCGACGACCGGATGCCGACCAGGCCTTTTAAGTCATTCCAGAAATCGACTACGGGCTCGGTACGGCCCCCGTAGTGCAGGAACAGGCCAATCAGGAAAAAGACGAACAGCAGCACCAGCGTATTGCCGCGCAGCCGGAAACCCCGCTGGTAATAGCAACGGGAAGATCGGTTAAAAGGGCGAAAAAACATGCGGTAAAACTACGAACTAATGCATGATTTTTCGCTGTTGAAGGGGTATGTCCTTAGATATTGCGGTGATTGGCGGTGGGGCCGCCGGTTTTTTCGGGGCCATCACGGCCGCCGAGACGTTCCCCGACGCGAACGTCGTTGTGCTGGAAAAAAATCGTACGGTTCTCAATAAAGTACGCATCTCAGGTGGCGGACGCTGTAACGTCACGCACGCCTGTTTTGACAACCGGCTGCTGGTTAAACATTATCCACGCGGGGAGCGCTGGCTGCGACCATTGCTTAACCAGTTTGATGCGGCTGCCACGGTGCGCTGGTTCGAAAGCCGGGGCGTTCCGCTGAAGACCGAAGCCGACGGCCGGATGTTTCCTACTACCAACTCCTCCGAAACCATTATCGACTGCCTGATGCGAACGGCCCACCGACTGCACATTGATATCCGGACCAGTTGTGGAGTTGCTCAGCTTTTGCCGGAAGGACAACGCTACAGATTAAGATTGAGCAATGGCGACACGCTGTACGCCGACCGCGTCCTGGTCGCTACGGGCGGATACCCACAATTGCATTCCTACCAATGGTTGCCGGAGCAGTCGGAGTCGCTGATTGACCCGGTACCATCGCTGTTTACGTTCAATGTACCCGATAGCCCGCTGCTGCCGCTGGCGGGGGTAGCCGTGCCGGATGCGCGGGTGCAGATTGCCGGTACCAAACAGGAACAGCGCGGACCGCTCCTGCTTACGCACTGGGGGTTCAGCGGGCCCGCCGTGCTGAAGCTATCGGCCTGGGCCGCCCGCGACCTGGCAAATGTCAACTACCAATTCACGCTGCGCATACACTGGGTTCCGACATACAACGAAAACCAGGTCCGCGACACCTTACAGGCATTCCGGCAGCAGCACGCCAAAAAGCAGGTCTCTTCGCAGGCCGCCTTTGGCCTGCCCGCCCGGCTCTGGAAAGCCCTGGCCAGCCTTTCAGACATACCGGAAAGTCAGCGCTGGGCCGACCTGCCGGCCAAAAACGTCAACCGGCTGATTGAGCGGATCACCAACAGCACGTTTACGGTAACCGGCAAAAGCACCTTTAAGGAGGAGTTTGTGACCTGTGGCGGCATTGCCCTGGGCAGCCTGAACCCGCAGACCCTCGAAAGCCGCCGGCACAAAGGGCTGTTCTTCGCCGGCGAAGTGCTGGACGTCGACGGCATCACCGGTGGCTTTAACTTCCAGAATGCCTGGACCACCGGTTACCTGGCCGGGAAGCATATTGGGCTGTAAAATATCCCGGAATGCAATTCCGGCTTTGTCTTGTAAATGCCTGGTGATTAATATTGCCAGCTAAAACCGGAACTGCTTTCCGGGGTATTTTCATTAAAAGCCGGAATCGCATTCCGGGGTATGTCAATCCTATGCTCGAACAGATACAGGAAGCCGCCGAGTTTATTCAACGCTCCATGCCGTCACAACCAACCATCGGAATCATTCTGGGTACGGGTTTGGGCGCACTGGCGCAGGAAGTGGATGTAGAGATTGCGCTGCCCTACTCCATGATTCCCCATTTTATGACCTCTACCGTTGAGTTTCACAACGGCAAGCTAATTTTAGGCACGCTGGCGGGTAAGTCGGTGGTGGTGATGCAGGGGCGCTTTCACTATTACGAGGGGTACTCCATGCAGCAGATCACATTTCCGGTGCGGGTCATGCACGCGCTGGGTATCCGGACGCTGCTGGTTTCCAACGCAGCCGGGGGTATGAACCCGGCCTTTCAGTTGAGCGACCTGATGGTGATCGAAGACCACATCAGCCTGCTGCTGCCGTCGAACCCCCTCATCGGCCACCAACCGCCCGAATTGGGCGATCGATTTCCCGACATGAGCGAGCCCTACAGCCCCAAGCTGATCGATTTGGCCTTTGCCATTGCCAACGAAACGGGCATTTCACTGCAAAAAGGGGTATACATAAGCGTAACCGGCCCGCAACTGGAGACCAAAGCCGAATACCGGATGCTGCGCCAGTGGGGGGCCGACGCGGTGGGTATGTCGACGGTACCCGAAGTGATGGTCGCGCACCAGATGGGCATGGAGGTATTCGGCGTATCGGTAATTACGGATATGGGTATTCCGGAGACGCTCGAAAAAGCCGATATTCAAAAGATCCTGGCAGCCGCCGGAGCCGCTGAACCCAAACTGGCGACGCTGACCAGAGAGATGGTCAAACGATTATAAGTTGGTTGGCAATGCCGGGTTAATCCTTTTGACTGTACACACCATAATATTGAGGATTTACGTTTGCGTTATCCTTTTAACCTCAAACTAGTCCTCCTCGTCTAAAAACCGCCGGTATGCCCGGTTCAGTTCATCGAAGGTTTTCTGATTTTGCTGGTCGCGGGCCAGTTCAAGGCCCCGCTGGTAAAGCATACCGGCCTTGGATCGATTATCCATTTCCTCATAGAGTTCGGCGGCCGGATAGTACGTAGGCAGGTAATCGGGATGTTCAGTTAATAACTTTTCGATGTAATGCAGCGCCTGACCGGGGTCTTCGGTCCGGTATTCCATCGCCAGGGCGTAAACATTAAACGGATCTCCGGGTTGTTCCTGTACAAAACGAAGTAATTGCTGGATGCGGTCGTTGTTCATTTCAGGAGAAAAAATAGTATGCATGCATACATTTTTTAAATTGACGTGTTAATTTAGCCGCCACATAGATCCAAACAATTTTTCATCCTTCAATTCCCGAAAAAGTATGAAAATTTTAGTGTGCGTGACCAGCGTGCCCGACACGACGACCAAAATCACCTTCACCGACAACAATACCAAACTCAACAAAGCGGGGGTACAGTACATTACCGGCCCCTACGACGACTACGCCCTGGCGCGAGCCGTCGAGCTAAAGGAACAACTGGGTGCTACCATCACCGTCCTGAACGTAGGCGAAGCAGATGCCGAACCGGTAATCCGGAAGTGCCTGGCTATTGGAGCCGACGATGCCATCCGGGTCAACGCCGAGCCGGCGGACGCGTATTTTGTAGCGGAGAACATTGCCGCCATCGCCAACGAAAACAATTATGATCTGATCATGATGGGCCGCGAATCGATCGACTACAACGGCGGTCAGGTACACGGCATAGTGGGTGAGATGCTGGGCATTCCGTCGATTTCGCCGGTGATGCGGCTGGATATTAATGGCAATACGGCGAAGATCGTCCGCGAAATTGAAGGCGGTCACGAAGATCTGGAAGCCAGCCTGCCGCTGGTATTGGGCTGCCAGGAGCCGATTGCCGAATGGAAGATTCCTAACATGCGCGGCATCATGACCGCCCGTACCAAGCCGCTGAAGGTGGTGCAACCCGTGAGCCAGGAAACGCTGACCCAGGTAGCCGCCTACGAAATGCCGGCTCCACGGGGTGCCTGCAAAATGATTCCTGCCGACCAGGCCGAAACGCTGATCCAACTCCTCCGCACGGAAGCGAAAGTAATTTAGAGTTGTAAGTCAATAGTCGTTAGTCGATAGGACAAAAACATTCGGCTAGCGGCAAACCTACTAACGACTATCCACTAACTCCTAACGACTAAACACATGTCTGTTCTGATATTCGCCGAGCTTGATGAAGGCAAGCTGAGAAAGTCCTCGCAGGAGGCAATTTATTACGGTGCCAAAGTCGCCGATATGATGGATACCTCGGCCACGGTCATTGTGCTGGGGGAAGCCGACGAGAGTGAACTGGCCACGGCCGGTCGCTTCGGGGCTAAAAAGGTCTTGCATGCCAACAACGCCCGGCTGAACGAAGCTAACGGTATGGCCTATGCCACCGTAGTAGCCGAAGCTGCCAACCGGGAAGGTGCTGAGGTCATTGTGCTGGCTAAATCAGCCCTGGGCGATGCGATGGCCGCCCGGCTGGCCGGTAAGCTGAAAGCCGGACTGGCTGCCAACGTGGTTGACCTGCCGGAGCTGTCGAACGGCTTCCGGGTTAAGCGCAGCATCTACACCAGCAAGGCCTTTGCCTTTACCGAGCTGAAAGCCGGCACGAAGATACTGGCCATCAAAAAAAATACCATTGAGCCGCAGGAGACCGAGGCAACGGCAACGGTAGAACCTTTCCAGCCGACGCTGAACGACAGCGACTTTGTGCTAAAGGTAACAAACACCGAAAAAGCCACCGGCGAGGTGCTGCTACCTGATGCCGACCTGGTCGTTTCGGCCGGTCGCGGACTGAAAGGGCCCGAAAACTGGGGAATTGTCGAAGATCTGGCCAAGGCACTGGGGGCAGCAACCGCCTGCTCCAAACCGGTTTCAGACCTGGACTGGCGGCCTCACCATGAGCACGTTGGGCAAACCGGCATCAAAATCAGCCCGAATTTGTATATTGCTGCCGGAATATCAGGAGCGATTCAGCACCTGGCCGGCGTAAACTCCTCGAAGGTAATTGTTGTTATTAACAAGGATCCTGAGGCACCGTTCTTCAAATCGGCCGATTACGGCATTGTCGGCGATGTGTTCGACATTCTGCCGAGGCTGACCAAAGCGGCACAGGCGTTGTGATTTGGGTTGTTTGACTGTTTGGTTCCGGTTGCATGACCAACTTTTGTGGCGCAGATTGTTGTATAATAAAATTATGAACAAACGCGGCAGAGAACCGTCAAACTTTCAACAACCAAACAGTCAAACTATTAAATTTGCGCTGTGGAGAAGATCAAGTTAGAAATATTAGGCCTGTCGCCCAGCCAGTCGCAGTCGGGGTCGTTTGCGCTGGTGCTGGGAGAAGAATACGGCAATCGCCGGCTTCCGATCATCATCGGGATGTTTGAAGCCCAGGCTATTGCGATTGAAATTGAAAAAATCGTGCCGAACCGGCCCATGACCCACGATCTGTTTAAGCAGTTCGCGAAGAACTTTAACTTCACGGTACGCGAGATCGTCATCTCCGACCTCCGCGAGGGCATCTTCTTCGCCCGTATCGTGTGCAGCGACGGCGTTCGGGAATCGGTGGTGGATGCCCGTCCGTCGGATGCCATTGCCATCGGTATCCGGTTCAACGTGCCGATCTACACCTACGAATCTATTCTGTCGGAAGCCGGCATAACCGCCAGCGTATCCGACGAAGATGAGGAGCAGGAAGAACTGGTCCAGAAATCAGGCCGGACACCCCGCGCCCTATCGGATCAGTTGAAAGATATGACCGTCGACGAGCTGCATCGGATGCTGGAAGAAGCCCTCTCGAAAGAAGAATACGAGCGGGCGGCAAAAATCAGGGACGAGTTAAGTCGCAGAAATTAACAATTTTGTACCATTGGCCCTGGAAACAGGGCTTTTTTGTGGCTTTATGGCGCATATAAACAGAAAGACATACTAATCCATCAACCTAAACGTTTCCTGAGCAACGTTAGGTGATACTACTAACAGCCGTAAACTCCTTATTTCCTTTATACCTATTATGTCCATGAAACGCAGCCTTACTCTCTTCTTTGTGCTTCTGTTGGCCGTATCGGCTTGTAAACTGAAAAATGGTAGAGAAGATGTAGACCCGCGCGAGCAATACGTAGGCACTTTTGCCGGCGGCTACCAGGCCGTTATCCGGATTGGTAGCAGTGAGCTGGACCCGGAGTCGGGAAATGCAACCATTACGGTTGCCAAAGGGGCCAATCCTAAAGAAATTGCGCTTGACCTGGTAATGGGCCAGGTGACCGAACGACTAACGGCTGAGGTAAACGGGGCTGATTTCACTATTATCGACAAAAAGCAGGATCGGTTTTCCATCAACAATACTGTGATTGAAGGGCAGTACTCGGCCACCGGTAAATTTGTCAACGCCAACGAAATTGTTATTCAAACGCAGGCCGGCGCTGTCCGGGGTGGAGTTCAGTACGTAAAAAGCGGCTCCATTTCCGGAACCCGTAAGTAGTCTGTTTCCTCGTAACTGCATATCAGGCCACGCCCATGGGCGTGGCCTTTCTGTTTTCTGCACAACCAGCCTGACCGTTCACGAACAACTATTCTTTCTCAGGCATTATCTATTGACTATCAGGGTATTTATCCTCAACTTGTTTTTTGTTAGGCGGGATCTTGTACAGGTCCCGACCTATAACCCGCTTAGCACCTTCCATTCCATGAACTCTACGCTTCAACCGACCGCCCTTACTGAACACGTACCCCAGCCCGTTACCCGCACCGAACGGGTGCAGACCATCGACCTGATCCGGGGTTTTGCCCTGCTCGGTATTCTGATGATGAACATTCCGGGTTTTGGCTTTCCCTACACCCGGTTCCCTCTTATTTACGGAACACCCGGCTCTACAGATTTTTACACCGCCATGGGCATTGATACCGCTTTTTCCGGAACCATGCGGGCGCTGTTTTCCATGCTTTTTGGGGCTGGCATGCTGCTGTTTATGGCCAAAAAAGAAGATCTGGCCAGTGGTCATTCCGTAGTCGACTTCTATTACCGCCGACTGCTGTGGCTGGTTCTCTTTGGGGTTATTAACGCCTATGTGCTGCTCTGGCCGGGAGATATTTTATACGCTTACGGCCTGTGCGGTTTGCTGCTGTATCCGTTCCGGAAGCTCAGGCCGGCTTACCTGCTGATTGGGATGATGCTGTGCATGATTCTGCCGGTCTTGCGCAACATTCAGAACACGGTAGAAACGAAACAAAAGCGAACCACGTATTGGGAAGCAGTTAAAGCCGAAGAACAGAAAAAAAAGCTGACCGATGAGCAGAAGAAAGCCAAAGAAGAATGGGAGAACCAGTTGAAATGGACCAAATTTGATACGAAGAAGGATGCGGAGATTGTCAGGAAAATGCAGTTGGGCTACGGGCAGGTGTTTGCCAAGCTGATGCCCCGTAACAGCAATATTGAGTCGAGGGGCATGTATTATGGCTTCTGGGACATGCTGGGCATGATGTTTCTGGGCATGGCGCTGCTGAAACTGGGATTTTTTACCAACAAATTACCCACCTCTACCTATTGGCTCACCCTGGGGCTAGGGTATAGCATAGGCTTGTTGCTGGGCAATATTCAGTTTTACGATCAGGTCGCCTACATTCTTGATCCGGGAGCCTATGTCGATACCCACTTCTTCTCGGTATTTGATCTGTATGACCTTCGGCGGGGGGCTACCGCCATTGGCCACGCGAGTCTGCTGCTGCTGGTGTACCGCTCGGGCGTAGTGCCCTGGCTGATGAAAGCCCTGGCCAATGTAGGGCAGATGGCCTTTACCAACTACCTGATGCAGTCCATTATCTGTACGTTGATCTTTTACGGCTACGGCTTTGGGTATTATGGCAAGCTGGCCTTTCACCAACTGTACTACGTGGTAGCCGGCGTGTGGGTGTTTCAGATCCTCTTCAGTGCTGTCTGGCTGCGGTACTTCCGCTTTGGGCCGTTTGAGTGGCTCTGGCGCTCGCTCACCTACTGGAAACGCCAGCCCATGCGGCTGCAATCGGAACCAGTACCGGCAGCACCGCAAACGGCGCTTTTCTGATAAAAAGTCACTTTTAAAACCCAACAAACTAGTCTCCTGTGGAAACTACTCTGTCTGCCACTGACCCCTCCGGCACCGAAAATACTGCCATGCCGACTACCCTGCCCCAGCCCGTTACCCGCACCGAACGGGTGCAGACCATCGACCTGATCCGGGGATTTGCCCTGCTCGGTATTTTGCTGATGAATATCTTTTTCTTTGGCTTGCCGTATATGTACCAGGCTACCTTGTTGACGCTCCCCCCCGAATCGACCGACTTCAGGACGAATATGGTAGTCTCTACCATTTTTGAGGGTACCATGCGGGCGTTGTTTTCTATGCTCTTCGGAGCGGGTGTTTTACTATTCCTGGCCAAGAAGGAAGTACCCGACAGCCCCTATACTGTAGCCGACTTCTACTACCGCCGGGTACTGTGGCTGGTTGTATTTGGTCTGTTTAACGCTTTTATTCTACTTTGGCCGGGAGATATTCTGTACGCCTATGGCTTATGTGGCCTGTTTCTGTTCCCTTTTCGACAGCTACGACCCACGGGTCTGGTGATAGCCGCCTTTGTTTGTATCGCTGTCCTGTTTGGCAAAGATGTGATGAAAGCACTGGAAACAAAGGCTAACCGCGAGGGATACCTCAAGGCAGTGCAACTCGAAAAGCAAAAGAAAACCCTGACCGACGAGCAGAAACAAGCCAAAGAAGCCTGGCAGGCCACCGAGAAACGAACAAAACCGGATAAAAAGCAGGAAGACGAGTTTATCAAAAAGATGCGCAGCGATTACGGCACGATTTTCCTGACGCTTCAGCCGTTTAACGTTAAGTTTGAATCGACGGAGTTCTACCAATCGCTGTTTTGGGATGCGCTGGCTATGATGTTCCTGGGTATGGCTTTGTTTAAACTTGGCTTTTTCTCCAACCAGTTTTCCACCCGCACCTACGCCCTGACGCTGCTGGCCGGCTATGGACTAGGCCTGACGCTGGGCTACCTGGCCTTTCTGGACGCGGTAGCCTGGCACCAGAATCCGGGCAAGGTGGTCGACAGCGGTTCCTTTTCGTTCCAGGCCCTGTACCAGATTCGGCGGGCGCTCACCGCCGTGGGCCACGCGAGTTTGTTGCTGCTGGTGTACCGTTCGGGCGTGGTGCCCTGGCTGATGAAAGCTCTGGCCAATGTAGGGCAGATGGCCTTTACCAACTACCTGATGCAGTCCATTATCTGTACGCTGATCTTCTACGGCTACGGCCTGGGGTATTACGGCCGGCTGGCGTATCATCAACTCTTTTACGTAGTGGCGGGGGTGTGGCTCTTTCAGATTCTCTTCAGTGCTGTCTGGCTACAGTACTTCCGCTTTGGGCCGTTTGAGTGGCTCTGGCGCTCGCTCACTTACTGGAAACGGCAGCCTATGCGGCTCCGGCCGGCCCAGACAAGCTTACCGGAAGCCGCTGCGTAACAACAGGGCCGGTTCGGCTCTACCTGCTATTTTCATGCTGGTGGTGTGCGGTGAATAACGCCATTTGGCTGTATATTCACCGCACAATCAGTTACGATCATGCGAAAAACCCTGGCCTCCCTTCTTCTTGCGCTTTGCTTTGTTTATACCTACGCGCAGAAACCTGTATTAACCCCCGGCTCCCCGGAAGCCTCCGGCATGAGCAGTGAGCGCCTGCAGCGCATTGACCGCGTGGTGCAGGACTATATCAGCAAAGGCTGGCTGACGGGCGCATCGGCCTTTATTTCCCGCAACGGTAAGATTGTGTACCACAAAGCCTTTGGTCAGAACGACATCGATACAAAATCGCCGATGTCTAAAGACGCTATTTACCGCATTGCCTCGCAGACCAAGGCTATTACCAGCGTAGCCGTGATGATGCTGTTTGAAGAAGGCCGCTTTTTGCTGGATGAACCTATCTCCAAATACATTCCGGAATTTAAGAACCCGCAGGTGCTGGATAAATTCAACGAAAAAGATACCACATTCACTGCCGTTCCGGCCAAACGGGAGGTAACCATCCGGCATCTGCTTACCCATACCTCCGGCATCAGTTACGCCAGCATCGGCACCAAAGAGGCCAATGCCATTTACGCCAAATACAAAATTCCAAGCGGCATCGGCACGCCCAACGACAAACTATCCGATAAAATTCCGGCGCTGGGTAAGCTGCCCCTCATGCACCAGCCGGGCGAAAAGTGGACCTATGGGTTAAACACGGATGTTTTGGGTTATCTGGTCGAAGTGGTATCGGGCCAATCGCTGGATCAGTTTTTCCGGACCCGGATTTTTGAGCCGCTGGGCATGAAAGACACGTATTTCTACCTGCCCACCGATAAGCACAACCGGCTGGCCGTATTGTACGCCGAGAAGGATGGCAAGGTCAGTAAAATGCAGGCACAGGGAAGCTCCAGTCCGGATTACCCCAACCAGCCGGGAACTTACTACTCCGGTGGGGCCGGCTTATCGTCGACCGCTTACGATTACGCCATCTTTCTGCAGATGATGCTGAACGGCGGTGAATACAACGGTAAACGGCTGCTCAGCCCGGCCACCGTCCGGATGATGACTACTAACCAGGTCGGCCTGATGTACAACGGCACCAATAAGTTTGGTTTAGGCTTTGGCATCGCCGACGAGCGCGAAGCCGCCAGAATACCTATATCCGAGGGCAGCTTTTCCTGGGGTGGCTATTTCGGCACCACCTACTGGGCAGACCCCAAAGAGGGCATCATTGCACTGATTATGACCCAGCAGGTACCCAACAGCCACGGTGACCTCAGTGACAAATACCGGGTGCTGGTATATCAGGCCATCACTAACTCGCAGGAGCCTATGCTGTCGGGTAAGTAAAGTGTACGACGGGTGTTTCTTAAATTTTCCTAAATCTACCGACAAGAACCGGCCAAAACGGCCGGTTCTTGCCAAAATAATCTATTTTTGCAGGTAGTATTAATTCCGCTTAGGCTCCTGAATGGCTCGAAAGAAGAAAGTAGGCTCGTACCCCAGCGGCATGATTATGTTCAGCCTGACGCTGGCCCTGTTTCTCATTGGACTTTGTGGCATGCTGGCTATTCAGTCGAAACGGTTGGTTACCTATATCCGCGAGAATAATGAAGTCCGGGTGTTTCTGGACAAGGATCTTGACGCCCAAAAGGTAAATGCGCTGTACCGGACGCTGGTATCCCGCCCGTATGTGCTGTACCAGAACAACAACCCACAGATTACCTTTGTAACCAAAGACTCGGCGGCTAAGCAGTTCATTGCCGAAACCAAAGAAGATTTCCGGCAACTGCTGGGCGAAAACCCCCTGCGCGACAGCTACCGGGTCAAGCTACGCGAAGACTACTTTGAAGAAGCTAAACTCAAAAGCATTAAAGCGGATCTGGAAGGGATAAACGGCGTTTTTGAGGTGGTTTACCAGGAGAACCTCGTCGATGTTATCAACCGCAATATTACCAAGGTATACCTGATTATGTCGGGTTTTGCGCTGGTGCTGCTGCTGATTATTGTGGTGCTGATGAACAACACTATCCGGCTGGCCCTGCACTCCCAGCGTCTGCTGATCCGGAGTATGCAACTGGTGGGGGCTACCAACGGCTTTATTACCCGTCCGTTTCTGCGCCGGGGGATGCTTCAGGGCTTAATCAGTGGCCTGGTGGCGGCCTCGCTGCTGGTGCTGCTCCTACAGGTGGCGCTGTATAACCTGCCGGAACTGGCCGTGCTTCAGGAGCCCGAAAAAATGGCTATGCTGCTGGCCGGTCTGGTGGTGTTGGGTATTCTGATTGGCCTGATCAGCACGTTCCAGGCCGTAAACCGGTACCTCGGCATGTCGCTGGATGAAATGTATTAATTAGTTGGAGGTTTGAAGTTAAAAAGGCTGACGCCAACTTCAAATTTTAAACTTTAAACCTCAAACCTCAAACCTCAAACTTCAAACTATGAATAAGCTTCCATTTGGGAAAAAGAACTACCGGCTGATGGTCATCGGCGTGGTGATTATTCTGGCGGGCTTTCTGGTCATGAGTCTCGACACCGAACCGTTTGGCTTTGGTGCCCTGGGCCTCACCATTGGTCCCTTACTGGTATTTGCCGGTTTTATCATTGAATTCTTTGCCATCCTGGCGAAGCCCGGCCAGGCGTGACCCCCTTGAAATAGCCTTCATGAATGTTTTTCACGCCATTATGCTGGCCATCATTGAGGGGCTGACCGAGTTTCTGCCGGTTTCCTCCACAGGCCACATGATTATCTATTCGTCCCTGGTCAGGATCAGCGGTGACGAGTTTACCAAACTGTTTACCGTTAATATCCAATTTGGCTGTATTCTATCGGTGCTGGTGCTGTACCGCCGTCGCTTCCTGGTCGATACCCGCACCTCCGACGGAGAGTCTACCTTCTGGTTCCGGCGCTTACCCGTATCCCTGCAGCGGCCGTTGCGTCACCATGCCGGCCTGCTCGATTTTTACCTGAAGATTCTGATTGCGTTTCTGCCGGCGGCCGTTATCGGTTTTCTGCTGAACGACCTCATCGATGCCTTGCTGGAAAACGTAACCGTTGTGGCCATTTCACTGCTGCTGGGCGGCATTGTGCTGGTATACATCGACCGGCTGATGAAAGCAATAGAGCGTGACTATGACGTCACTTTCCCGGAAGCGCTGCGGATTGGTTTCTTTCAGTGTATTGCCATGATACCGGGTGTGTCGCGCTCGGCGGCTACCATCATCGGCGGGATGTTTCAGGGCCTGAGTCGCCAGCAGGCTGCCGAGTTCTCGTTTTTTCTGGCCGTACCGACCATGGCCGCAGCCTCAGGCTATAAACTGCTGAAAACCTACAAACTGCTGCAACCGGGCGACATCCAATTGCTACTCATCGGCAATGGTATTGCCTTTGTGGTAGGGCTGCTGGCCATCCGGGGCTTCGTCGGCTTCCTGACCCGGTATGGCTTTAAAGTGTTCGGCTATTACCGCATTGCCTTAGGGCTGCTGCTGCTGGGGCTGATTGCTGCGGGGGTTAAACTGGATGTTGTATAGCTTCAGGTTTCAGTTTCAAGTTCCATGTTTCAGGTTTCAGGTTAATGGCTACGATAAGGCGCTTTGAGGATCTGTTGTGCTGGCAGAAGTCCAGATTGTTAGATAATAAAGTTTTTCAGTTGACGCGTAAGCAACCTTTAGTCAATGATTTCAGCTTGATTGATCAATGGCGCAGGGCAAGTGGCTCGGTAATGGATAACATCGCAGAAGGGTTCGAAAGAGATGGAAATAAAGAATTTATAAACTTCTTAAGCATTAGCAAAGGCTCTCTCGGAGAGGTAAGATCACAAGCTTATCGAGCCTTAGATCGGTGTAACATTAGTCAGGCTGAGTTTGACGATGTTCATGGATTATGCCTGGAAATCAGTAGCCTCCTTCAACGTTTCATGGCTTATTTAAAAGCTTCGGATTACAAAGGCACCAAATACAAAGTCGGCGAACCGCCCGCCGACTATTTCATAAGTGACCTTGAATCTAATTTATAACTGAACTACCCATCCAGGTATCCACGACGCCCAAACCTGAAACTTGAAACCTGAAACTTGAAACCTGAAACAACTAAAACAGACCCTGCCCTCGTCATCCTCATCGACAAGCCGCTGGAGTGGACCTCGTTCGATGTGGTGAAGAAACTCCGCTGGGCGTGTAAATTCAAAAAGATTGGCCATGCCGGCACCCTCGATCCGCTGGCAACGGGCCTGCTGATTCTCTGCACCGGAAAAAAAACTAAAGAGATCGACAGCTACCAGGCTCAGGAGAAAGAATATACCGGTACGCTGGTGCTGGGCAAAACCACGCCTTCCGTCGATCTGGAAACCGAATTCGATGCGGAGTTTGATGTGTCTGACATTACCCCGGACCAAATTCAGAAAGCTGCCGAACAGCTGACTGGTACCATCGAGCAGATTCCACCGATTTACTCCGCTGTGCGCGTCAACGGTGAGCGGCTGTACGAAAAAGCCCGGCGGGGCGAAACGGCTGAGATCAAATCCCGCACCGTTACCGTCTCCGCCTTTGAGGTCGGCACCAACCGGTTCCCTGAAGTAGACTTTCGTATTGTGTGTTCAAAAGGCACGTATATTCGCAGTCTGGTACGCGACCTGGGCCTGCTGCTCAACAATGGAGCCTATATGCAATCGCTGCGCCGAACCCGCATCGGCAACTTCCGCATTGAAGACGCCGATACGATTGAGAGTTTTATTGATCGATACAAATTACAATAGTTTCATGTTTCAAGTTTAAAGTTTCATGTTATTGGCAGATAAGACAAACTTGAGACCTTGAAACTTTGAACATGAAACAAAATTATGCTCGTCCACCACGGAGTTGATACGTTTGAACCGATTGAATATGCCGTTGTAACCAGCGGCACGTTCGACGGTGTTCACCTGGGTCACCAGAAAATTCTGAGCCGGCTAACCGAAATTGCCCAGGGACATACCGGGCAGACTGTTGTGCTAACGTTCTGGCCGCACCCCCGCACGGTTGTCTCCAACGATAGCCAGAACCTGAAGCTGCTGTCGTCGCTGGACGAAAAAATTGCCTTGCTGGAACAGGCCGGTGTCGATCATCTGGTGGTAATTCCGTTTACCCGCTCCTTCTCCGAGCTGACGTCCGAAGAATTTATCCAGACCATTCTGATCGACAGAATTGGCACCAGAACGCTGGTCATCGGCTACGATCACCGGTTTGGCCGCAACCGCGAAGGCAGCTTCGAGTACATCCGGCAGCATGCCGACGAATACGGGTTTGAGGTGGAAGAAATACCCCGGCAGGATGTGGAAGCCGTGGGGGTCAGTTCTTCCAAAATCAGGGCGGCACTTGCCGAAGGAAATGTCCAGATTGCGACTAAGTTTCTGGGGCGACCGTATAGCCTCACCGGCACTATCGTCAAGGGCCGCCAACTAGGGCGCACCATTGGCTACCCCACGGCGAATATTCAGGTCGACGACCCCAACAAGCTGATACCGAGCAATGGCGTGTATGCGGTAGATGTACTGCACAGCGACCGTACCTACGGCGGTATGCTCAACATCGGCGTTCGCCCAACCGTAGATGGCCTCAACCAAACAATTGAGGTATACATCTTCGATTTCAGCGCCGATATTTACGGTGAACACCTAACGGTGCGTTTCCGGGAATTTCTGCGGCCGGAGAAGAAATTCGGTGGCCTGCCCGAACTGGTAGAGCAGCTCAAACGCGACGAGCAGCAGGCCCGGCACGTGCTGGCCGAATAGCGTTTAGCCATATGAACCCGCTTACCCCTCGTCAGAACCTCATCGCCCGGCTCATTGCGGTGCCGGTGGCTGCGCTGGTAGCCTCGCACGTGGTGTTCTACCGGCGGTTTCCCTGGCAGGCAGCCTATCAGTTTCCCTGGCCTTATTTTCTCACGGTGGCTACGGTCATGCTCAGTTGCTGGGAGGTCAACCTTGCGGTATTCCGCTACCTCGACCAGCAACTGCCGTTTCATAAAAACCCGATTCGGCGCATACTCCGGCAAATCCTGTACGGCGGCACCCTCACCATGCTCACGTTTGCCCTGGTGTTTCCGTGCGCCATCCGGCTGTATACCGGGCAGTGGCCCACGCCCGACCTGTTTGTGACGGGTGTGTTCGTCTGCGCTACCATTGCCACCATCGGCAACGGCACCTATGTGGGCCTTTACCTGCTCCAGACCATCTATCTGGGAAAACAGCAACCTGCTGAAGAGCTAACGCAGCAACTCAACCCGCGTCCGGCTCTTTCCACCCGAACCAACACCTTACTGGTAGATACCGGTACGCGGCAGTTACAACTCGCCTTCGATGAGATCGCTTACTTCTACTCCTCCGGGGGCGTAGTGCTGCTGGTGAAGACCAACGGGCAGCAGATCACGACCAGCTATAACTCCTTTGCCAAACTCGAAGAGCGGCTGCCCGCCGATGTCTTCTTTCAGCTCAGTCGTCAGTTTATTGTGGGGCTACCTGCTGTTCGGGCGGTGGAAGATGACCAGAACCGGAAGCTGATTGTGCGGCTCACCCCGGCGCTGCACAAGAGCGATTCGCACGAAATGGTTACCGTAAGCCGCTACCGCAGCGCCGAGTTCAAAAAGTGGTTCCGGCAGGTGGCTACGGCCTGACCATTCGTTGCAAAATCCGATACCATTCGTTGATACGGAGTTGCTTTGTTGCTTTTCAAGCGAAAAACGCCCTTTTTCTTTGCATCGTCTGTCAACCAAAACATACACGACGATGCAAGCGAATCTATCACACCTCCACGAACCGCTGCCCCTCTGGCTGGGCCTTTTCTTTACAGCAACAACGCTGGCAGGGCTGGCCGGACTGTACAGCGCCCTCCGGAAAGCAGAACCCCGGACAGCCCGACGGGCAATAGCCGGACTCGTAGCCTGGCTAACCCTGACCGGCGTATTGGCCGCTACTGACTTCTACTTTAACATAAACGCTACCCCATCCCGGTTTACCCTGGTAATCATACCCACCATCGGGTTTGTCATTGGGCTGCTCAGCACCCGCAGCGGCCGGACATTCACGGACCGGCTGCCGCTCCGTACGCTGACGCTGATCCATACCATCCGGATACCGGTGGAGCTGGCTATTTACACGTTTTACGTTTACCAGCAGGTACCGGAGCTGATGACATTTGAGGGCCGCAACCCGGATATCCTCCCCGGCCTAACGGCCCCCATTGTAGCCTATCTGGCTTTTAACCGGCAATGGCTATCGAGCCGGGGGCTACTAATCTGGAACGTGGTGTCGCTCGGCTTCCTGCTTAATATTGTCCTCAACGCTATCTTAGCTTCGCCGGTACCTTTCCAGCAGTTTGGCTTTGAGCAGCCCAATGTAGCCGTGTTGAAGTTTCCGTTTATCTGGCTGCCGGCCTTTATTGTACCGCTGGTATTTTTCTGCCATGTTGTTGCCATTCGGCGGTTAATCAGCAGCCAAACAACCACAGGAACACCAGGCCTTCTCCCGCATCCGTAAAAGCCAGGTAGATCAGCGTTGCCGTAAGGGTCAGCCCTACCCCACCGTACACGCCCCGGATGGAACTGTAGGCAAACAAAGAGAATGGCGAAGGCTGAAAAAAGAATCAGCGCGACAGCAGAAGCGTTATTACCCATCACTATTCTTGGTAAAGACCAAGATTTTGTTCTACATTTCAAGGGGTCAACTTTCAAAGTGCCTGATGACTCCAACACCCCCATTCCACACCGGTAATTATGCTTGTCTTCACAACTCAACTCCAGAAATTCGGCAGCAAGGGAGAGAAAACGGGCTGGATTTACATTGAGATACCGGCCTATCTGGCTGCGGAGCTAAAACCCGGCACCAAACAGTCGTTTCGGGTGAAAGGGCAGCTCGACAATCTGGCAATTCAGGCCGTGGCCCTGCTGCCAATGGGTGAGGGTGATTTTATCCTGCCGGTCAATGCGGGGATGCGCAGGAAGCTCCGGAAAGCCGAAGGAGCAACCGTTCGGGTAGCCATTGACGTCGATGAGGCCCCTATCCCCTTGTCGGCCGATCTGCTGGAATGTCTGCAGGATGACCCTCAGGCGCAGGCTTTTTTCAACCAGCTTAGCAAAGGCCATCAGAAATATTTCTCCGACTGGATTGAAGAGGCCAAAACGATGGAGACCAAGGCCAGCCGCATCGCCAAGGCGGTAAGGGGGCTTTCGATGGGTATGAGCTTTAGCGAAATGTACCGGTATTTTAAAAAGCAGAAGCAGGACAAGTAAGTCGGATGCTACCCGGGAGTCCTGAAAAAAAAGTTGCTTTTGCGGGCAAATCTTCTCACCTTATCTGCCTGTTTCCTATAGCCTTAGACTTTTTACCAAATGAAAAAGCTGACAGAAGATGCGGTTACCCGACGCAATTTTCTCTCTACGCTGGCCGTATCCGGAGCGGCCATGAGCCTGCCGGATGGCGTACAGGCTTATCCCGATGGGCTGGCCGCAGCCCGCGCCAATGATTCATCTGCCACGGTCCGGGCCGCCGGTGCGCCCATTCAGATCGTGTGTACCGAACGCCTGTCGGCTGCGGAAGCGGAACAGATCCGGGCGGCCGGAAAGAACATACAATTGCATCTATTAGGTGAAACAAGCGATCCGGCAAAGCTCCTCGCCAACGCCGAAGTAATTCTGGGTGTTCCGGACGCCCAGATGTTGCAGGCCGCGCCTAAGCTGAAATGGGTGCAAACCTGGGCGGCCGGCGTAGATCGGACCCCCAGCGAACTGATGGAGCATGCCTGCCAGCTTACCAATATGCAACGGGTATTTGCGCCCGTCATTGCCGAATCGGCGATTGCGCTCCTGCTCAGCCTGACCCGTGGCCTTGCCCAAACCTCCATCCCCGCTTTTGGGGAGCGGAAGTGGGTACACCCGCCTGGTTCTGTAGTGCTGGATGATCTGTACGGCAAAACCATCGGCATCGTGGGCATGGGGGGTATCGGCTCAGAAACGGCGCGTCGTTTGCATTACGGCTTCAATATGCGGGTGCTGGCGACCGATGCAAAGCCCTTACCCAAACCTGAGTTTGTGGCCGAACTGCACGACCCTACCTGGCTGCCGGAAATGGTGCCGCAGGTCGACGTGCTGATGAGTGCCGCTCCGCTGACGAAAGAAACCCGGCTGCTGTTCAACGAGGCAGTTTTTGGCCGGATAAAATCGAGCGCCTACTTCATAAATGTGTCGCGTGGCGGTCTGGTTGATCAGAATGCGCTGGTAAAAGCCCTGAAAGAAGGACGCATCCGGGGTGCCGGGCTTGACGTAACCACGCCGGAGCCGCTACCGGCCGATCATCCCCTCTGGACCTGCCCTAATCTGGTCATCACCCCCCACAACTCCGGCAACGCACCCATTCGCCAGAAACGACTGATTGCCCTGGTTACCGAAAACGTCCGCCGGTATTCGTCGGGACTGCCTTTGCTGAATGTAGTGGACAAGGCCAAAGGCTATTAGCGGTCAGCACTGTACCCATTAATCCGTAAATCGTACTGATAACCTATGACTAGACGTCTCCTCACCGCCGTAACGAGCCTTCTTTTCAGCCTGATCCCTGCTTTTGTTTTGGTTTCCTGCAACCAGAACGAAGCAGGCACCACCGACACGCCCAAAGCCGTGCTGATTCCGGCCAAAAAATTTTACTTCAACAACTTTGTCGACTGCAACATGGCCGAAGCCTGGATCGGCGATACCTTCCGCATTTTTCCGGGCAAGCACGGCGAAGATCCGCTCTGGGGTTACGCCAATGACCTGAAGTTTGCCGACGGTGCCAACGCCGACGAAGCGTTTCTGCGGAAAGCCGGCGAGTTTACCGAACCCGGCATACCCGAAAACGCTCCCGTTGGTCAGCCGGGCCTGCATGGTGCCGTGTGGTTTGAAACGGTGTACCAGGACGCTACTGATAAGTCTGGCCGCACGCTGTATGCCGTTTACCACAACGAAAACTACCCCGCTACCCTCCCCTATGATCCCGAGACCGGCACCGGCTACAAAGACAACAACTGGCCGCAGGGCCTGAAAGGGCCAACATCACCCGCAGCCGTTTGCCGGATCGGCATCATGAAATCGACCGACGGGGGCCGGAACTGGGCCGACAAAGGACTATTTCTGGAAGACCTGCAACCCAGGCTCATTCTGAAGCCGCACAACACCTCCAACACCTTTGCCGGGGGCGTGGGCGATCCGTCGGCCGTAGCCAGTGGCGACTACCTGTACCTGTTCTACGGCGAATACGGCTACCCCGGCGAGTATGACCCGGCCGGCTATAATCCGGAAACAGAACGGAATGGGCAGTGCATCAGCGTAGCCCGCATCCGGCTGAGCGATCTGGACAACCCGGCCGATAAGGCCCGGCGCTGGGACGGCAAGGGGTTCAACGCCCCGCCCGACGGCGTTGGCGCACCCGTTGCCTCCCTGCAGATTGCAAAAACAGCGGGGGGCGGACCGGCCTCTTCACCTACCGGCGGTTTTCACTGGGGGCCATCTGTTAGCTGGAACACCTACCTGCAGTCGTGGGTGATGCTGATGGGCAAAGTAACCGGCCCCTCCTGGGAAGGCAGCAGCCTCTATATTTCGTTTAACCCGAACAAGGATCTGGGTAAGGGCAACAACTCCCAGCAATGGTCAACGCCGGTGAAGCTTGTCGACCGGCCGGGTCATATTCTCTGGTATCCGTCTCTCCAGCCGATGAACACGCCCGAGGATATTGCCAACAAGCACACCTGCCTGAAACTGGGCCAGAAGGCCCGGTTATTTTTCAAAGACATCCGGAAAGACACCAGCGAATACGTGTCGGAGTATATCGTAGAGTTCCGGAAATAGAACGGCATGGGCGGCCGCTTAGGGTGCGGCTGTCTCAGCTTTTTGGGTATTCCACGCCGGGTATTCCATGTAGTAGAGGTCGTACCCTTCCGCCCAATAGTTGTTGACGATCTTGCGGAGGACAAAACCGAACTTCTCGTAAAATGTGTAGACAAGCTGCGAGGTTCGGACCACGATAGTGTGGATATGCGGGTATTCTTTGATCCGGTCTATGCGGTACTGCGTCAGTTGGCGCCCCAGTCCTTTGCCCTGGTGGTAGGGATGGATAATGTCCCAACTGATGCGGGCCAGTTTTTCTTCGTCGAACAGGTTAAAGCCCCCGCAGCCAACGATTTCGTTATCCAGTTCCACCACAAAATAATGTTGGCTATGATGATGCAGGTAGTCTACCAGATCCGCTTCCTCGCTTTCGGCAAAATAAGCGGGGGTGTTCAGGCGTAGTAAGGCAAGCACAGCGTCCCGGTCCGCATCGGTATAAGATCTGATTGTCATGCTCAGGCTGTTATAGCACTTACCGCCTGGGTTTCCGTATCGAACAGCAGGAGACCCTCATGGGCATCATCGAGTTGGCCAAGTAGTTCACCTTTAGCGTTCCAGACCGACGATTTGCCGCCACAGTCGAAATTATCGCAATGACCAATGCAGTTGGCCATCAGCACCGGCATAGCGTACGTCTGCGCCACACCGGCTAAGGTCTCAGTAGCTTTTTCCACCCCGGCTACCGATTTAGCCACACTCGCTAAATAGATGCCGGCCTCCAGTTCATGAGCCCTTTCCGCGTGTTCGGGTACCGAGATTTCGTAGCAGATCGCAAGGGCGATTCTGGTCTTGTCTCCTATCAGGCCGGTTGTGGGCTGCCCGCTGACAAAATACGGTTCTTCGTCCGGGTGCAGGTACTGCTTTGCATACAGCTGCCGGGGCTGCTCCGGCTGGAAGATGAGCAGGCTAATCCAGATACCCCGCACCGTGCGGATGGGTACGCCCACGCCAATGGTGATCCGGTGCCTGTTGCTGATGGCCTGAAAAATGTCAAACCGGCTATCCTCCAATGTCGTGGCTACCTCGTTGGCCAGTTCCGGTTCGTAGCCGCTTATAGATAGTTCCGGGAAAATAATGATGTCGGCACCGTCGGCAACGGCCAGATCAATCAGTTTTTTATGGTTGGCTGTGTTGCGCTGAATGTCGCCTTTTACAGGGCGAGTCTGGGCCACGCAGAGTTTCATGTCACCGTCCGGGTTAATAGCGTTGTGAATGTAAGAAAAGCCTCTGTACCGCCTACTGCTCCAGAAACTCACGAACACGGACTTTCATGCGGGGCATTTCATTTTCCGGCACAATCACGATAAAATTAGTAGAGACCGTTTCTCCGCTGTGCAGAATATTACCGGCCTTTACCTGAATGGTATTGGTTACGGTTTTGCCCTCAGCGTTTTTGGTGGAAGTAGAGTACGGTACATAGAACTCCGGTGCCCGAACGTTCCCGCTCTTGGAGGTCAGCCGCATACCCGTAGCGTTCACACAGTCAAACTGAGCCAGCAGGTCCTGATCCTGCTGCCCAAATAAGGTTTGTTTTGGGAGCAACAGTTTGGTACAGCCACTTTTGTTGGTGGCATATACGGTTACTTCATATCGACCAAAGGAACCTTTACCGCCAACATCTTTCTTGCTTTCGTTCCGGATGGCGAAACCGTATTCAATCCCATTCAGCACAACCGGTTTGTTTTCGTCAACATCAAAAGATGCCTGGGCCAGAGCCAGCAGGCTTACGCCAAAGATCAACAGGGTAGTAAGTACATATTTCATCATGCGAACAAAAAGGTTTATGTGTATCCCGCCCAAAATTGGCATATAATTTTCCGCATCGGAAACGGCAGTTCGTAAACGGTAATGCTTCTGCGTGTTTTGCCAATGGGCGTTTATTTAATAATAAAAAATGAGTGTTTCATCAGATCAGGTTAAACAAAACCAGTCGGTGCTGGTTATGTATGCAATTACTCAACTTTTGAAAAACGTTATGGAAATCTTAGTAACTATTTTGGTTGGTGCCATTGCCGGTTGGCTGGCTGACCTTGTGTTTAAGCGCTTTTCGCTGTCTCTGTTCATGGAGATTATTTTAGGTATTGTTGGTGCCTTTGTTGGCGGCTGGATTTTCGGTAATGCCTTTGATACGGGTGCCGGTGGCATTCTGGATCGTATCCTGACCGCTTTTGTCGGTGCCTGCATTGTACTGGGTATTGCCGCCCTCATCAAAGGGTCAAGACGAACGGTCTAACGGCAGGCGATCATACATGTTTCGGAAAGGCCGGCATATCGCCGGCCTTTCTTCGTTGCAGGCAGGGATACGCTCAGTTTCCTGCGGCAAGCGACCAGTCTTTCCGGAAAAATAATAACTTGACGGCATGATTCACGACACCGCACCCGATACGTTCCGGCCCGACCTGGCCGATAAACTCCGGCAACTCGAACAGAAATATGCCGCCATGGGTCAGGATATGGCCTCGTACCTGGAGGGGTTGCTGCAGGCCGATTACCTGACCTACTGGGATTATATTCATCTCGAAACCCTGCTGTCGCTCCAGAATCCGCGCACGGCCTACCCCGACGAGCTGATCTTCATTACCTACCACCAAACGGTAGAGCTATATTTTAAACTCATCCTCCACGAAATTCACCAGATTGCCGGACATGAGGCCCTGACAGCCGTTTTTTTCACCGAACGGATGCAGCGCATCAACCGCTATTTCGATATTCTCCAGCACTCGTTCGGGGTGATGGTAGAGGGCATGGACCGTGACCAGTTTCTGAAATTCCGGATGGCGCTGCTCCCCTCCAGCGGTTTTCAGTCGGTGCAGTTCCGGCAAATTGAAATTACGTCTACCGATTTCCGGAATCTGGTAGTGGCCCCGGAAGGCACAGCCGACGATGCCCCTATTGAAGCGCTGTATGAATACCTGTACTGGAAGCAGGGCGCAACCGAACTGGCCACCCAGCAGAAAACGCTTACTCTCCGGCAATTTGAGAAGCAGTATGGCCCACAGCTCGTGAAACTGGCCGTTGAGTTTAAAGAGCGAAATCTTTGGCGCTGCTTCCGGCGTTTACAGGCCACCGGCACCGCTTCCAACGACCTGATTCAGGAACTCCGGGCGTTTGACCGGCGCGTCAATGTGCAGTGGAAACTCTCGCATCTGCGGTCGGCGGTTAAATACCTGCACAAAGAGCCGGAGGACATTAAAGCCACCGGCGGCACCAACTGGCAAACGTATCTGCCCCCCATGCAGCAAAATCGGATCTTTTTTCCGGGTCTCTGGTCCGATGCCGAGAAACAGAACTGGGGTAACGCCCGGTTCGGCAAGCCTGAAGCCTGAGGCAGTACCGGTTTACAAACCGAAGCCCCAGCCAATGGGCCGGGGCTTCGGAAAACAAGAATGGTGTGAATAATGGCTTAGCCAATTGATACGAGCCGGTTAGCAGCCGCCGGCTTTGTCGACAGCGTCACTTCTTTCACCGTGGTTTCGGCCCCGTTGGTAACCTCAATGCGGTAGATACCATCTTCCAGCTCGCTCAGGTCAAACTTGCTCCAGAACTTGCCATCTTTCTTTTGCAGATAGCTGGTGTGAAGCAGATGACCTTTGGCGTCTCTCAGGCGGACCTCAACCCGGCTACCCATTGCTTTTTCAACAATTACGTTCAGCTTCAGCGCCGATGCCGACGGAAATACGGCCACCCGGTAAGCAGTCGGTGCTTTCGGGCCGGCCAGTCGGTGGCTCTCAGCCGAAGCCGTCAGTGAAGTGGCGCTGACAGTCAGCGCCAGAGCGAAGGTTACAAATAGCGTTTTCATGATTTGTGTGGATAGATTGTTAAACTGTTTTTACTGGTGTGATCAACCCTGGTGTGATTGATGCCTTAAAGATAGCCTGACACCCCGCTGCGTTGCATGGCACTTACGCCGACGGCAACTTTTTTATATGAGTGGCAGTAGCGTTGTATAACTGATTCTGGAACCTGATAGCCGAAAGTCAATTTGTCCACTATCGGACACTATAATCAGACGATCAAAGGCTTAACCAGTAAACTAAGGACAGAGTGGCGCCCGACGGTTATGGTATATTGAGTTCCACCTCGTATTCAAGAAGCCAACAGCCGCTATTGGTTATGATAGCGGCTGTTGGCGAAGATCGAAAGAGCTGGTCAGGCCGGTAGCGGCCCAACAGGCCTTTGTTAGTACATGGCGATGGTCCGGTTCACGTTGACTGGTGACTGCGTCGACAGCGTGATGTCTTTAACCGTCGATTCTGCGCCGTTGGTTATCTCTACCCGGTAGGTGCCGTCGGCGAGGTTGCTCAGGTCAAATTTGCTCCAGAACTTACCGTCTTTCTTTTGCAGGTAATTGGTGTGCAGCACGCGGCCCCCGGCATCTTTCAGCCGAATCTCAACCCGGCCGCCCATTTCCTTTTCTACCATCACGTTCAGCGTCGTGGCCGATGCAAATACGGCTGATTTGTAAGACGTCGGAGACGCGTTTTCTTTACCGCCATTAGCGGAAGCTACCAGAGATACAGCGCTCAGTGACAGAGCCAGGGCGAATGTTTTTACGAACGTTTTCATGCTTTTTTGTGTGGACAGTATTGGTTGATTTTTTTGTTAGTCAGGTTTTTCGCCTGTTTGATGACTCAAAGATAGCAGGCGAAATGCGTATGGACCGGGCCGATTATTTCAGCGGTTATTTCATTCGGATGAATGGTAAAAAGCCGGGACGACTGAGTAAACGGCAGAATTTACCCTGTTTTCACTGTCCGGATTCGGAGTTTTTTTTATTGACTATCAATTACTTACACAAAATCAATGTAAAATTTGGCAAAATCCACTTACTTTGTAATCTAATTATGCAATCTTCCGAAAAGGCCAAAGAACTCTATCGCCGGCCTACCCTCTTTTCTTCGTTTGACGAATTGGTAGCGGCTGAAAGCACCCGCCACGGTGGTGTCAGTCCGGAGCCATACGCATCGCTGAACCTGGGCCTGAACACGCCCGATGACCCGGAAAACGTGACCGAAAACCGGCGTCGCTTTTTTGCGACCCTCGGTATCAGCGCCGATCGGGTGGCTTCTTCCCATCAGATTCATGGTGTAGCCATTTTACGGGCTACCGAACCGGGCCGCTTCGACGGTTACGACGCGTTACTGACCAATCAGCCGGATATATACCTGGCCGTCAGCACGGCCGACTGCGTACCGATTCTGGTGTACGATCGACGGCATCAGGCTGTGGCTGCCATTCACGCGGGCTGGCGGGGTACCGTGGGTGGTATTGTCTCGCTGACGCTTCAGGCTATGCAGGCGCAGTTTGACACCCACCCTGGCGACTGCTACGCGTACGTTGGCACCTGTATCGACGAAACCTCCTATGAAGTCGGGCCGGAAGTGGCCGAACAGTTTGGGCCTAATCACAAACGCATCGACTCGTTTTCGGGTAAGGCGTTCATCAATCTGAAATCCGCCAATACCCGACAACTCACCGATTTTGGTATTCCGGCCGCGCATATCGGTATATCTACCTTCTCGACGGTGCTGGATAATAAAGATTATTTCTCGCACCGACACGAGAACGGTCAAACCGGCCGGATGCTGGCTATCATTGGTATTCAGCCCCGGTAGGTTGCTTCCGGTAATACGGGGAGTACTAAAAAAGGTGGCCCAACCAGGCCACCTTTTTTAACGGAATGAAATTCTGTTTTATTAATAACCAGGGTTCTGCTTCAGCACATTGGCACCCTGAATGTCGATTTGTGTCTGCGGAATCGGCAGATACTCATCCTGATTCGGGGAAAACTGAGCTCCGGCGAACCCACCGGGTAACTTCTTGCTTTCGTAAGCCAGATAAGCGTTCAGCACCGGCGCGGCAAGGCCCCAGCGCAACAGGTCAAAGTAGCGGTGCCCTTCGGTACCCAGCTCCAGTTTCCGCTCAAACCGAACGGCTTCGCGGGCAGCTTCTTTGGTGGCAAACGCCGAGGCCGGATACGGGTTAATAACATAGTTGGCCGCGTTCTGCCCATTGGGTAGTTTTACGAAGTTGATCGGATTAGCAGCCCGTGCCCGCACCATATTCACATATTCCAGTGCTTTGGTGAGGCTACCGGCTTCTATTTCAGTTTCGGCTGCCATCAGGAGCACATCTGCGTAGCGGATCAGGTTGACGTTGATACCGGTCCACCCTTTCGTCCAGTTCGATACGTCGGCCAGCCGGCTTTCGCCCGCCTTGGTATACACATACTTCTTGTTCTGATACGGCCCGCCAAACGGCTGATCCCGGATCCAGTCCTGACCGGGGAAGATAACCCAGTCCAGGTACGGAATGCCGCGACGACCCACCGTATGGTCAAGGCGCGGATCGACCGGACGCGTATCCGGCGTGAAGGGCTCACTTGAAGCAAGCCCCATATCCGTTTTTAATTCATTCTCCGGGCGGTCGTAGGCACCATTAGCCTGAGCCTGGTCGATGGGCAAACCGTTGGCATTGGTCCGGAACGAGTTGGCAAAGTCGAAGCTGGGCTGGAAGAACCCACAGCAGCCAACCGGACCGGCCGGACCGGTATTGTAGGGCCAGTTCAGGTTCAGGTCACCCGAAGCCGCATCGGAACTACCCGCGTTGGCTACGTTCGAGGTCACAAACACAATTTCGGAGTTCACTTCATTCTCGCCGGTAAACAACGATGCGTAGTTCGTTACCAGGGCATATTTGGTACCGTTCGACGTTTTACCATTCGCAATAACCTGATCAAAGATGTTCTTTGCTTCAGTAAACTTCTGCTGGTACAGAAACACTTTGCCCAGATAAGCACCTGCTGCCCATTTGTTTACCCGGCCAACAGCCGTCTGGACTTCGGGCAGGTTATCAAAGGCGTATCGGAAGTCAGCTTCGATTTTCGGCCAGATGTCTACGTTGTTCGGCACTTTTTCGATGCCGGTGCCGTAGTCGACCGTTTCATCGACGTAGGGCACCATATTAAAGGTGCGCTTCAGTTCAAAGTAGTAGTGCCCCCGCAGAAAACGGGCTTCGCCCGAAATCCGCTGCTTTGCCGCAGCCGTTACATCGGAACTGGCGTTGGCAATTGCCCGCAGTACGGCATTGGCCCGGCTGATACCCTCGTACATATTGTTCCAGCGGGCGTTCAGTTCGCCATTGTTCGGCAGCACCTCATACCGCTGAAACGGCGTAATGGCGTTGAAGTCACCAGGGTTTGAGCCTTTGTTGGCTTCCCCCCCGCGAATACTGCCGTACACCCAGTTGGTCGAACTGGCCGTCTGGCTGTAGCCCCTTCCGTTGAGCTGGGCGTAGGCCCCAATCAGCAGGCCCTCCAGGCCATTCAGTGAATTCAGGTTCGATACCGTCAACTGACCGGTCGGTGCTACATCCAGAAACTGGTCTTTACAGGATATACCGATTCCGGTGAGTAGTACGGATAATATCGCTCCTCGTGCGATTATCTTTTTCATACGTGATTCTAAATAATAGGTAGATCCAAATTAGAAAGCGAAGCTAAGCCCGGCGTTGTAGCTTCGGGTGATGGGATAGTTCCCAACATCTATACCCAGGTTCTGGTCGGCCGCACCACCCACACCCGGATCAAGACCCGAGTATTTGGTCAGGGTGAACACATTGTTGGCCGATACCGACATCCGAACCCGGCTCAGCTTAAGCCGCTGCAGCAGCGTAGCCGGCAGCGTGTAGCCAAGCGTGATATTCTGCATCCGCAGAAACGAGCCGTCTTCTACATACCAGGAGTTGATCTGCGTATTGGTGCTGAAGTTGGATACGTCTTCGAAAATCGGCTGATTTGTGCCGGTGTTCTGTGGCGTCCAGGAATCCCGCACCCGTGCGCTGATGGCTGCTCCAGGGTACGAAGGGTAGAAGTCGGTAAACCACTTCGAGTAGTTGAAGATCTGGTTCCCCACCGACGAATAGAAGTACGTCACCAGGTCGAATCCTTTGTAATCGAAGCGCATGTTCAGACCACCGGTAAATTTCGGGATGGGGCTGCCGATAAATGTCCGGTCGTTTTCGTCGATACGGCCATCATTGTTGATGTCGGCGTAGCGGAACCGTCCCGGAGCGGCACCTGTCTGCGTGGGCGCACTCCGTACCTCTTCGGCGCTCTGAAACAGGCCTATAACCTGATAGCCGAAGAATGAAGCCAGCGGCTGGCCGGGCTGGTTCCGGGTGGGAAGACCACCGATGCGGTTGGTGGGCAGACCTACGTCGAAGTACGGGATGCCGGGGGCCAGCTGCAGAATTTTATTATCGAGCAAGCTCCCGTTGACGTTTACTTCGTAGCCAACGTCGCCGGCGATTTTACCGCGGGTGGTAACGGCCAGATCGATACCCTGATTACGCATCCGGGCTACGTTGACGGACGGAGCCGTGGCACGCTGTCCGACTACACCCGGTATGGGCACCTGGAACAGCAGGTCTTTAGTATCTTTCCGCCAGATGTCGAAGATGATATCGAGTTTTCCGTTCAGGAACGTACCGTCGATACCGATATTGGTTGTTTCACTAGTTTCCCAGCGAGCCACCGGATTACCGATGCGGCTTCGGAAGAAACCCGGCACAACCGCGCTGTTGGTGAGGCCAATATCGTAGGAGTTGGCAATGTTGGACTGGTATAGGCTGTACTGGTTGTTAGGGTCTACGTTGTTGGAGTTACCCATCTGCCCCCAGCCACCCCGAATCTTCAGATCGGTGACCCAGCTAACATCACGCATGAACTCCTCGCCGGTAATCCGCCAGGCGGCCGACAAGGCCGGGAAGGTACCGTACCGGTTGGCGGCCCCGAACCGCGACGAGCCATCCCGACGGAGTACCCCGGTAAGGATGTACTTATCGGCCAGAATGTAATTAACCCGACCAAAGAGCGAGTAAAAGTTAACCCCCGCAAACTGATCGCCACTCAGCGTTCGGCCGCTGGCCGCTGTGGTGTTGATGCTGACGTAGTTCGGATCGGTGGTGAAGGGGTTCAGACCGGTACCGCTGAGGTTTCGGCCAAAACCTGTATTCAGCGCTTCCTGTCCGATCAGCACATCGACACTGTGGATACCAAACCGCTCCTTATACTGGGCCGTGTTGGTAAATACCCAGGCGAGCGAAAATCCGGAGCCCTCGTTCAGCGCAAAGGCACCGTTGTTTTCGGAGTTCTCGTACTGGCGTCGCGTAAAGTTCCGGTTAAAGTAATTGACATACTGGCCACCCAGGCTGGAGCGCAGCGTCAGGGCCGGAATTGGATCAAACTCCAGGTAGATATTGCCGAAAGCGTTGGTGTTAAAGTTGCGGTTGTTGCGCACCCCTTCCCGCTCGGCAACCGGGTTTCGCGGGTTGTTGAAACCACGTGCCGCCGTACCGGCAAACCCACCAAATTCATCATAAACCGGGATGACAGGGGCCATCCGGAACGCCGACAGGATTACGCTTTCCTCCTGCGGAAGGGCTTGCCCACCGCTGCCACCAACCTGACCTGAGGTATTCAGGTAAGTCAATTGCAGGTTCTCGCCAAACCGCAGATTCTTCAGAATGTCGAATTCGGTGTTGGCACGCAGATCGTACCGCTGGAAGCTGTTGTACAGCAGGATACCAGCCTGGTTCTGCTGCCCTAAACTGACGTAGTAGCGGCTGCTTTCGGTACCGCCCGAGAAGCCCAGCGTTTGCCGCATAATAGGAGCATTGCGGGTAATCGCTCCATACCAGTTGGTGCCCGCTTTATTGGCCCGCACTACCTGATAAATTGGTCCACGGTTCGGATCAATATTGTAATTGGCCCGCTCGGCTTCCAGGTTTACCGTGCTGGTAACACCCGTCCGTCCACCAACGTTGATGTAATCCGGCAGCACCGGTGTAGCACCGGAACCATACTGACCCGAAGCAATTCCGGTATAGCTAACCGGCTGACCCAATGCCGTTTGCCGGTTACGAATGGCCGCCCAGGTCCAGTCGGCCTGTTCCTGCGGGCTCAGGATCTCCGGTGCTGTACCGGGCGTAGTAAAGCCGTAAAGACCATCATAGGTGATGTTCAGTTTCTGCGCCCGGCGCTGCCCTTTCCGGGTCGTAATGACAATAACCCCGTTGGCGGCCCGTGCTCCGTAGATAGAAGCCGCTGCCGCATCCTTCAGAATGGTTGTCGACTCAATATCGTCGGGATTCAGGAAGTTGGTGTTCCCGATGGGCACGCCATCCACTACGTACAGCGGCTGGTTACCCCCAAAGGCACCAAAACCCCGTACGCGAACGGTGTTGTTGGCACCCGGCTGCCCGCTGGCAATAACCGTAACCCCAGCCACACGGCCCTGCAACTGCGTCTCTACGTTTGCCGATGGAATTACACGCAAATCCTGCGATTTTACGGTTGATACTGAACCGGTTGTCTCCCGTCGGCTGTCGGTGGTATAACCGGTAACCACTACTTCGTTCAGGGCCGTAACGTCTTCGGCAAGCGTTATCGTAACAGCTGATTGATTGCCGACGGCTACTTCCTGAGACCGATACCCAATGGCTGAAACCACCAGTACTGTGCTTACCTCACCTCCTCGTACCGTCAAATTAAACGTACCGTTTGCATCCGTTGAGGTACCGGTACTGGTTCCTTTGATGACAACATTCGCACCGGGCACCGGCCCATCAGGGCTGGTGACGGTCCCAGTGATCCGACGATCCTGGGCGTACACATTCACTGCTACCAGTAGCAGAAATGCACATAACCAACCAGCATGGAACAACTGGTAGAGTCTACATTTCATAAAAGTCAGGCTGTTTAAATTAAAAACCATTAAAAAACGCACAAAAACAGCCCAAGTTTATAGTGGTTTTATTTAAACACAAAACGGCAAAATACCATTTATTCTACCATTAGCATATGTTTTTATTGGTTTTGTCCAATTTAATGCCATTTTAATATCCAATCTACAAAGCTGACAATGAAATACTTGCTCAGAAGTGTACATGGCAGGTTACATACATTCAGGTCAATTTTGTGTCCATTTCGTCTCATTTTTTTATTTATATCATTGCCTTTTATTGTACCATTTTGAGACAAAACACTTATTGAACGGCCCCCAGCTTTAAGGAGGCCTACATTAACACTGCCTTCAGATTATTCTAAGGGTATAAAAAAAGGTGGCCGGGATGGGCCACCTTTTTTGACGGAATGGAATTCCGTTTTACTAATAACCGGGATTCTGCTTCAGCACATCCTTACCTAACAAGTCGATCTGATCCTGCGGAAGCGGCAGCAGCTCGTTTTTGTTCGGGGTAAACTTAGCACCGCCCAATGCAGCGGCACCGGTCAGGAATCTGCCATCGTAAGTCAGGTAATCATTGATTTCCTTATCGGCAATGCCCCAGCGTACCAAGTCATAGAAGCGGTGACCTTCGCCCGACAGTTCAAGCTTGCGCTCAAACCGAACGGCATCTCTGGCAGCTTCTTTGGTAGCAAAAGCCGAAGCCGGGTACTCGCTGATCACATAGTTAGCCGCCGGTGCACCCGCTTTGGTTACAAAGCCGGCCGGGTTGGCCGCCCGCTTACGAACAAGGTTGGTGTACTCACGCGCTTTCTCCAGACTACCTACTTCAATCTCAGCCTCAGCCGCCATCAACAGCACATCGGCGAACCGAATGATCGGGAAGTTGAGGGCCGTGTAACCCGGTGTCCAGCTACTGTTGTCCTGCAGCGACCCTACATCAGATTTATAATAGGTAAACTTCTTCGGCGAGTACGGGCCACCATTCGGCTGGTTCCGAATCCAGTCGGCACCCGGGTGATCCTGCCAGTCGAGATACGGAATTCCCCGGCGACCAACTGACCAGTCAAGACGCGGGTCAAGCCGGCCGGCATCCGGCGTGAAAGCCGTCTTGGAGTCAATACCGAAATCGGTTTTCAGTGCGTTGGCTGCGCTATTGTACGATTTGTCCAGCAGCGGCAGACCGTTGGCATTGGTCCGGAAGGAGTTACCCAATTCAAAGCTCGGCTGGAAGAATCCGCAACAGTTACCCGGACCGTTCGGACCGGTGTTGTACGGATAGTTCAGGTCGAAGTCAGGGAACGCGTTGTTAACTGAGCCCGTATTAGCGGCATTCTGGATAGCAAAGATAGACTCTTCGTTGTTGTCGTTCGATGCTTTAAAGATGTCGCCATAGCGGGGCACCAGACCGTACTTTTTGCCATTAGTGGTTCTACCATTGGCTATAATCAGGTCATACAGCGCTTTAGCTTCAGTAAACTTCTTCTGATACATATATGCTTTAGCCAGATAGGCGGCAGCAGCCCATTTGTTGGCCCGGCCGGCAGCTGATTGCGTTTCAGGCAGGTTATCGTAAGCAAATTTCAGATCTGCCTCAATTTTTGGCCACAGATCCGCAGCGTTGGTTACTTTTTCAATACCCGTACCGTAGTCGACGGTCTCGTCCACATACGGGGTATTATTAAAGTTACGCTTCAGTTGGAAGTAGTAATGGCCGCGCAGAAAACGAGCTTCAGCCGTGATCCGGGTCTTGTCGGTTGCCGACACATCGGCCGATGCCTGAGGCAGCAGGCGCAGCACATTATTGGCACGGGCAATACCCTCATAATTACCCCGCCAGTTTTCGGAGATCACCCCCTGCGTCGACAGGTATTCAAAACGCTGAATCGGGTTGATGTCACTGAAGTCACCAGGGTCGGTGCCTTTATTGGCATCACCACCCCGGATACTTCCCCAAACCCAGTTGGAAGCCGAAGCCATCCGCCATTCACGACCATTGAGGTGGCTGTAAGCAGCAATTAAGGCGCCTTCAATACCCTTTTTTGACGTCAACTGAGCCGCACTGATCTGACCCGTTGGCAATACTTCCAGAAAACTATCCTTACAGGCAAAAGCAATGGAAGTGAGCGCAAAGGTGGTCACCACCACTTTTTTACTGATTGTGATTTTCATATAATTCAATACTAAACGGTTAGGTCAATTGATTAGAAACCAAGGTTGATACCGATGTTCCAGCTGCGAGTCAGCGGGTAGTTTCCTACATCCACCCCGAACTGCGTGTCGGCGTTACCACCCACGGCCGGGTCTAAGCCCTGGTATTTTGTGACGGTTGCCAGGTTGTTCACCGAAGCAGAAATCCGCAAACGGGTAGCTCTCAGGCGTTCCAGAATGTTGGCCGGCAGGTTATAACCAATCGACAGGTTCTGGAAGCGCAGGTACGAACCATTCTCAACATAGAATGAGTTGGCCACCTGGTTGGTGCTGAAGTTAGACGCCGTCTCGAAGATAGGGATAGTTGCACCCGGATTCTGCGGAGTCCATGAGTTCTTCACGCGCTCGCTGATTGCCGCACCGGCAAACGACGGGTAGAAGTCGGTAAACCATTTAGAGGCATTGAAGATCTTGTTACCCACCGACGCGTAGGTGTAGGCGTTCAGATCAAACCCTTTATAGCGGATTGTGAAGTTGAAACCACCCGTAAACTTCGGTACCGGGCTACCCAGATAAGTCCGGTCATCAGGCGTGATCCGGCCGTCGCCGTTCACATCCACATACCGGAAACGACCAACGCCTTTACCATCCTGAGGTGGTGCCGAATTCACTTCTTCCTGAGTCTGGAAGATGCCCGCTACCTGATAGCCGTAGAATGCCGAGATGGAGTAGCCCAACTGGTTCCGGATCGGCTGCAGGCCGCGATAGCCAGGGTTGATGTAGTTGATATACTGCAGATCATTGGCCAGCGATACGATCTTGTTCTCCAGGAGTGTACCGGTCAGCGTAGCCTCGTAGCTCAGGTCGCCCGAAATCCGGCCGCGGTTGGTGATCAACAGGTCAACACCACGGTTCAGCATCTTGGCCACGTTCACCGACGGTACGGCTGCCCGCGGACCGGCTGTCTGCGTTACAGGCACCTGGAACAACAGGTCGCGGGTATCTTTCTGCCAGAGGTCAAGGCTCATTTCCCAGCTATTGTTCAGGATAGAGAGATCAAGACCAACGTTTTTGGTAATAGCCGTTTCCCAACGCGCATCCGGGTTACCAATCCGCGTCCGGAAATAACCTTCCGCTACGCTGGAGTTGGTTCCGTTGATGTCATACGCCGATGCACCGAGACTAGCCGCATACAGACTATACTGGTTGTTAGGATCTACGTTGTTGGAGTTACCCATCAAACCATATCCGCCACGAATTTTCAGGTCGGTAATCCAGGGTGCATTCCGCATAAACTCCTCCGATGTAACACGCCAGGCCGCCGAGAATGCCGGGAATACCCCGTACCGGCTGTTGGCACCGAAGCGGGATGAACCATCCCGACGAACTACTCCCGTTACATAGTACTTCTCGTTGAAGTTATACTCTAACTGACCGAACAACGAATAGAAGTTAACGCCTTTAAAGTAGTTAGAACCAACCACCCGACCGGTTGCCGATACAGTGTTCAGCGTGATATAATCCGGGTCGGTCGAGAAGGGGTTCAAACCGTTACCGCTAATGTTTTTACCACGACCGGTGTTCAGGGCTTCCTGACCAACTATGGCGCGTACATTGTGAAGACCGAACTTCTTGGCATACGTTGCCTGATTGGTTAGTACCCAGTTGAAGCCGAAACCGCCCCCTTCGCCGTAGCCGAAGGCCGAGTTGTTTTCGGAGTTTTCGTACTGTAGACGGCTGTAGTTCCAGAAATAGTTGTTACCCAAACCGCCACCCAGGCTACTGCGCAGGGTTAAGCCCGGAATCGGATCAATCTCCAGGTATACGTTACCGAACAGATCAGCGTTGAAGCCGCGGTTGTTTTTCACACCTGCGCGCTCCGCTACCGGGTTACGCGGGTTGTTGAAGCCTTTGGCAGCCGTACCGGCATAGCCTCCAAACTCATCATATACCGGGATGATCGAAGGCATCCGGAAGGCCGACAGAATAACGCTTTCATCGTCACTGACCCCAAAACCGCCGTTATCACCGATACCGCCCAACTGAGAACGATACGTCGCCTGCAGGTTCTGACCGATGCGCACTTTCTTAGAAATATCGAACTCCGTATTGGCCCGGAATGTATACCGGCGGAACTGATTGTTAATCAGAATGCCAGCCTGCTCCTGAGCGGTCAGGCCGATGTAGAAGCGGTTGTTTTCGCCACCACCGGAAAAGCCCAGCGCATGACGCTGTAGGGGAGCAACCCGGGTAATGGCCTTATACCAGTCGGTACCTTCTTTATTAGCCCGTACTACCTGATAAATAGATCCGGCGGTCGGGTCAACATTGTACTTGGCTCTCTCCGCAGTTAGATCAACAGTACCCGTAACACCCGAACGGCCACCGACATTGATGTAGTCCGGGAGTTGGATAGTACCCGTTCTGTTGGGTCCCAGAGAACCAAACTGAGGGTGAGCATACGTTTGGTTGGAGTTGGCGTAAGCCCGGTTGGTCCAATCCGCAAAATCCTGCGGATTCATCATTCTCTGGCCTTTGCCGGGGTCGGTCGCCCCGTACAGACCATCATACGTAATGTTCAGCTTACGAGCGTTACGTGAGCCTTTTTTGGTGGTGTACACGATCACCCCGTTGGCGGCCCGCGCACCGTAAATAGAAGCGGAAGCGGCATCTTTCAGGACGGTGGTCGTCTCGATGTCGTCAGGTGCCAGGAAGCTGATGTCATTGGTTGGTACCCCATCCACTACATACAGCGGCTGGTTACCGCCAAAGCTACCAAAACCCCGTACCCGGATCTGGCTGGTTGAACCTGGCTGACCCAGGGCCACAACCGTTACACCGGCCACACGACCCTGCAGGTTTTGCTCAACGTTCGATGTCGGAACTATCGCCAGGTCTTTGGCCTTCACCGTAGCTACGGCACCCGTTGCATCACGCTTGTTGGTGGTTGAGTAACCCGTCACGATTACTTCGTTCAGCGCCGTTACATCTTCCTGTAGATTAATAGTAACATTCGACTGGTTACCGATGGCGAGCTCCTGCGATCTGTAGCCGATACCAGAGATAACTAATACAGGGTTGGCTCCCCGCACATTAATCGCGAAATTACCGTTGGCATCCGTTGAGGTACCGGTGGTAGTTCCTTTGAGGACAACGTTCGCACCAGGCACTGGCCCGTCTGTACTTGTCACTCGTCCCGTGACTCGACGGTCCTGGGCTGAAACACTCATGCTAAGCAGCAGCACAAGTGCAAACACTAAACCAGTTTTTAACGACTGATAAAAGTTTGGCATCATATGGTTAGGGATGTTAAAAATTTTGAAAACGTTTCAATTTTATATCAGATACTTCACATTTCAAAATCTAATCGGATTTATGAATTTTATGTAAGAATGTATTTATATAATTATTCTAAGGCGAAAATGGGTAACGATGCGTATTAAATATTGTTTTTTGAATTATAATAATTTTTGCAAAAATTCGACTTTACGGGTTACCTGAAAAAAGTACACGGTTAATGATTATTAGTGGATTGATGCAACAAAGCCTTTTGCAACCGATAGTTACATAATCTGGCAGATATAGATCCCCCCCCACACCCCTTATCGGCGTTGTCAGGCTTCGGGCTGGTGCTTTTTCTTCCGCTTACCAAATATAAGCCTGGTAGTTTTACACGTTCCTTTAGTAAATTAGCTGTTTGAAATTGAACCCTATTTAATCTGTGAAGCAATCTTTCGTTCTGTTTATTACCTTATCATCGTTCGCCGTGCTGTTCTGTTCGTGCGAGAAGCCGCTCTTTACCCAGATTACGGCCGAAGAGTCGGGCATTACGTTCTCGAACCGAATCAGCGAGAACGATACCATGAACATCCTCGATTTTGAATACATCTACAACGGGGGCGGAACCGCCATCGGCGATTTTAACAACGACGGCCTACAGGATATTTTCTTCTCGGGCAATCAGGTTGCCAACAAGCTTTATCTGAACAAAGGCGATTTCAAATTTGATGATATTACTACTAAAGCCGGCGTAGACGGTGACGGAAAATGGTGTTCGGGGGTAGCCCTGGTGGATATTAACAACGATGGCTGGCTGGATATCTACGTGGGCGCTACCGTTAGTAACCTGGCCACCCGGCGCGAGAACCTACTCTTCGTAAACCAGGGCGTAACGAAGCCCGGAGACATTCCGGTGTTTACAGAAATGGCTAAGGAATACGGCATTGCCGACAATGGGCACACCACCAATGCCGCCTTTTTCGATTATGACAACGATGGCGACCTGGACCTGTATGTACTCACTAATACTATTGAAGTTTACCCGAACGCCTATCATGCCAAAGTAACGGACGGCTCCTCCCCCACCACCGACCGCCTGTACCGCAACGACTGGAATGAGCAATTGGGCCACCCGGTCTTTACCAACGTGTCGAAAGAAGCCGGTATTCAGATTGAAGGGTATGGTCTGGGCCTGAATATCTGCGACATCAACCGCGACGGCTGGAAAGATATTTATGTCACGAATGATTACCTGAGCGACGACCTTCTGTATATAAATAACCACGACGGCACCTTCACCGATCAGGCAGGCCAGGTATTCAAGCACACCAGCAGCACGGCCATGGGTAATGATGTGACGGATATTAACAACGATGGTTTGATGGATGTCATCGCCGTAGATATGCTCCCGCAGGATAACCTCCGCAAAAAGGTGTTCCTGAGCCCCAATAATTATCAGACTTACCTCAATAATGACGAATACGGGTTCAATTATCAATACACCCGCAATACCTTACAGTTAAACCAGGGATTCATACCGGCGGACACCTCAGCCGGCCCGGCCGATTCGCTGAATAAACGCCGGCCGGTCTTCAGCGATATCAGTCTAATGGCACAGATAGCCGAGACTGACTGGAGCTGGACCCCCATGGTGGTCGATTTTGACCATGATGGCTATCGGGATATTATCATCACCAACGGCTTTCCCAAAGACATTACCGACCGCGATTTTATGCAGTTCCGGGCCAACAGCTCGTCGGTGGCCAGCAAAAGTTACACCCTCAGCCAGATCCCGGTGGTCAAAATCAGTAATTATGCCTTTCGCAACAAAGGGGACCTGACATTTAAAGACGTTACAAAGGACTGGGGGCTAAACCAGCCGTCGTTCTCCGACGGTGCCGCATATGGCGATCTGGACAACGACGGTGACCTGGATTTTGTGGTCAACAACATCAACGACTCGGCGTTTGTCTACCGCAACAATCTGATGGAAACCAAACCCAGCGAAGCCAACTACCTGCGGATTCGGTTCAACGGCAGTGCTCAAAACCGAATGGGCCTGGGTGCCTTTGTGGAAATTACCTACGACAATGGTAAAAAACAAGTGTATGAGCACTCGCCCTACCGCGGCTACCTGTCGACTGTAGAACCCACGGCCCATTTCGGCCTGGGTCCTGTTTCCACCGTCGCTGAAGTAAAAATTACCTGGCCCGCCTACGAAGGCCGGCCGGCCAAAGCCCAGACTCTCCATCAGGTGAAAGCGAATCAGGTGCTGACGGTCGACATCCGGAATGCGTCGGAGCCGGCGCATCTGCCCCCCACCAGTCCGTCGCGCCCCATTTTCCGGGATGTTACGGATTCGCTCAGGCTGAATTTTGTGCATCAGGAGCCGGAATTCATTGATTTTAACCTTCAGAAACTGCTACCGCATAAGCTCTCGCAGTTTGCCCCGGCAGTGTCGGCCGGCGACGTGAACGGTGATGGTCTGGATGACCTGTTTATCGGCGGCTCCAAATCGCAGAAAGGGACTTTTTACCTGCAAACGGCGCAGGGCACCTTTGTCCGGCAGGACCTGCTGCCGGGGCCGGCCAACATTCCTCCGCCCCCGGTAGGGGCGGTGAGTTATGGCCGTCCGACCAGCCCCAAGCAGGAAGAAGACATGGGCACGCTGCTGTTTGACGCCGACGGCGACGGTGACCTCGACCTGTACATTGCCAGCGGTAGTTTTGAAGCCGAACCGAACAACCCGGCCTACCAGGACCGGCTGTTTATCAACGACGGAACGGGAAATTTCAGCGTAGCCACGCAGGCCCTGCCGAAGAGTCTGATTAGTAAATCCTGCGTGAAAGCCGCCGATTTTGATCGCGACGGCGATCTGGACTTGTTTGTGGGTGGTCGCGTGGAGCCCGGCCAGTATCCGAAGCCGGTGTCCAGTTTCATTCTGCGCAATGACTCCAAACCGGGTGAGCCCAAATTTACGGATGTCACAGCCTCGGTAGCCGGCGACCTGCTCAACCTGGGGCTGGTCTGCGATGCCCTCTGGACCGATTATAACAATGACGGATGGATGGACCTGATGCTGGCCGGCGAATGGATGCCGCTGACCTTTCTGGAGAACGTGAACGGCAAACTCACCAACCGGCAAACCATAAAGCTCCCCGACGGGGAAACCGATGCTATCGGCTGGTGGAACAGCCTGCTGGCCGTAGATATCGACCACGACGGTGATATGGATTATGTAGCCGGTAATCTGGGCACCAATACCCTCACCCAGGCGAGTGTAAAGGAACCCATATCGGTTTACGCCAAAGACTTCGACAACAACGGTTTTTACGATGCCATTCTGACTACTTACTTCCCCAACCAGAACGGCAAGCGGAAGGAGTTTACCTATCACGGCCGCGAAGATCTCATTAAACAGATGATCTCTATGCGTGCGCGTTTTCCGCTCTACAAAGATTTTGCGGAGGCATCCATCGACAAACTGCTGAAGGAGGAAGAGCTGAAAGACGCCATTGTGCTGCGGGCCAATTACATGAAATCGGCCTATGTCGAGAATCTGGGCAATGGCCGGTTCCAACTACGGGAACTGCCCGTTCAGGCTCAGTTAGCCCCGGTTTTCGGCATGATAGCAGGCGATTTTAACCAGGATGGCCATTCGGATGTGCTGCTGGTGGGCAATGACTACAGCAACGAGGTATTTGTTGGGCGGCTCGATGCCCTGAACGGGCTGTTGCTGACCGGCGACGGTAAAGGCAACTTCACTGCGGTGCCTCCGGCGGCCAGTGGTTTTTACGTACCCGGCAACGCCAAAGGCCTGACCAGCCTGACCGATGCCGGCGGCCACCGCTTACTTGTGGCCACCCAAAACCGAGGGCCGCTGAAAGCCTTCCGCAGTGGCCGACCCGCTCAGGTAGTCAAACTCAAACCTACCGACATTGCTGCGGTGATTACCCACAGCGATGGCCGGCGTGAAAAAGCGGAATTCTGCTACGGACAGTCGTTTCTCTCGCAATGTGCGCGGGAGTTACCGCTGCCACCGGGCGTAAAAGCCGTAGAACTTATTGACTCAAAAGGGCAACGTCGTCCGGTTACGGTTGGAACCACCCTGGTTTCTACCAACTAACCACCCCAAACCGCTGCCCTATCATGAACCTTATGCGTTTTATTATACTGGCCAGTATAGTGGCTATTCTTGCTCAGAGTTGTTTCTTTGCCAAATCAGATACCCAGCAGCCCTCCGATTTGTCGGGTGCCGAACTGGCCACCCGGCACTGCGGCAGTTGTCATATGCTGCCGGCTCCCGATTTGCTCACTAAAGATGCCTGGCGCAATGGTGTGCTACCCCAGATGGCCCTGCGGCTGGGCATGAGCGACGACATTATCAACGTCATCAGCAACCTGCCGTCGGCCGATGCCGATACCCTAATGCAGGTAGGCATCTACCCCGGCACTCCGCAGATGCATCCGGCCGACTGGCAGAAAATCGTAGCCTATTACACCACCCTGGCACCCGACAGCCTGCCCGCTCAGCCCACCCGGCAGCCGGTTCAGCCTACCCTATCGCTATTTCACGCCAAACCGGCGCCCATTCCGGTTCCTCCGCTGGTAACGCTGATTCACCATGACTCCACCCGGCAGCAACTCTGGATCGGCCTGCGAAACGGCAACCTGTACCAGACCGACAACCAATTCCGGACACTGGACACCAATTACCTGCCCAGCACCCCCTCCGACCTGACCATGCTGCCGAACGGACTGGCGCAGGTGCTGCTGATGGGTGTTATGGACCCCAACGATAGCCGGAAAGGCCAACTGGTTACGGTAAAACCCGGTCAGACCTCCTCAACCACCCAGATTACACCCCTGGTCAACCACCTGCACCGACCGGTACAGCAACTCACGGCCGATTTTAACCAGGATGGGCGGAACGACATCCTGGTTGCGCAGTTCGGCAATACGGTGGGTAAACTGACGCTTTTTGAACAGCAGCCGAATGGCACGTACCAGGAGCGCATTCTAGACTACGCCCCCGGTACCCGAACGGTGCAGGTCCACGACTTTAACCACGACGGCAAGCCCGACATTATGGCGTTGCTGACGCAGGGCGACGAGTCGGTGGCTATTTACTGGAACCGGGGTTTTAACCTGTTTGAGAAGCAGGTAGTGCTGCGCTTTCCGCCCGTGTACGGCTCCAGTTATGCCGAACTGGCCGATTTTAACGGTGATGGCCATCCGGATATTCTGTACACCAACGGCGACAATGCCGATTACTCCAAGATTCTGAAACCCTACCACGGCGTCCGGATCTTTCTGAACGATGGCCGGAACCACTTCAGACAAGCCTGGTTTTACCCCATGCACGGAGCGGCCAAAGCCATTGCCCATGATTTTGACCAGGACGGCGATCTGGACATTGCGGCCATCTCCATGTTCCCGGACGCCCAGGCAAGACCAGCCGAACAGTTTATTTACTTTACCAATACCGGCAAGCTGCGTTTTACTCCACAGACCTTTTCCGATAATGGAGTAGGTCAGTGGATGCTGCTGGAGAAAGCCGATTACGACCACGACGGCGATCTGGACCTGCTCCTGGGCTCGTTCATGCTCCGGAAACGCTCCGGCCAGGTTAATACAGACAAGGGCCTTTGGCTGCTCGAAAATCAGACAAAGCAACGGGTAACTTTATGAAGCGCTGTAGGGTTACACCCGAATAAACAGTTTCCGTTTATACATCCAGTACAGCATCAGCCAGAAAATCAGCAGCACCGCCGTTCCGCTCAGCAGGGTTTTGTACGAATCGCCCAGGACGGAGAACACCTGCTGGCCAAGGTGAATTTTGAGCGTATCGATTATAAAACCGTCGATCAGGTGCGACAGAACGTAGATGGCAATGGAGTTCATGCCGATGACCACCAGCGGAAAGGCCCAGCCGCGCCATGTCCGAACATCGATCAGGTAGTAAAAAGCGGCCAGCAGCAGAAAACACCAGCCCCCGCTGAACAACACCCAGCCCGGCGACCAGATGCGTTTGATCGACGGGCTGATGCCGGTTATCGTCAGCAGCCAGCCCCCCACCAAACCCAGAACGCCGGCAATCAGAAACCGCTTCAGCAGTTCGGTTGGGAGCAGGCCCGAGCGCAGCCACCGACCGGCAATCAGCCCTAAGACCATCGTTCCCAGCGTGGGAATAAAACTCAAAGTCGCATACCCACCCCCGTTGAACAAAAACGGTTTTGGGCGGGGAAAGAGGTTCAGAAACCAGGTATCAAACGCCCAGGCCAGGTTGCTGTTCTTGTTGAAATGCCCCGCAAGGCCGGTGCGGTGGTAAGGCCAGTCGGCGGGTACCCCCACGGCGGTATAGTCGAAACCCGGGCCTGGCAGCGGGTACAGCACAAACGCCAGCCAGTACCCGAACAGGATAGCCGCCAGCGCCAGCCAGACCTGCCGGTTGGGCCGGTAGCCCAGCAAAAACAGGAACGGATAGCCAAGGCCAATCTGCGTCAGTGTGTCCTCAAACGTAAAATTAGTCTGCTCCCGGTGTACCGACCGCAGAAAGATACCCAGCAAAATCAGGATCAGCGACCGGCGGACGGCATGACCGAACTGACTCCCGAACGAACGGCCCGTGGCCGCCCGGCTGGCCATGGAATACGGCAGAGCCACGCCAACCAGAAACGAAAACGAGGGCTGAATCAGGTCGTGCAGCGAACAACCAAACCAGGGCACATGATCCTGGTTAAAGGCCAGAAAACGCCAGAACGAACTTTCGGGATTTAGCCGGGACACCCGGCCCAGATTGATAATCTCGGCCATCATCAGAAACATCACAAAGCCACGATACGCATCCATCGACATGAGCCGGCCCGCCCGGAACTGGGTGGTTAAACCAGCGGCATCGGTCTGCGACTCCGAATTTTGCAGGGTAAGCATAACAGAGAAGATTCAGGGTTCGGTTTATAAAGGCGGCCGTAAATTATACACTTTGCCTTATTTATGCTACTGGTAGCGCTTTAATAGATTTTAACCTGTGTGGCTGCAACGTTCAGGTATTTCGGTCGTCTTTGGGCAAAGTCTGAATTACCACACCTTAAGCCCCAAAACCCATGGCAACGCCACGTCCGCTTCTGCTGTCCTTACCGGGCCTGCTACTGGTCACCTTGCTCGCTGCCACTCCCGATGACCGAACCTATGGGCGGAAAGAACGGCATGACTTCGGCAACCGGATTGAAGAGGTTATTTACCACGACTCATACAACCTGCTGGCTACCGTACGAACGTATACCACAGACGGGGTGTTACAGATGGAAGAGCAATTCAGCGATTACAAAAAGCGTATCAGGAGTGGCTTTACCAGATACTGGTATCCAGGCGGTAAGCTTTACTGGACCAGTGATTTCAGATACAACAAGAAACATGGTTCTTTTCTGGTATACAATGAAGACGGCAGCCTTAAGCGCAGAGAGTATTATAAACATGGTGTACGCAAAAAAGCGACCTGTTATAGTTCATCGGGTGAGGTAGTCGCCTGCGCGGAATTTTTACAGGAAGCGCAGTTTACCAACGGGCCGGAAGCGTTGGTCCGGTATGTTCAACACTACATCGACCAGGGTATTCACCCGTTACGGGCCTCCCGATTGCTGGTACATTTTGACGTAGCGGCCGACGGCTCAGTCGAAAACCTGTTTTTTATTCTCCCAACCCAGCAAGGAAAGACCCATACCAGCAAACCGCTCGGGATAGTCGACGAGGAGGAACCTGCTTTTCTGATGGATGCCTTTGACGATATGCCGAAATGGAAGCCGGCTACGTTTGATAGCATCCCGATTCGCTCCACCGTTTCGCTATCGGTCCGGTACCGAAAGGGTGTACTGTCTATCCGGAAAAGCCCGGACCATGTGAGCCGGTAGCCAGGTAAGTCTAATTAGATCCTAATAACTTTTTTCGCCGGCGCCGATTCTATCGGGTGAGTATATGTTCTCAACCTCACTCAACGGAAGCATACCATGCAGCAGCGCTTTATATCTATTTTGTCCTGGTTATTGCTTTCGGTCTGCGGCAACGCAGCAACCGGGAGCGCATCTGTTTATACAGACAGTCTGGTTATGCTTCGGCCTGCGCAGCCGGAAAACACTGGGTCATCCGCTGATTCCCCCGACCTGCCGTATCAATCGTTTAGTCGGTTGTGGCTGCAACCGGCCACAGCCACTGCTAAGCCGGAGGTGCGGCCGTTTATTACCGACGATTCCCGAGTTATCGGCTACCGGCTGGCCCAACTGGAAGCCTGGGCGCGGGTAGAGAAGGAAAATTTTCAGCAATGGCTGATAGTTGCCTACGGGCCTACGGCGAAGATCGAGATTTCGGTAGGTGGGGTATTCGGTGTCGAAGAGCACCCCGACGGCGACCGGAGGCAGTTTTCGTACGCCCTGCCGCTGATACAGGGGAAGTTTCTGTTTCGCGAATACCGACCGGGCGAATGGCCGGGCATCGGGATGGTGGTGGGCACCTTTCTGCCTAACGGTATTGGCTCGTTCAGGCCCTCCGGCTACGGCTCCTTCGGCTTTCTGACCATTTCGCAGGTTTTCGGGCAACGCGAAGATCTGCTGCTGCACGGCAATATGGGGGCTAATTACCTGTATATTGATCGGAGCAACAATGTGGTAGGCACCTGGGGTTTTGGCACGCAGGTGAGAACCCTGGGCGGTTTTCACCTGGTAGGCGAATTGTTCTCCGGCGACCCCTATGTGCCGGGCACAGGCACGGCCTATCAGGTCGGTTTCCGGCATTTCTTCAGCGACCTCTTTCAGATCGACATGACCATGGGGAAGGGCATTGGCGGGCAGGTGATTCTGCCCTACTGGGTAAGTGCCGGCATCCGGCTGGTGTCCACCAGATTTCAGCGGCCCAGCCGACCCATGCGCCTTTAATACAGCAAAAATCCCCGGTCAGGTGGCCGGGGATTTTTGCTTCTGATTACGCCTGACCGTTCACTTCGCTCAGGGGCCGCAGGTTGGCCGGAATCTTCTCTTCTTCCGGCTCATACGGCCATACCTCCAGAATGGGTGTCAGGTTAATATCGGTGATCTCGAAGGGCACCAGCATGGTCCGCAGGCTTTCTTCAATGCGGGCGTGGGCTTCTTTCACGGTTTCGGCGTTCACCAGCATCATGTTAATGACCTTCTTCTCTTTGCCGCTGCGTTCGTCTTCGGTCATGTAAATGACCTTGCATTTATACCATTTTTCTCCCCCTTCAAAGTGAAACACATCGCTCAGGCGCATGGGCCGGATGGCGGTGATGTTGAACTCAGGCGTGTTGTCGGCGACCAGCCGGTACAGCCGCGCTTCGGCGTCGGTGTACGAGACGGCATCGAGCAGGTAGGCTTCGTTGATGGTCTTGAGCCGGGGCAGTTCGCCGGAGCCGTCCTGTCGGGTATCGGTCAGCGAATCGTCGGTTTGTTGGTAACGTATTTTTCCTAAAAACCAGCTGGGCATATCTTTTTTCGTTTGAAGTTCGAGGGTTGAAGTTTGAGGTTATTAACCAGAGTCGTTTTACAGTTTAAATTTCGGGCACATGGTTTTAAAGCGGGGAGCAAAAATAAGCCTTTATGGGAATGAAGGAAGCGGAACAGCTCATCTTTTTAGCGTCGGCAATCATCCGCTCATTTTGGTGATTCATCGAACTTCAATTGCGTTCGGCACCGGCTTCTGCCAACTTTGAGGCATCCTTCTATCCACACCTAACCAGAAAATGAGTACTTTACTGCCTGTTAATTTACTGGGTATGGACCTGTTAGCGCCTGATGCTGTCAATCATTACCTCCACCTGATCCTGCTGTCGGTCGGGCTGCTGGCCCTTATCAGCACCGTTTGGTGGCAGGTGGGCAAAGAATCCTACGAAGATGTTACCGAGAACCGTGATCTCAGCCAATTTGATTCCCTGGAAATCTGGGGAGCGTTGAATGTGCTGGTAACGCCCGGCCACAATTCGACTATGACCCTGCGCGGCACCCGCCGGGCCATCAACTGCCTGCGGGTACGCCAATACGGCAAGATGCTGAAACTCGGCTCCCGCTTCGGCTTCTGGCGCCGGCAACGTGATCTGTTCCTGACCATCACCACGCCGGAACTGAAGGAACTCGACGTCTCGGGTGCCTGTACCGTGCAACTCAATGGCTTTACGAAACAACAAACGATGGACCTCAATATCAGCGGAGCCTGCAACATCAACTACGAAGGCGATGCCGAACAACTGACGGCTGATGTATCCGGAGCCTCGCGGCTGACGCTGGTCGGCCACGGCGCGCGGCTGTCGGCCGACATTACGGGCGCATCGCAGCTCCAGGCGTTCGACTACCAGGTGGAGGAAGCGAACATCGACGTAACCGGAGCCTGTTCTGCCCGGCTGCACGTGCTGCGCCAGCTATGGGCCGAAGCCACCGGAGCCAGCAAGATCCAGTATCGCGGAGACCCCCGCATCCAGTTCAAAAGCTCGGGAGCAAGCTCCATCGGACGAGTCTGACCGCCTATTACTGCTCATGAAACATCGAATTGGCCGGTTTATCGGTATACTTTTGCTGGCCCTGGTGCTGGGGTATTTTCTGCTGACGCTCGATACAGCTATACCCAAGGCCATCAGAATTCAGCTTATTGGGCTGGTGATTGCGTCTGGCTTTGCCATTTATACGCTGCTGGCCTGGGTAGTCCCCTACCTGATCAACCGCACCGCCGAACAACTGTCTCCGCAGAAATTCGTTGCCGTTACCCTTACATCCAGCGGCATTGTAGCCGCCATGACCGGTTTTGTACTCCTCAATATGATCGAGGTTATGTGGCGGGTACCGTTCGGGGCAGAGGATTACTTCTTTACCTGCGGGATGTTTGGGGTAATTACCTCGGCCATCACCGCCGTGTACTCGCTGAAGTCGTTTGTGGAGCGCTGGAAAGGCTTATTACTGATGGAAGAGGGGTTGAAACAGGCCGTGCTGAAGGCTGAATTTGAATCGCTGAAGAACCAGATCAACCCGCACTTTCTGTTCAACTCGCTCAATATTCTGACCGCCCTGATTCCGGAAGATTCCCGCAAGGCGGTGCAGTTTGTAGAGCGGCTGTCGAAGATGTTCCGGTATAACCTCCAGCATTCCGACCAGAATACGGTGGAAGTGGCCACGGAGCTGCGCATTGCCGAATCGTACCTGTTCATTCAGCACATGCGCTTCGGCGATAATTTCCGGTACGCAATTGAGCTTTCGGAGGCCGATAAACAAAAACAAATCGTAACTCAGGGCCTGCTGACCCTGCTCGAAAACGTGGTGAAGCATAACGAATGTTCGCAGGAAAATCCGCTGACGGTGGGTATTACCGCCGACGGACAGCACCTGATTGTGGGCAACAGCCTACAGTTGAAAAGCCGGCTGAATACCGTTTCCACCGGCATCGGACTGCGCAACCTGCAAAGCCGCTACGCCCAGCTCGCCGGTCGGCAGGTCGAGATTCAGCAGACGGAGAAAGAGTTTATTGTCAGGTTACCGCTATTATGAGTCGATAGTCAATAGTCGTTGGTCATTAGTGCTGACGCACGATTTACTGACGCCCGCCAAGTGCCCCCTATTGACTATCGACCATCGACTAAAAAAAATGAAAATATTAATCGTAGAAGACGAACCGCTGGCGGCCAAACGGCTGGAATCGCTGGTGCAGGAGGTAGAGCCGGACGCGGAGGTTGTAGACCGGCTGGAAAGCGTACGGGCCTTTGTGCGGTGGTGGCAGAACAATCGGGCCACGGGTCGCCCCTCGCCGGATTTGCTGCTGATGGATATTCAGCTCGCCGACGGCCTTAGCTTTGAGGCCTTCCAGCAGGTGGATATTACCACGCCGGTTATCTTTACCACCGCCTACGATGAATATGCCCTCAAAGCATTTAAGGTCAACAGCGTGGATTACCTGCTGAAACCCATTGAAAAAGATGAACTGGAACTGGCCATCGGCAAATTCAAGCGAAATCTGCATACCTCTACCCCCGAAAACCTGACAAAGGTGCTGGAAGCCTACGGCGTAAAACCCGTAGCCTACAAGAGCCGCTTTCTGCTGAAACAGGGCGGCCGTTTCGAGGTGGTCGATACCCGCAACATTCTGTACATCTACGCCGACGAGAAAGTAGTGTTTCTGGTCACGGGCGAAAATCGCAAATACATTGTCGACGAAACGCTGGACGAACTGGAAGGCAAGCTGGACCCGAAATTCTTCCACCGCATCAACCGCAAGTACATCAGTCAGATCTCGGCCATCGAGCGCATCGAGCCCCACTTCAACGGCCGGCTGCGGCTCTGGCTGCACAACCGCCCCGCCGAGGAGGAGATCTTCGTGAGCCGGGAGAAAGCGGAGGGGTTTAAGGAGTGGCTGGATAGGTAGTCTGAACCAGGGAATCAGGATTTATACAGGATTAGAAGGATTTACAGGATGTAAGCTACGCTCGTCCGCGTTTGTAACGCGAGACGGGCGAGGACAAACGTTTTTTTCTTATAACCAGAAAAGGCCCAGAACCAGGATAGGGCGCAGCCGGAACCGGGTCAGTACGAACTGGTTCCGGCGGGCATGGTAGCGGTAATAGCGATGGCCGATCTGCAACCAGGTATCGGGGGCGATTTGTCTCGGATCAAGGTCGTCGGCAATGGCGTGTAAGGTACCGCCCGTCTGGCGGGCAATGGTGTAGTAATCCGGCTGGAATGCCAGCGCCGAATCCCCAGTACTGCCGCACAATACCACATGCACCGGTTTGGTAACCCTGTTCAGCAGCGCCATATCTTTGACCCCGCTGGCGTTATCGCCCAGCAGAATCAGGTGCTTAGCATTTGGGAAAGTTTGTTGCGCAAACAGCAGCGCTGCTATATCGTTCTCGTTCTCGTCGACATTATTGATGGTATTCCGGGCGGCATCCAGCAGAACAGGCAAGGCTTTTGCCGGGTCGCGCTCCCTGTTCACAAACATCTGACCGGCCGGTCCATTCGGGCGAGTCTCCTGCCCCAAACTATCACAGTCGGTGAAGAACACCATCCCGTTGATGGAGCGGTTGCGGGCATTTTGCCGAAACCAGGCAAACAACTGCGTGCTGTAGGGATACATACTGGTAGTAAAATCGCACACCAGCACGGCATCGGGCCAGCGGGCTGCGTTCCGGCTCAGCACGTTATAGGTGGTCGAATCTGCGCCAATAGTACCAGTCAGCACCTGCTGTTTTATAGTTTCGTAGGTAGCATCGAACAATACCTCCGGCAGTCTCAGTGGCCGGCTTCGCGGTCCCGGCAAGCGGGGCAGCATCGGTTGGAGTGTCAGCGTTGGCGCGGCTGGTTTCATATCATCTAACTCCACTTTTTTTCCAGCTATCGAAACCTTTTTCGCGACAGGTAACGGCCTGGTGTCTGCTTCATGCTGTTCACCGGCATTGGCCACTAGCGCACTTTCTTCAAGGGGTCCTGAAGTTGGAGCCGGACCGGGGCGTTGCGGCAGAACGGCTCCGGAAAGCGGCCGGGCGTTCGGTTCCGGCATGTCCTGCCGGAACCACCAGCCGATGCCAACCAACACCAGCAGCAGACCGCCTACGGCAGACCATCGCCACCAGCGACGCCGTTGCAGTTTACGCTGCATCTGCGCCCAGCCCTGCGGGTCCGGATCGGGCCGGTACTCGTGCAGCGTCCGGCGCACCCAGTTGTGGAGTTCGTTATCGTTTTGCTCGCTCATGGCTTTGGTTAACCTGGGTAGCCAACAACTTTCGTAACAGCCGGTTGGCTTCCGTCAAATGCGACCTCGATGTACTTTCGGTAATGGTCAGGCGCTCGCCAATCTCCCGGTGGCTGTAGCCTTCCAGCACGTACAGGCTAAACACCAGCCGGTACGGTACGGCCAACTGATGCAACACCGCCAGGATATGCTCCGCCGACAGTTGGGCAAAAATAGCTTCATCGTTCAGGTAAGGCTCCTCCAGCCGGTGCGACACGGCTTCGGCTGAAACTGCCGTGGGTCGCTTTAGCTGTTTGCGGTAATGGTCAATGGCCGTGTTGACCATGATTCGCCGGAGCCAGGGCGTCAATCCATCCAGGCTCCGGAGTTCATCGAGCCGGCTGAACACTTTAAGAAAACCGTCGTTGACCAGTTCACGGGCATCATCCGGGTTATCGGCATAGGCCAGACAAACGGACAGGGCGTAGCCGTAAAAACGTTCGTAGAACGCCTTCATGGCCGATTGCTGCTTCCGGCGGCAACCGGCGACCAGGTCAACGAGCGATTGGTCGGTCAACGGATGAAGTGGGTGTAACGGCTGCGCTAAAGTTAGCGGCAATTTGAATAGGTATAGGTCTCCGTAATGGCCGTTGTTGCCATCGACGCGGGCATGCCCGGTGTTAAGTCCCGCATGTCAATGGTCTGGCTGCCGACAAATCCCTGACTATTAAGTTGACTGGCATACACCATATCGGTCAGCGGGATGACCTCCCCACCGGTATAATTGGCGTAAAACCGGTACCGCTTCACCACCCCCGGCTGCCCAAACGGCCCCCGCCCCGCCGGAATGCGTCCGGTCAACGCCAGTATATCCGCCGGCAGCGCCATAGCGGCATCGGGAACACCGGTAAAGCCGGGTCTGGCTGCCAGGGCGGGCTTACCTTCACTGTACTCAAAGGTGTAATAGTGGTTCAGCGTGTTGCCCGAGAAAGACTCGAATTTTGTCAGGCGCTGCCCGCTGTCGTACTGATAGGTACTGTATCCGCCCTGAAACGCATACCTCGTAACCAGGCCATTCTGAATCGTGTACGGGTGCGTCTCGACCGAGCCGGATTTCTCCACATAATCGGTCAGCTTTCCGCCCGAATACGTCCAGCTTTGCTGAAATCCGCTGGGTACTGAGGGAATTTCCTTCACGGCCGGGTCATACTGGTAGGTGGTTGTCAGGCTTTCGGTCATCAGTTCACCGGATGCGGTGTAGGTATAAGCCGCTTTCAGCGTCATGGTAGGCACAATGGTACCGCTACTTTCGACGGTATAGCCGGTCAGCCGTCTGTTGGTGTAGCTGTAGCGGGTGGTAGCCGTTTTGGTATAATTCTGTACCCCACCCGAACCCAGCCGCGCCTGAGAACTCCACTGGTACTCCGACCGGTCCAGAAAGCCGTCGGCATTATACGCATACGTCACCGACGACCTGACGCCACTGCCAGATGCATCGGCGTTGGTAAAGGTGGTGCCGGTCACGCGGCCCTGAGCGTCATATACATAGCTGGTCTGCTCCGTACTTGCGGTGGTGGAGTTGCCGGGTTTGCGGGTTACTATTACCTGCTGTAGCCGGCAATCGGTCTCTGCCTTGCTCACCTCGGTCTGCTTTTGTCCGCACCCGATTATCAGCCCGTGTAGGGTCAGGGCCACCGCCAGGCGGTAATTAACGTGAACTACCGTTTTCATAAGAAGTGTGTCTAAGGTTTCCTCTTCAACCCCAGACGATAATTCTGCCGCAAACGCTGGCACCCGTCACCATTTTATGTCAAACCGATGCCGCCGATGCTCCGATTTTTAGCTTTGGCATGTCCGTTACCACTATCCTTATCAAAGCAGTAGATTCATATCGCGCCAGGTATAAAACTGAAGGGGAAAAGCAGGATAGGTTTCCGTGAATTTTCGGTATTTAGTAGGGCTGGCTTCAGTTGCACTAAATTTTACTTCAATGGCTTTGCCTCCCAGTCCGGTTTCTTCTACGACAAAATCCACTTCGTTGCCGTCGGCGGTACGCCAGAATTTGACCTGGTCATTGGGATATTGCTCCGTTAGCCGACGGTAGACATAATTTTCGAGCAAGGCCCCTTTGTCGGCCCTTTGTTCGAGCGGGGCGAAGTAGTTGATAAGTACGTTACGAAGCCCCAGATCATTAAGGTAAACCTTCGGCATTTTGATAAGTTCTTTGCGCAGATTCTGAAAAAAAGGACGCACCAGGCTGATGTGAAAACATTTCTGGAGAACATACAAATACTCGTCAGTAGTGGCGTGGGTTAGTCGCAGCGTAGTAGCCAGTTCGTTCGTATTAAGCAGGTTACCGGTTTGGGAGGCCAGCAGAATCAGCAGCCGGTAAAACTTAGTTTCATCGGTGATCCCCGCTTCCAGGATATCCCGGTTCACGAACGAATCCCGCAGTTCCCGCAATCGCTCCTGTTTGTCGGCTTCGTTCGGTTCAAGCACCACGGCGGGGTAGCCGCCATAGGTCATATACTCTTCCAGCGCCGTCCAAAGCTGTACTTCCAGCACTGATTTCTGCAAATCGCCGGCCCGGAGCAATCGAAGTTCACCGGCTAAATTTTCCTGATTTTTGAACAGCAAAAACTCTTCAAAGTCAAGAGTTTGTAAGTCAAAAATCCGCTTACGGCCCGCCAGAGAATCCCGAAACTGACGGTCAATGTAAAAAGCACTGCTGCCGGTAGCAACTACTTTGAGCCAATCGGCATATTCATCGTAGAGCAGCTTCAGAAAATTCGTTGGATCGCTAAGATACTGGATTTCGTCAATTAGGACATAAACCCTCTGCGGTCGATTTTGAGGAATGTAACGGAACAGATTATCAGGACTCTGATTGAGATCAAGCAAAATTTCCTTCCGCTCCAGATTAAGCGAAACAACGGTTTCGCCCTCTGCCGCCAGGGTTTCAGCAACCTGAGCCAACAACGTAGACTTTCCGGTTTGTCTGGCCCCAATAAGAATAGTATGTTCCCGCTTACGGAGATGAGATCTCAAATCATCGTACCTTTTTCGCCGTATCATGAAAATTATCCGATATTTTTCAGATTTTCGTTAAAAATATCGGATAATTTTCAGATTTCATAGCATCACAAAAAAAGAAGCCGGCTCATCACCGACTTCCCTCCTGATCAACAGCATCCTGTTAATCCGTTAAATCCTGTTAAGATCCAGGTTCAAGACTACAATACCAGGCCACTCCGGCGCAGCATCGCCTGCGGTGAGGGTTCGCGGCCCCGGAACTTCTTGTAGAGTTCCATCGGCTTCTCAGTGCCGCCTTTCTCCAGCACGTTCTTGCGGAATTTGGTGGCTACCTCGCGGTTGAAAATGCCTTTCTCCTTGAAGGCTTCAAACGCATCGGCATCCAGCACTTCCGACCACTTATAACTGTAATAACCTGACGAATACCCACCGGCGAAGATGTGTGAGAACGCCGTACTGATGGCCACACCCGGAGCCGTCGGAAACAATTTCGTTTTTTCGTCTACTTTCTTCTCCACGTCAGATACCGATTCGCCCGTCGGTTTCTGGCTGTGCCAGTACATATCCACCATACCCAGCCGTACCTGACGCAGGTTGGCGATGCCGGCCAGGAAGTTCTGGCTGGCGCGAATCTTATCGATCAGTTCCTGCGGAATCACTTCGCCGGTCTGGTAGTGCTTCGCAAACAGGCGCAAGGCTTCGGGTTCGTAGCACCAGTTCTCCATCACCTGCGAGGGCAGTTCCACAAAATCCCAGGCGACGCTCGTACCCGACAGGCTCTTGTATTTACCGTTGGCCAGCATACCGTGCAAGCCATGCCCAAACTCATGGAACAGCGTGGTTACTTCGTTGAAGGTCAGCAAGGAAGGTCTAGTCTCTGTCGGCCGGGTGAAATTACAAACGTTCAACACATGCGGACGGATGTTTACACCATTCACGATCTCCTGACCCCGGATGCCGTTCATCCAGGCACCGGCGCGTTTGCCGGGGCGGGGGTGAAAGTCACCGTAAAACACGGCCAGAAATTTGCCGTTTTCGTCGTACACCTCGTAGGCTTTCACCTCCGGGTTGTACACCGGAATGTCTTTGTTCTCCTTGAAGGTAATGCCGTACAGTTTGTTGGCGACGGTGAAGGCTCCGTTCAGCACGTTCTCCAGCTTAAAGTAAGGCTTCAGCATTTCATCGTCCAGGTCGTAGCGCTCCTTTTTCAGCTTCTCGGCGTAGAAGCTGTAATCCCAGTTTTCGATCTGATCACCGGTGAAGCCTTTCGATTTGGCATAAGCGGTCAGTTCAGCCAGTTGCTTCTCGGCAACGGGCTTGGAGTAGCCCAGCATTTCGTCGAGGAACTCCTGCACGCGCTTGTTGGAATTGGCCATGCGGTCTTCGAGCATATAATCGGCGTGGGTGTTATAGCCCAGCAGTTTGGCCCGCTCATAGCGAAGTTGTACCAGCCGCTGAATGGTCTGCTCGTTGTTGTTCTTGTTGCTCTGGAAACCGCGTGAGTTGTAGGCCAGGAACAGTTTTTTACGCAGGTCGCGGTTTTCGGCATACTGCATAAACGGCAGGTAACTCGGAGCCTGGAGGGTGAACACCCAGCCCTCTTTGCCCTTCTGTTTTGCCGTTTGTTTAGCTGCTTCGCGGGCGAAATCGGGCAGGCCGGCAAGGTCTTTTTCGTCGGTGATCTCCAGTGTGTACTCGTTGGTCTCGTTCAGGACGTTCTCGCCGAACTTGAGCGACAACTGTGACAGTTCCTTGCTGATTTCCCGGTACTTCTCCTTATCCGCCGGGCTCAGGTTGGCCCCGTTGCGGGCAAAGCCTTTGTACGATTTCTCCAGCAGCATTTTGCTCTCCGGGTCCAGCTTCAGTTTGTCGCGCTGCTCATACACAGCCTTTACCCGCGCAAAAAGCTTTTCGTTCAGCGAGATGTCGTTGCCGTACTCGGTCAGCAAGGGCGACGCTTCCCGTACAATGGCCTGTAGTTCGGGCGAGGTTTCAGAGCTGTTCAGGTTGAACATCACCGAGGACACCTTACTGACCTGCTCACCGGCCCGTTCCAGGGCGACGATGGTGTTCTCAAAGGTTGGCTTAGCCGGGTTTTCGGCAATGGCATCCACCTCTTTCTTACCCTGCTCAATGGCGATTTTCAAGGCCGGCAGGTAGTGTTCGTTCTTGATTTTGTCGAACGGTACCGTTTCGTGCGGAGTGCGGTACGATTGCAAAAACGGGTTCTCACTCATCTTGGTTTTGTCGGGAGCGGGCTGGGCCTGAACGGCGGGGCTCAGTGCCGCCACGACCAGCCCGATACTGGTTAGTTTTTGTAGAGATAACATACTGGTTTGTTGAAGCAGTTTGCCAAACCGGAAATTTACCGGCAAACCTACTTCTCTAAAAGCAGCGAGTAGATAAAAGGTTCCCTCACGGGTTGAACGGCAGGCGCTTAGTCCTGCCGCAGGAACAGGGGATGGAACCGCACCTTATGTATCCGGTTGAACTCGACAGAGGGAGCCGGAATCTTAAAGAATTGTGCCGTACCGATAAACCGCTGCAACGAGGGATTCACCGGCAGTCGTGACAGGTCGGCATCGGGCGAGATATAAAACTGCCGGTACCGTTCAAATTTCACCTCCCGGCCGTCTTTATCGTAAACGACCGGGTTTTCGTGCCCGCCAATCATGCCGCTGCCGCTGTAGCCAACGCTCAGATTCAGCCAGCGCGGAAAGCTGGGACCCACCGGCAGCACCGACGCCAGATTCAGCGACAGCCAGTACTGCTGGGCGTTATAATCTTTCAGCATCTGCACACCCGTTTTGCGACCAAGCAATTCAGGGCGGTAAGGTGGGTAAATACTTTTCTGGAAACCGTATTTAATCGCCACTTTCTGCTCGCCATACCCATACTGCTGCCCCACAAACAATAGCGTGCCGGCCACATTGGCCGCCATATCGCCTTTGGAGAATCCCCATCCTTCGGAATAGCCGTCGTATACTTCAATGGTCGACTGAAACAGCAGGGCCAGCAAACCGCCGGTCAGGATAGAGGCCCGTTCGCTGACTCCGCTCCAGCGCATCAGTTCGTAGCCGCCCCGGCTCATGCAGTAGGCCGTAGCTGCATGGCCGACCTTGTCCATTTGCAGCCATTCACGGTTGTCGTTGAAGACGTGAAAGCGAACTTTTTTCTTGTACCAGGCTTTTTTCAGCATCACCAGCGTTACGCCATAAAACAAGGCCGTACCCGCAACAACTCCGATAAACCGGCCCGGCCGGATGCCGTCCTGAGTCGGCTGCCCGTTAGCAACCACCGGCTGGGCAAAAGACGGCTGCGTCAGCACCAGCAGTGCCGTCCACAGCAGAAGTAGCTTCACAACGCGACTATTCATAGGGCAAAGTAACCACAAAAAAATGAGGCACAAGCGCCCACCTGTGCCTCTCTGGTATGCATCTGACCGGCTTTACGGCCGGGCGCTTTTGGCGAACGAGTAGGCAAACACCTGATAGCCAATAAGCCGGATGTTGGCCTTACCGTCGAAATTGGCTGCGTTGAACTGGGTAACAATAGCAGCGTACGCATCGCCAAAGGTTTTGTTCTGCCCTTTGGTGCTGTAATAATTGAACATAAAGGCCGACTCGGCACTAAACAGCACGATCACGTCCATAACCCGGTTCTGGCTCTGGGCAGCCCGGCCCAGGTACGACAGGCGCTCCTGCATGTACCCAAAATCCGGTGCTTTGCGGTAATCGTGCACCAGAATCCGGTCCAGATTGCTCACCAGCGTACTGGCCTGGTACAGGTCCTGACCGGTCGGGTTCAGAAACCACCCGATGTAAGCCTCTGAGATCATGGGCGGGTTAGCCGCCTTGGCTGTTGATTTTAACGACTGCAGGATACCCGTGTAGCAGCCAAAGTCGCAGGCAGGGCCGTTGTTCCACCATTCGTTTTCGAGGTTATAGACATCGAACCGCTCCTGCAGGTCTGTCCGGCCGGCGTCGTACTGCGCATTCTGGGTGAAGTTGGCAGCGGTACCCCGCACGGCGGCTATCTGCGCAATGCCGTAGGTAGCATGGGCCTTCTTGTTGAATTTAGCCAGTTGCGCATACCGTCCATTGGCCATAATGGTGTTCAGATCATATACGCTGATAGCGTTGAACCCGTGTTTGACGCACCAGTCCAGCAGCGTATTTTCTTTGGTAGCATTACCCAGGATAGTTGCAAAGCCATCAATGTACACCCCCTTGTATACCGCCGGCGTAACAGCCTCCTGCACGGTATTTTTGCGGGCGGCCGATGGCGTAACAGCATCGGGTACGTCAGGAGTAAAACGGGTCTGGCACTGGCTGAACAAAGCCATGAAAAACAGAAGCGAAAGGCGGAGAAGTGACGTCATATACGAACGATTTAGGGTCATGCCCCGAAAAGTAAGTAAAAAAGCGGTAACAGCTTTTCCCGCTACCGCTTTACTGCTGATTATAACCTTGGTTTAATGCGGCAATCGATCGCGCAGATAACCGTACGTCCAGGTACCGGCAATAGCACTCAGCAACGTTACCAGCACTACCACATACCCGCTGCCGATCTGGGCAAACAACGGTCCCGGACAGGCACCTGTAATAGCCCAGCCCAGTCCAAACAGCAATCCACCGAAGATCTGCCCCCGGTTAAACGTCTTGGGGTGAAACACCACCGTTTCACCGGATATGGTTTTAATGTTGTATCGCTTAATAAGCCACACGGAAATCATGCCTACAACAATGGCCGAACCAATGACGCCGTACATGTGGAAGCTTTGCAGGCGAAACATCTCCTGAATGCGGAACCACGAAATGATCTCGGCCTTTACAAACACGATACCGAACATAATGCCAACGATCATGTATTTGAGGTTAGCGGTCCAACCCTCCTTTTTCTGCATATCGTTGGGCGCGTCGTCCACCAGTGCCTCAGGAATCTCTACTTTTTGCATGAGTCTTTTTCCGTACTTGATTAGAACAATTTCATTAGATGGGGCAGAATCAGATGCGTCATCGCAAAACCTCCAGCCATAAAACAACAGGTTGCCACCAGTGATGGCCATTGGAGGTTCGACAGTCCCATGATGGCGTGTCCGGATGTACAGCCGCCCGCCCAGCGCGTACCAAAACCTACCAGGAACCCTCCTGCCACAAAAAACACCAGGCCTTTAAGGGTAAACAGATTGGCAACATCAAACAAATCGGAAGGCATCAGCCCGGAGAAATTCTGAATTCCCAGGGCCTGCAGATCAGCAATCGTAGCGGCTGACAGTTGAATGGCTGCGGGGTTAGCCAGGAATTGCGCAGCCAGAAAACCACCGACCAATACGCCTGCCACAAAGAACAGGTTCCAGACCTCTCTCCTCCAGTTGTACTGAAAGAACGGGATTTTGGCCGGTAAACAGGCCGCGCAGATATGGCGAAGCGATGATGATATGCCGAACGATTTGTTGCCGATCAACAACAATACCGGCACCGTAAGGCCGATGAGCGGCCCCGCCACGTACCATGGCCAGGGCCTTTTGATAAATTCAAGTATTTCCATAAACTGAGTGGTTGAGTGGTTCAATAGTTGCCTGATGAATAGCCGTGGCAACCTCTACTGACCCAGCCCACTAATTAATTATTCTTTAACGTAGTCGGGCAAACGTAATCAGTGGTTTTAATTCGGCCGGTTTTCTGCATAGCTGCGAATCCACCCGCTATGTCGATGACATTGTCGTAGCCCCTCGCCTTCAGGATCGACGCGGCCATCATGGACCGGTAACCGCCCGCGCAGTGAACGTAGAACGTCTCATCTTTCGGAAACTCCGCCATATGCTCGCTGATGTAGTCGAGCGGCAGGTTTTTGGCACCTTCCATATGCTCGCCGTCGAATTCACCCGGCCGGCGTACGTCGATTACCGTCACCGGTTCTTTGGCTAGTTGATCGGCCAGTTCGTCGGCCGAAAGCGACGTGATGGTATCCACTTCTTTACCGGCTGCTTTCCAGGCGTCAAATCCGCCCGCCAGGTATCCCAGCACCTGATCATAGCCGACCCGCGCCAGTCGCGTCAGGGTTTCCTGCTCCTGCCCCGGTTCACAAACCAGCAGCAGTTCCTGCCGGACATCAGGCACCAACGCACCTACCCAGGGCGCAAACTGACCACCCAGGCCGATGTTAATGGAATTGGGAATGAACCCTTTGCTGAAGTCCTGCGCCTGCCGCACATCAATGATCAGCGCCCCGGTTTCGTTAGCGGCTGCTTCAAAGGCGTCGGGTGCCAGCGGATGAGCTCCCCGTTTCAACACGGTATCGATGCTTTCGTAGCCCTGTTTGTTCAGCATGACGTTTTGCGGGAAATACTTCGGCGGAGCCAGCAGACCATCGGTTACTTCTTTGATAAATTCTTCGCGGGTCATATCAGCCCGAAGCGCATAGTTGAACTGCTTCTGATTACCCAGGGTATCGGTGGTTTCCTTGCTCATATTCTTGCCGCAGGCCGAACCCGCTCCGTGCGCCGGGTAAACGATAACATCGTCGGGCAGGGTCATGATTTTATTCCGCAGCGAATCGAAGAGGTAACCGGCCAGATCCTCCATCGTCAGGTCTGATTTCTGCGCCAGATCGGGTCGGCCCACATCGCCGATAAACAGGGTATCGCCACTGAACAGGGCCGTTTCCCTGCCGTTTTCGTCAATCAGCAGGTAGCAGGTCGACTCCATGGTATGGCCCGGTGTATGCAACACCCGGATTTTTACCTTACCCAGCGGCAGTTCCTCGCCATCCTGAGCGATATAAGCCTCAAAACCCGTCTGCGCATTGGGGCCGTACACAATGGCCGCACCGGTCTTTCTGGCCAGGTCCAGGTGCCCCGATACAAAGTCGGCGTGGAAATGCGTTTCCAGCACATATCTGATGGTAGCCCCCGCCCGCCCGGCGCGGTCGATGTAGGGTTTTACCTCGCGTAAAGGGTCAATAATCGCAACTTCACCTTCACTTTCAATGTAATAGGCTCCCTGCGCCAGGCAGCCGGTATATATCTGTTCTATTTTCATCACGGTTCACAGTGTTTATTGAATGACACAAAGGTAATGTATATTGAGAGGCCGGTCTGTAACATTTGTCACAGGAGCCGGCTATCAGAACAGGGTTTCTTTGGCCAGAATATAAACACCCATTACGAGCACAAAGTAGCCAAAGGCCTTCTTTAATTTTTGACCAGGTACAAAGCGAGCCAGATACGAGCCTGCAAAAATCCCAACAACCGACAGCGCCGTAAATTCCAGCAGGAATGGCCAGTCGACCAAACGGTTCGACAGATCACTTAAAAAGCCGATCAGCGAATTAACGGCAATAATCAGCAGAGAAGTTCCTACGGCCATTTTCATGGGCAGACGGGCCAGCAGCACCAGCGCCGGAATAATCAGAAACCCTCCTCCTGCACCCACGATACCGGCCAGTATACCCACCAGAACCCCATCCAGGGCAAGCCGGGGCAGATTGAACGGATTCGCTCCGGCCAGACCGATCGGCGACCGCTGTTTGTCTCTGATCATCCGGGTAGCCGCTACCAGCATGATGAGCGCAAAAAAGATCATAACGGCCACGTCTTTGCTCAATGAGAACGCTGCAGTGGCGATAATCGGATCAGGTATGGCCGGCATCAGGTATTTTCGGGTAAGGTATACGGCCAGAAACGACGGTACCGCGAAGACAAAGGCGGCTTTATAGTTGACCTGGTGGTGCCGCATGTAGCTGACCGAACCCACCAGCGAGGTAGTTCCCACCACAAACAGGGAATAAGAGGTTGACAACACCGGATTAATGCCCATCATGTAAACCAGAACCGGCAATGTCAGAATACTACCGCCCCCACCCATAAGGCCCAGACTTATACCAATAAGGATAGACGAGGAAAAGCCGATAATTTCGAGTGTACTCATACTTGCTGATTTTTTCAGCAAAACAAGTCGATGGCCAAAGGCTTTTCCGTGATATTTGTCACACAGCAGTCTAGTTGCTTCACCGATAAAACCATTTTACTCCACAACCATGAACTACCGTTCTTTTGGCAACACCGATTTGCAGGTGAGCGAAATAGGCTTCGGAGCCTGGGCCATCGGCGGCCCCGCCTTTGCCGGCACCATGCCCATCGGCTGGGGCGAGACCGACGATGCTATGTCTGAAAAAGCCCTGCTCCGCGCCCTCGACCGGGGTATCAATTTCTACGACACCGCCGACTTCTACGGCCTCGGCCATTCCGAAGCGCTTATTGGCAAGGTATTCGGTAACCGCCCCGATGTGCTTATTGCAACTAAAGTGGGGCAGAAGCTGGGCGACAACAAAGTAGAGATCGATTATTCGAAAAAATACATCCTGCAGGCCTGCGAAGACAGCCTCCGCCGGCTCCGGCGCGACACCATCGACTACCACCAACTGCACATCGCCCGAGTAGCGCACCTGGAGCAGGGTGAGTGCATTGAAGCCATGCAGCAGTTGCAGCAGGCGGGCAAAATCCGCTATTGGGGCATTTCCCTCAACACGTTTGCGCCCGAGCCCGAAGCCGACTTTTTCCTGAAGCACCAGATCGGCCACGGCTTTCAGGTGGTATTCAACGTACTGAACCAGCATATCCTTCCCTACCTGCCCAAAATGCATGCCCAGGGCTACGGCATCATCGCCCGGATGCCGCTCCAGTTTGGCCTGCTGGCCGGGAAATTCGATACCAGCACCACCTTTAGCGACAGCGACCACCGCAGCTTCCGGCTCACGCCCGAGATCATTCAGGCGTCAAATGATGCGCTGCAACCGGTTTGGGCGCTTGCCCGGCAGTACAACGTCAGCCCGGCCGAATTCAGCCTGAGCTATATTCTCAGCTTTCCGGAAATCTCCACCATCATTCCCGGCATTCGTACCCCGGATCAGGCGGATAAAAATACGCAGGGGTTAGTTACTTTGAAGCCCGAAGACAAAGCCTTTGTGATGGAGCAATACGAAACGGCTTTCCGGCCGGTGGTGGAGATGATGCGGGAGAAATAGCCCGGAGTTACATGCCGGGGTATGCTTTACCAAACCAACTCTTTGAGATCCTTCTCCGACACCGTCAATAACCCTACTTTCGGCAGTCGCCGGGTGAGTTCGCGCCAATTGGGGTCTTTGGCGTAGATCGACCGGAGCATGTCGGCGGCTTTGGCGACCTGTCTGGAATTGGCAAGCCCGATGGCGGTCCAGTATTTCATTTCCAGGTTGTCGGGAAATAGCTTCATGGCAGCTCCGTATTCGGTCATGGCCCTTTTCATGTCGTTCTTTTCAATGGCCAGATCGCCGTTGTTCATGTGCTCGTAGGCCAGGTGTACCCGCAGCAACCGGGCCAGTTCCTGCAGCGGTTGCGGGCTGTCATCCACCCGCAGGTCGACCAGGTGGTTATCATCCCAGGGGGCACCCGTAGACTTCCCCCGTACCACCAGCAGCACCGCCGATTGTTTGCCCCGGATGTCGCCACCGGCTCCCTGCGCGGCTTCCAGAGCCTTCAGCACCCGCTCCTGTAACGGTAGCGAAGCATTCTTTTCAAAGGCGGTAGCCATGGCATCCGGCACTTTGCTGGTCAGCATCATATTCGCCTGTACGGAGTAGTTTTTCCCTTTCCGGTGACCGGCATAGTCGATGCACTTTTTACCGGTATGCACGGCTACATTGCCTTTGGCATCGACAATGGCTACCTGACGGACCTCCCGCCCTGCATCGTCCTTCAGGAGCGCGTCGAGCGCCTGCTGGGCGGTTTTGCCCTGCTTCAGCAGTTGCAGGCCGCGGATGCCGAATGATTTATTGACGAACGACTGCGTGGCCACGGCCCCAACCCCGGCCTCAGCCCAGGAGACAGTAGTGCCGACCGAGAACCAGTGACTTTGCACCCCTACGGCCATGTCGCCGGTGCGCTCGTCGCGGGCCACAATCGAGAAGGTATGGGCGAACGGCTCAGGTTGGCGGCTCTGGCCCATTCGGGTATGCTGGGCCTGTAAACAGATTGGGCTAAAAAGCAGTAGATAAATAAGTTTGCGCATTGATGAAATGGAGAGTTAAACCCAAATCTACGGTTGTGTTCCGTAGATGCTGTAATTTGCGGCCAAATTTTACAGTCATCGCTACCTATGAATTTAACGCAATCGCCCCCGCTCAACCGCGCCCAGGAATCACGCGTGGCCATCGAGCGGCTTTATATTACCATGCGTCACCTGTTCAACCGGGGGTTTTATAAACCGTCGGGCGTGTCGGGCGAAGAAATCCGCGAGGCCCTGCTGACGCTCCGGCCCGAAATCTACGGCTCCGTCAATGACCCGCACCGGGTGGAACTGGACGGCCTGGTGTACGTCATGGACCGGCTGCCCAAGGGCATCGAATCCTGCCGGATCATTACGCTGGTATCGCGGGAGGGCTTCGAGCAGTCGCAGTTTCCGGTGCTGATCCCCGCCAAACGGCGTCGCAACTGCTACCGCATCGACCAGGAGCAGATGGTGATTGAGGTAACCAACGGCCGCAGCGAAATTTACGACATTCTGACGCACCTGACGTTTATGTTCATGGAAGCCGACAAAATCCGGCGCAATGTGTTTCTGGATCGAGGTGGCAAAACCCGCGAGTGGGAAAAACTGGAGGCCATAGTAAAATCGGGCGGCACCGTCGAAGAAGAAGAACGCGAACTGGCGCTGACCTACCTGAGTTCCATACTGGGCCGTACGTTCGAGGAAACCCAGCGGGCTTACTTCCGCTTTGCCGAAACGGCTGGGACCAATACCGGTCTGTTTCAGATTGTGTATGGCTTAGGTAGCGTCTCGGTGCAGGAAATCCGCCAGGAGAACGCCGATCGGGAAGTCAACTTCACCCCTATGCTGCGGGAACGCATCGGGCAGCACCTCTACGGCGAACGGTGGGCCAACCGCATCAAGGAATTTGTCTGGGCGAACAACCTGCAGGATCGTCCGATTCACATTATCAGCGCCAATCCGCACAGCGTCATCAACTGCCTGTATGCGCCCCATGCCCTTTCCGGTACTACCTCCTGGGAAAACCTGTACGATCTGGCCCTAAAACTAAGCCAGTCTGACCAGCGGGCACTCCGCCACCAGGTCCGCGAGTACGCCTTCGCGCACGGGCTACACGAACTGGTCGATACCGGCGGCACCAACCTGCTGGTGCAGCTTATCGATACCGCCAAACTGGATCTGAAAACGCTCTCCCCCGAGATTGCCCACGACCGGGCCTACATCAAAAAAACACAGCCGCTGCTGCTGGTGATGGACTACGCCTTCGGGGAACAGGCGTTTGAGACGATGGACGAGTTACTAAAACCCTATGAGCCCGGAAGTGAGTGCTATCTGCTGAACGTCGCTTCCATCTCCATCATGGGCAAAGCCGGCATCCTGACCGGCGACAAAGGCGATCTGATGATCCCGACCGCCCACATTTTTGAAGGCACCGCCGATAACTACCCGCTGGATAATGACTTTACCAGCGCCGACTTTGACGGCCACGGCATCGGCGTGTACGAGGGCGCGATGATTACGGTGCTGGGTACCTCACTCCAGAACAAAGAGATCCTAAGCTACTTTCGGAATTCCTCCTGGAATGCCGTCGGGCTGGAAATGGAGGGTGCCCATTACCAGAAAGCCATTCAGGCGCAGTCGAAGATACGCGGCAGCGTACCCGCCAACGTCAAGGTCCGTTATGCCTATTACGCATCAGACAACCCGCTGCTCACCGGTGCCACCCTGGCCTCCGGCAGCCTCGGCACGCTGGGTGTCAAACCGACGTATCTGATTACGGTCAAGTGCCTGGAGAAGATTTTTAAGGAGGGCTAAGCTCGTCCACCTTTAAATGCGAGACGTTGCTCGTCCGCAATTGCATCGCGGACGAGCACAGGGACGAGCGGGGCGGGCGGAGCTTCACAAAAACAGGAACTTTCTTCACCTGACCAGGAGACCTACGCTTGGGCAATAAAATTTCAGAACAACAGGTCCCCGGAATTGGTAACTACCATTAACAGCAAGTACGAACCTACCCGCATGGCTAAACGTAAAACCTCCTCAAACGCAGGTCCGGATGTCATTCTGATCGGTGCCGGCATCATGAGCGCAACGCTCGGTGTCCTGCTCAAGGAACTGCAACCCGATATAACCATTGATATTTACGAACGACTCGATGTGGCAGCCGCCGAAAGTTCCGATGCCTGGAACAATGCCGGCACCGGCCACTCCGCGTTCTGCGAACTCAACTATACCCCCGAACACCCCGACGGCTCCATCGAAACCGCCAAAGCCGTCAAGATTGCCGAATCCTTTGAGATTTCGAAGCAATTCTGGGCGTTTCTGGTGGAACAGGGATTCCTCAGCGACGCCAACTTCATCCGGCCGATTCCGCACATGAGTTTTGTGTGGGGCGACGCCAACGTCGAGTACCTCCGGAAGCGGTTCGAAGCGCTGATGCAGTCGCACCTCTTCCACGGCATGAAGTACACCGAAGACCCCGACCAGGTCGCCAACTGGGTGCCGCTGGTGATGGAAGGCCGCGAGCCCAGCCAGCGCGTAGCCGCTACCCGGATGGACATCGGCACAGACGTAAACTTTGGCGCCCTCACCCGCGCCATGTTCTACCAGTTGCAGCGCATGGAGGGCATCAACCTGTACTTTGCCCACGAGGTGCGGGATCTGTGGCGTTCCAAAAGTCAGGGGGGCTGGAAAATCCGGGTGGAGAACGTGACAACCGGAGATGTACGCGATGTACGGGCCGGGTTTCTCTTCATCGGGGCCGGTGGCGGTTCGCTGCGGCTGCTCGAGAAATCGGATATTCCTGAGAGCCGGGGCTACGGTGGTTTCCCCGTCAGCGGTCAATGGCTGAAATGCCTCAACCGCGACATCATCGAACGGCATCAGGCCAAGGTATACGGAAAAGCGGCCGTAGGGTCTCCTCCGATGTCGGTACCCCACCTCGATACACGCATGATCAACGGCAAGAAAGAACTGCTGTTTGGCCCGTACGCCGGCTTCTCGACCAAGTTCCTGAAGCATGGCTCGTACATGGACCTGCCGAAGTCGATCCAGATGACCAACATTGCCCCGATGCTGATGGCCGGTCTGCACAACGTACCGCTCACCCGCTATCTGATTCAGCAGGTGTTTCAGTCGCCCGACGACCGGCTATCGGCGCTGCGTGACTATTTCCCCAACGCCAGCATGGAGGATTGGGAGCTGGAAGTAGCCGGCCAGCGTGTGCAGGTCATCAAGAAAGACGAAGAAGAAGGGGGTGTTCTCGAATTCGGCACGGAGGTAGTCAGTGCCGCCGATGGGAGCATTGCCGCCCTACTGGGCGCGTCGCCCGGTGCGTCCACGGCGGTGTCTATTATGCTGGACCTGCTGAAGCGCTGTTTTCCCGAACAGATGCAGTCGGAACCCTGGCAGCGGAAGCTGAAGGAGATGATTCTGTCGTTCGGCAAATCCCTGGCGAAAGACGCCCAACTGACGCAGCAGGTTCGGGAGTATACCAGCCGGGTACTAGACTTGCCGAATATCGAACCTATTCCTGAAGTGACAAGGTGATGTAGACCGGAGTTGTATTCCGGTTTTTGCGGAGACCCGGAGTACAACTCCGGTCAACAAACATGAAAAGCTTAAAACCAATAAAAGGTGCCAACCGACAGAGCCGACGGCGGCTAGAGCTAAAAGATGAGTTGATGCTGGCCTTTGCCCCAACGGCTGTTGTCCTGGTAGTCTTTGCGTTTGTTGAAATTCTCAGCCGGCAACGGCTGCTGTTTGCGTCGCTGGCATCCAGCGCCTTCCTGATCTATCTCGACCCCGGACACGGCACCAACACCGTTCGGACACTGCTTATTTCGCAGATGACAGCCGCCATTATTGGGCTGGTCACCTTTGTCTTTCTCGGCCCCAGCTATCTGGCAGGAGGCTTAGCCATGATTCTGACGATTGTACTAATGATCGTTGCCGATGTGGTGCATCCGCCGGCCGTTGCCACCTCGCTGAGCTTTGCCTTTAAGGCCGGTAACGAAAACAACCTCATCCTGTTCGCTCTGGCGCTGGGTATTATCCTTGTACTGGTTCTGTTGCAGCGGTTTCTCCTGTGGCTGCTGACACGGCTGCGCCGGAAGTGAGTGTAAAACCGGAATTACATTCCAGGATACGGGGATATGTGTCTATTTGCTATATTCAGGTCCAAATAGACTTCGTATGACCTGCCGTTTACCACTTCTCTTTACACTTCTCTGCCTGATAGCCGGCCAGCTGACGTTCGGCCAATCCCCCACCGCCATTCTGAACGAACGCGAACGTGCCCGCGTGATCGATGAGATTCTGGAAGACCGCTTCACCAACCTGCTGCCGCAACTGATGCGCCGGGAAGGCATTGATATGTGGGTGATCATCTCCCGCGAATACAACGAAGACCCGGTGCTGAAAACCATGCTGCCGTCTACCTGGCTGTCGGCCCGCCGACGAACCATCATGGTCTTTTATGATAAAGGAGCCGGTACCGACGATGCCGATAAGGGAGTGGAAAAACTGGCCATTGCCCGGTACGATGTGGGTAATCTGCTGAAAGGAGCCTGGGACATCAACACAAAGCCCAATCAGTGGGAAGCGCTGGTGGATATGATTCGGGAGCGTAAGCCGAAAAAGATCGGTCTGAACTTCTCGACCAACTACGCCCATGCCGACGGCCTCTCCTTTACCGAACAGCGTGAATTCATGGAAAAACTGCCGGCCGACTACCAGAAACGCATTGTCTCGGCCGAACGGCTGGCCGTAGCCTGGCTGGAGACCCGCACCGAAAAGGAGATGGCGATTTACCCGCTCATCTGCCGGCTGTCGCACCAGATTATACAGGAAGGCTTTTCGGAGCAGGTCATCCAGCCCGGTGTTACGACGACCGACGACGTGGTCTGGTGGTTCCGGCAGCGCATCACCTACCTGGGCCTGGATACCTGGTTCCACCCCACCGTCGATATTCAGCGGGCCGATGCCGCCCGCTTCGACCACCTGCGCACCTTTGCCAAGCGACCATCCGGTGAAGTGATTATGCCCGGCGACCTGCTCCACGTCGACTTCGGCATCACCTACCTCCGCCTGAACACCGACCAGCAGCAGCACGCCTATGTTCTCCGACCGGGTGAAACAGACGTGCCGGAATCCATCCGGAAAGCCTTCCAGCAGGGCAACCGGCTACAGGACATCCTGACTGAACGCTTTCAGGCCGGCAAATCAGGTAATCAAATCCTGAAAGAAGCATTGGACCAGGCCAGGAAAGAAGGGATTCTGGGCACTATTTACACCCACCCCATTGGCGTACACGGCCACGCAGCCGGCCCGACCATTGGCATGTGGGATCAGCAGCAGGGCGTACCCGGCCCCGGCGATTACCCCTTGTTTGCCAACACCGCCTACTCCATCGAACTGAACGCAGCCGTGGAGATACCGGAATGGAAAAAGACCGTCCGCATCATGCTGGAAGAAGACGGCTATTTCGACGGCAGGCAGTTCCGCTATATCGACGGCCGGCAGACGGAGATCTACACCATTCCAAGAAAGTTGGGATATGTAAAGTAGGTGACCGGTTAGCCCGGTAACTGTTCCAATACATGCCGTTTGTATACCTTACCGATCCGGAGTTCCTTCCCGCCCACGCGCACCAGATCCTGGTCTACCCGTACGGCATGGGCGATGTTGACAATATGCGACCGGCTGATCCGGACAAACAGCCGCCTGGGCAACCGGGCCTTGGCTTCTTTCAAGGTCAGCCGGGTAATGTAGGTTTTCGTCTTCGTGAAAATCCTGAGGTAGTTTTCCAGACTTTCGATTGCACAGCAATTACGTGACAAAAGGCGTTTGTCACAGACCAAGTTTCCCGGTCACGAATCAGTTGCAGTCCCCCCGATTCTCCACCAATTTTGAATAAGGCTGCCGGGCAACAGACCCGGACCATTTCCAGAGAGCCACAGAATCCGGCAGCCGGTTTATATGGCCTTACTGCATAAACTGAACATCATTGTACACGTACTCTTTGGTACCATTGCCCTCTTAATTGGCTTGATTGCCTTAGTGAACCAGAACCGTCCGCGCCGGCACATCCGCTTTGGCCGGTATTTTCTGTACCTCCTGAGCGTGGTGGTCGGCACCGCTTTCCTGGGCACTTTCTTTTTCCGGTCTACGCCCTTCCTGCTTATGCTGACGCTTCTGAGCGGATACGGCGGTTACTCCGGTTACCGCACCGTACGGCGTCGGGAGCGCCCGGCGACGCCTTATGACATCGTGATTGCCGTTGGTGCGCTACTGACGGGCTTACTGTATCTGGCTTATGTGCAGCAAGCGGACAGCAACTGGTCACCGGCCGTTGTTTACCCCACGCTATCGGCGCTGGTACTGATCACCGGTTATGATCTCGTTAAGCATATCTGGCTATTTGACCGGCTAAAGACCTGGTGGCTGTACGAGCATATCTACAAGCTGTGTTCGGCCTACAATGCCATTGTCTCGGCCTTTACGGGTACGGTGCTTCCCCAGTTTAAACCTTACAGCCAGATACTGCCCACTGTTTTGTGTTTGTTGGTGATCGCCTACTTTATCCGGAAACGGGCAGTACGGCTTACACCTTAATCTCCCCTACCATATCCTCCGGCTTTACCCACTCGTCGAACTGCTCGGGCGTCAGGTAGCCGAGTTTCACGGCGGTCTCTTTCAGCGTTGAGCCTTCACGATGGGCGGTCTGAGCAATTTCGGCGGCTTTGTAGTAGCCGATTTTGGTGTTCAGCGCCGTTACCAGCATCAGCGAGTTGTTGACGTGCTTCGTGATGTTTTCCTCAATCGGGCGGATACCTTCGGCGCATTTGTCGTTGAAGGATACGCAGACATCGCCGATCAGGCGGGCCGAGTGCAGGAAGTTGTAAATCATCACCGGCTTGAACACGTTCAGCTCGAAGTGGCCCATTGCCCCTCCGACGTTGATGGCGACGTCGTTGCCGAATACCTGCGCGGCTACCATGGTCATGGCTTCGCACTGCGTCGGGTTTACCTTACCGGGCATGATGGACGAGCCCGGCTCGTTGTCCGGAATAAACAGTTCGCCGATACCCGCCCGCGGCCCCGACGCCAGCATCCGGATATCATTGCCGATCTTCATCAGGCTGGCCGCTACCGTTTTCAGGGCACCGTGGGCTTCCACAATCGCGTCGTGGGCGGCCAGGGCTTCAAACTTGTTCTCGGCCGTAACAAAGGGCAGGCCGGTCAGGTCGGCAATGTGCTTTGCGACATTCTCTGAATAACCTGGAGGGGTGTTGATGCCGGTTCCGACGGCTGTACCGCCCAGCGCCAGCTCCGACAGGTGCGCCAGGGTGTTGCGGATGGCCCGCAGGCCGTGATCGAGCTGCGACACGTAGCCCGAAAACTCCTGCCCTACCGTGAGCGGGGTAGCGTCCATGAAGTGCGTCCGGCCGATCTTTACCACATGGGCAAACTCCTTCGCCTTCTGGTCCAGCGTATGGCGCAGCTTCTCGATGCCCGGCATGGTTACCTCCGTCAGAATCTGGTAAGCCGCAATGTGCATGGCCGTGGGGAAGGTATCGTTGCTCGACTGCGACTTGTTTACATCATCGTTCGGGTGCAGAAACTTCTTCTCGTCGGTAAGCTGCCCACCCTGCAACACGTGGCCGCGATACGCCACCACTTCGTTGACGTTCATGTTCGACTGCGTACCCGAACCGGTCTGCCAGACCACCAGCGGAAACTGATCGTCCAGTTTGCCGTCCAGAATTTCGTCGCACACCCGGCCGATGAGGTCGGCTTTTTCCTGCGACAGTACGCCCGCGTCGAGGTTGGTGAGCGCGGCTGCTTTTTTGAGGTAGGCAAACGCCCGGATAATTTCGCGGGGCATTTTATTGATGTCCTGGGCAATTTTAAAGTTCTCGATGGAGCGCTGGGTCTGCGCACCCCAGTAAACGTGGGCCGGCACCTGCACCTGGCCCATCGTGTCTTTTTCTATGCGGTAATCCATTGTGGTTTGAGGTTTAACGTTTGAGGGTAGGTGGTATTCCACTGCAATGGTCGTATATGACCGGCCATCCTCATTTTGAACACAAAGTTGGAATTGGCCGCAAAGGTAGGACACGCCTTGTTTTTTCCCATGCCGAAAGCCGGTTTGTTTCTGTGGAGCGGTGTTTGCACCCCAGGCGGAAGCGAATGCCCGGCCGTTAACGAATCTACACATGGTCAGATTTGATTTCCAGCGACGAAAATCCGTATTTGGGGTTACAAAGCCCGTATGCCTGTATGAGTGACCTGGCAATCCGCCTGATTAAGGAAAACAAACAGACCCGCTCCCCTTTTCTGGACCTCGGCAACTGCGGCCTCACCACCCTGCCCGATGACCTGTTTGACTGTACCTGGCTCGAAACCCTGATAGTAAGCAACAGTTATTGGGATCCGTCTGAACGCACCTGGATTGACAGTCAGAATAAAGGAAGGCGAAACAGCCTCACCAGTATCTCATCGGCCATTTCATCGTTAAAAAACCTTAAGGAGTTGAGAATCGGAGGAGAGTATGCAGATAGCTGGCAAATCAGCGATTACAGCTTTCTGGAGCCTCTCACCCAACTCCAGTCTTTAGATCTGAGCTACAATCAAATCAATGATATCTGTTTTCTAGAACCCTTGACCCAACTCCAACGCTTATACCTGCGCGACAGTCAAATCAGCGATATCCGCCTTCTGGAGCCCCTGACCCAACTCCAGGCCTTATACCTGAGCTACAATCAAATCAGCGAAATTTCTGAGCAATTTGTCACAGGTCTGTCCAGGCTTGGTGAATTGTACCTGCACGGCAATCCAATCCGGAATATTCCTAAGGAAATTTTTGATAAACCCTATGAAAATGTATTACAGGACGTCCGGGATTATTTTGCCTCGCTCAGGAAAGGAGCCGTCCGGAACGATGAGGTGAAACTGATTGTACTGGGCAATACCACCGCCGGCAAAACCTCCCTCACTCAATTTTTACAGGAAGGCAGCTACGAACCGGCCCAAAACTCTACCCACGGCATATCGCTGAAACGCTGGCCGGTTTCGGAGACCGACCCGGTCCTGCGGGTCAATATCTGGGATTTTGGCGGTCAGGAATACTACCACGCCACCCACCGCCTGTTTCTGGACGATCATGCCGTGTACCTGGTGGTCTGGGAAGCCGAAACCAACGAACAGGCCGAGATAGAAACCGATATTTACCTGGCCGGGCAACCGTACCGGCTCATGCTGGATCACTTCCCCTATAGCTACTGGCTGGAGAGCATCCGCTACTACGCCCCCGACAGTACCGTGCTGCTCGTACAGACCAAGACCGATAAGCATACGCCCCTGCCGGTGCCGGATGTATATTTTAAGCCACCTTACAACGTGCTATCGCCCGCGTATGGGCTAAGCGTAAAGCAGGCCATCGAGTGTATAGAAAATTACAACAAAGCGCCCTGGCTTGCCTACAGAACCTTTCAGGCCAGGCTCATCGAAACGCTTCAGCACGATGCGGCCAGGTATGCCCTGGGGGCTAAATGGGTTGAGATACGCGACGAAGTCCGTAAACTTCCGTCTGCTAATCGCTGGATGAGCTATTCAGATTTTGAAAACTTCTGCCGTCATATCGACCCTACAATCGAAATGGCCGGCCTGCTAACTTATCTGGGAGGAGCCGCCAGCACCATTCTGTATGTCAACAATAGTCCATTATTAGCCGATAAAGTTTTCCTGAACCCGCAGTGGGTCAGCGATACGGTTTATGCTATTCTGAGTTACGACATTCAGGAAACGAATAAAGGCGAGTTTACCCGCACCCACGTTGAGCAGGTGCTGACCGAAAAAGGCATGGCCGCGCTGACGGATACCTTTCTGGAGCTAATGAAAGCCCACCGGTTTGAGCTGATCTTTGAGAAACCCAATACGCCTGATACCTATATAGCCCCGCAGTACCTGCCGGCCAACTACCCGGATGCCAATGGGCTTCGAATGTTAACGCCAAAGCCGGAAGAAAGTATCGGATTTACGCTGCACTATCCGCGCTTTATGCCCAAAAGCGTTTTTCTGCGGTTTATGGTGCGGTACGGCAATCTGGCCCAGGATGTGTACTGGAAATACGGTTTGGTACTGGACAAACAGGGCGTACGCATCGTAGCGGAGTGCCACTTTACATCCCGCCGGATCAGCGTCACGCTGGAGAACAAACCAGCGGCCAGACGACTCGCCCGCGAACTGTTTGATGCACTCTGGCAGCTGAGCGATCAGAAACCGGAAATTGAAGTTTCAGTCAATGGAACCGGGTTTGTTGAGATTGGGGCGTTACAGGATAGCCTGGGGCACGTCCCTAAAATCAAGTCAAAACAAGGCAGTTGGCTATCGGTCAGCGATTTCAGCTTTTTGTTTGACAAAGACATACCTGCCCTTGAAACACCTCCCATTGTTATGCCTGAACCTGAAAAAAAGAAGCCCGAAATATTCTTCTCCTACGCCTGGGGCGACGACCGCGAAACCGGCGAAAGCCGGGAGAAGATAGTAGATGCGCTGTACGAGAGCTTAAAGTCTAACGGCTACAAGGTCAAGCGAGATAAGATGGATTTAGGGTACAAAGGTCTTATTTCGGAATTTATGGACCGCATTGGTAAAGGCGATATTATTGTGGTAGCACTCAGCGACAAGTATCTTAAGTCCTCTTATTGTATGTTTGATCTCTATGAAGCCTTTCGCAATTCCAGGCTTGAAAAAGCAGCATTTGTAGAACGTATATATCCAATTCAGGTAGAAAGGCTAGACTTTTCTCCTAAAGGCCGAACCCAATATCGCGAACATTGGAAACAGCAGAAGGCAGAGTGGGATGAATACGTTCGTAATTACGCCGAAGATATTTCAGCCAAAGAAAAAGCAGAGCATGAACGGATAAAATCAATAGCTGCCAACCTAGGTGACTTGTTTGAGATTTTGAATGATATTAATGCACTTACCATGCAGTTGCTCTCCGAAAATGACTTTGCCGAAATCAAAAAGGCTATTGATGAGCGTATGCAGTCGCTGACCTAATCCTGTTAACCGTACCCGAAAACCTCAACCCATATGCGGCACGTAAGATTAGAGCAACTCGTAGATATATTAGGAGGAGAACAACGGATAGGAAGGCCGATCAGGCATGATTTCGATTTGTTAGCGGTAAATAGAGATGGACTGCCCACGGCATCGGCAATTTTTCTTCAGAAGCGTTTTGGCTTTACCAACCGGACTATGAGCCGGATGCTGGGTATTTCAGAAAGTACCTTTCAGCGTCGGATACAGGCAAACGGGCGGTTGACACCGAAGGAGTCTGAGAAAGTTATTGCCTTAGCGGAAGTCTACGTAAGAGGTATGGCCGTGTATGAATCTGAAGAGGATTTTCGGTTTTGGCTCTTGGCCAGTATACCCGCCCTGGGCGGCCGAAAACCCATCATGCTGCTTGACTCTACAATAGGCCGATCATTCGTTCTGGACATTCTGGGCCGAATCCAGCACGGCATCTTCTCGTAAGGAGTTGAAAAATGCCCAATCAGGCAGTTTCTCCGGCACCTTTCCCCAAAATACCCTACCTTTGCGCCACAACTTTAGGGGTGTCAGTGCCGTGGCCTGACTGAGATTAGACCCTCAGAACCTGATGCAGTTTGTACTGCCGTAGGAAAAAGTTAGCCGGATCGGCCTGCTTTAGATGCCCTCTTTTCTCCCCTAAGGTTGCTGTTCGTTTTACCTAACCGCCCAACAGCAACATGTCGCCATCAGCTCAGTCGATCTGGAAGGATGTGGAGCAAATCCGCTCCCAGGCTCCTTTAATACAAAACATTACCAACTTCGTGGTCATGAACAACACCGCCAACGCGCTCCTGGCGCTGGGCGCTTCGCCTGCCATGGTTCACGCGCCCGACGAGGTTGAAGATTTCATTGCCATTGCCAGTGCCCTGGTCGTCAACATCGGTACGCTGGACCCCAATTTTGTGACCGGTATGCGGCTGGCGATGAAACGGGCTAAGCTGCTGAAAAAGCCCATAGTATTCGACCCGGTTGGCGTAGGGGCTACCCCCTACCGGAACCAGGTGAGCCGGGCGCTGCTGGACCTGGCCGCTCCCACCATTATCCGGGGCAATGCCTCCGAAATTATGGCGCTGGCCGGGCTGAACGCGCAAACCAAAGGAGTCGACAGCACGCATGGTTCCGAAGCGGCACTGGACAGCGCCCGCCAACTGAGCCGGCATTTCGGCGGTGTGGTGGTTATCAGCGGGGCCGACGATTACGTGGTTTACCAGGACCGCGTCGCGGTCATCGGCAATGGCCATCCGCTGATGACAAAGGTAACCGGCATGGGCTGCACCGCCACGGCGCTTATCGGGGCATTTGTCGCCGTTAATCCCGATGCCTTTCAGGCGGCAGTGCACGGCATGTGCGTCATGGGTATAGCCGGTGAACTGGCCGCCCGGAAAACGCCGTCACCGGGTAGCCTCCAGGTTTCTTTCCTGGATACCCTCTACCAGCTCACCGCCGACCAAATCCAGAAAACCGTTAAACTTACGAACCAGTGAACCAATGAACCGACTCTACCTGGTAACCGACGCCGACATCTGCCGGCAGGCCGGCCATACCCTGCCCTACGTGGTAGAAGAAGCCTGCCGGGCGGGGGTGCGCTGGGTGCAGTTGCGGGAAAAAAACCTGTCGACCCGGCAGTTTCTGGAAACAGGCGCGGCCGTTAAACGCATTACGCAGGCATACGGAGCCAGGCTGATTATCAACGACCGCGTCGACGTGGCTATGGCCCTGGATACCGATGGGGTTCATATCGGGCAGGACGATATGCCGTATGAAGTGGTGCGCTCGCTGGTAGGCAACGAAAAAATAATCGGGTTGTCCGTCAACAACCTGACTGAACTACAGACGGCCTGCGATCTCAATGTTGATTACCTGGGCGTGGCTACGGTATTCCCAACCGGCACCAAGCAGGATACCGCCAGTTTGCTGGGTATAGAAACGCTGGGCGTGATCTGCGGCCGGACCAACCGGCCAACGTTTGCCATCGGCGGCATCAGCGCCGGCAATGTACAGGATGTGATTCGGGCCGGGGCAACGGGTGTGGCGGTGGTGTCGGCCATTTGCGGCCATCCCTCCCCCTACGACGCTAGCCGCCGGTTGATTGACCTAATTGAAGAAGCCTTATGAAAACATACGCCAGAGCCTTAACCATTGCCGGCTCCGACAGCGGAGGAGGTGCCGGTATTCAGGCAGATCTTAAGACCTTTGCGGCCCTCGGCTGCTACGGCATGTCGGTGCTGACCGCCCTAACCGCGCAAAATACCCGCACTGTTACGGCCATTCATGCCGTTCCAGCAGATTTTGTGGTGGAGCAGTTGAACGCGGTACTGAGCGACATCGGTACCGACGCCGTTAAAATCGGCATGTTGCACGCCCCCGACATAATCATGGCCGTGGCCCGGACTTTAAACGACTTTGGTGTCCAAACTATCGTCCTCGACCCGGTCATGGTAGCCAAGAGTGGCGATAAGCTGCTGCAGGACGAAGCCGTGGCCGCTCTGAAAACATACCTGTTGCCTATGGCTACCGTGATTACGCCCAATCTGCCGGAAACGAGCGTGTTGCTGGGCCGGGCCGTAGAAACAGCCGCGGACATGCCACAAGCAGCCGCCGATCTGGCGCAGCTTTGCCCCGGTGCCATCCTGATCAAAGGGGGCCACCTGGCTACCGCCGATAGCACCGACCTGCTGTATATCTCCCCCACCGAACAGCATCAGTTCCGGACAGAGCGCATTCAGACTGGCAATTCGCACGGGACAGGCTGCACCCTGTCGGCGGCAATTGCGGCCGGTTTAGCCAAAGGTCTGCCGGTGGTAGAGGCTGTTTCGGCGGCCAAAATGTACCTGACCAGTGCGTTGCAGACGGGGGCGGTGTATACGCTGGGGCACGGGCACGGTCCGGTTCACCATTTTTATCAATATTGGCAGTAACCCACCACAGCTATGCGTTTTACCGAACAACTCTGGCAACAGATTACGCCCATCTATGAGGCCATTCTCGCCCACGGTTTTGTCAGGGAATTAACAACGGGCAGCCTGCCAGCGGAGAAGTTTCAATACTATATCCAGCAGGATGCTCTTTACCTCACCGACTTCAGCAGGGCCCTGGCGCAATTAGCCAGTAAATCGCACCAGCCGGACGACATCCTGGCCTTGACAGAGTTTGCCGCCAACGCGATCCGGGTGGAGCGCATTCTGCACGAAAGTTACTTTGCCGGCTTCGGCATCAGCGCCGGGGCGCAAAAAATGCCCGCCTGTTTCGCCTACACGAATTTTCTGCTGACGGCTACGGCTCATGAGTCGCCGGCGGTGGGGGCGGCTGCGGTATTGCCCTGTTTCTGGATTTACCGGGAAGTCGGGAAGTTTATTTACGCGAAAGCAGCCAGCCCCAATCCGTATCAGTCGTGGATCGACACCTACGCGGGCGACGCCTTCGATCAGGTCGTCAGCCAGATGCTGAACCTGACCGACCAATTAGCGGATGGGGCAAGTACTAAGGAAAAAGAAAAAATGGCGGAAGCGTTCCGGCAATCGAGCCGGCTGGAGTGGTATTTCTGGAACGACGCCTATATCCTGCACCGTTGGCAGGTGTAGGCCCTAGCCAGAAAAAAGCCCCGGCAGTGCATCTGCCGGGGCTTCGAATAAAACAACACTTATAAAACAGCAGCAGCAGGTACAGTGTTCCTGTTTCGAAAAATAAGTGTATAATTTTTCAAAATACTTGCCTAAAGTCAGCATTTTTCCGGAAAATCAGGATTTTTCTAACTTTTTGGGCAAATTCCGGATCAGAAACGCAGAGTCAGGCAAAATCAGGAAAATCCAACTCTGCCGGCTGTTCCAATAAAAAAGCCCCGGCGGAGATTGACCGGGGCGCTGGCACGACAGAATTACTCCTATAACGGAATACATTATGTTTTATTGTGCATGATGAAAAAAGGCAAGGGTATTTTTTACAATTTTTTATTGCTTTCTGGTCTTCGGAGTTCTCGCTTTCCCCGTAGTTTTACACCCTCAACCGAGCTTATACGTTCATGCCGTTTCTTGTACTTGATTTGGAGATGACCGGTCCGGAACCGGACTGGAACGAAATTATTCAGATTGGTGGCGTTTTATTCGATGATGACTGGAGCGAGAAGGGTCGCTACCTGACCAACGTTTATCCCGAAAACGAAGAAGCCTTCTCCCTTTATTCGGAAAAAGTACACAACCTCTCTCTCAAAGAGCTGGAGGATGCTCCCATGATCTACGATGTGCTGCCGGAGTTGGAAGACTGGATTCTGGAAAAGCTGAACATCCGCGTACCGGCGGGACAGTCCGATAAAACGCCTTACCTGAAAAATGTGATTATCTGCGGGCAGAGTGTCATCAACGACATCAACTTCCTGCGCGAAGCCTACCGTCTGGAGAAACAGAAATGGCCCTACTCCCGTACGCTGCTGGATACGCACACACTGGGCTATTTTGTTTTCCGCATTCTGAAGCAGAACGGCAAACCCGTTCCACGTGGCCTAAGCCTGAAAGACATTGCCGGCTATTTTGGCCTGGAGCGCGAAGACGACTTTCATAACGCCCTGGAAGATGCGGTGCTGACAGCCCACTGTTTTAAGGAAATTTTCAAACTGGCGCATCAATTTAAGGTACTCAGCTAGTACCGCTATGCATCCCGTCGTCCAAACAATTTGTAAAGCGGTCGTGTGGCCGCTTTTTATCTTTGTTGTAAGCTGCCATGTTGCGCTGGCAACTGCGCAGGCTCCTGATTTGCTGGTCTTTCAGGGTGATACGTTGTTGCTATTCGCTAATCCGCTGGAAAGTCATCCGGATAGAGAGCAAATACACCGACAATTACCGGCTCAATGGAAAGCCTGTTGGTCAACGGCCTGCTGGCGCGGCTATCAGGCAGTTTGGCTACTGGAGAACGACCACCTTTATCTGATCGAAATTCGTAGCTGCTGTTCCTCAGGGGACCACCGGAAAGCTGACTTAAACGCCTTGTTTGGCAGACAAGTGGTAAGCCACCGCGTTTTAGGAGATTGGGTAACGAACACGCTGCTCTGCCCGATCGGTAAGCTGTTGTATTATGTTCATGAGGACTACCTGTCGGTGTATGAACAGGAGTTGAGCTTTACCGTCAATGCCGGCCGGCTGCTAAATCTGACGCGGTATGACAACCGCCGGACAATTGTTTCACCGCTTCTTGAGAATGCCAGGGAATTGAGCCACTTTCTCTGCCGGCAAACCAATTGGCAAACGCTCGGGGCAGCTCTGAAAAGCGGTGAAGTCCGAAAAGTGGTTATCGCGGTTGATCCCTATAGCCTGGGTCGGCCGGCTCATATTGAGGTACTGAAAGCTGACGGCGACCTGTTTACCAGCGAAGCGCTGCGCCTGATTAAACTGATTCCTATCTGGACTGCCGTCTACCGCCGGGGCCGGTATGCGCCAAACCGATACATGGTGCCGGTGGTGTTTTCGAAAGAAAAGCGAGAAAGCTGTCGTTAAATCGGCTCCCGCTGCCTACAGCCGCAGCCCCTGCTTCACCGCCGGCCAGTCCAGTTCCCGGACCTCGCCGGGCTGCATACCAGCAGCTGTTAGCTTCTCAATGGCCCATCGCACCAGCCGGAGCGTGGGGAAACCCACGGCCGCCGTCATTTTGCGTACCTGCCGGTTTTTGCCTTCCTGTAACGTAATGGATACCCAGGTGGTGGGAATGTTGGCCCGGTAACGGATGGGTGGATTTCGCTCCGGCAGCCCCGGCTCCGGTATAACCCTGACCTGGGCCGGTAAGGTCGTATACGGCTTTCCGTCGACGGTAATGGTCACTCCCTGGCTTAATTGCCGGATGGCTTCGTCGGTTATCTGACCGTCGACCTGCACGTAATAGGTGCGCTGGTGCCGGAACTTCGGGTTCAGGAGTCGGTGGTTAAGCTGTTTGTCATTGGTCAGCAGCAGCAGGCCCTCGCTGTCGCTGTCGAGCCGGCCGACGGGGTAAATGTCTTTCTCAAAGGGGAAGTCCAAATCAGCCAGCGTTGGTTTGTCACCCTCCTTTGAAAACTGCGAAAGCGTCAGGTAGGGCTTATAGATCAGGAAGTAGCAGTACGGAGACGATTTCAACGATTCAGCAAACGAAGGTCAAACGTAAAGCCCGGCAGCACCTCTTCGCCGGATAACGTGGTTTCAAATGATTCGCGGATTTCTACCGACTGGCCCTGCCGGTAAATATAGACTTTCTGTTCCTTCCGGTCGATGAGCCAGCCCAGCCGGCAGCCATTTTCGCGGTACTCGGCCATTTTCTCCTGCAGGTATTTCAGATCATCACTGGCCGAGCGCAGTTCAATCACAAAGTCCGGGCAAATGGGGGCAAACTTCTCCTGCTGTTCGTCGGGTATGGCCTCCCACCGTTCTTTAGCAATCCAGGCGGCATCCGGTGAACGGGTAGCGCCGTTAGGCAGGTTAAAACCCGTTGATGAGTCGAAGGCATAGCCTAAGCCATGATATTTATTCCATGCGTACAATTCACCGCTCAGGGTGATGTTACGAAGTCCTGTTTTTGATCCGGTGGGTGCCACAATGATGATATTGCCGTTTTTATCCCGTTCGAACTCCATAGGATCGTTGGCCCGACAGAACGCAAAGAATTCGTCATCGGTCATTGAATCAAGTTTCTTCAGAACCAACGGAAAGTCGAGTAACATAGCTGGCTGTGCTTTTTGTAAAGATAACAGTTTACGCTAGACATTCAGTTCTACCCAGACGGGGCAATGATCGGAGTGAACGGCGAAGCGGTGGTGGCCGGCATCGGCAACAGCGTTTTTCAGGTTTTCCGTCACCGACACATAATCGATGCGCCAGCCCCGGTTGCTACTGCGCATACCAGCCCGGTAACTCCACCAGCTGTACTCCACCTCAGTGGGGTGTTTGTACCGGAAGGCATCGACAAAGCCGTTGCTGAACCACTGCGTCATCCAGGCCCGCTCTTCGGGCAGGAAACCAGTGGTGTTTTTGTTTCGTACCGGGTCATGAATGTCCCGCTCGGTATGGGCAATGTTGTAATCACCGACGACGATCAGCTTCGGCCGGGATTGGCGCAGGTCGTCGATAAAGCGGGTGAAATCGTCCAGAAACCGCATCTTCACCGCCTGCCTGACTTCGCCGGTCGTGCCCGACGGAAAATAGCAGTTCAGCAGGGTCCAGTCGCCGAAGTCGGTGCGGAGGATACGGCCTTCGCAGTCGTATTCCTGAATGCCGCAACCCAGCACAACCTTATCGGGTTTGATTTTGGAGAAGGTAGCCACTCCGCTGTAGCCCTTCTTGACGGCCGAGTGCCAGTGGTAATGGTAGCCGAGTTCCTCAAAAGCGGTCAGGCTGACCACATCTTCGGTGGCTTTTACTTCCTGGAAGCACAGAATATCGGTGGGGTTTTCGGCCAGCCACTCCAGCAGGCCTTTGCTGATCGCCGAACGGATGCCGTTGACGTTATAGGTGAGGATACGCAATTTGCTTAACTTTCTGGTTTATCCTGATCTTTATTCCGGGCAGCAATAATCTCATCAATCATAATAAGATCGCTCAGATCCTTATTACGTCGGGCTAAAATCTTGGTTTCCCGAAGATCATTGTATAGAGAAAATAGACCTGTTGTCCTCCTGCCATTGTAAAAGCGTTGGCTCTTTGTCGACAACCATAATAATTCAACCGCCGATGTACACTTGTGAGAATATCTATTTGGCAGTCGAGCCTAATTATTTGAGGCTGAGTAAAATCTGCATTAGCTAAACCGATTAAGTCATCTTCGTCAAAATCGATTTCCAGCAGGGTTTTGATCAGTCTATCTCTGTTTTCATTAGTTGGCTCCATCCAGACATCAGCGACCTGAGTGTAGCGAATTCCGCCATTTAAAATAAGCGCTAACCCGCCAATCAGGATGTAGCTTACCTGGTGCCTGGCCGCTGCTTCCACAAACCTTATGAATTCATCTACATCCATGACGGCGTTTCTATAACTATTCTTGCTGCTCGTTTCGCCGGCTGCTTTTTGAAGATTTGGTTATGCATTTTCTTCATCCTCAGCAGAGCCTTCCAGCACTGTTCGGGCGTTAAAGCGGCATTCTCCCGGACCTGTGCTTCATGTGGACCATTCAGATCATCGTAGAATACAATTCGTTTTTTCTTTTCCATAACTGAAACCTATGGTTAAGCCTGCGAAATATAATTCTAAAACGCAAAATGGGCGCAGATTGTCCGCGCCCATTCCCTGTTTATAGGCATATTGTGTGTTAAGGATTCGCCTTCCGATCGGCCCGTCCGGAGTGTTCTTCGTACTTCACATCTTCGAAGGCGACATCAACCCTGGTATGATCGATCGCTCCAGGCCGCTGCCTGTCGGTGAACATGAAGATGAACAGCAGCAGCACCACCCCGGCAATACCGGCCGGCACCATCCAGACCGAGGTCCAGTCGATCTTGCCGTCGGCACCGGTGTACATATCAGCTACCAAACCCGACATTTTGGAACCAATACCCATTCCGATCCCATAGGTAGCCAGCGTAATCAGCCCTTGGGCCGACGATTTAATCTTTTCGCCGGCTTTATTGTCCGTATAGATCTGGCCGGTTACGAAAAAGAAGTCGTAGCAGACGCCATGAAGGATGATGGCAATGTACAGCATCCATTCGCTGGTACTGGCATCACCGAACCCAAACAGGACAAACCGGACAATCCAGGCAATCAACCCGACAATGAGCATCTTCTTAACCCCAAGCCGTACATACGCCAATGGAATCAGCAGCATAAAAATAACCTCAGAGGCCTGACCCAGCGACATCTTGTTTTCTACATTTGTCATGCCTGAATCCGTCAACGACGGATTAGCCATAGCGTAGTAGAATGACAGGGGAATACAGATCAGCACCGACGACAGAAAGAAAATGGCAAACGACCTGTCTTTGAACAGCTTGAACGCATCCAGCCCCAGAATCTGCGAAAAGGTTGCCCCGCCGGTTTGTTTTGGCGGGGTGTTGGGCAGGAAGAACGAGAACACACCCAGGGCCAGGGCCGAGAACATCGCAATCTGGAAAACAGTCACCTTATCGCCAACATTCATGAAACCGACAATGTTGGTCACTACAATCCACGAGATGGTACCCAGCACCCTAATACCCGGGAACTCCTTTTCGGGGCTGGTCATCTGCTGCAGCGCAATGGAGGCCGTCAGGGCCAGCGTTGGAGCAAAGGTGATGCAGTACGCCAGAATCAGCCAGAAGAACGTATCCGGGTCTTTCTCCTGAATCAGAAAATACAGTACGCCAGCTCCCAGCAAATTCAGGATACCCAGGACTTTCTGAGCGGCAAAGTATCGATCCGCAATCATACCCACAAAAAAGGGAGCCACGATCATGGCGAGGGAAAAGGCCGTATAGGCATTTCCCACCTGATCGCCGGTGGCCCCCAACTGGGTAAACATGTATTTACTCATCTGCCCATACCAGGCTCCCCATACGAAGAACTGGAGGAACATCATCATTGACAACTGTACGCGGGTGGTCAGGTTCATTTTGGATTTAGGGTTTATTCCGCCAATTTCATTAATTCATTCAACTTGAGCAATGCTTCAATCGGGGTTAGCCGGTTTACGTCGATATTTCGCAATTTTTCTTTAATCGCTTCTGCTCTTGGATCTCCAACTTCCAGGATTTTCAGGGCCAGTTCGCTCTGGCGGGGTGCCTCGCGGATCTTCTCTTTATTGGTCTCGCGAATCGACGACGACTCCAGTTTGTGCATGATCTCGCTGGCCCGACTCACGATACCGGGCGGCATACCGGCCATCTGAGCAACGTGGATACCAAAGCTGTGCTCGCTGCCGCCCTCTTTAAGCTTACGGACGAAGATCACCTTATTGCCGACCTCCTTTACCGCCACATTGTAGTTCTTGATGCGCGGAAAATCATTGGCCAGGTCATTTAGTTCGTGGTAATGGGTAGCAAACAGCGTTTTGGCCCGCGCCTGCGGATGTTCGTGCAAAAACTCGGCAATAGACCAGGCAATGGATACCCCATCGTAGGTGCTGGTCCCCCGGCCAATTTCGTCCATCAGTACCAGACTCCGGTCGCTGAGGTTGTTCAGGATGCTGGCCGTCTCGGTCATTTCGACCATGAACGTCGACTCGCCCCGCGAGAGATTGTCGGAAGCCCCGACCCGCGTAAAAATTTTGTCGATCAGCCCGATCTCCGCCGACGAAGCCGGCACAAAACTGCCCGACTGCGCCATCAGCACGATCAGGGCCGTTTGCCGCAGCAGCGCCGACTTTCCGGCCATGTTAGGCCCGGTGATGATGATGATCTGCTGCGTCTCATCGTCCAGGTGAATATCGTTGGGTATATACGGCTCCCCGGGCGGCAGTTGCTGCTCTATGACCGGATGCCGTCCATCCTTTATGTTCAGCACTTTGCTGTCGGTAATGTCCGGCCGCACATATTTGTTTTTGATAGCAATCCGCGCAAAGGACGACAGCACATCCAGAATCGACACCACGCGGGCGTTCTGCTGAATGGCCCCCACATACTCACCGGCCGCCAGCACCAGCTCATTGAACATCCGGGCTTCGATGCTGAAAATCTGCTCTTCGGCGTTCAGGATCTTTTCTTCGTACTCCTTCAGTTCCGGCGTCACGTAGCGCTCGGCATTTACCAGCGTCTGCTTCCGGATCCAGTCGGCCGGCACGCGGTCTTTATGGGCGTTGGTCACTTCGAGGTAGTAGCCGAACACTTTGTTGTAGGCCACCTTCAGCGACGAAATACCTGTTTGCTGAATTTCCCGGTTCTGGAGCTGCACCAGATAATCCTTGCCCGTATACGCAATGGCGTGCAGTTCGTCCAGCTCGGTATTAATTCCGCTCTTGATCATGCCCCCCTGGTTTGACAGGGCCGGCGGATCGTCGCGCAGTTCGCTCTCGATGCGGTCGAGCAGAAAGGTAACAGGGTTCAACTGATCGGCGTACTTACGCAGCGAGGGCGAGTCGGGTTTCTGGCTAAGGGCTGTCAGCAGCATTTCCTTCACGGGCAGAATGTGCTGCAGCGATTTCTTGAGCTGAACCATTTCACGGGGACTGATCCGGCGGACGGCTACCTTGGAGATCAGGCGTTCGAGGTCGCCGATCTGCTTCAGGTGCTGCACCAGCGTATCCAGCATATCCGCATCATCTTTCAGCAGATCCACCATATTCAGCCGCTCCTCAATCAGCGATTTTTCCTTGAGCGGCAGCATCAGCCACTTACGCATCAGCCGGGCCCCCATCGGCGTTACCGATTGGTCCAGGATCTGGATCAGCGGTACGCCCCCCTCCTGCGACGACGCCACCAGTTCGAGGTTCCGGATGGTGAAGCGGTCGAGCCAGACGTAGCGGTCCTCTTCCAGCCGCGTGATGCGCGAAATATGCTGGAGGTCTTTATGCTCAGTTTCGTTGAGGTAGTGCAGAATAACGCCGGCCGCGATGATGCCCTCGGGCATCCCTTCAATGCCGAAGCCTTTCAGCGAAGTAGTCTGGAAATGCTGTTTCAGGAAGTTGTAGCCAAAATCATAGGTAAACGCCCAGTCTTCGAGCGAGTAGGTATGAAATTTATCGCCGGACGCGGAGCTTCCGAACAGGGCCGTAAACTCCTGCCGGTTGCGCTTGCAATACAGCACCTCCGACGGGTTGAAGCTCTGCAGCAGTTTATCGACATAAGCCGCATTGCCCTGCGCCGTCAGAAATTCACCCGTTGAAACATCCAGGAAGGCTACGCCAAACTGATCGTCTTTGGCAAAATGAATGGCGGCCAGGTAATTGTTACGCCGGGTATCCAGAACATTATCGTTAAAGGAAACCCCCGGTGTCACCAGTTCGGTTACGCCCCGGCGCACGATTCCCTTGGCCATAGCCGGGTCTTCCAGTTGGTCGCATATAGCTACCCGTTCGCCGGCGCGGACGAGCTTGGGCAGGTAGGTATCCAGAGAGTGGTGCGGGAAGCCGGCCAGTTCCGTTTCGCCGGTGCCGCCATTGTTGCGTTTGGTAAGCACAATGCCCAGTATCTTACTGGCTTTCACGGCATCCTCGCCGAAGGTTTCATAGAAGTCACCCACCCGGAACAGCAGCATGGCGCCGGGATATTTTGCTTTAATCTGGTTATATTGCCGGTTCAGGGGCGTTTCGGCACCCTTCTTCAAAGGCTTTTCTTTAGTGGACGTATTCACAAAAAGAAGCAGGTATATTTTAACAAATATATCGTTTTTCAGGCGATTTGCCTTATTTTTCCCGTCGTTAAGCCCTAAATCCATTTACAAACCTGTGGAAACGTCCTCCAATTCCGTTCTGCTGAAAGCGTCATTTAACCCCCTCATCCGATCGTATCTGCTGCTGTACGTGGCCTTCTTCATGCTTATCTCAGTGGTCGGGATTGTGCTACTGCCGATCTGGCTGCTAGGAGTAGGTCAATGGTGGAGCCGCCACTATTTCCAGTTGCTGGAGTGTGAGCTATCGGAGCGGTCGCTCCGTTTCAAAAAAGGCATTATTGTGCAGACGGAGAAGACCATTCCGCTCGAAAACATTCAGGATGTTACATTTGTGGAAGGGCCGCTGCTGAAATACTTTGATCTCTGTATTCTGAAGTTCGAAACGGCGGGCCAAAGTCAGGGACAAGCACATGATATGCAGCTCATCGGGATTATGGATGCCCAGACTTTCCGGAACCGCATCATCGAACAGCGGCAGAGGCTAATGTCGACCCGGTATGGGCAAACGCAGGCAACTAATGTCACCGAGCAGGCTTTACTTTCTGAAATTCGGGATTCCCTACGCGCTATTGAACGACTACTGGCTCAGACTATCGAGCAGGGTAAACCGTTGTAACACCAGGGATTTGGTCATCTGCGGATAGGTTAGGTTGTATGGCAGAACAAACTTTCCTCCTTAATCGACTTCAGGAAGATTCTCGATGTCCCGCAAATCCTGTGGGCGCCCGACTGCCTTCTTATTTCGGATAAGATCAGGTAAGCTGATGAATTTCACCGCAACACCCTGAAGCGTTAATTCAAGATGGTTGCGGAAACAATCATCGAACGTAATTCCAGGCGTAAAATTCATCAGATCAATATAACCATCATAACGGCTGAATGATAGATAACTTGGTATACGGGTGAAGTCAGACTCTTCAAATTCACCATTGGTATACCCATATCGCTCCATGACCCGCAACAATCGTCTGGCATTCTCCTGGTCGGCAGCAATAAAAATGTCAACGTCGCCCGTCGTCCGCAGGTAGCCATGCGCAATAACGGCATGGCCGCCCAAAACAACATACCTAACGCCTTCCTCGTTCAGCAGGCGAACGAAGTTTAAGTATTCGATTTCCATCAGTCAGCGGGGGATTGTTCGGATTAGCCCTGTACAGGGCCTTAGCATAAAGAATTAATTCTAAGGCTGCGTCGAGCCGCTCCTGAGGTGTTTTTGACCACCAGTATTCTTTATCATACTGATGAATATCGGATGGTGTAGCTGATTTGCGGATATAGCTCATCGCCTGTTAAAATAACTTACCGGCACCATAGGTACCGATATTTTACGCAGTTTTGGGCGGAAAATTACCCTATGGACCAAGTTATTCAGAAATGCCAAGAAAAGTAAGTCTTGAGGAATTAAACCGCCTGTCGGTCGATCAGTTTAAAGAAGCCCCCAAATACCCGTTTTGCCTGATTTTGGACAATGTTCGGAGTCTCAACAACGTGGGCTCGGTGTTTCGCACCGCCGATGCCTTCCGGGCCGAAAAGGTTTATCTTTGCGGAATTACCGGCACGCCCCCCCACCGTGATATTACCAAAACCGCCCTCGGAGCCACGGAATCGGTAAGCTGGGCATATGCCCCCAATGTGGAAACCCTGGCACAAGAATTGAAGCAGACTGGCTGGATCATTGCCGCCGTGGAGCAGGCCGAAGGGAGTGTGAGCCTCGATACCTTTCAGCCTGATCCGCATTGCCGCTATGCGTTTGTGTTCGGCAACGAGGTAACCGGAGTTAATCAGACCCTTGTTGAACAAGCCGATGTGGTGCTGGAAATCCCCCAGTTCGGGACAAAACACTCCCTGAACATCGCCGTCAGCGCCGGTATTGTTTGCTGGGATTATCTGGCAAAACGTAACAAAAGCTTACCATAGGCTTTTTGATTCTCCTTCTTTTTTTGTATTCCTTTGTAGATTTTTTTTCTCTCAAACCAACACGATTATGAAGGCCAAAAAAAAGTCGCTTACTGCCGAAATTGCCGGTACGATTGAAGCAAAGTTAAGCGAAGCGGGTGAACAGTCTAAAAAGGTAAAAAAAGCAATTACTAAATCGGCGAGCCGCCTGGCCGATGAAATTCTGAGTATTTTCGGCAAAGAAGAAAAGAAGAAGAAAAAGCAGTCGGCAAAAGCCGAGAAAAAGGTGGAAAAGAAGACCCAAAAAGCCGCTAAAAAACAAGAGAACAATCAAATTAAAGCGGATAAAAGCACAAAGTCGGCGGCTAAAGAAAAAGCAACCATCGAACAGGAAACCAAACCAGCGGCTGCTGCCAAAACAGAAACATCGGCCCCTAAACAGTCATCCGGTAACCGGGCTGCCAAATCAACTACTTCAGCAACAAACCGACGCAGCACGTCCAAAACAGCCGCCAGGCCGCAGAATACGTCTTCGGCCGACAAATCATCAGCAAACGGTAACGGCACTCCTACCAAATCGGAAACGACAACCGCCGACTAATCCGGATAAACGGCTACGCAACCCTGAAAAGCCCGTTTTGAACGGGCTTTTTTATATCTGCCGAAGAAATCCGGGGGCGGCCTTCAAAATCCCTCGGTGTACTAGCCGGCTGTCTCCGGCAATTAACCAGTAACACCATCAGTCCCAGACAAACAAGTAAACGATATATCATAGCGTTAGGAGTTGATCAGCACGCATAAGAACAGGAATACGTTGATCAATAGCGGCTAATGTACTCACAAATCTGCCTATCGCAACGGCTAAAAACAAGGCCACTGCCATAAACAGTGGCCCGTAGAGGGTTTAGGATAATCAGAAGACAAATAGTCACCTGCCAAAAAAGGAAATTCTTTTAAAAAATCTCAAATTTATTATACGAAGATAAATAGTAAGTTTTGAAGGTTCTAAGCTTTTTTTAACTAATCATTATTTTATTTTGACAATTTTACTTATAATTAAGCCAAACAGCCCCAAAAGCTGGTAAGTATATGCGTAATGCCCTGCGAAAAGACCTTGAACCAGTTGGGTCCTCCTTCATTGTCAAAGAACTCTGCGACCCGTATTTCGATCCAAACTGGCACTTTCATCCGCACTTCCAGTTATTTCTGGTAGTGGAGGGTACGGGAACCCGCTTCATCGGCGATTCTATCCGGCCGTTTACGGAAGGCGATCTGGTCTTTTTAGGCCCTAACCTGCCGCACCTGTGGCGAAGCGATCAGGCTTATTTTGAACGGCAGTCTGGCTTGCAGGCACGGGGCATTGTGGTGTATTTTACGGAAGATTTTTTAGGCAATGAATTTTTCCTCCGCCAGGAGATGACACCCATGCGGCAGCTCCTGGAGCATACGCGCCGGGGCCTTGAATGGCGGAATTCCACCCGCTCCAGTGCGGCCAGTTACCTGCACCGGCTGGCCGAACAACCCGTCGGTTTTCAGCGGGTCATGACATTACTAAGCCTGCTGGACCATCTGTCGCAAACGCACGACTACCGGTTCATCACCAGCCTGGGATATACCAATACCGTGAAACCCTCCGAAACCGACCGGATTCAGATGGTGCACGATTATGTGCTGGGGCATTTTCAGGACGAGATCAGCCTGAACACGGTAGCCGATCTGGCCGATATGACTCCCTCGGCCTTCTGCCGCTATTTCAAGACCCGCGCCAATAAAACCTTCTCAGAGTTTGTTACGGAAGTTCGCATTGGTCATGCCTGCAAACTGCTGATGGACGGCAAACTCAGCGTAACGCAGGTCAGCTACGAGAGCGGCTACCGAACCTTATCCAACTTCAACCGGCAGTTTAAAGACATTACCGGCCAAACGCCTTCCCAGTACGTGCGCTCCTACCGGGGGGTTTGAAGTTTGAGGATTAAGGTTGCTCCGCCACATTACCACCATTTTAAACTAAATTAAAACTCCCTGAAACACCTCGTCCAGCTTCGCAACGGGTTTGATGCCGATTCGGTAGCCGTTCAGGTCCAAACCTTTGGTGTTGTATTTGGAGATGTAGATTTGTTTAAAGCCCAGCTTTTCGGCCTCTGAAATGCGGGAGTCGATGCGGTTGACGGCCCGCACTTCACCACCCAGCCCCACCTCAGCCGCAAAGGCTATTGAGGGAGAAATGGAAATGTCCTCGTACGACGACACAATAGCCGCGCAAACCGCCAGGTCAATGGCCGGATCTTCGACCTTCAGGCCGCCGGCTACATTCAGAAAAACATCCTGCTGCCCCAGCCGGAAGCCACCGCGTTTTTCCAGCACGGCAAGTAGCATCTGTAGTCGCTTGTTGTCGTAGCCGGTACTGCTCCGCTGGGGTGTACCGTAGTTTGCAATACTCACCAGCGACTGAATCTCGATCATCAATGGCCGGTTTCCCTCCAGCATAGAGCCAATGGCGATGCCGCTCAGGGTCTCCTCCCGCTGCGAGATCAGGATCTCCGACGGATTGGTTACCTGCCGCAGCCCAGTACCCAACATTTCGTAAATGCCCAGTTCGGAGGTGCTGCCGAAGCGATTTTTGGTAGTGCGTAATATCCGGTAGGTGTTGTGTCGGTCACCTTCAAAGGTCACCACCGTATCCACCATATGCTCCAGCACCTTCGGGCCGGCCAGGGAGCCTTCTTTGGTGATATGCCCGATCATAAACACCGGCGTGCCGCTTTCTTTGGCAAACTTCATCAGCTCGGCCGTACACTCGCGTACCTGCGACACACTGCCCGCACCCGATTCAACCATCGACGACTGCATGGTCTGGATAGAATCGATGATGAGCACTTCGGGTTCAAAATGCTCAATGGTGCGGAAGATATTCTGCGTGGAGGTCTCCGTCAGTACGAAGCAGTCGCTGGTGGGTACCGGCAGGCGCTCGGCCCGCATCTTGATCTGCTGCTCACTTTCCTCCCCGGAAACGTACAATACCCGCTGCCCCGGCAACCCCAGCGCAATCTGTAGCATCAGTGTTGATTTACCAATGCCCGGTTCACCCCCGATCAGCACGAGAGACCCCGGTACAATGCCTCCGCCGAGAACGCGGTTCAGCTCATCGTCGGGCGTGCGCAGCCGGGCCTGTTCTTCAAAATTGATGGCGTGAATGGCCTTAGGCTTGGGAGCCGTTTTGGTAACGGTACTGCTCCGCCAGCTACCGCGATCCGGCTCCTCTTTTTGAATCACTTCTTCAACAAAGGTATTCCACTCCCCACAAGAGGGGCAACGGCCCAACCATTTTGGGGCGTGATAGCCACAGTTCTGGCAGAAATAGGTGGTTTTGATTTTAGCCATTAAAAAGAAATTTCGAAAATCCGATGGGGGTAATTAAACGCTGAGCTGTCTTAGCGGTCGAAGCATCCAAACAGCAGCAGCTAAGCCATTTTAATAAGCCATTTTAATAGGTAGAGGAGCCAAACGACCCTAATGTACAAACGCTACTTTCTCTAAAAAAGTTGGCTTATATGTATCGTTCAGGCACGCTGTTCGTTAGTAAATCAATATCCATTTCAATGTCAACCAAACATGAAAAAGACTATTGTTTCGTTTGCGCTGGCGGCCGCAGCGCTAGCTTTCCTGCCTTCGGTCTCAAAGGCGCAGTCTGGATTTAGTATCGGCATCAAAGGAGGAGTCAACCTGTCGCGGCTAACGTTTGGGGAGTTTGTTACAACCCGGCTGAACGCCAATGGTTCACCAGCCCTGAGTGTAAATGGTCAGGAAATCCGGGATAATCTCCGCGAGAGCTTCGACAGCCGTACCGGGAGCGTTTTCGGCGTTTATACCCGGTTCGGCCGTAATCTGTACCTGCAGCCCGAACTGCTGTATTCCCGCAAAAGCGGTACCTTCGACATCATCCGGGAGGGGCAACCGTCTACCATAAACGTCAGCGTATCGAGTTTTGATGTGCCGATACTACTAGGGCTAAAAGGTGGTCCTCTGCGCGTAGTTGCCGGCCCTATTGTTTCGTTCCGGATTGATGATAACCGGCGGCTGCAGGATGCACTGCGTGATTACACCACCGGCACCCTGAACAACGCATGGGCCAAAGCCTATTATGGGTATCAACTGGGAGTAGGTCTGGATCTAGGGAAACTAGGGGTAGATGTCCGGCGGGAAGGCAGTATTTCCGACGTTGCCGCCGTTAATCTGGGAACGACCGGTAATTCAACCCAGTTTAACCAGAAGCTGAAGTCGTGGCAGGTTACGCTGGCGTACCGGCTGTTCTAGGTAAGGGCGTAAAAACAAACCGTTGCCAACTACCCGACGGATGAGTGGCAACGGTTGTCCGTTCAATTAACCCACTAAATAGTTTCGAGGAAGGTGTTTCGGGAGACTTTGTCGCCTGCGTATATTCGCAGGTCAGCATCCGCTTCGTCAGTTTATTGTACGTTGCATATAGCCGTTCAGCAGCGAGGCAATGTCTTTCATTCGCCGGCGCGAAATAGTAACTTCCCGTCCATCGGTCAGCCGGATAATCCGGTCTTTTGTTGATGCGCCAAACTCCACATACGCCAGATTTACCATGTATGATTTGTGAATCCGGACAAACAGCAGATCGTCTAACAGCTTTTCAAATTCTTTCAGCGTTTTTGATACCAGAAACCGTTTGCGGTCGCGGGTAAAGATAAAGGTATAATTACCTTCACCTTCCAGGCACATAATTTCATCAACCGCAACCATAATGGTCCGGTTCAGGTAAGGCAGGGCGATTCGTTGAAGGCCACGCTGATACGTAGCCGGAAAGGCAGGAACAATTGGCGTAGCCGGGGTGAGGAGGTTGGCTTCCATGAGTATGAGTAGTGTTTGAGTGTGACGTTTTGGTGTGACAGAAACACTACAAATCTACTGTATTCCGGTTGCCCGCGTAAAATCACGGCCTGATCCACAATCATCGGTTAACTAACCTTTCGATTGTAAATCAGGCCGTTATCTAAAAATCCTGTACTATACTTCAGGTGAATCTACCCGTTGGAATACGTAAAACTACGTAGTGCAATCTTGCGGCTTCCTACGTCTGATTTTACGGGAGATTTCCCAAAAATCAACTCAGGGCTGCCGGCTGGAACTCCCGAATACGATCGATGAACGTCTGTGCCCGCCGACGGGATATTTTCACCTGCTGGCCGTCCATCAGTTCCAGTTCACCCTCTTTCTTGACGTAGAACTTCCGCACATAGCCAAGATTCACAATGCACGACTTATGGACCCGAACAAAAGCCTGACCGTCGAGCAGGGTTTCATACTCTTTTAAGGTACGAGACACCAGCATTTTTGTTCCATCTTTCAGGAAGAAGTTAGTGTAATTACCAGATCCTTCCAACCGAACAATTTCGTCTACTGCCACGGTGCGTTTACGATCATAAAACGGAATCAAGAGCTTCTGGAGACATGAGGAACTGGAATCTTTTTCCACACTTTTGTGGAATGGCATAGACATGTGGTCGAAAATGGATTCACTGGTCGTCGTTTTCATAGCAAATTGAGCGAGGTTAGTGTTTGAACGATTTAATGTGACTATCAATAACTTGCGTAAGCCACGCCGACTAGTTTTGTAGTGTGTGTGGCAGCTTTTCTACAATTCTTAACAGCAACAATCAGACCTTTATCACCCTAATACAAAATATGTTTTTACAATACTTTATAACTGCTTCCTGATGTGGCGGAAAGGACAGATACTATTTTTACCTGATTTCCTGAAGCAGCCCTGGTCAATTTGCGCAGTAATCCGTCCAATGCGGCAAAAAACTTTTCCGTATCTTTGCCCACAGTAGTGACACGTTTTTATTGGCGTATATGCTGGAGAAAGTAAAAGAATTGTATCGGGAGATTGAACACTATACGGTTGATACCAAAGACCAGCTTGAACAATTCCGGCTGCGGTTTGTCAGCCGCAAGGGCATCATCACCGAATTGTTTGAAAGCCTTAAGGCCATACCCCAGGAAGACCGCCGGGCTGTGGGGCAGGAACTGAACGGCCTCAAGAACTTTGCCCTCGAACGCTTCCAGTCTTATACCCAGCTGCTGGAAGAACAGGCGTCGGCCTCCGCAGCCGGCCCTGCTGTTGATCTGACCCTGCCATCAACACCTAATCTGACGGGTACCCAGCATCCGCTAAGCATTACCCGCCAGCGCATTATTCGGATCTTTGAACGAATGGGGTTCAATGTAGCCGATGGTCCGGAAATAGAAACGGACTGGTATAATTTCGGGGCGCTGAACTTCCCCGACAATCACCCGGCGCGGGAGATGCAGGATACGTTCTTTATTGAAAAAAAGAGTGAAGGATCCGAGATAGACATACTCCTGCGTACGCATACCTCCAACGTGCAGATTCGGCTGATGGAGCGGCAAAAACCTCCCCTGCGTTCCATAATGCCCGGCCGCGTATACCGCAACGAAGCTATATCGGCCCGGGCGCACTGCCTGTTCCACCAGGTTGAAGGGCTATACGTGGATCGGAACGTGGGTTTTAAAGATTTGAAAGATACGCTGTATTACTTTGTGAAAGAGATGTTCGGGAAGGACACCAAAATCCGCTTCCGCCCGTCGTATTTCCCGTTTACGGAGCCAAGCGCCGAGATTGACATTTCCTGCCTGATCTGTAAAGGCGAAGGCTGCAACGTCTGCAAACAAACGGGCTGGGTCGAAATTGCCGGCTCCGGCATGGTAGATCCCCAGGTGCTTGCCAACTGCGGCATCGATCCGGACGAGTTTACCGGCTTCGCCTTCGGAATGGGTATCGAGCGCATTACGATGCTGAAATACCAGGTCCGTGACCTCCGGCTCTTCACCGAAAACGACGTTCGTTTCCTGCGCCAGTTTGAAGGACTTTAAAATTAATGAGTGATTGAGTGGTTGAATGATTGAATGAAATACTGACCGGCAAATCACCACTCAATCATTCAATCACTCTATCACTCAATTCCTCATGTCCCCCATCCGCCTTTCCGATCTTGCGTTTACCATACAAGCCCTGATGGAGGATGCCTTTGGGCAGAAGGCGTTTTGGGTCTTTGCCGAAACCAGCGACATTAAGAACTATCCCGACCGGGGTTACTGTTTTCTGACGCTGGTGGAGCGCAGCGGCCGTGATACGCTGGCGAAGCTGGAAGCCTGTATCTGGCGGAAAAACTACCATATTATCGAACAGTTTGAAGCGGCCACCCAGGTTGCCTTTGCCCGGAATATCAAGCTGCTGCTGCTCGTTTCCGTCGCCTTCAACCCCGTATATGGACTACGGCTGGAGATTCTGCGAATTGACCACTCGTATACGCGGGGCAATCTGGAACAGGAGCGGCAGGCTACGCTGGATGCCCTCGTACGTGACCACCCGGACCGGGTCTGGCTGGAAAACGGCGAATACATCACCGCCAATCAGGTACTCCCCTGCCCGCCCGTTATTCAGCGGGTAGCCCTGATTGCCGCGCCCGGTTCCGATGGTTTGCGTGATTTTCGCCACGAACTGCAGCATACTATCTTTGGCTACCGCTTCACCGTCGATGAATACCTGTGTCAGGTGCAGGGTCAGGGAGCTGAGCGGGCCATTGTGGGGCAGTTGGAGAAAATCAGCGGCAGCGGAGTACACTACGATGCCGTAGTGATGGTGCGGGGTGGCGGCTCCCAGCTCGATTTCGGCTCGTTTGATACCTACCTGCTCGGCCAGGCTGTTGCCGGGTATAACGTACCCATCATAACCGGTATCGGTCACGAACGTAACGTCAGCATCACCGATATGCTCTGCCACCGGAGCGTAAAAACACCCACCAAGGCCGCTGCCTGGCTCATTGACCATAACCGCAGTTTCGAGGAATCCTGCCTGCGCCTGCGTGACCGGCTGGCTGCGGCCGCCCGCGACGCCCTGCTATCGGCCCGTGAGCATCTGGATATAGCCACCGAGCGGCTGCGGTTTGTCGGCCATAACTACCTGCGCAACCGGCATACCGAACTAACGGAGAAAGCTGTGACCATCCGCCACCTCGATCCGTCTAATGTTCTTCGGCGCGGGTATGCCCTGCTGCTCCGCCATGGCCGGGTGCAAACCAAAGCGTCTGCACTGACAGCCGGCGACCCCGTAGCGATTCAACTAGTTGATGGTCTGATTACCGCCACCGTAACCGATATTGAAACAAACGCATGATAACCTATCAGGAAGCATACGATCAGTTACTGATTCTCGTTGAAGAGATAGAAAACGAAGAAGTACCACTAGACGAACTACCGGCCAAAATCCGCCGGGCTACGGAACTTGTCACCTTCTGCCAGGAGCGATTACGGGCTGTAGAAGGCGAGTACCAGGAGATCATGGAAAAAATGCCGAAGCGATAAATTATAATTCATTTGTTTTGCCGGATGTGGTAATCCTGCCTAATTTTATAGCGTCACTACCCGTAAGACATAGACAAAAGCCCCAGCGTATTGTCAGGCGCAACAGATGCGGAAACGGTTTCGTGAGCGAGTGTTGTACCGAACATTGATGATTCCCTACTTACAATGAATTTCTTTAACACAATAAACGACGTACTCAGTCCGGAAATAGCGTCAAGAATCGCTTTATACGTTGACGAGCCGAACGAAAAAGCCCACAAAGCCACCGAAGCCCAGGTGTATGTGGTCTTCGGCGGTCTGTTGAAACGAACCACCACGGAAATTGGTGTAGATCAGCTCTACAATAAGATCAAACGCGGTCATTACGACGGTACGCTGGTTGCCAATCTGAACACGACCCTGAAAGACGCGGCTCAAACTCACGCCATTATCACAACGGGTAACGACGACATCAGCCACCTGTTGCCGGCCATGAAAAGTTCGATTGGCAACATGGTGTCGCGATACGCTAATATCCGCAACTCCTCTGCAATCTCTCTGCTTGGCCTGGTTACCGCTATTGTGCTGGATGTATTGGGGCGTCACGTAAAAGAGAAAAATCTGGACGCCGACGGGCTGGCGGCTTACCTGTTCGATCAGCGGGATTCGTTTGTCAACGCCATTCCGGAAGAACTGCTGCCCCAACTGATTGAGAAACTCAGCCTGCATCAGATTATGGCCGGAGCCGCAGCGCCCGCCAAACGCGTCAATCAGGTGGCTGCTACCGCGCGTACCGCCACAACCCGATCAACGGCCACAACCCGGACAATTCCAACGGCGGTTACTTTTGAGCCGGAGACGGAGTCGGGTGATAATGGCGGCTCACTGGCAAAGTGGGGCGTCGGTATTCTGCTGCTGCTGGTTGTGGCGGGTGGTGGATACTATATCTGGCAAAATACGGAACGGTATTCCGACGGCAGTGAAGAGGTCAGTGGTACCTCTACCCTCTCCAGCGATACCATCAAAGCCGATACGGTAGCCCGGTCGCTGGCCGTGCCGCCCGCCCCGGGTACCACGCCGGTCCGTGCCGGTGCGGGCGTAACACCGGCAGTCAGCACAACAGCCGCCAGAGGTCCATTGTCGGCTCAGCTGACACCGTATCTGGGCAATCCGGAGGCTCCCAAAGGACGGGTATTTACCATTCCGGCCGTAGCGTTCCAGCCAGGTACAGTCGACCTGACGCCCGCGTCGCAGGGAGTCGTTACGGAACTAGTCACAATCATGCGAGCCTATCCAAACGCCCAGATTCAACTGGTGGGGTATGCCAATGATGCATCAGCGGGGAGTGCCGGCCTGACTAACATGGATTTGTCCCGGAAGCGGGCGTATGCCATTAAGCAACTGTTACTGAATGCAGGCATCGATAATAACCGGGTCGATGCAGTTGGTAAAGGTACCGGCGTTGTAGTAACCCCTGGCGATTCTACCGCCGTACGCCGGCCAACGATGCGCAAGATCGACCTGCGGGTGGTTTTGAAATAACCCTCATGTTCTTTTAACAGCAAAAGCCCACGCTGGTCAGCGTGGGCTTTTGCTGTTAAAAGAACGCAGGCCCTGGCTATCCTGCCCGAAAACATTTTTGTACTATCTGTGCTTTACTGTTGGAGAAAGAGCCAGTGGTGAAACACACCCCCGGCAAAAGCGACTTTTAACAAGCGACTTTAACAAGAACGTTATGGAATCACAGACCGGAAAAACGGCCCTGATTACCGGGGCAACCAGCGGTATTGGCCTTGAACTCGCGAGGCTTTTTGCGCAGGACGGATACAACCTGGTGCTGGTGGCCCGTCAGGAAGACAGTCTGCGGAGAGTAGCCACGGATTTTGAGCAGCAATATAACATCAGGGCGACAACTATTGCCAAAGACCTGATGGAGACGAATGCCCCCGAAGAGATTTACCAGCAAACCAGACAGCAGGGCATTACCGTAGATGTGTTGGTTAACAATGCCGGGATGGGCGAATACGGCAAGTTTGCGACCGAAACGGATTTACAGAAGGAACTGGGCATTATTCAGCTCAATGCCACCTCCCTGGTTCACCTGACCAAATTATATCTGAAGGAGATGGTAACCCGGAACGAAGGAAAAATTCTGATGCTGGCGTCGGTTGTATCGGCTATTCCAAATCCGCTGATGGCCGTATACGGGGCCACTAAGTCCTTTATCTACTCCTTTGCCGAAGCCCTCCGCAACGAACTCAAGGATACACAAATTACGGTGACGGCCCTGATGCCCGGTGCTACCGCTACCGATTTTTTCAACAAAGCCGGGGCGCAGAACGCCAAAGTTACCGATTCAGATCTGGCCGATCCGGCCAAGGTTGCCAAAGACGGCTACGATGCGCTGATGCAGGGCAAAGACAAGGTGGTATCGGGCTTCAAGAATAAAATGCAGGTGGCTATGAGCCACGTTTTACCGGATACGGTTGTATCGGAGGCTATGCGCAACATGATGAATGAGAAAGGCTATGAGGAGGAAGCGGATGAAGAGCATGAATCTCTAACCCCTCTCGCTATAGGTCTCGGTCTTGCTACGGTAGTGCTGGCCGCCGGCATCTTCCTGACGGCTTCCTATACTAATGCCAATTGGTACGAAAAGCGACGTTACAAGGAAAAGCTAAAGTCACTGACCAATGCGCTGACGCCCTCCCTGAACTAACTTACCTGAAACCGCCGTCGGGCGGTTTTTTTATGCCTTTCTCCTCTTCCCGTTTATTCTGAAAATCAACTATTAACACTCGTGTCTGCTGTTTCAGCGACGCTTCTGGCAATGGGCAGTAGCGTCGCTGGCCTAAGTCGGAAAAATGGCCCTCACCAGTTATGTGTTGCAGACTGGTATAGGCGCGCTGCGATTTATGAGCTACGGGCTGAGGTTGCTGGGCAAGGCAGATGCCTGGATGGGAGCGTTGATTACATTCCCTGTTTTTCTGGTTGCAGGTTTATATCAGCCAATGGTGGCTGTCGGACTTCCGCTACGGGCCGCTGGAGTGGCTCTGGCGCTCGGCCACGTACGGCAAACTACAGCCGATGACGCGGCAACCGGCCGTGGGGCACGCTTACCGGCGATTCATATCGCTGCCGAACTGATTAAAATCAATCCGGCAGGTAAGCCTCATCATAGAAACCGGTTCCAAAACCGGCCATCTTTACAGCATCTGGAAAAGGAGATATCGATAACAGGTTAAATTGGGTTTCGAAGTGGCCTAAAAGGCGGAGTTTCTGGCTCCGCTTTTTGTTTTATTCCGGACTGGTATCCGCCGGCAAGGCCACCACAAACGTAGTTCCCTCACCTACCTGACTATACACGTCAATGATTCCCTTATGGTTATCGATTACCTTCTGAACGATAGCCAGTCCGATGCCGGTGCCCGGATACTGGCTGCGGCCGTGCAGACGCTGGAAAGGCCCAAAAATCCGCTCTTTGTATTTTTCGTCGAAGCCAATACCATTATCCCTTACCTGAATGATACCGTACTGCTGACCGGGTAGTAATCCGGTAAGATCCCGGGCTTCTGCTCCTCTGGCCAGTTTTCCTTCTACCCGAATGCGCGGCTGCACCTGCGGCCTGGTAAATTTCAGGGCGTTGCTTAACAGGTTCTGCAGCAGTTGCCTGAGCTGGCTGGGATTGCCCCATACCGTCGGCAGAGTGTCGAACTCCACCAGAGCCTGCTTTTCCTGCACGGTTACTTCCAGGTCGGTTAGTACGTCTTCCAGCAGAAAGTTAAGGGCTACGGCCTGAAAATCCTGCCGCTGGGTGGTCAGCCGGGAGTAAGTGAGTAAATCCCGAATCAGCGCCGACATTCGCCGGGCGGCCTGCTGCATCCGCCGGACCAGATCCGTACCGTTTTCGTCCAGCCGCTCCTGATACTGGGCGGTCAGCACATCCCCGAACGATTCTATTTTGCGCAGCGGCTCCTGCAGGTCGTGCGACGCCACATAGGCAAATTGCTCCAGGCTCTGGTTGGAGCGCTGAAGAGCCGCCACCAGCTCTTTCCGCTGCTGTTCGGCCTGATAGGCTTCGGTTTTGTCAAGCAGGGTCAGCACAATACCATCGTCGCGCTTAACGGCCGACACTTCAAACCAGCCGGTCAGGCCGTCAGTATCGTGGTAGAGTTCCAGTTTTTCGGGCTGGCCGGTCTCCACTACCCGCACGTACATATCAAAAAGGCCGTTATGCTTTACGGACGGGAAATAGTCAAGCATGGTGTGGCCAATAACTTCATCCTCGGTGCGGGGTACCGAGCGCCGGGCCTGCTCGTTTTGAACAATGTACCGAAAATCGGCTATGTTACCGGCACTATCCCGCACGGCATCAAAGCCAATAATGAGATTGGGGGAACTATCGAGTACCGAGCGGAGCAGTTTAGCCTGCCGTTCTACCTGCATCTGGGCCTGTTTCAGGTGCGAAATATCCAGCAGGCTCATCACCACGCCATCGCCCCGCTTCACCGCCGACACATCCAGCCAGAAACGTCCCCTATCTGTATCGTAATAACTTTCGAACCGTTGCGGCCGGCCCGTTTCCGTAACCTGAAACAAGCGGTCGAACAAGCCTTTCTCCCGGTATTTGGCAAATACCTGAGAAAGAGGCCTTCCTTTAACGGCATCGATAGGCATGGCACACATATCAGCCCCGGCCTGATTAAGAGTCTGTATCCGAAAATCGGTGATGGTGTCCTGCTCATCCCGAATGGTATCCAGCAGCAGCATGGCGCTGGGGGCCCCGTCCAGCACACCTTTCAGCGATTCGGCAGTTTCCAGCAGAGCTTCCTGCGTTTCTTTAGTTGCCGTAATATCCAGATACGTCAGAATCAGGCTGTTTTCTTTCCGGATCACCGACATATCCAGCCAGCCCGTGTAGCCGTCGGCGTCGTAGTAGCTTTCAAACCGCTGGGTTTCGCCGGTTTCGTATACCTGTTTGTAATGGGCAAACAAGCCGGACGTTACCACGCCGGGAAACAACTGCGTAATACGCCGGCCAATCATCTGCTCGGCCGGCAAGCCCTCCAGCACCATGGCGGCCTGGTTTACGGCCGTATACACAAAATCAAGAATGACGCCGTGATCGTCGTACAAGGGCACCAGCGAGGTGATACAGGCCATAGAGCCATCCAGCAATCCCTGCGAAAACTGAGCCTCCTGCCGCACCTGCTGCTCCAGCCGCTTCTGCTCGGTAATCAGGGAGAAAGACAGCAGCAGGCCATCGTCCAGCTTTACGGCTGAATAATGCAGCCAATGCCCGGAATGCGCATAAAAGAATTCGGTGGTAAACGGCTCTCCTGTTTCTACCAGGTGAATATACCGGCCAAAAAGCCCCTCCTCCCGGGTCTGCGGATACAACTCGGTGAGTAAGCGACCCGGCTCCAGCGGCAGGCTATACCCGTTAATCCGCTGCGCAAACTGATTGCACAAACGAACCCGGAAATCAACGATCTGGCCTTGTTCATTCCGCACGGCATCGTACACGATAATGCCGTTGGCGGAATTGGCAAATACTTTATCCAGGAGAGTAGCCTGCTGCTCCACATAAGCAACCGCTTTCTTTGTGGCTGTAATATCAACAAAACTCACCACCACCCCATCGTCCTGCCTGACAACCGACATATCAAACCAACTCGGTTCGGGCAGATGCGAGAGCCGGTATTCAAATTCAAAGCGCTGCGGGATACCTGTTGTAATTACCTCTTCATACCGTTGGGGTACCCGTGTTCCCCGCAGGCGCGGGTATTCGTTAAAAAGCCGTTGCCCTGTCAACTCCTCTACAGACCGGCCGCTCACATTGGCAGCCGCCTGGTTTATGAGCGCAATCCGGTAATCGACAATAGTTCCGTCCCGATCACGCACAGCTTCATAAACAGTAATGCCGTTGAGGGTACTATCCAGAATATGCTGTACATACATTGGTGAATGAGTGACGGTATCCATACCTGTCTGACTTTTTCCCGAATGTAGTAGTAAAAGCGGCTTACCGAATGAAATCAACTGAATATTTACCGAATCGCCCCACTGAACTGCCGGCCAGGTTACGGCCGGGGTGCCGGAAACTTCTGAAACAGGCGGTCTACAGCCTCGCCAATCCGGGCCGGGTCGGCGCTGCGCCGGTTGATCACACTGGCCACGGCGGCATCCCAGAGCAGAGCATTCCGCTGGGCGTCAACTACATGTATGTTGATGGTTCCCTCCTCATAGGTCCCTACCGGCACCTCCCGGCTCTGCCAGTGATACCGGCGCTGTCCAATGTACAGCGGAGCCTCCTGAATGGTCGTCTGCCGGGTTTGGGTCTTTTCCTGTACGACTACGCCCAGGTTAACCAGTAAATCAGGGTTGTTGGTCGACGGTTGAAAACCCCGCTCCCGCATTTCGGAAGCTACGGCCTGTTTAATCATATCGACGGCAATCTGATAGGTTGCGCCCGGTGCGCCGGCGATGCGGTTGGTATCCACAAAGGCAAAGGTACGGTACTCCGACCATTGGGCGGCCGGGTCTGCCTGATTCCGCACGATCCGGAACGGCGAACAGCCGACCAGCAGCAGCAATAGCATTACAACGGTTTGTCTCATTTTTATCGGTATTTGTTGTTTTGTTCTTAACCGGATAACGAAAGCAACGGGGTTAAAATTCGATAGAAAGCGCCCGCGCACAGACCAAATGCTGCCAAATTGGTTATACTACTATCCCATAAAAATCACTCGCGTATGAAAAAGAACCTTATCTGGCAGTTTAGTGCTGCCTCATCGGTCATTGGCGGTATTGTGGCCACCTACGCCTTTGGTGCCTATAAACGGCGGAAAGAAAACAAAATGCGTTCGGACATTTTGCCGAAATACCGGCGGCTGGTCGACAAAAACCTGCTCACCCCGGCCGACTGGGCATTTTACACCATCTGGCCGACGATTTATGCCGGCTCCATCGGCCTGGCCGTTCACCAGGCACTGCCTTCCAACCGAAACCATGAGCGATATGTGAAGGCCCGTCCGTGGCTGGCGCTGTGCTACCGGTTGAATGCGGCATTCGGCTATCTGTTCTCCAGACAGGACCAGAAAAGCGTGATTGGCTCGCAGGTAGTCACCATCCTGACGCTCCCGGCGGCTCTGAAGCTGCACCAGGCGCTGGAAATCGGCAAAACACCCGTAGCACCGCCGGAGAAGTATCTGCGCATTCCGGTAAGCCTGTACGCGGGCTGGCTGTCGGTGGCTTCAATGGTGGCCGGTGCCGGTACGCTGATTGCCTCCGGTACCTGGAAACGCCCAAAACAGGATGAAGAACTGGCCGCCGGCGTGGTGGCCGCTACCGCCGGCCTGGGTTACGTAGCCGCCCGCCGGTTAAACGACCCGGTGTATCTGGTACCCTTTGTGGTCGGGTTCAGCGGCATTGCGGTGAAGCAATACGGCAAAAATAATTTGCTGGCGGGCGTAGCAGGTGCATTAGCCCTCGCCAAGCTGGCCGTTCTGGTCAAATACCTGCCCAAAGGTACCTTTAAGCGAAAAAGAGTAATTGAAGAAGACGACAACTACGATTTAGGGGCCGAATTCGAGATGGTCGATCCGACACCCCAGCAGATCAAGCGGGAGCGCATGAAGGAGGTTGGACCGGCAACGGCGATGTGATCGATTAAAAGGCGAAAGAGCGAAAGAGCGGCTTCGCCTTTTTCATTCTTTCGCTCTTTTGCTCTTTATTTCAGTAAACAATTTCCGTCTGGTACTCACCGGGTGACTGCTGAAACAATTGCCAGAACTGATTGGCAATGGCATCGGGGTTGTATTTGGGGTCATGCGGGTTAACCATCCCACAAACGGTAACCGTCGCGATATGCACGTTGGTCCCCTTCACCCGTTGGGCCAGCGCCTGTACAAAAGCCCGAAGGCCGGCTTTGCCTACGCTGAGAGCGGTAAACATGGGCGACGGGTACAGTGCCAGTCCACCACCGGTGAAAAACAGCTTGCCTTTGTTCTCTTTCAGATAGGTTGGCAGTATCTGCTTTACCAGGGTAAAGGCTCCGCCGACGTTCACATCCAGCGCAGCCCGGAAGCTTTCCCAGTCCTCGTCCAGTATATCCCGTCTGCCGGCGGCTACGGCATTGTATAGCACCAGATCAGCCGGTCCTAACTGCTCCTGAATCTGACCCAGTGCCGTCGTCAGGGAGGGTTCGTCTGCTACATCAGCGACGGCGTACACGCCCTTGATACCGAACTCCTCCAGTTCCTGTACCTGCTCCTTCAGTTTATCCTCGTTCCGGGCAACCAGCGCTACTGAATAGCCTTTTTGCCCAAATAGTCTGGCAACAGCCTGGCTAATGCCCGGCCCTGCCCCAATGATAGTGATCTGCATGATTGTGTGACTTTTGCGCAAGGTAAAAAGATTCATCGGTATAGGGTGTCGATTACCTGCCTTATACTAACCGGTTTACAGCGGCCAAAGAGAATTTCACTAACATTGTGCCGAACCACACTTTTTTCCGACTGGCACAATGACCAACGAGCGCGTTAAGATCCAAAAAACCGAAATTCTCTCCGACAACTGGTACATCCTCCGCAAAGTAACCTTCGATTACCAGACGAAAAACGGCGTCTGGCAAACCCAAAGCCGCGAAGCCTACGACCGGGGCAACGGAGCCACCATACTCCTCTACAACAAAGAACACCAAACCGTGATCCTGACGCGCCAGTTCCGGATGCCGACCTACGTAAACGGCAACACCTCAGGGATGCTTATTGAAGCCTGCGCCGGCCTGCTCGACAAAGACAATCCGGAAGACTGCATCCGGAAAGAAACCGAAGAAGAAACCGGGTATAAGATTACCGATGTGCGCAAGGTATTTGAAGCCTATATGTCGCCAGGCTCCGTCACGGAAATGCTTTACTTTTTTGTGGCCGAATACGCCAAGGAGATGCAGGTACACGACGGTGGTGGCCTGGAAGAGGAAGAAGACATCGACGTGCTGGAACTGCCGTTTGAGCAGGCGCTTACCATGATTAAAACCGGCGAGATTAAAGACGGCAAAACCATTATGCTGCTCCAGTACGCCAAACTCCACAACCTGCTATGAATCCGCCAAACCCATCCCTGATGATCCTAGTGGCCGGCCCCTACCGCTCCGGCACCAACGATGACCCGGCCAAAATTGCCGCCAATGTACACCTGATGAACGAAATTGCCCTCCAGGTCTACCGCAAAGGCCACCTCCCCGTACTCGGTGAGTGGTTTGCTTTACCCCTGATTGAAACAGCGGGTTCAACCGGCATCGGCGACGAGATTTTTACCCAGATTTTTCACCCCGTAGCCATTCAACTTCTGAATCGTTGTGATGCGGTGCTGCGTGTCGGCGGAGTTTCCAGCGGTGCCGACGAAATGGTGAGGATCGGCAGTGCGCAGGGGAAACTGATTTTCAGCAGTCTGGACGAAGTGCCGCTGCTGGACATGAAAATATAACCCGTATAAAATGAGAAGGAGCCGGGAATATTCGGCTCTTTTTTATGCCTTTCTGTCACTTATTTTAAGCAAAACTACCTAACATTCAGCCAAAATGACCTGAACAACCCTTTGGTGCGTAGTTTGTTACTATTATGGGAGAACACTAGCAACCTGAATTAGGAACGGAAATAAACGAAGAACTTACCCCATGAACTTCAATAACTACACCATTAAAGCGCAGGAGGTGATTCAGCAGGCAAGTATGATTGCCCAGGGTAACAGCCAGCAGGTCGTTGAAACCGGTCACGTGCTGAAGGCTATTCTGGACGAAGACCCGAATACGGCCAACTTCCTGATTAAGAAACTGAACGTCAACCGGAATCTGCTGACCAGCCGGTTGGACAGCATTGTAAACGGCTACCCCAAAGTATCGGGAGGACAGCCGTATCTGGGCAATGATCTGGCGGCTGCGCTGCAAAAAGCAACCAGCTACCTGAAAGAATTTGGGGATGAATTCGTCAGCGTTGAGATGATGTTGCTCGGGCTGCTGGCGGGAAAAGATAACGTAGCCATCCTGATGAAGGATACCGGCTTTACGGAGAAAGGATTAAAAGCGGCAATAAAAGAATTACGAGGAAACGAATCGGTGAAGGACCAGAATGCAGAAGCGAAGTACCGGTCGCTGGAACGGTACAGCAAGAACCTGAATGACATGGCCCAGGCCGGGAAAATTGACCCGGTTATCGGCCGCGACGAAGAAATACGGCGGGTACTGCAAATCCTGAGCCGCCGGACCAAAAACAACCCGATTCTGCTCGGTGAGCCGGGCGTCGGTAAAACGGCCATTGTGGAAGGACTGGCCCAGCGCATTGTGCAGGGCGACGTGCCCGAAAACCTGAAGTCGAAGACCATTGTGTCGCTTGATATGGGTTTGCTGGTGGCCGGGGCCAAATACAAAGGTGAATTTGAGGAGCGACTGAAGGCGGTGATCAAAGAAGTGACTGACTCCGGCGGCGAAATTATCCTCTTCATCGACGAAATTCACACCCTGATCGGTGCAGGTGCCGGCGGTGGCGAAGGCGCCATGGATGCCGCCAACCTGCTGAAACCGGCGCTGGCACGTGGCGAATTGCACGCCATTGGTGCCACCACCCTGAAGGAATATCAGAAATACATTGAGAAAGATAAAGCGCTGGAGCGCCGGTTTCAGGCCGTGATGGTCGACGAGCCGGATGTGCCGGACGCCATCTCTATCCTGCGCGGTATCAAGGATCGTTACGAGTTACACCACGGTGTTCGGATCAAAGACGATGCCGTGATTGCCGCCGTCGAGCTGTCGAACCGTTACATCAGCGACCGGTTCCTGCCTGACAAGGCCATTGACCTGATAGACGAAGCGGCCGCCAAAATGCGGCTGGAAATTGACTCGGTTCCCGAAGAACTGGACGAACTGAACCGGCGTATCATGCAGCTCGAAATCGAGCGGGAAGCCATCCGGCGCGAAAACGATAAGGAAAAAGAAACCGTGCTGAATAAGCAGCTCGCCGATCTGAACGAGCAGCGCAACAGCCTGAAGGCTCGCTGGGAAGTTGAAAAGCAGTCGGTGAACGAAATCCGAACGCTGAAAGAGCAGCTGGATCATCTGCGCCTGGAAGCCGAACAGGCCGAGCGGTCCGGTGATTACGGCAAGGTCGCAGAGATCCGCTACGGCCGCATTCCGGAAGCCCAGAAACGGCTGGATGATCTCACCAAAAGAGACGGCGACAGCCATAATCTTTTGCAGGAAGAGGTAACCGCCGAAGATATTGCAGAAGTTGTTGCCAAATGGACCGGAATTCCTGTATCAAAGATGTTGCAAAGTGAACGGGAAAAATTACTACATTTGGAGCAGGAGCTGAGCAAGCGCGTTGCCGGGCAGGAAGAGGCTATTCAGGCGGTGGCCGATGCCGTCCGCCGGAGCCGTGCCGGTATGCAGGACCCGAAGCGCCCGATTGGTTCGTTTATCTTCCTCGGTACCACCGGGGTTGGTAAAACGGAGGTCGCCCGGACGCTGGCCGAATACCTGTTTAACGACGAAAATGCGATGGTTCGTATCGATATGTCGGAATATCAGGAGCGCCACGCCGTCAGCCGCCTGATTGGTGCCCCTCCGGGTTATATCGGCTACGACGAAGGTGGTCAGTTGACCGAAGCCGTGCGCCGAAAACCGTACTCAGTCATTCTACTCGACGAAATTGAAAAAGCCCACCCCGATGTCTGGAATATCCTGCTGCAGGTACTGGACGAAGGGCGTCTGACCGACAACAAAGGCCGGGTAGCAAATTTCAAAAATACCCTGATCATCATGACCTCCAACATCGGCGGTCATCTGATTCAGGAGAAGTTTGCCGAAGACGAGGGCTGGAATCACCACCTGGTTGTGGAGGAAGCCAAAAATGCCGTGATGGAGCTGCTGAAGCAAACCGTCCGGCCGGAGTTTCTGAACCGGGTCGATGAGATTGTGATGTTCGAACCGCTGTCGAAAGAAAACATCCGGCAGATCGTAAACATCCAGTTCCGGCATATCCAGAAGCGACTGGCCGAAAACGGTATTTCGCTGGATGCCACCGACGAGGTACTCGAAAAGCTGGGCGACGAAGGATTCGACCCGCAGTTTGGTGCCCGTCCGCTGAAACGAGTCATGCAACGGCGTATTCTGAACGCCTTGTCTAAAGAAATTTTGGCCGGAACGGTCAAAAAAGATTCCGTCGTTTTGATGGAATTAGATACCAACGGCGAGATTGTCTTCGAAAACGTAGGCGATCAGCAATTGGAACTCTAATGGTGTGGATAGATACTTAAAAGGTCCGGCCGCCTGGCTGGGCCTTTTTTTGCGTCTACACCTTCACCTTAGCCAGTTCCTCCATCATGCGCTTACGCCGGGCGTAGCGGGCCCGGTAATCGGTGAGCCTTTCCGCTACCAGTTCGTCACCGCCGGGCAGTTGGGTCATTTGTTGCAGCACCTCCGCAATGAGCTGGTACGAGCCGGCGTCGACATTGATTTCGGCGAAACGGTCTACTTTTTTGGAGTACACCTGAAGAAGCCGCTCGGGAAAGTGCTTTTTCAGAATTTTTTCAAACTCCAGTACTTCCTGCAAGCCGCCCTGTTTCTCCACCAATACCATCAGCTTCTCCCATTGCTGCTCCTCCACATACAATCTGGCCAGGCTATGCGGGAATATGGCCGTTCCCAATCCGGCAAACGGGGCTTTGACCGGGTTTTTGTTCTGTTCGCACTCGGAAATCAGGTCGGCGGCCACGCTGGCCCGCTCCGCTACCGCGTGCGAGTTTTTAAATTGCCGGTAATACTCCAGCTGCGCGTAGCCCGACTCCCGGAACAGCCACAGCGCGTATTCGCGGATAGCCGCCGTATCCTGTTCAGCCACGGCAATTTTGAGCAGCCAGCCGTACCACTGCGATTGCTGGCGAAGCCGCTCCCATTCGCTCATGCCGGGATTTCGGTTAGCTTTTCCTTTGGTCGCCGGGTGCGGTTCGGGCGTTAGTTTTTCGTTGACGATTGCTTTGGCTCGCGCAAACTCTTTTTCTTTGATGAGTTCGTCCAGCAGTTGCTCCCGAAAAGAACGCAGATGGATGTTGCTTTCCAGCAACTGCCGGGCCTCGGCCGTCCGGCCCCGGTGCAGATAGAGTTTGATTTTACGCTGAAGCAGCTTTTGCTCACTCCAGTTCCACTCGTCCGACAACGACGATGTTGGTGGATAGAAAAACCGAATGCCACGCGCCGTCGACTCCGGTTTTACTCGAGCCTTAGCCAGCAGACTGTTCAGTAACTGTTCATACGCTGCCTCCTGATCCGGGTACTCACAAAGTACCGCCAGGCGGTCGAGTATCACATCGCCAAAGCCAGGCCCTTCATACCGATCCTCCTGCGACTCCTTCATCAGGTAGTCGAACACCAGGTTTTTCAGTTCCTGCGAATCGCTCTGGCGGTATACCTGCTCGATAAGCATTAATGCCTGCTCCAAAGCCCCACCGGCCCCGCCGTCTGAATCGTCCATCTGCCCGATCGCTTTCGCGACTTCCTCCAGCACAGCCTGCGCAATCTCATACACGCCTGTGTAATTCTGGTCGCCGAGCAGGGTGGTAGCCCGCTCCAGCAGAGCATCTACGTGCCGGGCATACTGGCGGGCATTCCGGTAATCGATAAAGCCGTGCCGGTCGCTATGCATCCGGGCAGCTTCTTTGAGTAGTTTCTGGTAATACGCTTTACCGGTTCCCTCCAGCCGGTCAGCAAACCGGAGCGTCAGGTTCGCCTTTATGTCCTTGTTCTTCCGGGCATACTGCCTAATAAACTCCCGCAACTCGGCATCGGTGAGCTTGCTGAGGATTTCTTCAAACGGATCTTTCGGCTTTTTGGGCGCTTTTTCAGCCGCTAGCGTATGGGACTTGGTCGGCTTTCGGCCGCGCTTCTTCGGAGCTTCACTGGTGGTTTCGCTACTGCTACCTTCGCCCCGTAACGCGTAAAACACCGCCACCTGATGCTTGCAAACAGGATCGGCCACCGGGCAGTCGCAGCGGTGAGCCGTAATGGTCTGGCCGTTCAATTCAACCTCTACTTCGTAGGATTCAGTACCGTCGACGAACGCCTGCCAGACACCTTTGTCATTCTGCTCCAGTTCCCGAACGGCTCCTTTCTTGTAATAATCCTGACCTTTTTTGAGCAGCGCAGCGGCCAGTTGCTGATCGAAGTTAGCGAGAGAAAGGGGCATAGGGAATGAGTGGCGGAATTTTTTGGTAAAATAACCAAAATTAACCGTAACCATTCAGAAGCCGGGCTGCGCCTTTTTTGCGCATTGTCTATTATCGGGTTATTTTAATGAAACTTAACCGCTATGCAAACGTTTGTTGTAGAAGTGCTGAATGAGAGCAGATAATACTTGCTGTTTATGAACTACCAGTAATATATATCCATTGACCCTGAAATCCGTTTCGGCCGTCCTTGTATTACCGGCACCCGAATCAGTGTGTGTGATGTATTAGGCTGGTTAGGATTGGGAATGAATATCCCGGAAATCAATGAAGACTTTCCTGAACTAACCGAAGTGTAAATTCGAGCCTGCCTCCTTTAGGCCGCTAACCGAAAGTGAAAAGCTCGCGTTGCCAAATAACTAATTCTATTCGATAGTATCTCTACCCCTTCAATTCCGTATACAAATGGCTCCGCGAGGGATTGTTGTACAGCCGCCAGATGCGGATAATGGGCGTGGGGCGGTTGTGGGGGTCGTCGCGCTTCCAGAACTCCTGAATGGCGTAGAGAATGTATTCATTCAGGCCCCGCACGGAGTTTTTGCTGTATTTGGTCGGGTGGCCGCTGTCCTTCTTCTGATACTCCTCCCAGCCGTCGTTGTGGTTGTTGGTCTGGTCGGCCCAGTAGAGTCTGGGATTGCTGCGGTCGCGGTTATCGACCGTTAAAGTGGCCACGTGGTAACCATCGGCGAGGCTCAGGCAGAAGACGCTGTACCGGGGGTCATCGTTGACCATGCCCATCAGGACATCCCAGACGTTCTCGTTTAGCTTCACGGGCTTGTCCCAGTTACCTTCCTCAATTTTCCGGCCCCAGGGGCTGATGCACTGCACCACCCGCGCCGGACTTGCCATACCGCAAACCTGCGCCCTGGCCATCAGAGCCTCAATGCTGTTGTCCGGCGGCACCGACAAGCCGTACCGCACCAGGGGATTCCTGGATTTCCGAACATCACCGGAGCGGTCGTACAGAAAGGAGACCCCGCGCCGGAATGTATTCACGCAGGTCAGATTTTTGCCGGTTTTCTGGCGAGTCTCCACATTGGCGAGAAAGAACTGTTTCATCCGCTGCACCTCATGCGCCCAGAACGCCCGGTTGTGCGACCATTTAGCGTTTACCTTCTGCTCATTCCGACGCGCCAACTCCTCTCCTATGCGAATCGCCTGTTTCGACAGTTCATGTTTCTGCCCCACCAGGTAACGCCGGACCGCTTTATCCCCGGTTGGCTGATCCATAAAGTTGTTGATCCGCCCCTCCATCACCACCGTTTTGCGGTAGCGGGAAAACAGCTCATCGTCGCTGATCCGCGACAGGTCGGTGGCAGTCAGTAGTGCCGGTTCTACCTTCAGGCGGTCGGGAACAGCCTTGAGCAGTTTGACATCGGCTTTGGGGGAAGCGACTTGCCCGTAGCTCAGGCAGGCACCAACAGCCACCAACAACAGCGTTTTTACCAGGAAGCGGAAGGAATGCAGCAAGAGAAATTTGGCATGTTTCTTTCTGCCTAACGTAAACCACTTGCTCTATGTTACCTATCAGGTAAAAACTTCTTACGCAGCCTGCGGGTTCATCCGGGGCGTTGTCGGCTGCCGGTCGCGCTTGCGGGTGAGTAGGTGAATGATGGTCCAGGCCACCAGGTAGGTGCAACCGCAGAGGGTAAACAGCACATTATAGCCGCCTGTCAGGTTCCCGACGGCCTTATAGCTGTCCAGCAGGGAGCCGACCAGCATCGGGAACAGCATCCCCCCTACCGCGCCGGCCATACCGCCGATGCCCACGGCGGAGCTAACCGCTTCTTTAGGAAACAAGTCTGAGCCCAGCGTAAAGACATTGGTTGCCCAGGCCTGATGCACGGCTACGGCCAAACTAATCAGGCCCACCGCTACCCATACATCCGTCACAAACTGGAGCGAAATCACGGAAAGCTCCACCACGGCAAACACCAGCAGCACCGACTTCCGGGCTTTCAACGTGGGCCATCCCCGCTTAATGAGCCGCGACGACAAATAACCGCCACCGATACTGCCGACGGTCGTTGCCGTGTAGATGATGGCCAGCTCCAGGCTGAACTTCTTGAGATCCAGGTTGAAGGTGGACGAAAAATAAGAGGGCAGCCAAAACAGAAAGAACCAGTAAATCGGGTCGATTAGCCCTTTGCCGGTGATAATAGCCCAGGTTTGCGGCAGGGTAAACAGCTTAATCCAGCTCACCTTCGGCTTATCCTCCGAATCAGTTTCCTGTCCACTGGCGATATACGTATATTCTTCGGCGCTCAGCCGTTTCTGCCGGGCGGGAACATCATAGAGCAGCCACCAGAAAATAAGCCAGACAAAGCCCAGCGAACCCGTTATCCAGAATACCTCCTGCCAGCCGTATTGGCTCAGAATCCAGGGCACCAGCAGCAGGGCCACCACCACCCCCACACTGGTACCGGCGTTGAACAGGCCTGTAGCCAGTGCCCGCTCTTTTTGCGGAAACCACTCGGCTACTGTCTTCACCGCAGCGGGATAGTTACCCGCTTCGCCCAATCCCAGACCAATGCGGGCTATCCCAAACCCAAACGCGCTCCGGGCCAGGGCGTGCAACATCCCGGCAATGCTCCAGAAAACAACCGTAATGGCGTACCCCAGTTTGGTGCCTACCTTATCGACAAACCAGCCGAACGCCAGCAGACCCACGGCATAGGCAGCCGTAAAGGCAATGACGATCCGGGCAAAATCGGTTTCGGTCCAGGTAAACTCCACCTCCAGAATGGGTTTCAGCAAGCCGATGATCTGCCGGTCGAGGTAGTTGATGGTGGTAGCCGTGAATAGCAGGACGACAATGAGCCACCTGTAGTTTCCGGTCTTGGGAGAAGGCATGGAGTTTGGTTGATTAGTTGAGTGGTTCATTGGTTTGTTGGGGTGAGCAGCTCGGCTACAAACATTTGGAAATGGGCTTTTAGGGCCGGCCAGTTTTTTTCTTTAATAAGCTGTTTGTCGAAGAGCTCACCGCCGATGCCGAGCCCGTCGGCACCGGCCTTCATAAAGGCCGTCATATTCTGTAGGCTAATGCCACCCGTTGGCAATAGCTTAATCTGATTAAGGGGTGCTTTCAGGTCTTTGATGTAGCCCGGTCCCATAACGGCGACCGGATACACCTTGACCATGGCAGCACCCAGCGACCAGGCCTTATAAATTTCAGTGGGGGTCAACGCGCCGGGGAAGACAGGGATCTCCTGCTTCAGGCAGGCTTTAATGACCGCCTTCTCCAGAATGGGCGTTACGATAAACTGGGCACCGGCATCCAGCGCCCGTTCCAGGTCCTTTTTCGTGCATACCGTTCCGGCTCCGATATTCAGGTCACCGGCAAAGGTGGACCGGGCATACCGGATGATCTCTTCAGCACCGGCGGTATTCATGGTGATCTCCACGGTCGTCAGCCCGGCATCGCGGTAGACCGGCAAAATCGCTGCCACATCGTCCGGTGCCAGATTGCGGATGATACCGATGATGGGCATCCGGGAAAACAAGTCCGAAAAGTGTGGGTGTTGGCTCATTTTACCACCTCCTTCTCGGGCTTTTGGTGATTCTGAAACAGCATTACCTGCCCGACAATGGCCGCTTTGTCGACCAGTTCCGGCGAAAGAATAGTGGTACGCTCCGCCAGTCCCAGCTCCTCGATAGCGAGGGTATAGAACGGGGACAACCTACTGCCGCAGCATAGCACCAGTTCCTGTTTTTCCGGCTTCCGGAGGGGCTTCAATTCCGTGCCGATCAGCAGTCCACTCAGGTACAGCGCGTTTTCCTGGCTACTCAGCTTTCCGAAAAGCTGATTGGTCCGGATGGTAAACAGCCGGTTGAGGATGGCGCAGGCGTCGGCTTCTCTGACACCCAGTTTAAACGCTTCCGGATCAATGGCCAGTGATGCGGTCAGGTGCTCGACCTCTACCGAGTTTTTCAGAATGCTGTGCGTGGCCAGCAGATTGAACACCTCTCCGGTCATGTAGGTATGAAAATCGACCAGTTGCCTCTGGCTGACGTACATATGCTTGGAATGCGTGCCGGGGCAGATAAAAATGGCGTCGTCCAGCTTCCTGTCGACGGTGCCCAGCAGGGGAGTCACACCGATCAGCTGGGTTTCTTCGCCCCGCATGACATCTTCCCCGCTCCGAACCCCTGAAACCAGGTACACATCATGCGGAAATTCCACCTGACTATCGAAATAGCAGACACTGGCCCGGCTGCCGTTCAGGGCAAACGGCAGGGTGGCATAGGGAACATCTTCCATGCCGATGGAGGATGACGCCATGCCGGAAATAACCACGGGAACATGGTCCAGCGACATGCCGATCCTGCCGGCCAGGCGGGTGATTTGGGCGTGAAGCTGCCGCCGAAAGAACTGCGACCTCGGCACCGCTTCACCGGCTGCATCCAGCTTCCAGGCGTTGTAGGTAGCCGCTATCCCGTCCGGCGATACTTCCTGATCCAGAATGGTATAATCGGCAATGTGAACTAATTGCAATCGAAAAAACGACGTTCCCCAATCACAGCACAGCAGGTAATTTTCCATCAAATTAAGTCGGTCTCCTCATAAATAAAACCGGCGTGCTCACTTCCTTTACGGCAAGGCAAACGCCACATATGTACCCCCGGGCTTCAGCCCGTACCGCGTACCCCCGGCGGCAATTACCACATACTGTTTTCCGTTGACCATATAGGTGATTGGCGTCGCAAACCCACCGGCCGGCAGCTTATACTGCCATAACACCGTGCCGGTTTTCCGGTCAAACGCCCGCAGGTGTTCGTCGTAGGTGGCGGCAATGAACAACAGCCCCCCAGCCGTAACCACCGGCCCGCCATGGTTTTCGGTACCGGTCGGCGAAACACCTTTCTTTGTAAGTTCCGGATATTCACCCAGTGGCACCTGCCAGCGGTATTCGCCGGTGTTCAGGTCAATGGCGTTCAGCGTCCCATAGGGTGCTTTCACCGCCGGGTAGTTCTCCTGGTCACGAAATTGCGTATTCCCGTTGTTCAGGTAGGGCGGCACATACGGGAATTCATTGTTTTCGGGATCGGCGGAGACCGGACCTGCCTGATGAACGTCATTGGAGGCAGCCGCCACCGGTTTCGCGTCGGTATTCAGCAGAAAGCCGATAATGGCGTCGCGGTCTTCTTTGCTGATATGCTGGAAAGCCGGCATCCGGCCCCGACCCGTGACCAACAGCGTTTGAATCTGCTCACGCGATAAGCGCTTCCCTACGTCTGCCAGATTGGGATAGGCCTGAGCCGCATTATTTTTCTCCCCAGGGGTAGTTTTAATGGCGTGGCATGCCGCACAATTGGTATTGAACAGCGTGGCACCACGCGTCATGGCTACCCCTTTAGCAGGGTCCTGGCTCGGTCGCATCTTCAGCCACCAGAGCATGTTGTTCGCGTTTACGTACAGGACACCGTCAGGGTCGGCTGCGGTGCCACCCCACTCGGCACCCCCACCCATGAACGAGATCAGCGAACCTTCCTCGCTCGGTAGCACATATTTTCCGCCCTGCCGGCTGTTGCGGAAGCGCTCCAGCACATAGGCCCTTGCTTCGGGTGTCCGGTCGGTAATGGTCGCTTCGGTGATCTCCTGCACAGCAAACGGAGCCGGTTTAGCCGGTACGGGCTGCGTAGGCCAGGGATGCTCCCCCGGCAGCGCCGGCGAGGTAGGTACCGGCACTTCCTCCACCGGAAACAGGGGTTTACCGGTATCGCGGTCGAACACAAATACGTAGCCGTCTTTGGTTGCCTGCGCTACGGCCTCGATCCGGCGACCGTTGTGCGTAACAGTGATCAGGTTGGGCGGACAAGGCAGGTCGCGGTCCCACAGATCGTGGTGTACCGTCTGAAAGTGCCAGATACGCTTACCGGTTTCGGCATTCAGCGCAATCACGCAATTGGCAAACAGATTCTGGCCTTTACGCGCACCGCCGTAAAAATCGACCGAAGGCGAGCCCGTGCCCAGATAGACGACACCCCGTTTTTCATCGAGCACCATCCCCGCCCAGCAGTTGGCTCCGCCCAGTTTCCGGTAGGAGTCTGCCGACCAGGTATCGTAGCCGTATTCCCCCGGCAGCGGAATCGTCCGAAACACCCAGGCCAGTTTGCCCGTACGCACATTGAACGCCCGGATGTGACCCGGCAGGGCGTCGCCCCCTTCCGAGACGCTGGAGCCCATAATGACGTAGTCTTTGTAAATGACTCCCGGTGTCGTAGACCGGATCGAGAAACTTGTCACCTCATGGCCCAGTGTTGCTTTGTCGCCCAAGCCTTCGTGTAAATCAACTTCACCGTTTTGGCCAAAGCTTTGCACCAGTTCACCGGTTGCCGCATGGATGGCGTAGAGGGAAGCGCCTGCCGAGTAAAGGATACGTTTGTCGGCCCCGTCTTCCCAATACATCACTCCGCGCACCGGATGATAGCGGGGTCTTTTGTCCGGGTTGGCAAATGGGTCGAACCGCCAGAGTTGCCGGCCGGTAGCGGCATCCACGGCAAAGAGCTTCATTTTGGGCGTAGTGCCATACAGCACCCCGTGTACCACAATGGGCTGGCACTGGATATCCATACCGCGTTCACCCGGCACATTGTTCTCGCCGGTATCGAAGCTCCAGGCCAGTTGCAGATTCGTTACATTTTGGGTGTTAATCTGCGTCAGGGACGAGTACCGATTCCCCGCATTATTACCGCCGTAAACGGGCCAGTCTTCTTTCTGGAGCTGTTGAGTCGTGGTGTTCCGGGCCGGACCGGTGGGTACGCAACTTCCTGCCACCAGCAGCGCCAGCAGGAAAGGCTGTACAGTTGATTTCATAAATAGCGATTACCAATCGACGACCGAGCCATCCAGGGCGTTGTAGCTCTCCGGATTTTTCCAGTCGTGTCCAATTTTATCTTTCATCTGCGCTTCATCCAGTTCGATGCCCAGGCCGGGACCTCGCGGAATCAGCACGGTTCCATCTTTCTGCAATTTAAAGGGTTGTTTCAGATAGCCCTCGCCCAGCGTCACCTGCTCCTGCACCAGGAAGTTCGGCACGCTGGCGGCCAGGTGCAGCCCAACGGCCAGCGAGATCGGCCCCATGGGGTTGTGCGGAGCTACGGGAACGTAATAAGCCTCGGCCATACCCGCAATGATGCGCCCTTCGGTGATACCGCCTGCATGGCAGAGATCCGGCTGAATGATGCTGGCCGCCCGTTTTTCCAGAATCTCGCGAAAACCCCATTTGGTAAAGATACGCTCGCCGGTGGCAATGGGCAGGTGCGTGCCCCGCGCAATATCCACCAGGACGTCTACATTCTGCGCCTGCACCGGCTCCTCCACAAACATGGGTTTGTAGGGCTCCAGTTCTTTGATGAGGAGTTTAGACGTTTGCGGGGGAATAGCGCCGTGGAAATCGATGGCAATGTCCATATCGTCGCCCCCGGCTTCCCGCAGCGAGGCAAAGTTATCAATGGCGTATTTGATGAACTTCGGGTTCTCCACAAAATCCGACGGGTTCTTTTTGGCCACGCCCGTTTTGATCACCGTAAAACCCTCCGCCTTGCGTTTTTTCATGTCTTCTGCGTTGCTGGCCCGGCCGTAGACCCGCACCCGGTCCCGCGTGGGTCCGCCGAAGAGTTCATACACCGGCACATTCAGCAGTTTGCCTTTAATGTCCCATAAGGCATGGTCGATACCACTCAGCGCACTGGTCAGAATGGGGCCACCCCGGTAAAAAGCGTGACGGTAAATAGCCTGCCAGTGATGCACGACCTGCCGGGGATCTTTGCCGATCAGATACGGTTCCACCTCCTTGATGGCGGTCTGGATCGTCAGCGCCCGGCCTTCGAGCAGGGGCTCGCCCAGGCCCACCACCCCAACATCGGTATGAATTTTCAGGAAGATCCAGCGGGGCTTGACCAGAAAGGTTTCCAGCTTCGTGATTTTCACGTTGCTGTAATCCCGGAACGGACCGGGATTGGATGCATACGAGGATTGGGGCAGCAACAGCCCCGTTCCGGCCATTCCCAGCACCGACTGGATGGCGGAACGGCGGGAGAATTTGTTGTTTTTCACGGTTGTGGGGGTTTAGGGGTGTAGTATCACCCCCAACCCCCTTCAGGGGGTTGGGGGTAAAGCATCACGGCCGGATAATCGTTCCGTCCATCTTGCGCACCTGCCAGTTCGACTTGGTGGAAATTGGGTACTTGGCGGCTTCTTTCTCATTAATGTCGACGCCCAGCCCCGGCACCTCATTCACCGACATATACCCTTTGTTCATGGTCGGGCAGCCGGAGAATACTTCCTTCATCTTATCTGAGAAGCTGACGGCCTCCTGGATACCAAAGTTCCAGACAGCCAGGTCGATGTGGGCATGGGCGGCATGCCCCACCGGCGACACGTCGCCGGGTCCGTGCCAGGCGGTGCGTACGTTAAACCACTCGCCCAGCCGCGCTACTTTCATGGCCGGAGTTATACCCCCAATCTGCGAAACGTGAATCCGGATGTAATCGAACCACTGATTAATCATCGGCTCCTTAAACTCGTTGATGTTGTTGAACAACTCACCCATAGCAATGGGCACGGTGGTAGACTGGCGCAGTTGGGCAAACCATTTCATGTTCTCGGGCGAGAACGGGTCTTCGATAAAGAACGGCTGGTATTGCTCTACCTGTTTAATGAGGTTGATGGCATCCATTGGCTGCACCCGCTCATGAATGTCGTGCAGCAGTTCAACCTCTTCTCCGCAGCGTTTCCGCACGACGTCAAACATCTTAGGCACAGCTTTCAGGTACTGTCGCTCGTTCATGTAGTTGTCGGTTTCTCCCCCAAAGCCGGCCGCTTTATAATCCGGCTGCTGATTAATGCTGCCTACCCCACCGTAGCCGCCCTGCTGAATGCGCACATATTTAAAGCCCCGGTCCATAATACTCTGGGCGCTGTCGGCTACCTCTTCGGGCGTCCGGCCGCTGGCGTGGGTGTAGCACGGAATGGCAAAGCGGACTTTACCGCCGAGTAGTTGGTACACCGGCATTTTGGCCCGTTTTCCTTTGATGTCCCACAGGGCCTGATCCAGACCACTCAGGGCGTTATTGAGCACCGGTCCGTTTCGCCAGTAGGAACTGACATACACCGACTGCCAGATGTCCTCGATATTGTCTACATCCTTACCAACGACCAGATCAGGCAGGTAGGAGTTAATAGCCGTTACCACGGCGACGGCCCGCTGCGTAAAGGTAGCACAACCGAGTCCGTACAGTCCCGGCTCGGTGGTCTCTACTTTAACAACGATCAGGTTAGATCCCTGGGGAGCTGTGGCAATGGCTTTGACACTTTTGATCTTCACGGTAGGCATCCCGTTGGCGTAACCGGGTTTGGGCTGTTCGCGGGCTTCGGCGCGGGAGGCACCCCCAAACAGGCCCAGCAGGCCTGCCGACGAGCCCAGGCCCAGCATTTTGAGCGTTTCCCGGCGGCTTTGATCCAGTTTATGCATGATGTAATAAAAAAGTAAGGGTTCAGGAGGTTAATATAGTCAATTCAACAATATGCTCATTGCTTATCCCACCACACGCGGGTATCGAGGTTATTTGGCCCCTGCCGCTTAATGGCTTCGTTCATGTTGGCGGAGTTCACCACGATCTCACTATCCGGGTACGGCAGGCGACGGATGAAGTTCCCCTTCACCTCCGAACCGGGGTATGGGTTCTTCTTGAGGGCCGGGTAGCCGCTGCGCCGGAAGTTGGCAAACGCTTCGTTGCCGTCGAGGAACGCCGACACCCAGTATTGGGTGTTAATCTGCTCCAGTGCCTTCTCACGGGTCTCGCTCAACGGGTTGGCATCCAGGTAAGTTTTGATCGCGGCTTCCGGGATCGTTGAACCGTATTGAGCCATCTGTTCCAGGTTAGCGCGTACCCCTCGGGTAAAATACTCGGCCGCCGTACCGCTTACCCAGCCGCGCAGGGCGGCTTCAGCCAGCAGCAACTGCACCTGCGAGTAGGTGATGTGGAACTCTGGTGAGTCCAGTTTCAGCACCGTGTTCAGGTTCACCTGCGAGAAGTCCCACAGACTGGCCACGCCGTTCTGTTGCAATACCGTCGTAATTGATACATCATTATACCCCATCGGCATACCGATCTGTACTTTGGGATCCGACGACGCCCGCGAGGCCGTCTGCTCCTGTCCCCCTTTGGCCCCGACGTACCGTACGGCGAAGATCGGCAACCGGGGGTCGTTATTGTCTTTCAGGTAATTGACAAACGGAGCCGCGAGGTAGAAGTTCGTCTTTTCGCGGGCGGCCAGGTGGTTGGCAATGTAGTTATTGTAAATGGCCGTGTGCCGGATCACTGAGTTATCGGCATTGGACTGAAACACGCCCCCTGCAACCGCTTTTTTCACGTAGCTTTCGGCGGTAGTCGGGTCTACTTTAGTCATCCGCATGGCCGCCCGTAGCATAAAGGAGTAACCCAGCCGCTTCCACTTGGTTACGTCGCCCCCGTACAGAATGTCGGTGGTAACCGGGGGCTCCGTTGTTTTCATCGCAGCCGTGGCCTCTTCCAGTTCTTTCAGAATATCCTTGTAGATCGCCTGCTGCGTATCATACTTGGGTGAGATAATCTCGTTGGTATATCCCTGACCGGCTTCAAAATACGGAATATCGCCGTAGGTATCGGTCAGGATCATGAACGTGTATGCTTTCCAGATGCGGGCGGCATTGTAGGTATTCACCTGCAGCGGATCGCTCTTGGTCTGGTCAATTACGGCAATCAGTTGCTTCACTACGTTACGGTAGAAATTAGTCCAGACCAGCGGGGTGTTACTGTTGTTTACCTGGTCGTAATTGGCACCCGACAGCGAGCTGCCATAGGGCGTAATGATCTGCTGCACAATGCCGAAATGGTAGGTTAGCATCCCCAGCGTACCAAAGCCGTCGAGGTACGTCGTACTGACAATCGCCTTGTTCAGCACCAGCGACGGTGCCAGCGAGGTAGGGTCGACCTTGTTGGTATTGACATCGGTAAAGCCCTGATCACAGCCGGAGAAGACGCTCAGCGAAAACAGCAGGGCGAGGGTATAGTTTAGTTTCTTTTTCATGTCTTTTAGAGTTTGTAGTCTGTAGTTTGTAGCTTGAACCGGGCGGCCGGTGCCATTATAGGCGTCAGCCAACGTCAAACCTCAAACCTCAAACCAATTTAAAACCTGACGTTGAGGTTAAAGCCTACGCTGCGGGTGGGCGGCAGACCGGGCCAGAAATCCAGACCCACGGCATTGTCCGACGAGTTGAGTGCTTCTTCAGGGTCCATGTTCTCCGTCCACTTCTTCAGCACCAGTACGTTGTTGGCCACAGCGTTCAGGCGCAACCCTTTGATGAACAGGCGCTCGGGCAGCAGCCGGGTAAAGTCATAGCCCAGCGCTACCTGCCGCAGCTTCCAGAACCCGGCGTTGAACACAAAATCTTCGTTGATACCCAGCGGATTGATGGACTCGTAGAAGGGCTGGACGGCGGCTTTGGTCTTGTTGATCTCGCCGTTCGGATTCACTCCGTTGCCAATCACAAACCCCTCGGCCCGGCCGGGCAGTGTTCGCTTCGACAAACCGTGGCGCATGTAGTTGATATTGCGGCCGGCAATCATCTTGTGACCCAGCTTGAAGTCGATCAGTGCCGATAGTTGAATGCCTTTGTAGGTGAAGGTATTGGTGATACCGCCGAAGTATCTGGGCAGCGCGTTGCCTACATTTTGCAGCACATTGTTACGCAGCGGCATACCGCTGTTGGCATCGAACACCTGCCGGCCCTGGGCATCGCGCAGATAGGTAAACGTGTACAACTGACCGATCTCCTTACCCACCACCTGATGCAGGTTACGACCGCCCCCGGAGCTGACGGTAATCATAGTGTCGTTCGGCGACAGACCCAGCCGCAGCACCTTCGAGGTATTGTAGGACACGTTGGCGTTGACATCCCAGCGGAAACCACCGGTATTGATCGGCGAGAAGTTAAGCGCCATCTCAATCCCCTGGTTCTGACTCCGGCCTACGTTGATCAGCTTGCTGGTGTACGACGAGGCATCGGAAATCTGTGCCCGCAGGATTTGGTCATCCGTTGTTTTGTGGTAATAGGTCAGGTCAAGGCCGATTAGGTTGGCAAACAGTTTTAGTTCCAGGCCCACCTCAGCTTCCTGGATGCGGAGCGGCCGGAGGTTTTTGTTCGGAACAACCGACGCATTTATCCCCCCCAGCGGCACCAGTTGGCCTGAAGGATTCGGGAACGGGTTATTGTCTACCTGGAAATACAGCGCGTTGGAATAAGGCTCTACGTTATCCGAACCTACCTGTGCGTAGGCCGCCCGCAGTTTGCCGAATGAGAGCCATGTAGGCATGTTCTCAAATGCCTGCGAGAAGATGAAGCTACCTGTTACCGACGGATACAGAATGCTGCGGTTGTTCTCGGCCAGGGTGGAGAACCAGTCGTTGCGGGCTGTCATGTTTAAATAGAGGAAATCCTTATAGGAGATTGTAGCCGCGCCGAACAGGGAGTTGATCTTCTTCTCCGACAGCGCATAGATCGGGTTTTTGATCCGGCCGTTCGCTACCGTGTACAGATTGGGCTGCACAAAATCCTGCACCGTCACGCTGTTGTAATCGTTGCGGGCGTAACGGGCGTTACCGCCGAGGGTGACATCCAGCCCAATCGTTCCGAAGGTCTTGTTTGCCCCCAGAATAAAGTCGAGGTTACGCTCCAGATTTTGCCGTACATCCTGGGTATAGGAACCGTTTACGTAGCCGACCGGGGCGCGCGGAATAGGTGCGTAACCGTTCGGAATGTTGTAGTCCTGATTCCGCACATAGTAATCCTGAGCGATGCGGCCCTGTAGATACAGCCAGTCGGTAAACTGGTACTTCAGGGCAATATTACCAAACAGCCGGTCCCGGTTGATATGCTCAAAGTGCTTGTTCATGGAATAGTACGGGTTGTTCCGTACCAGGAAGCGCGAGAACACAAACTCATCGCCGTTGGGCAGGGTCTGGTTCTGCTCCAGGGCCTCCAGGGGCATAGAGTTCGCCAGCGTGAATATCACCGTCGACACTGAGAAGTCCTGGGTGTTCAACTGGGGCGGGTTTACGTTGTTTTCTTTGGAATAGTTAATGTTGCCGGAAGCCGTTAGTTTGCTGGTTATATTCTGCGTAAAGCCCAGGTTGATCACCTTGCGGTTAAAGGTATTGTTCTGCATAATACCCTTATTGTCGGTGTTGCCCAGCGACAGGCTGAAACCGCCGTTCTGCCCGTTGTTCGATACCGTTACGGTATTAGTGAAGTTGGTACCTACGCGGTAGAACTTCCGGACGCGGTTGTACACCGGCTCATACGGCCAGGTTTGGTTGGCAAACAGGATTTGCGTCATGCCCGGCTCAAACTTTTCACCGAAACTCCAGACACCCGAGGTCGGGTTGGGCGTGGTTGGCCGCTTGCCGCCTTCGCCCTGTCCGTATTCGTACTGAAAATCGGTGAAATCGAGTGGCGTATCAGTAGTGAAGTTGGCGTTGTAGGTAACCCCGAAGCCTTTGCCCGATCCTTTGTTCTTGGTGGTGATCATCACTACGCCGTCTTTGGCCCGTGAGCCGTAGAGGGCGGCCGCCGTAGCTCCTTTCAGTACGGTCATGGTTTCGATATCGTCGGGGTTGATACTGCTCAGGCCATCCCCACCATCGGAACTGTTGGCCGCCCGCGAACCAAAATCACCGCCCAGCGCGTAATTGGAATTGTCGATGGGTACCCCGTTCACCACGATCAGCGGGTTGTTCTGACCACTGAACGACGACTGACCGCGAATCCGGATTTTGGCAGTTCCGGCGGGGCCGGTTCCCATGGTGGTAATGTTTACGCCGGCCATTTTGCCCTGCAAGCCACTCATGAAGTTCGGCGTCCGGTTGGTCGAAATCTGGTCGGCGTTGACCGTGGCGGTAGCATAGCCCAGCGTTTTAGCTTCTTTCTCGATACCGAGGGCCGTTACCACCACCTCGTTCAGGCTTTTGGTATCTTCGGCCAGTTGCACGTTGATGACCGAGCGGCCGTTTACCGGAACCGTCTGTGTCACGTAACTGATGTACGAAAACACCAGCGACGCATTCGCCGGCACGTTGATGGCGTAGTTACCCGATGCATCGGTAACGGTACCGACCGCGCTACCGTTAATAACGACATTTACGCCAGGAAGCCCCTGGTTATCGGCACCGGTCACTTTACCGGTTACTCTGCCGCCCTGCGCAAACGCAACCGTTTGCCCAAGCAGCAGCAGAAACGCTGCAAACCATAGATTTTTTCTCATGATAAGGGGTTGATTAACTGTAAAAGAAGGTAAAAGGGTAATGCAGGAAAACCTCAAAAGCGCCGGTGGCCTTACCAGTTGTGGATAGAGCCGTCGGGACTTTTCAGGATCGGGTGGGGAAACTTCGTGTTTTCAGTTACCTCCATGACAAACGTGGCTTTCTTCGGGTCGAACTTCACCCCTAAACCGGGTGCGGGGTTCAGGTACAGCTTGCCGTTTTTGAAGTTGATAAAATCTTCGTTGAAGTAGGGCGGGCGCTCGGGCTCCCCTCCCCCCAGCTCCATCAGGCAGCGCATGGGGCTGCTGGAACCCAGCACATGCACCAGCGTGGCGGTGGCCAGCGGACCGGTAAAGTGCGGGATCATCCCGACGTAATGCGTCTCACACATAGACGCCAGCTTCTTAAACTCCGAGATGCCGCCGGTATTGGGGAGCGTAAAGCGGGTGTAATCGATCAGGTGCTGCTCAATGAAATTGTTACTGTCCCAGCGGTCGCCGAACTGCTCGCCAACGGCAATAGGCACGGTAGTCATTTGCCTGACGGTCTTATAGACGTCCGGGTTCTCGGAGCGCACAATATCCTCGACAAAGTAAGGCTCCAGGTTCTCCAGCGCCTTGCAAATCTTGATTCCTTCGGTGGTATCAAACCGGGTGTGCAGGTCGAGGGCCCATTTGCCTCCGCCCCCTACGGCCGCATCGATCCGCTTGCAGAGGTCGATGGTTTTCTTCGCGTTGTCGTAGAAGTCAAACGGTTGCTCACCGTTGCCGCCGGTTGGGCCGATGCGGTACGCCCGCAGACCGGCCTCGATGCAATCTCTGGCCCGCTCCTCTTCGGTTTTGGCCTTGGAAGCCCGGAAGCCGGTAGCGTAGCACTCCACATAATCGCGGGTGGCACCGCCCAGCAGTTCGTAGACGGGCACATCCAGGGCTTTGCCTTTAATGTCCCAAAGTGCCATTTCCAGGGCCCCCAGCGCGTGCAGTTTCTCCCGACCGGGCGGGTAGAACATACCCCGGTAAATATTTTGCCAGATATGCTCGATGCGGAAGGGGTTTTCACCGATCATCATCTGGGCACACTGCTCGATCATGTCTTTGGAGCCGCCCTCACCGATGCCGATGATGCCGCCGTCGGTTTCAATTTCGACAATGCCCCGCGCCTGGTTAAATAAAGGTTTGTTGTAGCCGGGAGCGCTATAGTACCGGATTTTGGTAATCTTCAGTTTGGGCGGAGCAGCCTGTGCCTCCGGAACCGGAAAGCCGGCCAAAGCCGCACCGGCACCGAGCACCGCCGATTGCAGAAAACGTCTACGTTGCATACACGAAAAGGTAAAGGTTCAGGTGACTTAATCGATTAAGCGATTCGGCAAAACATATACTTTTCTGGACGATGGATATTAGACATTGGACGTTAGAATTCCCAACATCAGTATATGTCTAATGTCTAACTTCTAACGTCTGTTATTCTTGACCTCGATGAATCTCTGGCCACAATTCGGGCTTCCATCAGGACCTGTGTCCGGATAAGCTCAGGCTTTTGCAGCTTTCTCACCAGGATCTCGACCGCCGTCTTGCCCAGATCATCCATCGGCTGATGGATGTAGGTAATCGGACAATAATAAAGATCAAAGGCTTCGGCCTGCCCAAAGCTGACGATTGCCAGATCATCGGGCACCCTCAGCCCCAGTTCATTGATGTACTTTAGGCCACTGATGGCCAGGCGGTACGTGGCAAAGATCAGGGCGTTTACCCGGTGGCGGGCGTCCAGCATTTTATCGATGCCCGTCCTGATTTCTTCCAGGGTATTGAATTCGACCTCCAGCAGCCATGCCGGCGGTGCCGTGATCCGGTGTTTATGCAGGGCCTCCTGATACCCCCGGATACGCTCTTTCATGTGAAAAAGCCGGGATTTATACCCGATAAAGCCAACATTGGTATACCCCCCCTCAATCAGGTGATTGCCGGCCTCGTAGGCCGCTTTATAGTTGTTCAGGGACACAAAATCCGTGGGTAATGCCGGAAAATGCCGGTCCAGCAGCACAAACGGTATATTTTTATCGAGCAGGTTCTGCACCTGATCTTCGGTGTCCTCGGACGAGACAATGATAAAACCGTCGACCTGTCGGTTGATGAATACATCGATCAGATCCCGCGACTTGCCCGCATTCTCGTCGGAGCTGCCGATGATGACCGTATAGCCGCTCTTTTTTGCTTCATCCTCAACAATGCGGGCAATGTTGGCAAAAAAGGGGTTCGATATATCTGCAATAATTAAGCCGATCGTAAAGGTTTTTCCGCTGCGTAAGCTCTTGGCCAGGTAGTTAGGCTGGTAATTCAGCTCTTTGGCAATCTGCCGGATTTTTTCGGCAATCTCCTGTCCCACACGGGTTTCTTTTTCCCGGCCGTTCAGGACGTACGAGACTAGGGCCGTCGACACCTGCGCTTTCTCGGCAATGTCCTTTAGAGACAGATTTTTCTTACCCATGCTCAGTTACGGTTAGCAGCCCCTCACACCCCGGCTCTTGTCACGAGTCAAAAGTAAGCTTAATCGATTAAATAACAAATATCCAAGAAAATTTATTTTTATTCATTGATTAATGAGTAAGCCTGCGCAGATGTTTGGTAAATCCGAATAAGATGTAAGGAAGTATCATAGAGCCAGCCGAAGAGTTCATTTACTTCACTTCCTTATCAAAAAGGATTATGGTTGCTACATTTTTTGCTCGCTCAAAGCCATTATCGTGGGTTAGAATCGGTATATCAAGCCACACGCCTGTAGCCGCCACGATAGCGTCGATTAATTTCATGCGGGTAGAAAGCCGAATCTGAATGGCGATCCTCTTTATCTGCTCATTCAGCGTAATGATGTAGCAGTCATCCAGAAGTTCCTGGGTTAGCTTGCGTTCAGTTTTTGACAGATTAGGGTTACAGAGCAGTTCTATTTCGGTCAGTTCAGACACAAAGACCTGCTTACCATCAAGTAACGCTACAACCGTAGGATGGTTGAGTTGTAGATAACCCAAGGCGTTGGTATCAGCCGGAATTCGTTCCATTATTCACTCCGAACCTCCTGCTGATAGGCCAAGGGATCCTGTTCCCATCTTACCTTTCCCGCATGCTTTACGGCATCGAACCCTTTCGTTTTTTTTCTGCCGGCTTTCTTGATTTGCTTCTCTACATCAGCAGCAGAAGCGTTTTTCGGAATTATGATCGTCATGATAAGAGGCTGTTAACCTGAGTAAATATAACAAAATTGGAGAAGTTTTGTCCGGGATGTCTCTCCGCTCAAATTAGCTGGGCCATATCTACCAATTTTTGGTTATATAGCGAGTGTTCATCATTTCACACAATTAGCATGAATTTATCCGGAAATACGGTATTGATCACGGGTGGTGCGTCAGGCATTGGCTTTGCCCTGGCCGAACGGTTTCTGAAGGCGGGTAGCGAGGTGCTGATCTGCGGCCGGCGCGAAGACAAACTCGCCGAAGCCCGGCAAAAGCACCCCCAACTGCATACGCGGGTGTGCGACGTAGCTGCCGAAGCCGACCGTCTGGCACTCCATGAGTGGGCCACCCGCGAATTTCCCAACCTGAACGTCCTCATCAACAATGCCGGTATCCAGCGCAGAATACGCCTGACCGATAATCAGGATGACTGGAGCGCCCACCAGCACGAGATCGCCATTAACGTAGAAGCCCCGGTTCACCTGTCGATGCTGTTTATCCCGCACCTGCGGCAGCAGCCGTCATCCGCCATCATCAACGTCTCTTCGGGCCTGGCTTTTGCCCCCGGCTCGTTTGCCCCGGTCTATAGCGCCACCAAAGCGTTTATCCATTCCTTTACGATGACGCTGCGGCATCAGCTTTCCCAAACCGGCATTGCCGTCATTGAACTGGTACCGCCCGCCGTCAATACTGATCTGGGCGGGCCGGGTCTGCATACTTTCGGCGCTCCGCTGGACGATTTTGCTGACGCCATGATGCAGGGACTGGAAAAGGGAGAGCCGGAAATCGGCTACGGCCATTCGGCCCGGAACATGCGGGCGTCGCGCGACGAACTCGACGAGATTTTCCGGCAGATGAATGCCCGGTTCTAAAACACAGAAGCCCGGCCACTTTTCCGGCCGGGCTTCGCAAGCTTAAATCAGCTACAATTACCCAATCAACCGACCACCTTATCCGGCCGGACAGGCAACTCCCGAACCCGTTTGCCGCAGGCCCGGTACACCGCATTGGCGATGGCGGCTGCGGTTGGCCCCTGAGCCGCTTCTCCGGCTCCCAGGGGCGGTTCGGCCGGACGGTTGATGATGGCAACCGCCACGGCCGGCACATCGCTGAACCGGAAGATTGGGTACGATACCCAATCGCGGCTGGTCACGTGCCGGGCGTCAAACTGCACCTCTTCTTTCAGCGTCCAGCTCGCCGATTGGATCATACCCCCTTCGATCTGGTTTTTGATGCCATCCAGGTTGATCACCTCCCCGGCATCGACCACGGCCCACAACTGCTGTAGCTGTACTGATCCGTCTTTGGTGTTAACCGCTACTTTGGCGGCCACCGCACAGAATGCCGAGGTATTTTTGTATCGGGCAAAACTGATACCGATCCCCTCACCTGAACCCACTCGCTGAGTTGATAACAGTTGCTGAAGTTTGGTCAGAACGGCAATGGCCCGCTGGTCCGAAAGGTGCATGAGCCGGAAAGTCATCGGGTCTTTTTTAGCCCGCTCCGCCAGCTCGTCCATGAACGACTCAATGGCAAAAACATTCCCGTAAGCCCCCAGGCTACGCAGCGCCGATACCCGCAGCGGCCCGTTGAAAGAATGGGTATCTATCTGAAGGTTGGGAATTGTATAATATGGTTCTGAATTGCGGGCGGTTCCTCCGCTAAACCCGGATGCTTTCAGCGTCAGGGGCTCTTTGCGGTGCCAGGCCGGCAGCAGTTTCGAGGGGTCACCGCCGGGCCGGTTGCTGTGGGTATCCGACCAGAGATCCAGTTTCCAGTGCGAAATTTTACCGCTGCTATCCAGCCCGGCTTCCAGTTCCATCAGCATGGCGCTGCCGTAAGGCTCCCAGGCGTGTTCTTCCTCCCGCGACCATTGCAGCCGCACCGGCCTGCCCGGATACGCCATAGCCAGCAGGGCAGCATCGGCGGCCACATCATCGGCCCCGTTATGGCCGTAGCATCCCGAACCGGGCACGGCCGTTATGTGTATCTGCCCTGCCGATAACGCCAGCCATTTCTGTAAGGCATCCCGCAGCGGAAACACGCCCTGGCTGTGCGACCATAGTTGCAGGTTGCCTCCGTCGTAGAGGGCTATGGCACACGACGGACCAATGGACCCGTGCATCAGATATGGCTTGAAATAGCTCGCCTTTAGGGTCTCACCCCTATTTAATGGGATTGTCCCTTTTTCGGCGACCCGTTCCGTTTTAGCCGGTAGTCCTTTGATATGATACACCAGCGACTTACCCGCCGGCAACGTCTCAGAACCCGACCACTCGGCATGTTGGTAGAGGTAGGATTGACCCTGAATAGCCGTATACTCATCGTCGGCAATGATACCGACAAAGCTTCCGTCTACGACTATTTTGAGGATACCGGGCACCGCCCGGCGAAGGGATGCCTCATCGAGCTTTTTCAACTGTGCCTGATAACTACCGGGTCTTATTACCCTGGCATGCACCATTCCCGGCAACCGCAGGTCATGAATATGCACCGGCTCACCCCTCACCATCCGCTCAATCTCTGACCGGGGTACGGCCTTACCGACCAGACGGTACTCGCTTTTCGGTTTGAGCCTGACCGGCAACCGGACCTCATCCTGAATCTGCTTCCCATCCAGAATTTCCGCCAGTGTCAGCTTTTTTCCGCCGGCGGTACTAACTACCCCGTTTTCCATATGGAGTTGGTCGACCGGCCGTCCAAGTTTCTGAGCAGCCCGTTCGAGCAGCATCTGCCGGGCGGCCGCAGCCGCGTAACGTACCGACATGGCGCTGCTCTCAATGGAAGCGCTGCCGGCGGTATAGCGTTCATCGGGGGTGCGGGCGGTATCGGCCAACACTACCTCCACGCGCTCCATCGGCAGATCAAGCTCTTCGGCGGCAACCTGAGCAATGGCCGTGCGAATACCCTGTCCCAGTTCGGTTTTGCCCGTAAACACCCGCACCCGCCCGTCGGCGATTACCTCCAGCCAGGCGTTCACCCTGGGGTGACGGCGCAGGCTGTCGGGGAGCCGGTCGTTGGCTACCACCTCCCCCACGGCTGTCCAGGAGTCGGTCATCGAAAAAGCTACCGTCAGGCAGCCGGCTCCCTTCAGGAATTTCCGGCGCGATACCGCACCCGCTAACGAGAATTTTTTCATAGCGCCTGGGGTTTAGGGGTTACGATTGTTCGGCAGCCTGTTTGATGGCCCGCATCACCCGGGCCTGCGATCCGCACCGGCACAATACGCGCTGCATACCCGCGCGAATAGCAGCCTCATCGGGCTTTTTAGTTTCCCGCAACAGCGACACCGCCGAAATCACCATACCGTTGAGGCAGTACCCGCACTGGGCCGCCTGCTGGTCGACAAACGCCTGCTGTACCGGGTGCAGGCTACCGTCTTTCTGCGTCAGGCCTTCCAGCGTCGTAATGGAAAACGCAGCAGCCGCTTCAACCGGAATCCGGCAACTTGGATTAGCCTTGCCATCAAACAAGACCATGCAGGAGCCACACTGGTGCAGGGCACAACCGTATTTCGGGCCATTCAGTTGCAGTTGGTTCCGCAGCACATACAGCAACGGCGTAGCCGGATCGACGGTGACGGTGTGCTGCTTACCATTCACCTGTAGCGTCAGGGTTGTTGTCATAGCGGTCAAAGGGGTTGGGCAGCACATCCCCGGCCAGCACGGCCGCTTGGTGCAGCAGTTCGGTTGCTACCAGTTCGTCGGTCACCTCCTCAATGCGCTCGTCGATCTCCTCCAGGTGCTCGTCGTGGACAGAGGCCTGAGCCGCCATACCCAACAGGAGCCGACCAACATAAAGCAGGTTGAGCGAAAAGCGCAGTTCGGGTAAGCTCCGGCTGTAGCGGGTTGTTTGTTCCGTATGCATAGGTACTCATAAAACACCGGCAGCCCTCTCCAGGGTTCACCGTTTCTCCGTTACGAGCGGCAAACCACCGGTTATCTCTTTAAGCTTATCAAAAAAACCTTTTTTACGCGCCGAACTGATCTGCCAGTTCACCGGTATCGACTGGTAGCCCTCGTCAAATCCTTCGTCTTTCATGCGGTAATCAAAATATCCCCAGGACGCATAGACGCTGGTAGCCGCCTGAAAGTTGTTGACCGGCTGGTCAAAATCGAAGTGGTCATCTTCATTAAAGACAATGGGCATAGGCCGGTAACCCGCAACCTGCCTCGTCTGCTTCACCATGTCAGCAATCTTTTCGGGTTCCTTCACACCATTGCCGTGCAGCAACAGAAAATCGGCCTCGCGCACCACGTTCTCTTTCGGGATAGTCCCTCCGCCGTAGCTGGTGCTGACGAGTAAGCGATAGCCGTTTTTCTTTTTGTTCTTCACCCGCCGGATCAGCTCATGCACCCGCTCCGGCTTCAGAATATCGTGATCGTAGCGGACATTACACTCGTTGTTGATTTCGACCAGCACATTCCGGTAACCACCATCCAGCAGCCAGTCGGTAGCGTTATCGACCGCCCGGATTACGGCAGCTTCATTTGTAAACCGCTCGTCCTGCCCGAAATAAAAATAGCCGACAATGGCCACCATGCCCAGTTCATCGGCCCTGTTTAGAATACGCCTGAGCCGATTCATAAAGTCTGGTCGCCAGCTACCATCGGCATTGAAGGCTGAATTTTCCCAGGGCTGGTCTTTGGAATACCCCTCCGGGCTACCTCCCTGCAGATTGATGGTGAACGCCAGCAAACCGTGCTGTTTCCAGACGGGCATGGCTGCTATAAACTCATCGGTATTGCGGTCGGCACTCCATTGTTTTGTATCCGGGTAGGCCCATTTAGCGTTTGTTTCGGGATTGTAGTCATCAAAGATGCCCTGTACCATACGCGAGTTAGGCAACAGTCCTTCTAGTTTATGACCGTTCCAGGTCCGGCCTTTGAAGGTAGGCTGCCCATTGATGTAGAATTGCTCACCAACAATGGTGACGGTAGTCTTACGCTTTGGAGGCTTTTGAGCGCTCAGAGCGGGCAGTGAACATCCCAAAGCGAGTAAACAGAGCCATAGGCTAGAGAAGCGATACATGCTATCAGAGGTTAAGGATTACAGGGCACTCCGGTTCACCAGCCCGGTATGGCCGGGAAACCGGAAAGATATTATAATTCCGGCTAAAACTTGTCGTTTTTGAGGTATAACTTAGCCGCCAATTCCTTTTGTAGTATATCCTGTATTATTTTCCTAACTATTCAGATGCAAGAGTCAGAAAACACGGCGCACGAATCTCATCCGACGTCCTCCCGCCGTCAATTCCTGCAGGCCGGCGCGCTGGCAGCTGCCGGAAGCTTTTTCATTGTACCACGTCACGTACTGGGCCGGGGTTTTATTGCCCCCAGCGATAAGCTCAACATCGCCGGAGTGGGCATTGGTGGTAAAGGCTTCAGCGATACCAACAACGCCTTTAACAACGGTGTCAACAACATGGTGGCACTTTGCGACGTAGACTGGGGCCTGCCCCGCGTGAAGGAGAATTTCGAGAAACACCCAAAAGCCAAGCGCTATAAGGATTTCCGCGAAATGCTCGACAAGGAAGGCAACACGATTGATGCGGTAACCGTGTCTACGGCCGACCATACGCACGCCATTGTGGCTATGGCCGCTATGCAGCGGGGTAAGCACGTGTACGTACAGAAGCCGCTAACGCACAACATCTATGAAGCGCGTGCCCTGACCGAAGCCGCCCGCAAATACAAGGTGGTCACGCAGATGGGGAATCAGGGGTCATCGAACCCCCAGCAGAAGCAGATGGTGGAGTGGTTTGATAAAGGCCTTGTTGGAAACGTGCATACCGTGTACCTCTGGACCAACCGGCCTGTTTGGCCGCAGGGCATCCCGGTACCCCAGGCAGCCGCCGAAAAACCCGCCGATCTGGATTGGGACCTGTGGCTCGGACCAGCGCAGAAAGTCGGCTACACTCCGGCCTACCACCCCTTCAAATGGCGCGGCTGGTGGAACTTCGGTGCCGGAGCGCTGGGCGACATCGGATGCCACATTATGGACGTACCCTTCCGGGTGCTGGGCCTGGGCTACCCGACCGAAGTGGAAACCAGCATCGGACAGGTGTTCCTGAAAGACTGGACACCCGAATACATTCCGGAAGGCTGCCCGCCCTCCTCGCAGGTCGAGCTGAAGTTTCCGGCGTCCTCTAAGAACAAGTCGGCGGTGAAGATGGTCTGGCTGGATGGCGGTCTGCGCCCGTTCCGGCCCGAGATGCTGCCGGAAGGCGAACCCTTCCCCGAAAACGGTGAGAACGGCGTGTTCCTGCTTGGCGATAAAGGACTGATTGCCTGCGGTATGTACGGCGACGACCCCAAACTGTACACCAAGAGCGGCCAGAAACTGGAAGCGGCTCCCAAGCCTAAAGGGGCCGATGGCAAAGGCATTCCGGAGAACGGCCATCAGGTACTGTGGACCGAAGCCTGCAAAGCCGGTTTCAACAGCAAGGAACACAAAGCGCTGACATCGTCTTTCGACTTTGCCGGTCCGCTAACCGAGTCGGTACTGATGGGGAACCTGGCCATCCGCAGTTACACGTTGCGAACACCCAGAGCCGACGGCAGAGGGTTTACCTACCCTGGCCGGAAGAAACTCATGTGGGACGGCAAGAACATGAAGATTACTAATTTCGACGAAGCAAATCAGTTTGTTTCGCGTAATTACCGGGACGGTTGGAAATTAGCTTAATCTAAGTATTTATACGCTTAATCAAAGGCAGATCAGTGGATCTGCCTTATTTTTTTAACTTAAAATTACTCATTACCGAAAAATAAGGATAAAAATTTTTATGGCATTTCTGGAAAATTCTTTATTAACTTAGAACCCAGTTTCATTTATTCATCAAAATAATTTTATGAAAAAGGCGATTAACCTAAACATGAGGGGGGCGGCTGCGATAACATTGGCTGCTACATTGACACTGGTAGGCTGCGAGCCGGTGAAAGACTTCGATAGTGCCGCATCAGCAACCAAAACAGGTGCTACTCTGCGAACAATGGCCGCCGGTGAAGAATACGTGGCCGGTGAAGTACTTGTTAAGTTTAAAGAAGGTGTTGATGAGGGTAAAAAGTCAAAAGCGCTGGAGAAGGTAAAAGGTCAGGTTGCCGAAAAAATCTATAACAAGGCAATGGAGAAAGCCGGCAAGAAAGAGGGGGTTTATGTAATCAAGACGCAAAAAGCGGTTCTGGAAGCCATTGCCGACCTGCAAACAGATGCCGATGTTGAGTATGCGGAGCCTAATTTTATTTATCGTCATCAGGCAACCTCCAATGACCCTTATTTCACGAATGGGTCTCTTTGGGGCATGTCGGCCAATGATAACCAGTTTGGCAGCCGGGCCGCAACCGCCTGGCTAGCCAATAAGACAGGCTCGTCTACTGTGTACGTAGGCATCATTGACGAAGGATACATGTACACCCATGAAGATCTGGCAGCAAACGCCGGTGTAAACCCCGGTGAAATAGCGGGCAATAACCGTGACGACGACGGAAACGGGTACGTTGACGATGTCTACGGCTGGGATTTTGCCGGTGGTAACAACACTGTCTTCGACGGCGCAACTGACGATCACGGTACCCACGTAGCCGGCACTATCGGTGGAGTGGGCGGCAACGGAAAAGGCGTAGCCGGTGTATGCTGGTCGGTCAAAATGATTTCGGCCAAGTTTCTCGGTTCTAACGGTGGCACAACGGCCAACGCCATCAAAGCCGTTGATTACATCACCGACCTGAAAACAAGACATAATCTGAACATCGTGGCTACCAATAATTCCTGGGGCGGAGGGGGCTTCTCACAAGCCTTGCAGGATGCCATAACCCGGTCCGGAGATGCCGGAATCCTGTTTATTGCAGCCGCTGGTAACGATGGGCTTGATCGGGAAACGAACACGAGTTACCCATCCGGCTACCCGAACGATAATATCATTGCGGTGGCATCTATCACGAGTACGGGCGCAATATCGAGCTTTTCAAATTATGCCGCTACTAAGGTTGATCTGGGTGCTCCAGGTTCCGGTATCTGGTCGACAGTACCGGTTTCCAGCAAAGGAAAAGTTGTATCCGGCTATGCCTCCTACAACGGCACATCAATGGCGACTCCCCACGTAACCGGAGCGGCCGCCCTTTACAAATCAATAAATACGGGTGCTACAGCCTCCCAAATTAAGCAGGCTATCCTGGGTAGCGTAACCGCTACTCCTTCTCTGGCAGGGAAATGCGCCACGGGTGGCCGTTTGAACGTTAGTAGCTTCTAATTCTTCGGCACTTTTTCTGCTTTTTATGACAAGGACGGCTTTTACCGTCCTTGTTGTTTTTTATCCATTGCAACGCTACTTTCAGGAGTCTTCCTCTATGAAATACGAGCTATTCATCATCTAACAACTTAAATTAAAACGTATGAACGAGTCCATTGGCCTCATTGGCTTAGGCAGTTTAGGAATGCCTCTGGCCGAAAACATACTGGCTGCCGGGTATCCCCTCACCGTTTACAACCGAACTCCAGACAAAGCAAAACCCCTGGCCGACAAAGGGGCTACCATAGCCTCCAGCCCGGCTGAGGTAGCCCAGGGCAGTCGGTTTGTCATCACCCTGCTCAGCGATGATGTCGCCCTGAAAGCGGTAACGCTACAGGACGAGTTCGCCCAACAGGTGGGTGCCGGCGGCATCCATATCTCCATGAGCACCATTGCTCCCCAGACCGCCCGGCAACTGGCCGACCACCACGCCGGCTTTGGAGCCGGTTACGTAGCGGCCCCGGTATTCGGTCGCCCGGCTGCGTTAGCAGCCAAACAAGCCTGGGTCTGTGTCTCAGGTGAGGCTAAAGCAAGGGAGTTGGTGAAGCCGATTCTGTCGGACATTGTGGCGCAAGGGATTTATGATTTCGGGGATGACCCATCGGCAGCCAACGTAGTCAAACTGGCGGGGAACTTCATGATTGGAGCCGCCATGGAAGCGATGGCCGAGGCCATGACGGTAGCCGAAAAGAACGGCGTGTCGCGGCAGGCGCTGATCGATATGTTTGCGGCCACGATCTTTGCCGGCCCCATTTACAGGAACTACGGCAGCATGATTGCCCGGCAGGTTTACGATGAAAACGTTGGTTTTCGGCTCCCACTTGGCCTGAAAGATATGAACCTGGTCCTCCAAATGGCGGGTGAAGTGAACGCACCTATGCCGCTGGCGCAACTGGTACAGGGCAGGCTGGTATCGGCTATGGCCAAGGGCCGGGAAAACTGGGACTGGACAGGTCTGGCCTACGGTGCCGGCGAAGATGCCGGCACTACAAACTGAAAAACCCTGTAGCCAGTCGGAAAGACAGGATACAGGGCTCTTACACCGTGCGTTCTCAGCATAAACCCGATTGTGTATTACCAACGGACCTGTCAGACGGCTCGGCCACCGCCGATAACCCGCAGCAGAATAGCGATAATGGCAATAACCAGCAGTACGTGAATGATGTTGCCTAATCCAAAGCTGTTAAAGCCTAACAGACCAACTAACCATAGGATGATCAGAATCACCGCTACAGTATACAGAAGATTTCCCATGATGTTGTATATTAAGTGGTTGACATTAACGTTTCGCCAAAACAAGTGAAAAATCTGTGCCAACTCCCCGAAACTCCCCGTCAAGCTTAGCGTGTGGCCCGGAGCCGTTGAAATACAGACATATGGCAGGCTTATCGTGCTGTCATATCTTCGTAGTACTGTAGAAATCTGTAGAAAATATTGCTCAATGCTACGCAGTAGTATCCCACTACATACCCGATGGCCGGCTTTAACCGGGACAACGGTCAGCCGGAACAACCGTTTACACAAAAACCATTGCCGCAGGCAGCAATAACCTATAATTTTGGGGCATCTTTCTATACCACACACACCATGAACGTTTCTCCTTTCTCACCCAAACTCAATCGGGCGCTGAGCGGCACTTTCCTGTTCAGAGCGCTGTCAAGTGAGTTGGTCATGCTGCGCTACGCGCTGTTTTCGTGGCGGCTCCGGCCCGGGTACAACTCCGACCAACTCATTTATTCGATGCACCGCAAAACAGGCTTTGCCGGGCTGGTTGTAGCGGTGCTGTTTGTCTGCCTGCTGGAAGGTACGCTGGTTCACCTGCTGGTCATGCGGTACAGTCCCACCCTGGCTACAGGCCTTACACTCCTTACTCTCTATACGATGCTATTTCTGATGGCGCACATGAACGCCGTCATGCACCGGCCTCTGCTGATCGACAGGCAACAGATCATTCTGCGCGTTGGTATGCTCTGGCACGCCCGGATTGCCCTGGCCAACATCCGGAACGTCACCCTTTACCAGCCATTTGAACCGGACAAACAGACCCTGAATCTGGCAAAACCGCTCCTCACTGCTCCGAACGTACTGCTCGAACTACATACACCCATACTGGTAGAGGGGATGTACGGTTTCCAGCGGATGGTAAAACGGCTCGCGCTATACGTAGATGAACCCAACCTGCTCCGTTTTGGCCTGTCTGATACCTTTTCGGATTTGGGATTTGGGATTGCGGATCATACAACTGCACGATAATCAGGCGATGGGCTTAAAAGATATACGACATATGGCCCTCGAATTGGTATAATACCCCATAGCCGAACCCAAAAGCCCTTTCAATCAGAAAGGGCTTTTGGGTTCGGCTATGGGGTTGTGCTGCTTAACTGGCTTTCGCCAACAACGTTTTTCCGAGCTGCGCCAGACGCTGGTACGAAAACATGGACCATAGCAGAAACAAAAACAACGAATAATTCTGGTAGGCCACCGGCAGCGCCAGACTACCCGAATACCAGCGTGTATTAGTAAACCGAAGTTCAGGGGTGAAGCCAATAATATTCTCTACGCCCAAAATCAGGATAATTCCAAGACCATAAAACATATAAGCCGGTCGTATAAAAAGGAGCATGGCTACACCTGCCGTAGCCAGAAAACCCAGGTAATGCGGAACGGTCAGTTGCAAATCGGTAGTAAGAACCATAAAGACGCTGTATAACTGCGTCAGAATCAGGATTGACACAATGGCAATATGGCCATAATACTCTTTTAATTGAGCTCTCTTCATAACAATAAGGTGATTGTAAGTGGTCGTTCGAGTATAAAATTACGAAGAGGCCGCGAAAGACAAGTTAAAATATGCTTAATCTATAGACTACTTATAAAATATATAGGAATACAAAGCTTGTCCGGCAAATAAATTTAGGTTCCCGTATCGGCCGGTGCGGGGCTTTTCGTTATCTTTGTCAAACTGTCGTTTTGGAATGAGTACCGTAAAAGTTACAAAATACAGCTATCTCCTGCCGGAATTACAGACCTCCCTGGGCCTGCTCCTGATCGGTCGTATTATGCTGCTCGATTCAATGGACAGCCCCGCCGGCAAGAATCGAAAATCCAAAGTGGATCTGAAAAAGCTGGAAGCAGAAATTGACCTGCTCACCGACGAAATCAACGTTACCGAACTGCTCCACGAAGCGGCCCTGCTGGTCGGTGACTACAAGGAGTTTCGCAGCCGCAGGAACTCCTCCCTGAACCCCAACTAAGTGGCCCTGCCTGACAAAAGTCAGTACGTTACCGGCCAACTCCTGATTTTTGTCATCTCCCCCCCTGCTTTCAGGCGCTAGTTTTGCGGCATCGCTTACACTAGTCCGCTATTCGCATGATCATAATTGGTTTCTTTCTGCTGCACTGGTACCTGTCGGTGCTGATGCAAACCTTTTTTCTACACCGCTACGCTGCCCACCAAATGTTTACGATGAGTCCCTTCTGGGAGAAATTCTTTTACGTGCTCACCTTCATCAGCCAGGGGTCGTCGTTCCTGAGTCCCCGCGCCTACGGCATCATGCACCGGCTGCACCACGCCTATGCCGACACAGATAAAGACCCTCACTCGCCGGAGTACTCCGACAACCTGGTCGATATGATGTGGAAGACCAAATCATTCTACAACGACATTCTGAAGAACAAAGATCATATTGACCCGAAATTCAAAAAGGGCGTGCCGAACTGGAAGTTTATGGAGTGGCTCGGCGACCGCTGGGTGGTTAGGATTGCCTGGGGCGTAGCCTATACCCTGTTTTATATTCACTTTGCCACCGCCTGGTGGCTGTTTCTGCTGCTGCCTTTTCACTACTTTATGGGGCCGGTACATGGGGCTATTATCAACTGGTACGCGCACCGCTACGGCTATGTCAATTTTAAGATAGACGATACGGCCAGAAACCTTTTGCCGTTCGACTTCCTGATGATGGGCGAATCGTACCACAACAACCACCACAAATACGGCGGCCGCGCCAATTTCGGCGGTTTCCGCTGGCATGAATTCGACCCTACCTACCCGCTGATCCGGTTGCTGAACGCCGTGGGCATCATTCACCTGAAACACCATAACGACCTCAACTACATGTAAACCGAAAAGCGCCGGCCCTCTCAGAGCCGGCGCTTTTCGGTTACCCGCCTACGGGGCAGTCGGTTCACCGCTCCTGAAAACCCAGTCGCTGCTGCAACCGGCTTACCTCCTCCTGCAATGATTCGATGCGCTCAAGCAACCGAGCAACCACATCAAGGTCGTCGGGGTGAATGGCCAGATCCTGATGGAGCCGGATTAACTTCTCCAGCCGGATAAGCTGGTCCGGCTGCACATAAACCGCCTGATTGATGGTGAGGGTTTCGATCAACCCCCGCTCTTCGAGCAGGTACACAAATTCCGTTTCAATCCGGTAATGCGTACAGAATTCGCTGATCAGTATCAGATCCTGAGATGCCATAGCGTTTGTGGGTTTATAAAGTAGCCAGTTTGCGGAACAGCTCTTTCTGCTCTTCGGTCAGATCTGTCGGAATTTTTACCTGCCACTGTACGTACAGGTCACCAAACTTACCCTCGTCCTTGTAAACGGGAAAACCTTTCCCCCGTAATCGGACGGTAGCCCCGTTCTGGGTTTCGGGTGGTACCGTAACTTTGACCTTTCCGCCCATAGTGTCGATGATCTTCTCGCCACCCAAAACGGCCGTGTACAGGTCCAGCTCTTCGGTTACGTAGAGGTCGTTGCCTTTCCGTTTGAAGCGGGGATCATCCCCAATCACAAACGTAATGTACAGGTCGCCGTTGGGGCCACCGCTCGCGCCGGGTGCTCCGTAACCGGCCAGTTTGATCTTTTGCCCATTCTCTACCCCGGCCGGAATGGTGATACGGATGTTCTGCCCGTTCACCGTCAGCGTTTGCTTATGCGTAGTATACGCATCCACGAGGCTCAGGTGCAGCTCCGCCTGGTAATCGGATCCCCGAAACTGCGCCTGACGCCGGCTCCGCTGCCGGCCGGCCTGCTCGCCGAACATAGATGCAAAGAAATCGGAGAACATACTGTCGTCGAAATCGCCGGTAAACGAATACCCTCCGCCCGGCGGCTGCCCGTAGGCTTGCTGTTGTTGCCGGCGGGCCTGCTCGAACTGCTCGGCCTGTTGCCAGTCTTTGCCGTACTGGTCGTACTTCGTACGTTTTTCCGGATCGCTCAGCACCTCGTTGGCCTCGTTGATCTGCTGGAATTGTTTGTGGGCTTCCGGATTATTCGGATTCAGGTCCGGATGGTGTTTCCGGGCCAGTTTGCGGTAAGCCTTTTTGATGTCTTCGTCTGAAGCATCTTTAGGCACACCTAACACGGCGTAGTAGTCGATAAAGTCCATAACCAGCTAAATCTGAAGAAAACATCATTAACTTTTTATTAATTGTGGTCGATTATCCGTTCATATTTACAAACAGCATTAAAAGGCTATTAACTCCCTATACCTTAGCAAGTTGCCTATTGACGAGACGATGTTTTCGGTACAACTTTGTCCCATAATCTTAACTTAAAACCAATTCTAAAACAATCACGACTATGCTTAAGGAATTTAAAACGTTCATTGCTCAGGGTAACGTGCTGGATCTGGCCGTTGGTGTAATCATCGGTGCGGCTTTCGGTAAAATTGTAAACTCACTGGTAGAAGACATTCTTAACCCAATTATTGGTTTGTTCCTGGGTGGAGTCGACCTGAGCAATCTGAAAATTGTGCTTAAAGAAGCCGTCGGTGAAACCCCGGAGGTAGCCATCCGCTACGGAAACTTCCTCAACATCACCATTCAGTTTATCATCGTCGCTTTCGTTATTTTCATGGTTGTTAAAGGTGCCAATAGCCTGCGCAAAAAGCCGGCATTAATTGCCGAACCCGTCTGATAAAACCGTACTATCTTCCTATTTTGCTGAGCCCCTGCAACGCAGGGGCTTTTTTTGTCGTATCCGGTAAAGAATAGCCCAAAAAACCAGGCAATTGAATGGCTCATCCAACAAATCAGGGTGTTTGGAAAGCTTTTCAGCCGCTTCATCTTTTAATGGCCATCCCCCGACGAATTAGTAAACTTCGTTGACTATATTTGTGTAGATACATCGTTCAACTATTATCCAACCCAATGAGTAAAGGGCTACCCCGGCTTGTCAGGGTATTGGTGTACGGATTGGTTCTGTTTATCAATATCGCCCAGGCACAGACAATCTATACCCTAACAGGCCGGGTAACCGAACCCTCCGGAACACCGGTGCCCTTTGCCGGCATAGCCATTAAAGGCAAAACTGCCGGTACAACCACCGACGACCAGGGCCGCTACCGGCTAAGCACCAAACAGTCCGGTGACTCGCTGCTGGTATCCTGTTTAGGCTATCAGTCCCGAACGTACCCCATCCTGCCGTTTCAGAACCAGACCATTCATGTAACGCTGGTACCCACGAGCCAACGCCTGGAAGAGGTAAAAATTTACGGTAAGGGCGGTGATCCGGCCTACCGCATTATGCGGGAGGTGATCCGGCACCGGGATGAATACAACCCAGACCTGCTGACCGCGTATGAATACGAGAGCTACACCAAGATAGAAGCGTATATCAATAATGTCGAGCAGAATATTACAACCGGAAAGGGGATAACCAAACCCAGAAGAGGGCCGGTTGGGCGACTCCTTTCCCGGTTACCGACAATAACCGACGATGACGGTAAACCGGCCGTACCCATTTTTATTTCTGAACAGTTCTCCAGTTACTACCACCGCAGCAGCCCGGAAAAAGCCAAAGAGCTGGTCCGGAAAACACAGGTGAAAGCGGTGGGCGTGACCGACGGCGGCCTGATTTCGCAGTTTACCGGCACCTCGTTCCAGCAGTATAATTTTTATCGCAACTACCTCAATGTCCTGCAAAAGGATATTCCCTCGCCTATTGCCGATGTCTGGCAGGGGGTGTACACCTATCGCCTGATCGATACGGTATCTGTGGGAGAATCGGTCTGCTACCAGATCGATTACCAGCCGAAGCGGACATCTGACCTGGCCTTTGCCGGCACCATCTGGATCGACACCACCACCCACGCGCTGGTGCAGGTGGAAGCCCAGATTGACAAATGGGCGAATATCAATTTCATCGACGAGGTCCATATCGAGCAGGAGATGGAACCAACACCGGCCGGCGCGTGGCTACCGGTTCGCGATTCGGCTTGGGTTCAACGGCTACCAACCGCTCGGGCCACTGCACCTGGATGTTGGCCCCCTGCTATACAGTTACGCCAACAATACCATTGAGGGCCACCGCTTTCGGGTGGGGCTGCGCACCAATCCGGGATTCAGCCGCCGGTGGGTGCTCAAGGGGTATGCCGCCTATGGTACCCTCGACCGGCAGTTTAAGTACAGCCTGGGGGCCGATTATATCGTTACCCTCAAACCCTGGACTATTGTGGGTGTCAAGCGCAGCTACGATCTGGAACGTCTGGGGTTTACCCCCGAGAACCTGGGCGGAAACTCCTTCTTTTCTGCCTATGCCCGGTTTGGCAGCTACCGGCGACCGTATTACCAGGAAGACAATCAGGTATATCTGCGCCGGGAACTAGGGAAAGGCTTTACGCAAACCATTACCTTCCGCAACCAGACGTTTGACCCTCTGTATACATTTGCCTACCGAACCAAGCCCGGGCAGGGAGCCGATTCGCCCCTGCACCGTAATTTCCGGACCACCGAGCTTATGCTGGAAACCCGACTGGCTCCCGATGAGGTGATTCTCCAGAACGACAACGAGCGGCTCAATCTGGGTGCGACCCGCAAACCAGTCTACACCTTCCGGTACGTTATTGGTATGCGAAACGTGCTGGACGGAGCATTTAATTACCATCGGTTTTCGCTCACGCTGAAGCACTCGTTCCGGATGGGCACGCTGGGCCGGACCTACTACAACGCCACGGTAGGCTATATTCCGTCTACGCTGCCCTACCCGCTGCTGCATACACCCCTGGGCAACGAATCCTGGTTCTACGTCGATAATGCGTATAACCTGATGAACTTCTTTGAATTTGTCTGCGACCGCTATGCCGCGCTACGGATTGAGCATAATTTTGAGGGATTATTCTTTAACCGCATACCGGCCATCCGGCGTTTGAAATGGCGTTTTCTGACCACCGCCAAAGTCCTGGTGGGGGGAGTCAGTCAGGATAATTTATCGGCCATTCCGGCTACCGACGAGCAGGGCAATCCCGTGGCCGGTTTTCAGCCGCTGGGCCGGGCACCGTATGTGGAGGTGGGCTACGGCATCGACAACATCCTTAAAGTTATGCGTGTCGATGCCATCCACCGCCTTACCTATCGCGACAATCCCGGCGTCACGGCTTTTGCGGTGAAAGCCTCTTTCTGGCTGAGTTTATAAAAGTCAGACTCCCCATCGCTGCTGAGTGCGTTGGGGTTCTTACAAGAAAAAGCCCAGCATCCCTGCTGGGCGAGACATTACTTACTCCGCTCGCGTTTGGAGCGCTCCAGGTAATCTTCGCCGTAACCCTCTTCGCCCATCGAATTATCGTTTACCTCGTCGGCATCCACGTCTACATCTTCGGTTTTGATGCTCACCAGGGTGCTGGGTGGTTGGGTGTTTTCGTTGAAAGGATCGTTGTATCCTTCGTGCTGTTTCTTGTCCATAACGTTTGTTGTTGAGTTAATGCCTACGTAACCAACCGTACGGGCTAAAGTTTCGGGTATACGTTTTTACTTCTGCCCTCCTGCTCCGGCTATTTCAGCCACCAGACGGCATCTTCTGCGATTTGCAGCTGTATGGCAGAGCCTATGTCGAGATCCATTCGGGTTGTCAGCAGCCGGAGCCGGACGTAGCGGTTTACCTCGGCCTCCACTTCAAAATGGCTGCCTTTAAAGAACACGGCCCGAACGGTAGCTGGTATCCCTTCCACGCTGAGATGAATCTGTTCGGGGCGGAGGCAGAAACACGCATCGGGGTGGTAAGAAGCGGCCAGCCCCAGAGCGGGCAGGTGTCTGGCGCGGATGATATTGGCCGGGCCGGTCATGCGGGCGGCATACGCGGTTATTGGCTTGCGGTATACAACTACCGGAGGGCCAAGCTGGATGAGGTGCCCCGTTTGCAGAATACCTACTTCATCGGCAATGGATAAGGCATCGGTGGCGTCGTGAGTAACAAACAGACAGGCGGTCTGCTCCTGGCGAACGAGGTCGAAGAGCAAGTCTCGGATAAGGGTGCGGTTGGGCAGATCGAGGTGGCTGAAGGGTTCATCGAGCAGCAGCACGGCCGGTTTCTCGGCAATGGCGCGGGCAATGGCGGTACGCTGTTTCTCGCCACCGGAGGCCTGCCGGGGTAAATGGCCCTGCACGGCTTCCAGGCGGCAGAGCTTTAGTAGTTCATCGACCCGGAAGCGCTGGTATTCCTTTTCGTAGAAACGCACCGCATAGGCAATGTTTTCCCGCAGCGACACATTGGGCATAAGCTGATATTCCTGATGCACCAGCCGGATAGCTGTATGCCCGGCCACCAGCACCTCCGACGGCCCTGGCACCCGCTTCCCGTTGAGTGATACCTCCCCACTATCGGCATCGAGCAAGCCCGCCAGGAGGCTCAGCAAGGTGCTTTTGCCGGAACCGCTGGCCCCTACCAGGCCCACTATGCGGCCGGGCGGGAGTGCCAGGGAAATAGAGCGGACAGCCTGTATATCGGCAAAGGTTTTCTGGAGCCGGTCTGCAATCAGCACGAAACGAGTTTTTGAATGAAACAAACGGCGCAAAGCTACAAAGACTGGCTTTACTTTTTTGCCAGGCTGTACAGCAACAGCACCAGCAGCAGAAACGCCCCCACTACCAGCGCGATCTTCCAGACCGACTTTGGTCGCTCGCCGGCCACCTGCCCGGTTTGTCCATTGACCAGGAACCGGTACGTCTTGCCGTTGTAGATGTAGGCGCAAATCCAGAGCGGCAGCAGAATATGCTTGAACGTCTGCTCGGTGAGCCGGGTATTTACCCGCAGCCCGCGCTGGGTATCACCTCCCATCTGACCGGCGCAGGCACTGCGCTCCCGGTCGCGGATCTGCTCCTCGGCCTTGCGGACGCTCTCGGTCAGGTCGATACTGTACACCTCCGCTTCCCAACCCAGTAGAAAACAGGGGTCGTAATCGACCACAGCCTGCATGTCGTAGCGGCTGACCTCCTGCACAGTCCTCTCCTGCGCCGATAGTTTTTTAGAGGCCATCAGCAGCACATCGTCGTAGAAAGCCTGGTGGCTGCCCGACCGGTACTCCCAGCGTACCCGTTGCTGCTGCTGGGAAACCAGCCGGCCGTTGGCGTCGCGGACCTGTACCGGCACGTAATAGTAAAAGCCGGCTTCGCCTTCGTAGTCGGAGTAGGCCCTGGCGTCGAAGGTCCAGTAGGGAATGTACATGCCGTGGAGGTTATCCAGCATGGCTCCGGCCTTGAGGTCGGAGGGGGCAAACCAATCGTCGCCCACCCAGCTCTTGAAGCGCTGCAAAGCCCCCTCTTTGGAAATGCGGAACGGCAACACCCCGGCCGGTTCGATAAGCCGCGTCTTCTGAGCCTCGGGGTTTACGTTTTTGGAGCCGCAAAAGGCGCAGGTTACCGTGGGCGTATCGAAATTGATGGTAGTTTTGGCCCCGCAGTTCCGGCAGGCATACACGCGTTTTTCTTCCGTTGGCGCGTGGGTCAGTTGGGTTTTCTCCAGCCGGAACGGCAGCGGGTTTTCAATCAGCCGGGTTTTGGTAAACGGCAGGTCTTCGGTATTGCCGCAGTAATCGCAACTGAGCTTCTGCTTATCGGCCGAGAATTTCAGCTGCGAGCCGCAGGTCTTACAGGGCACCCGAACGACATCGGTTAATTCAGAATGCATGACTTTTCTAGAGTTCCTACAGCCTCGACAGTAATTCGGCTTTCTTGGCGGCAAACTCTTCTTCGGTCAGAATACCGGCCGCTTTCAGTTCGCCCAGTTCTTTGATGAGTGCCAGAATCTGGGCTTTGTCGGGAATCTGGCCGGGTTGCGGGGGCAGATTACCCGCATTGGTGCTGTTCATGAAACTGCCCAAGCCACCCATCAGCACGGCGGTACCGGCCGGACCGTCGCTTTCGGCCGCTTTCTCAATGGCTACGCCCGCCTGAAATTGCTGAAAACGGGCCATATCGTCGACCATATTCATCTGGGTCGTTTTGTCCAGGAACGACTCTACCTCCGGCGGCAGGCTGGTGTTTTCGATATAGAATCGGGTCAGTTCGAGGCCGTAAGCGGTAAAATCATTTTGCAGCATCGGCCGCAGCTTTTCGCCCAGTTCCTGGTAGTTCCGCGCCAGATCGAGTACCGAAACATTAGCCTCCGCTACCGTATCGGAGAAGGTGCTGACGATGGCCGTCCGGAGCTGCCCCTCCACATCGCTGATGCGAACAACGGGCGTTGTTCCCGCAAACTCCTTCAGGAATGTACCGGCATTGGCCACGCGCAGCGAGAACACCCCAAAGGCCCGCACCCGCACCTGCTTAAACTCCGGATCGCGTACGATGATCGGGTTTTGCGTGCCCCATTTCAGGTTGGTAAACTGTTTGGTGGAGACGAAATAAACGTCTGCCTTAAACGGCGATTCAAAGCCGTATTTCCACGACCGCAGGGTGGTCATGATCGGCATGTTCTGCGTGGTCAGTTCGTAGCGGCCCGGCGGGTAAATATCGGCAATCTGCCCCTCGTTCATGAACACGGCCACCTGCGACTCCCGAACGGTCAGTTGGGCACCGTACTTTATGTTGTTGCCGTTGTCGGGAAACTTCCAGATGACGGTATCGGTGGAGTTATCGACCCAGTCGATGACTTCGATGAATTCGTTTCGGATAAAATCAAAAAGGCCCATGGTGCAGGTCTGTTGACAGATTGGGTTGGACTCGGTTACGGCACGAAACTTACACAAAAAAAGCGAACCTGTGAGGGTTCGCTTTGAATTACATACTCTGTTCTGCTCGTCCGCGATACAATCGCGGACGAACGTAAGAAACGTAAGCCTAAGTCAGTTGCGGATTTACAATCCGCGTTACGTACGCCGGTGCCGAACGCATCAGAAAATATACCGCGTTGAGAGGAACTGCGATTTGTGGTCGCTGACAACCTCGTTCAGAATGGCTTTGTTGGCGTCGGTATCTTTGGTAGCTACCACTGTGCGGATTGAAAAGGAGCGCAGGGCATCTTCCACCGACAGTGTTCCTTCGGCCGAATCTTTGCGCCCGGTGAAGGGGAACGTATCGGGTCCGCGCTGGCACTGGGCGTTGATGTTTACCCGGCTCACCTGATTCACCAGCGGGTCGATCAGGCGGGCGAGTTGGTCGGTGTCCGTGCCGAACAGGCTTACCTGCTGCCCGTGATCGGATTCGATAATGTATTCGATGGGTTCCTCAATATCGTCGAATGGCACCACCGGTATGACCGGTCCAAACTGCTCCTCCCGGTAGAGTTTCATGCCTTTGGCAACCGGGTACACCACCGCCGGAGAGAAGTATGAAGCCTCTACGGTGCCTCCGCCCTCGTTCAGCACCCTGGCCCCCAGCGCTTCGGCATCCTGAATGCACTCGGTCAGATACGCCGGTTTGTTCGGCTCCGGCAGCGGGGTAATCTGGGCACCTTTCTGCCAGGGCATACCGGGTTTCAGTTTGTTCACCTCTTCGCAGAAACGGCTCAGGAACTGGTCGGCCACCGACCGATGCACCCAAATAATCTTGATGGCCGTACACCGCTGCCCGTTGAATGACAACGAACCGAGAATACATTCTTTAACGGCCAGTTCAAGGTCGGCGTTCTCCAGAATAATACCGGCGTTTTTGGCATCCAGCCCCAGCACGGCCCGCAGGCGGTTTACTTTCGGGTGCATTTTTTTCAACTGGTCGGCCACGCGGCTGGAGCCGATCAGCGTCAGGACGTTGATCTTACCCGACTGCATCAGCGCCGGCACCACATTGGCCCCCCGGCCGTAAATGGTATTCACGACACCCTGGGGGAAGCACTCACGGAAAGCCTCCAGCATAGGGTAGTGCAGCAGCGTACCATGCTTGGGCGGCTTAAACAGGATAGTATTGCCCATCAGAATGGCCGGGATCAGCGTGGTATAGGTTTCGTTGAGCGGATAATTGAACGGCCCCATACACAAGACCACCCCCAGGGGCGACCGCCGGATCTGACCAATAATTCCCTGCTCGATCTTAAACCGCGATGAGGACCTATCAATTTCTTTCAGCGCATCAATAGTGTCGTAGATGTACTCCACCGTCCGGTCGAACTCCTTGGTGGAGTCCCCCAGTGTTTTACCGATTTCCCACATCAGCAGGTCGACAATCTGTTTCTTCCGCTCCAGCATCTTCCCGATGAAGTTTTCCATGCATCTGATGCGGTCGCCGATGGACATGGTGGGCCATTCGCCCCGGCCGTTGTCGTACGCAGCAACAGCCGCATCCAGGGCCTCCATGGCTTCAGCTTCGGTCGTAACGGGATAGCTGCCGATGAGTTTGCGCTCCAGGCCGTTGGCGGTCTTTACGTGTACCGGCGACAGCACATCGACGGTGGCACCGTTCCAGGCCCGCATCTCGCCATTGATCAGGAACTCGCGCTGGTGAACGGGCTCAATGCGAAACTCCTCCGGAATCTGGCTCTCTTCGGGAAACAGGTTCTGCAACTGCGGTAAGAAATCAATCATACAGGTAATTGGGGTTGTTGTTTTGGAAAAAGACATAGTGACCTGAAAAGTTACCGCGACGAGCCGGATATTTTCCTGCAAGACGGCAAAAATAGGCCGCTTAGGCATAAAAAAACCGGCCCAGTGCATTATCAGGTCGGTGATGAAGTGTTGAAGTGACACAAAATTATCAAGAATATACGTACCGTCGGACTTTAGTCCGAAAAATATTTACGCTTGGTTATAGACCTCTGATTTACAGTCACTGTCCCTTTACCAAAAAATAAGTACCTCCCCACTTGCTTCCTGGAAAATAGCTATATTGACTAAGCTAAACCCGCCCGATGATGAAATTCTGCGTACTAGCTATCCTGCTGCTTTGCAGCCCCCTTATAGCCTCTTCGCAAAACCAGGCAACCGATAGCTTACAGCATGAACTGGCACTGGCGAAACATGATAGCAGTCGGGTGCTGATTTTAGCGGATTTGGCTCTTTTTTACCTCTCGGAGGTCAGTACCGAGTTGGTTGATGAATTGGAAGAAGAAATCAGGGCTGGTCATGCTGAAGATGCACTGGACATTACTGGAGATTTAAGAGAAACACCGGAGAAAGTTAACCACCACGGTAAATGTGCCGACATCATTGTCAAAAGTATGCTCCAGCACTCCCGTGCCAGCAGCGGCCAGAAAGAACCCACCGACCTCAATGCGCTCACCGATGAATACCTGCGACTGGCTTATCAGAACCTGCGGGCCAAAGACCAGACCTTCACCGCTGGCCTGCGGCTGAACCTGGACGCTGGTTTGGGCAAGGTACATATTGCTCCCCAAGAGATAGGAAGGGGACTACTGAATCTCTACAACAATGCTTTTTATGTTGTACAGGATAGGCAGAAGCAAGAGCACAATGGGTATATGCCCCAGATTGAAGTGACTACCTATGGTGACAATGGCAAGGTAGCGGTACGGATAAAAGACAACGGCACATGCATTCCTGCCGATATTCTCGATAAAATTTATCAGCCGTTCTTTACCACCAAGCCGACCGGTCAGGGTACCGGACTGGGCTTAAGCCTGAGTTATGCTAATGTAACGAAGGGGCATGGCGGTGAAATAAGTGTCGAAAGTGTTCCTTCGCGAAGGCGAAGGATCAGCGTTCAGTATATCCTTGCCGGTAGCAGGTTAGCGACACAACAGAGACTATCGTTATTGGCTCACAATCAGAATAGCAAAGAATACCTGCTTTTACATAAATTTACCCTTCAGTCATTGCTCTATAACCCTTATTCTTTATGAAAACGTCACGCAGACAATTTATCCGCAATTCCGCTCTGACCGCTTCCGGGGCCGGACTCGTCGGGTTACCGTCCATTGAAGCCATTGCCGCCCAGCGCCGGTATGTATCGCCCAATGCCAAACTCCAGATTGGGGTCATCGGCTGCAACGGCATGGGCTGGTCGGACCTCCGCTCGCACCTCCTCCAGAGCGATGTGCAGTGCGTCGCCCTCGCCGATGTGGACCAGAGCGTGCTGGACAAACGGGCGGTGGATGTGGAGAAAATGCAGGGCACCAAACCACAGGTGTACAAAGATTACCGCAAAATGCTGGAGAATAAGGCACTCGATGCGGTGATTATCGGTACTCCGGACCATTGGCACTGTATGGCGCTGATCGATTCGCTGTCGGCGGGCAAGCATGTGTATTGCGAGAAACCCCTGGCCAACAGCATCGAAGAATGCACCCTGATGCTGTCGGCGGCCAAACGCTACAACAAAATCATTCAGATCGGGCAGTGGCAGCGCAGCGGCTCCCACTACGAAAAAGCCATTGAGTACGTCCGTTCCGGCAAACTGGGCAACATCCGGCTGGTCAAGGTCTGGGCGTATCAGGGCTGGATGATGCCCGTCCCCGTCAAGCCCGACTCGGCACCGCCGGCGGGTGTCGACTATGATATGTGGCTGGGACCGGCTCCCAAACGGCCGTTCAACCCCAACCGGTTCCACTTCAATTTCCGCTGGTTCTGGGACTATGCCGGGGGGCTGATGACCGACTGGGGCGTTCACGAAATCGACATTGCCCTGTATGCCATGAAGGCCAAAGCACCCAAGTCCGTGATGGCCTCGGGTGGTAAGCTGGCCTACCCGGACGATGCCTCCGAAACGCCCGACACGCTACAGGCCGTTTACGAATACGACGGCTTTAATATGCTCTGGGAACACGCCACCGGTATCGACGGCGGCAATTACGGCCGCACCGAAGGCATTGCCTTCATCGGCAACAATGCCACGCTGGTGCTGGACCGGGGCGGCTGGGCGCTGCACCCCGAAACCGAAACCAGAAACGGCATTAAGGTGTACAAAGTGGAGGACATACCCGATCAGGCCCGCAACGGCGACTACCTGAACGAGCATACCAAAAATTTTGTGCAGGCCATAAAAGACAACAACCCGGCCATCCTGAAGTGCGGTATCGAAACCGGCAGCGTGGCGGCCATCAACGCGCACATGGGCAATATTGCCTATAAGACCGGACGCAAGGTGTACTGGGATGCAGCCGCCGGCAACTTCAAGAACGACCCGCAGGCCAATACGATTATGAAAGCCAGCTACCACAACGGCTGGAAACTACCTATGGTCTGAAATTTTTCGCGTTCATCAGCCAGGTCGTCTGCTTCCCGGAGTGGACGGTCTGGCTGACTACCCTCTTTGTCAACTACGTTGCTGTCATGAATTACCTTTCCTCTACCCTACTCATTTTTCTGGTTAGCCTGGGATTATGCCTGCATCCACCAAAACAGGCATCCTTTACCCCAGTCAGCCCGGCGGGAACGGCCACCGTTCAGACCCGCAACGCCCCGGCCGACTCGCTGAAGAAAAAGAAACCCTCGCCCCTGTTCGACACGGAAGACATCGTGCAACTGACGCTACGGGCCAACCTGTCGGCCACGCTCAAAGATCGCGGACAGACCCCCGCCTACCATGCCGCTACGCTGACCTATCAGGATACGCAGCAGCAACCGGTAACATTTCCCATCAGGATTAAAGTGCGGGGGAATTTTCGCCGTAGCTCGGCCAACTGCCGGTTTCCGCCCCTGCTGCTCAACTTCCCGAAAAAGGTAGCCAAAACCAATATATTCGAGAAGCAGGACAAGCTAAAACTGGTTACCCACTGCCAGAACGACGAGTATGTGGTACGGGAGTATATGGTTTATAAGGTGCTGAATCAACTGACCGACTATAGTTTCAAAGCCCGGCTGGCCAGGGTAACCTACGAAGACTCACTCGGTAAGCGGCCCCCCGAAACAAAGTATGGCATTCTGCTGGAGGATGAGCAGGACCTGGCGAAGCGCAACGGGGCCAGCCTGCTGGAGAAAAAGCAGATCAATATGGCGAGGGCCGACCTGAAAAATATGCTGCGGGTAGCTGTGTTTGAATACCTGATCGGTAACACCGACTGGTCGGTGCCGTACCTGCACAACATCAAACTGCTGACCGACCAGGCGCACAAGCAGCCCGTTCCGGTACCGTATGACTTTGACCATGCCGGGATTGTTGATGCGCCGTATGCCCGGCCGGCCGAAGAGCTGCAGCTCAGTTCGGTGCGGCAGCGGCTCTACCGGGGCTATCACTACTCGGCGGAGGCTTTTCAGGAAGCGTTCGATGAGTTTAACCGGGCAAAGCCGAAAATCTACGCCCTGTACGAAAACAACCCGCTGCTCGACCCGGCTTACGTAAAGCGTACGCTGAAATACCTGGACCAGTTTTATGAGACCATCAACAAGCCCTCGCTGGTGAAAATGCAGTTTATCAACCAGGGATTGCAGAATCAGAACAGCTACATCACTATCAAAGGATTGAATTAGCAGATTTGGTTAACGGATGACCAGTAAGGTAATGGCGTAGCTTACCACTGCTACCGGAAAGCCGATCATGAAGATCGTATACGCCAGTTTGAGCAGACGGTACTTCCGGGTTAGCACAAGCCCCTGCGCATACAGGTTATCGATCATCATCGTATGCACGGCATCGTCATCGTCCAGCACCGTAATAAGGCTTGACCGGTACTCCTCACGGGAGAGTCTCATGAAATCGCCAAAAAACAACAGGTCCGTATGGTTCGGGCCTGCCTGCTCCTGCCCTGGCGGCTTTGCCTTGATGCGTGGCCGGGTAGACAATACGCTGATGGTGATGGTCAGCAGACATACCGTCGTCAGGATACCGGTAGGAAGTAACAAACTGCCCGAATTGTCGAAATCTTTAGCATATACCGTGATCAGGATAGATACAATGATCGTATTGATCGAGATCATGATATTTGCCTTACTATCGGCCATCTCGCTCAGCTTCAGGTGGCTGGCCATTGTTGTCCGAAATAGGGTCTCAACTCCTTTGTTTCCCTTTTTCTTCTTCTTTTTCTTACCTACTGCTTCATTTTCCATAATCAGAGCCGGTCGGGCGCACAAAAATGCATGCCTAAAGATATTGTAAACCGGTGAATGATACCTTAGATTTTAAACGAAAGTATACCATGCGCTGTATACGTAATGGCGTTTGGGGTTCCACTGGCTAAAAAATCAGCCGGTTTACAGAACCCATTTACCGGGTTTTATACCAAAAGGCTACATTTAGAGTTTAATATAGTAAGACTCAACGTATAAGCGGGAAAGTGGACCAGACATGGTGACGCAACGTTCGTTTTCGGCCATTGAACAATTTTTCCAATGTTCATCCGACGCTGTTCTGATCGGCAGTCTGCAGAACGAGTATGGCCCATCCGGTTTTCAGCTGGAATACCTGAATCCGGTCGCCGGAACGCTCCTGGACATATCCCTGGATACAGACGGGCCTTTGTCGTTGATGAAGACCCATCAGTGGCCGGCGCTCAGCGAATTCATCGACGAGCGTCTTGGTAAACCTGCCGGAGAGGCCGGACTATTTTTCTGGCACACAAAGGAAGGTCTGCCCAAAGCCCTGATGCTGGATGTAACCGCCTTTGATCCGTGGCTGGTAGTCCGGCTCCGGGAAACCGATGCTGAAATTGCCCTGCAACAGGCCGTTGGGCGGCATGTACTGGAAACCAATCACCTCAACCTCGCTATATTTGAGCCCGTCAGGGATAGTACCGGCCAGATTACCGACTTCTGGATGCTCGACCTGCGGGATGCTCGCTACGGCGCTTTCAAACCCAATGGTGTTGTGGAACCCGGGAGGTTACTCTCCCAGTGGAACCCGCTCACCAAACAGTCGGGCCTGTTCAGCCGGTACGTCGACGTGATTGAGACCGGCCGGCCCATTCGGGAAGAGCGCTACTATCAACACCTGGGCGACAGCTATCATATTGCCGCGTCGCGCTATCAGGGGAATTTGCTGCTGACCTACGAACGGACGACCGAAAAGCACAATGCCCAAAAGCAGGCTGAACACCAGGCAACTTTGCTGAACGCCATACTCCAGAGTACGCAGGACTACATCATGGTCTACCAGGCCTTGCGCGATGAGCAAGGTACTCTTGTTGATTTCAAAGGTGAACTCTTCAGCGAAACGCTGTTCCAGAATACTCCCCTGACCAGGGAGCAATGCCTGTCGGCCACATTTAAAGCGCTGCACCCCAGAATGGCTGAGGCTTTTGACCAGTACGCAGCGCTGGTGGAGACAGGCGTTCCGTTCCGCCACGAAAGTGAAGCTCAGTCGGACAGCGGCACCAGCTGGTACGATGTATCGGCCTGCAAGCTACTGGACGGCTTTCTGGTTATATTCAAAGACATTACGCCCCGCCGGCAGATTCAGCAGGAGCTTGAAAGTAAAGCCCAGCAACTACAGGGTGTTTTCGAGTCGTCGCCCCACGGTATGATTCTGCTGGAGGCTATGCGCGACGAAACCGGCGAGGTGACCGATTTCAGGTACCTGCTGGCCAACGAACGGGCCTCCAGAATCAACGGCGTCCCGCTGGAGCACTTGATCGGCAATACGCTGCTGACGCTATTTCCCAGCTCAAAAACGTCGGGCTCCTTTCCGCAGAACGTTCATGCCCTCACAACCGGGTCCATCATTCGGAAACAACTGCGGTTGTCGTGCGAGCGCATGGATGGCTGGTACGAATTTGTCTCCAGTCGCATCAACGACAATATGCTCGTGGTGTCGTTTACGGATATTACGGAAACCAAACAGCTGGAAGAGCGTCAGTCGAAGCTGCTGGATGAGTTGAAGCGGTCCAACGAAAACCTTCAGCAGTTTGCCTACATTGCCTCGCACGATCTGCAGGAGCCGCTGCGCAAAATCCAGTCATTTGGCGATGTACTCGTCAACCAATACGCCACCGCTCTCGGCGAAGGCGGTACCGACCTGATCCAGCGTATGCAGGGCGCTGCTACCCGGATGTCGGTGCTGATTCGCGACCTGCTTACCTACTCCCGGCTATCTACCCAGCACGAGCCCTATCAGCCCATACCGCTCGACTCCCTGGTTCAGGATGTGCTGGAAGACCTGGAAGTGGCCGTCAACGAATCGCAGACCCAGTTAACGATGAGCCCGCTGCCGGTGGTGAGCGCCAACAAAACGCAACTCCGGCAACTGCTGCAGAATCTGATTGCCAACGCCATTAAGTTTCGTAAGCCTGATGCCCCCTCCCGGATACAGATTACCCACCGGCAGGTGACGGGTCCGGAACTGCCCAACCCGCTCAGCAGCGGTCTGCTCTATAGTGAAATTACCGTAGCCGATGAAGGCATCGGCTTCGACCCGATTTATACCGAAAAGATCTTCCAGATGTTTCAGCGGCTGCACGGCCGCAGCCAGTACGAAGGTACCGGTATGGGACTGGCCATCTGCCGGAAAGTAGCCGAAAATCATGGCGGCACTATTACCGCTACCAGCGAGCCCGGTGCCGGTAGCGCTTTCAGAGTCTATCTGCCCGTGAGTACTTAGAAATAAGTCGGAAAAATCGGTGGTGTCACCAGCTCCTGATACTGCTGTTACCAGCAGACCAGCCGGCTTTGTGTTAGACCCTCCGCTGAACCCGTTCCACACATCCACACGGCACCGCAGAAGGTGTAGAATTTTCTACTCAATCCCCGGCAAAGCATTTATGAGCCCTCTGGCAGTATAAAAAGAAAAGCTTGTTGCTGCGGGGCTTGCTTTCCGGTGCCGGCAGTACCGAAAAAACAAAAAAACCGGCACTCCGGCCGGTTTTTTATACCCACTGTTAAGTTGATTTCTTTTTTTAAAACATTCGTTATCAGATTAGGTTCCTACTTTCTTACCCAATAATCAAACAAATTCTGTGCCAGAGCGGTTTTCATCTCTTTTTTTCTCTCAGATAAAGGCCGGCTTCTTTTCGGGCGAAATTAAACATTTATCGCACCTCGACCCTCTCACCTGTAAAACTAGCATCAATTTTGCAGGACTACCGGTATCAACCAGTTTGCAACAGAATAGCCGCCCAAAAAGGCATATTCTGAAGACAGCTCAAAACCATGACAATGATTAAACGATATATACGCCCGCTGCTGATGGTCTTGTTTGCTGTCAGCTTACTTTTTGTCCAAAAGGTAACGCTCTCAGGCCAGGCGGCCTATAAGCACCTCATCGCCAGCCTGGGTCTGACCAACCTCAATATAGCCGTTATGCTTCCTATGCTGGCAACGGCCTGTCTGTTGCTGCTCTTCGTTCTGCCCGACGGAGAACCTAACTCAACCGAGCAAATAGATAACCAGTCATAGCTCCCGTTTCACCGTATTCCTTATCACACCATGGAAGCTATTGCTGATCCAACCATTGTTCGTGTGTTGTGTGGTATCAACTCCGCCGACGATATTTATTACCGGCTTACCTTCTTTGACACCGGCACCGTTCGCATTGAGCGTCCTTTCAGTATGGTAGATACCCAGCAGGAGATTGAAACGATCGAGGAAGCGGCCGAACGACATAAATGGCTGGTCTGGGATCTCGAAGAACATCAGACCGAGCAGTGGGTATAATGATTAAAACGCATCCATCATTCGGAAGTAGACGTTGGCCGTCCGATTGGAGTTTACCGCCAGGTCGAAGCGGGCATAAAGGTTCTTTTTGCGATTCATGAGTACCCGCAGACCGGCTCCACCCGAATACCGGGTAGTCTTCGGTGAGAAGTTCCGTACCTGATCGGCTACGCCCCCGGCCGCTACAAACACAGCACCGACCAGAAAGCGGTTCAGCGATCGCCGGTATTCGGTCTGCGCTGACCAGAGTTGCCGGTCGCGGTAACGCCCCAAAATAAAGCCGCGCATCATAGTCGATCCGCCCAGCCGGGGCAGTTCGCGCAGCGGGATCGTTCCGGCCGTAAAATGCCCGATCATCTGAAACGCTACCAACTGATTCCGGGGCAGCGGTACATACCGGCGCAGATCAACGGTCTGTTCGGTATATTGGTACTGACTACCCAGGTCGCAGAAGTGGGCAGTCAGCGCCCATTCGGCATACCAGCCCTGCGTAGGGCTGAACGGATTATTACGGTAGTCGGCCAGCAGGGTCGGCCCCAGACCAGAGACAATACTACGGCGGCTACCGGGTATATCCTCGGATAGAGCGGGCGGTTCGGCGGTCCGTATCCGTTGGGTTTCACTGTACTGGTAGCCCAGGCCGGCGAAGAAACGGCCCGTCAGCCGGCGCCACATCCGGTGCTGTACGTACCAGCGCTCGTAAAAAATGTCGTTGTAATCGCGTTCGGCCTGGGTCTGGTTGCCAATTCCCCAGTAATATTCCGAGAAATCCTGGTAGCCGCCCCGACCGCGCTGAATATAGGTTTCGCCGGGGCTGTAAATCTGCCAGACACCTTCCAGCGTCAGTTGCCGGCGAACACTGTAGACGGCCTGCACAAAAGCGAAGGACTCCCGGGTAGCCGCCAGCAGAGAGTCAGACATGCCTCGGGCTATCCGGCGCTGCACCAGACGTTCATTATGGGCCGTGTTAAAAAAGTAATCCAGTGCCAAGCCGACTTTAAGGCCGGTTTCGGGGCTCGACTGAATCACCGGCACCGGCACAAAGCGCAGGTTCCGGCTGGTCAGCGAATCGGGATTAAAGCGTTGCCAGAAGGAACGCGGATTGGGGGACTGCGCCAGAGCTGTCTGTACGAGTAGCAAAAACAGAGACAGGCTGTAGCCTTTCCGGACAACAGGTTGCATGATTACCGTTCAGGTCGTAGTATGGTGGTTTATTCAGCTGATACCCTATAACTTGCTGTTCCGGCGAAAAGTTACAACCGGTCAGTTGAACGAAATCTCCTGGGTCAGATAGGTTTTACGGTCATCGCCGTTAATACGAACGGTAGCCGTCAGCGGTTTGCGGTTCCAGTCGATGCTGATCAGGGCGTAATTCAGGTCGAACACCACATGACCTACCCGGAGCTGATTGAGTTCTTCGCGCCGGTTGGTGGTGGTGTGCGATATACCGCTGCTGGTGATGTCGTACAGGTCGTAGCCCAGACCGGGTACGCTCACTTTAGAGACTTCGGCAATGTGCCGGTCGCCACTCATCAGGATTGTGCCTTTCGGTTTGGTGCGGCCGAGCAAATCCAGGAACCGCTGCCGTGCCGTCGGGTAGTTGCCCCATTTTTCGTAAGTATGGTCGTTGGCCAGGAACTGAATACCGCAGCCGATCAGGTGAATATCGGCATCCGAATTGGTCAGCTCTTTCTCCAGCCACTGCCATTGGGTTTCGCCCAGGATGTCGCCCGACGGATCAGGTGCATTGTCTTTACCGTTGGCGGCCTTCTTCAGCGGGTCGCGGAAATACCGGCCGTCGAGCAGAATGACCTTTACACGCTGTCCTTTCGGACCAAACACATGCGAGGAATAGGCCCCCTCCTGCTTCCGTAGGGGACTGATGGCCGGTACATCGAGAAAATCGAACAGGATTTGCTGACTTTCTTTTTTGCGCGGGTACTCCTTGCCGCCATCGTTGACACCAAAATCATGATCGTCCCAAACGCCGATGACGGTGGCGCTTTGGCGCAGTAGCTGGTAGTTTGGATTGGCTTTCTGGCTGTTATATTTGGCCCGGAGGGTATCCATGTTTTCGGTATCGCCATAGACATTATCGCCCAGCCAGATCCAGACATCGGGTTTCTGGGCCGCAATATCGTCCCACAGCACCTGCGGGCGTTTATGGTCATCGCAGGAACCGAAGGCGATGGTAGAGATGCTTTTTTGCGCCTGAGCAGCGGAGGTTTGGCCTTTAGGCGTGCGGCATCCGGCCAGAAGCAGGAAGCCAACAACTAACGAAACGATCAGTGTTCTCATGGTTTGGTAAATTGATAAAAACGGCCAGGTAGGTTTGCCTGGTTGCAGCAACAAAATTCGGCAGCAGATTCCCGAATTCAATGGTATTTTTGGTGCTGCCGTAAATTTCACAAATTCTTCACATCGCAACCGGCGCCCCTGACCGCTATGCCCCGCTCCCTGCAACTCCTGATTGGCCCCGAACTCCTGTGGCTGCTTGTTTTTGGGGCGGCTACCCTACTGGCACAGGCCAACAATCCGCCCTCGAAATCCGTAGAAGCGTTTATGGAAAGCATGGGCTGGTATATTCCGCTGGTGGCGCTGCTGATGTTTGGGCTGTGGCTGGTGCCGGGCGTGGAAAAAAGCTGGCTGCTGCTCCGGTGCTGGGTAGCTTCGCTGACTGGTGCACACCTGGCGCTGGAAAAAGCCCTGAGCGCCCATAGTGAGCAGGGACCCGGCATTGGCACAGTTTATATTATGGGCATGATTCTTCTGTTCTTTGTGCTGATCGTGGGCAGTGTAGTTGTTGTGATCTTTTTTCGGAAGTAGAGGTTCGCCCGTCGCTCGACACAGTCGAGGACGAGCAGCGGAGCAATGTCCAAAACGTATAAATATGAGCATTCACATCGGCACATCGGGCTGGAGTTACGATCACTGGCAGGGAGTGCTGTACCCGCCTGGCACGCCCGTATGGGACCGGCTCGGTTATTACATCCAGCACTTCCAGACCGTAGAGTTGAACAGCAGTTTCTACCGCTGGCCCAAAGAAGCGACATTTGCCGGCTGGCGACGACGACTGCCCGACGGATTCCGACTCACCGTAAAAGCCCCCCGTGGCCTCACCCACGCCAAAAAGCTGTACGCCCCCGAAGCCTGGATGGTGCGTATCAACGCCTGCTGGCATATGCTGGGCGACAAACGCGCCATTCTGCTGGTGCAGCTCTCCCCTAACCTCGCCTACGACTACAACCGGCTGGCGTACTTCCTGCAACAGGTACCCCACTGGATGCAAATAGCTGTGGAGTTCCGCCACCCCAGCTGGCATCAGGAAGCCACGTTCTCCCTGCTGGAGCAGCACCAGGCTGCCTACTGCATCATGAGTGGTGCTTACCTGCCCTGTATTCTCCGAAGCACGGCTCCGTTTGTATATGTCCGGCTGCACGGCCCTGATACCCACTACCTCTACGGCGGCTCCTACGCCGATACCGACCTGCACTGGTGGGCCGACCGCATCCGGGAATGGGAACGGATGGGCAAAGACGTATACGTATACTTCAACAACGACGGGGGCGGTAATGCCGTGCGCAATGCGTTTACGCTACGGGAGATACTGGCAAACCGGGGCTGACGGCTCAATTGCCTAAACCTCGTTCATGTAGTATCTTAGTCGCCTGAAAGGCTCATGGCGCTTTATCATCATGCAAAAACAAACGCTTTTACTGCTTCTCCTGACTGGCACGCTGACCGGCTACGCCCAGAAGCCCGCTCATTTACCTGAATTCTCTATACCGGCCAATGAACCGGAAACGCACATCCGTTTTCTGGCCGCCGACGAACTGATGGGGCGACGCACCGGCGAACCCGGCAACCTGGTGGCGGCCCGCTATATTACCGAACAGTTTCGCCTGCTGGGCCTGAAGATGCCGGAAAGTCAGGCATCGTATCTCCAGCCGGTGCCGATGAAGAAAATATTGCCCCCGGCCCAGGGGCTAATCACCTCCGGATCGACCTCCCTGCGCATCAACGAAGATTTTGTGCTGGTGTCGGGTAAAGCAACCACGCTGACCAACGCGCCGGTGGTATTCCTCCCCTACGGCTGGACCGACCAGACCGGTTACGATGAGTATAAAGGCGTTGACGTGCGGGGCAAGGTCATTGTCTGCCGCATTGGTACGCCAACGGCCAAAGACCGGCAAGATCGCCAGATGGCATCAGAAGCAAAAGTGCAGCTGGCCGCCGAAAAAGGGGCGCTGGCGCTGCTGGAAGTGTATGACCTGCCCAATCCGGTTCCGTTTGAGCGGGTGGTGAACCAGTACGGCAAAGAGCGCATTCTGCTGCAAAACCGGATGCCGATCCTGGCCGGCAATTTTGTCGGTGTAGCGCACTCGTCCATCCCGCACCTGTGGGTGAAGAAAAGCGATTTCTTTTCGCCCACCACCTTGAAAACAATGAGCCTGACTTTGTCGGAACGCTCGGAAACCCCGTTTGTGTCGTACAACGTGGCGGGCGTGATCGAAGGCAGCGATCCCCGGCTGAAGAACGAGTACGTCATTCTTTCGGCTCACTTCGACCATATCGGCTTGAAGCAATATGCCCGCGTACAGACAAACAGTACCGATTCAATCTGCAACGGCGCCCATGACAACGCCATGGGTATTAGCGCCCTGCTGTATGCTGCCAGATCGTATGCGGCCCAACCGCCCAAACGGTCGGTGCTGTTTCTGGCCTTTACGGGCGAAGAGCTGGGCCTGTTGGGCAGCGCCTACTACGTCAACCACCCGCTTGTGCCCCTGAAGCAGAGTGTGTATAACCTGAACTGCGATGTGTTTGGCTACAACGACACCAACAGCATCTCCATTCTGGGTCAGGTGCGGACAGACTGTGATCCCGAAATCAACACAGCGGCCCAGGCGCTGGGGTTAAAACGGCTGGACGACAAAGAACCGGAGCAGGATTACTTTAACCGTTCCGACAATGCCCCGTTTGCCATTGCAGGTATTCCAGCCCAGAACTATGCAGCCGGCATCACCAAAACCGACGAAGAGGTGTTGCGGTATTACCATACCGTTGAGGACGATCCCGGCTCACTGGACTATCCATACGTTCACAAGTTCTGTAAAGCCTTCGCCTACACCGGCCGGCTCATAGCCAACCGGCCCGGTAAACCCAGGTGGAGTACGATTACCAAATACGATACAGCTTACAAAAGGCTTTATAATGTAAACTAGTCACGCGTCCCTGTGCTCGTCTCTCGCTCGTCCGCGTTTGTAACGCGGACGAGCGAGGGCCAAACCATTCCCTTTTACAGATACCGCTCACACTTTTTCCAGAAAGCGAAGAACGAGTTACCCGGCTCGGCCACCTGCGGGAATAACCACGGGTAAGGGTCTTTTTCACCGGGATAATGCCGGGTGAGCGGATGCGCCACCGAATACACAGCCGGATGCGCCCCTAGGTTGGGCAAATTGCCGGCCTCGCCTACAAACACCTGCAGGCCCGGAATATTCTGCGCCAGGGCCAATACAAACGACATAACCTTATCGCTGACTGGAAATCGCGCAAAATGTGAAGGCTCCAGTACCAGCACGCGGTTGGCATCCAGATCGCTGCGCCAGAGGGGATTCAACTGGTAGGAATTGTACAGGAGCAGGGGCTTTTCCGGATCGAGCAGCAGCGGCTGAGGATCGGGTAGCCGGGTGCTCAGCGACGGGTTCTGTTTAGTCCGCAGTGGTTCCGGCACCGGTTGGTCCAGCAGTTGTTCGTAGTCCTTGTCCAAATACGTGCCCCGCTGGTTGCTGTGCAGGTATTTGTTGATGTTCTCCTGATTGGCCAGGTATTTTTTGGAACTGAAACTGCCGGCCACCCATTGCCAGCTACAGGTATTGCTGGCCAGGTCACCATCCAGCAAATGAAAGTACAGCCAGCGCGAGGGTTCCCGCCAGTGGGCCCGCGCCAGGTTACAGGCCAGGAAGGCCACGTACATACGGGCATGATTGTGCATATAGCCCGTGGCATACAGGTTTCGGATCTGCGCATCCACCGCATCGATACCCGTTTGGGCATCTACCAGCGCGGCAGGTATCTGCCGGTGCTGCACATCAGCCTGGGACTGTTTCAGATCGGTAAAGAGCGCGTCGCCCCGCAGGTGCCATACCCGCTGAAAATAGTCGCGCCAGGCCAGTTCCTGCACAAACTTTTCTGTTTCGGAAGCGCTATAGCCTTTAGCCAGCACCGCATCGCGCACCTGCGGCAGGGTAATCACCCCCCGCGATACATACGGCGACAGGTAGGTAACGGAACCATCGATGAAGTTCCGGGTACGGCCGTATCGGCTGGGGTCTACGGCCTCAATTCGTTTCAGAATAGATGAATAATCGGTGGGAAAGGTGTTCATATTTTTCGTAATCCGAAGCAATTGGCAGCACGCATCCATCCCGCCGGAATTCGGAAGGCAGCCGATGGCGTGGAACCTTACTGACCACCCACAACTTGCCGTTTACCGCAAAAGTTTACCGCTGTTCAAACCGGACCGCCTGCGTCAGGGCAGACCTCCTCATTCTCCTCTTCTTCACCATAGGCCTGGCGTTTGTCGGTACGTCACTCTACCTGTACTTAAGCCACCAAAGCCTGATGAAGAACGGCGTTGCCACGACGGGCACCGTAATTGATCTGATTCAGACCAAGCGACGATCGTACACCCGAGCGCCCGCCATCCAGTACACCGATGCCAGCGGCCAGCCGAAAGTCTATTATCACTCAGTAGCCACCAACCCGCCCGAGTACTACGTCGGCCAGCAGGTGACCCTGTACTACGACCGTGACCACCCGGACGACATCCAGATTGCCGGCGACAACCTGATGATCTATGTCATGGGTGGCTTCGGTGCGGTTTTCCTCTTAATCTCCATCTGGAGCGTTCCCGGTGCTATTGATTCGCTTTGGAAATGGGCTTTTGCTGCTGGGTAGCTACTCTATAAACAAAACCGCTCTACTACTTAGAAATGCTAGCTTATTCGCTTTAAATCACTCTGGACCTGGTAGATATTCTTCGCCCGGCCTAGGCAGGCAAGAACTGCAAACCTGGTAGTCAAGCCCTCAAATAATCTTAAATGGCACTAATACTCCTGACTAATAAAATCGGTGGGTGATTTGCCGAATTCCTTTTTGAACTCCTTGCTGAAATACTTTCGGTCGGTGAAACCAACCGCATAGGCTACTTCGTAAATCGTCAGGTTTTTCTGCTGCAACAGCTGAGATGCCTTTTTCAGTCGCATGGCCTTTACAAAGTCGTTGACCGACATATTGGTTAAGGCTTTCAGCTTTTTGTAAAGCACAGACCGACTTATTCCAATATCATCGGCCAGCGTGTCTACGTCAAAATTGGGATTATCCATATGCTTTTCGACAATGAGCATGATTTTATTCAAAAATTGCTCATCCACCGAATTAGCCTCAACCGGCCGGGGCTCTATCGTTACCAGTCGACTGAAGCGAAGACGCATTTTTTCGCGGGCGGCCAGCAGGTTCCGTACGTGCAGCCGCAGAACATACAAACTAAACGGCTTGGTCAGGTAACAATCGGCTCCATGGGTCAATCCATTAATCTGGCTGTGGGTTTCATTCTTGGCGGTCAGCAGAATAACCGGAATATGACTGGTTCGTTCATCGGTTTTGATTTTTTCGCAAAGGGTAAAGCCGTCCATTTCCGGCATCATCACATCGCTGATAATCAGATCGGGTATCTGACTACTGGCGGCCTGCCAGCCTTCTACCCCATTGGCGCATTCAGTAATCTGGAAACTGTCGGCCAGCGATTCCTGCAAAAAAGACCGTAAGGCCGGGTTATCTTCTACCAGCAGAACAGAATAACGACCTTTTAATCCCCGCAGCGGGTTGGGGAGACCATTTGTATTGGATAGCACAACCTCTTCGGGCATGAGCGCCGACGTATCATCCGACTCCGGCGACACGTCCGTAGCCGGGCTATCCGGTAGGGGAGCAACATTATCTGCCAGCCATTCTTCCAGATGCTTTTTACCCGTTTGCAGCTTAATCGTAAAACTCGTTTTGTTGTCGGTGGGGTCCGGAGCAAGGAAACTCTCCACCGTCAGACTGCCTTTGTGGCGTTCAACAATGGTTTTGGACAGCGCCAGGCCAATGCCGTAGCCGGTATTCTGAAAACCATGATCATCAACCTGATAAAAATTGTTGAACAATTTATCGAGATGCTGCGGAGCAATGCCCCGTCCGTTATCCACTACTTTAATCAGAATACGATCATTATTGGCCTCCAGGATCAGATCAATATGTCCGCCCGCCGGGGTGAATTTAATGGCGTTAGAAAGCAGATTGAACACCACCTTTTCGAGCTGATCTTTATCCACATACGCCAGCACGGAATTTGTCTTTCGGATAAATGCCGTGGTAATCTGTTTAGACGCGGCTACCTCGTTAAAAAACAGCATTATCTCATTCAGAAACGGAACCAGATCGTGAGCGGCCACCCGCAGCGACAGATTGTTTGTCTCAGCTTTCCGGAAGTCCATCAGCTCATTCACCAGCTTCAGCAGGCGGCCGGCATCGGCCTGCACGTAGCCTAGCTGCTGCCGCACCAGCTCGTCGTCCCGGCGCTGCCACAGCAGCCGCTCAATTGGGCCGCTAATCAGGGTGAGATGGGTACGGATTTCGTGGGAGATATTGGTAAAGAAATTAAGCTTGATCTGGTTCAGTTCATGATCTCTTTTCAACAAAGCCCGGAGCAGGAAGAAACGGGAAATGAAGAAAACAATACCTCCTGCTACCAGCGCATAGAAGGTGTACGCCCACCAGGTTTGCCAAAAGGGCGGTAAAACGCAGATCGCCAGTCGGGCCGGCGGGCTCCAGTAGCCGTCGTTATTAGCGGCTTTCACCCAGAACGTATAATTACCCGCCGGCAAATTCGTATACGTCACCGACGGGTTTTCGGTATTGATCCATTCGGTATCAAAGCCTTCGAGCCGGTAGGCGTATTTGTGCTTATTGGGCTTGATGTAATTCAGCAGCGCGAAATCGAGGCTAAATACATTATGATCATGCCGAAAGGTCAGAGACTTTGTCAGGCTGATATCCTGACCCAGCAGCTGATCGTCCGCCTGAATACGAACGGGTTTGTTGAACAACCGCAGGTTCGTAAAAACCAGGGGAGCAATTACCCTCGTAATCGCAATCTGGTCAGGCAGGAACGAAACCAACCCCTGATACCCACCCAGAAACAGCTCACCCGTTTTACTTTTCAGGGCAGCATTGTAGTTAAAGGCATTGCTGACCAGGCCATCGCTGGTTGTGTAGTTGTTAATCTTGCGGGAAACAGGGTCGAAACGAGACAATCCATTCGCGGTACTTATCCAGAAAAGCCCTTTGTCGTCTTCCAGAATACCGGCCACATCATTACTGGCCAGTCCGTCCCTGACGGTATAGTGCTCAAGCTTTCCGGTTTGCTTCCGGAAAACAACCACCCCCTGCTGGTAAGTACCAATCCAGATATTTCCCTGCCGGTCTTCCCGTAAACAGTTGATGATGGAATTGTCTACCCCAGCCCATGCGAGTCGCTCAGCCGTATCGGCCCCGGCCCGTACCCTGAACAGCCCGTAACTGGTCCCAACCCACACGTTTTTATCCTGGTCTTCCAGCAACACCTTCACCGGACCACTCCCGATGGTTGACTCAATAGCCGGCAACGGAACCGGTACCAGGGGCGGTTTGACACTGGCAAACAAACGAAGTCCCCTTTGGGTACCCACCCAGAACCGGCCCCGGCTATCGTCTAAAATAGCCAGCACTTCGGACGTTAACGAACCGGCATCGCGGGCGGTAAACAGAAAGCGCTGAAACGTTTTCCGGTCCGGGTTAAGTCGGTTCAGACCGCCCGCGTGGGTACCCGCCCAAATAGTCCCCTGCCGGTCCTGATACACCACTTTAACCAGGTTGGAACCCAGCGAACCGGGTTTTTCCGGGTCGTGTTTGTAGGCCCTGAACGTACCAGCGGCCCGGTCGAAATAATTCAGCCCTCCGCCCTCCGTGGCCATCCACAGGTTCCCGTCGGCTTTATCCTCGATAATCGAACTGACTACGTCATCGTTGAGGCTGGCCTTATGGGTATTGTTCTGATAAACCACAAACTCAGTCTGATGAGCGTAATGGACATTTACCCCCCCATAATAAGTGCCCACCCAGACAGAGCCCTGCCGGTCTTCGTACATACTATGGATCGAGTTTTTCGAAAGGCTTCGTTTGTTGGCCGGATCGTGTTTATGGGACTCGAACGCCGGCCGGGCTGGATCAAAAACACTCAGACCTTCCTGGGTTCCAATCCACAGCCTGCCGTCTTTCCGGCGGATGATTGCCCGAATACTATTATGCACAAGACTTCCGGTCCGCTCGGGATCATGCATAAAGACGGTGAATGACTGGGTAGCCGGGTTGTAGCGGTTCAGGCCACCGCAGGTAGTACCAATCCAGACGCGGTGGTGTTCATCTTCGGCGATGGCCCGGATATAACTGTCGCTGAGGGTGCCCGAAACACCCGGCTGGTGTCTGAAAACCTGAGCCGAATACCCCGTATGGGTAGGTGTCAGTCTGGTTAAGCCTTCGGTGGTACCCACCCATACATTGCCGGCGGAGTCTTCAAAAATCGCCCGGATATTATCTCCGGCCAAAGCCGGTTCCGTTTGTGTGGTGTAGGTTATAAACCGCTGTCTTTTCCGATCACTCAACAGATTCAGACCGTAGCTGGTACCGACCCATAACCTCCCTTTTTTATCTTCCATCAGGCAGTTAATGGTGTTGTTGCTCAGGCTGCCGGCCTGTTGCGGCTGATGGGTTAAGAGCTGGAAGGCGTCCGTTACCGGATTGTACCGGTTTAAACCATTGGTCGTACCTACCCAGAGGGTCTTGTGCGAATCGGTGAGCAGCGACATTACGTAGTTTGTCGACAGGCTCCCCGAATCGGAAGGCACATGGATATAGGTTTTCAGCGTATGGCCATCGTAGCGGTTTAAACCCACCCGGGTACCGTACCACATAAAACTCCGGCTGTCCTGGGTGATGGCCAGCACCGAGTTCTGGCTCAGTCCGTTCTCGGTGGTCAAGTGCTCAAAGGCAAGCACCTGAGCCCGGCCCTGAGCGGCTACGCCAACCGAGGAGGCAATCATCAACAGAATCTGAATGGCAACACGGTCAGTATTGGTAAAAGAGTACATAAAGGAAGGTTAAGCCGGGAAACTGCGGCCTATATTCTTCTAAAGTAAAATTAAATATAATTTTCACCCTATTCCGGTACGATTTTACCCCTATTCTTTTGGCCTAAGGAGCGAAATTTGCTGCATTACACCCTAAAACAGATCGATCTATGGGCAAGTATCTACACAGTAAAAGAAGGTGGTGGGGAGGAGATAAACTCCCCGTATTCGCCCTATGCATGGCCGGTTGTCTCTACCAGGCTCAAGCGGGCATTATTGGAATTCCGGCCACCTTCACCGGTCAGAAAAGCACCAGCCGACTCGCTGCCGAACAGCCGGTTTCCGGAAAAATCACCGATGAAAAAGGCGCTCCCCTTCCCGGCGTAAGTATCGTGATCAAGGGCAGCACCCGAGGCACCACCTCAGACAACAATGGTCAATATAAGCTGACCGTCCCGAACGGTAACGCCGTTTTAATCGTCAGTTTTGTGGGTTATACCCGCCAGGAAATTGCGGTCAACAACCGGTCGGTCATCGACCTGCAACTGGAGGTTGATGATAAGAGCCTCGAAGAAGTGGTGGTTGTAGGTTATGGCGTTCAGAAAAAGGTAAACCTGACGGGAGCCGTTTCGACGGTGGATTCCAAAGCCATCGAGGGCCGGCCGGTCAACAACCTCGGCAGTGCCCTACAGGGGGTAACGCCGGGATTGGTTATTACCCGGCAGGCCGCCCAACCGGGCCGCGAAAGCCTCGGTATTCAGATTCGCGGGGTGACCTCGGCCAACGGTAACGTCGATCCGCTGGTGGTGCTGGACGGGGTCAGTGTGCCCAGCAATACCCTCACTACCATGAACCCGAACGATGTAGAGAGCATTAGCGTGTTGAAAGATGCCGCAGCAGCCGCTATCTACGGGGCGCAGGCCGCCGGTGGGGTAATCCTGATTACGACTAAAAAAGGGAAGTCGGGTAAGGTAACGTTTGACTATCTGGGTCAGCAGGGCGTCGACTGGTCGATTAACGTACCGGGCCGGATGTCGTTGCTGGAAGAAGCCGAATTCTCGAACCTGGCCCGCAAAAATTCCGGTAGCGCCCCCGAATACACCGACGAAGACCTGCAGCGCATCCGCGATGGTATCCCCTATGTGGTGAACCCCGCCGATACGGGTACTTATCTGTATTACAACCAGGTACCGCTGGCCAATCAGATTCTGCGCAAGTACACCTCCATGCAAACGCATAACATCACGGCACGCGGGGGTACCGACAAGCTGAACTTCCTGATTTCGGGCGGGTATTATAATAAGCAGGGGGTTTTCAAGGTAGGACCGGATAACTTTAAACGGTACAACCTGCGGATCAACCTGGGGTCTCAACTGACTAAACACTTATCGCTCGATTCCCGGATCGCTTACACGAATGAACGGACCAAAAGCTCGTCGGTGGATGCCAACGGGGGCGGTCTGATCTACCAGATTTACCGGCTGCGCACCCGTACGCCTTTCTTCACCCCCGAAGGACGCTACAACGGGGCGGGTTCGGCCGCTACGGCCTATGGCGCACTGGAAGCCGGCGGCTATAACAATTACACGCGCAATTTCTTCGACGGCGTATTCACTATGTCGCTCAATAATCTGGTGAAAGGCCTCCAACTGCGGGCGGTGGCGGGTACCCAGTATCGCCTGGGCGACCGGCAGATCTTTAACCGAACGGTGCCGCTCTGGGGTAAATCGCGGGTATTGAGCTACCTCAACCAGGTAAACTCCTACCAGATTACCGACGAACTGACCAAGAATACCAACCTGCAATTCCTGGCGAACTACGACTTCAAAATCGGCGCTAACCATTCTTTCGGCTTCTTTGCTGGGTATCAGTGGGAAGACTTCCGGTTTGAGTCGGTAACCTCGGGGGCCAACAACCTGGTCAGCAACGATCTGCCAACCCTCAACCTGGGCAACGACCTGACCAAATCGAACAGCCAGTCTATTGCCACCAACGCCTACCAGTCGATTTTCGGGCGCTTCAACTACAATTTTGCCGACAAGTACCTGTTTGAAGCCACCATCCGGCAGGACGAAAGTTCGAAGCTGGCTCCCGGCCTGCGAACCAAAATCTTCCCGGCGGCATCGGTGGGCTGGAACGTGCATCGTGAGTCATTTTTTAATGTTCCGTTTATTTCCGAGTTTAAACTACGCGGATCGTGGGGCCGTTTGGGCGGTGCCCTCGGCACTACACTGGGCAACTACGATTACCTGAGCCAGTTGAGCCGGGGCAATAACCTGGTGCTGGGTGATACCCGTACCTCGTTCATCTTCCAGGGCTCTATCCCCTCCGCCAACCTCTCATGGGAAACCATCGAAACTACTAATGGCGGTCTGGATCTGGGCTTTTTCCAGAACCGGTTGCAGTTCAGCGGAGATTATTACGTCAAGTACAACCGGAACATGCTGACCCCGCAGCAATTACCCGCCACCATCGGGATCAGCACTCCGCGCAAGAACAATGGCGAGCTGAAATCGTGGGGCTGGGAAACCGAGCTTCGGTACCGCGACCGGGTGGGGAAAGACTTTACCTACTCGATTGCTGCCAACCTGTCTGATAACCAGAATAAGCTGCTAAACTTCTCAGGACGGACCGTAGTGGCCGCCGGCACCAACGGGCTGATTGAAGGCTACCCGCTGAACACCATCTGGGGCTACGAGACCGCCGGGTATTTCCAGACCGCCGACGAGGTAAAAAGCTGGCCGTTCCAGGATAACCGGACCGGCGCGGGCGATGTAAAATACATCGACAAGGACGGCGACAACCGGCTTACCGTAGGTCAGGGTACCGTAGCCAATCATGGCGACCTGATTCTGCTGGGGACTACCCAGCCCCGTTACCTGTTTGGCGTTACCCTGGGGGCCCAGTGGAAAGGCTTCGATTTCTCGGCCTTCTTCCAGGGCGTTGGCAAACGAAATTACCGGCCTGGTACGGAGTCGATCGCTCCGCTGCTGGTGACCTGGAAACAGGCGCTGGCTATCCACCGCGATTACTGGACGCCCGAAAACCCCAACGCCCTGTATCCTCGTCCGTTTGTGGGGGCAACACACAACTACGTAGCTTCCGACAAATGGGTAATGGATGCCAGCTATGTGCGGCTGAAAAACATTCAGGTAGGGTACACCCTGCCCGCCACCCTCACCGAAAAGATTCATGTATCGCGGGCGCGGGTGTTCTTCTCCGGCCAGGATTTATTCACTCTTTCAGGACTGGGTGCTTTCCAGGGCTATTATGACCCCGAAACCCGCGATGGGGTAGAAAACGATTACCCCTTCTTTGCTACCGCTTCCATGGGTCTGAACATCTCTTTTTAATGTCGACTGACCGACGCCTGATATACGATATGAAACGAAATTTAAAATATCTCTTTTTTGCGATTGCCCTGACCGCCGGGCTGCCGGCCTGCGAGGTGGACCGGCTACCCGAGACGGCCATCAGCGACGAAACGTTCTGGAATTCTGAGTCTGACATCAAGCAGGCTTGCAATTACCTGTACACTTTCCTGCCGGCTTTCAACAACGACGATGTATGGTCGGACGATGCCTTTGGCCTAGCCTCCAACGGTATCAGCGATGGTTCGCGGCAGGCTCCCGCTACGGCCGGTGATTTTAACACCCCCTACCAGTTGATCCGGGCAGCCAACAACATCATCGAAAAGGCTCCGCGCGCCCAGGCTGCCGTAGGGACGGCTGTCATTGACCGGTATGTGGCCGAAGCCCGTTTTTTCCGGGCCTGGGGGTACTATTTGCTGGTGCAGAAGTACGGCAGTGTACCCCTGATTCTGAAGACGCTGGCCGACAATGCCCCCGAACTGCAGGCTCCGGCCAGCTCGCGGGCCGAAATCTTCGAGCAGCTTTATCAGGACCTGGACTTTGCGGCTTCTAAACTGCCGACGCCGACGGCCCTGGGCAATGCCGACTATGGCCGAATTTCCAATACGGCCGCGTTAGCCTTTAAGGCAAGAGCCGCTCTGTTTGAAGGAACCCGCTCTAAATTCCACAATTACGGTGAACCCAACAAACACCTGACCCTCGCCGTCAACGCAGCTCAGGCCGTTATCGATAGCAAGCAACACGATCTGTTTGGCAACTACTTTAACCTGTTCCAGATGGCAGGTGAAGGCCGGCAAAACCGCGAGAACATTCTGGTGCGGCAGTATGGCGTGTCGGCCTCCGACCGGGTATCAACCCACTCCTACTACCGCAGCTCGCTTGAAAACGGCAATAAAAACCCGACGAAGAGCCTGGCCGATTCATACCTGATGAAAGACGGGTTGCCCATTACTAAATCGCCCCTGTACACCACGCCCACTACCACGCTGGAGGTGTTTAAAGACCGCGATACCCGCATGAGCGACACGTTTATGAAGCGCGGAGACCCGATGATGACCACCAAGCCTATTTTTGACGTAGCCAACCTGGTGTTCAACAAGACTGGCTTCATGTTCCGCAAATTTGCCAATATCGACGACTGGAACACCCAGGCCTCAACCATCGACCGGCCGCTGATCCGCTACGCCGAGGTGCTGGTCACCCTGGCCGAAGCCAAGTATGAACTGAACGGCTCCATCAGCGACGCCGACCTCGACCTGACCGTCAACCGGACGCGGGCGCGGGGCGGAGTTGCCAAACTGACCAATGCGCTGGTAACGGCCAATGACCTGAGCATGCGCGACGAAATCCGCCGGGAGCGCCGGGTGGAACTGGCGCAGGAAGGATTCCGGTACTGGGATTTGATCCGGTGGAAAACCGCCGAGATCGAACTCCCCAAACCCGTGTTGGGCAATTACTACTTCAAGACGGAATTTGGCACGGCCGCAGCCGTGAACCTGACCCCCGAGAACTACATACTGGTGCAGGCTCCCAGCTTCCGGAAGTTCAACCCCGCGAAGGATTATCTCTGGCCGCTGCCCATCAACGAAATCGCGCTGAACCAGTCCCTGAAGCAGAATCCAGGCTGGTAAGGGATCGGCTACGCCTAGCTCCGGACACGCAGTAGCCGACATACAGGCCCTACCGATAGTAGAACGGGCTTCATAAAAAACTCCTTTTCAGGTTTTGGCCTCACCGCCAGCCCCGAAAAGGAGTTTTTTATGCCAATGCCTGAGGACGTAAACTGACCTCAGCCGCGACTATGACCATAAGTGCAAAGATATGCACGTGTACTTCAACAATGACGGGGGCGGCAACGCCGTACGCAATGCGTTTACGCTACGGGGAATCTTGGCAAATCGAGGCTGGTAATCCGAGGCAGGCTAAATTGTCGCCAACTGCCCTCGCCGGCATACCTCATGGCTGCGGCTATTGAAACAAAACATCTGGTCGCTGGAACATAAGGCGTGTTGGCTGCGCGGGCAGGGCTTCCAGGTACGAGGCAAACGTTTGGTTGTATAAGGCACCGGTACGCCGTTCCCGAATCAGCCGCACAGCCTCTTCGCCGGGAAAACCCAGGTAATTCAGCATCAACCCGGCCAGCAAAGCCGACCGATTATGTCCCATGCCGCAGTGCGACAGCACCGGGTACCCCGTGTTGATCAGACTTGCCCCAAACTGCGCCAGCGCGTGGAGCTTTCCGAGGTCGGGTAAATCCCGGTCTTCAAACGGGAAGAATATGTAGAGCGTTCTGTTCAGATAGCTGGGAATATGCTGGTCCAGGTCGCTATCCAGGTTGAATACCGCGAAGATCGAAGACTTGTCGAGCGTCACCCAATCGTCTACGACGGGCGAAATGTACAGCAATCCCTTTTCGTCAATCTGGTAAATAGTCATATGGGGCGGAGTTTTTCGGAATAACCCCCTGTTGCTGAACGGGTTATTCTGAAAGCAAGTATACAGAAATAAAGAAGACAGGTACCGGAAAAGTGTGTAAGCGGTCTGCCTCGCACGAATGCCCGCCTGGATTTCTCCGGCCGTGCCTGTCGGCCGCCTGGGGAGTTATTTGGCCAGGGGGGTATCGTGTTCCAGGTACCGAATAATCAAAAGTGCATTGCCTTACCGGAACGTTTGCCGGGCATGTGCAGATAATGCCTAACTTTTGAACCTACTGCTAAACCAACCCTTTACCGACTATGAAAACGGCTGCCCCGTAAAACCATTGTTGAAGGTACTATCAGTGACGTCGATGCGTTTACGTTAGCTGATGGCTACCGATAGCGTTAAACAGTTATAGAATTCTTCTCTTCCTGACCAGATTGAACCTATACTCAAATGGCATCGCAAAACACCATCAAAGTAGCCGGAGACGGAAATATTACCATTCAGGACGTAGCGGCAGGAAGTATTACCATAAATACGTATAACCCTGACGATATTACGAAGAAATTAAAGGAGTTGAACGATACCCAACTCAGCAGTCTGTTGCAACTGGTTGACCAGCAAAATGAACAGCTATCCGGTCTTTTTATAAGGCTCCTGAAAGAAACAGCAAGTAAAAAGCACAAAACCAGACTGCCCAAAGAGCTTACCCTTACCCTACCCAAAACCCATCCCGACGACATCATCGGCCGCGAAAACGACCTCGACGAACTCCATACGCTGCTCCAGACCCAAAAGCGCGTCGTGGTGGTAAACGGCCTGGGCGGTATCGGCAAAACTACCCTGGCTCAGGCTTACCTGCACAAGTACTACGACGACTACCACCATATCGCCTGGATTACCCAGGGCTCCGATAATCTGGCGGCCGAATTCCTCAACACCGCCGGCCTGCTCGAAAACCTCGGCATTGACACCGCCCAGGCTGAGCCCGATGCGATTATGGCCGAAATCTTTCGTAAACTGAAAGGTGTACCTGATACGCCCAACCTGCTGACTATCGACAATGCCGAAGCATCCGTGAAGTAGTACCGCGATTGGCTGCCCGGCCAGCCGCAGTGGCACCTGCTGCTGACCTCCCGCGAAGAACTGACGGGGTTCTACCAGAAGCGACTCGATTTTCTGCCTATGGAGCAGGCTGTTGCCCTGTTCCGCAAGCACTATACCCGCCCGCAGCTACAGGAGCAGGATATCCGCGAGCTGATTATGGCCGTTGATTACCACACGCTCACCGTTGAACTGCTGGCCAAAACCGCGCAGGTGCAGCGCTACGATGCCGCCACCCTCCGGCAGGCCGTTGAACGCGACCTGCGGGCCAATGTGGAGGTTTCCCGCCAATCGACAACGGTAGAGAAGGTAGGCACGTATCTGCGTACGGTGTTTTCCATGAGCCGGCTGAGCGAAACCGAAATCTGGCTGCTGAAGCAGTTTGCCTGTCTGCCGGCTGAATTTCTCTCGTATGACTTACTGAAGGCCTTACTAATTAATGAGGAGAGTCCGTATGCGGACGTATTTGCGGAGACACTGGCGGAGCTAACGCGCAAAGGCTGGCTGCTGCAACAGGCCGATACCGACAGCTACAAAATGCACGCGATCATTGGTGAAGTGGTCAGAACGGAGCATCCGATCAGACCAGCCGATGTAGAAGACCTGCTATCTGCCATTACGCAACGACTCCGCATTGATCAAACAAAAGATAACCCGGTCGACAAGTTTATCTGGATACCATATGGCAATGCTTTATTAGGCGCTATTCATGACGATTCCGGGGAATTATCAACCCTGCAAAACAATCTGGCTGTGGTGCTGCAAGCCTTAGGCGACTATGAAGGCGCCCGCCAACTGCTGGAGAAAGCCCTGCAATCGGATGAGAAAAACTTTGGGCCCGACCATCCCACCACCGCTGTTAGCTCATCGAATTTAGCCTTAGTGCTGCAAGCCTTAGGCGACTATAAAAGGGCATTGGAGCTATCCGGCAAGGCACTGGCGATTTTCAAAAAGGCTTTACCGCCGGGGCATCCTTACATCCAAACGGTAGCAGAAATTTATCAAGCCATTCTGGCCGATATAGCCCAGTCTCCTAAATCACCTAAACGTTAAAAGCACCCAGCATGAAAAAGGTAAAGCTATTTCTGGCCTCGTCGTCAGAACTGAAAGAGGACCGGCAGCAGTTTGAGGTGTTTATCGGCCGCAAAAACCGGCAGTGGGTCGATCAGGGGGTGTTTCTGGATTTAGTTATCTGGGAGGATTTTCTGGATGCGGTATCGCAAACCCGGCTCCAGGATGAGTACAACAGGGCGATAAAGAACAGCGATATTTTCGTGATGCTCTTTTTTACCAAAGTCGGCAAATACACGGAGGAGGAATTTGAAACGGCTTTCGGTCAGTTCAAAGCCACCAACAAGCCGTTTATTTTCACCTACTTCAAAGACGCCCGGATCGACACCGGCAGCGCCAGCAAAAAAGACCTGATGAGCCTGTGGGCCTTTCAGGAGAAGCTGGACCAACTCGGCCATTTCTATACCGTCTACGAAAACATTGACCAACTGCTGCTCAAATTTGGGCAGCAGTTGGATAAACTGGCCGCCAACGGCTTTATTGAATTCAACAAGCCGACCGGAGAGGACCCCGCCCCGCCTACCGTCAGCAACAAAGCAAAAACCAAGGGCGATAACAACATTACCATTCAGGGCACCAACAGCAGCGCCATCCACATCAATCAGGGCCGCAAACGCGGCAGTTGAGCGAGACTGGAGCGGTCGGCATTTCGGCATTTGTTTTGTGAGGAGTTTGGGCGGTTAGGACTGGGGAGCGGAGCAAATCCGCAATCCCCAATCCCAAATCCTACTTATTTGCTTAAGTCCTTTACCCGAATGTTGCGGAAGTAGAGGACGTCGCCGTGGCCCAAGAAACCGATATGGCCCGATTTGTTCAGCAGGCCCGGATGCTCCCGGTGGTCCAGCGTGCCGTTCTTTGAGGCTTCGGCAATATCGCCGTCGAGGATGACCGTGCCGTTGAGCGTGACCGTGATGCGGTTGCCTACCGCTCGTATCTCTTCCACATTCCACTCACCCACGGGCTTCAGGTAGCCCCGCTTTGCCGGGATTACCCCGTATACCGAGCCGTGGTACTGGTACACCTGTAGTTTTTTGTAAATCTCGGCATCGTTGTCCAGCACCTGAATCTCCATCCCGTTATAGGCGGCATCGCCCTGCATGGGCGCGCGGATGCCGATACCGTTGTTGGCCCCCGGCGTGAGCTTAAACTCAAATCGGTAGATAAAGTCGCTGTACTGATCGCGGGTGTACAGATTGCCGCTGCCGCCGTTCTTCGGGTTTACGGACAGCGCACCGTCTTCAATCACGTAGTCGGTTTTGTTGCCGGTCCACTCGTGCAGGCTGGTGCCGTCGAACAGCATTTTAAAGCCTTCCTTCTTCTCATCGTCGGACAGGGTAAACGGCTGCGGACGCGGAATTTCGCGGATGTAGATATCCCGGTAGGCTACATACGTACCATGCGCCTGTAGCTCGATCTGCTCTTCCGGAAAAATGGGTAGGCTTTTGTCCCAGTAATTTTCGAGCGGCACGTTGTTGACCACCAATTTGCCGTTGAGGTACACCGTCACCTGATCGCCCACCATCCGGATGCGGAAGGTATTCCAGGTGCCGACGGGGTTATCGGCCACCAGCAGCGGTTTGCTGGCGTGAATCTGGTTGTTGTACAGCCCGCCCGAGCCCACCTGCGCCCCTACGTCGGTGCGCGAGGTATCCCAGATCTGCACCTGGGGCGTACCCCGGAGGTAGATACCCGCATCGCCTTTGGGCGTGATCTGCCAGTCGACGTACATCTCAAAGTCGCCGTATTTTTTATCGGTACACAGGTTATCGCCATGACCTGTAAACACCAGCAGACCATCGTTCACCTGCCAGCCGGTACGCATGGCCGCATCGGCTTTGGCCTGCGCAGCCGCCAGCGTTTTCCTGTCCATTTTCGCCCGCTTGATGGGATCACCCACCAGTCCCTTCCAGCCGGTCAGGTCTTTGCCGTTGAACAGGGGCAAAAAGCCTTTGCCCGCGGGCATTCCCGCCAGGAGTTTGCGGAGGGCGTCGGACTGCTTGCCGGCCTCGGGACCGCTCAGCAGGGGCATGGCTTTTTGCAGGATCTCGCGCACCCCATCACCCTGAATGGAAGGAGTACCCAGGGTAATCTGCGCTACCGCAGCCGCAGCGTCGGCCTGCAGGTCGGGCTGGTCGAGATACCGGGCGGCATACATCAGGGCCGGGAAGGTTTTACAGGCCTGCACCTGTTTCAGCAGGGTCTTTTTCTGCTCCGGGGTAGTCGCGTACGCCATGGCCGCGCGGAGCATCAACAGCTTTTCGTCGGCGGTATACGAGCCCAAACTGAGTTGCCGGAGCAGGGCATTCACCCCTTCGGCGGCATTCCCCACCTTTGCGGCTTCGGGTAACAACTGTTGTACAGTATGGGCCGCCAGACCGCCTTTCCAGCCGGAAAGCGCATTAATAACCGCCGGGCCCGCCGTACCGTAGGCTCTGGCTACCTCGCTTAGGTTGTCGCGACCGCCGATGCCGGCCAGTACGGGGTACAGCAGTGTCTTTTTATCACCGGGCACCCGGTTGAGCAGCGTCCGGGCCGTAGCCTGTTGGGCAGAGGCATCGGCATTAGTCTGGATAGCCGCTACCAGCGCTTCCTGCAAGGCACGGCTGTCTTTTTCGCCCGTCGAGGCCAGCAGGGCCGTTAGCAGCGGATCGATGTGGCTGCCGGTAGCCGTTTGTTTCAAGGTTAGCCGGGCAGCCTGATTCACTGGTTCGTCGGCGCTCTTTGCCAGTTGCAGCACCTCTACAAACCGAGCGACATCGGCTCGGGCACCGAGTATTTCCAGAATGGCCACTTTACCGGCCGGAGAGGCATCAGCCAGGGCCTGACCCACCGCCGGCAACACACCCGCGCCCTTCATGGACAGCAGAGCCGATTTTACGGCAGCAATGGCCCCGGCATCAGAGGTTTTCAGGACGGGCAGTAAAGCCGATAGGGCCTCGGCCTGCCCAAGCTTAGCCGCAGCCGCAATAGCCGCTATTTTTACCGCCGGCTGTTCGCTTTGCACCGCTTGCAGGGCTACTGGCAGGGCTGCTTTTACGCTCATAGTACCAAACATCCGGAGCATATCGGCCTGAGCCGGTGCCTCCGACCGGCCGAAGGTCTTCAGCCACTGGGCAACGGTGGCTTCGTTCAGATACGGCTGACCGAATTGTAAGGCAGCCGCCCGGAAAGCCGGGTCAGCGTCTTTCATAGCCGCCGTCAGCGTAGGCAGGCTTTGAGCCCCTTTGAGGTCGGTCAGCAGTTTCAGGGCGGCAATACGGGTGGCCACGGCGCTGCCCGACTGCGTTATTTTCTGTACGGTCTTAACCGCTTTGTTGACTTCTTTCCGGCGACCGTCGGTCAGCAGTTGATGCAGGTAGCTCAGGTAGGCCTCCGTCGCCTGACTAGCCTCAGCTTGATATCCAGCCTTCTCGGCGGCTTTGGCAAGTACAGCATACGAAGCGGGATCTCCGATCTGCGCCAGCGCCTGTAACGCCACCTTCGCCAGTCTGGCGTCGCTGGTATTGGCCAGCGCACCGATCGCCGTAGCCGCCGGTCTGAACCGAGCTTTTCCTAAGGCCCCCATGATGAACAATCGGGTCTGTTCGGGTGCCCCGTTCAGGGCAGTCAGCAGGGCGTTACCGGCGGCCGGGGTACCAATGGTAGCCAGCGCCCTCGCAGCCGGATCGGCCAGCCGGGCGTCGGTCAGAAATGGAACCAGGGCCGCCACGGCATCGTTTTTACCGACCCGCTCCAGTTGGGTAATGATAAATAGCTTGGACTCGGGGTTGCTCAACCGGGGCAGGGCCACAGCGTAGGCCCGGCTGGCCAGCGCCCGCAGATTTTCCTTGCCGGACGAAGCGGCCGCGTACGAAAAAGCCGACAGGGCAAACTGCACGGGGCTGATGGCCCCGGTATCGTCTAGCTTTTTCACCAGCGCCATAATACCCTCCTCGCCCAAATCCGCCACCGCAGCGGCACTGGCCTGGAGTTCGGTAGCATTGCCGGCCGGCATTTTAGCCAGCAGTTCCGTAATTTTTACGTTCGCAGGCTGGCCGGCCGCGGTTTGAGCCTGACTGATCTGAAGGCTACCGATTAGAAAAAGGATTAAGACAAAGTAAGATCGCATGGGGTTGTTGGGAATTAGGGAAGAATGGGTGATTTGGGGTGTTGAACGTTGCGCGTCTGTGCTGGGCGACAACGGAGATTTAAGACGATGGATGCTCCGAAGGAGCCAGCGGTTTATAGTATGCCATAAACATTGATGTTTCCCGCTATGCCGTAGGCATCAGCCATCTGTCCGGAATGGCTGGCTCCTACGGAGCAGATACTGGGGCGATGAACCACTAAGCTATAAACCGCTGGCTCCTACGGAGCAATAGACACGAAGTCCATTGTGGCTCGGCTTAGCCTCTGTTATTCGCTCCGCACAGCCGAGCGAATAACGGAAACCAGTGGCTAAATCCAGCGTCAAACCTCAAAACGACCACGGCTCTCGCATGGGAGGGTCGAGCAGCCGGTTGGCCGCTTCGTCGTTCACAAACTCCTGTCTGACCGGATCAAACTTTAAATTCCGACCCAGTTCCAGGGCGATTTTGCCGATGTTTACGAGGGTGCAGGAGCGGTGCCCGTTGGCTTCGTTCAGGGCAAATTTCTGCCGGTTCTTTACGGCTTCTACAAAATCCGTCACCTGCGGTTCAGGGTCGGGCAGAGCCGCCAGCTTCCGTTCAATATCGGGAATGGTACACCGGAAGCCGCTGTACAGTTTGCCGCCGGGACCTTCGATATAAGCCGCTTTGGTCTCCGTACCGGCGCCGTCCAGCACAATCTGGCAGCCGTCGGCGTAGGTGTAGGTTATCTTGCGCCAGGTACCCACGGCATCGGTATGCTGCTGGGGCGCGTCGATCTCGACCGTTACGGGGCTGGTATCATCTTTCCCCAGAAAATACTGGATGGGGTCGAGGTAATGCTGCCCCATATCGCCCAGACCGCCCCCGTCGTAGTCCCAATAGCCGCGGAACGTGGTGTGTACCCGGTGCGGATGGTACGGCTTGAACGGAGCAGGACCCAGCCAGCGGTCGTAATCCAGCTCAACCGGTACGGGCTGGGGCTCCAGATCGGTTTTGCCTACCCAGTAAAACTTCCAGTCGAAGCCCGTATGCCGGCTCACGGTCACTTTCAGCGGCCAGCCCAGCATACCGCTCTCCACCAGCTTTTTGATGGGCTTGACGGGCGTGTTCATGCCGTAAAAGTTTTCGGAGAACCGGAACCAGGTGTTCAGCCGGAAAATACGGCCGTGCTGCTGGACGGCTTCGACCAGTCGCTTGCCCTCCCCTATGGTCCGGGTCATGGGTTTTTCGCACCAGATGTCTTTCCCGGCGCGGGCGGCATCGGCAGCAATAAGGCCATGCCAGTGGGGTGGAGTAGCAATATGAACAATGTCGATTTCCGGCAGGGCCAGTACTTCCCGGTAATCGCGGAAGGTTTTTACCCCCTCGCCCCCGTTGAGGGCGTTCAGGGCAAGTTGCAGGTGTCGGGTATCGACGTCGCAGATAGCCCCTACGCGGGTACCCGCGTAGGGAATATGCCCTCTACCCATACCGCCCACCCCAACAATGGCTTTGGTGAGCATATCGCTGGGCGGCAGGTAGCCTTTGCCTAATACGTGCCGGGGCACAATGGTAAAGGCCGCCAGCGTCCCCATCGAACTTTTTATAAATTGTCGGCGCGACGGATTCTGTGCTGATTTCATGTAGTTCCGGAATATCTTACAGGCATATACCCAATCTGTCTTAAAAAGGCTATTATGAACATCAGTCTACTATTTAGAACCACAGCTTCTCCTTACCTTTGTTATTCTGAACTCAGCCAAATGCTTTCATGAAACACCTGCTTGCCCTGTTACTTTGCCTTTCTGTATCGATTTCTCTCTTTGCCCAGACCGAAAATACCTATAACCTCCTCCCCTTCCCCGCGCAGTTTGCCGGCAAAGACGGTCAGTTTACCGTCAGCGGCACTACCCGCATCGTGGTAACGCCAAAAGACGCCGGGCAGCAGGCGGCTGCGCAGACGCTGGTGAATCAACTCCGTACCGCCAGCGGCCTGCCCGTAGCGGTAGCCACCGCTACGCCGGCACTGACCAGGGGTAAGCATATTTTCTTTACCCGGCATACCGCCGGCCGGTGCGGGCCGGAGGGCTATATACTGAACGTGACGCCGGACCGGGTAACGGTTGAGGCCGAAACGCCGAAGGGTTACTTTTACGCCGTGCAGTCGTTGCTGCAACTGCTGCCGGTGCAGGTATTCAGTCCGGCGAAGCTGGAGAATATGGCCTGGACCATACCCGCCTGTCAGATTCTGGACCGGCCGCGCTACGGCTACCGGGGCCTGATGCTCGACGTAGGGCGGTATTTTATGCCCGTGCCGGCCGTGAAGCGCTTCATCGACCTGATGGCCATGCACAAGTTCAACACCTTCCACTGGCACCTGACCGAAGACCAGGGCTGGCGGATTGAAATCAAAAAATACCCGAAACTCACCCAGATTGCCTCCAAACGGAAAGAAACCATTATCGGCCACGACGGGCAGTATTACCCGGCCAAATTTGATGGTAAAGAGCATGGTGGCTACTACACCCAGGAACAGATCAAGGACGTGGTGCGCTACGCGGCCGCCCGGCACATCACCATCATTCCGGAAATCGAAATGCCGGGCCACTCCACCGCTGCGCTGGCGGCTTATCCGGAGCTTTCGTGCGAGCCCGGCAAGACCTACGAGGTAGCTACGCGCTGGGGCGTCAAGAAAGACGTATACTGCCCATCGGAGAAGACGTTTACCTTTTTGCAGGATGTACTCACGGAGGTGATGGCCCTGTTCCCGAACAAATACATCCATATCGGCGGGGACGAGTGCCCCAAGGATGCCTGGCAGCAGAGTGCTTTCTGCCAGGACCTGATCAAAAAGCTGAAGCTTAAAGATGAGCACGAGCTACAGAGCTATTTTATCCGGCGCATCGAGAAGTTTGTCAATTCGAAAGGCCGGGCTATCATCGGCTGGGACGAAATTCTGGAGGGGGGTCTGGCTCCCAACGCCACCGTGATGAGCTGGCGGGGCACCAAAGGCGGCATTGAAGCGGCTAAACAGAAGCATAACGTAATCATGACGCCCTCCACCTTCGTCTACCTCGACTATTACCAGGCCAATCCGGCTAATGAGCCACTAGCCATCGGCGGTTACCTGCCCATTGAAACCGTGTATGCCTATGAACCCACACCCAGTGAGCTAACGCCCGACGAGCAGAAATACATCCAGGGGGTGCAGGCCAACGTCTGGACCGAATACATTCCTACGCCCGACCAGGTCGAGTACATGACCTATCCGCGCGCGGCTGCCGTAGCCGAAATCGGCTGGATGCCCAAAGGTCCGCGCAACTTTGAAGACTTTGCCATGCGGCTGAAAGAACACCAGAAACGCCTGGATTACCTGAACGTCAACTATGCCAAAACGCTACTCGATGTGCGGGCTACCACCCAGTTCACCAGCGAAGGCCAGCTGCAGGTGCGACTCGACAAACTCGACTCCGACAGTAAAATCTACTATACCACCAACGGCCGTGAACCCGGCAGGAATGCCACTGAATATACCGCCCCCATTACGCTGAATAAAACAACGACCATTAAAGCCATTACTACCTCCGGCGGCAAACTGACCGAGACCTTTTACATCCACCGCGCCAAGGGAAAGCCGTACACCTACAACGACGTAGCCGGGGCTACCGAAGCCAACGGCCCCTCGCTGGCGCAAAGCATTGACCCTACCGGCAAAAAGCTGACCGACGGTCAGGTAGCGCCCTCACCCCGAAATCAGCAGGAGTGGGTAACGCTCTGGGGCAAAGACCTGGACGTCACCATAGACCTCGGCGAAGTGCGATCCGTCACCAAAGTCAGCACGCATTTCCTGAAGCAGATTCCTCGTGCTTTGTTTCCGCCTACATCGGTAGAAATTGCGCTGTCGCAGGATGGCACCACGTTCAAAGACGCCATTAACCAGCCCGTGAGTTACCCGCTGGAAGGCGAATGGAGCATTCTGCCGGTTACCGCCGACTTCCGGACCGCCCGCGCCCGGTACGTCCGGCTAAAGGCTAAAAACACCGGGCAAACAGCTACCGACCCCCCCCGGCCCAACCGCCCGACGGGCATTGCGCTGGATGAGGTAATTGTAGAATAAAAGAAGGTACTATCCTACGAAAACAGCCCCACTTCTGATGGGGCTGTTTTCGTAGTTTACGTTCAGCTTTTACAGAATATATTGGCTCAGGTCGTGGTCTTTCACCAGCACCGTTAATTTCTGCTGCACCATCTCTCTGGTTACCACCACGTGAGCATTGGCCCCGATCACGTCCGGAATGTCGAACATGAAATCGTTCAGCAACTGGCTCATGACGGTCTGCAACCGCCGGGCACCGATGTTCTCAATTTCTGAGTTGACCTGGAAGGCAATGCGGGCAATCTCCCGAAGGGCCTCATCCTGAAACGTCAGATCTACCCCTTCGGCCTGCATCATAGCCTCATATTGCTTGGTAAGGGCATTTTTGGGTGCTTTCAGGATCTGGAAGAAATCATCCTCCGACAGGCTTTGCAGCTCCACCCGGATCGGGAAACGGCCCTGTAGCTCCGGAATCAGGTCGGAGGGCTTGGACACATGGAAGGCTCCGGCGGCAATGAACAGAATATGGTCGGTGTTGATAACGCCGTATTTGGTATTTACGGCACTACCTTCCACAATCGGCAGCAGGTCGCGCTGTACACCCTCGCGGCTCACGTCCGGTCCGCCTGAACCACCGCCCCGGTTGGAGGCCACTTTGTCGATTTCGTCGATAAAAATGATCCCCGAGTTTTCGGCCCGGCGGATGGCTTCTTCCTTCACCTCGTCCATGTCGATGAGCTTGGCAGCTTCTTCTTCCAGCAGAATCGTTTTAGCTTCGGCAATAGTCACTTTCCGTTTGCGGCCCCGGCGCGGCATCATGCCTCCAATCATTTCCTGAATGTTCATCATCGACAAGTCGTCTACCGTGCCACCGATCATGCCGATATTAGGCATCTGCGTTTGCTGCACTTCTATCTCGATCTTGCGGTCGTCCATCTCACCGGCGCGAATTTTCTCGCGGAACCGTTCACGGGTGCGCTCGTTCAGTTCCGCATCGCTGTCGGGGATGCGGTCGGCATTACGATCGTCCATCACAAAACCCGTCGATTGGGCCGACTTCACAGGCGGAATCAGGATGTCCAGGATCGCGTCTTCAACGAGTTGCTGCGCCCGGGTCTGCACCTGCTCTTTCTTGGCTGATTTGACCAGGCTGACAGATTGCTCCACCAGGTCGCGCACCATGCTTTCGACATCGCGGCCGACGTAACCGACCTCCGTAAATTTAGAAGCTTCTACTTTGGTAAACGGTGCATCGGCGAGTTTGGCCAGCCGACGGGCAATTTCGGTCTTGCCGACGCCCGTTGCCCCGATCATCAGAATATTGTTAGGGGTAATCTCGCGTTGCATATCCGCGGGCGCATTCATCCGGCGCCAGCGGTTCCGCAACGCAATGGCCACGTTACGCTTGGCATCGTGCTGCCCGATGATGTATTGGTCTAATTCGGCAACAATCTGCCGGGGGGTGAGGTCTTTGAGGGATTGAGCCATCTATAGGATAATGATGAATGATGAATGATGAATGATGAGTGATCCGGGCCGGGGAACGATCCACCGAGCGGAATAATGAATGATAAAAGGGACTACGCCGATCTTTCACTCATCATTTATCATTCATAGTTCATCATTCGTTCTAAACCTTTCCCAAAGAAACGAATGAAAAAGGAATTGAGTTGAACAAATGGCGTTTTTTTACACGAGAGCGCTGCTGCCTGCTTACAAAATATACCCCAGCTTCAGCCCGGCGGTCAGGCTGGGAATGACCGAGGCCCCCTGATAAAAGGGATCGAACACCAGAAATCCACCCGACCGGAAGGCCTGATCCTCCGCTGCAATCGGCGGGCGCTCCACACTCCTGATCCGCAGGCCCAAACCCATGTATAGATCCATCATCAACCGGTTGTTATCAATACCAAATGCAAACTGACGGCCGAGTTTAAAATGACTACCCCCGACGTATTTCGTCACGGGCGATTCGCGTAGTTCGAAGAAAGCGCAGGGGCCACCCGTACACTCCCGGCCTACGGTATAGTTCTCCACGGCGTTGACCTGCTTATAAAATAACTCCACGGCCAGGTAATTACCCAGGGGTGCCGGCGACCGGACATTGATACCGACGTTGCGGTTGGAACGGTAGCGGTTGGTGTAAAAACGCCATTCGGCCCGGCCACGCCAGTGCTCCCAATGGGTATACCGGCCCGAGCCGCTCCCCTGCCAGACATTGAAGGTACCGAGACCAAACCCAAACTCACCCTGTACCGACTGACGCGGGCTCAGGATACGCTCCAGACCAAATTGTACGGTATTATCGGGGTCAAACAGGTGCAGCGGAGAAAATTTGATCACCCACCGGGGAGGCTGGGTCATTACCGGCCGCAACGTAGTATCAAGCTGCATCCGCTGGGCCTGAACGCCGAACGAAAGCAGCAAACAAATTCCTACTATACTTTTTTTCATGCAGGTGTGGTTATTCGACCGGCATTTTGCTGAGCAGCTTCAGTTTGGCCGGGTCGCTGTAGCTGTATTGGTAAATACCGTCTTTGCCGGTCACGATCAATACTTTATTAATAGGAATCACATCGAACGAACGGATGTCTTTGAACGTCTCCATCAGCTTCAGGTCCAGGGGGTTAACGGCATCGAAAACTTTCAGGCCAAAGTCGCCCTCGGTCACAAACAACAGGTTACCCTCAATACCCAGGCCGTGTGGGTTCGACATGGGATAGCTCTTTACCAAACGGGGAGCCGCCATATTGGAGATATCGACCACATCCAGCGAATTTAGGCCGTTGCGGCAGTTGGTACCACTCCGCAGCGTCACATAGGCGTAGTTGCCCTGCGCCACCACCGGGTCGCAGCTCACAATATGGTCGTACCGCGAAGTCATGGTCGGTTTGGCCGGATCGTTCAGGTTATAGATGTACATACCCTGCTGTGTGCCGATCAGCAGGTGATTGCCGAACGGGAAAATGGTTTCGACGCCCGGATTCAGGCTTATTTTGTTGACGTTGACCGGAGCGTTGAGCTGCGCAATGTCGTACACCACCAGGCTGGAATTATTGACCACGTAGAGGTGATTGCCGGTGATGGTAAACCGCGCCATCGAACCGCCGGTGCCCGTGCCCGTTCCGGGGCTTACGCTGTCTTTGGCCGTGTCGGCACTGCATCCGGTCAGCAGGCTGCCACCGATCAGCCAATACAACAGTTGCTTTTTCATGGGAGGGGTATCGGTTAACGGTAGCACTTTGGATTCATCAGCTCCGCCGATTCCCAGCGGACTACCACGCCCTTAGCCGGGTCGGCACATTCGAAGCGAACACCGCGCTCGGCCGGGTAGGCTGTGTACGGAAACATATTCTCCAGCCGCTTTGTCACCCGGATCTGCTGGAGGTTCGAAATGTCCAGCGCTACCAGATCGGTAATGTTGTTGGCGTACAGAATAGTCCCTTTCACGGCCATATCGGTGTTGCCCGGAATGGCGATAAACGCCACCTTCACGGGTTTTTCCGGATTGAGGTTATTGACGACGTGCAGCCCTTTATCCGGCTCGTTGATGAACAGGAACGCATCTTTCACGTAGATCTTGCCGGGGGTCTTCATCGGCTGCGGGGGCAATATCTCCACCTTCCGCACCGACTCCAGAGAGGCATATACCGGCCGCAGGCCCTGTACCGGGCCGGTCGGTTTGTTGTTCTCCGGATAGCAGCCGGTAAACGCTACCAGGCCCAACAGGCACCATACCCGGCTAAGGGCGGGAAAACGTAATGTATACAGCATATGGAATTGAGTTGTGGCTCAGCAGACGGCTTTCAACAATGTTACAAAAAAGCAAATAAGACATAAAACGAGTACCGATCAAAAACAGGCCTGTCAATAAGTTTCAGAGCAGGCAATACCGGTCGGTCTAAAGACCGCTTTTAGCCCCAAAGCGTTGGAAGCCGAAAACACTTTTTGCAGAATTTCGGCTACTGTACCTGCTTTTCTCCCGACTGGTATGAATACAGTAAAAGTTGTAGCTTGCTGCGTAGTCTGACCATCAAAAGCTTACCTGCCTGCCTTGCTTCTGTCCGGCTTAACTAAACCTAAACGATGCATTACGCGCTATTTTCCTTTTTGCTGCTATCTCTCCTCTGGACCAACTCGCTGGCCCAAACGCGATTTCATGTAAACTCACCGGATCAGGCCATTCGGGTCACGGTGCAAAACACACCAGCCGGCGAAGTTACCTACCAGGTCCGGTACAAGGGCAAGCCCGTCATTCAACCCTCCGGTCTGGGTTTTGTCCTGCAACGTCCAGCCGTAACGCTAAACCGGTTTACCGTTGCAGCTGCGGATTCGTCGCGCACCAACGAATCATGGAAACCCGTCTGGGGCGAAGTCAGCCAGATTCGCAATAACTACCATGAACTGGCCCTGCGGCTGCTGGATAAATCCGGCTCCGGCATTGCTATGGTGGTGCGGTTCCGGGTGTTCAACGATGGGGTCGGCTTCCGCTACGAGTTTCCGCAGCAGACCGCTCTCATGCACTTTGTAGTCGCCGATGAACAGACGCAATTTGCCCTGGCTGCCGACCATACCACCTTCTGGCAACCCGGCGATTATGACTCCAACGAATACCTTTACAACACCACCCGACTGACCCAGGTAGACGCCACAGCCGCAGCCGCCCGCGAGAAAGATATTGCGTTGCAATCGCTGATCGGCCCAAACGCAATTCAGACACCCCTGCTGCTGAAAACCGCCGACGGGCTGTACATCAGCCTGTACGAAGCGGCCCTGCTCAACTACCCGGTCATGCACCTGCAACTGGATAAGGCCAAACTGACGCTGACCTCTCACCTGACGCCCGATGCCGTAGGCAACAAAGCGTATTTGCAAACCCCCGCGCAAACGCCCTGGCGCACCATTCTGGTGAGCGACAAAGCCCCCGACCTGCTGACTTCCAGGCTGATTCTGAATCTGAATGCGCCATCCACCATCGCCGACCCGTCGTGGCTCAAGCCGCAGAAATTTGTGGGCATGTGGTGGGAGATGCACGTGGGTAAAGCCACCTGGGAGCGGGCCGGCGGCAAGCACGGGGCCAATACGCAGAACGTAAAGAAGTACATCGACTTTGCCGCCAAATACGGCTTCGATGGCGTGCTGGTAGAAGGCTGGAACGAGGGTTGGGAGGACTGGTTCGGCAACTGGAAAGAAGATGTCTTTGACTTTGTAACGCCCTACCCCGATTATGACATTGACGCGCTGACTGCCTACGCCCGGCAGAAAGGTGTCCGGCTCATTATGCACCACGAAACTTCCGGCTCCGTCACCAACTACGAACGGCGGATGGATGCTGCCTTTCGGTACATGCAGCAGCACGGCATGAATACGGTGAAGACCGGCTACGTCGGCCGCATTATACCGAGAGGGGAACACCACGACAGTCAGTGGATGGTGAACCACTACCAGCGGGTCGCCGAGAAAGCTGCGCAGTACAAGATCATGATCGACTCGCACGAGTCGGCGCACCCAACGGGGCTGCACCGCACCTACCCCAACTGGATGGCCTCTGAAGCCGCCAGGGGCAGCGAGTTCAACAACGCGCCCACGCTGGGTATCACCCCCGAGCATACCACGCTTTTGCCCTTCACCCGGATGCTGGGTGGACCCATGGATTTTACGCCCGGTCTGTTCCGCTTCCGGCTAAATCAGTTCGACAGCACCCGCATCACGCGGGTACGCACCACCCTGGCCAAGCAGTTGGCGCTGTACGTGACTATGTACAGCCCGTTGCAGATGGCCGCCGACCTGCCCGAAAATTACGAGCGGCATTTGGATGCGTTTCAGTTCATCCGCGACGTACCCGTCGACTGGGACGATACCCGCGTGATTGCCGCCGAACCCGGCGATTACATTCTGACGGCCCGCAAAGAAAAAGGCACGCCTAACTGGTACGTAGGAGCCATCACCGACGAAAACAGCCGCGACCTGCCCCTGCCGCTCGACTTTCTGGAACCCGGCAAAACCTACGAAGCCACCCTTTACCGCGACGCCCCCACCGCCGACTGGGATACCAACCCGGAAGCCTATGTAATCGAGAAGAAAACCGTCAATGCCAAAACCAAACTGACGCTGCACCTGGCCAAAGGGGGCGGCTGCGCCATTCAGTTTATCAGGCAGTAAGGTTTAGGTTATCAAAACGACCAGCCTGTAGTTGTGCATTTTCCATAGGCGAGGAGGCTACTCTACCGATTATTCAATCTGCGGACGGACAGGTTGCAGGCCGCCGAGGTTACGCTTTTGTTCGTTCGGCGGGTTCGGTTGACGTGAAAAACGTCCCGATCAGGTGACCCGACAGGTGAATGTGTAGTGTTTGACCGCTCCACACGATTAACATCCGCTTTGGCCAGTGTTGTCCGGCCAAAGCGGATGATGATGGCGGTTACAGCTTTTTGTTCTTGACGCCCTGATCGAAGTACAGCCAGTCGATGTGAAACAGGGATTTACGTTGCGCATCCGGATTGGTGAACACAAAGTACAGGTCGTGCAGCCCTTTGGTGGGCTGAACCGGCGCCGATACATCTTTCCACTCTGTTTTCAGATCCTGAACGTTGCCGGCCGGCACGGTAACCGTACTGACCACTGGGCCGCGCAGGCTGTCCAGATGCAGCTCAATGCGACCTCCTGCACCATGCGCCTGCAGCCGGTATTTGATCTGATCGACCTGGGCCAGGTCCAGTTGCCGGAACATTACATAACTGTTGTGCCGGATGTTGGTGATGTACGAAATAAAGCCGGTATTCTCCGTAGCAATAACTACGCCCACATTCCCCTGATCGTTTTCTTCCATCTGAATCTGCGGATGGCGCAGGACCAGATGCTTTCGGGTGGTCAGCGGTTCGATGCCGTTGGCTCCTTTATCGGTATAGCCGGCCAGCAGCACGTACGCGCCTTCGGTACCTTTGCCCTGATGATCCTTTAAGGCGAGCTGCCCCTGGAGCGGCAAACGGGTGGGCTGTTCGCTTACCGCCAGGATGTAACGCACCATCTCTTCGGCGTCCTGTTTGGACAGATGCGGATGCGCCGACATGGCATACTTGCCCCAGTTGCCGCTGCCGCCTTTAATAACCTTATCCGCTAATTGATCCACTACTTCGGTCTTGCCTTTATACCGGGTCGAAATGGCTTTCAGGCTGGGACCGATGGACGTTTGATCGGTGGCATGACAGGTTTTACAATCCGAAGCCGCCATCAATTTTTCGCCCTGCAGGTGGGCCGCTTGACTACCCGACAGCACACTGGCCAGGTCTTTGCCATAAGACAGGTAGTTGAAGGCAACCGTTGTTTTCGACGGGTCAATCGTTTTGTCTTCGGCATCCCGGATGCTGATGCGGTAGTCAAGCGCCGAGTTATCCCAATAGAAGGTCTGATTGGCGTTGGAGCTGATTTGTACCTGCGGGGGTGTATTGCCTACGTTTACCGAGGTAGTCGCCGAGCCCTGACCGCCATGCTGATCGGTTATCGTCAGCGCAATGGAGTATTTGCCCGGTTTGTCGAACGTGGTAGCCACTTCTTTACCTTTCAGGGTTTTGGTGCCGATTTGCCAGGTAAAGGTAAGCTGATCGCCCGGATCGTAGTCCTTTGAACCGGCCGCCGACAGGCTTACTTTCATCGGCGCAGCGCCGTAACGTTTGTCGACCCGAATGTCGGCTACGGGGTTGCGGTTGCCTTCGGCGTATTCTACGCGAACCAGGCTGGCGTCGGTGTTGCTGGCAAACCAGTTGGTGCCGTAGTTCAGGATGTAGAGCGCACCGTCTTTGCTGAACTGGATATCGATGGGCGCCACCAGCTTCAGGTGGCTCAGAAACGGCTCCATGCTCACGTAGTTACCGGCTTTGTCGAGCGTAACGGCCATGACCCACCGCCGAACCCAGTCGTAGATCAGCAATTTACCGTCGTAATAGGCCGGCAGACGGTATCTGGCATTCGGAAACTGATCGCGGTAATACACCGGCCCCGCCATAGCGCTGGCCGCGCCCTTGCCTACCAGCGGGAAGCGTTTGGACGGTCCCTTGCCGTACCAGATCAGCGCGGGCTGAGCCGGAGGCAGCTCTTTGATGCCGGTATTGTGGGGGGAGTTGTTGACCGGATGCATCGGGTCCTGCTTAGGCCCTTCCTGCTTGGTGGCAAAGTCGTATTTCGGAAAAGCCTCATTGTTGCCCAGAAAATACGGGTACCCAAAAAAGCCGGGCTTGCGGGCCTGGTTGATTTCGTCGTAACTCAGTTTACCTTCTTCGGCCGCCACCTCCGAATCGGGTCCCACATCGCCCCAGTACACGTATTTGGTTTTGGGATCGACCGATATGCGGAAGGGATTCCGGCAGCCCATCACATAAATCTCTGGCCGACCTTTTGAGCCGTCTTTCGGGAACAGATTACCGTCAGGAATCGAGTACGAACCATCCGATTCCGGTTTGATGCGCAGGATTTTACCCCGCAGATCGTTGCTGTTGGCGGTAGAGGCCTGGTCGTCGGACAGTTCCCGGCCCGGCCGTTCGTCGGTGGGGTTATGGCCTTCAATTTCCTCGGCATTCGTATTGTCGCCCGTAGAGAGGTACAGCAGTCCGTCCATGAGGGTCATGTACCCCGCCGAGTGGCAGCAGTATTTACGCTGGGTAGGCACTTCCAGCAGGACTTTTTTAGACGCCTGCACCAGTTGATCACCCCGTAGTTCGAACCGGGCCAGATGGCTGATCCACTTCTCTCCGCCTACGCCATAGTACAGGTATATCCAGTTGTTCTTTTCGTAATCCGGGTCAACGGCCACGCCCAGCAGGCCATCTTCAATACCGCTGAACACGTTGAGGTGAGCAATGGTCTTTAGCTGCTTCTGCCCCGCATCGTACAGTTTAACCGCGCCTTTCCGCTCAATAATCAGCACATTATTGTTAGGCAGCAGGCCCATCCCCATGGGCTCATCCATCCCCTGCACCAGCGGCATGGCCGTAAACCGGCTGCTGTCCGGGGCCTCCGTGCCAGCGAAGGGTAAGGAGTTCTCCAGTTTCATCCGCTGCGAGGTAAAGGCAAAACACAGCGTAGCCAGCAGCAAAAAGGCATTAATCAACTTCATGGGTGTAATACAGGATTTAGAAAAGCGACAGCCTGACCGCTACTTAGCTTGAGTGCTGCTACTTGGAAAGTTCACCTAAATTTACGACTTTATTAACTCGTCCCATCAACGGATCACTGAAACCAGCCTTTCCTGTTTCTACCCGCCCGGCGTATCGCTGCTCGTACATCTCCAAACCAACTACTTTTACGCTGACATCATACCAGTTGTAGCTGTTCTTCAGGTCAAGATCAAGCACCAGACTGGCTCCCTTGCTGCCGGCTTTTGCCAGCGTAACCATTTGCGGCTTCGCCTGATAGGCATTGTCGAGAATCTGTACCTGGTATGAACGACCGGGATCGGTATTTTTCAATTGAATAGACACATCGCCGGTGAACTGAGTTCGAGCATTCTTCGGGTAAACACAGGCCACTTCAATGGCCGGTTGCTGACGTCCGCCCGCAAACTCCCGGTAAAAGCCGTTGGGACCGTACACCCGCAGCGGATGCGCCCCCGTCCAGCTATCGGTCAGGGTATCGCCTGCCGCTACGGTATAGGAACGGACGTTGACATCGTTCTCCAGGATTTCGTAAACGTGGAACGGCGCACCCAGCGCTTTAGCACCAAACATTTTAATGCCGGCCGACAGTGTCAGCTCAAACTTGCCATTGTTCATCCGGCCATCGGCGTATAGTTCATACGCCAGCGCACAGGAGGGTCGCACGCCCTTCTCCTGCCGTGGCATATAGGGGGAATTGGCGTTGAACTGCGCGATCTCCTCGTTGGATAAAGCTTTGTAGCTGGCCGGTACTTGTTTGAACTGGGCCTTATGAATGCTTTCGATAAAGGGAGTTTTCGCTACCGAAGCGGGCCGATTGATCTTTTCTCCCTGATAAGGCCGGAATACCGATGTCAGGTCTCCGCATACCGTCCGGCGCCAGCTACTAATGTTGCTCTCCTGAACGGGTTTTCCTTGTTTGTGGCTCAGAAAGCGCTCCAGAAACTGCAGCACCGAGGTATGGTCGAACACCTCCGAACACACATACCCGCCCCGGCTCCACGGCGACGCAATCACCAGCGGCACCCGGAAACCCAGGCCAATGGGCCCGGTACGCCCCTGTCGTCCGCTCTTACTACGAGCTTCCTCCTGCTCCTGCCCGACGAATTCCAGCCGGGCATCAATGCTTTTGCTGGACAGTCCGGTTTCCGGCCGGTCCGGGTGCGCCGGTACGAAAGGGGGCACGTGATCGAAATAGCCGTCGTTTTCGTCGTAGCACAGAATAAAGATGGTCTTTTTCCAGACCTCCGGGTCCTTCGTCAGAATATCCATGACCTCCGAGATGTACCAGGCACCGTACCAGGGCGCGCCGGGGTGATCGGAGAAGTTTTCGGGGGCCACGATCCAGGAGACGGTCGGCAGGTTGCGGCTCTGCACATCGGCGCGGAACTGGTGCAGCACATCACCTTTGGGCACGGTCATCTGCCGTTTGGTATCGCCATCCTGGTACGTTAGGGTGGATAGCTTCCGGTAATCCGGATCGCCGGTATTGGTAGTAAAGGCTTTTTCGTGGAGGTGTTTGCTGCGCTGCGGTACGGCTTTGTATTTGTCGGGAGCGTAGGCTACCAGATCATGCTCCACAATGGACAGGAATCTCCGCTGGTTCTCTAGCTCCCGTTTTGTCTTTGGATAGTCTTTGTCGCTCTCCGGCAGACTTTGCAGCTTCGCTTCCAACGCTTTTATCCTGTCGGGCAGCACCTGCTGCTGTTGCCGGATGAACGGATAATAGGCCGGATGGAATCGCACCTGGTACTGCGAAAACCACTCGATGGGGTTGTCGGTGAAGTTGCTGAGCCAGGCATCTTCATCGCCCGTCAGGCCTGTCGGCAGGCTGATTTCGTTCTGGTAGATTTTCCAGCTAATGCCGTGGTCCTCTAGCCGCTCGGGAAACGTGGTCCAATTCACCTCCGAATCGTACGATACGTTTTCGTTGCGGACATTGGCCATGGCCTTCGGGTCTCGTGGGTCGCGCACGGTGCCGGTCCAGAGGTACAGGCGGTTGGGCGTGGTACCGGTCAGCGAGGAGCAGAAGTTCTGGTCGCAGATGGTAAAAGCATCGGCCAGGGCGTAGTAAAACGACAGGTCCTCCCGGTCGTAGTACCCCAGCGTCAGAGGCATATCGGCATACTCTTTATTGCCGGAGCGTTTCGAGTCGAGCCATTTATCGTACTTGCCGCCGTTGCGGGCATCCACCTGGTTTTCCCAGGAATGCGGCAGGGCACTCATCCAGGTCGCTTTGGTATCCCTGATATTCAGCCGGAACGGGGTAAAGGTCTGCCCAACCGCGTTGGTTTGCAGCCAGACTTTATTTTTGTTCGGCAGATCAATAGCCCGTGGATCGTTGAAGCCCCGAACACCCTGCAACGTTCCGTAGGCATGATCAAAGGAGCGGTTCTCCTGCATCAGAATCACCACATGCCCGGCATCCAGGTAGGTAGTGCCGGGCTGCGGATCAATGGCAAACGCCTTCTGCACCGATTCCGGCAGAAGGCCCGACAGGCCGGTCGACAACAGGGCCGCTTTCTTTAAAAATTCTCGTCTTGAATCCATCCGTTAAACCAGTGAAGCGTTTCGGTGTGTAGTGCTTCAAAGGTAAAAAAAGCTGATTTACCAGAATGGCTCGCTGGGCAAAAGTTAATAAACCCTTTACAGAGGGGTTACCTGAACCGGAGGCAATGAGGTAACGGTTACTGCCGGCGGTTGACCAGAGCCTTCTCTACCTCCTCTTTGTAGTTGCGGCCAATAGGAATCTGATTACTGCCCAGCAATAGCCGGTTGCGCTCAATGCGGGTAATGCGCGATAGGGCAACTATGAAGGATTTATGCACGCGCAGGAAACGGCCTGGCGGGAAAATATCCAGCATGGCTTTGATGGACCCTTTAATGACGATCTTGCCCAAATTGGTGTAGATGATCGCGTAATCTTTCAGCCCTTGGATATAGGTTACATCCTCAAAGTTGAGTTTGATCCGCTGAACACCACTTTTGACAAAAATCCATTCAGGCGGAGTTTCGGCCGGGTCACTTCTGACCCGGTCACTCCTGACCCGGCCTTCGTCAAATCGGGAATTCTGTTCTTTTAGGGCCAGGAAGTCGCGTATTTTTTCGACGGCCTGCAAAAAGCGAGGGTATGCAATGGGTTTCAGTAAAAAGTCGATGACGCCCAGTTCAAACCCTTCAAAAGCATAGTTGCGGTAGGCGGTCGTAAAGACGGTGATGGGTGGATGGGTGAGTGCTTTCAGAAACTCGATGCCGTTCAGACCGGGCATCTCAATGTCCAGAAACAGCACATCGGCCGAATGATTTTCGAGGTAGACCAGTGCTTCGCTGGCGCTGCCAAACAGCCGTATCGATTGGACAAAATCCAGCCGGCGGAGATAACTATCCAACACATCACACGCCAGTGACTCATCGTCGACCACCACACAGTTCAGCATCATCGATTCCAGTCAGGCCCCTCCTGTTCAATTGACAACGCGGTTCAGCGTATAACTCAGGTTCTCGTTGCCCACCCTGAAATTACGCTGCTGATCCAGCATGAACAGCACATTATCATCGCCTTTCAGCAGGTAAACCGATACATCTGGTTTGTCGGAGTCCAACTGGTATACAACGGCGTTCGGGTCGGATTTTGTGCCCCGGACAATGGCCCATTTACCTTCGCGGGCAGCCGAGCGGTTCAGGGTACCGCGCAGGCGGTAGGTCGTGGGTTCATGGGTATTGGGGTTCAGGTAGAGGGTTAGCGCCCATTTCACTTTGATACACTCCGGCCCCACGGCAACCTTCCAGTCTCTGGCAATCTCGGAACAGGGAAAGCGCCCGTGAAACTCCCCCACCACCGCAATGCCACCCGGTACGGGCGTCCGCGAGGTAGTTTTCGACGGCACATTCGTCAGCCTGGCTTCCTGCGCCCAAACCGGCTGCCAGCCAACCAATAAACCAATTAACAAATTAACTATAGTTCTCATCGCCAGAATGTTTATTTTTGATTCCAGACGTTAGACACTGAATACTAGACTCAATAAAACAAGTAGCGATGTCTAATGTCTAATTGTATTGGTTAATAAGGTTGTTTTCTCTATTGCTCCGTAGGAGCCAGCGGTTTGTAGCATTAGCCCTGTTGCGGCATCTCCCTCTGCCCTGTAGGGGCAAGCCAATAGTTGAGGCTTGCCCCTACAGGGCAGAGGGGTAATAGCAGACTTTTCTGGTTCTATAAACCGCTGGCTCCTACAGAGCAGGCTCCCAACCATAACCTCATCACTTGATACCTCTAATGTCTAATGTTCAATGTCCAGAATTGAGATTTTCATTTCCGGTTCAACGTATAACTCCAGCCTGCGTGGCCAATCATCAGCCTGCCTTCCCGATCCAGCAGGTGCAGCAGCTTGTCATCCAGCCTGACGAAGGAAATAGCGGCTTCCGGCGTATCCGGATTTAATACGAATACCTCCCGGTTGCCGGCCTCTTTACGAATCACCCATTTCCCTGTTTTCTCCAGGCTGGTTCCCCCATTGAGAAAGTCCATGGTGCTCGGTTTGGTCATGCCGTAGGTATACTTGAGTGTATATGTAGTGGGTAACTGATTGCGCGGATCGCGTTGAAGAGCTAAACGCCATTTGATAAACTCGCACGAGATCTCTGCCGGAATGGATAACATCCCCCGTGGGATTATATCGCAAGGGCTGCTGGCTACAAAGACAACCGGTTCCGGCGATGCCGGGCCGGCCTGTATCAAACAAGTTGCTATCAGGAAAAACAAGCCAATTCTGATTGCTTTCATACGTAGTACGTATTTTAATGGGAGAGCGTTTTACTCGGTTAATGAGATATACAGGGCCGCCCGGTAGGTATCCGGCCGGTCTTCGGTTTGCAGGGTATAGCGGCCCGGATAGAGTAGTTCCAGTCGTTTACGCAGATTGGTCAGGCCGATGCCTTCTTTGTGGTTCTTCGGCCGGGCCTTTGGTTTGTTGTTCTCCACCGTCATTTCCACGGCGGTTGGGTTTAGGTTCAGCGTGCCGTGCAGCCAGGCATTTTCGGCCTGCTTACCCACTCCGTGCTTAAAGGCATTCTCCACCAGCGGCAGCAGCAGGAGCGGGGCAATTTCCTGACCGTTCGGATGACCGTTGATGTGCAGATCAATCTCGGAATGATCTCCGCAGCGTATTTTCTCCAGTTCGATGTAGTTCTGCAGGTAGCTGATTTCCTTGTCGAGCGGTACGCGGGCATCGTCACTATCATACAGCATATACTCCATCATCTCCGAGAGCTTCAGCACCATGTCCGGAGCCAGATCGGATTTCTTCAGCGTCAGGGCATACAGATTATTCAGTATGTTGAATAAAAAATGCGGGTTTACCTGCGAGCGCAGAAAATTCACTTCGGCCTGTAGCTTTTCAACGGCTATTTTCTGTAGGATACGCTGCTGTTCGTACCAGTCGATGCTCAGCTTCAGGGGCACCATCAGGCCCAGATACCATAGCGTGCTGAAGAAATTGTACGACAGCGTTTCGACCCAGTTCCGGCTGCGGGTAGGGGCAATGATGAATCCGTACATGAAATAATCGTACAATACCTGTACCAGCAGGTAACCCAGAATGGACAAAAGCACCAGCGAGAAATAACGGAGATAACGCCCCGGCAGCAGGTAGCGGGGTAACAGATAATGGATATTGATATACGCTATTGCGATCAGCAGCAAAACCCGGATAATCACGCAGGCCGCAAAATACGGCAGCCCGGCCTTATAGATCAGGTAGCGCCTTTCGTACAGGAAGAAGCCGGTAATAAATACCCAATAGGCTGTATGCACCAGCGCGTATTTAACGGTGGTAGTGCGGTTCGAAAGCGGTATTGCGATGCGTTTATCCAGAAAATCCATACCCTCAGGCCTGCTGTAAACTCATGTAAATGAACACAAAAGATTTGTACAGGAGAAATAATATCGACCAACGCCCCAAAAAGTAGAGGAACGAAATTAACTCCGCGCTTGTCTACTTTTCTGACCGTTGGTCTACTTTCTTTGGCGAGGAGCGCAGCGTATGCTTGCTTTGTTCAGACATTCATCAAACCAGGTCATACCATGAAAACGAAATCTTTTGTTCTGCTTGCCGCGATAACGATTACACTGCCGGCACTGAGCCAGACGGCCAGAGTTGGTGGGCCCTGCGAAGGGTGCGAAGCGATTTATGAGAGTCCGGTTCCGGCTGAGAAGCTGGATATGTTTGCGAAACTGCCCGACGCTGCCTGGGAAGGGAAAAAGCCCATCGGTATCAACGGCATTGTGTACAAGGCCGACGGCAAAACACCGGCTTCGGGGGTGATTCTGTATATTTACCATACCGATCAGACAGGTAAGTACACCGCCAAAGCCGATGCCAAAGGCTGGGAAAAACGACACGGCTCCCTGCGCGGCTGGATGCGCACCAACGAAAAAGGCGAATACAAATTTGTAACACTCCGGCCCGTCGCCTACCCCGGCCACTCCGACCCGGCCCACATCCACATCATCGTAAAAGAGCCGGGCCTGAATGAATACTACATTGATGAGTATCTGTTTGCCGATGATCCCCTGCTTACGGTCGCGCAAAAACAGCACCTGGAGAACCGGGGCGGCAGCGGCATATTAACGCTCAAAGATGTCGGCAATATGTACAAAGCTGAACGGCACATCTACCTCGGCCGGAACATTCCGAATTATCCGACGAACCAGTAAAGGTTATCGTATCCTCTCCGACGACTATCGTTTACCAATTGTCGAGACCTTCGGCTCAGTTTGGCCGCTGCCCATAGCAGTAGCAAAGTCCGTCGGGTGCCACGACGAAAAATACGTTCCATTCGGTCTCACCGTACTTTTGCCGGCTAAAATCAGACAACTCTTTGGTCAGGCCATTGGCTTTCAGTTCAGCAAACGCCGTTTCGACATCATCTACCTCGAAGAAGCAGCCGTCCTGCGTTGGCTCACCACCGTTTTCGGCCAGGCCAATCTGTATACCGTCGCGGTCGAGTATGGCTGATTGATATGGTATGTCATGGCGGGTAACCACCCGAAAGCCCATCCTGGTCTCGTAGAAGGGCAAAGCGGCTTCCACGTCTGCTACGGGTAAATTCATTTTGTCTTTTTGGTATGGCCAGGCCTGTTTGATACTTCCTTTTGCGGTTTCCATTCGTATTGTTGTTTTAGTTCTTTACTACATACAACACAATGCTAAAAACGGCACAACGTAATCTTTTTACGGTGTGCCGTCTTATTTTAAAGAAGCTAAACCAGGGCTGTTCTGAAATTATCCGCAGGCAAGCACAGCCTATTCACTGTGTAAGCTTTTGACCGGATTGATCAACGCGGCTTTGAGGGCCTGATAACTGACCGTCAGCAAGGTAATCAGCAACGCCCCGGCACCGGCCGCGATAAATACCCACCAGGGAATGTCGGTGCGGTAGTCGTATTTCTGAATCCAGTTGTTCAGGAAATAGTAGGCAATCGGGCTGGATAGCAGGCAGGCAATAATAACTAACAAAACAAAGTCTTTGGAAAGCGTTGTTTGTAATAGTCTGGTTTACGATGGCGTCGGCGCACAAACGGCGGCAGTACGGATACCACATTGAGCAAGTACCGCAGGGTTGCCTGTGGTTTTCCGCTTCGCTTGTACCAATGGGCATATAATTCATCCAGATCTCCTTCAACCTCCTCCAGGGTTTCCTGGGGGTGAAGCGTAGTAAGGAGCCACCGGACCCAGCGGGGTGGTCCGTCGGGCTGTGGTTTTGACTTTATCGGATTCATAGGCCGCTGAGTCGAAGAGCATGGGGTGGAATCAGTTGCCAAAGCTCCTGCCGAAGCTGTTGAATCTCTTTCAGCGCCCGGCTACCCAACGCGGTTATCCGAAACAATCTTTTGCGCCGTCCGCCCCGCTCGGTGGTGGCTCCGCCCAGCTCCGAAGTCACAAAGCCTTTCTCTTCCAGACGGATGAGCGTATTGTGGACGGTGCCAAAGGTGACCAGCCGCCCCGTATGTTCTTCCAGCGCCTGGCTGACAGTGACCCCATAAGCTTCGCTGTTCAGAATAGCCACCATGAGCAACACCATTTCTTCAAATTCACCTAAATACGTGCGACGCATACCGGTTCAGGATTAGTCTCTATTTTATCGTACAAATAGTTTGCCAGGCTTTTTAAACCAGCAAAACAGCACCAAAGCGGCCGATTACGTATTCGATAGCTGGTGTTTATGTCCGCAAATGGACAGGGCTTGTCCTGCCATGGACACTGAATCGTCTGCCCTATAAAAAGGGTTTATGCTGTTGGAAGGGTGGTATTTGTAAAGAAAATTTAACTTTGCCGTCATCGCACGACATTCTATAAACCACTGCATGGAATCTATAACGAAACCGTCAAAGACCGAAACCCTCGACCGCAAGAACGCGGAGGCCCTCCTTGGTGGGGGCCAGAAGCGCATTGATGCCCAACATAAAAAAGGAAAACTCACCGCCCGCGAACGCGTCGCCCTGCTTATGGACGAAGGTTCGTTTGAAGAGATCGGTAAGTTTGTGATGCACCGCACCAAAGATTTTGGTCTGGACAAAGAGTATTACCTCGGCGATGGCGTGGTGACCGGTTACGGTACCATCGACGGGCGGCTGGTGTACGTCTTTGCGCAGGACTTTACCGTATTCGGCGGTGCCCTGTCGGAGACCCATGCCGAGAAGATTTGCAAGATCATGGACCTGGCCATGCAGAACGGCGCACCTGTGATCGGCCTGAACGATTCGGGTGGTGCCCGGATCCAGGAGGGTGTTCTGTCGCTGGCCGGTTATGCTGATATCTTTTACCGCAATACGCTGGCTTCCGGTGTCATCCCGCAGATTTCGGCCATTATGGGGCCGTGCGCGGGGGGGGCCGTGTATTCGCCGGCCATCACGGACTTTATCATGATGGTGGAGAATACCTCCTATATGTTTGTGACCGGGCCGAACGTGGTTAAGACGGTAACGCACGAAGAGGTAACCTCCGAAGAACTGGGTGGGGCCTCTACGCACAGCACCAAATCGGGCGTAACGCATTTTGCCTGCGCCAACGAGCTGGAATGTATCCAGTACATTAAGCGTCTGCTGAGCTACATCCCCCAAAACTGCGAAGACGAACCGCTGCGGCTACCCTATGAGCCCACCGACGAAACCCGGCCCAACCTCAACACGCTGATTCCCGACAACCCGAACCAGCCGTACGACATGCGGGAGATTATTGAGGAGTTGGTCGACAGAGGCAGCTTCTTTGAAGTACACAAGAACTTTGCCGAGAATATCGTGGTCGGCTTTGCCCGGCTGGCGGGTCGGAGCATCGGCGTGGTAGGCAACCAGCCGGCCGTGCTGGCGGGCGTACTCGACATCAACGCCAGCACCAAAGCCGCCCGGTTTGTGCGCTTCTGCGACAGTTTCAACATTCCCTTGCTGGTGCTGGAAGACGTACCCGGCTTCCTGCCCGGCACCGACCAGGAGTGGCACGGCATCATTACCAACGGAGCCAAACTGCTCTACGCCTTCTGCGAAGCCACCGTACCCCGCGTGACCGTAATTACCCGCAAAGCCTACGGCGGGGCCTACGACGTGATGAACTCCAAGCATATCGGGGCCGACATGAACTACGCCTGGCCCACCGCCGAAATCGCCGTGATGGGTGCCGGCGGAGCCGCCGAGATCATCTTCAAGCGCGAGATTGCCGAGGCCGACGACCCGCAGGCCAAGCTTCAGGAGAAAGTGCAGGAATACACCGAGAAGTTTGCCAACCCCTACCGGGCCGCCCACCGGGGTTACATCGACGAGGTGATCTATCCCGAACAGACCCGCCATAAGCTGATCCGGGCCTTCCAGATGCTGGAAAATAAAGTAGCGTCGCTGCCCAAGAAAAAGCACGGGAATATTCCCTTGTAAACGAGGATGAATCCAAATAAACCGAATAAGCCTACCGGAATTATGAAAACGTTTCTGGTGGGCTTTTTAATCATTGTTATTCTGGCCTTGCTGGTCGGCTGGTTATCGACTACCTTTTAGGTCTGTAACCTTTGTTCAAGCATTGCATGCAACCCACCGAATCAGTAAACCAAACGCCACCTGACCCAAACCCGAACAGCCGGCCATCACAAAACGGCTCCGGACCGGGAACCTGCATACCTGGGGCCGTACCTGATTCTGCCGGTTCGCTTCCTGCTGGCGCTGCTGATTCAACTGGTCGTCAGTCAGTTGCTCTATCGCAACCAGCCGAATGCCATCGAAAAAGTCCGGTCAGTGGTTCACCGTCTACGGCTCGCTGATTGATCTGGGGAGCCTTATTCAGCATCATCGTTTTTCCGGTGGTCTGGGGCTTTACGGAGGAGATCACCTACGCCGGCTACGCGTTTCCCCAGTTGCAGATCATTACCAAAAATACCTGGATTGCCTACGCCCCGGTTGCTTTCTTCTGGGCGTTCCAGCACGTGGTTCTGCCGCTGCGATTCAATCCCAATTTCATACTATATCGCTTTTTCTCGTCGCTGCCCATCGCGCTGGTGGTGTTGCCCATCTACATGAAGAAACGGCGGCTGTTCCTGTTTATCGTGGCGCATTGGGCGGCTGATTGTCTGTCGGCGGTGTTGGAAACTATGTGATGTCCAAGCCAGCATCCCTGCTGGCCGGGATAACCGTTCACAAAAAATTTTTGCCGCTCAATAGGGGGATACCGCCGTTCGGGTGTCTTATGGGTGGATTAGTGGCTTCCTGAACAAAAGTATGGTAGCTTTGCACCGTACACGTTTATGTAATTTGGTGCAACTAACTGACCAGGAAATACTTACCGCCATCCAGCAGGGCAACGAGCGGGTTTATGAGGCTGTCTTCCGGCAGCACTATAAGCCGCTATGCCAGTATGGCTACAGTTTTCTGAAGGATTGGGATGATACGGAAGAAGTGGTCCAGTCGGTCTTTTTGACCATCTGGGAGAAACGCGAGGGGCTGGAAATCACCTCATCGCTGAAGTCCTACCTGTACCGGGCGGTGCACAACCGCTGCCTGAACCGGATCAAGCACCTGGCCGTGCAAACAGAATACCAGCAGCACGTTAGTACCGATATAGGACAGGCATTTGAAGCCCCGGTTCAATCATTGCTGGCCGGGGAATTATCGGAGCGACTACAAGCCGCCATCCAGCGCTTGCCGGAACAATGCCGGCTGGTATTTACCATGAGCCGGTTCGATGAGCTGAAGTACCAGGAGATTGCCGACCAACTGGGTATATCCAGTAAAACGGTAGAAAACCAGATCGGAAAAGCCCTCCGCATCCTGCGCACCGAATTATCTGAATACCTCGCCATCTTTCTCTGGCTGGGTATCCGGTGGCTGGAAGGGAATTAGGTTAAAGTCATTAGTTGTTACGGGGTCGCCCGGCGGTGAATAGTTGTCAGTAAATAGTACTAAATGCAAACAGTAGAGAGGTCCAGCGTCTAACGTCTGGTATCTAACGTCTCGAAGTATCCTGTTTAATCCTTTAAATCCAGTAAATTCTGGTTCTTGATGGACACACCCGAACACCCCATGAACGACGACCTGCTGGGTAAATACCTGGCCGGGGAGGCCGATGCGGCTGAGTCGGAACGGGTACGGCAATGGTTGGGCGAGGACAAGGTTTACCAGCAGGAGTTCGACCGATTTGAACAGATCTGGGAGGCCGCCGGACAGCTTAACCGGGAGGCTCCGGTGGACACCGATGCCGCCTGGTTGACGATAAAGAGCCGGATGGCGGCTACCAGCAGCCCGGCTCCCACGACGCAGGACCCAACCGTACCGGCACCCAGGCAAGCTGCTCCTCCCCCGCCACTCTCTCCGGTAGAATCTAATCCGACGGAGGAGGCTAACATCCGACCGTTGTTAAGCCGTGGCGCTACACCCTGGCGGACCTACTGGCGGGCGGCCGCTATGATTGCGCTGGTATGCACATTAGGGTGGCTCGCTTTCCAGAAATACCTGAATAAGCCGGAACCGGCTGCGGTCGCCATTCAATCCGTAACCACCACCAACCAGAAACAGGAACGCACACTGCCCGATGGTACCAAAGTAACTCTTAATCGGGGTAGCCGGCTTAGCTTCCCACAGGAGTTCAGTGGCGACAGCCGCGAGGTAACCCTCTCCGGTGAAGCTTTCTTCGAGGTCACTCCTGATCCGGCCCGACCGTTCCGGATCAGGGCCAAAGGCACCACCGTGCAGGTACTGGGTACCTCGTTCAGCGTACGGGCCTACGACGAGAACGTGAAAGTAGCCGTGCGTACCGGTAAAGTGAAATTTACGGCGAAGCAGAAGGAAGTCACCCTGGTGAAAAACGAAACGGCCGCGTTCGATGCCGCCGGCGACACTATCCGAAAACTGCCGAAGCTGGATGCCAACCTGTTCGCCTACAAAACCGGTCAACTGGTGTTCAAGGATGAGCGGCTGAGCGATGTTGTCCGGACGCTGAACGAGGTGTACCAGGCTGATATACACCTGAGCAATCCAGGTTTGCAAAACTGCCGTCTGACCGTCCGCTTCGATAACCAGAGTCTAGATTATGTATTGACCGTAACAGCCGAGACACTGGGTCTGCGCGTCCGCCGGGAAGGTACCCGCACCGTATTGGAAGGCGACGGCTGTGCCCAGTAAATTTTGAGGGCGTGTAGGGGTAGCTGTCTGCTGGATTGTCCTATCCGCAAATGTCACGATTACCACCATGTATCCACACCGTTTTTGTCTGTTAATCATCAGTTGGCTGAGCCTGCTTTCTGCCTCCGCGCAACCAGCTCCTCCCCTCGAACGCGTTGTCTCTGTCGACGTCCGGGGTGAACGCCTGGGCAATGCCCTCAACGCCATCAGCCGCGAAGGCCGATTCAACTTTTCGTACAGTCCGACCGTCGTTAACGAGAACAGCACGGTCAGTTTGCGGGTATCGAACGCCACCGTGCGTGAAGCGCTGAACCAGTTGTTCCGGGGTACGGTCACCTACAAATCGCGGGGGAACCACATCATCCTGCTCCATGCCGATCTGCCTGACGAAACCGATACACCGAAGCACTTTTACCTCGACGGCTACATCATCGACAGCGAAACGGGTCAGAAACTGAACCAGGCCAGTATTTACGAGAAAACAACACTGGCCTCGGCCATCAGCAATCCTTACGGCTATTACCGCATCAAACTCCCAACGGCCATCCCGACGCTGCGGCTGGAAGTTCGAAAGCAGAATTATTTCGGCGAAACCGTAACAATCTCTTCGCGGCAGTCGCAAACGCTCACTATTCGGCTGACCCCAACACCGGTTGGCTCCGGACTGCAACCGCTACCCATCCGCAAATCGGTTGACACCAGCCGGATGCAGGCGGCTATCTCGGTTCAGCCGGTACAGCCCGTTCTGGTGGCATCGGCCGATTCGAGCAAGCCGCTGGCCCGCAAGAGTTGGGAGCAACAGAAGCAGGAGTTTAAAGAGTGGATTCTGACTACCAAACAGGAGATCCACGATGCCAACCTGGCCGGTGATACGCTGTACCGCGATGTACAGGTATCGTTGCTGCCGTTTATCGGCACCAACGGCAAACTCAGCGCCCGGGTCATTAACCGCTTTTCGTTTAACATCCTAGCCGGCTATTCGCTGGGCGTAACGGGCCTTGAACTGGGCGGTATTCTCAACGGCGTACGGGGTAATGTCGACGGCGTACAGGTCAGCGGGTTCGGCAACGTCGTGGGCGATGAAGTAACGGGTATTCAACTAGCTGGTGCCGCTAACGTGGTGCTGGGCGGCATGAAAGGCATTCAGCTTGCCGGAAACACCAACTTCGTCCGCGCCAACATGGATGGCGTACAGGCGGCCGGCTTGGCCAATATTACCCTGGGCGGTATGGATCGGAGTCTACAGGCGGCCGGTCTGATGAACATGACCCTGGGCGATATGACCGGCTTACAGGCCGCCGGATACCTGAACATTGCCGGCCGGGCGTTCAACGGTGTTCAGGTGGCGGGGGCTGGCAATGTAGTCGCCGGCAGTGCGCGTGGCCTGCAGATTTCCGGTGCGCTGAACGTAGCGGCCCGCGAACTGGAGGGCTGGCAGATCAGCGGCTTCATCAACAGCGCCAGACGCATTTCCCGCGGCCATCAGATCGGCCTGTTCAATTTTGCCGGCTACTCCGAGAAAATGCCGATTGGCTTGTTTAGCTGGGTGCAGCAGAACGGCTACCGGCGGCTGGAGTTTACCACCGATGAGGTCAATCTGGCCAACATCACCTTCAAAACCGGTCACCGGGCCTTCTATAACATCTTTACCACCGGCAGTACCTTTACACGCATCGACCGCCCGTCCTGGAGTGTTGGCTATGGTCTGGGATCGGCCGTTAACCTCCGGCGCGGCTGGATGATGAACTTCGACGCCATAGGCAACTACATCCTGCCCGACAACTGGAATTATTTCGACGAGGGCAGTATGCTGCTCCGGGTGAATATGGGTATCGAGAAAAAACTAACTCCCCAACTGGCGCTGGCTATTGGTCCATCGGTGAACTGGTTTATGAGCGGCAATGAGGCCCGTATGCCGGCTACAAGAGCCAATATCCCCCTGTTCAGCTACCGCTACAATACCGATGGCTTTGCCTCTACTGCCTGGGTTGGCTTTCATGCGGGGATACGTTTTTGTAATCGGTAAATAGAACGCGGATGACGCTGATTAACGCAGATAAAATTTAAAAAATTCGCGCTAATCTGCTCAATCTGCGTCATCCGCGTTCTATCCCTATAGGGGTAAACGAGTTTTGAACTGTCATAGGCGTGTATCTTACCACACACCATCATGTTGTTCAAAACTTTCCTATCCACAGTCTTTATCAGCCTGTTAGTATTCCACCTGAACGCCCAGTCACTCACGCAGACCATCCGGGGAACGGTGGTCGACCAGAGCCTTCAGATGCCCATTCCGGGAGCCACCATCGTCCTGCTTAATTCCACACCATTACAGGGAACAACCACCGGTCCCGACGGCCATTTCCGGCTCAGCCAGGTGCCCGTCGGCCGGCAAAGTCTCAAGATTTCGTACGTCGGCTACAAAGACCGGATTATTTCCAATATCGTAGTCGATGCCGGTAAAGAACTGGTGCTTTCGGTCGATCTCGAAGAATCGGTTCAGCAGGTAGCTGAGGTCGTAGTCCGGCCGCAGATTGAAAAAGATAAGCCGCTGAACGACATGGCCACCGTGAGCGCCCGCACCTTTTCGGTCGAAGAAACGCAGAAGTTTGCCGCAGCCGTGAACGATCCCGCCCGGATGGCTACCGCCTATGCCGGGGTTGTCGGTGCCGACGATGGTGGTAACCAGATCACCATCCGGGGCAATTCTCCCAACGGGCTGCTCTGGCGCATGGAGGGCGTTGAGATTCCTAACCCCAACCACTTCTCCAGCCTGGGGGCTGCCGGAGGTGGTATCTCTATCCTGAGTGCTCAATTGCTGACCAACTCCGATTTTCTGACGGGCGCGTTCCCGGCTGAATACGGTAATGCCCTGTCCGGCGTGTTTGATCTGCGGCTGCGCAAGGGCAACAATGCCAAACGGGAACATACGGTGCAGGTGGGTCTGCTGGGAATCGATGTAGCCAGCGAAGGGCCTTTTTCCAAGAATTACCGGGGGTCGTACCTATTCAACTACCGCTACTCCACGCTGGGCATCCTGTCGAAGCTCGGCGTGTCGATTGGTCCGGCGGTCAACATTTTTCAGGATTTGTCATTCAATCTGTATCTGCCGACCAATAAGCTCGGCAATTTCACCGTATTCGGGTTTGGAGGTCTGAGCAGCAGCACCATTGATGCGTCCAGAGATTCTACCAAATGGCAGTCGGAATACGACCGCTACAACGAAATCTTCCGGGCCAATACCGGCGCGGTCGGGATAACCCATTCCATCAACCTCGGCCGAAAAGCGTTCCTGAAAACCGTGTTGCTGGCATCGGGCTTTCAGAACGAATTTCGCAACGAGCGGCTAGCCGAAGACTATACCACCTCCCCCCGCTGGCGGGAAGGGTACACCATTCAGAAACGGATTGCCTCCACAACGCTGACCTATAAATTCAACGCCCGGCATACGGTGCGGGCCGGCCTCATCGGCGCGGAACTGATCTACGACCTGTCACGGCAACGCTGGGATTCGGAAACTGAACAGATGAAGACGCAGATTCAGGCCCGAAATTCGACGCATACGCTGCAAACCTACGCCCAGTGGAACTACCGCCTGACGGAGCAGTTGACGGCCAACGCCGGCCTGCATTACTTGCGCCTGATGCTCAACAACACCGACGCCCTGGAACCGCGTGGCTCCATTAAGTGGGCGTTTGCGTCGAATAAATCCCTCAGTTTCGGCTACGGCCTGCACAGCCAGTTGCAAAACCTGGGGGCCTATTTTGTCACCACGGGCACTGGCAGCGAAGCCACCCAGCCAAACCGGAACCTGGGGTTCACCCGCTCACACCACCTGGTGCTGGGCTACGACTGGTCGCTCAACGACCACCTGCGTGTAAAAGCCGAAACCTACTACCAGTCGCTGTTTAATATTCCGATCAGTGCCACCAGGCAAGATGCCTTTGCACTGGTCAACAGCTTCGACGGGCTGACAACGGACCGGCTGACGAATAAAGGAATCGGCCGAAACTATGGTCTGGAGCTAACGGTAGAGCAGTTTCTGCACAACAATTTTTACTTTCTGTGGTCATCGTCACTGTACGAGTCGATGTACAAAGGGTCGGACAACATCTGGCGCGACACCCGTTTCAACGGCAATTATGCCGGCAGTTTCCTGGCCGGTAAAGAGATCATCACCGGCGATAGAGGGCCTTTTCGCAAGAGCATAATCGGCCTGAACGTAAAGGTCAGCTACTACGGCGGCTACCGGTACACCCCGATTGACCTGACCGCGTCCCGGCAACAAGGCGATGCCGTTTATGTGGAACAGGCAGCCTTTTCGAAGCAGTTACCCGATTATTTCCGCACCGACATCCGGCTGAGCTGGAAGAAAAACCGGCTGAACTCTACCCGCACGCTGTCGCTGGACATCCAGAACGTCACCAACCGCAAGAATGTCTTCGGCCAGTACTTCGATCCCCGCTCCGGTGAGGTCCGCACCAGCTACGCTACCCCGCTGATTCCGGTGTTAAGCTACCGCGTTGCGTTCTAACGGAACGCTTGTGTAATCTGCCAATTTTTTGTTGCTTTGACGAGCCGCCGGAAAGTGTTCCGGCGGCTCTTGATTTTTCTGTGAATCAAACAATCCATAATTTCATACCACCATAATCGGTAGGGCTACGGCCGCTTACCCTTTCCCATAAAACCGTCGGAAAGATCCGGCACCATGCTTTCATTAACCCACAAAACGTCTGTTCTCAACTTTCATGAACGATCATAGCAGAGCATTCCTGTACGAATACCTCAATAATGCCTCCCCCACCGGCTTTGAGTCATCTGGCCAGCAAATCTGGCTCAACTACCTGAAACCCTACATCGACGAACATATCGTAGATACGTACGGCACGGCCGTGGGCGTCATCAACCCCGGCAAAGACTATAAGGTAGTCATCGAAGCGCACTCCGACGAAATATCGTGGTTCGTCAACTACATCTCCGACGACGGCTACATTTATGTCCGGCGCAACGGCGGCTCCGACTCCCTCATTGCGCCCTCCATGCGGGTCAACCTGCACACGAAAAGCGGGCCGGTAAATGGCGTATTCGGCTGGCCGGCCATTCACGTCCGCGACCTGACCAAAGACACGGCCCCCAAAGTAACCGACCTGTTCATCGACGTGGGAGCCGCCACCAAACAGGAAGTCCTCGATATGGGTATCCATGTCGGAACGGTCTGCACCTTCGCCGACGGGTTGTTTGAGATGAACAGCCGCTACTATGTCGGGCGGGCGCTCGATAACCGCATGGGCGGCTTTATGATTGCCGAAGTGGCCCGGATGCTGAAAGAAAACAACGTCACGCTGCCGTTTACACTCTATGTGGTGAACGCGGTGCAGGAGGAAATCGGCCTGCGTGGAGCCGAAATGATTGCCCGGCGGCTGCGCCCGGACCTGGCCATTATTACCGATGTTACGCACGATACCCAATCGCCGAAGTATGACAAAAAAGAGCAGGGCGACCTGAAAGCCGGGGCCGGTCCGGTGCTGTGCTATGGTCCGGCCGTGCAAAACAATTTTCTGGACTTTATCATCAACGTGGCCGAGCAGCGCGAAATCGCCTTCCAGCGGCAGGCCGTCAGCCGCTCGACCGGTACGGATACCGATTCCTTCGCCTACGCGGCCGAAGGCGTAGCCTCGGCTCTGATATCGCTGCCGCTGAAGTATATGCACACTACGGTTGAGACCGTGCACATGGACGATGTAAGCTGCGTAATCGAGCTCATGTACGAAACGCTGCTGGCGCTGAAAGGCAACGAAGACTTCCGGTATATCCGGTAAGCAGCGGGCAATGCTAACGTAAAAGCCGTCCAGGATCTCCTTTCCAGGACGGCTTTTGCGTTAGTTCGCTTCGGTATGCCATTGGGAGATGCGGTTACCAGCAAAGAAGGTCTGAATGGTATTTCTTTCCGGGATCGCCAACTGCGAAATCGCCGTATTCTCCTGTGGCTCTTCGCGGGTGGGTTTGCTTTCTGAGGTCAGCGTAAAACGGTGGCCGTAACTTTCCATCTCACCGGTAGGTGCAAACTCAAATTCAAAATAAACCGGCTTTTCGTGCCGCAGAATGCTGTAATAAAAGTCAAACTCACTCAGCGGCAGCCAGATGGTAATGCGCTCCCGCGCTACCGTACGGCCCTCAAAATAGCCGACAACCGGCGTTTTGAAGTTGTCGAATGCGCTGGAAAAAGCCAGTAAAGCCGTAATAGTCAAATTATGATAACCCGAAGCGGTATTTAGTTGAATCGTCCGCTCAATATGAGTAACCGTCCCTTCCGGAGTGACCACCCGTCGGATCGCGCTACCCACTTTATAACTCATCACTTCCCGACGAACAGTGGCCATAAGGGGTAATTTATTAGATGAAACATAAACTTGTTCTTATCTAAACCAAATTAACCCCCTATAAATCAGCGGTATTTATTGAATGGCCTCCCTAAAAACCAGCAAACTAATATATGCCCTTGCATGAATTACTCACTTTTCTGCATGCCGCAGGTAGCATTAAATACCAAATTTCCGCAGGTTGTAGGTGAAGCTCAGCAGGAAATACCGCTTCAGCACGCGGCTCTGCACATCTTCGATGTAGGTCTCGGTGACGTTCCGGACAAGGCTCCGGTTCTGATTCAGCAGGTCATATACCTGAAGCCGCAACTCGCCCTGTTTGCCTTTAAAAAACTGCCGGGCCAGGGCTACATTCCACAAGGCAAAATTCTGGTTATAGCCTGCCGACCGGCCGCTGTTGTTCAGGTACGTGACGTCGGTGATCAGCACCAGGCGGAACGGCAACTGATAGTATATGTCGGCCTCCAGGGTTTTGGTAAAGAACTCGGTGTTCTGGCTGCTTTGCAGGGAATAGGCGGCTGTCTGGTAGTTGATGTTGCCCGATACGTTAAATTCAAATTTGCCGTTGAAGCTGGAATTGGCGCTCAGTCCCTGCCCCAGGATCCAGTTGCGGGAGTAGTTGGACTGGTTGTTCACAAAGCTGACACCCCGGTTCAGGCCCACGTTGGTATTCCAGTTGATATTTACTTTCAAATTATTCAGCCGGCGGCCCACCGCCATGAAGCCGTTTACGGCATAGAAGCCATCGGCATTAACCGGTTTCGTTGTCTGGGCACCTACATTGGTAAATGTGGTGGCATTCACAATCCGGTTGTCGATCTGATTCACGTTCAGGGCGGCAAACAGGCTGCGGCTTCCGCTGGTGCTGAAGCTATTAAACATCATCATCACCGTGTTAATGTATTCCGGCTTCAGACTGGGGTTGCCGAGCCGGATGTTCAGCGGATTGGTATTGTCGGGCACCGGCTGCAACTGACTCACCGAAGGGGCATTGATGCGGCTCCGGTAGTTGATGCGCAAATTGCGGTTCCGGCCAAAGTTATAGGTGAACATGGCGTTGGGCAGCACATTCACAAACTGCCGGTTCAGCAAACTGTCGATGCTCCGGTTGTCGACCCGCAGGTCGGCCTCTTGTACCTCTACCCCAATACCGTAGGAGTAGCGAAGCCGGCGATTCTGGAATGTGACACCACCCCGGTGCGCGGCAAACGCACTGGCAAACTGGTTACTCAGCAACGGGTTGAAACGGTCGTACTGACGCGTTACCTCGTTGTAATCCGTCACCGACCGGTCGGCCTGGTTGCTGTTGGCCGCATAGGTATAGCGGAACTCCAGTTTGCGGCTGAGCGACAGCGGTTCCGTATAGGATAACGTCAGTGTGTTGTTCATCAGGTCAGTTTGCTGGCGGCTCTGCTGGTTCAGGCGATTGACGCGGGCGTTTACCGAATCCGGACCAAAGAACCGGTTAGTCGCCTGGTTCAGGCCCAGTATGCTCTGGTCGTTCAAGATCGTATTCAGATTGGCGGAGAACGTACGACCCTCCCGACGGAACTTCCGCATCAGCAGCAGGTTACTGAAGCCGCTCACGCCGTCGCCGTTGGAGCGGTAATCGGTTTCGTTGCTGTTGAGCGGCCGGCCCGCCATCGTCATGGCCCGCTGGCTGCTCAGGCTGTTGTACTTGGAGGTCTGCCACGACAGATTGGGGGTAAACCGCAGCGTCGTCAGTGAATCGAGTTTGTAATCCAGCCGCATATTGAAGCGGTGGTTGCGGTTCCGGTTGCGGGAAGTATTGCTCTGGTCGTTAGTGAACGAGGCTTCAGGCAGAATATTCTCGCGCCGGCTTTGCTGCTCGGTGGTGGTTGTGGTCTGGTTGGCAAAGTAGCTCATGGCCACCTCGGCGCGTTTTCCCCAGGCATCGCGGTAGTTGATCCCTCCGCCCAGCGACTCCACAATATTGTTAGGCGTGTTATTCCCGAAACCACCACTGCCACCTCCTCGTCCGCCCGGCCCCATAATTACCTGCCCACCAGCACCGCCCGGTCCATTGCCGTTGCCCGGTCCACCGAAACCTCCGCTCTGATTACCCAAACCGCCCCCGCCGAAGTTGAACATATCCTGCATGGTGAAGCCCTGCTGGTTCAGGTTGTTTCCGAGGCCAATGACCGAAATCTGCCGGCCGTTGTTAAACCGGTTTACGTTCAGGCGACCCAAATACCGGCCATCCGTACCCACGCCCGCGCTGTTCTGACCGAAATAGCCTTTCCGCTTGTCGCGTTTGGTGGTCAGGTTGATGGTCTTTTCTCGGTTCCCATCGTCGATGCCCGAAAACGCGGCCTGGTCCGATTGCTGGTCGTAGAGCTGCACCTTGTCGATGATGTCGGCGGGCAGGTTGCGGGTCGCCATTTTGGGATCGTCGCCGAAGAACGGTTTGCCATCGACCAGCACGCGGTTCACCTGTTGCCCCTGCGCTTTGATGGTGCCGTCGCGGCTCACTTCTACGCCCGGCAGTTTTTTCAGCAGTTCCTCCACCTGCGCGTTGGGCTGCGTTTTAAACGAGCCCGCGTTAAATTCCAGCGTATCCTGCTTTACCGCAATGGGTGCCCGCTCCTGCTTTATGGTCACCTCGTTGAGCGTAAGAGCTGCGACTACCATCTGCACCGTACCCAAATCAACAATAAGCTGAGCCGGGGTGATGGTTACATGTTTGGAGAAATTCTGGTAACCCACAAAGGTAATCAGCAGCCGGTACTCACCCTCCTGAATGTTTTTCAGGGTAAAGGCCCCATCGCCATCGGTAATCAGGAAGGTAACGTAGGCCGAGTCGCGGGCGGTCAGCAAGGATACCGTAGCTTCGCGGAGGACTTTGCCGGTCGTCGAATCGACCACCGTTCCCCGGATGGAGCCTTTGCCGGTTCGCTGGGCAACGGCCCCGGTGAGCGTCAGCAGCAGTAAACAAGTGGTAACAAGCAGGATACGCATGGTTACTGGCAATAGTGTGGTGTGGATAGAATAGGAAAGCGTTTAGCGGGGTTCTTCGGCCATCATGCGCTGGCGGAAATCGGCCAGGGCTTTTTGCCGGATGTCATCCAGTTGATCCGCCGATACGGTTTGGGCCTGCTCGCTGGGCTGCACCTCTTTGGCGCTGACCGATTTCTGATCGATTTTAGTCGCCTTGAAGGTCTCGCGGTTGCTTTCGATTTGCAGCACCACACCCTTCTCCGGTGCCAGTCCGTTTACGGGCGAGTAAGTAAACGGCAGGTCGGTGGTGTACCAGACCGTGTAGGTTTCGTTGCGGAAGGGTACCGTCGCCTTCCGGCAGGTAAACCCGGCTATTTTCTTTGTCTGGTCGGTATCCTGCCAGCCCGGTGTTTTTTTGTATTCGCGTTCGGCGCGGTAGGTTTTTATATCCTTTTCTTTTTTAACCGATAGCACCGTTACATACTTTTTATCGGCCATATCCACGTACACCGTTTCGTCGAACGGCCGACCGAGGTTGGTCACCTGCGAAGGACCTCCTGCGCCAGGACCATCGCCCCCAACAAACCGACGGATCATCATATTGCCGCCTTCCCGTTCTTCCTTCCCGTAGTTACCGGCAAACGATAGTTTCATCGAAAACGACCGGACATCCGGAATATCAGCCGGCGCATCGGGACTGCCGGGTTTTACCTCCTGCCCATTGATGACAATGCGCATCTGCGACATATCAATCTTCTGCATCACTTCGTAGTTGATGTTCCCGGAAGCGGGCTGTGCTAATACCGGAGCGGCTGCCAGCGTGGCAATACCGACTGAAAAAATTTTTAGTAGTTTCATGCGTATAGAACGTATTTGATTTTGATGGGTCAAAGTACGGCAGGTCCGGTGTAAAGCACTGTTATTTTGTGTTAAACAGTGTTAACAGCCTATCCAAAGCCAATACGCTATCGTTAAATTTGTACAAAGGCCGCTACGGAAGGGGTTAAATCATGAAACAGCGCATTCGTTCCATTTTCCTGCTGATGAGTCTGTGTATCCTGGGCATCAATCTGTTTCAGGGATACTGGCTCTATACAACGTATCAGCTTACCATTCAGCAGTTCAGCCGGACGGTGCGCGATGCGCTGTTCGATGCCCTGCAGAAGCGGCAACTGGCCGATGCCCAGCAGCTTTTCCGCACCAAAGCCCCCAATGGTGAGGCTCCGCAGCGTATCATCTACCGGCGCTTTGAGTCCGAAACCGGCGATCCCGACCGCATCTTTGTTTCCGAAAGCCGCGACACCCTGCCTATGCGCATCCGCACGGAAGAAGATCAGTCGAATGTCATGGTTTACTCTTTCCGGCGGAAACCCGGCGAAAAAGCAACCGAAGCACTGCCGGCAGATACCCTGGCCCGCAAAATATCAAAAATGCTCATTTATAACTGGTCGGAGAACCGGCCGTTTAACCTGCGCCGGATGGACTCTACCTACCGCGCTGAGTTACGGCTTCGGGACGTAGATGCCGATTTTGTACTCGACACTCTACACATTGCAGCTCAGCAGGCCTCCCCCCAACGTGTTCTGTTTACCGGCCAGACACGAAACGGATTCGCGATCAACACGCCCCCGGTGCCGGTCAATCCGGTGCATGGTCAGTTTGTGCAGGCGTGGTTCAAAACGCCAACATCCTACATTTTAGGGAAAATGGGCTGGCTGCTGGGCAGTTCGGTGCTGCTGCTGGTGCTGACTACCGGCTGCTTTCTGTTTATGCTCTCGACCATCCTCCGGCAAAAAAAGCTGTCGGAGATCAAAAACGACTTCATCAATAACATGACGCATGAGCTGAAAACACCCATTGCTACTGTCTCGGCCGCCGTAGAAGCCATGCAGCATTTCGGGGCGCTTAACGATCCGCAGAAAACCTCAACATACCTGTCAATTTCCCGCAATGAACTCCAGCGATTGTCTGATCTGGTCGAAAAGGTGCTGAACATGGCGGTGGAAGAAAAGAAAGAAATGGTGCTGAACCCAGAATGGGTAAAGCCGTCGGAGCTGATTAATGATATCATCAGCAACCAGCAGTTGAAAGCCCCCAAGCCGGTTCAGTTTGACGTTGACCTACCGAATAATGAGAACCCCGTACGGCTTGACCGCTTCCACACGACCAACGCCATTAATAACCTGATCGACAATGCCATTAAATACTCCCGGGAAACCGTTACCATTTGCATCCAAAGCCGCCAACAGGAAAAGATCTGGCGGTTGTCAGTCAAAGACAACGGCATAGGCATACCGAAAGGATACCAGGAAGCGATTTTCGACCGTTTTTTCCGGGTTCCCACCGGCAACCTTCATCCGGTAAAAGGCTTCGGCCTGGGATTATCGTATGTGCGGCAGGTAGTCGAGAAACATGGTGGCCAGATTGAGGTTGCCAGTGAACCGGGGGTGGGTAGTGAGTTTATCCTGATGATACCGGAGCAGGGCGGTGACGGCGTTGTCGGCATAAAGAAACTACGTATTAACCTGAATCCGCTCCACCCCTCTTCCTCTGTATAAAGCCATGGCAACCGTATTACTGATTGAAGATGAAATAGCACTGGGCATGATTGTCCGCGACAGTCTGGAAGTACGCGGCTTTACCGTCGACTACGCGATTGACGGCGAAGAAGGACTGGCTCTGTTCCGGTCGAAAAAACCGGATGTGGTAGTTACCGATGTGATGATGCCGAAACTGGACGGTTTTTCGCTCGCCGAGCGCATTCGCGCCGATGACCCGTACGTGCCGATTATTTTCCTGACGGCCCGCTCCCAGACCGTAGATGTGGTCAAAGGCTTTGACCTGGGTGGCAACGACTACCTGAAAAAGCCCTTCAGCATGGATGAGCTCATCGTGCGCATCAAAGCCCTGCTGAACCGTAACCAGCCAACCCGACCCGCTGATCCTGAAAAGCTAACTATCGGCAAATACCACTTCGACTACACCAGGCAGAAACTCGCGCTGAACGACCACGAAGAACTCTTATCTCATAGGGAAGCAGAATTACTCAGGCGGCTGTACGATCACCGCAACCAGGTGCTGGAACGCAGCACGGTATTACTGGATCTTTGGGGTGACGATAGTTTTTTCAACGGCCGCAGCCTGGATGTATTCATTACCCGCCTGCGTCGCCACCTAAAAGACGACCCCAATGTGCAGATTTTGAACATACGGGGAGTAGGCTATAAGTTAATTGCCTGACAATTCGTGTATAAACATCAGTTAATCAGCATTTTACGGAAATAATTATATTTTTTGTTGCGAAAGTTAAAAGTATGCAAACATAACAAGTATCTTTGTCGTTATAGAATTGTAGTACTTTTACTGACCGTAACATGAAGATTAGATGGTTTAAACCAAATCAAAGCGCTCTCCGGATAGAGACTGTTGGTGAACTGGAAGATTACTTTGGCCGGGACGCTACTCCCTTTAAATATGATTACTATGGGGAACTGGATCGCTCGGGCAGCCTGAAGCAAATTGACGTGGAAGCCTACCTGATTCAGACCAGTGTCTGGTTTATGTTTGAAGATGGTGACTACCTGATTCGCAATGAGATAGATTCGCTAAGCAAGCATGCAGCCTAAGAAAAGTCCTAAACACAGAACCCCGATGCTGAGTCGGGGTTCTGTGTTTTACTGCCCATTTTTACTGGGTTGGGGCGGGTTAATCATAATATGCGCCCGATGGGTGCCGGGGTCCATGATCCAGGGCATGCCGGGGGCTTCGGGCTTCAGGGGCAGGCCGGTGCTTTCGGCAGTAGCGTAGGGAATGTATACCACATAACGCAGGTATCCATCCTTCACCTCACCCGTAGCCGCGTCGAAGTCGCCGTCCTTAGCCGAGTAGGCAAATAATGAAGAGGGTTGCTTCGGCATTTTCAGCGTACCGGCCTTCACTTCTTTTTCGCGCGTGTCCAGAATCTCCTGTGCCGTTTTGCCTTGCTTCTGCAGCTCACGGCCCCGCTTCATAAACGGCTCCAGATCGCGGTGATAACACGAGACGTTCAACCCTTTCTTGTCCGGATCATCGGCCAGGCAAACCAGTTCGTTGGTTCCTTTCCGCAACACCACCAATTCTTTGTTGGTGTTATAGCCATAAACCATAGCACCGTCCCGTTTGTCGGCCGGAGCCGCCAGCACGGCTGCTTTGATCTGGGCGTCGGGCGACGGAACAGTAGACTGAGCCGGCGCGATAAACGAAAGAAGGGAAAAGGTTAGTACAGACATCAGGGTTTTCATAAGCATATGATTTTTACCGAAAAGGTAAGTGGTCAAACCCACTAATCCAACACCAGGTACATGGGACGAAGGGAATCTGCGGGCAGGTATACGCAAACCAGGTACCGTTCACTCAATTTAGGCCCATTTACCCACAAAATGCCCAGCATCGGGAACTTAAGCCGTCCTATAAAGTTTGACCCTATAGAACATCAATCCACATCCGAACTATGAAAGCTGCATTGAAACGACTATTTTTTTGCCGGGGCAAAAGCACTGTACCCAAAACTGTACCGGCTATCAGCAAAAGCCGGCCCGGCCGGCGGCATCGCACGTTACGGTTCAATAACCTCAACGAACTTTCACAGATGACGTATATTCTGTGACCCAAAAAGGAAAGGGTAGCATCCGGTGATGCTACCCTTTCCTTTTTTTACACGAACTGTTGACAGAATTGCAGCAACTGCCGCAGATCCTGCTCCAGCCGAAGATTTAGTGCATGTTCTTTCAGGTATGCCTCAATTTCTTTTTTGTATTTGGGAAACGCCTTCATTATACCGGCCCGGTCAGCTTTGAACGCCTGATTGTTGACATTTATCAGATAGTACCCTTCCTCTTTGGTCAACAGTATATCGCCTTTGACCTCCAGGTGCTGTACCTGTCCGTTGGCTGTAGCCAGCGATTTATACGTCCGGATAGCCGATGCGCCCGTCGACTGGTTATACCCTCCCTCCCGTTCGCCGGCTACAATTTTCATTTCCCGCCGGATAGCCAGTTTTATAGAACCATAATCGGCCAGGGCCTCCAGAAAACCAACTTTTGCATCGTAGAAGAACGCATCACTGCCAATGTCGATCCGTTTGGTTGTTTGTTCGTTAGCCAGCGAAAGCGTATCTCCCTTAGGGTCGATGAAGTGCATCTCTCCGAGAAGAATACTATAGTTTAACAAGGCATTGGCGGTAGTGCCGTTGTAAAAAGCAATGGAACCGAGCCGGAACGTACTGTAACGGTATTGCTCCAGGACCGGAATCACCTTTCTGGCATCGGCTCCGGCTTTTATACGAATCACTTTGGCATTCTGAGCCTGTACGCTCAGCGCAACCAGGCTAAGCAGCCAGACCAATGTGGAAAACAATTTCATAAAGAGGTTTGCTCAATCAGGAGAAAAGTAGCGTTAATTTCGTAAAATACCTAATCTATGCCCCCCCAGCGCATTGTCTCGCTCGTCCCCTCTCAGACGGAACTGCTGTTCGACCTGGGTCTGGATGCCGAAATTGTCGGTCTGACCAAATTCTGTATTCACCCCAGTGACAAAATCGGCAGAAAAACCATAATCGGTGGCACCAAAACGCTTCACCTCGATCGCATTCATGCCCTCCGCCCCGACTTCATCATCGCCAACAAAGAAGAAAACACCCGCGAGCAGATCGAAGAGCTGCAGCGCCACTACCCTGTTCACGTGACCGATGTAATTACCCTTGCCGATGCCCTGCACATGATTACGGAAGTAGGCAACCTGGTAGGCCGGGCGCAGGCAGCTGACCAGATGGCCGATGAGATTGAACGAAGCTTTGCTGAGATTACTCCGTCGGACCGGGGGGGACACGGGAAAGACACAGCCGCCTATTTCATCTGGCGCAATCCCTGGATGGTGGCGGCCGGTAATACCTTTATCGACTCTATGCTAACGGCCGCCGGCTTCCGAAACGCCTTTGGGCACCTGAGCCGCTACCCGCAGATAAGCGAGGCCGATCTCCGGGCTACTGACCCTGACCTGATTTTTCTATCGTCGGAACCCTACCCATTTAAGCAAAACCATATAGCTGAGTTGCAGCAGGTCTGCCCGTCGGCGCGGGTAATGCTGGTGGATGGGGAGTTGTTCAGTTGGTACGGCAGCCGGTTATTGCGTTCGGCTGCATATTTTCGGCAAGTACACCAAACCCTTTCCGCCGAATAGTCTTATTTTTACCGATCCACTATGACAACCAATGATACCCTGGCGGCCGGCTCATTTAACCTGCTGCTGTATACGGCGCAGCAGTGCGGAGCCAATCCGGAAGCCCTGATGCAGGCGGTTGGGGTCGACCCGGCGCAGCTTAAAAACCCCGACGGACGTATTCCCATCCGGCAGATTCAGGCGCTTTGGCGTGAAGCCATCGCGGCCACCGGCGACTCTTACCTGTCGCTGCACATGGGCACCATCATTAATCCAGTATCGGTGGGCATACTGGCGTATGTTATGATGCACTGCCCCACGCTGGAGAAAGCCTTTGAGAAGTTGTGTCAGTACCAGGATATTGTCTGCGAAGGCATTATTACAACCGGCCGGCGAGTGGGCGATGCGTTTCAGTTGAGCCTCCGTATCACCAGCCAAGACATTATCTTTCCCGAACACGCCCTCAATTCAGAAGTTTCCATCTATCTCTCGGCAATGCGGGCACTGACGGGGCAGACCGTTACCGCCCGCGAAATTCGTTTTGCCTACCCCCGTCCCATCGATACCGCCGAGCATGAGAAGGTGCTGTCACCGGCCAAACTTACGTTCGATGCCCCCGAAACGGTGCTGGTACTCGACCCCAAATGGCTTGACACGCCGGTGCTGAATGCCAATCCCAACCTCTTCCCGCTTTTTGAACGGCACGCCGACGAACTGCTGGAAAAACTCCGCACCCCCACGCTGACAGCCCGCGTGAAGCAGGAGATTGTGGCCCTGCTAAAAGGCGAAGAACCGACCCTGGGCGTAGTGGCCGACCGCCTGGCTATGGGCGTGCGGACTCTGCAACTGCACCTGAAAGACGAGGGTGTGACCTACCAGCAATTGCTGGACGAGGTACGGCGCGACCTGGCCGTGAAGCACCTGCGCGAACCGTACCTCAGCACCACCGATATTGCTTACCTACTTGGCTACTCCGAACCCAGCGTATTTTTCCGTTCCTTTAAGAAATGGACCGGCTCAACACCTGGTGCTTTCCGGCAGCAGACGTTCCTACAGTCTGCCTGATAGCGGGGGCAAATTCCTGCTGTAGCTGGTGTCTGGCAAACCAGGTCAGGGTATCGGTGATGGCAATATCCAGCGAAGTTTCGTTGACGTCGGGAAACTCGGCCCGGACTTTCGCATCGTCTAAAACAACGCTGTTTTCGTAGAGGTAGAACATCTCTTTCAGTTCGCGCATCATCGGCACAAAAAGCCCCAGCACAGAGAACAGCCATTTCGGATAGACCTTAATTTTCAGCGACTGCCCGGTTATAGCCGCGATCCGGCCAAAGAGCCACCGCACCGAAGGCACCACCTCCCCCCCATAATTCCAGACCTCATAAGGCTGCCGGCTGCCCCGCAGCATCAGCCGCACCATAATTTCGGCAGCGTCGGGCGTGTACACAAACTGGTGCGGAATGTCGGCGTTCAGCAGCCACGGCAGGGCTTTTCCCTGCAAAGCGCCTTCAAACACCGGCTTTACGCCCGCGTTCAGGACATTGGGGCCCCAGAAATCCGGCAACCGGACGGTAAGGACCCGGCATTTCCCCGCCTGCGCAGCTTTCTCCAGCAAGTCTTCCAGGGCTACCCGCAAAGCACCTTTCCGGGTATTCGGCGCAGGGCGGCTGTCTTCGCGAATGGGGTCTTTGCAATTGCCGTAGGTGTAGACATTGCCGGGGAATACGATGGTCGCCTGGTTCTGGCTGGCCGCTTCAACAACGTTACGGGTAGCGGGTTCCATCTGGCTCAACCACTCATCGTAGGGGTAGTTGATGCCGTGGACGATACACTGCTTACCGGCCGCCACCTGTTTCAGCGTATCGGCATCCTGCACATCGCCTTCCAAAATAGTCAGCGTGGGCGCGCCGGAAAAGAGCGCGTCGGCTTTAGCCCGATTGCGAACAAGAATGGTAACGGGTAGCCCGCGAGTCAGCAGATTTTGCGTTACGGCATACCCAATGCTGCCGGTAGCACCCAGGACGAGTGTAGTTGGTTGCGTAGACATATCTGTTTATTGTTTTAGTTTAGTGTACCGAGGTGGGTTTGTTTGAAGCCAGCTGTGTATTTGAGGCCGTAGCCCATAGTCCGGTCCATAGCTGCGTGCCCAAACAGGATAACGCCGGTCAGCATCAGCACTGGTTGATGCATCAGCAGGCCCGTAACCCCACTCAGCAGCGCAATACCTTTATGATGAAAGATGTTGTACAGATACGCACCCAAACGCGGGTTGACCAGGTAGCCAAGCATCCCGATATCCGGCAGCAGAATCAGCGCCGGAAACCACCACCAGGCAAACGGCAATTGACCGAACAGTACAAGGGAGACAATAAACTGGACGAGTTCTTCGAGGCTTAAAATCGTTTTCATGACCAATGTTGTGTTACTGATTGACCACAACAAAGGTCAGCCGAAACCGCCGGTGGGGAGATGATGGAAAATGAAAATGGAGTGACGAAATGCGAAAATGTTCCAGGTTTCAGGTTTCAAGTTCGGGAACCTGAAACCTGGAACTTGAAGCCTGAAACTAAATTTCCGTTGACAACCGAACCCCCGCTACCCGACCAAAATCATCCCAGAACGAAGGGTATGATTTGGCGACCACATTGGGGTCTTCTATGATCAGGCCCCGCTTCATGGCCGCTGGGGCAAACGCCATAGCCATGCGGTGATCGTCGTAGGTGTGAATCCGGGCCGCTCCCGTAGCCGACGCCGGAATAACCATCGGGTGGACTTCATAGCGGTGGTTGGCTTCGGCTTCAATCAGCACGGCACCAAGTTTCTGTAGCTCAGCCTGCAGGGCGGCTACGCGGTCTGTTTCTTTTATTTTAAGGCTTTCGATACCCGTCAGCGTCAGGCTGATGCCGTTCATGGCGCAGCAAACGGCTACCGTCTGCGCCAGATCCGGGCAGTCGGTAAAATCGACCGCCAGCGACTCCTGAGCCGGTATTTTTGTCAGGCGTACGCCGGAGTCGGTAAAGGTACTGTCGACGCCCAACGGCCGCATGATGTGCGCAATGGCACTATCGCCCTGCAATGACCTTTCTTTCAGGCCCAGCAGTTCCACCTCGGCATCTTCGGCCAGGGCCACCACACTATACCAATAGCTGGCGCCGGACCAGTCCGATTCTACACTATACTTCTTCGGCTCGTAGGCTTTGGCGGGTACGGTAATGGTTTTGTTGTTCCAGTCGGCCTGAGCCTCAACCCCAAAATACGCCATTTGCTGTAACGTCATCTCGATATATGGCCGCGAACCAATATCGCCGGTTAGCTCGAGAACAATGCCGTGCGGCAACACAGGGCCAACCATCAGCAGCGCCGAGATGTACTGACTGCTCACATCCCCGCGAACCAACACGTGATTAGTGCCGCTGTAACCAAAGCCTTTCGTAACAAGGGGCGGATAGCCTTCATTTTGCAGATACTCGATATCAGCCCCCAGCAAATGCAGTGCATCAACCAGAATACCAATGGGTCGCTCGCACATGCGGGGCGTGCCGGTCAGTGTTTTATGCCTGCCCGTCACGGCAAAGTAAGCCGTCAGAAAGCGCATGGTCGTGCCGGCATCGATAACATCGGCAACCGGATCGTCAGATCGCAGCAGCCGAATCATGGTCTGGGTATCACGGGCGGTCGACAGGTTGTGGAGTTCGCAGCGAAAATCGGTCAGGGCATCAATAATCAGGGCCCGGTTGCTTTCACTCTTGGACGAAGCTAAGGGTATCGTAGCCCGGACAGGGCCATTCGGCGGGGTAACGTAGACTGCGTTCATGCCACAAAACTAAGCTTTGCAGTTAAGAGTTAAGAATTATGCGTTAAGAATTATGAGTTGCTGATGCGGAGCTTAATAACTCTTCACTCTTCACTCTTAACTCTCAAAGAGTGCGCAGCACGCGCAGGCGGTTGTTCTTGTTGATGCGGTAGCGGGGGAAGCTGAGTTTGTAGCAGACGGCCCCGGCTCCGACCAGCGCTCCGGCGGGCACCAGTGAGCGATTATCGAAAATAAAGCGGCCGGTGCGGCCGTCGAGCGCTCTAGGGTTCACAAAGTCGGCAATAACAAAGACCACACCCGCTAACGGGAGTATAAACGAACCAGCCGTTACCCAGGGAATCCGACGGTCAATATACACTTTCTGTACGTCATTGAGCCGGAACGAGAGCTGCTCCTGACGGTTCATGATTTCATTTAGCACAGCAATGCTAAACGTTGAATCGCCAACAGCGTACAGCGGGTCGTTGTATCTGGTGCCGTCGGTGCGGGATTTGAAGCGAAACTCATCTCCCTGAAAAAACCGGTACCGTCGAAAGCGGAACAGATTATTGGCATCGAGCGCCAGGTAACGACCCGGTCGCATCAACACGGCATACTTAGGGTTCTGGCTAAGCGAACGTGAGCCGGCCGGATCGGCTGGTAAGTTTTGTGCCTGTACGGCCAGGGTCAGGCCAGTCAACAGCAAAGATAAAAGCCATGGTTTCATAGTAACGAATGGTTAAATGGCCTAAAGATGCCGATGATCGTACCAACTCAGTGGCACATTATCCGCATTCTCTCAAATACAATACCATATTCGTTAACTTTTTGTTGAAACGCCACCCGAAACTATCATTTTCATCACATCGGTGCTGGAGGCATTCAGCAGTTTTACGTTGGACACAGGCACAATAAACAATTCGCCCGAGAAGGCGTAAGAATGAGGCATATACACCGCCACCGCATCTGAAATGTGCAGGTGACTCAGGTCAGTCTGCGTAATGAAGCCCAGTTTGCTCAGTTGTGCCTGCGGATTCACCAGCACCAGCACCGGTTGATTAAACTTTTTCTTGTCGCCCACAAAAGAGGAGATCAGGTCTTTTAAGGAGAAATAGATCAGCCGGACCAGCGGCAGGTGTTTAATGGAGCCTTCAAACAGCGTCAGGAACGAGTTCGGGATAATGGTCGACACGAGTACGCCCACACCCATGATAATGCCCAGCATAATGAGCAGGCCGATGCCGGGGATCTCCGACGGATTCAGGCTGTCGGCCCACTCGAAAATACCATAGAACACATAGATGGTTAGCCCGATAGGCGCCACAAAAAGCAGTCCGCGTCCAAAGTAGGTGATGGTGCGGTTAACGAATGTAGTGAACACGAGTATAGTTGGGTACGGTGGTTATTCGGCATTAGCCAGCGTCCGGCCTTTAGGGTATTTCACCTCGTAGCGGAACGTCAGCGTCCGGCTTTCGTTGGGCCGCAACGACAGATTCCAGGTCAGCCGACCTGTCTCCGCGTGATGAACGGCCCCGCCCGCATCCTCCAGCGACACCTCAATGCGGCTGTCGGTCGACACCGGTATCTGATCGTAGAGCGTCAACAGCACCGGTTCGTTTTTGGTGTTGCGCACCGTAATGCGGTAGCCGTTACTTTCGCGAACGTTGCTGCCCAGGGTTTTACGGCTGCTGAAGTCGGTGATCTTTTCGCGCTGCACCAGAATGCGCTTATCCCGACCCAGCGACAGCACCAGCGAGTCGCCCTGGTTGGTTGCCGCGTCGGCCTGACGCAGGTTTAACTGAGATTCGCCCACGTAGGTTCCTTCAAAATACACCCGCGCCACACCGTTTAATAAATTAAGTTTCTCCCAACCCGACAGCACAGCCACCAGAAACGCATCATTCTCCAGTTTAGGAACGGCCGAGTATCGGTATTTGGCCGGTACATCGCTCGTTTGAATGTCGACCAGTTGCGGACGGCTATTGGTCAGAATGGTGTATGGTATAGCGATGTTGAAACTGACGTTGAGGGGCTGGTCTTCCACCTGCGTAAACTGCGCCGTGTTAGCCAGATCGGCCACCGGAGCCGCAGCGCCTGGTGCCGGAGCGGTAGCATAAGCGGTCGCTGTTTCGGCAGCTCCGGCATCCGTGGTTTTCGACAACGATCGCTGCATGGGCATTGGACGTGGTTCGTAGAAGCTGATGTATTGCGTATTCAGATCTGGCTGCGTACCTGAGATCGCGGGGTTTGCCGTAGAGAGCGACAGCCGGACGTTCTGCCAGTCAAAGCCGGTATTCTGGTACACATAAGCCCGGTAGGCTATCGAGGCCGGACTTTTGGTGTCCTTTACCCGAATATCATACACGGGCGTCCAGCCGGCTCCGGCCACCACATAGCTCAGGTTAAGATCGACGGTAGTCCGGGTTCGGGCCGTCAGCGTTACCTCAATTTCGCCAACCGGTCGGTTCCGACGGGCGTTCTGCTCATTCACCTGCCCTTCCAGCCGGTCTACAATTTGTTTCTGCTCTTTAAGCCGGCGCTGCACAACCAGCATTTTCTGCCCAATTTCGGTCAGCCGTCTGCGATTAAAATCAGCCATATCGGCCACCTCCTTCACGGTAGCGCCCTTATCTCCGCCAACTTTCTGGTTGGCCAGCAGCAGCCGTTTTTCGTTGTCCAGCACCTCCAGTTCCAGGGTAATCCCTTCATACTCCTGGCGCACGGTGCGCAGGGAGTCTTCCAGCCGCTGCAGCGCAGCCGGTTTAGTTACCTTCGTCAGAAAGTTGGTCCGGAACTGTACACCCTGAATCACGGCATCGCCTTTGCCGCTCACCTGAATGCTCTGCGGATCGGTCTGGGCGGAGGCATTGTCGATAATCAGGCGGGTGGTACCCGGCTCGATGGTGGCCCGCGCCTGGGCGGTGAGTTGAGCCCGGTTCAGGAAGACGGTGGCCTGCTGGAGCGAAGCCTGCATGCGCTGCTCATGGTCAGACTGGGCGAATACCTGTAAACCATACAGGCTAATGAGGGTTAAAAAGAGGATACGTTTCATGGCTAGTCTGCTTGTATAGCCCTATAGATTCCAATAAAATGTCATTCGTTTAAATAGACCAGAATCTTTAATCTCCGGGACAGCTTCCCGGAACACAGGCTATACAGTAAGAGTAACGGCAGAGGAAATTTCCATAAAACATCCAAGCATTACATTCGAAGAATGGCTCTTCCCTACCACTTCACTCCTACTCGTAGCCCTGCCACATAATTCCTTCGTGCCGAGGCATTGTAGAAGCGGTTGGCGACGGCATTGAGGTCGTAGCCCAGGCTGTACTGCTGGTCCAGCAGATTGTCTCCGCTGACGTAGGCATCCAGCGTCCAGCGCTGGCCGAGGGTCCGCCGGAAACCGACCGTCGCGGTCAGGATACGGGCGGGGTCTGACTGGAAGGTGTTGGCATCAGTTAGAGGAAAGGTATTGAGGAACTGGTAGGTCACGTGGCCATAGAAACCCAGCCGCGTTTCGGCATCCACCCCGGCCACCGCTACCGTCGAAGGCACGCCTGGAATCCGATTACCCGATACATCGGCACCGGCCCGCTGCGATTCGCGGAAGCGGTAATCGGCCAGCGTCAGGCTGTGCCACAGCCGAGCCACTCGCCAGAAGCCGGCCTGCCCGGATGCCGGTCGGGGTGCCAGGTCGTAGGCGAGCATGGCCTCAAGACCTTTCTGGTCGGTGCGGCCGGCATTGACAAAAAACTCCGCTCCGGCGGGCGTAGACCGGCGCACAATCGTTTGCCGCAGTTGAAACTGGTAAACAGCGATATCGAACTGTAAGTGGCTGTTCAGGATATGTCCGCGCAGACCGGCTTCGTAATTAATGCCGCGCTCAGGTTCCAGTGTGGTGTTAAACGTGGCCTCCGAGGGACGCACCTCCTGCCCCGATGGGGCTGAGTAGCCCGTACTTACGCTGGCAAATACGGACACATTCGGCCCAAAGGTGCGCAGCAAGGCCACTCGCGGAAGCCATACCGGGGTAAACGTCCGCTCCTGCGGGATAATGGGCCGACGGGAGAACCGGGTAAAGCCGTAGCGAACATCATTGCGGCTCAGACCAAGTGTCAGCCTGAAAGCAGCTGGTAAGGCCGTTTCTGTTTGCAGGAACAGCACCGACTGCCGTGCCCGCAGTTCGTCTTCATTCTGGAGTGTATCCGGCTGCCCGCGCCGGTTGCCGTAGTTCCGGCTGATGGTGAAGTTACGCTGCCACTCGGCCCCAACCGTCAGCGTTGTCGGCAGGACCTGGTCCAGTAGCCGCACCTGGGTCACGGTCCGGCCACCGAGGCCCTGGTCGGGGCGCTTCTCGTAGTTGGTGATAAACGGGTTGGCAAAGTCGGTAAGGGAGCCGTAGATGACCGTGGTATTCTGCACCCGCTCGCTCCAGCGGTACTCGTGCGAGAAGCCCAGGTAGCCGATTTTCTGGTAGATACCCGCCTGCTGCTCGGCGCTGCCGGGAATGGTCGGCGTGGCCGGGCGCGACTGCCGGGGGTTTGCCAGGTATTGCGCCGGATTCAGACCGCCGGGCGTCTGGTAGTTATGGTCCGAATAAAAGCCCAGAATAGAAACAGTGCGCTTAGGGCTAACGACAAACGAACCGGTCAGGTTGAGCACATCGCGCACCAGGGCACTATGCTGCCGGTAGCCATCGCCCTGCAGGTGGTTGTAGCTGAGCGAAATCGCGGAATTATCGTTGCCGGTCTGCACCGTCACGCTGTTACCAAACAAACCATACGAACCTGTCAGCGCCGACACTTCCGCCGACGACTGCCCGGCCGGTACGGCCAGCCCGCTGAACAGGACCGTGCCTCCCGTACCGGCACCGTACAAACTGCCCGATGGCCCTTTGATGACCTCCACCCGACCTATACTGCGCACGTCGAGGGCGTTGAGCGGAGTATTACCGGCCGCATCCGTCAGCGGTAATTCGTTATAGTAGACTTTCACGTTCCGCACCCCAAACGGCGACCGGATCAGACTACCCCGAATCGACAGCCGGTAGCTGCCCGGCGACCGCTCATCGATGCGCACCCCCGGAAGCGTATTCAGCGCCGGCACCAGCGTTGGCGTACCGAAGCGTTGCTGCAAATCCCGGCGGGTGAGCAGATTCACAGAAGCCGCCGTTTCGATTAGCCGCCGGTTGGAGGCAAAGCCGGTCACGACTACCTCGTTGAGCCGGATGGTATCTTCTTCGAGGGTTGGGCGTGGCGTTTGCGCGGTCAGCCAATAGGAAGAACAAAAGAGCGGGAAGCAGAGTAAAAAGCGATGCATGGAGGGTTGTCTTAGCGCACAAAGATAGGCATGCGAGCCAAAACTATTGTTACAAAGAAAATTTGGGATACTGATCGGCTAATCGATCGTCGAGTCCGCTGAATGCCATCGTTCGGCAAATTTTACCTATTTTTATACCAGTACGCGCTAATCTGTCAGGCCAATGCGCCAGACTGATACCGCCTGCAGCGGTCGCTCAGCGTGTACATCCACAATCGAATAAAACCGTTGGCATGTTGGTAACCCAAACCCCTACCACTGTTACAGAATCCAGATTACCCGCCCGTGCCTGGCTGATCCTGGCGTTACTCTGTGTAGTGGGCGCGCTGAACTACCTCGACCGGGTGATGATTACAACCATGCGGGGCTCGATAGTGGATGCCATACCCATGACCGACACCCAGTTCGGATTGCTAACGGCCGTGTTTTTATGGACGTATGGCCTGCTGAGCCCCATGGCCGGCTTTCTGGCCGATCGCTTCAGCCGGAGCCGGGTCATTATTGGCAGTCTGTTTATCTGGTCGGCGGTAACATTCCTGACGGCGTATTCGACCACCTTCGGAGCATTACTCGCCACCCGCGTGCTGATGGGTGCCAGCGAAGCCTGTTACATTCCGGCCGCCCTGGCCCTGATTGTCGATTATCACCGTGGTTCGACCCGCTCGCTGGCCACCGGCATCCATGTCGGTGCCATGATAATTGGCCAAAGCCTGGGGTTTATGGGGGGCTGGCTGGCGCAGGATAATAGCTGGAGCACGGCCTTCCTGCTTTTTGGTGTTTTCGGCATGGCATACGCGATTTTGCTGCTCTTCCTGCTGCGCGATGCTCCGTCGGCCCCGCCTGCCGTCGGCAAACCGACTGATTCCCTTAATACGGTTCATTTCGCACCGGCGCTCCGAAATTTATTTAGTCATGGGTCGTTTGGGCTGGCGCTGGCTTTTTGGGGATTTCTGGGCATGGTGGGCTGGCTCATTATTGGCTGGTTGCCTACGTATTACCAGGAGCATTTCCGGCTATCGCAGGCCGAGGCCGGTTTATACGCAACGGGCTATGTGCATACGGCGTCGCTGGTTGGGGTCTTGCTGGGCGGTGCGCTGGCCGACCGCTGGAACCGCACCAACCCACGGGCCAGAGTACTCTTGCCCGCCCTTGGCCTGTTGCTGGCGGCACCGGGCGTTTTTACGGCCAGTCTGACAGACGCACTGCCGGTAGCCGTTGGGGGATTTGTAATCTATGCGCTCACCCGTGCCTTCAGCGACGCCAACATGATGCCCATTCTTTGCCTGATTACAGATGCCCGGTACCGGGCAACAGGTTACGGGGTCCTTAATCTGTTCAGCTGTATTGTTGGCGGACTTGGCATTTACGCGGGCGGGATATTGCGGGATAGTCACATCGACATAAGTGTGCTGTTTCGGGTAGCGGCCGGCTTCATGCTGCTCTGCGCCGGGATCCTGTTTAGCATTCGGGTCAGGCCGGAAACGCCGGCGTAACCACCTTGCTGCAGGCGCAGTGTTTAAGATTACTTCCTGATGATTGGTGTTACGTTAAGAGGTAGGAAGCCAGTCTATACTGATTATTACTCGTGTAAGTGAAACGAATGAAAACTCGCCGAAATTTTTTGCGTAAGACATTGCTGGGCCTCAGCAGCACCCCAGTGCTGCCGACCTGGCTGCGGGCCACCCCGACCAGTACGCCTGGTGCTATTACCAACACCATACCCTCAGTTTCCCCTAATCCGGTTGCTCAAAAGCACCGCAATCTGTTCAACGGCGATACCTGCATTTATTTCTACAATCCGGAATATTCGCAACCGGAGGATTTTACCCTGAAACGGGTAATTAACCCCCGAACGGGTAAACTAAATAATACGCCTACGCTGGTAGGTGGCCCCTTTTCCGTCAAATCTATCCACTGGTATGTTGATCTGCTGGCCGACAGCGGCATTGATACCTTCATCATCAACGCGAATGCCTCCCGAGCCTGGTATCCCAGTAAAACGATGCCGAGCCTGCTGGACGGCTACAAGCGGGGAGACCGGGATTTTTTTCGGGCGCACGCCACGAGTCAGGGTTTTAAAGACCAGGAGGCAATGGAAGCGTATCTGGACTGGCTCGTTTCGTTTATGAATCTGTATCAGGATCTGCTGGATGCCGGCGTAGACTGGCTGGCCGAAACGCCCAAAGCCTGCCGACGGCGGAAGATCTCTCCCTGGGTCAGTATTCGCATGAACGACATGCATGGTGCCCGAAATTTTGAGGGAAGTTTCTTCAACACTCCCCTGCTCACCCAGAAGGAGATGCGGCTGAAAAACAATTGGTATGGCTATTATAACTCGCCGACGCGGCAGGGACTGAATTATGAAAGACAGGAAGTGCGGGATTTTATGTTCGCTCAGATTCGGGAAGTGGTAGAAGACTACGACTTTGAAGGACTCGAACTGGACTGGTGGCGGCTACCGCTCTGTTGCGAGCCCAACGCGTCGCCCCAGACGGTGGCGATGATGACCGACTGGTTTCGCCAGATTCGCGCCCTAACGGAAAGGCAGGCCCGGAAAACAGGACGTCCCTTTCCGTTAGGGATGCGTATTCCAGGCCGGCTGGAGATCTTAAAAGAGATCGGCCTGGATGTGGTGACGCTTTGTCAGGAAGGTACCCTTGATTTTATCGCCCCATCGGGATTCTGGTGTACTACCTGGGATATGCCCTACGATACGCTGAGAAAACAGGTTGGCGATCGGGTCGCGATTTACGGGGTGATCGAAGACGCACCCAACACCCTGGCTACGACCGATCGGGCGCGAGATTATACTCAGGCCATGCGCTACCTTTCGGCTAGTCCTGAGTTGATGCGGGCCAATGCTGCCGGCAAACTGGCCATGGGCGCTGATGGGATCGAATGGTACAATTTTGCCTGTACGGATCAGCCCCGGCTACCTGGGCAAAAGGCTGATTATTCTGTAATAAAGGACATTCATCAACTGGACTCCTTACGGGGTCGGCCCAAACATTATTCGTTCGGTATCGGCGGGCAGCTTAACAACTACCTGCCGTATGAACTGCCTGCCCAATTGCCGGCCATATTATACAACAACGCCCATCATGCCTTCAAACTGGCGATGTGTGCGGAGCCTATCCAGGCCGGAATGGAGCTGGTGGTTCAGATCATTGTCAAGGCCGATGACGATGTAACGTTCCTGCCCGTATCGGTCAATAGCTCCTGGCCAAACACCAAACGTGAGTGCGTCGAAAGCCTGCTGTTTCCCTGCGGTCCCCTTACCCATTTCACCAAAGACCACGTTGGCCATATTTTCCGCTTCCCGGTTTCGCTGGTGCGGGATGGCTGGAACGAAGTCCTGGTGGAGAATGCGGGTAAAAACCCGGTTACGGTAGTGTGTATCGAACTCGCCATCCGGCCGAAAACTGACTAACCCTGGCTGGTAAAATACCGACATAAAACCATTTTGCTACCGGCGGCCTTCGCGAATGATCTATAACCTGCTCATTGCGGAGGGATGTCCTTTATACGTAATAAAGCCTGTTGCAGCGGCAGATTAAAAATCTGTTCCCGCTGCAACAGGCTTTATCCCCTACTCCGTTAAACTTAATATCCCGGATTTTGCGTCAGTGTTGGCGTACCATCCGGGCGTTTGGTAGCGTCTATTTGTCGCTGCGGTACGGGGAACAATACGTTATGGTCTCTGAACACCGCTCCTTTCAGGTTGGCCCGCTTGGTGGTTTCGTAGGTCAGGTAGTTGTTCAGCACCTCTTTGGCAATGCCCCAGCGCACCAGGTCGAAGAACCGCTGACCCTCCATACCCAACTCCAGCCGGCGCTCAAACCGGATGGCTTTCAGCGCAAACGCTTTGTCGGCCCACGGCTCTTTGTACTCCTGAATCACGTAATTGGCAGCGGCTTTGCCATCCGGCATTTTAACAAACCCATCCGGGTTGGCCGCCCGGCGACGAATCTGGTTGATGTATTCGCGGGCCTTCTCCAGATTGCCCAATTCGGCTTCCGTCTCGGCCGCCATCAGAAGTACTTCCGCAAACCGGATGATCCGCACGTTATTGGCCGAGATCTGCCGGCTTGTTCCTTCCGTAAACACGCCTTCGTCTGCTTTATAATACACATTTTTCTTGGGGGAGAATGGTCCGGCATAGTTCTGGTCCCGAATCCAGGCTTTGCCGGGATGTGGACCCCAGTCCAGATACGGTATTCCCCGACGGCCAACCGTCCAGTCTAACCGGGGGTCCAGCGGTCCCTGATGCGGGGTAAACGGCTGGTTGCTTTCAATGCCCTCATCGCTCTTTACTTCCGTTTTGTTGTGGTTGTCGAGCAGCGGCAACCCGTTGGCATCCGTCTGGTAGGCGTTTACCAGGTCCTGCGAAGGCTGGTGGTAGCCGCAGCAACCGCCCGGCTGAGAGGGAAGGCCACCATGCGGGAAGTTCAGATTATCGCCCAGACCCCCATTGTAGCCCCGTCCGTTATCATTGACCGAATACTGCGCATCCAGTACACTTTCTGAATCCGTATTGGTTCCCTGCGTTACAATGCGGAAGTTATCGTGGTATCTGGGCAGCAGCGCGTATTTGACGCCCCGCGTGGTCCGGCCGTTGGCGATAATGACATCCAGCAGGGGTTTTGCTTCCGCCCACTTTTTCTGGAAAACATACAGTTTGGCCAGCATGACCCCGGCCATCCACTTGTTCACGCGGCCTAACTCCGGGAAAGTCTCCGGCAGATTATCATAGCCGAATTTGGCATCTTCCTCCATTTCTTTCCACAAGACCCGCTCGTTTGGCTGCAGGTAATCGGTTGTTTTTTCATCAATCCACGGCATCCGACCAAAAACGACCGTGCCATGGAAGTAGTAAACGGCCCGCAGGGTACGAGCCTGACCCAGGATGTTTTTCAGTTCGGTGTCTGTAAAATCCTTCACCGTGGGTGCCACCCGGAGCACGTCGTTGCAGCGGGCTATGCCATCGTAGACAAACCGCCACCGATCGTCGAGTTTGGTGTTGTCGGCAGCAATTTCGTAGCGTTCGATATTGCTTCGGCTCCCTCCCACATCGGCCCCTTTCTGGGCATCGTCGGAGGTCAGGCTGCCAAACACCCAGTTGGAGAACGTACTGACATCGGCCCCGGCACTGGAGCCGCTCCCGTACATGGCCCCGTTCAGGCCGGTGTAGGCCGCGATCAGCATGCCCTGAACACCGGCTTTGGTCCGCAGGGCCTCTTCACTGAACACCCCAATAGGTGGCCGGTCCAGAAACTCATCCTTACAGGCATTACTGAACAGCCCCACGAGGCCCAGCGTCAGAAGCAGACTGTATTTGCTGATATTTTTCATAGTGGTTTAAGGCTTCAGATTAAAAGACAAGATTGATTCCACCCAAAATCTGCCGGGGGTTTGGTACGCGGCCATGATCTACCCCCAGGCCAATATCACCCCGGCCAACATCCAGCAGGTCCGGGTCCGGGCCGGTGTATTTGGTAATGGTAAACAGGTTCTGGGCCTGTACGTAGATCCGGCACCGGCTCACACTCAGCCAGCTCAGCAGCGAGGCCGGAATGGTATACCCAAGCTGAACGGTCTTGGCCCGGAAGTAAGAGCCCGACTCCACATAGTAGGTGTTGGGCACGGTACTGGTCACGTTGTCGTTGGCATCCAGTTTGGGCAGGCTGGCGTTCATGTTCTCGGGTGTCCAGCTATCGTAAAGCATCCGCTTCGAGCGGTTACCCGCAAACGAGCCGTTCATGTCTGTCCACCATTTGGTGTTGTTGTAAATCTGGTTGCCGTAGTTCCAGAAAAAGAACATGTTGATGTCGAAGTTCCGGTAAGCAGCATCCAGCGTATAGCCCATCTGGAATTTAGGATGCGGGCTGCCGATGAATGTCCGGTCATTGGCATCGATCTTGCCGTCGCCGTTCAGGTCTTTATAGCGCCAGCGACCTACCGAACGCTGGGCGTTAGCCTCCGTGGTTTTGTTGATACCCGGTTGGGTCGGAGCCGCCATCACCTCGGCCGTACTGTTGAAGAAGCCGTCGATGACGTAACCGTAAAACTGCCCGATAGCTTCGCCCGACAAGGTGCGGGATACCTGACCATAGCGTACACTGTTGGTGAAGAAATCGACGCCCTGGCTTACCACCTTATTGCGGTAGGCCGAGAAGTTAGCCGAAGCCGAGTACTGGAGATCATTCGCCAATGCCCTCCCTCTATAGGTCAGCATCAGGTCAACGCCTTTGTTCTGGGTATTGCCGATATTGACAAACGGGGCACTGAAATCACCCTCCGTACCAGGCCGGGGCAGTTGCACCAGCAGGTCCGACGTTTTCTTGGAATACACATCAAGGTTCATTTCCAGTGCGCCGTTCAGGATGACCAGGTCCAGCCCACCATTGAGCGTTGACGTCTCCTCCCATTTTGACGCCGGATTACCTTTGCGGTCGAGGTCATAACCCGGTGCCGTGGACGTGTTGGTCCCGCTGATGTCGTAGAACGAGCGGCTCGGGTCGGACCGGTAGAAGCTGAACTGGTTGTTTCCGTCGATCTGATCGTTCCCCACTACGCCGTAGCCGGCCCGGAGTTTGAGATCAGAGATAAGCTTGACATTCTGCATAAACGGTTCCTGCGAGATACGCCAGCCCACACTCAGCGACGGGAAATTACCGTACCGGACATCACGGGCAAACTTGCTGGAACCATCGCGCCGGAGCGTGGCATTCAGCAGGTACTTGCCATTGTAGGAATAATCGACCCGGCCGAACAGCGAATAAAGCGCTTCGGTACCAATCTGCGAAAAGTTATTCTGCCCGATCGGATTTCCCCGGTCGAGTACCCAGAAAGACTCATCCGTAAACGGATAGTAGCCCGACCGGTCACCGCCCAACTGCTCCCGCTTGAATTCGACAGACTCGGTTCCGGCCAGCAGTTTTACGTTGTGGACGCCAAAGCTTTTATCATAGTTCAGGGTATTGGTAAATGTCCAGCGGTATTGGTAGCCACTGCGCACCTGGAAGTTGGTTTGAAAGTTCCCTTCCGAATGCTCAGGGTTTACGTGCCGGAACGCCATGCTGTAGTTGTTGTTATAGTCGATGCCGAAACTGCTGCGAAACCGCAGGTCTTTCAGAATATCCACTTCCGCATAGACACTTCCCAGCAGGCGAACATCCGTTTCTGCGTTATTGCGGTTCCGGTATAAAACCGCCACCGGGTTTTGCCCATTACCGGTACCGGGTGCTTTAGAACCGGCAAAATTGCCCATGATGTCATACACCGGAATGATAGACGGCATCCGGTAGGCCTGCGACCAGGGAGACCCCTCATCATTATCGCCGGAGCCTCTCCGCTTGCGGAAAGAACCAAAGAGGGTTTCGCCGAACCGGATGCGGTTGGTAAGTTTAAACTCCGAGTTGACCCGCGCACTGTACCGGTTGTAATACGTGTATTTTTGCAGCCCAGCCTCATCATAATACCCCAGGCTCAGGCTGTACACCGAGCGGTCGGTTCCGCCCGAGGCACTGATGTTGTGGCTTTGCACCGGAGCCGCCTGCGTCATTTCCCGGAACCAGTCGGTACCTGCTTTGTTGGCCCGGACGATCTGGTAAAACCCGTTCTGGTCGTAATTGTATCGGCTGGGGTCCACGGCCGCATTCCCTTCCATCAGCCCTCCGCTGGAGCCGGCCAGCACGTAATCCGGAATCACCGGTGTTGTTCCCTTACCGTATTGCGAGTGGTTTGGCGTAATGCCCGCGCCCAGCTGCTGCTTCCAGATCAGCTCGCCCAGTTCGGCCGTGTTCAGCATCTCGGGCACACGGGCAACTTTCGATACGCCATAGAAGCCGTCATAGGCAATCCGGGTCTTGTTGGCTTTACCCTTCTTGGTGGTTATAATGATAACGCCACCCGCACCCCTTGCTCCGTAGATAGCCGCCGATGATGCATCTTTCAGGATGTTCATACTTTCGATATCGTTCGGGTTCAGTGAGTTGGTGCTGGTCGTTTGCACACCGTCGATGATGATCAGCGGATTGTTGCTGCCGAAAGAGTTAAGACCCCGGATTCGGATATAGCCTTCCCCCCCCGGCTGGTTGGAACCGGAAGCCACCACACCCGCTACCCGGCCCTGCAGCATATTACTCACGTCAGCGGCCGGTTTGGTCAGCATCTGCTCCACATCAACTGACGCAACCGAGCCTGTCAAATCAGCCTTCTTCTGGGTCCCATAACCAACTACAACGACTTCATTCAGCGATTTTACATCCGTGTTCATCCGCACGTTGATGCTCGACCGGTCACCCACAATCACCTCCTGCGGCTCGTATCCAACGAAGCTGAACACCAGCACCGCATTCCGGTCCGGTACGGAAATCGTGTAATTGCCGTTGGCATCGGTGACGGTTCCCTTCAGCGTTCCTTTCAGCGCTACACTCACACCGGGCAGGCCCCCGCCGGTTTCGTCGGTTACCTTGCCGCTCACATTCTGATCAGCCGGTGCCACGCTTTCGGTCTGGGTGGTCTTGGGAGCCATGCTTTGAATGGCCGGCTGCCCCATGCGCTGCTTGCTAAGCAGAATTTGCTTCTTTCCGACCACCTCATAGCCTACCTGCGCGTTCCGGAAGATCTGGTCCAGCACCGCCGATAAAGGCTGGTTGCTAATGGTTAGCGAGATGCGCCGGTCAGCCTGTATTTGCCGGGGAATATAAGAGAATGTTACGTTAGCGACTTTTTCAATTTTCGATAAAACAGCACTGATTTCCTTGTCCTCAACAGACAGGCTGATCGGCTGTTCCAGAATGGTCTGGGCAGTAGCGGTCCGGGCGTAGGTCATACCGGCAAACAGGACCGCACACAGGAGTTGAACGAGGGATACACGCATGAGAACCAGCACGTATGCGTTACAGTGTCGGGTAAAGTTCATACATTTGACTGTTTTTGTTTTAAAGGATTAAGGCAAAGACATGTAGCTCCCTGCATCGAACAGGATGCAGCGGTAAAACCCGGAAGGGGGCACTTTTGAGCCGGTGATGCTGGTACCATCACCGGCTTCTTCACAGTAAAAGACTAAGGCGAACCTCAACGTAGCGTCATACGGTTAGGGTTAAAAGTTGGAACATTTTCACTGCGGACAGCCGGTACTGGTAATGACGATCTGCGCGTCAATTACTTTATAACTGGCTCCCAATAGCTTACACAGAATCGACAGGTTATCGTACACGTCTTCGCTTTCCAGCGAGGTGGTAATAAAGCAGTTGCGCATCAACTCTTCGTCGTAGACAACATCTACACCGTACATGGTTTCGAGGGCGGCAAAAATTTGGGATACCGGCGCGTTCTGAAACGTAAAGGCGGTTTGCTCACCCGGTGGCGTCAGGATGGCCGGCTTTTGCACGAGCGTTTTAACAAAGCGCAGTTCTTCACCCAGGTAGGTCACCTGCTGGTTGGGGGTCAGTACCACACCGATCGTCTCGGGATCAGCGTTGGTTTTGGCGGTTGTGACCAGTTTGGGCGAGTACACGGATACTTTTCCGGTCCGGACGGTCACCGTCACGTTTTTGCCCGACGCGGATGCATGCACGTAAAAACTAGTCCCTAACACCTTTGTCACCAGGTCGTTGGCGTACACCAGAAAAGGCCGGTTCGGATCTTTCTCTACCTCAAAGAAGGCGTCACCCACCAGCGTTACTTCCCGCTTATCTTGGGCAAAGGCAGCCGCATACCGCAAAAAACTCCCAGGTTGCAGTGTCACCACGCTTGAATCACCCAACACCAGCCGGAGCGGTCTGGTGGACGTATTTACCCGCTCGACTACTGACGATTGCCCGGAAGGAATGCGTTTGGTGTAGGCTACCAATACTGAGGTCGGCTTCCGTAAAAGATACCAGCCGAGGCTTACAGCTAATACCACCAGCGCAGCCGCAGCTACCGTTCCGTACCAGTTCATGATCGGTCGGTGAGCCGGAACAGGGCCGGTAGTTCGGGTGGCCAGTGTCTCCCAGTTTTTAGCCAGAAGTCGTTTCTTCTCTTCCCCGGTAGCGGGCAGGGGCACTTCCGTGTCCAGCGAATCGAACCACTGCTCCAGCAAGGCTCGCTCTTCGTCGGTACAATCCCCTTTGAGGTATCGGGCTAATAGCTCCTCGTATTTGCGGCTATCCATCGGGCTGCGTTCTGCGTACAGAAGGCATAGACGGACAACCGGAAAAAATCCCTAAAGCTTTCGGAAAGTTTTTTTAGAAAATGTTCAGATCAGGTAAAATAATATCCAGGCTGTGGCAAAATCGCGGAGGTGCCGACGCAGGAATAGGGTTGAGCGGGACAGATGATATTCAATCGCTTTTTCGGAGAGATTCAGCCGCTGGGCTATTTCGCGGATGGTGAGGTTTTCAAAGCGATTCAGGATGAATATGTCACGCGTTTTCTCAGGTAATTGGGCCAGCGCGTGCTGAAGAGCTTCCGTCAACTCGTTCAGCTGCACCGCTTCACTGGTAGCCATTACGGCGGTTGGGAAGAAACGGCGGAGTTGGTCGAGGTAATGTTCTTCCTGGATATGACGACGGATGTAGTCGATCATCAGGTTTCGGAGCGAAACGCCCAGAAACGCCGGCAAATTGATCACCCGCAGCGAGTTCCGCTTTTGCCAGAGCATGACAAAAAGCTCCTGCGCCAATTCCTCGGCTACTTCCTTCCGCCGGAGTTTACGGTGGACGATAACGTACATTTTGTACCAGTAGCGGTCGTATAATTCCCGGAAAGCCTGCTCATCGTCTTGGCGGAGCAGGCTTAACAGATCGTTATCGCTGAGCGACTGGAGCGACATTTGGCGTTGGGTTTAACCACAAAAGTGCATTAAAACCTAAAATATGTCAAAATATTCTTGCCAAAATTTTATGTCACCGTTCGCCTGAATAGTTTGTATCAGACAAAAATCGGCGTTACCGGCGCAGCAGGCATCAGTTCCTTGGTTAAACCGCAACGCTCCATAAAGGCATTGGTAAATACCGCCCGCGCCGGCGCATCGAGCAGTTTCTGCCGGCTGCGCAGCCAGGTTTCAACCTTGTCCTTCCCGTACATATCCAGCACCAGCGACTCCGTCAGGTTGAAGTTGATCTTACCCCAGTGCAGCGTATACGGTATCCGGAGGGCTTCGAGCCGGTTCCAGAGCCGTTGCAGAAACTCGTTGGTCACCTTAGCCTGTACGCCGTCCAGTTCCATCACGCAGGTTACAGGGAAGCGGGTAAAGCCCAGCGTTGCGGGCGTGCCTTTCACAAACCGCGTCCCAAGTACCCCCGGAAAGGCAATCTGCTGATTCAGCTTCACAATCTCCTCCAGCACCCTCGGCGAGTCATGGCTATCTACGCCAATAGCCGCACTAAACGCTTTACCCCGAATGTTGGTGCTCCCAAAAACCTCACTAATGGTACCGGCCGTGCCGTTGGTATCCTCAAAGGCCAGCGGGTAAAGCTGATTGACCAGTTTGGGAATATGCTTCAGTGCTAAGCGTCCCATCTTGTCCAGCACCGTCTGAACTAAACCCAAAGTATCGTCGCCATACGTAAAGCCCTCCGGTTTTGGCTGTGGTCGGGGGTAATTGGACCGGTACGGGATTTTGTAGCGCACCTGCACATAAGCTCCCCGGCCGGCATCGGCACCGGTCGGATCAAACTGGTGGGGATTAACAATAACGCCCAGGTGGTAAGGCTCTTTAGTAGGATCGTTGATCGGCAGCGGCAGCCACGGCAGCAAACCTGTCAGGTCCTGGTCGGTCATCACGCTTCGGAGCGCATCAGTATACGGTACATGCTGCGTGCTGTAGTCCTCCAGCAAAAACAGGTTTTCGATCTCAATCATGACGCCGTGAATAAAGCCGAAGCTGCCGAAACTGACCAGCGCCGAGTTAAACAGATCATCGCTGCGGTGCACCTCCGTCACGCCCAGCCAGTCGGTAAACTCGGGCGCGGCTACCGGATACGATGCCCGCTCCAGCCACAGGTGCCGGTCGGGTCCGGTAACGAGATGCAGCCCGACTACCGCGTCGTGTACGGCTCCGAACCGGTACGCTCCCCCGTGCGTACCCGTCGACAGGGCTCCCGCCATGGTCTGCGCATTGCTGGCCCCCGACGCCCGAATCGACTTGCCGGCCGGCTCCAGAATGCCTTCGAGGCCAATAATGCTCATGCCGCACTCGGTAAAATACAGATTACCGGACGATTTGCCGGCCGCCCGGTAAGCCGGGGCGACAAACGAGTCCCGCAACGCAAACGACTGCCGCAGCGACAGCGTATCCACCAGGCCCCCATCGGCAACGGCCACCTCAGAAAATGACCAGCCTTTGCCCAGGGCGCGCATCCGGAGGTTGTTGTCGATGGCGTACTGGATCAGCCACTGGAAATTAGCGGTCGTCTGCCGGTACTGTGCCTGCGGGCTCGACAGGTTAGGAATCCGCAGCTTAAAGGAAGCGTTTGGTTTCAGCGGCCTGGTAAAATTCTCGTGGCCGTTGGTCCAGCTCGGCATGGGCTTCTGTTCGAGTCCGTTGGGGAGTGTCATAGCTGTAGGAAGAAAAAGAGTACGGAAAAAAGCGGTTATCGGGTGACCAGGGTATCGGGCCGGGGCGTATAGGGCGTACAGCACCACTCCACCCGCTGTTTGTTGACAATACCCAGCGTAACGGCCGACAACAGAAAATAGCCCAGGGTAGCTTTTACCGTCACGCTGTTGAGGTGGTTCGATCGCGGATCGCAGGCGGGCGTCAGATCGACCGGCTGCTTCAGGCCCCAGAAGTACGAGGTAACTACCCGGTGGGAGGTGGGGTCATTGGCAGGCGTATCACAATCGGCCGTTGAGACAATCCGGGTCGTCATGCAGCCGGTCAGCAGCCAGCCGGCTAAGGCGAATAAGGGCAGCCCCCGCTGAGGGATTGGTAAACGGTGCTGCCGGAACGGAGCAGTGGCGGGATACATGGGTGGTAAGGGTTTGTTTCTCAGTGAATTTATGCATAAAAACCGAGTACATCCACCGGCAATTTAGCCAACGGCAATACCGATTCTACCACTTGAACCAGGGGTACGCATCCGACCCGTATCAGGGTGATTAAACAGCACTACCCCAATTTTTCTCCGTATCTTTGCGGCATGATTACCGAACCGAAACAACAAACGACCGATACACAACTGCTTCCTGTGATGGAGGCCTTTTATACCCTCCAGGGTGAAGGGGCGCATACCGGCAAAGCAGCCTACTTTATCCGGCTGGGGGGCTGCGATGTGGGCTGCCACTGGTGCGATGTGAAAGAATCCTGGGATGCCGACGCCCACCCAAAGTATACCCTCGATACCATTGTCGACGGTGCCCTGCAATACCCTGGTCGTATGGCTGTGATTACCGGTGGGGAGCCCCTCATGCACGACCTCACCAGGCTGACATCTGCGCTGCAAACCGCCGGTTTCCGGACTAATATCGAAACATCCGGCGTGTACCCGGTTACCGGTGCCTGGGACTGGATCTGTTTCTCGCCCAAGAAGTTCAAACAGCCCAACCCCGACATTTTCGGCAAAGCCGATGAACTGAAGGTGATTATCTACAACAAAAGCGATTTTGCCTTTGCCGAATCATTTGCGCCCTACCTGCGTCCCGATTGCCGGCTTTTTCTGCAACCCGAATGGAGCCGCTCAAACGAAATGTTACCGCTCATCGTTGAATACGTAAAAGGTAATCCGCAATGGCAGATTTCGTTGCAAACGCACAAATACATGGATATTCCGTAGCGAAGGGGAACAGGAAGTGGCGATTGATCCGGCTATTTCTCATCTGCTTTGCGTTCTCCCTGCTTTCCCCCGCCTACGCCCAAACCAAAAAGGCGCAGGACTTATACAACCAGGCCATCAGGCTTTTTGGTGAACGGAGGGCCAACGAGGCTATTCCGTTTATGCAGGAGGCCATCAAAGCAGACCCAACCTTCACCGATGCCCACCTGAAACTGGGGCAGCTATACGAGTTTACCCGCCGGCCCGAAATGGCCCTGGCCGCCTACCGGGAGGCAATCCGGCAGCAACCCGATAAGCCCGCTACGGCAGCCGCGTATCAGTCGGCCAGTAGTATCCTGCTGCGTCAGGGGCACTATGCCGACGCCATTCCGTACCTTGAACGATTCGCTACGTTTTTTGCTCCGCAGTCGGCGCAGGGGCAGCGCATTCAACGGCAACTGGAGAGCGCCCGCTTCGGGCAGGAGGCCGTTCGTAATCCGCAGCCTGTAACGCCCCGACCTTTGTCGGAATCTCTGCAAACAACGCCTTCGCAGTACTTTCCGGTGCTGACCGCCGATGAGCAGACGCTGGTTTATACGGCCCTGAAACCGGAAGGCGATGAAGACCTGATGATCGCCGGCATGAAAGGTGAAGTCTGGAGCCCACCGGTTTCGCTCTCGGACCAGATCAATACGCCCGAAAATGAAGGTACGCCCAGCCTGTCGGCAGATGGCCGGATGCTGGTCTTTACCGCCTGCCAGGGACGCCGGGGCTTTGGTAGCTGCGATCTGTACATCAGCCGGAAAACCGGTGATACCTGGTCGGAGCCGCAGAACCTGGGGCCGGCCATCAATACCCGCTATTGGGAGTCGCAGCCCTCTTTATCGGCCGATGGCCGGCGGCTTTACTTTGTGTCTGACCGCCCGGGTGGGCAGGGCCGGCGCGACATCTGGCGGAGCGATCTGGATGCAAGCGGCAACTGGCAGGAACCCGTCAACCTGGGAGCGCCGGTAAACACGCCCTATAACGAAGCGTCACCCTTCATTCACGCCAACGGCCGGACGCTGTTCTTTGCCTCCGACGGGCATGTCGGCCTGGGGGGCTACGATCTGTTTGTGGCTGATAGTCTGGCCAGAGGCTGGTCGACGCCGACAAATCTGGGTTACCCCATCAACAATGCCGACGACCAGGCTGCACTCTTTGTAGCTGCCAGTGGCACCCGTGCCTATTACTCGTTTGAAGAGCAGAAAGAAGGGGGCTCCCAAAAGTCCCGGTTGTATGTATTCGATCTGCCCGAATCGCTGCGGGAACGGGTCAAACCCGTCAGTTACCTAAAAGGTATCATCGCCGACGCCCGTACGAAAAAGCCGTTAACGGCCACCATCGAACTGATCGATCTCAGCACCAATCAGGTAGTAACGCGGGTATCATCTGATGAGCAGACGGGCCAATACACCGCTGTGCTGCCAAGCGGGGGCGAGTATGCGCTATATGTGACCGTGCCCGGCTACCTGTTCAAAAGCCTGTCGTTCGACTTTACCCAGCGAACCAAAGGTGAGGGCATGTCGCTGAGCGTACCGCTGGAGCCGATTGCGTCAGGTAAAGGCTCAACGGCGAAAGAAACATTGAATAATATCTTCTTTGAATCCGGCCGATTTGAACTGGAGAGCAAGTCGAAAACGGAGCTTGACCGGCTGGCGGCTTTTCTGAAAACCAACCCCACGGTAAAGGTTGAAATTTCCGGACATACCGATGACCAGGGTAGTGCCGCCACCAACCTGGAGCTATCCAAAAAACGCGCCCAGTCGGTAGTCGACTTCCTGACCAGAGCCGGTATCGAACCCGCCCGTATCCAGGCAACCGGCTACGGCGAAACGCGCCCGCTCGTGCCCAACACCAGCGACGAAAATCGCCGGCTGAACCGCCGGATCGAGTGGCGGGTGTTGTAAGGTTTCTATTCAGAATTCCTTAAAATCTCTATGCTGAATGGGGTAATTCGGCTTGGTTCGTTGGGGAATTTTTTTCAACTTTGCAATTGTTGTCCTGATACAGGCCACAGCGGCCAACTTTTCACTTGAATCAGCAGTTACTGCTTTAACCAGGTGGAAGTTTTTCAGACGACAACCTCACCGAACAGCAATGACATCCGAACACGTTAAGTGCCTGATTATCGGCTCTGGTCCTGCCGGCTACACGGCAGCTATATATGCTTCACGGGCTGGCCTGAAGCCCGTCCTGTATCAGGGTGCACAACCCGGTGGTCAGTTAACCATTACCACCGAAGTTGATAATTTTCCCGGTTACCCGCAAGGGGTGCAGGGTCCGCAGATGATGCAGGACCTGGAAACGCAGGCCCGCCGGTTTGGTACCGACGTTCGTTACGGGGTAGTAACCGATGTAACGTTCTCAGAGAATCCCAGCCTGGAAAAACCGCACAAAGCCATTGTTGATGAGCAGCACGAAATCACGGCCGATACGGTGATTATCTCAACAGGTGCTGCGGCCAAATGGCTCGGCCTGCCGTCGGAAATGCGGCTCAACGGCCGGGGCGTATCTGCCTGCGCCGTGTGTGATGGTTTCTTCTTCCGGGGTCAGGATGTAGCCATTGTCGGTGCCGGTGATACGGCCGCCGAAGAAGCGAGCTACCTGGCCAACCTTTGCCGTAAAGTGTATATGCTGGTTCGGCGGGGCGAAATGCGGGCTTCCAAGATTATGCAGCAACGGGTAAAATCCTTACCGAATGTAGAGATTCTCTGGCATACCGAGACCCTTGAGGTATTGGGTGAAGAGGAAGTAACCGGCGTACGGGTTCGCAATACCGAAGCGGGCACCGAACAAATACTCGACGTAACCGGCTTTTTTGTAGCCATCGGGCACAAGCCGAATACCGATATATTTAAAAGCTACCTCGACATGGATGAGAGTGGCTATATCCTGACCGAAAAAGGAAGTACCCGCACCAATATACCCGGCGTCTTTGCCTGCGGAGACGCCCAGGATAATGTTTATCGTCAGGCCGTCACGGCAGCCGGTACCGGCTGTATGGCAGCCCTTGACGCTGAACGTTACTTGGCCGTGCTCGAAGTGGCACATATGCAGGAACAGTACGTTCACTAACCAAACCACCCCGGGGTTCAGTGAGCAACCAGCGATAAGCAGTTGGCAACCCATTATGCGCTGCCAGTTGCCTGTTGCTCTTTGTTTGCTGTGCTCCGGTTTTTAGTGTAAGATGAGAAAATCGGCTGTAAAATGGCTACTGGCCATTTGCTGCCTGTGCTTTACCGTAACTGTACAGGCTCAGGAGCGTGGGAAATTTAAAAAAGACCTGCGCATTACCCCCAAAAACACGCCAAAGTCTGAGCCCTCCAGACCGGCGGTTTCCCAACAGGAGGAAGTATTTGAAACGGAAACCACTAATCTGCGTTTCAATAACCAGTTCGAGCCCAAAAAAGAGCTGAACCCGGTCGTCAGCGAAGACACCAGCATGATCGATCAGGGTGAAACCAGCGTTGTCGAGGTTATTGACTCGGTGCTGGTCGGCTCAGAATGGGTGAAGATCGCCGGCTATTACGCGATCTGGGATTCCCGCCACATTGACCCCTACAATATCGACCCACTCGATTTCGACGAGGTGATCAACATCAAACTGTATGATCCCCCCGCTAACCGGTTCTGGTCGGCCCCGCTCAACAAGGGCGAACTCACGTCGGGCTTCGGTTTCCGCTGGGGCCGATGGCATACCGGTGCCGATCTTGATCTGGATACCGGCGACCCGGTGTACGCGGCTTTCGACGGCTTGGTGCGGGTAGTCGGCTTCGACGGTGGTGGTTACGGCCGCTACGTGCTGGTGCGGCACTACAACGGTCTGGAAACGCTGTACGCCCACTTATCGAAGCAGCTGGTAGAGACCGGACAATTGGTGAAAGCCGGTGACCAGATTGGCCTGGGCGGCAGCACCGGCCGCAGCACGGGCCCTCACCTGCACTACGAAGTGCGCTACGAAGGCAACCCCTTCAGCCCACTAAATATCTATACTTTCCCGGCCAATACCATTAATTCCGATCAATTCCTGCTGACAGCCCAGGTCTGGGATTACCTGCGCAACGGCCGGCCGTCGGATGCGGCCAGCATTAAGCCGCGCTTCAAAAGAACGGTGCTGCACAAAGTTCGCTCCGGCGAAACACTCTCCAGCATTGCCAGCCGGTACGGGTTATCGGTGAGCTCCCTGGCCCACAAAAATCACATCAGCACCCGCTCGAAGATCCGGCCGGGGCAGAAGTTGAGGGTGAATTGAAATTCGTTTAACGTTTGAGGTTTAAAGTTTAAGGTTGGCTTCGCCTAATTTCACGTTAAACCTTAAACTTTAAACCTCAAACGTCAAACGATCAAGGAAATTTCGGGAACTGTTGGAAATCGGGTTTGCGCTTTTCCAGGAATGCGTTTTTGCCTTCCTTAGCTTCTTCAGACAGGTAGTACAGAAGGGTAGCATCACCGGCGAGTTGCTGAATGCCGGCCTGCCCGTCGAGTTCGGCGTTGAAGGCGGCTTTGAGCATCCGCAGCGCAATAGGGCTTTTCTCCAGCATCTTCCGGCACCACTCAATGGTGGTGTCCTCCAACTGATCGAGCGGAACAACTTTGTTCACCAGTCCCATATCCAGGGCTTCTTTAGCATCGTACTGATCGCAAAGGAACCAGATTTCGCGGGCCTTTTTCTGTCCCACGATTCGGGCCAGGTATGAGGCTCCAAAGCCACCGTCGAAGCTGCCTACCTTCGGGCCGGTCTGTCCGAAACGGGCATTATCGGCGGCAATGGTCAGGTCACAGACAACGTGCAGCACGTGGCCGCCACCGATAGCCCAGCCCGCCACCATCGCCACTACCGGCTTGGAAATTCGCCGGATCTGCATCTGCAGGTCGAGTACGTTCAGCCGCGGCACCTGGTCTTCGCCCACGTAGCCGCCGTGGCCCCGCACCGACTGATCGCCCCCGCTACAGAACGCCCGGCCACCTTCGCCGGTGAGGATCACCACGCCCACGCGCTGATCCTGCCGGGCCAGTTCCATAGCCTCGCTCATTTCCTTGACCGTCAACGGCGTAAATGCATTATGCTTCTCGGGGCGGTTAATACTGATTTTTGCGATACCGTCGTAGTACTGAAACAGAATCTCGCGGTATTCCTTAATGGTTTCCCAGGGGTATTTGGTTTGCATAAGTGTAAAAGCGAAAGAGTGAACGAGTGAACGAGTGTTACGTGGCCGTGCCAAACACTCGTTCACTCGTTCGCTTTTTCACCATTGTTAAACTCTGAATAATTGGTTTCGTGATACGTAACATCCCAGGTGTGATCGGCCATCATGCGGACGGTGGCGACGCAGCGCTCGAACGGGAAAACGCGACCCCACTCGCTGGGACCGATTATCGATAGCACATCGGTACCGTTTTTGCGCTGGTAGAGGTGGTAGGTATGGCCAACGATCGGTTCAAAGTTCATTTGAGCACTGTAAATACGCTCCGACACCTCAACGCGGTTACGGATGGCGGTAGCCTGCTCCGCCAGCAGTTGCATCTGCCGGTAGAGCTGGGCGAGTTGCAGGTCGGTTTGCTCCCGCATGGCCGTTACAGCCCGGCCTTTTATTTTACCTTTGTCTTCCGGCTTGATGATTGCCCCGCCTACCGAGTGGGCGTACGCTAACAGCCCAGGCGCATCGGTAACTTTATCGGCCGCAATCGGATTATAAAACTCAGATTCTTCCATACGTTTGCATAACAGACAGTCAAAGGGCTTTGTTCTGTCACCTGTCGGGCAAAGTTAACTAGTAGTTTGGTTCATTGGTTAATTAGCTGACAGGTTCGTTGGCTTCCTGGTTAAGTGGTTGAGTAGTTCATTGGTTAATTGGTTCGCTGGTTAACTGGTTCAGAAAGGACTATCCCGCCTGCTTAACCCCATTTATCCAATGAACCAATAAACCAATGAACCAATGAACCAATGAACCAAACAACCAACCACGAGGCAGCGCTGGCGTTTTGCCAGGCATGGCGGAGTGGGCAGGACCTGTTTACGCTGCAGACATCGGGCTCAACCGGTACGCCAAAGCCGATTCAGTTGAGCCGGCAGCAGATGATTGCCAGCGCCCGGCTGACGGGGCAAACGCTCGGCCTGGTACCGGGCGATGCGGCTCTGGTTTGCCTGAATGTGCGCTATATCGCCGGCGTCATGATGCTGGTGCGTGGCCTGGAACTGGAACTATCAATGACAATTGTGGAGCCGTCGGCCAACCCGCTCGCCGATTTTGATTTGGAGCAAACCCAATTTGCCTTTACCGCGCTGGTGCCGCTGCAACTGCAAACCATGCTGGAGCAGGCACCAGAGAAGTTACCCATCCTGAACCGAATGAAGGCGATTCTGGTGGGGGGAGCCGCTACCAGCCCGGCGCTGGAGCAAGCCTTACAGCAAATCTCAGCGCCGGTTTACGCCACCTACGGCATGACTGAGACCGTGTCGCATATCGCGCTCCGGCGGCTGAACGGGCCCGAAGCAACCGATTACTTCACAGCCCTTGAGGGGGTACAGATTGGCTCCGATGAGCGCGGCTGCCTGCACATTACCGCTGCCGCCGGCAACAACCATCTCGTGCAGACGAATGATGTAGTGGAGATGCTGGACAACCGCCGGTTTCGGTTGCTGGGCCGGGCCGACAGTATCATCAACAGCGGGGGCGTAAAAATTCAGCCGGAGCCGGTAGAACGGGCATTACAGGCCTTACTTAGCCAATGGAGACTTACCCCCCGGTTATTTGTGGCAGGCCTACCAGATGAGCGGCTCGGGCTGCGGCTGGTAGCTTTTCTTGAAAAGGAAGAAATTACTGCCGCTCAGCAACAATCGGTAAAAGAACATATTACCAAACACTTGGGCCCTTATTCCGTACCGAAACAATTTATCACCGTTCCGGCGTTTAGAGAAACACCAACCGGCAAGATCGACCGGCTTTCAACCATCCGTCAACTGTCCATGCAGTCGTAATGTCTATACAGAAGTTACAAATCCGCTACCAGACGGCCCTGATTACCCCGGCCCCGTTTGCCCATTTCTATACCCTAAGTGCCCGCTCGGCATTTAAAGAGTACCTGCATACTGATTTTTCCATTACCTATCCCGACCGCGACGACCTGGACGAAGACGATATTACCGGCGAGGGTTTCACCCTGGAGGATGATTTTACCTGGTCGGGGCGGTTATCGAAAGCATGGCTGCAGACGGTCGAAGGGCTGGTTAGCAAAACAGCCCTGGAGCCGTTTGATGAGGAAGAACTCCCGGACAACGAAGACTTTTTTGAAGTAAGCCTGGAGACTGCCGACGGTCAGACCCGCAAAGGCACTCCCGCCGACCGCGATGCCTGGACGTATCTGGTGCAGGAACTCATCCAGGCCATATACGAAGCCGGTGGAAAAGAACGGGCGTTTGAGCTGACGTACCTCAACCGGCAGAGAAACGAAGAAACCGAACTGAAACTCACCGCTTCGTTTGCCGAACGGACCCTTAAAACCGAATCGATGCAGAACCGGCGTACCCGCTCCAGGTCCATTCCCTGGAGCGAGTTACAATCGATTATGGGTGCAATTTATGAAGTGGAGTATGATCCGGAAGAAGCTCTCTACGAACGCCCCGACCGAAATGGTCATTACCTGAACCTGGGCGGAGATGAATGGTACGATATTGGTAACCAGCCCAGCCTCCAGCAGTTATTTACTCGCCTGGGATAACGGTTGGCTGCCGGCGCTCGACGGGTTCAAACGTCCAGCCGCTGACGGGCTCGTCGTCCTGCCGGATATACAGAGCCGCGCCGATGGCCGTCGCCTGCGGCAACTGGGAACGAAAAACCTGCTTGTTAGGGAACCGGTCGGCCAGCAGTTGCATAAAAATAGGGTTACGGGCAAAACCACCGTCGACGTACAGAACCGGCACCCCGTTATCAATTAGCTGAATGGACACGGTCAGCATATCTGCCAAACCGGCCAGCAGGTGATGGTAGGCCTCCTCCGGAGAAGCGTATACGGTCAGATCCCACTCCCCGGCAGCTTGATCGGGGAATGGCCCGGTACCGGTCATACAGGCCGGCACAAAACTGCTTTTGCCGGCTGGGAGCAGGTCAGGCTGGTAGGCCACCTGGCGGAAATACGCCGGTTTTAGCTGAAAATGCCCAGCCATGCGGGCTACCTGATGGTCGTGTTCCTTCCCCATCAGTAGTCGCGCCGAACGGATGGTGATACCGCCAACGGTCAGGAATGACAGACAATCGCGCTGAAGCTGCTCTTCTGTTAAAGATTCGGTCTGGAACGGATTCAGCGATATACACCAGGTGCCGGTCGACAGCACCATAAACGGCCCCTGGCACCGCGCCAGATACGCCATAATCACCGAGGAGCTGTCGTGCAATCCCCCACCGACCGGTACGGTTGCACGGCTAGTCGTTTTCGCATAACCCGCTACCGGCTGCCCCACAATGGGCGCCAGTTTCTGGTCGATTCCCTCGGCCATGACCCAGTCGTGGTAGCGATTTTTCTCAAAATCCCAGAGCGCGGTATGGCAACCAATGGAGGTAAAATCGCTGGTAAATTCCCCACAGAGCAGATAAGCAATGTATTGGGGCAGGTGCAGCGACCAGCGGGTTCGCTGGTACACTTCGGGCCGGGCGTACTTCAGCCAATAGATTTGCAATCCGGAATTCAACATGCCCAGGGGGGGCGAGTTTGTCTGGCGGGCAACGGTCATTACATCGCCGTAGGTACCGTAGAACTGGTCGGCCAATGCTGCCGGGAAGGGCTTCAGGTACGAATAGAGGGGAGCCACCGGATCACCCTGCGCATCGACATGGACCAGACTGGCCCCGTAGGCCGCTACGTTGACGGCCCGGATCTGAATATCCGTCCGGCGGGATAACACGTCCCATTGGTCGCGCACCCAACGGCTCAGCAGCGCCAGGTCATCGCAGGGCACCCCGTCTTCGTCCGTAATTTCGGGCAGGGTCTCGCTGATCTCTTCCACGGCCCGATATTGGTCGTCGAACAGCAACAGCTTTTTATTGGTCCGGCCAATGTCAAATATAGCAGTGACGTTCATAGTCTGAGTCGTTTGAGGTTTGAGGTTTACCGTTTAAGGTTGCTTCGCTTGTTCTAACCTTAAACGGTAAACCTCAAACCTCAAACGGTTTTTAAAGTCCCGTGGCTACGGCGAGTCTGCCGCGCTTATCGATAAGTTGACGACGAATATCGAGCTGGCGGTAGAGGCCGAGCGGGTTGAGCGCTCCGCCGTTGCGCCGGATGGCTTCGGCCACCAGCGGCCGGACATCGGCCAGGAAAGCATCTTTCAGCACTTCTTCGGCCCGCACTACATCATTGGCCTCCTGGGCGGTAAACAAGCCTTTGGTGTTTACCAGCAAGGCTTTGGCGTAGGCGGTCAGGATGTTCTGCACCGATTGCAGCAGATCTTCCAGCGGATCTTTGGTATTATGGCTGGCATCGATCATGTAGGCCACCGGCGGGTTCTGCACCGCCGTATCCTGAGCGGCCTGCACCAGCTCGCAAAAGATCAGAAACAGTTGAAAGGGCTTGATGCTGCCCGTGGTCAGGTCATCGTCGCCGTACATGGAGCCGTTGAAGTGGAACCCACCCAACCGGCCGAAATGCAGCAGCCGGGCCACAATCTGTTCGATATTGGTATTGGGCAGGTGATGCCCCAGATCAACCAGTACCTGTGCATTTGGTCCGCAGTACTCCGACAGGCGTAGCGAGGTGCCCCAGTCCGGAATAATCATGGAATAGAAATGAGGCTCGTAGGGCTTGTATTCCACCAGCATGGTCCAGTCCTCGGGCATGGCGTTGCAGATCGCCTTCAGCGAGTCGGCGGTACGCTGGTATGCCCGGCGGAAGTGGTGCTGACCGGGGAAGTTGGAGCCGTCGGCCAGCCAGACCGTCAGCGTCCGGCAACCCAGTTGTTTGCCGTATTCGATTACCTCAATATTGTGGTCGATGGCCTGCTGCCGGACATGGGCCTGGGTATGACACAAGGAGCCAAACTTATAGGAATCCTGCTGATCTTTCTGATCCTGAAAGGTATTGGAATTGACGGAGTCGATCACCAGGTGATGCTCATCCAGCAGGGTATGGATCGCCTGCACATCCTGCGGAATATCCCAGGGAATGTGCAGCGAAATAGAGCCGGAAGCGCGGTTAAGGGCGTTCAGCAGGCCTACATCCTCGATCTTTTCCTCCAGCGAGCGAGGTTCTCCCCCACCCGGGTACCGCCCGAAGCGGGTACCGCCTGTGCCGAGCGCCCAGCTTGGAATAGCTACCTGAAAGGCCTGTATCTGTTGAAGGATCTGTTCAGCGTCAAGGCCTTTCCGATGCAGCCATTCCTGCATATAGCCCCAGCGAAAAGCGTGGTCGTCGGCCAGTTTTTCGTTATGCTCCTGAATACGTGAGTCGGTTAACATACCAGCGATTTGGAATAAAACCGAATATTACGGATTATCCGGTTATCTACCAACCTGTAGTTACCTGTCTGGCCGCAATCATCCGCTCCCCACCCGCCATCCGCCTGGTTTTGTCGATAGTCAGACCCAAAGCGAGCCCCGGAAGCCTCTCGACTATTAGGGCTCGCCAGGGTATACGCGGGTTTTAACTTGACCTCGATCCGCAGTCGATAATTTAATCTGGTTTTGTATGTAAAATGAATTCATTTTACATACATTTACGCAATTAACCTAACCTTTTACTATGAAGGGTACAAACCTCGGCGAATTTGAAGAACTGGTGCTGCTCACCGTAGCAGCGCTGATAGATGACGCATACAGCGTAGCGATATGTGACGAGCTATCGACGCACACAGGCCGTTCCGTAAAACTTGGCGTGGTTCATGCGGTGCTCAACCGGCTCGAAGAGAAAGGACTGGTAAAAAGCCAACTGGGTGAAGCTACCAAGACCCGTGGCGGTAAACGAAAACGATTCTACCAACTTACCATACCGGGAAAAGCCGCCCTGGTCCAGGCCAAGTCAGTACGCGATCAGCTCTGGGACCGAATACCATCGCTTGGCTGGAAAATCGGGTAGCATGAACGAGCAGCGCCAACACCAGCCGCCCGCCTGGGCACAGCAATTTGTGGAGTGGTATTGTAAGCCCGAGCTTGCGGAAGACCTTCTCGGAGACCTTAACGAATACTTTGAACGGAATGTACAATCCGTTGGGCCACGTCGCGCAAAGTTGATCTACATGATCGATGCGGTCAAGTTTTTCAGAAGTTACACAGTACGAATCCCAACAGTTGACAACCTTTTTATCAACCGGATCATGATCAGAAACTACGTCAAAACATCGGGACGCAACTTCATGCGCAATAAGCTGTTCTCGTTTATCAATATTGCCGGCCTTGCCATCAGTATGTCTGTGGGGCTATTGCTGATTGCGTTCCTGCTCGACCTGCATGCGTACGACAGGTTCAACAAGCATGGGGAACAAATCTATCGCATCACCAGCGTTCTGACCGACAATCCGGAACAAGGCCGGGCCACGAATGGCCGGGCCACGGAAGGCCGCGATGGGTCGGAGCGGTCGCGGCCCGGCAGCAAGGTTGCCTCCACATCCATAAAGGCCGGAAAGCTGATCCGGGAGAAAGTGACCGGCGCTGACCGGTCTGCCGGTGCGGAAGTGGCCATTATGCGCGACTTTTCGCAGGATGCGAGGGTTGGCGATCAGGTTCTGCCTATCAAGGGCTACTGGGCGGAGTCGTCGCTGTTCCGGATTTTTACCTTTCCCATGCTGGCAGGCAATCCCGACGCGGCCCTGAATGATCCTTACTCGATTGTTCTTACAGAGACGGCCGCCAGAAAGCTCTTCGGCAACGAATCGGCACTGGGCAAAACGGTCAAATTTGATACCCTCGACTACCAGGTGACAGGAATCATGAAAGACGTTCCCTTTTTTTCGCATATCAGCTTCGAAGCACTGGTATCGCTGTCTACGGCCGAGCAACTCAGCCGGAACGACAGGAATTTCGGGAAATGGACCAACATCTCCTTAAACTACGTCTACCTGCTGCTGCCGCCAACGGCCAATGTGGCTTCTGTTCAGGCGCAGCTCGATGCCATTGCCCGGGAAGAAAACCGCACCGAAGAAAACACGGCGATCCAGCTTGAGCTTCTGCCCTTATACAAGATTGTAGTCGGCGAGAACCTCCAGGATATGCGTGGCTCGGAGCGCCGGTATATGCCTCCGGTTGTGCTTTGGATACTCGGCGGGCTGGCCCTGGTTGTGATCCTGTCTGCCTGTTTCAACTACACCAACCTCTCTATAGCCCGTGCCATGCGTCGCTTCAAAGAAGTAGGCCTTCGCAAAGCAATCGGGGCGGGCAACAATCAAATCAGGCAGCAGTTCCTGGCGGAGGCAATCATGATCTCGCTGATAGCCCTGCTGCTTTCGTTCGTCATCTTTCTTGTCCTGCGACCGCAGCTGATAAACCTGGCCCCGGAAATGCAGCGCACGGTCAAGCTTGAACTCAGCCCGTCGCTGGTCGTTGCGTTTATCGCGTTTTCGGTGAGCGTAGGCGTCATGGCCGGGTTTATGCCTGCTCTGTTCTTTTCGAAAATCAGCGCCATCAGTGCCTTCCGGAATGTATCGACGGTGAAGGTGTATAAACACGTCACCCTTCGGCGGGCGTTGGTGGTGGTTCAGTATACATTCACCCTAATCTTTATCACCACAACGGCCATCGGCTATGTGCAGTATAAAAACATCCTGACCTTCGACCTGGGCTATAAGACGGAAAATATCCTGAACATCAATACGCAGGGTAATAAACCCGATGCGCTTCTAAAAGAACTGAGCGAAATACCAGAAGTAACCGCCCTGTCGCGGTCGTTAATCATCACCAGTGTAGGAAATGCCTGGGGCGGCTACATGAAATACCGGGATTCGCGCGATTCTGCTTTGGTTCTGACCAACAACGTCGACGAAAATTACCTGGATTTGCATGAATACAAGCTCATTGCCGGAAGCAATTTCAGAGCACGGCCCACTACCACCGCAGCCGCCACCGAAGTGATCGTTAATCAGCAGGTCTTGAAACGATTTAACATCGGCAACGGCGATCCTGAGAAAGCAATTGGGGAAGCCATTACCTTTAGTAATATCAGAGGCAATGGCCGCCGGATGACCATTGTTGGTGTCATAAAAGACTTTCACTACGGCAAGGTCGACAACCTCATCGAGCCGGTAGCCTTCATGCACTGGACACCCGACGACCGGGCTATCATCAATGCCAAAATCCGAAGCGCAGATCTGCCGGCGACCCTGGCGAAGATTGAGGCTGTCTGGAAGAAGATCGACCGTGTTCACCCTTTCCAGGCTAAATTCTACGACCAGGAAATAGAAGAGGCTTACAGCGAGTTTTCGGCCATGATCAAGATCATTGGCTTTTTGTCCTTCCTCGCCATCTCCATCGCATCAATGGGCTTGTTCGGCATGGTGGTATTTACCACCGAGACCCGATTAAAAGAGATCAGCATCCGAAAGATAATGGGTGCCCGCACCAGCGACCTTATCTTTTTACTGAGTCGCGGTTTTCTGGTGCTGCTGTCGATCTCTGCGCTTATTGCCCTGCCGGCCACGTACTTCTTCTTCAGAAACGTGGTGCTCACGCATTTCCCCTATCATACACCCGTGCAAATACCTGAGCTGTTTGCCGGCTTGCTGGCGGTGCTGCTGATTGCATGCGGAATGATCGGGTCTCAAACGATAAAAGCAGCCAGGCGTAATCCGGCGGAAGTCCTGAAAAGCCAATAGCAGCAAAGGCAGTTCACGTTGATGTGTGGTCATTAACTCTTTGGCCGTAAAAGGATAAACGGCCTGTCAGGAGAATTCAATTGCCTTCTTCGGCCCCGACCAGCTTTTGGGTCGACTCGCGGACAATCAGTTCGTGGTGTAACACAATGGTGTTAGTAGTACCGATGCGTAACAGGCCATTGAGGTAGTTAATCAAGCTCTGAGTAGCTATCTCTCCCATTTCCTGCCCTGGATAATCAATGGTGGTCAGGTTCGGCTCAATCACCAGTGAATATGGATCGTTATTAAAGCCCACCACGGCCATGTCGCCGGGAACCGCAAAGCCGTGTTTCTTTAAGGCGCTGATGCAACTGACCGCGCACAAATCATTCGCTACAAACAGTCCGTCGGGAGGCAAGGCCATCCGGCTGATGTCGGCGGCTACTTCGATACCATCCTGGCGGGTCAGGTTTGTAAACCGCAACAGATCGTCGGTTTGGGTCAGGCCCTGATCAAGCAGCGCCAGTTTATAACCCCGCAGGCGGTCGGCGTACACATTGCGCCGAATATCGCCCGTTACGTGCATAACCCGCCGGCAACCCTGCTCCAGTAAATGCGCAGTTGCTTCGTAGCCCGCCTTCACATTGTCAATCACTACATTGGTGCAGTTTTTCTGAGGCATGACCCGGTCAAAGAGGATAATGGGAAGTCCTTTGCGAAAGAACGTATTGAAATGTTCCAGGTTTTCGGTATCCGAGGCCAGCGACACCAGCAGGCCATCGACCCGGCTGTTGAACATCGTTTTGGCGTTGGCCATCTCCTTGCGGACCGACTCGAAAGACTGACTGATCAGGAGATTGTAATTGGCCTGGTTGGCCACTTTCTCCATACCCGCCAGAACGGTCGACATAAAATAGCTATCCAACCGGGGCACAATGACACCAATAGTGTTGGTCCGCTGGCGTCGCAGGTTACTGGCAAATCGGTTCGACTGGTAGCCCATTTCCTGGGCTTTTCCGGTAATCAGGATTTTGGTATTGCTGTTAATGGCAGGGTGGTCGTTTAAGGCTCTGCTGACTGTTGCCGGTGAAAGATTTAACTCCCGGGCAATATCGTATATGGTTATCTCCTTTTCCATGGTAAATGCTGCCAATAGCTACAAATATGGCAAGAAACGATTTGTTAAACCAATTCCAAGGTAATTATGCAATCGGTTTAAAATAAACTATAACAGAATGTCTTTCTCAAAGCTGCCATGCAATGGCTGATTACCTGAAAACAATCTACAGAATAAGTAGAACGTATTTTTTTGTAAATCAGCTCTCAGCCAAGCCATAATAGCACCCTGTGAGGCTCCTTAAGGCACGCATTTTCCTGGCCAGTTACCCTATAAAATTACTAAGGAGGCTAATCAATGCAATATACATAAAAATAGTTGGACAATTTTTTATGCAATCGGTTGAAATAATAAAAATAATCGGGATATTTATACCCAAATTACCTGAATCAGCCTTGCAACTACATTAACCATTGCCAGCCTATCGAATAACCAACCAACAAGTTAATCTATCGACTATTGTATGAATCCTCTACCCCTGACAGACAGACCGGTTTGGCAGCTCCGGGCCCAAACCGCCTTATTTGTAAAAAAATTGATCTTTTTACTCGTGCTCCTGCTAAGTAGCTACGCCCAGGCTCAGCAAACAACCGCCGTACGCGGCCAGGTGACCGATGAAAAAGGCGAAAACCTACCTGGTGTCAGCGTGGTCCTGAAAGGTACGCAGACCGGGACCATAACGGATGTAACTGGCCGGTATACCATCAACATACCGACCGGCAACAGTGTACTTGTCTACTCATTCATCGGCTATGCCTCCCAGGAAGTACCGGTAGCCGGCCGTTCGACTATTGATATTAAGCTGACGACAGACGTTAAATCGCTGGATGAGGTGGTAGTGGTCGGGTACGGAACCCAGCGCAAACGGGATGTGACTGGCGCTGTAGTGTCCATCAATGAAGCTACGCTGAAAGAAGTGCCCGCCCCCAACCTAATCTCTCAGTTGAAAGGCCGGGCCGCCGGGGTGTCTATCGTCAGCAACGGCTCAACACCCGGTTCACAGGGCCAAATCCGGATCAGAGGGAACCGCACCCTAACCACCAGCCAGGGGTCGAGTGATGCGTTGGATGGTCCGCTGGTCGTGGTCGATGGAATTCCGTTCGGCGGTCTAAACGATATTAACCCGGATGACATCAGTAATATGGAAATCCTAAAAGATGCCTCTGCCACGGCTATTTACGGGTCACGCGGGGCTGGCGGAGTTATCCTGATTACGACCAAACGCGGCAAAGTGGGCAAACCAATATTAAGCTACGACGGCTATCATGGGGTAACCAGCATCATGGGAAAATACAACGTGATGAACGGCCAGGAGTACGCCCAATTCAAAGCTGATGCTACTACCTACAACCGCACAAACCCCGGCACAACCGCTTACCCGCTGACTCAGGCCGAAAAAGATGCGCTGGCTGCGGGCATTTCAACTGACTGGCAGAGTTTGATTTACAAGCCCGCCTTTATGACCAACCACCAACTGGGGTTGCAGGGTGGGGTGGAAAACACGCAGTATTCAATCGGTGCGGGGTACTTTAACGAGACGGGTATTATTCCTAACCAGAATTTTGAACGCTATACAATACGGGCTACCATTGATCAGAAACTGGGTAAGCACGTTAAAATTGGGCTGAATACCATCAATACTCTCACTTACCAAAATAACCCCGGCGGTGGTGGTGTGCCGTCTAACCTGGTTCGGCTTACGCCACTGGCTGCCCCTTACAATCCCGATGGTACGGTCAACTTAAACCCGGCAGTCGGCTCGATTGATGCTGCCCTGGTAAGTCCCTTAACAATGATCACAAAGGCCGGTTCCGTTTTAGGTCGTACCCGATCGCTGCGCACCTTTAATAGTTTGTACGGCGAAGTGAATATCCTGCCCGGATTAAAGTATCGCTTCAACGCGGGTTTGAACTTCAGCCAGTCAAATTACAACGGGTATGCCGGACCGGATACCTATTATAACAATGCAACCGTACAATCATCGTCCAACGCCGACATTAGTAATACCGAGTTCTGGGATATAAACCTCCAGCATCTGTTGTATTACGACAAAGTAATTGCCGGCAAGCACAAAGTAGGCTTAACGGGACTGTACGAAATTACCCAGAACCATTCTTTGGGTAGTAGTTTCAACGTAAAGGGGGTTCCGGCCGACTACATCAAAACGTCCAATTTTGCCCTGGCATCTGGCCAGCCGACGGGTAGCGGCACGTTCTCCGAAACGGGGCTGCTGTCGTACATGGGCCGGATTAATTATAGCTACGATAACCGTTATTTGCTAACCCTAACCTTGCGGAGAGACGGTTCGTCTACCTTATCGCCAGGTAATCAATACTTTAACTATCCGGCGGTTGGCGTCGGCTGGAACATTATTGACGAAGAGTTTATGAAGCCCGTAAAATTCCTGTCGAATCTGAAACTGCGGGGCGGCTGGGGGATCTCCGGCAACCGGAACGTGGGAGCCTACGCAACGCTGGGTGCTTTATCGACGGGCTATTACAACTTTGGCACCAGTACCCTGGGTCAGCAATTGGGCTATACCGTAACCAGTCTGCCGGCCACCAATTTAGGCTGGCAATCTACCTCGCAGGTTGATATCGGACTGGAATTCGGCTTCCTGAACAACCGAATCACCGGTTCGGTAGACGTCTATCACCAGAAAACGAAAGACATCCTGCTGTCGGTGCCGCTGCCCCCAAGCAACGGGGCCGGCTCAACCCTGAAAAACCTGGGCCGAACGGAAGGAAAAGGACTGGAAACGGCGCTGACGTTCGAGGTGTTCAGAAACCCTCAGGGCTTCAACTGGAGCGCCGATGTGATGTATTTCTTTAACCGGGAAAAAATCACCCAGCTTACCACCCCCACCGAACTCGCCAATATTGGGGCCGGCTGGTTTGTAGGTCAGCCGCTGAGCGTAATTTACGACTACAAAAAGCTCGGCATCTGGCAGTTGGCCGATGCGGAAAGTGGCACCTTGAAAGCACAAACCTCGCCGGTGCAGTTCCCCGGCCAGATTCGGGTAGAAGACCTGAACAAAGACGGAAAAATCGACGCTAACGACCGCCAGATTCTGGGTAATTTTCAGCCGCAATGGGAAGGTGGCCTTACAAACCGGTTCAGCTACAAAAACTTTGATGCGTCCATCGTCATGTTTGCCCGCATGGGTATGAAGGTAATTGTGCCCTACCTGACGGGTAACTCAACGGGTTCGGGTGGCTTTGCGTTCTTCAATCAGAGCAGGGTGAACCAGGTGAAAGTCGATTACTGGACCAACGAAAACCCGACCAATGCCTTCCCGGCACCGGATGCGGGGAATGCGGTTGCTTATTTCGGCTCTACGCTGGGGTACTACGACGGCTCGTTTATCAAAGCGCGAAGCATCAATTTGGGCTACAGCTTCAACAGTAAGCTGATCCGGAAAATTGGCATGAGTTCGGCCAGGGTGTACCTCAACACCACCAATCCGTTCATCCTGTATTCGCCCCTGGTGAGAACCAATCTGGCCATTGACCCGGAGGGGAACAGCTATGCATCGGGCACATCAACACTGAATCCACAGGGCGCCAATGAGCGCGGTACGCCGGAGCGTCAGATTGCCGTAAACATGAACAACCCACCCGTGCGTCAATTTACCCTTGGCGTAAATCTGAAATTCTAACCGTTGACATAACCATGAAAAATATAAAGTTTTGGTGCATCCTTGGCCTAACGGCCATCTTCAGCGCCAGCTGCGAAAAAATACTGGTGGAAAATCCGCAGGCCCAGATTGTCCCTTCTTTTTTCAACAGCCCGGCCGGCGTACTGGGAGGTATTGCGGGAGTTTATAACGACATCCGGTCTCAGTGGGGTACCGAAGGATTTACCGTTGAGATGCAGGCTGGTACCGACGAGTTTTTGCAGGGAGCCAGCGCCGGCAGTGGTATTCCGTATACCTACAACGGCCTGAACAGCAGCAACTTTGGCTCAGCCTGGAGTACCGCCTTTCAGGACATCAATACACTGAATGGGGTATTGAAATATGGGCAAACCATTGATTTGCCGGAGACTACCCGGAAACAATACCTGGCCCAGGCCAAATTTCTGCGTGGCTTCTGGTATTTTTACCTGGTGCAGACCTGGGGCGATGTACCGCTGAACACCGAGTTTATCACGGTTCCTTCTCAGGCGGCTTCCCGCCAGCCTGCCGCTCAGGTGTACGAACAAGTCATTAAGGACCTTACAGAAGCTGCGGCCGATTTGCCCAATCAGCCAACCGCGCCGTTTCTGGGAAAAGCGGCCACTAAACCTGTGGCGCAGTTGCTGCTGGCCAAAGCGTATCTGACCCGGGGCTGGCTCAACAATACGCAGGCCGATTTTATTCAGGCTGCGGCCATTTGCGACGAAATTATTGCGAACAAATCAGCCTATGGCCTGGATCTCTGGCAGGATTACGGCGATGCATTTGTACCGGCGAACGACTACGGCAAGGAAACTATGTTTGTGAGCGATCACGTGCTCGACGCCAAATTTGGCTACTATTCGGTGGGGGGGGCCGCCAGCGGAGGGGCCGCCCAAAACCTGACGCCCTGGTTTACCACCTGGAATTATCCAAACAACAGCGGGGTGAACTCGTTTAAAAATGCTGCGGGCGTTCTGGTAAACAGTGGCACATCGGGCATGATCCGGGATTCGTATTACGGCCGGCCCTATATCCGGATGCGGCCCAACAGCTTCAGATGGACCACCGGGCCGAATGCGGGTAAGAATTATTTCCTGGATCAGGCTTTTGCAAACCGGGATGTCGACTCACGCTACATCAACTCGTTCTACACGGTGTACATCGCCAATACCTCCATTACCAACCCGGCAACAGCCGCCAACAACACCCGAGGTATTACGTATACCACCGTGGTAGGGGCCGATACCGCCGTTTGGCTACCCGATTTTGAAGTGGCCGGCGCTCCGCAGTTAATCGGCAACCGCCCCTTTAAAGGCATTGTGGTGCCGCCCAGCTTATGGAACAGTGGTATTTTCCCGTCGCTTAAGAAATTTATGGACCCCAGCCGGGGGGCTAACTTCAACGATCCATCGACTCGCCCCTGCGTATTATACCGCTTTTCGGATGTGTATCTGACGGGTGCCGAAGCCTATTTCAAAGCCGGTAACCCCACCAAAGCCGCCGACCTGATCAACGTGGTCCGGCGCCGGGCCGCTTTCCGGAAAACCAACACGGCCGCCCAGAATGCCGCAGCCGCCACCGCCATGACCATTTCGGCCAGTGATGTTACCCTGGACTTTATCCTGGATGAACGCAGCCGGGAGTTCTTCGGTGAGTGGCAACGGTGGCATGATCTGGTCCGCACGCGCTCGCTGGTACGCCGGGTAAAAGCCTGGAATCCGGAGGCCGCTCCCTATATACAGGATTTTCATATGCTACGGCCCATTCCGCAGACGCAGATCGACCGGGTGGTCGAAGGACCTAAGTTTCCGCAAAATCCGGGGTATTAACTTTTTTAACGAACTAATAAATGCTGCGATGGAAGAGGGTACCCCCCTCTTCCATTTCTGTTCCATGAGCCCCATCTATCCCGGCTGCATTTCTGAGCGCAGTCAACGCGAATCAATAAAACCTACACCGAACGTGATCAGGACCAAACAGCCCCACAGGTATACAAGCCTGCTTTTAGCGTTTTTGCTCGCTTGCTCCACCGCCGGCCGGGCACAGCGCATCACTACCGATAAATCTGCCTTTGCGATGACTACGGCCGTGATTTATATCGATCCTGCCGAAGCCGAACTCGTAAAAACCGCAGCTACCCTGCTCCAGCGGGACATTGAGCAGGTCACGGGCCGAAAGCTGCCTATTGTCGCCACGGTCGACCAATTTCACAAAAACGTCATCGCCGTAGGGACCATTCAGCAGTCGGCTTTTCTGAAACAGCTCGTTTCCGGGCGTAAAATTAACCTTAAAGCGATTGAGGGCCAATGGGAAGCCTCGCTGATCCAAACCATCAGCAACCCGGCCAAAGGCATAACCAACGCCCTGGTTGTCGCGGGTAGTGACCGGCGGGGAGCAGCCTACGGCGTCTTTGAATTATCCCGGCAATTTGGCGTCTCTCCCTGGTACTGGTGGGCCGATGTACCCGTCGAAAAGCGGAACGAGATTTACATCAGGAGCGGTGTCACAGTAACCGATGCGCCTAAGGTAAAATACCGGGGTATTTTCATCAACGACGAAGCTCCGGCGCTCTCGAGTTGGAGCCGGGAAAAATTCGGCGGCTTCAATCACAAGTTTTACGAAAAAGTATTCGAATTGATTCTCCGTCTGAAAGGCAACTACATCTGGCCGGCCATGTGGGGCAATGCCTTTTACGCCGACGATTCGCTGAACATAAAAGCAGCCGATGCTTACGGAATTGTCATCGGCACCTCACACCACGAACCCCTGATGCGGGCGCACGACGAATGGCGACGAGCGGGTGGCGGCCCCTGGAATTACGAAACCAACCCCGAAAAGCTGCGGCAGTTCTGGCGGGATGGAATGAAACGGGCGAGTAACGAAAAAATAGTGAGCATCGGGATGCGGGGGGATGGCGATGCCCCCATGTCGCGGGAAACGGCTACGGCCCTGCTGGAACGCATTGTTGCCGATCAGCGCGGCATCATTAGCGAGGTAACGGGCAAACCGGCGGCCGAAACCCCGCAGTTGTGGGCCTTATACAAAGAGGTTCAGGATTACTACGACAAGGGGATGCGGGTGCCCGATGATGTCACCCTGCTGCTGTGCGACGATAACTGGGGTAATCTCCGCAAGCTGCCCCGCCCAGGCGAAAAGCCCCGAAAAGGCGGGTACGGCATCTATTACCATTTCGACTACGTGGGTGGCCCCCGCAACTACAAATGGCTTAATACTAACCCCCTGCCCCGGATCTGGGAGCAAATGAACCTGGCGTATCAGCATAATGTAAAGGATATCTGGATTGTGAACGTGGGCGACATCAAGCCCATGGAGTTTCCTATCTCCTTCTTTCTGGACTTTGCCTGGAACCCGGAAAAAATCGACGCTGACGACCTCACCCGCTACAGCGAACAATGGGCAGCCGCGCAGTTTGGGCAACAGTATGCCGCTGATATTGCGACTATGCTGGCCCGGTACGCGAAATACAATGCCCGCCGTAAGCCTGAATTACTCGACGCCAACACATACCCCGGTCTGGAGGAGTGGAAAACAGTAGTTACCGAGTGGAATATGCTCTTAGAGAAGGCGGAAGCGATCAACAAAGCCTTGCCCACCCACTATAAAGATGCCTATTTCCAACTGGTGCTCCATCCGGTAAAAGCCTGCGCCAATCTGAACGAGATGTACTACTATGTTGCCCTAAACAAAAATGCCTACGCGCACAAATGGCAGGAGGCCAACGCCTACGCCGACCGGGTAAAGGCACTGTACAAAAACGATTCGCTGATCACGCAGCAGTACCACCAACTAAACAACGGCAAATGGAACCACCTTATGAGCCAGACGCATATCGGCTACACCTACTGGCAACAGCCTGAGCGGCAGAAAATGCCGGCAGTGTCTTACCTGCCGGCTGATTCTGCCGTAGCGAAGAAAGAGGGAGTGTTCCAGGCCGTCAGGCGGGCAAAAATACCGGCCGGTCTTACCGGCAATCGCTTTTACCAGGACGAAAAACGGGGTGTTTCCATTGAAGCCGATCATTACACCAAAGCCATAAACGCCAATGGGATAAGCTGGAAAATCCTGCCCGATCATGGCCGCACCGGCTCAGCCATTACGGTATTTCCTGTTACCGCCGGCGAGCAAACGCCGGGAGAAAACGCCCCCCGTCTGCAATATGATGTTTACACCTATAGCGAAGGTGCGTTTTCAATCTATGCCTATTTTTCGCCCACCTTGAATTTTCCAGGATCTGAAAACGGGCTGCAATACGCCATTTCGGTAGACGATGAACGGCCTCAGCTCATCAGCCTCAACAAAGAAGATAAAACCAGCGACCGGGGCATCTGGAACAAATGGGCGGCCGAAAATATTATCATCAAATTCAGCAAACATACTATCACCAGTCCGGGCAAACACACGGTCAAATTCTGGCTGGTAAACCCCGGTGTTGTGCTGCAAAAACTGGTTCTGGACTTCGGTGGTCTGGAGCCAACCTACCTTGGTCCGTCTGAAACACTTGAGAACTAACACCCCTGAACCTTATGCAGAAACACCTCATTTTCGCCTTATGTATGTGCTGCTCCTGCTGGAGCCTGGCCCAGCAACCGGCCATCGACAGCAGCAAATACCCGCCCCTCAAAACCTGGACGGCCCTCCAGGACCAGGCCAACATGATGCAGCAACTGGGCATCAAAAAACTACGGCCCGGCCCGAGCGGCAACGAAGCCGACCCCAACCATGCCAATTACGACGAGGCTCTGGCGGACCCTTGCCCCCAACTGCCCGATGTGCTGACCACCCGCAACGGAAAAAAAGTAACCACTCCCGAGCAGTGGTGGAACGTACGCCGTCCCGAGCTCATCGACGATTTTGAGCGGGAAATGTACGGCCGCGTACCCAAACATGTACCCAAAGTAACCTGGATAACCAAAGTTACCGACAACGAATTTGTAGGACGTATTCCGGTCGTGGCTAAGCAGCTGATTGGCCGGGTAGACAACAGCCAGTACCCCCTGATCAACGTCAACATCAACATGGTGCTGGTGCTGCCGCAGAACGTGAAAGGCCCGGTTCCGGTCATGATGATGTTCGGTTTCCCCGCGCTGCCGGCCCCCGCTCAGCCCTCGCCCGCCGATCTGGAAAAGATGAATACGACCTTTAAGGAACTGATGATCGCCCAAAATCCGGAGATGAAAGCCATTTTTGACAAGTATCCGGCGTATCAGCCCATCAGCAGGTTGCCCGGCCCTAATTTCTTCGCTCCGGCCCCGACGGGTGATTCGCCACCGACCGAGCAACTGCTGGCCGCCGGCTGGGGGTACTGCACCATTGAACCCAACAGCATTCAGGCCGATAACGGTGCCGGGCTGACCCGGGGCATCATTGGCCTGGCCAACAACGGTCAGGCCCGCAAACCCGACGACTGGGGTGCGTTGCGGGCCTGGGCCTGGGGAGCCTCCCGCGCCCTGGACTATCTGGAAACAGAGCCTCAGGTAAATGCCAAACAGGTCGGTATTGAAGGCGTTTCGCGGTATGGCAAAGCGGCCCTGGTCACTATGGCGTTTGACCAGCGGTTTGCCATGGTTCTGATTGGTTCATCGGGCAAAGGCGGCACCACCCTGCAGCGCCGGGTGTTCGGGGAAGCCGTTGAAAGTCTGGCCGGCAGCGGAGAATACCACTGGATGGCCGGCAATTATCTGAAGTATGCAGCCGCCGAATCATCGTTTGGCCAGAAAACCGGTTGCGACCTACCCGTCGATTCCCATGAACTGCTGGCCCTGTGTGCGCCCCGACCCACCTTTGTCAGCTACGGCATCCCCGAAAAAGGCGACGCCAAATGGCTCGACCAACAGGGTAGTTATAAGGCGACGGTAGCGGCCGGTCCAGTGTTCAGGTTACTGGGTGCCCGAGACCTGGGAGTGAACGCAGCGTATAACCAGGAAAGAATGCCTCCGGTTTTGACTGGTTTGCTGGATGGCGAACTGGCCTGGCGCCAGCATAATGGCGGCCATACGGATGCGCCTAATTTTCAGTATTTTATTCCCTGGGCCAGTAAGCTGCTGAAGTACGAGCGGACGGCCAAATAGCCTCCGGTTTCTATTTACAGCGAAAGATTACGTTCAGGCACATAGGTGGTGTCCACCCCCGGCGGTTCCGCAGTTACGGTCGGGGGGGTGGACACCACCACCCGGCGACGGGACATAAACGTGTACATGGCCGGGATCACGTACAGGGTCAGCAGCAGCGAAAACAACAGCCCCCCGATGATGACGATCCCCATCGACATCCGGCTCCGGCCCGCCGATCCCAGCGCCAGCGCAATCGGCAACGCCCCCAGAATCGTTGCCAGACTCGTCATCAAGATCGGCCGCAGCCGCAGCCGGGCCGCTTCCAGCGCAGCCGCCCGCAGCCCTGCCCCTTCTTCCCGCAACTGGTTGGCAAACTCCACAATCAGAATCCCGTTCTTGGTCACCAGCCCAATGAGCATGATGATACCGATTTGCGAGAAGATATTGAGGGTCTGATTGAAATACCACAAGGCAAACACCGCTCCGCCGATGGCCAGCGGCACGGTCATCATGATAATCAGCGGGTCGATGAAGCTCTCGAACTGAGCCGCCAGAATGAAATACACCAGCACCAGCGCCAGCAAAAAGGAGAACAGCGTGTTGGACTGACTCTCGGCAAAGTCCCGCGAGGCTCCGCTCAAGGCCGTCTGAATGGTGTCATCCTTCAATCGCTCCCGGATCCGGTCCATAGCCGCAATGCCGTCGCCCATGGTCTTGCCCGGAGCCAGGGCCGCCATGATTGTCCCGCTCATGTAGCGGTTGTAATGGAATAGCTGCGGAGGGCTGCTCTGCTCCTCCAGGCTGACAATGTTGTCCAGTTGCACAGCCTCCCCCCGGTTGTTTTTAACGTACAGGCCCGTCAGGTCCAGCGGCTCGTTGCGGTCCGGGCGGTCCACCTGCCCGATCACCTGATACTGCCGGCCCGTGCGGGTGAAGTACCCGAAGCGCTGGCCGGCCAGGGCCAGTTGCACCGTCTGGGCCACGTCTCCCAGCGAGACACCCAGGGCTTTGGCTTTCTGCCGGTCGATGCGCACGTTCAGCTCCGGCTTGTTGAACTTCAGATTGGCATCTACCGAAGCAAAGGCAGGATCCTGCTGGGCCTCCTCCAGAAACCGGGGCAGATACGCCCGCAGCCTGTTGAAGTCGGGGGCCTGCAGCACGTACTGCACCGGCAGCCCCCCCCGGGTGTCAACCGAGATGGTCTGCTGCTGAATGGCCACCGATTTGGCATCGGGCAGTTGCTTCAGCAGTTTGGTGGTATAGTCGGCCAGCGTCTGCTGGTCGTTGAGTCGTTCGGTTTTGTCTTTCAGGAACACCCTGCCCGAGCCGGTATTGGGGCTACCCGACCCGGTGCGGTTGGGAGCTGTCACCAGCATAATACCCCGTGTGTCGGGCAGCGAGTCGTTCAGTAACTGTCCCACCTTCAGCATGTAGCCATCCATAGCCTCAAAGGAGGTACCCTCCGGGGCGGTCATATTCAGCCGGAACCAGTTGCGGTCGTCCAGCGGAGCCAGCTCGGCGGGCAAACCGCTGCCGAACAGCCAGATCATGCCGCCCGTCAGCCCGATCAGCGGCAGGGCCAGCCAGCGCCGGCGCAGAAACCCGGCCAGGCTGTGGTGATAGGCCGCCGTGAGCCCTTCAAAGTAAGGCTCGGTTTTCTGGTACAGCCAGCCGTGGTGGTGGGTTTTGCGGTTCAAATAGGCATTCAGCATGGGTGTGAGCGTCAGCGACACAAAGGCCGAAATCAGCACCGCCACCGAGATCACCACCCCGAACTCCCGGAACAGCTTGCCCACGAAGCCCTCCATGAAGATTACCGGCAGAAAGACTGCGGCCAGCGTAATGGAGGTCGACAGCACGGCAAAGATAATCTCGTTGGCCCCCTGAATGGCCGCTTCCACGGGCCGCATGCCCTGCTCAATCTTCTTAAATATGTTCTCGGTGACCACAATGCCGTCGTCGACCACCAGCCCCGTGGCCATGACAATGGCCAGCAGCGTGAGCACATTGATGGAATAGCCCAGGGCGTACATGATAAAAAAGGTGCCCACCAGCGAAACGGGAATATCGATCAGCGGCCGGACGGCAACAATCCAGTCGCGGAAGAAGATAAAGATGATGATGACCACCAGGCCGATGGCGATCAGCAGCGTTTCGGCCACTTCTTCTACCGAGCGCTTGACAAAGACGGTAGCATCGAATAACACATCCAGGGTGTAGCCCGCCGGCAGATCCCGCCGGATGTCCAGCAGCCGCTGATTGATTTCGCGGGCAATGTCGAGGTGATTGGCACCGGGCTGGGGCACAATGCCCAGACCGATGAGCGGAATACCGTTCAGCCGCAGCACGGTCTCTTCGTTTTCCGGTCCCAGTTCGGCCCGGCCGATGTCGCTGAAGAGAACCTGATTGTTGCCGACCTGTTTGATGATCATAGCGTTGAAGTCGGCTTCGGACTCGAAGCGGCCCTGAGTCTTGACTGTCAGTTCGGTGGTGCTGCCGGTGAGCTTGCCGCTGGGCAGTTCCACGCTTTCGCGGTCCAGGGCCGTTTTCACATCCTGGGCGGTAATGCCGTAGGCGGCCATCCGGCCGGGGTCCATCCACAGCCGCATGGCGTATTTCTTCTGGCCCATGATGGAGACCTCGCTGACGCCCTCGATAGTCTGCAGCCGCTGGGCCACCACGTTCTCGGCGTATTCGTTGACATCCAGGTGGGAGTGGCTGGTGCTTTGCAGCATCAGGATCATGATCTGGTCGGAGTTGGCATCGGCCTTGCTGACGATGGGCGGACCATCCAGGTCGGGCGGCAGGGTGCGCCCGGCACCCGAGACCTTATCCCGCACATCGTTGGCGGCCCGCTCCATATCCACCTCCAGGCCGAACTCGACGGTGATTTCGCTGCGGCCCTGGCTACTCTGGGAGCTGATGGATTTGATGCCTTCGATGCTGTTGAGCTGCTTTTCCAGGGGCTCGGTAATCTGCGACTCAATGATGTCGGCGTTGGCTCCGGCATAGTTGGTGCGGATGGAGATCACCGGCGGATCGATGGAGGGAAACTCACGCACGCCCAGGAATCGGAAGCCCAGATAGCCGAACAGCAGAATGAGCAGGTTCATGACGATGGCCAGCACGGGGCGTCGGATGGAGAGGGTAGACAGACTCATGTTAGCGAAGGTGAGGGGATGAAGCGGCTTTTTTTACCGCAACGGGTGAGCCGTTGCGCAGGGCCATGATGCTGGAGACGATGACCGAATCACCGGGGGTCAGCCCCTGCGTGACCTGTACCTGCTGCTCCTGTCGCAGGCCGGTCTGAATAAACTGCTCCTGGGCCTTGCCGGCTCTGACCACAAAGACTTTCTTGCCCTTCAGCTCCGGGATGATGGCCTGGGAGGGCACCAGAATAGAGGCCGTATTGCCGCCCAGCCGCAGCTGAACCCGCACAAACATGCCCGGCACCAGCCGGCCGGCCCCGTTGGAGGCCACCGCCCGGATGGTGAGCGTGCGCAGGCTGGGATCAACCAGCGGACTGATGGCCGCAATGCGGGCCGGTACGGGCGATTGGTCGCCTTCGGTACTGAGGTGGATAGCAGAACCCACCCGCAGGTGGTGGGCGTATTTCTCGGGCAGGGCAAAGTCGACTTTAACGGGGTTGGTCTGCACCAGGGTAGCCACCAGGGTGCCGGGCATCAGAAAAGCGCCTTCGCTGACCTGGCGCAGACCGATTTTGCCGCTGAAGGGGGCGCGGATTTCGGTTTTTTCGAGTTGGGCCCGCAGCAGGTCCTTATCGGCCCCGAGGGTCAGGGTGTTGTTGGCAGCAATGGCGTATTCTTCCTTGCTGACGCCCTCAATGGCCAGTAGCTTTTGCTGGCGCATCTGAACTTCTTTGGCCCGCTGCTCCTGAAGATCGATCTTGAGGAGCTGGGCGCGAAGTTCTTTGTCGTTGATTTTGGCGATCAGCTCGCCTTTGGCAACAAACTGACCTTCTTTAGTAAGCAGGTAATTGAGCCGGCCGGCCAATTCGGCTTTGAGATCGACGCTTTCGTTGGGTAACACGGTACCGGGCAGGGTGATGACATTCTCGACGGCCTGGGTGTGCGCCAGCAGCACCTCGACACGGACGGGGGGTTTATCGGCCGCTTTGGTTTCCTTGCTGGTTTCACCGGCCGGTCGGATGAGTTTCGTTTTGGACTCGCCGGTGGCCTTGGGGAGGAGGAACACTTTACCGACGGCCAGGGCAGCGCCCAGGAAAAGAAAAAGTAAAAAGGCACGCATGCAACAAGAGCTGGTTAAGCGTTGACTGGTTTAAAACTAAAGCAGATTGGAAGAATTTACTACCTGAATTTAGTAAATCAGGCAGGTACTGGCCTGAGCCTATTAAAAAACCAATCAGCTTGCTGCCCACCAGCCGGTAATCACCTGTCCGGACACCCTCTCCTGCTGCTCGCCTGATTGTAAGCCACTTTGTTGCAGTAACCGGGGCCAATTGGGCCAGCGCCGGGCCTCAATGCCGGCCGTCAGCCCAAAAAAAACGTACATGACCTTGAGCAGCAGTCGCTGCCACCAACTGTTAGTTTGGACAAAATCGCTGACCAGCCACAGTCCACCGGCTTTCAGCGTCTGGCGCAGGCGGAGCACAATACTGGTAGCCAGACGCTCCTCGGTAAACAGGTCCAAGAAAAACGGCGTAATAACTACATCAACCCGTTCGGACGGATTTATAACCGTTTCATTGCCCAGCCGAAAAACCACCCGACCGTCTTCCTGAACAGCTTTTCTAGCTTTTGCCAGCATCCGGGCAGAAGCCTCGATGTAGATAATTTGCCGGGGCTTGCACCGGCGCAGTACCTCACGCAGCAACCAGCCGGAGCCGCCACCAATCATAAGTATTATCGCATAGGGCGGAATACGGTGAAGGTAGATTATCTGCGCATCATGCAATTTATTGCCAAATACCAGCCAGGTCAGGATATCGTATACCCCGGACACCCTATCGAAACCGGTATCTGACGATGCAGAGTGCCCTTGTGCCATTGCTGAAGTGTGGTTTACAGGTAGGAACACATGCAAAACAAAAATGGTGGGGTATCGATTAGCCAGCATTCACCCTGCTAATTGATACCCCATCCCAATAATAGCTAGTTGTTACCTTACCCCGCCGTCTGGCTGGTGTTCCAGATGTCGCGGTGCAGCCGCCACTGACCGCCCTGGCGTTTCCAGATGACGATATACTTGCCATGGTCCAGTTGGTCGCCGGCGGCACTCCTCAGTTCATACTGACCCATTTCTATGGCGGTGTCACCGTGGTTTTCAACCTCTATGCTCGTGAGCTTCACGCCGGCAACGCCCATATCCATAGCGCCCTGCCAGAATTGCCCAATAGTTTGAGGACCATTCTGCCCGGTAGCACCGGGTGGCAGCAGGACGGCATCACTCGTGTACAGTTCGGACAGGCCTTTGCTGTCCTGCCGGGCAAAAGCAGCCTCAAAGGCATCGTTGCCCCGGCGGATCTGGTCTTTAATGGATTCTGTTGTCTGAGCTTGCATAGGAATAAACGGTTATTGGTTAGAAGAAGGAAGATTCCGGCCTTATTCAAAGGCTGAGCCTGGCTGTTGCCTTATTGTTTTTGAAACCGGCGGACGGCCTGCTGCCCCTGTCCATCAATATGCAACAGATAGGTACCGGCCGGCAGGTTCCTAACCGGCAGGCTTTGCGTGGCCGCCCCGCTCTGGTACAGTCTGCCCTGCAGGTCGTATACCCGCAGTGTGCTCCCGGCAGGTAAATCGGTCAGGTACAGGTCGGTCGTTACTGGGTTCGGATAGAGCGTCGGGGTTGGTTCGAGCGGTACGGCCAGCACCAGTATGCCCCGTTGCGTAACCGTCACGGTCTGAGGGGATGCGCCACCGGCGGAAACCGTAACGGTAGCCGTTCGTATATTCGGCTGCGCATTACCCGTCGCCGTAAGCGTAACGGTCGCGTTGCCCGAACCCGCTGCCGGCGTAGCCGTAACCCAGGGTTGCGAACTGGCTACGGTCCAGTTGGTATTGGAAGACACGACAAATGTGCCGGTGCCCCCGGCTGCGTCGACGGTCAGGCTGTTGACCGAGGTCGTTAAGGAGGGAGCCGTACCGGCCTGCACCACCGTTACGGTCTGGTTATCGAACCCGGCGGCCGAAAACGTAACCGTGGCGGTACGCGAGGCAACCGATGTATTAGCCTCCGCCGTCAGCGTAATCGCCTGGCTGCCCGATCCACGCGTAAGATTTGGCGTCAGCCAGGGCTGAGAGCTGGTCACGGTCCAGGTATCAGCCGACGACGTATTCACCGTCAGCGACGACACACTACCCGCCGTAGCCGGCAGATTCACGGTGTTGGCCGACACGCTAAAAAACGAGGGATTCAGAAAAGCCCAGTCACTGTCGCTGACGGGATACCCAATGGCCCGGAAATCGGCCCTCAAATCGCGCTGGAATGTGTACGAGATGGCCGCCACCCACAAAGTAGCGCGAAACGCATTAGCAGCCGGCGTATCGGCCTGAGGATCAAAACGTTTAAGCCAGTCCGCATTGAACCGACTCAGGTATTGCATAAGTCGCTTTACCGGCTGCCTGTAGCCTTTGTTTTGCTCCTCTACATAGCGAAAGAACATATAGGGAACGGTCAGGAACGTACGCAACACCTCACGACTCCGCTGGGCATCGTTTTTCGAAGCGTCATAATAAGTCCGGAAGGCCATGCCCGTATTCATGTATTCATTGAACATACTTCGCTGAAAACGGACATTACTGGTAAAGTTCTCTTTCAGTTTGACCAGCCAGGTTTCATCTAATCCGTACTTCTGGTAGCTATTAATGAGTTCATAGCCGGCCGCATGCTGAAAAATCTGCGCAATGGCTTCCGAAAAAATGGCGTTAGCCGGCCCGTCTATTTTCCCGCCATATTGATAATTAGCCGGGAAGTTCAGGGTAATATTATGGGCCATTTCGTGGTACATAGACGAAAAATCACTCTCAGCGCCTTTCAGAAAGCCATTGCCTACACCAAAGCTTACCGGCCGGGTGTACCATAGCGCATACGCTCCGGGAAACGTCGAATCCCGCAGCGCATATTGCTCAAACCTGCCATTATGCAGCACTACATTTTCATTCACAAAGTCATACTCGATGGTTGCCCCTATATGGAAGAGGTATTCAAAGTCGGCGCGGGACACGTCTGTAAAGAATGCGTCGGAAAAAGGGCGTACTGGCGGAATACCATAGCCGTTGGAACTGACTAAACTTACGGGTTGCGCGGGTATGTACACCTTTAGTTTCGGGTCCAGGGCAACGGGCGTGATTTTCCCTTTCCCAAATATAACCAGCACCTCGGCGGTATCTTTTTCCGTCGCCGAATAGTTGGCAATCACCTTCACCAGGTAGTTGCGGGTTACGTCGGCATAGCGCCTGGTCTGGGGGAAAAAGCCGTTGGTGCTGGTACCGTCTCCCCAAATCCAGGTAAAAAACAAGCCGGGCGTGGTTGGCCCACGGGAGTCGCCACCCCCAAACACCACTTCACCGGTAGTCCGGTTGAGAGAGGTGATATTGACGTTGAGCGTGCTGTTTTTGACGGTGCCCGCCAGGGCCTGTTTATAGTTGAAGATTTCTGGTTGGGCAACTGCCGGAAGCGAAGCGGCCAGTAACCAGCCGAGGAGCCGTATAGCGGATGTAGTGATGTTCAGCATGCTTTTATCCAGTCAAACCCGTAAAACAAAGTTGGTTGGCCGGCAGGGCAACCCGCACGAACGGAACTGCCGGCAGTTTCTACCCGGTTAGTCCTTCGATTGCGTCACCCTGTACCCGACATCCTTCCCTGGCACAATGGCCTCGGCAAATAGCTTGTAATACTCGGCCCCTTTCTGGGCACCGTACATCTTCTTCACCAGCGATTCAATATCGTAATCTTCCCCTTTGATGTACGGGTCCATGATAAACAGATAGGTATAGGTACCGTCCGGATTGGCTTTGACGGGGTGCATCACCCTTGTTTGTTTGAAAACGCGCTGGCCTGACGCCGACAGTTTTTTGGCACCAGGCCAGAAAATGTCATGTACAAAGTGCTCGTATTGTTTTTGTTTACCGGCCTTGACCGGGTACGCCCACACATGAACTTCTTCGCCCGACCTGGCCATCAGCCGCGAGGCTGACTGACTACGGACAATCGTAGGACAAAAAGTAATAAAGAGGAGAAGCAGTAACACGAATCGCTGGTACATAAGACAGTAAGCGTTTGGTTGATTTGGGTAAAGCTGCTACGATTCCGGTCATGAAGCAATACCCCAAAAGGAGTATTTTCGTGAACGGTTAAGCCGGCAAATAAGGCAAAGAGAAGAACTGAGCTAATTATATACGAGAAAACCCGACTGTTTGAGCCGGGCTTTCTCATAAAATCTTTAAATCCGCTTTACGCCAATACCTTTCGGTCTGCCTTCTTCCGGCTTTCGGCTTCAATGTTTACTGGCTCGTTGTAGAGCAAGATGGTAACGGGGTGGCTGGAGAAGTTCTGGATGGATACACTTGATTGCGTGACGCTGACCTGAAGCAACGCGCCCCGGAACCGAATCTTAAAGGCCAGGCGATCCCAGTTATCCGGACAGTACGGATTCAGCCGCAACTGATCGTTTTCGACGCGCATACCGCCAAAGCCCTGCACCACGGCCATCCAGGCACCAGCCATGGAAGTAATATGGCAACCGTCTTCGGTATCGTTGTTGTAATCATCCAGGTCCAGCCGGGCGGTGCGGAGGTACATTTCGTAGGCTTTGTCCTTCATGCCCAGTTTGGCGGCCAATACCGCATGAACGCAGGGTGACAGGGACGATTCATGCACCGTCATCGGCTCGTAGAATTCAAAATTGCGCCGGATGGTCTCCTCCTCAAATTCGTCTTCAAAGAAATACAGTCCCTGTAACACATCCGCCTGCTTGATGAAGCACGAACGCAGAATCCGGTCCCACGACCAGTTCTGGTTCAGCGGGCGCTGGCCTTTGGGGATCTCGCTCACCGGCATCAGTTCTTTGTCCAGAAAACCTTCCTGTTGCAGGAATACCTGGCGGTTTTCGTCATAGGGGAAATACATATTGTCGATGATCTGCCGGGCCGTTGCCACTTCCTTGTCTTCCCGGAAGTGAATCCGGTCGCAGAGGGCGTTGAACTTCTCGGTATCCAGTCGCTTTACAATGTCGATAGCTTCGAGCGTGTAGCGCAGCGTCCAGACGGCGATGTAGTTGGTATACCAGTTGTTGTTGACGTTGTTTTCGTACTCGTTCGGTCCCGTTACACCCAGCATCACGTACTGCTGCTTCGGCTCCGACCAGTTGACCCGCTGGCTCCAGAACCGGCTGATGGCAATCAGTACTTCCAGACCGTAGTCGACCAGGTACTGCTCATCGCCGGTATAGCGTACGTAATCGTAAATGGCGTGGGCAATGGCCCCGTTCCGGTGAATTTCCTCGAAGGTAATTTCCCATTCGTTGTGACTTTCTTCCCCATTCATGGTTACCATTGGGTACAACGCGGCACCGGCCCGGAAGCCCAGTTTCTGCGCGTTCTCGATGGCTTTGCCCAAATGCCGGTAGCGGTACAGCAGCAGGTTGCGGGCCACTTTCTGGTCGGCGGTGGCGAGGTAGAACGGAAAACAGTAGGCTTCGGTATCCCAGTAGGTGCTGCCGCCGTATTTCTCGCCGGTGAAGCCCTTGGGGCCGATGTTGAGCCGCTCGTCTTCGCCGGTATAGGTCTGATTCAGCTGGAAGATATTGAACCGGATACCTTGCTGGGCAGCAATATCACCGTCGATGGTGATGTCATTCATTTTCCACTTATCCGCCCAGGCCTGCTTCTGCTCAAACTCCATTTTCTCAAAACCCTTGCGCATCACCTGTTGCAGGTACTGGCGGGTTTCCCGCATCAAATGGTCCGAATTGTAGTTTATTGACGAAAGATTGACGGCGTACTTGAAGATGACGGTTTCCTGACCGCGCTGGCAGTCGAGCGTCATGCGGTTGGCAACATACTTTTCGTATTTGATGGGCTGCGACTGAAAATCGACCCGTTTGCCGTCCTGCTCGATCTCCACGGCCATGCCCGTACATACGTGGAAGCCGGTCTTACGGGTGCGCATTTCGATAAAAGCCTCCCCATAGCCGGTTTCCTTCCGGACCTCGTCCCAGAACTTTTCGTCGTAGTTGGCATCACGGTTGCGGATATCGCCGTCGATGTACGGCGTAACGGTGATCTTAGCGTCGAAATTGAGCGGGGTGATGCTGTAACGAATTGCGCCGGCCTCATCGTCGACGATGCTGCAAAAGCGCCGGGCGTTCACCTGAAGCTCTTTACCGCTTTTCAGCACGGCCACAAACGACCGTTCCAGGTAGCCTTCCTGCATGTTCAGCAGCCGGCGGAAGTCGCGTACTTCGCAGGTATTAAGGTCGAGCGACTCGTATTCAATATCGATGTCGATGCCGATCCAGTTAGCGGCATTCAAGACTTTGGCAAAGTATTCGGGGTAACCGTTTTTCCACCAGCCAACACGGGTTTTGTCGGGATAGTACACGCCCGCCACGTAATTACCCTGGAGGGTTTTGCCGGAGAACTTTTCTTCAAAATTGCCCCGCTGGCCCATTCGCCCGTTGCCGAGGCTCATTACACTCTCAGTAATTTCATTATTCTCGCGGTGAAAGCCTTCTTCGACAATGCACCACGGGTCATGCTTCAGGTAATGCTTCATTTCATCACAGGTTATAGTATATACATAACGAGAACCTTTCGGTTCTCGCATGCTCATTAATACACGTTAACAGATTAAGCTGTTCTGGCAAAGGTAGTCATTTCTTCTTTTACGCGAAGGGCTTGCCGAATATGGCGTTCGGTATGTAAAACTAACATAATCAGGGCATCGCCCACGCGTATTTTTATCCAGTTGCCAAACAAAGACATCATTCGGGTGCGGTTCCAGTCGAGGTATATAGCCTTATCGAGCAGGTCGTGCAGCAACTGCTGTAGCTCTACAAACTGATCCAGCACCGAGTACGTATCCAGTTCGGCGCGGGGCCGGATCATACTGGGTGCGGGTAGTTTCAGATTCGTATTCGGGTCGACCGAATAGCGCAACGTCCGACCCACCCAGTCCGACTCAATTGGCTGGTCGGTTGGTATAGTCTGAATCAGGCCCAGGTCATCTATTTTCTTTTGCAGATTCCGGATGTAAAACCGCTCCGCCAGATTCAGGTGCTGGAGACATTGAATAATACTCCAGCGGTCCGGGGCAGGTCTCCAGTTTAGCTGCTCATCACTAAGCGGCCGAAACTCCGTTTCCACCGTAGTCAGTACGGTCCGCAAACGCTCCTGCAATTGATATGCGGTTTCCAGCTTTTGCATTTTTTTATTGTTTAACGTTTAACGTTTGAGGGTGCTTCGCTTTTCAACGTCAAACGGCACCGGCCACCCGGCTCAAACCTCAAACTTCAAACGAATCAGTACACATCCAACCCCGCCGACCGGTCGAGGCTTTTGAGCAGTTGGGTAACCGTCACGTGCTCCAGAGAAGGCCATACGATGTCCGCCTGCGTCAACACATTCGGAGAACCAATACCCACCGCCAGCATGCCTCCGCGTTTGGCCGCTTCGATACCGGCTACGGCATCTTCAAAAACGACACAGTCGGCAGGCGAAACACCCAGTTCTTCGGCTCCTTTCAGAAACACTTCCGGGTCGGGTTTACCCCTGGCTATTTTGTTTCCGTCAATTACCGTACCAAAGACGTTGCTCATGCCGATACGCTCCAGGATCAGCCGGGCATTTTTGCTGACGGAACCCAGGGCGGTTTTAATACCGGCATCGTGCACCTGGCTGAAAAAAGCCGGTACTCCGGGCAGAATATCGTCTGGTGTCATGCGACTGACCAGCTCCAGGTACCATTGATTTTTCTGCGCGGCCAGTTCAGCTTTTCGTTCCTCCGGCAGCACCAGATTACCGTGCTGCAGAATGATCTCCAGCGATTCGACGCGGCTGATACCTTTAAGTTGTTCGTTAAATTCTTCGGAAATATCAAAGCCCAGTTCGTTGGCCATCCGGCGCCAGGCCTGATAATGAAAAATAGCGGTGTCAACAATGACACCGTCGAGGTCAAACAGAAATGCTTTTATCGTCATCAGGTTGTGAATAATGTGCTACTAAACCGCTATTCCTTTGCCGGAAAGGTAAGCCAGGACCAAATGTACCAAAAACAGGCTCAATAGCCACTTGATTTCAGCGCGTCGAACAATTGCCGCACCTGAGGAATACCAGCCTCACCGTTGAGGGCGAAGTACCAGAATGTTTCCAAATCGCCCCGGTGCATAGCGGTGTTCATGTCGCCACTCTGCGATTTATGTTCGGCTTTTACCCAGTCGGCCACAATCATGTAACTGTGCTTATTGTCTTCGCCAAAGGTGCGGGAGCGGTCGTACTCAAACACCGGAGCCGCTGCCAGCAGCCGGGTTTCGGGGAAGCCCTCCAGTTCCGAAAATCGGAAGGTATAGCCTTTGTTCATGGCCTGTCCGCCGAGTACAATGGGCTTGCGGCCCCTCATCCGTTGCACCGCCCGCAAGGCCAGAATAGAGGCCGCTTTGTGGTGGGCGTGTTGTCCATCGTGCGGCACCAGGCAAAATACGTAATCGTAATTCCCCTTCGCTAATAGCTCATCCAGGCGCTTCGACACCATAGTCGCATCCCAGCGTTGCCCGCTCAGGTACGGTTTAGGGTCGCGGTTGTAGAAATCGTCGCGCTGGTCGAGAAAGAAAAAGTTGCCGATGCCCATCACTTCCCCCGCCCGCATCATCTCTTTCTTCCGGATCAGCGGCAGATGTTTGCGGCCAATCACGGAATCGAGCATGTTCATGCCGTAATATTTAGAGGCGAGCATTCCGTTAAAGCCGCCGGAGGCATCGGTCACCAGGGCCAGGTCTGCCGAGCCCTTCAGTTCCCTTGTAATCTTGAAAACCGTGACCGGAAACATGGTTTCATCGTCCGGGTGAGCCGTTACGATCAGAACTTTAGGCCCGGTCTGGGCCAGAATGGGCAAACAGAAAAGCAGTTGAAGGAGCAATGCTTTCATCATGAGTCTGAGAAGTTAGCGCAGGTTGTTGGTTAAGTGTTTGCTCCCCCAAACTATTCAAACTGCACTAACTTCTCAAACGATTCCTCCTCTATTTTATCAGCTCCAGCACCAGGGCGGTTTTGGCTGGCAGCCTGACCAGGCCCAGATCATTGACCAGCTCATCGGTCAGCACATTGCGGGCTTTGGTAAACCCTTTCATATTATCGGCAAAGCGGCTGGTATCAAGGCTGATTTCTTTATCGGTGGTGTTGGTGGAAACCATCACCGTTTTACGGTTATCGTACCGGAAGTACGTATAGATGCCATCCTGCGGCACATACTGCATCAACCTGCCGGAATGCAGGGCGGGGGTGTTCCGGCGGTAAGTAGCTAGTTTCCGCACAAAGTCAAAGGCTTCGTTCTCCCGCTTGGAGCGGCCGGCTGCGGTAAACTTATTCTCCCGGTCGCCGGGAAAACCGCCCGGAAAGTCCCGGCGCACCTCGGCGTCGGTGGGGTCCTTAACATTCTTCATCAGGATTTCGGTGCCGTAGTACAACGACGGTATGCCCCGCGTGGTCAGCAGCCACGTCACGCCCATTTTGTACTTGTCCAGATCATCACCAATTACGGATAGGTAGCGGTTTTCGTCGTGGTTATCCAGGTACGTCACCAGCTTCATCGGCTCAGCATACACGGCATCCTGCGCCAGGGTCTGATGCACCCGGCTGACCCCCGTGTCCCAACCGAAGTTCTGTTGTAGCCCCCCGTTGATGGCATTGAATAAGGGAAAATCAAGTGTACCGGGCAGATTGCTTTTGAACGGAAAACCAACTGTGTTCCGGACAAAGTAAGATAAGCCCGCCGGCGTACTGACCAACGATTCCCCAAAGAGGTGAATCTTCGGGTATTCGGTCAGCAGGGCCTGGTTGCAGCGGTTCATAAACGCCACGTCATTGTATTTGTAGGTGTCAATCCGCCAGGCATCCAGATTGAACATCTCCGTCGACCAGATGGCGTGCTGAATCAGGTAATTGGCCAGATACGGATTCCGCTGGTTCAGGTCGGGCAGGAACGGGGTAAACCAACCATCGAGCAACACTTTCCGGTCGGCAGGAGCTCCGTGCGGATCATACAGGGATTGTTCCTTATGTGAGGTGTTGGTATAGCCCGACCAGGTGTTGAACCAGTCTTTCATCGGCTGGTCTTTGTAGAACCAGTGGTCGTCGCTGACGTGGTTGTACACGGCATCCTGCACCAGTTTCATGCCGCGCTGATGCAGGGCCTTACTCAACTGCAGGTAAGCTTCGTTGCCGCCAAACCGCCGGTCAATTTTGTAGTGATCCGTGAAATGATAGCCGTGGTAGCCGGCCTGCATCCGGTCGGGGCCTTCTTTTTTCAGGAGCTCGTCATTCTCAATCACCGGGGTCATCCACAAGGCTGTTACGCCCAGGTCCTGCAGGTAATCGAGGTGGCTGATGATGCCCTGAATATCGCCCCCATGCCGCAGATACGGACTGCTCCGGTCGGCGCTCGGGTCGAGCATATCGGCGAATTTGTCATTGTCGGGGTTGCCGTTGGCAAACCGGTCGGGCATAATCAGATAGATCAGGTCGGCCGAGGTCACGCCCAGTGGCTGGTACGATTTCCGGCGCAGTTCATACCGCCAGGTGGTCCGGTTGCTGCCGTTGGCAAAAGTCAGCGCCATTGTGCCGGGTTTGGCCGCCGGGGTGATTGCCAGATCGACAAAAAGGTAATTCGGATTCTCTACTTTATTGACCTTTTTGAGCTGGACGCCCGGATAGTTGAGACTCACCGTAGATGAGCCAATGTTTTTGCCGTAGACCAGCAGTTGCAGGCTCTGGTTTTTCATGCCGACCCACCAGTTGGTCGGCTCCACCCGCTGGATGGCGGGTGCCTGGGCGACTAAAAGCTGCGGCAGCAGGACTGCCAGACCGATAAAACGGAGCAGAAAGCGTTTTTTCATAGATTATTATAGGTCATCATAGGATTTACGGAGGTAAAGTTGCCAAAATAAACCAAACCGGTCGTAGTTTTGACCAATTCCGGAGAATTTTCGCCGATGACCGGCACCTTATTCAGGCCATTCAGGCACTGCTTTTCGGGCTGCCTGGTTCTATTTTTTCGCCGAATAAGTAAATTAGCACCAAACCTATGAACGATATGCCCTCCGGAATCTTTTTACGCTATTGCTATTTACTTCTTACGAGCCTTGTTCTGGCCGGCCTGCCGGCTAATGCCGGACCCAGGCCCCGACCGCTTATGCATCCAACTGTAGCAACTCCCTCCGACAAATTAGTCGTTTACCAGATTTTTACCCGCCTGTTCGGCAATCAGAAAACCACCAACAAACCCTGGGGCTCCCGCGACGAAAACGGGGTCGGTAAATTCAACGACATTACCGACATAGCCCTGAAGGAACTCAAAACCTTCGGTATCTCGCATGTCTGGTACACGGGCGTGATCGAACACGCGCTCATGACCGACTATTCGGCCTACGGCATCCGACAGGACCATCCGGCCGTGGTAAAAGGCCGGGCCGGTTCGCCCTACGCCATCAAGGATTACTACGATGTGAATCCGGATCTGGCGGTGGATGTCAAAAACCGGATGAAGGAGTTTCAGGCGCTACTGAAACGGTCGCACGACAACGGTTTGAAAGTGCTCATTGACTTTGTGCCGAACCACGTAGCCCGTCAGTATCATTCCGACGCCAAACCGAAAGGGGTGGTCGACCTGGGAGCCAAAGATGATAAAACGAAGGCATTCAGCCCCGGCAACAACTTCTACTACATTCCGGGCGTGGCGTTTCAGGTGCCGGAAGGAGTTAATCCACCCGTTCAGACCGAAAAGCAGTATGTAGAGCAACCCGCCAAAGCCACCGGCAACGATGTGTTCTCCGCTCAGCCCAACATCAACGACTGGTACGAAACCATCAAACTGAACTACGGCGTCGATTACCAGAACAACCGCCAGATGCATTTTAGCCCGGTGCCCGATACCTGGACCAAAATGCGGGATATTCTGGTCTTCTGGGCGAAAAAAGGCGTCGACGGCTTCCGCTGCGATATGGCCGAAATGGTGCCGGTAGAATTCTGGGGCTGGGCCATTCCGCAGGTCAAGGCTGCCAAACCGGGTATCATCTTCATTGCCGAAATTTACAACCCGCAGCAGTACCGCAATTATATTTTCAACGGCAAGTTCGACTACCTGTACGATAAGGTTGGACTGTACGACTCGGTTCGCCGGCTGATGGAAGGCAAAGGCAATGCCAAAGAGATTACGCGGGTTTGGCAAAACGAATCAGGCGACTTTTCGCAGCACATGCTCCGCTTTCTGGAAAACCACGACGAGCAGCGTATTGCGTCCAACGAGTTTGCCGGCAGTCCGTGGGTAGCCGTACCGGCCATGACGCTCTCGGCCACCCTGCACACCGGACCCGTTATGATCTACTTCGGGCAGGAAGTGGGCGTAAACCCCACCAAAGCGGAAGGTTTTCAGGGCGACGACGGCCGTACTACCATCTTCGACTACTGGGGTATTCCGGAGTTTCAGGCCTGGGTCAACGGCGGTAAGTTTGACGGCGGCAAGCTGAGTAAAGACCAAAAGCAGTTACGGGCGTTTTACCAGCAACTGCTCCAGCTTGTCAACACCAGCGACGCTATCCGAACCGGCGCCTTCTACGATTTGCAGTACACCAATAACAACAACCAGAGTCCCGGCTACAACGCCACTACGCTGTACAGCTACCTGCGGCATTCCGACAGGCAGAAGCTGCTCATCATCTGCAACTTCGACCGGGACCAGGCGGCCAAAACCAGCATCCGGATTCCCGCCGAAGCCTGGCAGGCTATGAAATTGGACGGTTCCAAAACATATCAGTTCAACGATATATTTCAGACCAAAACGAAAGTTCGGGCGAAAGCCGCCAACGCCATTCCGGTAGAGCTGCCCCCCCTCGGTGTGCTGGTGCTGGAGATACAGTAACAGACATTGGATACTGGATGTTAGACGTTGGACTGACTCCTTGCCAGCTCCAAAGACTTTCGCCCAACGACTATCGACTATTGACTAAACCTCTATGGCCTCCCCTACCTCACCCCGCGCCGGAACGCGCCGGAAGCCGCTGCTCAGCTTCCGGCAGATCTGGAACATGAGTTTCGGTTTTCTGGGCATCCAGTTCGGCTTTGCGCTACAGAACGCCAACGTCAGCCGCATCTTCGAAACCCTCGGTGCCAACATCGACGATATCCCTATTCTGTGGGTAGCCGCCCCGCTCACCGGCCTGATTGTGCAGCCCATTATCGGCTATTTCAGCGACCGCACCTGGACACGGCTGGGTCGACGGCGGCCCTATTTTCTGGCCGGGGCGATTCTGGCGACGGCCGCGCTGTTCTTTATGCCCAACTCGCCGGTGCTGTGGGTAGCGGCCCTAACGCTCTGGATTATGGATGCCTCCATTAACATTTCGATGGAGCCGTTCCGGGCGTTTGTAGGCGATAACCTGCCGTCGGAGCAGCGTACAACCGGTTTTGCCATGCAGAGCTTCTTTATCGGCACCGGAGCCGTAGTTGCTTCGGCCCTGCCCTATATGCTCACCAACTGGTTCGGTGTAGCCAACGAAGCCCCGGCCGGTATCATTCCTAATTCGGTGAAATGGTCATTTTATATCGGCGGAGGTGTGTTTCTGCTGGCGGTGCTCTGGACGGTATTCCGGTCGCACGAGTATTCACCGGAAGAGCTGGAAGCTTTTGGTGACCATGCCGAGGAGCATTCGGACCTGGTTGCCTACGGAGACCCGGCCGTGTATGCCACCACCGGTGGGCGTCAGCTTCGGTACGGTCTGGTTGCGGTTGTGCTCGGGGCCACGCTCACCTATTGGCTCCTGACGCAGTCGCTCAACAAGGAACTGTATATTTTCTCGGCCGGAATGATTATCATCGGGCTGCTGTTTGCCATAGCCGGTATGCTTCAACGGGGCGGCAACTACCAGAACAGCTTCGTCACCATCATCAACGACCTGGGCAATATGCCCACCACCATGAAACAGTTGGCGGTGGTGCAGTTCTTCTCCTGGTTCGCTCTGTTTGCCATGTGGATCTACACCACGGCGGCCGTGACCAGCTATATCTACGGCACCACCGACACCACCTCCAGAGCCTACAACGACGGGGCCGACTGGGTAGGCGTCTGCTTTGCCGCCTACAGTGCCGTCTCGGCCCTTGTGGCGTTCGGCATACCGGTGCTGGCCCGGCGCACCAGCCGGCGGTTTACCCACATGATCTGTCTGTTCTGCGGGGGGCTGGGGCTGCTGTCGTTCTTTGTCATCAGCAATCCGGATTATCTGCTGCTGTCGATGGTGGGTGTAGGTATTGCCTGGGCCAGTATCCTGTCAATGCCCTACGCTATGCTGGCAGGAGCCCTGCCGGCCACCAAAATGGGCTACTTCATGGGCGTGTTCAACTTCTTTATCGTCATTCCGCAGATTGTAGCGGCTGCCCTGCTGGGCTTTCTGGTGACAACCTTCTTCAACGGACAGCCGATTTATGCCCTGCTGCTGGGTGGAGCCTCTATGATGCTGGCGGGTTTGCTCTCGCTGCGGGTCAAAGACGTGGATGATGTGGCGTCGGAAACGCCCGGAAGTAAAGCCGCCTGAATTTCTGAACAGTTTTCCTTAAGAACAGGTTAAAATACAAGCATATGCGCAAAAGCGGCTGCAATTTCGCGCTGCTTTTGTATTTTCGTGTGCATCGTAACTTAACCCTGACTAAGAAGAATGACCAGAACGTTTATTACGCTTTTCCTTCTTTTCAGCATACCTTTTTCTGCTTTAGCGCAGGAACCCGTCGTCTCCGACATTCGGCAGGTGACCGTTGGGGCCGGGAAAACCCCGGCAGAAACAGCCGTTGCCATCGGTAAAACCTTTCTGGGCCGACCCTACGTAGCGCATACCCTGGACCGTAATCCGGAAGAAAAACTGGTCGTCAACTTCCGGGAGTTCGACTGTACTACGTTTGTGGAAATTGCTATGGCGCTGGCCCTGGGCTGGCACGAGTTAGGCGACAAACAGAACCTCACCCAATACAATCAGCTTTTTCAGAAATACCTGACCAACATCCGGTACCGCAACGGCATTATAAACGGCTATGCCAGCCGCCTGCACTATTTTTCGGAATGGCTGATCGATAACGAACGGCAGGGCCTGATTCGCGATGTTACCGGCGAAATCGGCGGTATTCAGGTGTCCAAGCCGGTCTCGTACATGACGGCCTGCACCTGGAAGTACCCCAAACTGAGCGACTCAACCGTGTACCGGCAGATTGCCGAATGCGAAGCAACCATCAGCCGGCAGGCGTTCTGGTTTATCCCAAAGAAGCAGATTCCGGCCGTTGAAAGCCGATTGAAAGAAGGGGATATTGTGATGCTGACCGCTGCCCGGACGGGTCTGGACATGAAGCACGTTGGCTTGGTGGTCTGGCAAAACGGCCGGCCTTACCTTCTCCATGCGTCCTCGGAATACGGCGCAGTGATGATTACAAAGCAGCCGCTTGCCGATTACGTGCAGGGGAACAAATCGTTTTCCGGCATTCGCGTGGCCCGGCTGAACGAACAGGCACCCATTATGTCGGCGCGGGCGCAGTAACCAGAAATAAACCTTTTTTGCTCTCTTCCGTTCAGGTATTGAATGTAACCAACTGCCTGCCATGAAAGTCATCTGTAACGGAACGGTCATTGCCGAAAGCGACAATACCGTTGTGGTCGAACGCAATCACTATTTCCCCAAAAAAGCGGCCAACGAGATTAAAGACCGGGTAGCCTTCCGGAAAGGCATTCGGGTGGAGGAGTAGCTCATGCTCGCTGTCCGGAACCTGACGAAGTGGTATCCCCACCATACCGCCGTCGATGATGTCTCTTTTCTGGTGCAGGAGGGCGAGACCCTGGTGTTGCTAGGTACCAGCGGCTGCGGCAAAACCACCACGCTGAAGATGATAAACCGGCTCATTGAGCCTACTTCCGGCCTGATTGAACTGAACGGCACCGACATTCGCCGGCAACCCGCCCATGAACTCCGGCGCAGCATTGGCTATGTTATTCAGGAAACGGGCCTGTTTCCGCATTATACCATTGCGCAGAATATTGCCGTAGTGCCCCAACTGCTCGGCTGGGAGGCCGTCCGAATTCGCCGGCGCACCGACGAATTGCTGGCGATGCTGCACCTGCCGGAAACCAGTCTGCGCCAGTACCCCGATCAGTTGAGCGGTGGTCAGCGGCAGCGGGTCGGGCTGGCCAGGGCGCTGGCAGCCGACCCGCCCGTGGTGCTGATGGACGAGCCGTTGGGAGCGCTCGATCCCGTTACCCGTGCCGGCATCCGGCGGGAGTTCCGACAATTGGATGCGCTCCGGCGCAAAACCATCGTGATGGTCACCCACGATGTGCAGGAAGCCTTTGAGCTCGGCGACCGCATTTGCCTGATGGACCAGGGTCGAATTCAGCAAATCGGCACGCCAAAAGAGTTGCTGCTCCGCCCGGCCAACAACTTTGTCCGGCGCTTTTTCGACGACCAGCGGCTGACGCTGCAACTCCAGACCGTCACGTTACAGGACCTGCTGCCCTTACTAGCTACCGACGATACAAAGCCCCCCCCTACGCATCTACTGCCGATTGAAACGACCCTGGCTGATGCCCTACGGGCAACAACCGAAGGCCCGCCCGCTTTTGTTCAGTCGGCAAATGGCGTTGTTTCGCTATCCGGCCGGAAGCTGCTGAACGCCTTTGGACAATGGCTGCAACAGCCTTCTTTCTGAGCCTCTATTTCCCCACCGACCGTGAATGAATTCATAACTTTTATTTCCGAACAATCGGGTAAACTAGCTGAACAAACCCTGACCCACCTGGGCCTGACCGGGTTATCGCTGCTGATTGCGCTGCTCATGGGGCTTCCGCTCGGGATTGTCATCAGCCGCTACAGCCGGGCCGCTACGCTGGTGCTGGGTATTGCCGGAGTGCTCCAGACCGTACCGAGTATTGCCCTGCTGGGTTTTCTGATTCCGGTGCTGGGTATTGGGGTGTGGCCCGCCATTGTTGCCCTGTTTCTCTACGCCCTGCTGCCGATTATCCGCAATACGTTCGTGGGTATCCGGGAGGTTAGCCCCACGCTGAAAGAAGCAGCTTTGGGAATGGGCATGACCGACTGGCAGGTACTGACCAGGGTAGAATTGCCGCTGGCGTTGCCGGTCATTTTTGCAGGGGTACGAACGGCCGCCGTTATCAATGTCGGCGTTGCCACGCTGGCGGCTTACATAGCAGCCGGTGGTTTGGGCGAATTCATCTTCGGCGGTATTGCGCTCAACAACGTCAATATGATTCTGGCGGGAGCTATCCCGGCGGCTCTGCTGGCTGTGCTGGTAGATGCGGGACTGGCGCGGCTGCAACGGCTCCGATTAGCGCGCTTTCGCCAGGCCGCCTTTACCTTTATCCTGCTTCTGCCGGTATTGTCGGCGTTTTACCTGATTCCCGGAGCCGGACAAACCAGGCTGCTGGCCGGCTTTGCCCATGAATTTATCGGGAGGGCCGACGGGTATCCGGGGTTGGTCAAAACCTACGGACTGAACGTCTCCACGCGGCTGCTGGATCAGAACCTGATGTATGAGGCTATTCACCGCAATCAGGTCGACATCATCAGCGGTTACTCCACCGATGGCCGTTTGAAGGCTTACAACCTGCGGGTGCTGGACGATGACAAAAACTCGTTTCCGCCCTATTATGCCGCCCCGGTGGTGCGACAGGCGACGCTACAAAAATACCCGGCGCTACAGTCGGTACTCGAACTCCTCGCCGGCCGGCTGACCGATTCTGTTATGACGGAGCTAAACTACCGCGTCGATTACCTCCACCAATCGCCGGAGCAGGTAGCCACCCGCTTTCTGAAAGACACTGGTTTATGGCGGAACAAGGCACCCGGCACCCGGTCTGGTCAGCTCGTTGTGGGATCGAAAATATTCTCGGAACAGTACATTCTGGCCGAGATCATCCGTTATCTGGTAGAAGGGCATACGCATTTACAGGTCGTAACCAAAACAGGCCTGGGCGGCACCAAACTCTGTTTTGATGCCCTCCGCACCGGGGCCATCGATCTCTATCCGGAATATACCGGCACCGGCCTGCTGGTGATTTTGCAACCCAGTCAGATCACACTCGACTCGCTGCAGGGCAACAAAGAGGCTGTTTACCAGTACGTAGCCCATCAGTTTCGGCACCAGTATGGTCTGGATTGGCTGCGGCCGCTGGGTTTTAACAACGCCTACGCGCTGGTAATGCGGGACGAGCAGGCGAAGGCGTTAGGCATCCGGACGATTTCGGAATTGAAGCGCTATCTAAGTCATGCGAAAGAGTGATAAGCTCCGCCGATTTAACGCTCGTTCAGGCTACGCGCCCCACTCTTTCACTCTTTACAGCGAATTCCGCCGGATCAACTGAAACGGATTTTTTATTCTTTCCTGGCGGTTTTCTTTTATCAACAGAGCCGCCGTAATGCCCATCTGCTCATGATCGGTGGAGATTACGGTGATGCCGTCCGCTAAAACTTCTTTCAGTGGAGTATCGTTGAAAGCCAGCACACCTACATCACGCCCTAACTGTAGCTTACGCTGTTTGGCCTGCCGCACCAGTTCGGCCAGATCGGAATCTTCCAGTACTACATATACGGTGTTGGTTGCCAGTGTAGCACCGGTAAGCGTATCGAGTTGCCGGTACTCCATGTGGTTGTGAACGCAGTAGTTGCGAAAGCCCCGGATAATCTCCCGGGGGTAATACACATCTTTCGGAAACACCAGCACCATGTTCCGGTACTTGGCCAGCAGATCCCGGCCCGACTCCAGCGCGGTGTAGGCATCGCGGTCGAACTCCTGATAAACGGCCGAATGCGGTGTTTTCAGATTGGGCAGATCTTTGTCCAGCAGCACCAGTTGGTGAGCCGGAATCTGCTCCAGCAGCCGCAGCGCATTCACCTGTTCGGTATCTTCGTAGAAATGCGGCATAATAACGTAGTAGTTATACTGCCCCAGATTTTCTTCGAGCAGCGTTTTAAAGCGCTGGGCACTATGGTGATGCAGGCGCAGGTCGACAATGGCATTGGGGCCGAGCGTATTCAGCAGGGCGTAATACACCATTTTTTTATACGCACTCAGTTTGTTCATCAGCAACAGCACCCGAATCTGCCCCGGCCTGTCGAGTCGTATAAAAAAGCCTTTACCCCGTACCGCCTGAATTATGCCTTCTTTTTTCAGCACATTATAGGCCTTCTCTACGGTATCTCTGGCCAGGTAATACTCCTCGCTAAATTCGTTTATGGACGGTAATTGCTCATTCCGTTTCAGGGTGCCCTGCTCAATGCCCTTGATAACTGCCTCCACAATTTGCCGGTACTTGGGCACGCTCGATTTTTCGTCAATTGTGAATAGCATGGTTTTCCGAATTAATTACGCAGTTTTACGGGCTGCTATTTACTTGTTTCCATTTTAATTGGAAACTTTACAACCACAAAAGAAAAACAGCGCTTTAAGTTTAATGAAGGTAGACGTACTGGCGATTGCCGCCCACCCCGATGATACCGAGATGAGTTGTGGCGGAACAATCTTATCACTCATTGCCCAGGGTAAAACTATTGCGGCCGTAGACCTGACCCAGGGCGAGCTCGGAACCAGGGGTACTCCCAAGATCCGGTTGCAGGAAGCGGCCGAGGCCAGTAAAATCCTGAAGCTGGCCGCCCGCGAAAACCTGGGCTTCCGCGACGGCTTTTTCCGCAACGACGAAGACCACCAGATGGCCCTGCTCCCCATCATCCGCCATTACCGCCCTGATATTGTCCTGACCAATACCGTCGACGACCGCCACCCTGACCACGGCAGGGCCGCCGAACTGGTTTATGATGCCTGTTTTTACGCCGGATTACGACGTATACAAACAACCGGACGCGATGGCCGGCCGCAGGAGGCCTGGCGACCAAAGTTTATTTACCATTTCATCCAGGATCGCTCCCTGAAACCCAGTTTTGTGGTTGATATTTCGGAGTATTGGGAAGACAAGTTAGCGTCGATCCGGGCCTACCGCAGCCAGTTTTACGACCCCAACAGCCACGAACCGGAGAGCTATATATCCAGCAAAGATTTCTGGGATTTTCTGGAAGCCCGCGCCCGCGAATTCGGCCACCAGATCGGTGTTAAGTTCGGCGAAGGCTACATCAGCCGGCGGATGCTGGGGGTTAGGAATTTGTTTGACCTATATTAGCAAGGGGCGCGGGGCTTGGGGTAAGCGTTGCTGATTTTACCCCCTGCCCCAAGCCCCACGCCCCCTGCTATTTCCCCTACGGTGCCAGCCGCTCAATTACCCACCCCTCGCCGTCGCGCCGGTAGCGGATGCGGTCGTGCAGGCGGCTGGGGCGGCCCTGCCAGAACTCGACGGCATCGGGCACGAGCCGGAAACCACCCCAATGCGGAGGCCGGGGCACCTCCTGGCCGGCAAAGCGCTCTTCCAGTTCGCGCCAGTTGTCTTCCAGCACCTGCCGGCCGGCAATTACTTCGCTCTGCTGCGACACCCAGGCCCCAAGCTGACTGCCTCGCGGCCGCACCCGGAAATACGCATCGGATTCATCTGCACTAACGGGTTCAACCCATCCTTCAATGCGCACCTGCCGCTCCAGTCCCGGCCAGAAAAATGTCAGAGCCGCAAACGGATGCCGGGCCAATTCATGGCCTTTACGGCTCTCGTAGTTGGAGTAGAAAACAAATCCTCCTCCGCTCAGGTCTTTCAGCAGCACAATACGCCCGGCGGGCCGCCCTTCGGCCGATACCGTACTTAGGTGCATGGCATTGGGTTCGGGTATACCCGCCTGCAAAGCAGCCTCAAACCACTGGGTAAACTGAGGGATCGGATCGGGTAAAACATCTGCTATATCGAATCCGTTTAATGTATATTCCTTCCGTAGATCAGCAAGTACGGTTGACATAATATTCTATTTAAGTGCCATTCAGGCATAAACCTACCAGAAAATCGGCTTTTTTATTACTTTTGCAAAAGTAATTGGTACGCTACCACATGGCAAACGAAGAAAAGGAAATTAACCAGCAGGAGGATCTGACACCACCGCCAACCGACATGCTGGATCCGAATGCAACAGAGGACGCTGCTGACGCATCTGCCGAGGCTGGGGAAACACCCGCCGATTCGACAGACGTGGAAGCAGGGCATGACACCACTATGCAACCACCCCAACCCAAAACCGATACTACTCAATCTGAGGAACTTACGCCGGCAGACATCTCTGGTGCAGAGGTGGAGGGGCCGGCGGGGGCCGACGAGAATACCTCAATAACCGCAGAATCCGGTACAACTGACGAGGCTGACATGACCAGTGCCACACCAGATAGTGCTGCGCCGGAAGATGATGCGCCCGAAAGTACAATACCGGAAGTTGATGCGCCCGAAGGTGCCACACTCGAGAGTACCGCACCGGTAGCTGTTACCCAAGAAGAGCCCGCCCCGGCTTCGGCTGTTGAAGAACCGACGGCGGAATCAGCCGAAGCAGTGAGCGCTCCGGCGGAGACCCAGAGCGAAAACGAGCCCCCAACCGAAGCCAACGAAGAACCTGCCGAACCCCTAGCGGAGACCGCGGCCGAAACACCGTCGACCGAATCCCTTGATCCGGCTGTAACGGCAGAAATTACAACCGAGTATGCGCCTGCCGACATGGATGCGTCGGAAGAAAGCAGCACGCCCCCTTCGGAAGATTACAGCCAATATTCGAAAGAAGACTTTGTTGCGCTGCTGGAAAAACAACTGGCATCACTTAAAGGCGAATCGGTCACCCCATCTGATTACAAGAAGGCCGATGAAGTGCTAAAGGAAGTCCGGCCGTTGTTTGACCAGATTAAACAGTCGGAACGCGAGTCGGCCCAGCAGAAATTTGTTGAGGAAACCGGCTCCGAGGAAGGCTTCGACTTTAAATATGACGAAACGATACTGCGCTTCGATAATCTGTACAAGCAGATCAAAGCTCAGAAAAATAATTACTTCCAGCAGCTCGACAAAGCCAAGGACGCCAACTTTGTCACCAAGACCGAATTGCTGCGTCGTCTGCGCGAACTGGTGGAAGCCGACGAAAACAACGCCGGCGACCCAAAATCGAGCTGGAACGAGTTCAAGCAGATTCAGGAAGAGTGGAAAGGTGCCGGGAACATCAACTCTCCGCATAATGCCACGCTATGGGCGACGTATCATGCCCTGGTTGACCGCTACTACAGCAACCGCAACATCTACTTCGAACTGAAGGAGCTGGACCGGAAAAAGAACCTGACGCTGAAGACGGAGGTAATTGAGAAAGTAGAGGCCATGGCGAAAGAAATGGCCGATAAACCGGTAACACGCCAGACCATCGACGAAGCCAACGCGCTTTTTGAGGAATACAAGCACATTGGTCCGGCTCCGAAGGCCGACCAGGAAGTCCTCTGGCAGCGCATGAAGCAGGCCCTCGATACGCTGTACGATAAGCGCCGTGAGCAGTCGGAGGAGCAGCGGAAAGAGTCGGCGCAGTTGTACGAAGAAAAGTCTAAACTGTACGAAGACCTGGTGCCGTTTACCTCCTTTACGTCCAATAGCATCAACGACTGGAACGACAAGACCAAAGAGGTGATGGCGATTCAGGAGCGCTGGAACAACCTGCGCGGCCCTATGCCCCGCGAAGAAGGCAAAGAGCTGAGCAAGAAGTTCTGGGCCGCCCTGAAGTCGTTCTTTCACAACAAAGGTGAGTTCTTCAAGCAGCTCGAGTCCAAGCGGGAGCAAAACCTCCAGCAGAAAATGGCGCTGTGCGAACAGGTAGAGGCTATTCTGGAGTCGGGTGACGAATCGCCGGAGGCCACCCAGAAGGTGATTGACCTGCAACGCCAGTGGAAAACCGTCGGTCAGGTTCCTGAGAAGCAGAAGAACAGCATTTTTGATCGTTTCAAAACGGCCTGCGATGCGTTCTTTAACCGGAAGCGGTCGAAGAACCAGGCGGTCGAGAAAGAGTTTGAAGAGAATCTGGCGAAGAAGATCGCGCTGTGTGAGCGCATTGAAGCGGCCGCCCGGGAAGGTGTCGATCTGTCGAGCCTGAACGAATTCAAGCGGGAGTGGGCCAGCATCGGCTTTGTGCCTAAGAAAGACATGCAGTCGATCCAGAAGCGGTATATCAACGCAATCAACGCCCTGGTTGGCTCTACGGGTAAGCTATCCTCAAAGGAGAAAGAACGGGTGATGCTCGAAAACGAGGCTGAACTGGCCCGCGAGGGAGGGGGAAGCCGGGAGCTATACAAACGCGAAGGCGATATTCGCCGGCGTATTACATCGCTGGAGAACGATATTGCCACCTACCGCAACAACATCGAGTTTTTTGCCCGCTCAAAGGGAGCCGATAAGCTCCGCGCCGACATCGACCGCAAGATTGAAGCCGCCCAGAAGCAGGTCGACGACCTACGTCATCAGTTGAAAGTAATTCAACAGGCTCAGTAACAATACCTTTAGTGGCTACCGGCGCAAAAAACCCGTTTTTCAGGCCCCGGTGGCCATTTTATTTATCCGGAAGTTTGCGCAATACAGCCGAAACGCCTATATTTGCACCACAATTCGGAAACGAATAGGCCTCCATAGCTCAGCTGCGGTTCGTCGCACGATAGAGCAACTGATTTATAACCAGTAGGTCAGTCAGGCAACAAAATAAGCCTCCATAGCTCAGCTGGTAGAGCAACTGACTTGTAATCAGTAGGTCGTTGGTTCGATCCCGACTGGGGGCTCTTCAAAATCAAGCACTTAGCAGCAATGTTAAGTGCTTTTTTGTTTTTGAACACTATTCCTATTGACCTTTTACTTTCCCCTACTCAGCAGCCTCTAAGCTTACTACCCTTCTTTTACTTTTGTTTTACCAATTGGTCACCTGAAAATTCAACAACTATGACAATCTTGTTAATTCCCCATACTAACCATGCGTGTTATTACCAGGAAGGCGCTCCACCTTTTCGCGTTGAGTAATGGCCAAGCTACTGACGCACTGAACGAGAGGTATCTGAAAACCACGACCGCTGACTGGCACTCGTTTAGTGATATCAAACAAACGTTCAATTCCGTTGATTACGTAGGTAATGACCGCTACGTATTCAACATCAAGGGGAATCAGTACCGGATCGTTGCCATGATTCTCTTTCGGATCCATATGGTGTATATCCGGTTCGTCGGAACTCATGCCGAGGACGACAAGATCGATGCCTCCACTATTTAAAACAGGAAGCACATAGCCAGAGCGAATGCTATGATTTTGAATGTAGATACAAACGAAGAATACCAACTGGCTACCAAGGCCATTGAGGAATTGCTAAGCAAAGGCTTTGACCGACTCAGTGATGCTGAGACGGCAGAACTCCAGCGCCTGTCTCTACTGGTGGAGAAATACGAGGATGTCCACTACCCAATGCCGGTGGAGCCGGAAACGCTGCCGGATATGATCCGGCTCCGCATGTTCCAGGAGAAGTTAAAACAGAAGGAGGTAGCCCGGCTGCTGGGCATTACCGAAACCCGGCTCTCGGAGGTGCTGTCCGGAAAGCGGAAAGTAAATATGGACCTGGCCAAACGGCTCCATGAGAACCTGCGGATCAGAGCCGAGTTTATTCTGAAAACAGCCTGAAGCCCTCCGACGTGGAGGGCTTTTTTTGTTGTATAATCCAAGCTCCTAGGCAAACCTGTAGGTCTTTAATTTGCGGAGAGACAAATGCAGGAGTTTAAGCAAATTGATAAAGATCTGGGGGCAGGTCACCCCTTAAAGCGTCGAGCCTGAAGAGTACTACAGAAGAGTTCAGGTTTTCCCTCTACATAGCATTATTTCAAGGCAATCCTTGAACATACCTAACGGGTTTGTTCTGTCTACCGATATGGTCTAATTTAGCGGCCGGTCAGCGTGCGGACTACAGCACAGGATACCGGGCACTGCCCTTACGACTGATTTACACACTCACGTATGAATATGTTATCTTCTCCTGCCGATAGCCTGCCTATGCCTGATACTGGCAACGACAATCGGTTCACTTATTTACACCTGAGTGTTGCCATGCTTCGTAAAGTAAGTATCGGCTATTTGTTATTGCCTAACCTTCTGTTCCTATGGGGCTGGTTCAGGCTATCCGTAGCCGTACCTGTTCTGGTGATGGTACTTTACCTGTATGCCAAAGAGCTTCGTAAACCAGAAGCACGACCGGCGTTACGGCTATCGTTTTCAAATGTACTGATGCTGGCCCTGGTTGCTTTTATCTGGACGTTTCTGTCGGGCAGTGGGGGATACAGTATACAGGAGTTAGATTATTTTGGGCATAACGCCAAGTTCTACGATTTATATTCAACCAAATGGCCTTACTATTTCACCGAAACTAACCGGCTGATCCGGTATTACTTCAGCTATTATCTGGTTCCCTCACTGCTGTTCAAACTGCTGGGCGGAACGAGCCCGGCAACCATCTTCCTGTGGACGTTTACCGGCTATTTTCTGGGTATCGCCTGGGTGTATACCCTGGTTCAGAAGAACCTTGTTCTGGTTATCGTTTTTTTGCTGATTGGCGGTGGGGGAACTACTTTGTTTAATCTCGTTTCCCGTTTTGTTGCGTTTGCCCCCCAACTGCACACATTCAATATCAACTTGGGGTCACTTTTCGACCAGTCCCGATGGACGCCCAACCAGGTAATACCCAGCCTGATTGGCGCGTGTATCATCGTGTACGATTCGGCCCTTGCCCGAAAAACGCAGGAGAGCTTTTTCCCGATAGCCCTGACGGTAACCTGGTCAATGTTTTCGTTTCTCTCCCTCTCGGTTATCTTCGGAATACACGCTTTGTTTTATATCAACCCGCTCAGGCTGTCGTTAGCCACCATTGTCCGGGCTTTTCTGCTCCCGTTGCTGGTTCTGCTCCCTATTCTGCTTTACTTTGCCTCCGGCGAAAATGTACCTACCACCGGGTTTGTCTGGCAGTTCAGAAACGACACTACGTTTATCATCCGGTACCTGACCGGGGTGTTCCTTGATTCCTTACTTCTGTATTATATCTTCAGGCAACTGTACCGGCCGGGAGGTGTATACCCCAGGCGCCTGGTTACCATCCTGTTCGTTGTATTCATTTGCATGACCACCTACATCATGGGCAAGTGGAACGACTGGCTGACCAAAATTAACATTCCGTTTCTCACCATTTTTCTGGTAATCATCTTCCGGGCATTCTACGAAAAGCTGCATTACGAAGGCTGGCGGTCATTACGGCCCGCACTAACGGTACCACTCGCGGTCTTTTTCTTTCTGAACCTGTATTATCAGGTGCTGATTATCAGAACGCCATTGAAGAAAAACAAACTGCTGGGTTACGTCACCGAATCGGCGAAGTATAAGCCTATCCCTTACAACAAATATGGGAGCTTCTACAAAACTTTACTGGCAATTGGAACCTACGAGGAGGTCCGGCAGTATCTGGCCAAAAAGAACTCTTTTTATGAGTTGTATTTAGCCAAACGCCGGCCGGCCAACCCCTAACCTGTATTGGGTGATAGGCAGGAACAACCTGATCACTCAATACACGTAGCCTGTCCCGGGCCGTTTTGGCAGCCAAAGTCAGGCCGGCCCCAGGTAGAGTGGCGTTTATGCTTCTACCGGAGTGAAGCCGGTATGCTGCCGGGCTCTTCTACGTTGCCGCCAACCGTCTGTGTCTGCCTGACGGGCTGCTTTACGCTGGAACGGTCGAACAGGTTGTATTTCAGAATACAGTAGATGGCTCGGAAACCGTCCTTCCAATTTATCTTCTTGCCTTCGGCGTACGTACGGCCGTAGTAGGAAATACCAACTTCGTAGATGCGGATGCCGGGATAGCGGGCAATTTTAGCCGTAACCTCCGGCTCAAACCCAAACCGCTTCTCTTTCAACGGGATCGACTGGATAATGTCTGTCCGGAAAACTTTGTAACAGGTTTCCATATCGGTCAGGTTTATATCCGTGAGAATGTTGGAGAGCAGGGTCAGGAATTTGTTGCCCACCGAATGCCAGAAGAACAGGACACGGTGCGTATTCCCCCCCATAAAACGGGAGCCGTAAACCACGTCCGCCTTGCCGTCGAAGATGGGCTTGAGCAGAGTCGGGTATTCGTCGGGATCATATTCGAGGTCGGCATCCTGAATGATTACCACATCGCCGGTTGCCAGGTAAATACCGGTCTGGAGAGCGGCCCCCTTTCCCTGATTGACCGTGTGCGAACTGAATCGTATATCGACTTCGGCGTTAGCCTCCATAAACCGCTGAATTACCTCGGCAGTATTGTCCTGCGAAGCATCATTAACAATAATGATTTCCCGGCTGAGCGCGTCTGGCAGGGGCGCTTTCAGGACTTTCTCCAGAAGCAGACAAACCGTTCTCGCTTCGTTATAAACCGGAATGACAATAGATACTTTTTTCATGACCACACGCTGAATGATAAATCAGTATTTAACTATTTTTTGCGAGTACACGGCTGCAGCGGCCGGCAGCAGCGTAACCAGGTACATACCGGACGGTAAGCCGGTAACATTAATCTGATGTTCCAGAACACCGGTCAGCGACTGGGCAACCAGTTTACTGCCGCTCAGGCTCAGCACCTGAACCTCACCCGTAAACCGTTGTTTGAACCGGAGATTTAACTGGTTTTCTACCGGCGTCGGATAAAGCTGAATCAGCGGAGCATCGGCGGGTAGGCCGGCGGCCAATAACACGGCGGTCTGAGCAGTTACCTCTACCGGTGCCGACTCCATATTGCCCCGGAACGACCGGAGCCGGTAAGTATATGTTGTGCTTAAGGACAGACCTTTATCGAGGTATTCGGTGGTGGGGCCAGGTAGCCGGGCCATGGTTGTATACTGGCCGGAGCGATTGTCTTTCCGCTCCAGCAAATACGAATCCATAGCCCCGGCAGGCGTCCACGAAAGCCGGACATCAACGCCATTCTCCACCTGCGATTTGAAACCGGCAATGACCAGCGGATCGGCAATGGCTACCTCCTGAAAGGAAAAAGCAGCCAGTCCTCTGCTGTTTTTCAGGTAAGGGCCCTGGTAAAACCATAAGGGGCCGTTGGTATAATAGGCCGGTGTATAAGAAAGTTTACCGGCCGTAACGGGCTGATCGAAATAGAGCGTGACCCGGTTGCCGTCTGCCTGCCCGGATTTTACCGGCGCGGGGGCATCTTCTTTCCCGTCGAAAAAGAAACTGTTGCGCAGACTGATCGGCACCGGCTGCCCCAGCCGGCCCGTGACCATCGTGTCGGCTCCCCACCTCATTCGCTGGCCCTCCTCAAAAACAAGCGTAATGGCATTCTTCTGCGGTGACGCGTAATAAGCCTTCTGTAGATTAGGAGTAGCCACATTTACCGAATCCGCTTCTTTGTACAGCGCCGGGGCTATAAAGCTGACCAACTGACGGCCCAGCACCCGGTAGCCATCAGCTTCGTAGTGAATACCGTCGTAATTAGGCAGCCCCAGCGTAGCAAAATTTTTTGTTTTGGGGTAAAGGGCCGGCACCCGGCGCTGAAACTCCCGGATCGCCCCGGCCCCGTAGAACGGATTGAACAGAATATTGATCTGGAGAACCACAAACTGCTCGACATTGGGGTAATCGGCCTGCCACATCTTGTACAGGCGGTCAAACTGCTCCGGGTAATTGGGGGTTCCCCCCAGGGCATCGTCTTCTCCCTGAAGCCAGAAAAACGCCCGGATGCGGGTAGCCCCCGACTGTTTGACCCGGTTGAGCAACCGGCCATAAATAGAGTATTTGTCGTTTTCCGGGCTAAAGCCGCGTTCGAGGTGCTGTGCAATGTTGGTGCCCGGCACCGCTCCGTTGATCACACAGGTCGGGATTTTGTATTTCTCCTCAATCAGTTGCTGCAGCATCAGTCCCCAGGTTCCGGTAGGCGGCTCCGACCAGCCATACGCCAGAAATTCGGTTTCCGGCATACCCTCCTGGTCCGGACGCCGGCCAATGGTCCGGGCATATTTGCTGAAGTAGTTGTTATTGCGGACGGCGTAGGCATTGGACTGCCCATTGATGACGAAATAGTCCCCGGCAACAATTTCTTCCTGCCGAACTATCTGCACCGAATCGGCACCCCGGCAAAGAAACACTTCAAAGGCATAATCGGCCAATTCGGCTTTAATGGGATAACTGAACTCAAACCGGCCGGTAGTATCGCCGGCTGCATATTGCAACTGACTCCGCCGATACCCGATCCGGTTATCATTGCGGTAGACCACCAGCGACATATAACTCCAGGCCGACGAATAAACCCGGCCGGATATAGGTACCACGGCCTCGTTGTTATTGTCCCGTGCATAGACCTGCATCCGCTGCGGCAGTTTTTCAAAACCGACAAACGGCCGTCTCTGACCCGCAGCCGTTAGCCCCATACCGCCGAAGAGCAGTATAAGCAGGCCCGGCCTGGCGAGTCGCCCAACCGAAAACCGGCTGATTGTCGAGCTTATTCGGGCAAAAAGCCGGGAGGCTACCCCCCCCAGTGTTGGCGTTGCTGCCCTGGAGAGCGGGTTCGGGTAAGTTTGCTGGTTCAGCGGGAAATAGTCGTCGAACTGAATCAGGTACCACACCATGATGATCATGGGCATCGAGTATTTATCCCATGATAGCTGCGCTTTGCCCAGCAACACCAGGTTACAGAGCACAAACCAGTCCAGCACATTGAGCCGGGGCCGGATGAAGCGCATAAGGGAGATCAGCATAAAAAACCCAAATACGAGCTGTTTGGCTAAACCAGACAGGCCTAGAATAACTAGTAACCGGTCGAAATAGCCCAGATAAGGCCAGGTAAAATAAGGATTGTAGGTTTGCTGCGCCGGGAAAAACAGCACAAGGCATACCACAAATACTACCAGCCCCCCGAACAGCCAGGGATGGGCCGCGGGATAACGCCGGTAGTACTGCCAGCTTCGGGTAAAGATCAGTTCGGGGACAACACAGTATACAGCCAGACAGGCCGCCGAATACAGCACAAAACCGGGGTTATATACTTTACCCAGGTGGTAATACTGCCGCGCCATCTCGGCCGCCGGGGCTCCCCCTTCCCAGAGCAAAATCCAGGGTACCAGGCTCAGCACGGCCAGACCGTACCAGATCCAGAATGGCCGGCTAAACAGGGCTTTTGCGTTTTCAGAGAGTCCCTGCCGGACATCAATCCGGCGCAGCACCTCATACAGTGCAATACCGGCCGGAAACGCAATCATGTACTGCCGGCTGCAAACGGCCAGGCAAAAGCAGAGAAAGCTCAGCACATGCTGCTCTTTACGATACGCTATTACACCCAGCACCACCGCCACCTGGGCGTACATATCTGTGTAATAATGCACGGAACACAGATAATAGTTCGGAAAAAGCAGCAGACCCGCCAGCGCCAGTACCGACCGGGGCGATTTGGGAGCCGCCCAGACGAAACTGAGCGCAATACCGAAACTGATTAAAAAAGTAAGTATCCGTAATGGCTGAATAGCCTCGCCGAACAAATTGACAACCACCCCGCCAATCATAAACGGCAGGGGCGTATTCAGCTCTCCGTAGTTACGCAGCAGATCCAGAGATGGAATTGTCTCGCGGGCAAACTGAAGGGTAGTGGCATAAAAATGAACTTCATCCTGGTAGAAATCGCCGGTAAGGAACCGCTTCAAAACAAAGACCAGGGTATAGATTACAACCAGTAACGCGCTTAACAAAATGGGTTTTGAGAATTGCCGCATTGTTATCGATCTGATAGGTATGGTAGTGTTTGCCTTTATACTTCCCTTTCAGCGCGGGATAGTTGTCGGCTAGTTTACATAAATTTGGATTTAGTCCGTACCGCAGCCGCACAAAAATAGGCTTTTCTTTGGGAAGAAAACCGGACCAGTCGGTAAATACTGGCAGTTATCCGACCACAAGGTGCCGGTTGTACCCGGCCTGAACCAGTTCTTCGTACGCAGCCCAGACGTCGTCCGGAATAGCCTGGGGTATCTGAAACCCTTTTTCTGGGTATAGCCGGATGCGCTGTAGGTCGCCGACCATAATGCTGATTACATCGTCGGGCGACAGTTCCGGGTTGGTGTACTGGCTCAGGTAAACAGCGAACGGATCCTGAGGTGAGGTGACGATAAGCTGTTTTTCCGGCCATACCTTCCGGAACGTAGCGTAGCTCCGACGCTCCATATAAGGCTTTTGCACCACAATGAACGTCTGCGGGTCAAGCTTCTTTTCGGCGAGTAAACGTTTGGTAAACAGTATATTCTCACCGGTATTGGTCGATTGATTTTCGATCAGTATCCGGTCGGTCGGTACTCCCCTACCTATGGCAATACGGGCAAAGAGGTCGGCTTCGGGTTCGCTCCACATCGAGCGGGTAATAACCCCCAGGCCGCCCGAAAAGATCAGCAAAGGAGCCCATTCCTCCAGAAACAACTGGGCTGCCCGCTCAGCTACCCGCGTGTCATGGCTGCAAAGGACCAGAATGGCATCTGCCTTCCGGAGCGGCTGATGCATATGGTGATAATCCCAAAGCTTTTGGGCTAGTTCATAAATGTACGCGTCGGAAGCAGGGTGTTGTACCGGGGGGGGCATAGTAAAATGAAAAGATGCATGGGTATCTGGTAGCGCCCAAAGCTACTTCGTAAAACCATATGGAATCAACCGGTTTGCAAAAAAGGCTGCCCGATAAGCCGGCTATTTGCGGATAGTGTCTTTCGGGAGCTGCTGGGCCGGCTCACGGGTTTGCTGCGGCTGCAAACAGTGTTTGGTGGTGCTCAGGTTGGCACTCAGGCGGAGAAAGTCCATCGCGCTGATGCTGGGTGCGGGCGTATAATAAAACTGATTGAGCCCGGCCTGGTAGTTGTTCAACTGCTGCAAAGCCTCCTGTATTTTTCCCTGCCGGTAGGCGTCGAGGGCACTTCGTCCGTACTGGCTCAACGTTGTTTTGGTGGCGCTGCTCAACGAGGTGGCCTGTTGCGTATCGTACACCAGCAGGTTCAACCGGGCCTCGCACCCATCTGCACTACCAACCGGGCCGGCCGGCCCAAACGAGAGGAATGGTAGTACCACCATTACCCACAACAAAACCAGTGATCGCATACACAACTATTTACCAGTAAACAATTGAACGACTCTGTCTGTTCGCCAGTGTGTATTTTGCAGATTTATTGTGAAAAACGGCTATACTTTGCGGTGCAGATCAGAAGCCATGTATTGCCGGATGAACTCATCGAACCGGTGATCTGCCTGAAACCCCAGGCTTAGTGCCCGGCGGTTGTCGATCGCCCCCGGCCAACTGCTGACAATGCGGTTAATGGCCTCATTGGGTTCAAAGCGGACCCGCCCCAGGGTGTCGGCATCGGTCAGTCGGCCGAGGGCGTCAAGCATCTGCTGCACCGTAACCTGAATACCGGGCAGGTTGATGGTGCGCCAGTCGCCCAGGTATGTAGCCGGCAACCTAGCGGCATGAATCAGGTTCTGCACCACCGTATCGGGACTCGACAGCCAAAGGGGCAGGGCGGGCGAGACGGGGCAAACGGCCGGCTCGCCGTTCAGCGGCTCCCGAATAATGCTGCTGACAAACGAAGATGCCGCCTGATTAGGTCGGCCGGGCCGCACGCAGATGGTCGGCAACCGGACGACCCTGCCATCCACAAACCCTTTGCGGGCATAATCATTCACCAACAATTCGCCCATCGCCTTCTGCGCTCCGTACGACGACCGGGGGGTTACCGCCGTCGTATCCGTTACCAGGTCGGGCAGCGTACCGCCGTAGACCGCTACCGAACTGGAAAAGACAAATCGGATGTCCGGCCCGTTACGGCGGCAGGCTTCCAGCAGTTGGCGGGTAACATCCAGATTGACCTGCCAGCCCAGGTCAAAATCGCTTTCGGCATGGCTGCTGACGATAGCCGCCAGGTGAAATACGAGCCTGGTATCGGCGTTAATCAGAGCGTCGACCGCTCCTGGCACGGTCAGATCAGCCTGTAAGCAGCGTACCCGCGCATCGGAGCCAGGGTTGGCAGGCTGCACGAGATCGACCAGCAGCAATTCATCGAAAGCCACTGAATCGTTCAGCAGGGCTTTGGCCAACCGCTGCCCTAAAAAACCTCCCCCACCTGTAATTATGATTTGCATAGCCATGTGCCTCTGCTGTAGTTACTGAAATATGCTAGTAGGTAGCCCGGCCACCCGACAGATCAAAAACAACACCGGTGTTAAAACTGGCCTCTGCCGACACGATCCAGGCGGCAAGGGCGGCAACTTCATCGGTAGTTCCCAGCCGCTTCATGGGTATTTTGGCGGTCATGTAGGCGAGTTGTTCCGGAGCCGTATTTTCGTTCATGGCCGTCCGGATCACCGCCGGCGCAATGGCGTTGACGGTAATTCCTGTTTCGGCGTATTCTTTACCAATGCCTTTAACCAGGCCAATCACGCCCGCCTTGGTAGCCGAGTAGCCGGCCATAAAGGGGTTGCCTTCTTTCCCGGCGATGGACGCCAGATGCAGTATGCGGCCGTAGTTCTGTTTCTCCATCACCTTAATGGCATATTTGGTCATCAGAAAGGCCCCGCGCAGATTGATGCCGTAAATCCTGTCAAAATCCGCCACCGTATAATCGGTAATTTTGATACTGGTGGGGCCAACAATACCGGCGGAGTTAATCATAATATCCAGCCGGCCGAAGGTTTCGGCTACCGTCCGGATAGCTTCTTCGACCGGGCCTTCCTGCGAAATATCCACCGCATAGCCTGTTGCCTTATAGCCCGGTTCCCTAAGTTCGGCTACGGTGCGTTGCAGTACATTTTCGTTGATGTCGAATAAAGCGAGGGTAGCGCCTTCGGACGCTAATCGGCGGGCAATGGCCTTGCCGATCCCATCGGCACCACCGGTAACAAGGGCTACCTGGTTTGCAAAACGGTCTGACATGAAGCAGGTGAGTAGTGGGAATAGGTCTGAGTTTCCCACTAATAAGCGAATCGGCCGCTGGGTTTACTCAGTGCCGGGTCGGTTTGTGCAGGGTAGCGCTGCGCTTTGGGGCACCGGCTACCTGCTGGTGCATCCCGTGCATGACGCCTAAGTGGGGCAGCGTAATCAGCGACAGAAAGACGAACAGCAGCGGCAGCGGGTCCCAGGTGTGGGCGTACTGCTGCCACCACCAGACAAACAAACCCAGCGACACCAGCGCCAATGCCGTAAAAGGCAGCGACTTCAGCCAGATCTGCCCGGCCGTCAGCGTGTCGGGCCGGCGTTGGCGCAAATAGCCGTGAATGGTCTGAAACGAAACCAGCGCGTGCCAGCCGCCAAAGTACAAACCAAAAGCAAGTAACAGCGGCAAGCCGTACCCCAGCGCCAGCACCAGAGCCAGCCGCACCAGCCGGGGATAGTCCATAGCGACCGGATTAATCGCGTAGGCAACGGCAAAGGCCAGGCTGGTCAATACCCCCCCACCGATGAGCACCGCCGAAGCCTGGTTAACCGCCAACGCCCAGATGGCCAGCGTAAGGGCATGATCCTGGGTGATGCGCTGGAGAACAGGCGTTACCTGGACTACGTGGGTCAGCAGGATAAACGCCAGCACCCAGCTACCGGCCAGTAAGCGTGTCAGCGTCCAGGCAGGCGTTGCCGGCACCCGCTCAATATCGGCTTCCCCGAAGTGAAACGCCGACATTACCAGAAACAGCAACAGGCTGAGTGCCGGAAACAGATACCAGGCCAGGGCATACACCGCCATCGTCAGCAGGTAACGGGCCAGAAACCGGACCAGCGAAAACCGGTGCCCACTGCGAAGGGCGGTTTCCTGATTGATGAGGTGATCCAGGGCACCATGCGGAATGCCGGACCCGAACAGCAAAATGCCAAAAACCAGTATCTGAACCAGCCAGGGTACCGTACCGGCCGCTGCCTGCCAGGTAACCAGGCCCGCCCCCAACGCTATGGTCAGGTACGTTGGTGTGGCGGTCAATCGGTGAATGGAAGATGTTAGCGAAGCCATTGGCGAGCAAGTTGGGTTAGGAACGGAATATACGGCAGTCGGCTGATGAGTTTAGCCTCGGTTAGCAGGTCAGACTCTTCGTCCAGAAAGCGCAGAATATCCGGAAAAGACCCGTACCGAAACAAATGCGCAAAAATAGCTGCACCAACCGCCGGCTGTTCGGCCGCAATGCCCAGCAGCAGCCGGTCGTAAAAGCGAAACCGGCCACTGGTAACCGGCCAGGACACCAGTGAATCGGCAGGATCTGACGCAGTAACTGGCAGGCGGGCCAGTTGAACGCTATCCAGCCCGATCCGCCGGAATGCGTAACCGGTGGTAGCTTTGACCATACCGGCCGCCGTGCCAATCAGAATTTCGCCCGCCGGGCCATAGCGGGAAAACGGAAAATCGGTCATTGGAATCTGCCCCTGTTCGGTTGCTTCTATCTCAAATGCCACGCCCGGCCAGTTTTCCCTGATATAGTCAGCCAGCAGACCGGTGTACTGCTCCTGGGTGTAAACCGCCGGGGAAAAAACCGTCACCTCGACCAGCGCCCGATTTGCCGAAAACGGCAGCACGTAGCCAAACTGAATAGCGCCCTGCTGGGGTAGGGTAAAGTCCATCAGTGTCGCTGTCTGCGCATCAAAAATTGGGCGGTCGGTCCGCACAAACCACCCGCCAAAATGCTGCCACAGCCGAAACCGGGCAGATCTCGGAACCGCCGGCAACCGGCTGCTGAAAACCCGGCGCGCCCGCCAGGTCTCGCCCGCTCCCGTCAGCACAAACGCATCGCCGGTCCGGCTGATGTTGTCCACGGTAACGCTCAACCGGGTGATAGTCGGTTGAGCCGGCAGAAACTGCTCGTAGAAATACCCGAAAAAGGCCTCCCCCGACAGATAGTGGTACTGGTAGGGTGCAATAGGTTCGGTACGGGTAAACCCCGCCGACCGAAAGGTGATAGACGGCCAGGACTTCTCGATGAGATGATGCAGCAGCGGCTCCCGGTCGCGGCTCCAGAAACACCAGGTGCGTTGCAGGGACGTATCATCGGCCAAAAGCAAAACACGCTGATTGGACCAGTCCGGTTGCTGCGCCAACTGGTACAACAACTGAAAGCCGGCACAACCTCCGCCGACGATCGCGTAGTCGTAGACCAAGTCTGTCATGAGTTACGGTGGCCCGGCAGATGTTCCAAACTGCCTCACCTCGACCCAAGAAATAAGCTGTTCAGCAGAAATGTTTAAGTCTTTGACGGAAAAGTTCAACATGAGTAGACCGGCCGTTCAAAAGCCGCAGGTTCCTCCTGTTATTTCTTGCGAAACGTAGTCACCTTGTAGAGTAAGCCAATTGCCAGCGTCTGCTGAATCTGAAACTTTGACGAAAAGTCTTTGTCGTACAGCGCAATCAGGCCCAGCGTCGTACTGATATACTGGCTGATTTTTGCCGTTAACGTCAGGTCCAGCCGGTGATCAATAGCATCCAGGGTCTGGTAGTTGGCGTACATCTGGTAGCGCGTACTCAGGTTGATATTCTCTGTAAGATCCCGGTTCAGCATAGCCTGTATCTGTAGCGCAAGCCACTCGGTTCGCACCGCTCGGCCGGCCTTCACTCCATAAGCCTCCTGGGTGGGATCGGGTACATACGTTCCGTTGGGCAGTTGCCGTACCCGAACGGCATCATCGGTCACAAATGTAAACCGGGGCGCAAACGGGCTGATCCGGGCCGAAAACCAGTCGTTGGGCCGGTAGGCGAATCCCCAGGCAAACGTGAGCTGAGCGGGCGAAAAAAATTTCGAGACCAGCAGGCGAGTGCGATCAGCGGCCAGGTTTTCGTACCGGTAGCCGGGGGCAAAAAAGGAATTGAATGTTCCGGACACGAACATATCCCAGTTGTTGGTTAGTTGGTAGCCATATACGGAATTGAGAAAAAGCTGGTCGGCGGCTTTACGGGTCTCTCCCCGTTGGGTTACGTATCCCAGTTGAAAATCGGCGGTGTTATCCCAGGAGATCCGCCCTTTCCTGTAAAGCGCCCGGCTGGATACCACCGCCCCAAGCGCCAGCGAATTAACGCCCCCGCCTGCCCAATTACTGAAAGCCGCCTGGTTAAAATTGATACCACCGTTAAATGATCGCTGCCAGTAGGTAGTATCTTTCACGACTTTTATCGTATCCGCAACATTTTTGGTAACAATGAGGGAATCCTGCGCCAGCACGCCGAAAGCCCACAAAACAAATGAGGTAAGAAATGCAGTCTTCTTCATGAACAGTGGGAATGTGTTATATGATAGCTTGGTCTTAGAACGGGATAAACCCTTCAGAAGTAACGAGAGCGCTTTTTTAGGCGCAAGTCTTGTAAAATTTAAGGATGGATTAGCAGTATTTACAGCGCCTGTTTCGCTTTTTCAGGAGACTAGCTTTATCAATTCAAAGAAAAGCATTCATGGGTAAACCCGCTTATTATTTCTGCCTGCTTGGTATCAGTCTGTGGGGGCTGATAAGCTGCGTTGTCAATCAGGGAAACCACACCAAATTAGATGAAGGCCCTTCTCCCGCCAAAACTCCGGCCGAAGAGTTGACCACGTTCCAACTGGAGCCCGGTCTGAAAATTCAGCTTGTTGCCTCGGAACCGATGGTGCAGGACCCAGTGGTCATTACCTTCGATGCCGATGGCAGGCTCTGGGTGGTAGAGATGCGGGGTTTTATGAACACCATCGATGGTGCCAACGAGAAAGAGCGGATCGGCCGTGTATCGGTACTGGAAGATCGCAACGGCGACGGTAAAATGGACATAAGCACCATCTACCTCGACAGCCTGATTATGCCCCGTGCGATGGCCTTTGTACCGGGTGGCGTACTGGTCGCCGAAAACGAAGCGCTCTGGCTCACGCAGGACCTCAACGGAGATTTGAAAGCAGACACCAAAGTTCTCATTGATAAAGACTACGCCGGCAGCGGCCTGCCCGAACACTCCGGCAACGGCCTCTGGCGCGGGGTCGATAACTGGTATTACAACGTAAAATCCCGTTTCCGGTACCGGCTTGCAGCCGGCAAATGGCAGCGCGACAGCACCGAGTTCCGGGGTCAGTGGGGTATTAGCTACGACGATAAAGGCCGGCTGTTTTACAACTACAACTGGTCGCAGCTCCACGCCGACCTGGTGCCGCCCAACTACCTCTCGCGCAACAAAAATCACACGCCTACCACCGGCATCGACCACGGCCTGACCGTCGACCGGCGCATCTACCCCATCCGGCCCAACCCGGCGGTGAATCGGGGGTATATACCGGGTACGCTGGATGAGCAGGGTCGGCTGCTGGAATTTACGGCTGCCTGTTCTCCGCTGGTTTACCGCGGCAAAGCCCTTTCGGGTGAGTATTACGGCAACGCCTTTGTCTGCGAACCCTCCGGTAATCTGGTAAAACGCAATGTGGTAAGGGAAGATGGGCTGCTGCTGACGGCCTACGACCCGCATCCCGGCAAGGAGTTTCTGGCCTCGACCGACGAGCGCTTCCGGCCGGTCCACATGACTACCGGTCCCGACGGAGCGCTCTACCTGGCCGATATGTACCGGGGGCTGGTGCAACACGGTGCCTACATTACACCGTATTTGAAGGAGCAGACGCTGGCTCGTAAGCTGGTGCTGCCGGTACACCGGGGCCGTATCTGGCGGATTGTGCCGGATAAATGGAAGCCATCGAAACCCAAAAAGCTTTCCGCAGCCTCATCGGAAGAACTGATCGGTTACCTCTCGCATCCCGATGGCTGGTACCGCGATATGGCCCAGCACCTGCTGATCGACCGAAACGACAAATCCGTCCGGCAATCGCTGACAAGTCTGGCTCAGAAAGGCGATAACCCGCTGGGGCGATTTCACGCTCTCTGGACCCTGGACGGGCTAAAACTAAGCAGCCCCGCTCTGCTCCTGCCGTTGCTTCAGGATCGTGACCCGCTCGTGCGGGCGACCGCCGTGCGGCTGCTGGAGCCGATGGCGAAAACCGATAAGCAGCTACGTAGTCAATTTGGTGAAGCGCTGCTGGCGGCCTGGAAGAAAGCGCCGGCCGAACAAATCCTGCAAATGGCGCTGTCGGCCTATGTGCTCGACCAATCGGCATCGCATCCGCTGCTGGCCGGCATTGCCGAAACGTACGGAGAGATGCCCCTGATTCGCGATGCCGTAATGAGCGGCCTGCAGGATGGGGAATTTGCCTTTTTGCAGCGGCTTTGGCAATCCCCCCAATGGCAGCAGCATGAGCCCGCCAAAGAAATCTTCCTGGAGATGCTGACCACCGCTATTGTACGGAAGCGCGATCCGGGTGAGCTTACCGCGCTACTGGCGCTGATTGATTCGGATAAAGAAACGCTGGGCTGGCAGGAAAAAACCGTCCTGACCGGCATGGCCATTCAGGGCAGCACCGGCAAGCAGAAGCCCATCCGGCTGCCGTCTGCTCCCGGCATTCTCACTCGTTCCGGCGGCAAGGTAGAGCCGGCCCGGCTGGCAGCGTTGACCGCCCTGTTTGACTGGCCCGGCCAGACAGGTCAGGCTACCGAAGCCCCAAGCACCACCAAAAAGAACCCGCTGACAGAAGACGAGCTAAAACTGTTTGCGCTGGGTCGGAAGCATTACCTCACCACCTGCGCCGGCTGCCACGGTACCGACGGAGCCGGCCTGAACCGGTTTGCGCCCCCGCTCATCGGCTCCGATTGGGTGCTGGGCGACGAGAAGCGGCTGGCCCTGATTGTGCTGCACGGCATGGAAGGCCCCGTCGACGTAGCGGGTAAGGTGTACAACGCACCCGAAATTCTGCCGGTAATGCCGGCCCACATGACCATGGACGATGCTACCATCACGGCCATTCTGATGTACATTCGCAACGAATGGGGCAATAATGCCGGACCCATTAGCCGCCGAACAGTAAGTCTTACCCGCAATTCGTCGCAAGGGCGGGTAATGCCCTGGAAAGCCGAAGAACTCAACAAATACGTGTCGGAAGCAAAAGCAAGTGCCGGCAAATAATTAGTACGCCTTCTCCGGAAGGCTTTTTTTTACGAAAGTCCTGACCCGATAAACTCATGAATCAATCTGACCAAAGCCTTCTTACCGACTCCCGCCTAGACCGGCGAGGCTTTTTGCAAAAGGCTTCCCTGGGAGCCATGGCCCTGTCCTTCCCCATACTGCCTGAACTAGTCAAAGAAACGCCGATGGGCATTGTGGTCCACTCCTACGGCATGCGCTGGAACTCGAAAATACCCAGTACCCAATACCCCGCTTTCACCAACGCCATCGACCTGCTTGAGCATTGCCGGCAGATTGGGGCCGGCGGAGCGCAGGTGGTAGTGGGTAACTGGACAACCGACTTCGCAAAGAAAGTTCGCGACCGCCGGGAGAAGCTGGGTTTGTACCTGGAAGGCTCCATCGGAGTCCCCAAAACAGCCGCTGATGTTTCGCGCTTCGAGCAGGACGTGGTGAACGCCAAAGAAGCGGGTGCGACCATTCTGCGGACAGTCTGTTCCAGCGGCCGGCGCTACGAAACCTACCACTCCGTCGAAGCCTTTCAGACACTGAAGCAGAATGCGCTGGCCTCCCTGCAACTGGCCGAACCTGTTCTGCGTAAGCATAAGGTTAAACTCGCTGTTGAAAACCACAAAGACTGGCGGGCTCCCGAGCTGGCGGCTATGATGAAGCAGCTCAACAGCGAGTGGATCGGCGTTACCCTGGATTTCGGCAACAGCATTTCGCTCCTGGAAGACCCCATGGCCGTTGTTCAGACGCTGGTGCCGTATGTGTTCAGCACGCACGTAAAGGACATGGGCCTGGAAGAGTACCCCGATGGCTTTCTGCTGTCGGAAGTTCCGCTGGGTCAGGGCATGCTGGATCTGCCTAAAATGGTTGCGCTGTGCAAACAGCACAATCCGGCGGTCACCTTTAACCTGGAAATGATTACCCGCGACCCGCTCGAAATTCCCTGCCTGAAACCGGAGTACTGGGAAACCTTCGGCGACCTGCCCGGCACCGAACTGGCCCGAACGCTAAAGATGGTGCGGCAGCATAAATTCCCGACGGCCCTGCCCAGAACCTCCCCGCTAAGTCCGGAAGAGCGACTGGCCGCCGAGGAGCGGAATATTCTGGCCTGTCTGGCTTATAGTAAGAATCAGTTAGCGCTTCGATAATCGTCTCTTTGTCATCCCGCCTGCGTCGGGATGACAAATAACACAAACCACCATCCAACTATATGCCCACAGAAACTCTTCCCGGTATTAAACAATTCGATCTCAGCGGCCGGGCCGCTATCATTACCGGCGGCTCCAAAGGCCTCGGTCTGGCCATGGCTGCCGGGCTGGCCTCCGCCGGAGCCAATATCATGCTTGTCAACCGCAACGCCGACGAAGGCGCACAGGCCGCCCGGCAGCTTAGTGACGAATACGGCACAAAAGTCATTTCCTTTCCCGCCGATATTACCAGCCGGGAGCATACCGAAGCGATGGCGCAGGCCGCCATGGACGTCTTTGGCCAGATTGATATTCTCATTAACAGCGCCGGTATCAACATCCGGGGGCCGATTGACGAACTGACGCCGGACGATTTTCATAAGGTGATGGACGTAAACGTGACCGGTACCTGGCTCTGCTGCCGGGCCGTAACGCCGTTCATGAAAAGCCAGAATAGCGGCAAGATCATCAACCTGGCCAGCACCCTCGGCCTGGTCGGCCTGGCTAATCGAACCCCCTACACGGCCAGCAAAGGTGCCGTAGTGCAAATGACCCGTGCTCTGGCGCTCGAACTGGCTCCGTTCAACATCAACGTCAACGCCATTTGCCCCGGCCCGTTCCTGACCGAAATGAACTTACCCATTGCCGATACCGCAGAAGGGAAGACGTTTGTGGTGGGTGCTACCGCCTTGGGCCGCTGGGGACTCATGCGCGAAATTCAGGGAGCCGCTATCTTTCTGGCCAGCGATGCCGCTACCTACCTGGTGGGTTCTATGCTGACCGTCGATGGCGGCTGGACCGCCCGATAATAGAGCATACAAATGGATAATCCGGTGCGGTAGATAAATTGACGGCCGGATTATCTAAAAGCTGCTTTTTCTGATATAATAATTCAACTGTAAAATTAGATTTTTTCATACCTTTCAGGCCTGTACAAGCAATCTAAAAACGGTCGCCTTTCGTACGCATTATCCAGAGTCTTTAACGAACTGATGTATGCAGCTTACCGGTAAACAGGTTCTGAATGCCCCCCCCGCCAAAGTCTGGGCTATGCTGATGGATACCGACACATTGGCAAAAATAATTCCCGGCATTACCTCCCTGGAACGGGTCGGCGATAACGCCTTCGTCTCCAAACTCCAGATTAAACTTGGCCCCGTGAACGGCTCTTTTTCGGGCAATCTCCAGTTGGAGGACATCACCGAGCATAAAAACTTTACGCTCAAAGTCCAGCAGAACAGCAAGATCGGCAACACCAACGCGGCCGTGAAAGTGGACCTCACCCCCGTCGACGATAACCAGACCGAAGTAGCCTTCGACGGCGATGCCAAGCTCACCGGCATCCTGGCCGGCATGGGTCAGCGGGTGATCGGCGGGGTAGCCAATACCCTGACAAAACAGTTTTTTAGCAACCTTGAAAAGGAGCTCGACAGCAACGGCTCCTGATTTCTGCCTGATCGTAGTTCATTTGTTCTTAATCAACTCTAAAACCCCCATTTCTACAATTATGCAAATCTACGTAAAGGTCAACGGAGTGGAATACTCCCACGACGTTGAACCCCGGATGCTGCTGGTGTACTACCTGCGCGATGTGCTCCGCCTGACGGGTACCCACGTCGGGTGCGATACCAGCATCTGTGGGGCCTGCACCATCCACCTCAACAATCAGCCCACCAAGAGCTGCACCGTATTTGCCGTACAGGCCGATGGCTGCGAAATTACCACTATTGAAGGGCTCGCCGGCGAAGAGCTGCACCCGCTGCAGGAAGGCTTCAACGAAAAACACGGGCTGCAATGCGGTTTCTGCACCCCCGGCATCATCATGACCATGGCCGATTTTCTGGATCACAACGAAAACCCCTCGGAAGACGAAATCCGCCACGCCCTGAAAGGACACCTGTGCCGCTGCACCGGCTACCACAACATTGTAAAATCGGTACAGTACGCGGCCGACAAGAAGAAAGAGACCGAACCAACCACCAAAACAGAGGAGGTAACCGTATGAGCGCGTCGAACGGAAGTAACGGAAACGGCCGCCTGATCGGAAAATCCGTCAAGCGGGTTGAAGACAAACGGTTTATAACCGGTAAGGGTAAATACACCGACGATATTATTCTCCAGGGACAAACCTACGCTCACTTTGTGCGCAGCCCCTACGCCCACGCCCGTATCCTGAATATCGATATCAGCGAGGCTACAGATATGCCGGGCGTCATTGCCATCTACACCGGTGCCGACGTAGCCGATATCAACGGCGTTCCCTGCGGCTGGCAGGTAAACTTCAAGAACGGCGATATCATGAAGGAGCCGAAACACCCGCTGCTGGTAGCCGACAAAGCCCGGCACGTGGGTGATCCGGTAGCCGTGGTCATTGCCGAAACCCGCGAGCAGGCCAAAGATGCCGCCCTGTCGGTAATGGTCGACTACGAAGAACTACCGGCCATTGTCAATGCCGCCGAGGCTGTAAAGCCGGATGCGCCCCAGGTACACGACGAGGCTCCCAATAATACCTGTTTCGACTGGGAGCTGGGTAATCCGAAAGAAGAGGTAGACCAGGCAATGGCGCAGGCCGCCCACGTTACCACCCTGGAGTTTGTCAACCAGCGGGTAGTGCCCAACGCCATCGAGCCCCGCAGCTACAATGCCGTTTACGACCCTACCAGCGAAAAATATACGCTGTACACCAGCACTCAGAACCCGCACCTCATCCGCCTGCTGATGTGTGCGTTTGTGCTGGGTATACCCGAGCATAAAGTTCGGATTGTGGGGCCGGATGTAGGGGGCGGATTCGGCAGTAAAATCTTCCATTATACAGAAGAAGCTCTGCTGACCTGGGCCGCCAAAAAGGTGGGGCGGCCTATCAAGTGGACCTCCGAGCGAACTGAAAGCTTTCTGCTGGACGCCCACGGCCGCGACCACGTAACCAAAGCCGAAATGGGTTTCGATCAGGAAGGCAATATTCTGGCCCTGCGGGTAAAAACTTACGCCAATCTGGGTGCCTATCTCTCTACGTTCTCCACCTGCGTACCTACCTACCTGCACGGTACGCTGTTGCAGGGGTTGTACACAACGCCCAAAATCAACGTCGATGTAACAGGGGTATTCACCAACACTACAGCGGTAGATGCGTATCGGGGTGCCGGTCGGCCCGAAGCCACGTACCTGCTGGAGCGCCTGTTTGACCTGGCTGCGCTGGAGATGGGCATGGACCCGGCCGAACTCCGGCTCAAAAACTTTATTCCGCCGTTTGACGGCGTGAACCAGCCTGGCTACCAGACACAGGTAGCCCTCCAATACGACAGCGGCAACTACCACGGCGTGCTGGAAAAAGGGCTGGAGATGCTGGGGTACGAGGACTTCCGCCGGCAGCAGAAAGAAGCCGCCCAGAACGGTAAACTGCTGGGTGTCGGGTTCTCGACCTATATCGAAGCCTGCGGCATTGCGCCCTCGGCGGTGGTCGGGTCGCTGGGCTGCCGGGCCGGGCTGTTTGAGGTTGGCCAGGTGCGGGTACAGCCAACGGGTAAAGTAAGCGTCTTTACCGGTTCGCATTCGCACGGTCAGGGCCACGAAACAACTTTTGCGCAGGTCGTTGCCGATAAGCTGGGTATTGCCATGGAAGACGTAGAGATCGTTCATGGCGACAGTGATACGGTAGCGTTTGGTATGGGTACCTACGGCTCGCGGAGCCTGGCGGTAGGGGGCTCGGCCATTATGCGGAGCATAGATAAAATTGTCGAAAAAGGAAAGAAGATCGCGGCCCATAAGCTGGAAGCCAGCGCCGACGATATAGACTTTGACCATGGTAAATTTACGGTGAAGGGAACCGACAAGTCCCTGGCGTTCGGTGATGTGGCTCTGACGGCGTATGTACCGCATGTGTACCCGGCAGACCTGGAACCCGGTCTCGACTTCAGCAGTTTCTACGACCCCGCCAACTTTACCTATCCCTTTGGCTGCCACATTGCCGTGGTAGAAGTGGATAAAGATACGGGCGCCATTAAGTTACAACGGTTTATTGCCGTCGACGACGTAGGGAATATCATCAACCCGATGATTGTGGAAGGCCAGATTCACGGGGGTGTAGCCCAGGGTGTTGGACAAGCTCTGTTTGAAGGGGCCGAATACGACGAAAACGGGCAGTTGATCAATGCCTCCTACATGGACTACTGCATACCCCGTGCCGATGACCTGCCCATGTTTGAAACCGGCCATCAGGTAACCCCCTGCCCGCACAACCCGCTGGGTGTTAAGGGTGCCGGTGAAGCCGGTGCTATCGGCTCTACGCCGGCGGTGGTCAACGCGGTGATCGATGCACTATGGAGCGGTGGGCATAAGGTGAAGGACATCCGGATGCCGCTGACCCCGGAGCGCGTATGGCGGGCCATACAGACCAGCAGTAACTGACAAATCAGACACCCGTAAATCGTCAAGCACACAACTATGATTACCGTAGAATTCGACTATAAAAAAGCCACTACCGTGGAGGAAGCCCTGGCGGCTTTGGCCAACGGCGACGGCAAACTGCTGGCGGGGGGCTACAGCCTGGTTCCCTCCATGAAGCTGCGGCTAAGCCAGCCCGAATTTCTGATCGACATCTCCAGCATCTCTTCGCTGAAAGGCATTCAGGAAGAAGACGGCTTCATTGTGATCCGGGCGGGCACCACCCATGCCGAGATCCTCAACAGCGCACTGATACAGGAGAAGCTGCCGTTCTTTCATACGGCAGCGGGTGTAATCGGTGATGTGCAGGTCCGTAACCGGGGCACCATCGGGGGAAGTCTGGCCCATGCCGACCCGGCCGCCGACTGGCCGGCACTGGTACTGGCCGCCGACGCGGTGATTGATGTCGTCAGCCGGAATGGTAGCCGGAGCATCAGCGCGACCGACTTCTTTACGGGCCTGTTTTCCACAGCGCTTGGGGAGAATGAGCTGATTACCGCCATCCGCATCCCTGTGCCGCCAGCCGGTACCCGTACCGCTTATATGAAGTTCGAGCACCCGGCTTCGCGGTTTGCCATTGTGGGCTGTGCGGTCATGCGCTTCCCCGACGGTAAAATCAACATTGCTTTTACCGGCGTAGCCGAGTATGCTTTCCGGGACAAAGGAGCGGAGCAGGCCGTAGCCGGTAACACGCTGGATGCGGCTTCTATGGATGCCGCCGTAAACGCAGCCTTACAGGGACAGGACGTGTCCTTTATGGGCGACAATTTTGCATCGGAAGAATACCGGCGGCACCTGGCAAAAGTGTACCTGAAGCGGGCGCTGCAGGCCGTAGCGTGATTTTTTAAGTAATACACAGAGCGGTGCAGGGATCATTTTCCGGCACCGCTCTGTGTACTGGTTTTTTTTAAGTAAGCAGACGAGCAGCTTGGATAATCATCAACAACCAACGTTAGCAGACATCTCTACCCTGTTGCAGGAGCAGGGGTACATCACCGACACATCGGTGTCTATGTCGCTTTTTCTATCGCTTCAGCTCAGCAAACCCCTGCTGATTGAAGGGCCGGCGGGCGTTGGTAAAACCGAAATCGCTAAAGTGATGGCCCGTGCCCTTCAAACAGACCTGATCCGCCTGCAATGTTATGAAGGCCTCGATGCCACCCACGCCCTCTACGAGTGGAATTACCAGCGTCAGCTGCTGCACCTGAAAATGGTGGAGAACCAGCCGCAGTCGGTGGATGAAAAAGAACAGACTATCTTCAGCGATAGCTTTCTGATGAAACGCCCCCTGCTCCAGGCCATTACCCACCACCGAAAACCCGTCCTGCTCATTGATGAGGTAGACCGCTCCGACGAAGAATTTGAAAGTTTTCTGCTGGAAGTCCTTAGCGACTGGCAAATCACCATCCCCGAAACTGGCACAATCAAAGCCACCCACATTCCGCAGGTTATTCTAACCAGCAACCGCATCCGCGAACTGTCGGAAGCCCTGCGCCGGCGATGCCTGTACCTGTACATCGGCTATCCGGATTTTGAGAAAGAGTACCTGATTGTGCGCAATAAAGTACCCGGTATTGATGCCCGGCTCGGCGAGCAGATCTGCCGGTTTATGCAGCAGCTTCGTACCCTGAAGCTGGAGAAAACGCCCGGAGTCGCCGAAACGCTGGATTGGGCGCTGGCCTTATCAGCCCTGCATATCGATCACCTCGACAAGAACATTGTGGAGCAGACCCTGGGCGTGGTGCTGAAAGACTGGCACGATACCCGGCAGGTACAAATGAGCCTCAGCGAACTGATGGAAAAAACCGGCATCCACTCCAAACTAGATAGTCTTTGATTAGCCGTCAAACGTCCCTTTCCCGCAATATTGTTCAGTTTTGCCGGTACCTGCGGCAGAAGGGCTTTTCGCTGAGTGTAGACGACGAAACAACCGCGCTGAACGCCCTGCAATTTATCGACTATCACAGCAACGAGGTGTTCCGGCAGGCGCTGAAGGCCGTTTTGTGCCGCAGCCGCAGCCAGTTGGATCAGTTCGACGCCTTGTTTACCGACTACTGGAAAGAACTGGAGAAGGCCGTTGACGCGAAAGAAAAAAAGCAGCCCAAACAAACGCTGAAACCGGGGGTCAACCAGGACTCATTTAAAGCCCTGAAGTCCTGGCTGACCGGCAACAAAAACGAAGAGATTGAGCAGACAGCCTCCTACAGCACCCACGAAAACCTGGCGCAGCAGGATTTTTCGGCCGTTCCGGCCGACGACCTGGACGAGATCATGAAAAGCATCAGGGCCCTGTCCCGACGACTGGCGGCCCAAAGCAACCGGCGTTACGAGAAATCGGCAAAGGAAGACCAGCCGGACCTGCGCCGGACCCTGCGGAAAAACATGCGGAATGGCGGAGAACTGATGCACCTCATATTTCGCAAACCTAAGCGCAACCGCACCAAGTTGGTGGTCCTGTGCGATGTCAGCCAGTCTATGGATCTGTATTCGGCCTTTCTGCTGCAGTTTATGTATTCATTTCAGCAGGTGTTTCGCCGGATCGAGACCTTTGCTTTTAGTACCTCGCTACAGTCCATAACCAGTCTGCTGAAGCAAAACGACTTTAGCAACGCTATGAAGGTCATTAGCGCCCAAAACCAGAGCTGGAGTGGCGGCACCCGCATCGGCGAAAGCCTGCACCAGTTCGTAACCGACTACGCGGCCCGGCTTCTCGACAAACGCACCATTGTCATTATCCTGAGCGACGGCTGGGATACCGGTGATATCACCCTGCTCCGGCAGAGTATGGAAGTCATTCACGCCAAAGCCAGGAAAGTAATCTGGCTGAACCCCCTGGCCGGCTACACCGCCTACCGCCCGGCTGTTGCGGGCATGCAAACAGCCCTGCCCTATATCGACGTGTTTGCACCGGTTCACAATGTCGATTCGTTGCGGAAACTGGGTAAATGGCTCTGAAGAGAGTTAGGCAGCGGTTAACAACGGAACCGGTTTCCTCGCTATATTTGACAGAAGCTATCTGCCCGACCAGTTGCCTATGCACCCGTTTTTGTTTACGCCCAAAGAGGGAGGTGGAAAAAATAGTCAGTCGATGACCCGTTTACCGGCCGTCGCCCGGTCGAAGTGGATTCTGTATGGGCTTGGCATTGTGCTCCTCCTGGGGGGGATAAGCTGGCTGGGCACGTTGGATACGGCTTCGTTTCAGACGTATTACCTGCTGGCGCAGGCGCTGGCGCTGGGGGTGGGCATTCTGCACGTCTGGCTGGGCGAACGGTTTGGCTATCTGACGTATGATCTCCTCTTTCTACGGAATGTTCTGCCCGCCTTCCTGCTGATGCTGGCCGGCATGATTGTTTCCTTAGTGCTGTACCAGTTTACGGGGCATCTCGCCGATCGCTGGACGTTTGTGACGAGTCTGATTCCTTTTCTTATCCCGGTTCTGGTGGTGCTGGCGTATCAGTATTTTCTGGCCATTCCGGCCGCCGATTACAAGAAGTGGTATTACCCCATCAACGGCGATATGCCGGATATCGACCTCATTGACCTGTCAAAAATCCTGGTGATTCAGTTTGAGTTCCTGAAGACGCCTGAAGATCGACACGATACCAATTTTAAGGCGAAGGCTCCGGTTGCCATGTCGCTGGGTGATCTGTTTCTGGTATTTATCAACGATTACAACGAACGTACCCCCGCTAGCCAGATTGTGTTTACGCACGACACGGGACAGCCTTATGGCTGGGTATTTTCGAAAAAAGCCGCCTGGTGGCAGCGGCCCCGTTTTCTGGACCCGGAACTCAACTTCAGCCAGAATTATTTGAACGATAACGACACGATTATTGCCCACCGGGTAGCGTAAGCCCGGTTAGTTGATCGTGACCAGGGCTCCTTTTACTTCGACTAGTGCATTGCCTTTAACGGAGGTTTGCGTGCCTTCTACCGTTGTTTGCCCGTTGGCTTTCAGCTCGGCCGTGGCATCCGCTTTGGCGGCAAACTGAGCCGTTTTAATAGTGACCTCTATCTGGCCTTCAATGGCGATTTTTTGGGTTGCCTTCAGCACGAGATTACTCTGGGCTTCCAGGGTCAGGTCATTGGATGCCTTCACCTCAATGTCCCTGCCTGCTATCTTCACCGGCCCCTGGGTTTCGAGCGTGATGCTTCCGTTATCACTGAAAGACAGCAGCAGGCGAGTATCCGTCTGATTGTCGTTGGTGATCTGTATTTTCTGTTCGCCGTCTTTGTCAATTAGTTCAATCTGGTTGCCGCCTTTGGTTTTGATGATTTTCTGTGTGTTGTCGCGTGAGGTATACGAGAAATTGTCGTTTTTGGGGTACAGGCCGGTTAACACAAAGGGCAGTTCGGCCAGGTTCCCTTCATAGCCAATCATTACCTGCGAGTCTTCTTCGGGCACAAAGAGCATACCCATGCCCGCACCGGTATACGGATGGGCCACGCGTATCCAGTCCGACTCCTTGGCGTCGCCCGCCCACATAAACTCCACCTTCACGCGCCCAAGTTTGTCGGGGTCCTGGTTGTCGATAACTTTGGCAATCTCGGGCTGTCCCAGCGGATTGGCTACGTTGGAATTCGGCGGAGGGCCATCCACCGATTCCGGCACAGCCCGGAATGTATTGGAATAATTGCCGCTGCTGTCGACCTGATGGGTAACGTGCGTAACTCGGTAATTGCCGAGATTTTCTTCCGACTCTCCGCGCTCGGTAATGCGGTTCGCTTTCACTTTGACGACCGTGCCAACGGTCAGATCCGGATTTTCGCCGGTACCCCGGAAATCAATGAGTTGCGTAGTCTCGGCTATCTTCCGGGTTTTGGCCAGGGAGTCGAGTTCCTGTTGGCTGTGTACGGGTTTGGTCGCCGGCAGCTGAGATTCCTGACTGAAGGCTTTGTCGGATTCATCGAGCGTAAAATCCCCCCACTGCCCGAGGCCGGAAACCGACTGGTCTTTGGAATGGCTCTCGTAGCGCTGGTCGGCGCGGTAGTCATAACTGCTGTACAGAAAACGGGTCGGCATGAGCCGCAGCGACATATCGAATGTCTGGGTGCCGTCTACCAGAAAATCAATCGACTGGCCTTTGGGTTCGCCGAATACCAGTTGCTGCCCGTCGTAATAGCACCATTCACCGTGTTGGGCCGCAAGGCGGGATAAAAAAGCAAAATTCGTTTCGTCGTATTGAACGCTGTAAGGCAGACTGTCGGAGTGGCGGGGCTGAATGGTTTTCCGGATCAGGTTGCTGGGATACGGGTCAAACACTTTATTGGCGATACTCTGGATGTTTTGGCCCAGAAACGTCCGGCGCAGGCGGCTGTCTTCCAGCAGGATGGTCGGGCTGTACCCCCGGATGATAAACCGATTGGAGAGCCGGCTCGTATTTTTCAGGTTCAGATCGGTAACAATGCCTTTGAAGCGAAACGAGAACGATTCGTCGTCCAGCACGGGATCGAAGGAAAACCGGATGGTCTTGCCGCACAGATTGCGGGGCGACTGATTAAAAAACAGTTCGTCGGGCTTCTCCAACTCCTCAAACGGCACGTGCAGTTCGAACGTATGGTGCCCAAACAGATCCTGCTCGATCAGCAGGTAATCACATTGGTTCAGTTCAGTGCCGTCTTCCAGTTCTACCTTAACCTTAACCAGTTTTGCCATGCATCAGGAGTTGCGGTGTTCGATGCCGTCTAATTTGATTTGTCCGGCCGACAGCCGGAGCAGGATGCAGTTGCTGATTCGGGTCCGTTCCACAAAACGAACCAGGGTTTTTGTGTTACGAATGAGTCGTTCCGCATTATCATCCACTGTCTTTAAATCCATATTGATGGTGCCTTCGATGGCGGCCAATACGGCTTCTGAATCAATATACTGGGAGGACATAAACTCAAAGTAGTGGGTAGCATAGGCTTCCTGAAATTCGAGTTTTTGTAAGGTAGAGTTCTGGTCGATTCGGTTAAACGTAATGTCTCCGTCTTTTTTCACCGTTGCCCCCGATGCCCAGTCGCCTAGTAAATCCTCGTCGGTGCCGTCTAAAATTAAAATTATCACGCCCCCACGAACCGCCGAGGTAGGCCGGCCCCGCTCATATTTCTGAGACATGATATGCTTACACTGCAACACATCAAATGTTTTGCCTTCAACCGTTAAAGTAGCCTGAAATGACATCAGATTCAGCAGTTAGATACGTGTATGACTAGACGCGCAGGGTAGCTTTGTTAAACGTCACCTCACCACCGGTTATAAAAATAACCGTATTCAGGTATTCAACATCCGAAAAAAATTCATCGGCGTAGTTAAGACAAAACGCATTCTTGAATTCAATTTCCTTAAATGTGGCGGATTCGTCGATCCGGCTCAGGATGATTTTACCTTCTTTCTGCATATTGGGGTCGATCATCCAGTTTTTAATGGTACTATCGTCCATAGCATCCAGACTGATATGCACACCCCAGGCCGGTCGGGAAGCAGGCTTTCCGCGCTGGTCTTCGTTGCGGGCAATTTGCAAAAGCATCCAGTTGATGTTGTAGGCGTTACCGTCTACGTTCAGGGTTCCTTCAAAAGCCATACTGCAGTCTCTCGTTTATTCGTCTATCCACTGGTTGTCGAGCAGGGCATCTCTTAATTTAACTTTTTCGCAGGAGATGGTCACGAAAACACAATACGGAATACCCGTGCGTTCCTGAAAATGCCGAACCCGTTTCCACATATTACGAACCAGCACATTTTCCTGCTTCGTTTGCCGAACATTGAGATAGCCGTAGTCGTACGCATCATCGCTCAGGTCTTCGGCCGAACTTACCTGATTGAACTGCGTTTTAATGCCGCCGGAGTTATCGTAAAAACTTTCTGATACATCCGTAATAAAGGCATTTTCAAACTCATAGGTCAGAAACACGGAGTCCTGATCTTCACGGTACGTTTTAATGGTTCCGTTCTCGTACCGGTCTTCATCGGCCAGCCACTCAAAAAAGAAATCTGTGCCGCCGTCGGCTATCAGATAAAAGTCGCCCAGGTAAACGCCCGAAGCGGGCTGGCCATTTTGACTATAGGCCTGTTTGAAGCTAACCATAAATTCGAGGGCTTTAATTTCCTGCCCGGCTACCGATAAAATTGCTTTATGTGCCATAATACTATAGGTCTATAGGCTTAAAAAAGAAAAAGGTTATTCCTCCGGCTCATGGTCTATGGTCGCGTTGCCGTTAGAAACTGACTTTCCTGAAAAGAAGAAGTTCGATGTCTGAAAAGAAGCGTCGGCAATAAACAACTCTACTAATCCGTAACAATGGACGTCCTTCAGGTTCCATTCCTTCAGGGTTGACTCTCCCCCTTCTGCACTTTCTGTTTTATAAAATTTCATTTTTACATCTTTTTTCATACCCGGGCTGAACATCCATTCGGCAAACGTTGCCTGTTCCAGTACATCCATGGCCAGGTAAATACGCCAGGAAATATCCGAAGCCGGCTGTCCTCTGGCATCCCGTTTTCGGGAAGCCGTAAAAAAGACACGATTTACGATAAACAGGTCATTGTCTACTTCGATCTCAACGCGAAACGATGCCATACATCAGAAGGATTAAGGATGGTACAAACGTGTTCTGAATTAGGGTACTACCGGCCGCTCCACTGGTTGTTGTGTTCAACGTCACGGATGGTGATCCGCTCGCACGAGAGGGTTACCATAAGTACGTACGGAATACCCGTTCGCTGCTGAAACTGGCGGGTTTTCGTTACCGAATTAGCCAGAATATGGGTTCCTGTATCGGTTTTAAACTCCTTTTTCATGGAGGTCACGTTCGTCCAGACTTCAAATTCCTCGCTTGAATCCTCTATTGTACTCACCTGATTAAACGAGTTACCAATCGGGGGAACATCATACAGGTTTTCCAGTATAGTCGTGACAAACGCCTGCACAAACGAGTATTCGACATAGTGGGAAGCCGCCTTTTTGTATTTGACTTTGAGAATACCGCTCTCCATGCGGGTGGGTTCACAAAGCCATTCAAAAAAGACATCGCTCCCGCCCTCTAAAATCAGATAAAAGTCTCCTAAAAAGACACCGGACGCCGGTCTGCCCTGATTATCAGTTTTCTGAGCTAGATTGATGTTAAATTCCAGCACCTTGAAATCGCGGCCGCAAACCGACAGTGTTGCTGCTTTATTGCCCATGGTAGTAAAAGGATTTAGAGAGTAAACCGCTAAGATGCCCAGTTATAGGACAGCGTGGCGTTTCCGTTGGAAACCGATTCGCCCGACAGGATGACAATCGTTTCGAATATGCCCAGGTCCTCTACAAAATTCTCTTCGAATCCGATGCAGTATACATCCTTGAACTGCCACTCTTTTTCTTTTTCGTTCTGGTCACCGGCTAAAAAGGCGATGGTGAGATCCTTCTTCTTAAAAGGATCCAGCATCCATTCCGTAAACATTTTATCCCGGATCGCATACAGGGAAACCATCATTGTCCAGGCGGCCTTGGCCACCGGTCGGCCTTTGCTGTCCCGGTCGCGAACGGCAAAAAAATTAACCCGGTTCAGCATAATTCCCTCACCAGAATCGCCGGTTGAAAACTGTAACATCGCTTGAAATGAGGCCATAGCGTTGCTTTTGGTTATGGTTGAGAGAATGTACGTTACTGCTGGTCATACTCGGCCTTCCATTCGGCCGAATCAGGGTCTTCACCTTTCTGCCCGTCCAGTTTGATCAGGAACGTCTTGGCCGGGAAATAAGGCACCATGTGGATGTCGAGGTATATCCGGTCTTTCTGCTTGGGGTCCTGCTCAAAACGCAGCAGCTTAAACTTTTCAATTAGTTTGCCCGGCCCGGTTACATTATCCAGAAAGCGCACAATCTGCTTCTGAATTTCCTGCTTGGTGTTGAAATTGAAGTTTTCGAACGCCCGCCGGTTCAGGAAATCGATCAGCACTTTGGTGATGTAGTCGAACACCCGTACCACAGAGTAGGTCTGCAGCCCGAGATTATCGCCGTTGAAGAGGGTCTTGGCCGAGAAGGGCATGACCTTTCCGTATTCGGCCACCATCGGAATCAGTCCCATTTTCTCCAGCGTAGCGATTTCCGATTTTTTCATGGGGAAACGAACGCCATCCACTTCATTTAAGGCACCATGCTTACGACCGGCGGTCACCTGCGACATTAGTGTGCTGTACACTTTTCCGGCCAGCGCCGTTGATCCCGGCACATACAAATCTTCTTCTTCGCCGATGTCCTGGTGTTTGCCCCGCCCGACCAGCCAGTTGCAGGTCATCATGACGTTGGACAGGTACGCATCGCTGCCGGTCATGTTGGCGGCCTCAAACAAATCAACCACGTCTTCCGGAGCATCCAGATGCTGAAAATCCGTAACCATCATCACTTTGTTCTTGTGGGCGATCCGGGCCCAGGTATCTACTGCCTTTCGGGAGCCGAGGTACCCCGGCAGCACCAGCAGCGAATAGTTCTCGCGCAAATCGAGCCGGTCGTATTTGCTGGCAAACTCTTCGGCCACCGCATCAATGAACGTGGTATTGTCCAGGTCGGTAATCTGTTCGGCATCGGCGTTGAGCAGGCTCACGTTACGGACTTTGTCGGCTTCGGTATTCTTGTAGAAATTGGCCACCGACCGGTAGGCGCGCTCCAGGTCCCGCGAGGCATCGACCGCCCGCTTCAGGTTTTCGTTCAGCAGCGTCTGGGCGTTTTCGGCTTTTTCCTGGGCAGTTTGTACCAGGTCGGCAACGCTGTCGGCGTTGTTTATCAGGTCGAGCAGGAGCTGGAGCCGTTGCTGCAGCTGCTCACGCTCTTCCTGCTTTGTCGATTCGGTCAGAAATATTTTCTTCCGGGCCTTCTTCTCCGGATTCAGGTTCTGCGCCCCTTCAATGGTGGTTTCGACTATGCCGAAGCCGCCGTACCGGGCCAGTTTGGTGCTGCTCGCGTCGAGCGAAAGTGGCTGAGAGGGGAGAGCGGTCTTTTCGGCGGATGGTTTTTCCTGAGCTTCCATATATAGGTTTCCGGGTTACTGTGCGTTTTTAGCTTCTTCCAATTCCTGAATCATGGCCTGTATGGCCGCTACATAAGCCGCTTTGGCTTCCGGATTATCCAGCACCGTTTTCAGAATCTTGTTCGACTTTAATTGCTTTACATACCGACTAAAGTCTTCGTAGGTCATGTTCAGCCGCTGTAGAAAGGGACTCTGAGCCACGATTCCCTTCTTGCTGAAATCACTCAGCGCCCGGAACCGCAGCGTTTCGCTGGTGGTAGACCCTTCTTCGGTTTCGAATTCTACTTCCACTTCGGGCCGAAAATGCTCGAAAACTTCGCCGACGGTCTTCAGTCCATCCACAATCTCAGGTCTGAAGGCCGGGTCGGCCGTTAGCTTTTCAACAATAAGCGTTCTATTCTGGGGGATGTCAACGATGCTCTCGTTCACGTCGAGCTTTCGCTCCTGTCCGCCGATACCGTAGTCAAACATGGGAAGTTTTGGTTTATAGGTTATCTATTTTGTTTTTCAGTCAGGTCAGCCGCCGATCAGCACCGTCGGACAGCCGACCACAATGCTGCCGCCATGAGCTGTCATATCGCCCATCCGGGCAGCTGGTTTGCCGCCGATGAGTACCGTTGCCGAGCCTTTGGCTATGCTGTCGGGTGGCCCTACGCACACGCACATATCGCCCATGGTAGCGGCCGGCTGTCCACCAATGAGAACGGTAGGCATGCCAGGACCAACTACCGGTCCTCCGACATGCGGAATGGGTGGTAAACCGGGCGTGACCAGCGGACATACGTGCATGTCGCCGAGTCGGGCTGCGGGTTGTGGCATATATCGTTCAGGTTAAAGCGGTTTCGTTCAGTATATTCCACGTCAGGGCATCATTGGCGATATCCACCTGCACGGCACTTTCCTTGCCAATTTCACCGGCGATGATCATGCGTGACAGCGGCCGCCGGAGCTGGTTGCGGATGACACCCTTGAGGGGCCGCGCACCATACTGAGGTGTAAACCCGGATAGTGCCAAATGCCGCCGGGCTTCGGGCGTCAGCGTCAGCGTTATGCCCTGCTTGCTGAGCTGGTCCAACAGGCCGCGCAGGTGCAGTTCAAAAATGCGGACAGCATTCTCTTCGCTGATCGGGGCAAACGGCACTATTTCCGTCAGCCGGGCCAGAAATTCAGGCCGGAAGTGCCGGGCCATAATTTCCATGAGTTCGTTGGAGGACGGGATGTTTCCCTGCCCGAACTGCTGCATCACGTAATCGCTGCCGATGTTGGAGGTAAACAGCACGACCGCATCCGAAAAGTCGCCTTCTTTGCCCAGCCGGTCGTGCAGCTTACCCTCGTCCAGGATCTGCAGAAAAATATCGAACACGGAGGGGTGTGCTTTCTCGATCTCGTCGAACAGCACGACTGAATACGGCTTTTCCCGGATTTTATTGACCAGCAGGCCACCTTCTTCATAGCCCACATAACCAGGGGGAGCGCCGTAGAGCAGGGCGGCCGAATGTTCCTCTTTAAACTCCGACATATCGAACCGGATCAGGAAGGACTCATCGTTGAAGAGAAAATCGGCGAGCGACTTGGCCAGCTCGGTTTTCCCGGTGCCGGTAGGCCCCAGCAAAAAGAAGGAGCCGATGGGCTGCCCGGCCTTTGTCAGACCGGAACGGGCTTCCAGAATGGCATCGGCAACGGCCTTTACGGCATGGTCCTGCCCAATTACCCGGCGCTTCAGCACCGACTCCATCGCGAGCAGTTTGTCCCGTTCCTGGCTTTGGATTTTACCCAGCGGGATACCCGTTTTGTGCGAAATCACAGCGGCCACATCGTGGCGGTCGATGCCCGTTTTAGCCGTATCGGTCAGCTCCGAGAGCCGGTTCAGCTTTTGGCGGATGTAATCGGCCAGGTCAGCCGCCGTCTCATACGCATCAATGGTTGTTTCGTCGGCCAGGGCCGCCAGCAGGATCGGACTGATTTTGTGTTCCAGCTCCTGGTGCAGCCAGCGCAGATCCCGCCCATGATTAGCCGACTCCTCCGCCACAAGCTGATCGAGCCGCTCGGTGAGCCGGTGTACTTCCACAGCCGTATTCTCAGCCATCATCCGCACCGCCGAGAGCGTCCGGTCGAGCAGGTCCACAGCCGAATCGGGCAGGCGCCGGTCGCGGCTGTACCGTTTGGCCAGCGTCACGGCTTCGGTCACTGCCTCTGGCCCTACCGTTAACTGGTGGTGTTTTTCGTAGAAGGGCACCAGCCGCTCCACCATCCGGATGGCGGTTTCTACGTTCGGCTCTTCTACCCGCAGAACATCAAACCGGCGGCTGAAGGCCTCGTCACTTTCGATGTATTTGCGGTATTCATCCGGGGTAGTGGCCCCCACCACCGTCAGATTTCCTTTGGCCAGTTCAGGTTTGAGGAGGTTAGCCACGCCCGTACCTAACGGTCCCCGGCTATCGAGCAGCAGGTGGATTTCGTCGATAAACAACACCGCCCGGCCGAGTTGCTTGAGCTCGGTCAGAATGTTTTTCAGCCTGTCTTCTACCTCTCCTTTGTACGAAGCGCCGGCTACCAGCGCGCCGGTATCCAGTTCGAGCAGCAGCGCGTTTTGCAGGTGGGTGGGCACCTGACCCGCCACGATATTCAGGGCAAATCCATCGACGAGCGCTGTTTTGCCAACGCCGGGTTCCCCCACCAGAATCACGTTTGGTTTGGTGCGCCGGCCCAACGTCTCCGCCATCATCCGCACCTCGCGATCACGACCCAGAATCGGGTCAAGCCGCCCTTCTCCGGCTAAGGCCGTTTTGTCGATGCAATACCGAAACAAGGCCTGCCCTGAACGGCCTTTGGGCTCAGCTCCTTCCCGACGTTGCTCGCCGTTTGAGCTTGCGGCCTGCGGCCGGACTGCATCCTGCACGGCAGCCTCGTCGGCGGCTGCCTGCATGATTTCGGCCTGGGTAAGGGTCAGGCTCCGCAGTTGATCGGGGGTAAACGCCAGCCCGGGTTTTAGCAAAGCTGCCAGCACCGAAATGGCATCGGTCTGGTCCTTCCCCAACTGCATGGCCACCAGATCGGCCATATCCATGGTCGACTTTACCTGACTATCGCCGGGTGGGTTTGGTGATAACCGGCTTGCTTTCGGAGCCGCTTCCATGCGCACTTCTGCCCATTCGCGCAGGTAAGGTACATCTTTGCCCAGCACGTTCAGGTGGGAAGCCAGTCCGACTTCGTTATGCAGTAATCCCATCAGCAGGTGAGCTGGGGTAAACAGCTCGTTCTGATGTTCCTTCGACAGCGCCTGCGCAATCTGAATGGCTCGTTTTACTTCGTCGGTATAGGCCATAGTAGTACGGGTTTAGCAATTACTCAATCAGACCCCAGGCGACGGAGTTTGCCCTGAATGGTGGTGATACGTTGCTTAGCGTCCGGATGACTGGTTTGCTCCAACGTTTCTACAGCAAATTCATACAAAGGACGGCGCCAGAGCGGAGGGCGTTTGGTATCATCGGCTTTGCGTTCGCACCGCTCCACAAGGTCCATTTCAACTTCTGCCTTGGAAACTCCGGTTGATACGGGCTGTACCTGGGCAGGCGTACTGCTGTTCTTTAACTGGTTTTCAAGCTGCGCAATGCGGCTTTGCGCCGATGTCAGCTTCCCGTTACAATCCTGAAGCTGCGCCAGATACTGGTTACCCCCTCCGCCCCCTCCACCACTACTGGGAGTTGGAGCCGGGGCTGCGTTGTTACGGGCCGCCAGTAACTTCAGCATCTCATTTTCCTGACGAGCCTGGGTGAGCGCAGCTGACAGCTTCTCGACCTGGTCGGCATCAATGCCTTTCTTGTCGAGCATATCGCGCAGGTATCCGATGCTGTTCCGGTATGTCAGCACGGCTTCGTACGCGCCGATCAACCCTTTGGAAATCTGCCTGTTCACTGGTTTAAACTGCACCGTGTCAGCCTTTATGCCATTGACCTGTCCCTGAATCTCGTTTTCGAGACCCGACAACTGCGTTTTCAGGCTTCCCTTCTCAATATCGGTTGCTTTCAGATAGGCCTGATCGGTTGTTTCCAGCGTTTTCAGGCCCGTGGTAACGCCACTTACCCGCTGCAGCAGGCGCTGGCTTTGTTCATCCAGGGTTTCTCTCATCCGGACATTTTCTTCTTTCAGCACCCGGTCGGGAATACTGAAAAACAGGTATGCAGCCAGCAGCGGTACGCTCAGTGAAAGGCAGTACACGCCCAGAAATCGGTTAAACGCCATCCGGCGTTCGGTTTTGTTAAGGGGCTCCATTGGCAATAGGTTTGACGTTTGTGGTTTGACGTTTAAAGTTTGAGGTTGGCTTCGCCTGTTGAACGTCAAACCACAAACGTCAAACCCTTTATTCTACCCCAGCGGGCTCCAGCGCGAGCGGGGTTTCTCGACGGGCGCCGGGTTCACTTCGTTCTCGATGATAAAGACGTTCTGGCCTTTGCGTTTGCCGATGAAGTCGAGTTGGGCCAGTTTGTACAGTACAGTTGTCAGCACCTGATAAAAGGCATCAATACCGGCCAGCAGGGTTGCCAGTTCCGTATGGTTATACGGCAACTGCAGCGCGGCATTGAGTTGAGACTCAAATGCGCCGGGGGTCAGGTCGGCCCATTCACTGATATAGCCGACAAACTCTTCCCGTTCGCGCCCGCTGAGCATGGTCAGCACCGCCCGCACGATCTGCACCGGACGCAGCAACAACTCGGCCATGTGAATGGGTGGTTCGTAGGGTACCGTCCAGCTAAACCGCGTGCTGAAGTCGGCCAGCGAAAACGCAAGCCGCTCTGCCAGCAGTTGTGTGCTGGTCAGCAAGACGTTCTTCTGGTCTTTGTCGCGGGTTTTTTGAAGAATTTTATAGGCATTCGTTTCCAGCATGTCGAGGTGTCTGCCAAACTGCTGGTACCACTGGTATAGCCGGGGCAGACTCCGCACCGACGTACAGGCCGGCAGGTACTCCGCTACGGGTTTTACCTCTCCGTCGGCGTAGCGCAGGCGGCCAATCACCAGCTGGTAGCTGAGTTCCCGGCTTTGCAGCTGTCCCTGCGGCACTACGTCGAGCCGGTAATCGGGCCGGGTATACGGATGCCTGGGGGGGGACTCCTGCAATAGCGGCTCCCCGGTGGGTATGCGGCTGAACGGGTCTACCGTCAGCACTATATCCAGCAGCTGCGGGTTGCCGGTTTGCAGACTATAGGTTTCGGCCAGGGCCGGATAGGAGGTGGCGCAGGTCAGGGCATCGGCAAAATCCAGGTTGATGCGGGCACCGTTGGGACTGATGGCCTGGCAACGGTACAATTGCACCCGGATCTGCTGGTTGACATCGCATTGAATCTGCACATCAAGCGCCTGTTCGGCCGGCAGTATGCCGTACCGGAACTCGCTAAGGCCAAGCGCCTGACTATCACGAATCTGGTCGTGCATGAAATTCTCCCATTCGGTAAAATGCCGCCGGGCGATTTTCATACCGTCGACCCAGTTAACCGGGTAATGTGTTAATTCAGGTAAGGTCATACGGGTAATCGATCAAAGGCATGTTGTAAAATCCAGTAATCCACTATCGGGGATATCATCCAGTATAAAGGCATTCTCAAAGGCCGACGTATCCAGTTCCACCACCAGTGTAGTGTCCATAGGCAACAGGTATTCCTGCAACAGATTGATTACCCGCCGGCCGTTGCTGCCCGGCAGGTAGTCTGGAACCTGGTCAGCCCGGCTCAGGTGAACCCTCAGCCGGATCACTTCCCCTTCCTCGCGAACATACCCGCCAAACAGCGAATCATTGCCTAATTGCCACTGCCCCAGCGGGGGTGTATCTGCCGATAAGCTTACCAAACCCGGCAGCTCCGGTTGCAGGCTGACCCGCTCGCCCAGCAACTGCTCGAAACAAAGAGCTGTGCGGTGCAGGTCACCCACAAACTGATACACCACCGGCAACAGGTACACCAGCCGTTTTGCCTGAGCAGTTGTCAGAAAATCCGGCAATTCCCAGAACTGAGCGACCAGATTATCGTCCAGCGAAAACGGATCGTGCTGCGCCAGATGAGTACGTTCTTCCTGCTCAATCCGAACCCGCTGGCGGAAAAACTCCTGCTCCAACGGCAGAAAAAACCGCCGGGCAGCCTCCTCACGCTCCCGCTGGATTTTTATCTCCCGGAGTATCGTCTCCTGCGTTGCCAGGGTGTCGTCGGACGTAGGCTGGTGAAAGACGCCTTCCGGCAGAAAGTCATAAATCCCATTCCGGTTTACGTTGATCTGCAACCACCGCCGGTGCCCATGCTGCGCTTCTACCCACTCGGTGTCCGCTATATCGCGCCCGAACGGCCGGTTGAAGCTGCCAAGCGGGTTCACGATCAGATCGTCGAGCGACACCCCATCTTCCAGCATATCGGCCAGCACCACCTCCAGCCGGAGGTCTATTGGCAGGCGATTCAGTCGTTTGGCGTAGCTATCCAGTGTCTCCATCGGCGTTTTGGTTAAGCAGGTAAAACGACAACCTCGTATGGTATACCGGCTACGGACTGCGATTCAAGACTCACCCGGAGTTGCTCGGCCCGTTGCGCCCACTCTTGAACCGTGTAACTGCTCCGGAGCGCCGGCTGCAGGCTAACTCGAATACACCGCTGAAAACCGTTCGTCGGGACAGCGTCCACCCGAAAAGCCCGTTCAGCCTTCACTGACACAATATTTGCGCCCAGTTCGGCCCGACAGGCCACCCGCACATCTTCGAGCGTGACAATGCGGTTCCGGCTCAGCAGGGCTCGTTTATAGGTATTGATTTTCTCGGAATCCTTAGGGCGTTCCCGACCGCCGGCGGTGGTTGTCAGCAGCAGGCAATTCTCTTTCCGCAGCGACGTATCGGCGTAAGGAGTGAGTCTGCTTCCAGGAGATAATCGGTTGGCAGCCTCGCCGTTGCAGGTCCAGTATTCGATAAAGACGTTCTCGCCAGGCTGTTTCGGCTTAATAATCAGGTAGGGAATAGGGTCGCGCTTCTGCGTTTTCTGGTCTACTTTAGCCTCAAGCCGGGCAATGGTCTGATTCAGTTCGCGCAGCACCGACGACAGAAAATCTTCACCCAAAGCCGCAAACGATGCGCTTTCATCCCGTACCAGGTCCTGCAGATTGGTTAATACCTGTCGGGCATTACGGTCGTCGAAGCGGCTCACGCCGTACTGAACCGTATACGTATGGACATCCAGTTCGAGCAGGTTACCCAGCGGAATGGCCGACAAGCGCCCATTCTGGCTCGTACTCACCTCACGCACCGCTAAGAAACTGCGGTCGGTTTCGAGCGGTATGATGTTCAGGTTTTGCTGAAGCCGGTATGTCAGCCGGTGCAACCGACGGTTCATAACGGGAAAGCAATTCAATCCACCCACTATTCCGGAGAGCGCTTCCGGATTGATGATATGCGGAAACTGCACCTCTACCCACCAAAGCGGCTCTTTGAGCGTCCTTAGCTCCCGGTCCATAAACAATTGACCAAATTCGGGCGGATAAGGCTGCCTGGCCGCAACAACATCGTGCAGAGCCGGTGCTTGCTGGACGGTAAAAAAGCTATTGTCCCAGGTCGACAGCACCTGTTTCTCAACCTTATACACTGGGTTAAATTCAGCCTCCAGCGTGACCGATGAACCACCGGATAGCGCATTTTCCGGAAGACCAGTCCGAAGGCGTAGAGGCTTGTCGCCTAACTTCCACTGGCAGAAAGGCACCAGCTGAAGCCAGGTTGCCCGCTGCGGGTCATTCGGCCAGTCAAGAAAGAAGATCAATCCTTCCAGCGACGGTATGTCCTCGTGAAGTTCCAGCCCCAGCCAGAGCGACTGATACGGCTTCGCCATAGCCGCCGATACCGTGTTTAGCTGCGCTACTGGTATCTTCTGGCTACCTTCTTCCAGGCGAAACAGCGCCTGACGGGTAGCTATATACCGCAGGGCCCCATCAACAACCGGAAACGAACTAACCGGAGAGAAAAAGATTTCCTGCCCTACTGCCGGCCCACCAGAATCGTAGCGACCCGCACCCGTTCGTTTAAACAGAAGTTGGGTGGTCGGCTGCACCATGGAACGGGGCTCAACCGACCGAACCTGCGCCAGCCCGAAGGCTGGACGCGCCACATCCGGCTCCGGATGCAGCAACTGCGCCAGCCGGTCGAGCAGCCGGTTCTGCGTATCTGTGATTTCGGTGGAAATGTGTTCAAACTCCACCGCACAAGCCTCAACCAGTAAGGCTACCAGCGGATCAAAGCTGTCCAGATCGGCCTCGGTGTAGCCCCATAATTCAGCCGCCCGGCGCAGCATCCGGCTTTTGACCCGCTCGCGGGAAAAACTGTTCGGTTCAAGTACCTGGGCGTTCATGAATTATTCGGTTGATATGGGTGCCAGATAAAGGCTTCGCTGGAATGTAAACCGCTCGTTAGTCCGGCGGATAACACCGTCAATGCGTATGAGAAGCCGGCGCTTAATCCGGCGGTTGTTTTTGGTGATCTGTAACTCCTGATCGCCAATATCGACCTGAATACGCAACTGCCCGAGCCTCTTTTCGTGCTGAGTCACCGAGGTCTCTATCGATTGCCGGATATCCTCACGCCAGCGGCTACTGAGCTGATGATTAAAGTCTTCCTCCCACAACCTACAGCCGAATGTCTCATCGAAGCGAGACTCGCTGAGGTGGGTTGTGATGATAAGAAACAGATTCTGGGCGATAGACTGCGGCAGCGAGCAGGTCGGATGCGGTTTCCGGCGCAGTATCTCGTCAAAACGGAGCGGCAGGGCATAGTTGGGTTGCGGCATACAGCTGTGGGTTAAAAGCGAAAAACCAGACCGGCCCCCGGCCCGATGCTATTGACCGGAACCGTCCGGCTCGGCAGCGTCACAGTACGCGACGCTGCCGCTTCCACCGTATTATACGTCCCGAAATCGGCGAATTTGAAAATGTTCAGCTTATCAAAGTTGCTGTCGTTTTTCAGATTCTTCGTATCACTCAGTTCCGTCGGCTTGAAAGCCAGAATGATGGCGGCCATCTCTACAAACCCTCTTAATTTATCACTGACCCGAAACTGAACGCCCAGCGCGGTCTGAAATCCAACGGCCGGTGGCGCTTTCATCTCCGACACCCGCAGGTAGTTCCCAGCATTGGCGGCCGGCAGCGTAGTTACCGTCGTAATGGCCGTCTCATACGTCAGCAGCATACCCACGCCAACGCCAATCCGGTTGTAGATGTAATAACCCGGTTGCGATAAGGCCTTGAAAGTAATATTCGGGGTGATGGTCAGGACCCGGTAATTGGTGGTCGATTGCTGCGTGTAGCGGTTTGTTGTGGTATTGCTGCTGTTGGCAGCGGTTAGTTCACTACCAAAGAGCAGATCAGCATCAATACCCACATTGATGAAGTCGTTAATGATGTAGCCGATCCCGACACCGGCCCGCGGTCCGGCACCGAGCCGCTTTTTACCCACTTCAAACACGGTATTGGCGGAATTAAAGGAGGCCATGGTATACCGTTCTGTACCGGGCGTCAGCAGACCGTAAAACCCGGATACCTTTACGTATACCGGCGACTCCTGGGTTCCGTTTTGTCCGAAACAACCGATCGATATGCTTATTGCCAGCACACAAGCGCAGGTAAAAACTTTCATATATACTACTTACTGCTTATTGGTTATACACGTAGTCAGAAGCGATATACCAAACCGGCACCAACGCCAACACTGTTCATCGCCACATTAGTAACGGGCACTACATTTCTGCCCTGTGCATCGGTGGTTACCCCGGCAACCCCGGATTTATACACAAACGAAGTAGCGTCGTTACTAAGTGTCTTCCCATCCTGCGTTGACACATAGGAGAAAGTACCCTCCTGCGGACGAAAGGACTGATTGATAGCCACCAGTTCGACAAACCCCCGCAGTGTTTCGCTCAGGTGAAACTGAACACCCAAAGCGGCCTGGTAGCCAAGCGCCAGGCTGTTTTTGGAGAAACGCCACCGGTAGACCCCGGTCGTTGGGGATACTTTGGGCCCCGTGTTCAGCTCATTAATGACCTGCTCATACGTCAGTACTGCGCCCACCATGATACCCAGGCGGTTGTAGATGTAATACGAGGGACGAGCCAGCGCTTTAAACGTAATGTTCGGAACCAGCGAGGCTACCTGCAGATTGGTCGTAATGGTGTTGGAATACGTGAAGTTGTTGTACGAGGTAGCGTTTTCCCGTTTCAGCTTATCGGCAAACAGCCAGTCGGCATCCAGCCCCAGGTTAATAAAGTCACTGGCAATAAATCCGATACCAATCCCCGCCCGGGCACCGGCTCCCAACCCAAAACGGGTTGTTTTGAACGTCTGCCCACCCGTAGCGTTGTTGCTGTAGGTGGAGCTTAACAGCGACCCTGGTGTCAGCGGGCCATAATACCCATATACTTTCAGGTATATCGGCGACACCGGCCCGCCCGGCGGTTCAGCAGTTGTTCTCTGCGGGGGCCTGGCAGCGGCTACCGGCTGAGCCTGAACCGAAAGACAGCCCAGTGGCAGGGCCAGCAGCAGGTAAAAAAACCGGATCATGGCAATAGCGTTATAGAGTTGTTCTGCTTTTTAAAATCGAAACACTAAACCAGCCCCAACCCCAATACTATTCAGGGGTACGTTGTACGTGGGTCCCAGGTACACATTCCGGCCATCGGGGTATTTCGTATAGCCTCGTTCACCTTCTTTTTCGTAGGCATAATACGATTTACTGGTACTGGTAACCTTACCGTCTTTCGTATTGGTGACAATATCGGTCCGTTCTTTTGGCTTGAAGGACTGGTTAATGGCCACCACCTCAACGAATCCCCGCAGGGCTTCACTCAGGCGAAACTGAACCCCCAAAGCCGCCTGATAGCCTAACACCAGACTATTGTCGCCGAAATCGGTCTCCAAAACTCTGGTTGTGACAGAAGCACCTGTACTTGCGTACCTGATCTCTTCCGTAGTCTGGTACGTCAGTACCTTACCGACCATAATACCGAGCCGATTATAGATGTAATACGCCGGATGCGCCAACGCTTTGAAGGTAATGTTGGGCGTTACGGATACGATTTTAAAATCAGTAGTTTTTGTGGTAATCCCGGTAGCGGCTACCGTCTCTTTTTTGAGGTTATCCCCAAAGAGCAAATCGGCGTCCAGCCCCACATTAATAAAATCATTGGCAATAAAGCCGACACCCGCTCCGGCCCGCACCCCAGCCCCCAGTCCTTTGGTGTCTGTAATCAGCAACGAGCCGGGTGTCAGCAAACCATAAAGGCCATACAGTTTTACGTAGACGGGTGAGGTTGCCACCTGCCGGCCGGCAGGCTTGTGCAGGCCGGCTACGGCCTGCGAGGTACTGGATAAGGGTTGTTTAGCCGACGTCGCCATTTGCGCCTGAAGCGGTGTACCGCCTAATAGCAGACCAAGCAGCAGGTAGTAAGACTGTTTCATAAGGTATCAGCGTAAGCAGTAAACAATTGTTACACTCTTCACAACAGCCAAATCGTTGTACTCAGCCGGCCGGTACGCTACTCTTTCCCCACAAATCCGGTTAGTTAGAAAGCTGAAAATTAGAACTATATTTCAAATAAACAAGCTCTGTCGGCCCGGTAATCGCCGGTTTATTGTATAAGCGGTTACGACAGAAATATTAGTCGTTCCTTAGCGTAATAAGGGAAACATCGAGTTGTTACTTATATTTTTGCGGCTATGATTTCAGCAGACCAACTCCGCAAGTTTACGCATCAGATATTCCTGTCCATCGGCTGCTCCGAGCCCGATGCTACCCTGGCCGCCGATGTACTCGTCAGCGCCGACCTCCGGGGAGTAGACTCCCACGGTGTAGCCCGGCTGCCGGGCTATGTGCGTCTCTACGACCTCGGCCGGCTGAATCCGCAACCCAACATGCATATTGTTCACGAAAGTCCCTCCACCGCCGTCGTCGACGGTGACCGGGGGCTGGGCCTCGTAGTCGGTCCCTGGGCCATGCAGGTGGCTATTGAAAAGGCGCGGCAGGCCGGCACCGGCTGGGTTGCCGTGCGGAACTCCAACCACTTCGGCATTGCGGGTTATCACGCCATGCTGGCGGTGGAGCACGATATGATCGGGCAGGCCATGACCCATGCAGCTCCGCTGGTAGCGCCTACCTTTTCGCTGGATAAGCTGCTCGGTACAAATCCAATAGCGGTAGCGGTTCCGGCCCTGTCGGAGCCGCCGTTCCTGGCCGATTTCGCGTCTACCGCCGTCGCCTACGGGAAGCTGGAGATTCTACAGCGTAAAGGACAACCTGCCCCGCTGGGCTGGGCGCAGGATGCCGATGGGCAGCCGACAACCGACTCCAACGCCGTTCGCAACGGGGGTGCGCTGCTGCCGCTCGGCTCCGACCGCGAACACGGTAGTCATAAGGGGTACGGCCTCGGCGCTATTGTCGATATTTTTTCGGGGGTATTATCGGGCGCTAATTACGGTCCGTGGGTACCGCCTTTCGCCACGGCTGGTTTTATGACGGCTCAGGAAGGCGTCGGCATCGGCACCGGGCATTTCTTTGGTGCCATGCGGATTGATGCCTTCCGGCCCGCCGAGGATTTCAAACGCCATATGGATACCTGGATACAGCGGTTCCGCAGCGCCCGCGCCGTAGAGGGCCGGCAGGTTCTCATCCCCGGCGACCCCGAACGCGAGATGGAAGCCCAACGACTCGCCCAAGGCATCCCGGTTCTGGAACCGGTAATTAAGAGTTTAGAAGAGTTGGGGGAGCGGTTTGGTGTTCGGTTTGAGGTTTGAGGTTTGTAGAATGCGTCAGCCAACTTCAAACCTTAAACGTCAAACTTCAAACTACCTCCTGAACAGCCTCCACTTCCCCGGCTCGTAACACTCGTTCGGGTTTTTAGGGCCGGGGCGGAAGAGGGGAATGAAAGCCCCGGCGTAGAGATTGGCTCCCCTGGGTTTGCCAATACTAAGCAGGCCCGGCAGGTGGTCGGTTCCCATGTAGACTGGTCCCAGGCGGGCTGCCAGCCCAAAAGTCAGGTTGGTATAATTTCCCTGCAGCGAAACGGGCATAGCTATTTCAGCCCACCGGGTTTCGTAGCGGGGTGTAACCGCCAGTACCGACGGTGTATAAAATCCAACTGAATTTGCCGGCATAACGCCCTGTATCCAGGTGGCATTTACATAGACGTTCTCCTGAACTTTGTAATCGACATTAACATTCAGGGCTGTAGGCAGCGCCGACCAGAACGATGTCTGCCGCTTATCCTGGGTAAGCCCCAGCGTTTTGTCAATCGTAGAGAGATAGCCATCCAGGCCCGACACCCCGACAAACATATAGCGCGTCAGCCGTCTGTTGGTAGCATTCACATCGTAACGGTTCACATAAGCGGGGTTTCGGTATTGTATGGCACCAATATCAGTCAGGGCCACCGACACCCGGTACTGGTATTTATTTTTGGAGCCATCGTACCGCTGTTCGCCCCGATCGGTATAGCGATAGCGCCGGGCTTCGGGTCGGTATTCATACACCACACCCAGATCAAGGCCCCAGCCTCCCCCCGCCGATTGCCGGCCGAGCAGCCAGCCGGGCGTTAGTCTGGCCCTGGAAAAAGCGCCTTCGGTAGTATAGCCATAAGTTGCTTCGGCGCTGCGGATGTTCAGCGCCAGCATATTGGGTACCCCGCGATCCCGAACCAGCTGGTGACTGGCATCATCAATGATCAGATGCGTATTGTACAGGCCGATGAGCCGCTTGGCGGTAATCCCCAGCTTCCAGAATTGCTCCCCTTCCTCCTGTAACACATAGCCAAACGTAGCTGCCAGTTCACCATAGCCGTTCACGTTGACAGCCCCTGACTGGTTATCGTAGATAGTTGCGGGGAGAATAGCTTCCAGCGGCACCCCGTTGCGCATGAAGCGGGCAGTGGGTTCATCGACCCGCCGGGCATTCATCCCAACCCTGACCCTGGATGTTAAGCCCAGTCCCATCCGGCCACCGGCCAGATTAATCAGCACGCCGGGGCCGCGTACCTCTCCGCCCATAAACAACCGCTTAGGCCGGCCATTCAGCGTTTCGGGGAGATACCCGTACGGAAAAACAAGCTGCCCACGGGCGTTCCGGTACCGGGCCGGTACGGTGTTGGTCAGCAGGCTCAGCAGCGAAAACGGAGCCGCGTACCGCATATAGTTGGTATGCACGTAACTGTCGAAGCCGGCCAGGTTTACATACAGGCGGTAGCGGGAATCGGCCGCCTGAGCCGGCTGCTGGTAGAGCGCATTCGTTCCGGCATAATTGCCGGAGGCTACCCCCAGCCAATGCTGCCCCTTAGCCGGGCCATAGCCCATCAGTAGTACGGCCAGTAAGCAAATTCCCGTAGATGTCTGCATAGAAAAGGTAAGGTTGGTAAAGGTAATGACTTAGGCCGTTATCCGCCAGCAACTTCATAAAATTTGGCCTTACGCCGTAAAACCAATATATTGTTCCAAAATCTCCGTAACACTCATGGCAATTCAATCGCAAACCAGCGACTTTACCGCACAGACACAAACTCAGGCGTTGGCCAACTTTTCGTTTGCCGATTACCAGACAGAAGGTTTTTACGACGAAATGTTCACGGCCGACGGCCAGGTGCGACCAGGATATCTGCCTTTTTTCCAGCGGGTTGAACAACTCACGCGCAACGAACTGATTAGCCGGCAACATGCTGCCGAGCGGGCACTGATGTCGATGGGTATTACCTTCAACGTGTACTCCGAGGGCGAAGGTACCGAGCGGATAATGCCGGTTGATATTATTCCCCGCATCATTGAGGCTCAGGAATGGAACCGGCTGGAGCAGGGCCTCATTCAACGTATCACCGCCCTCAACTTATTCATCAACGATGTTTACAACGATCAGCACATACTTAACGACGGAATTGTACCCCGCGACCTGATCGAATCCAGCAAATGTTATCTACCGGCCTGCCTGGGCCTGAAACCGCCCAAAGGCATCTGGTGCCATATCACCGGCACTGACCTGATCCGGGGCGACGACGGCCAGTATATGGTGCTGGAAGATAACCTACGCTGCCCCTCGGGCGTATCCTACATGCTCGAAAACCGGGAACTGACCAAGCAAACCTTTCCGGAAGTGCTGGCGCATACGGGCGTCAGGCCGGTATCCGACTACCCTACCCGCCTGCTGCAAATGCTGCAGTATATTGCCGACCGGCCCGATCCGAACGTAGTGGTGCTTACACCGGGCATTTACAATTCCGCGTATTTTGAGCATTCCTACGTGGCCCAGCAGATGGGCGTCGAACTAGTCGACGCCCGCGACCTGGTAGTGATGGGTGGGTACGTAAAGATGCGGACCACAAAAGGGTTTGAAACGGTGGATGTTATTTACCGGCGCATCGACGATACCTTTATCGACCCGAAGGTGTTCAATCCGGACTCGCTGATCGGCGTACCGGGCATTATGGAGGTGTATAAGAAAGGCCGGGTAGCGCTGGCCAATGCCCCCGGCACGGGAGTGGCCGACGATAAGGTGATTTATGCCTATGTGCCGCGCATCATCAAATACTACCTCAACGAAGAGCCGATCATTCCGAATGTACACACCTACATCTGCCGCGAAGAAGACGACTGCCGCTATGTGCTGGAAAACATCGGAAAGCTGGTGGTCAAAGAAGCCAACGAAGCCGGGGGCTATGGTATGCTGATCGGCCCTAAAGCGACCAAAGCCGATCATGACCTGTTTCGGGAGAAAATTAAAGCCAATCCGCGCAACTACATTGCCCAGCCGACGATTTCTCTATCGCGGGTACCCTGTATTGTAGGCGAGCAACCCGAAGGACGTCACGTCGATCTGCGCCCATATATTCTGTACGGCGACGGCATAAATGTAATACCGGGTGGCCTCACCAGAGTGGCCCTGCGCAAAGGCTCCCTGGTGGTAAACTCCTCACAAGGTGGGGGCGGTAAAGATACCTGGGTGCTGTATTAATCGGTCACTGACTAAGGTTTCTGATTTTTTGATACGGGATAACAGGTAAACTGCTTATTTTGCAGTAATATCTTGGGTCCTTCTTATTCAGAGTGAATGCAGGCCGTTAAACTACCCGTGGATTTGTCGATTATCTATGTTAATTACAAAACACCACATCTTATTATTGACAGCCTGACGTCGGTTTACCAGTATACATCAGGAGTTAATCTGGAAGTTCTTATTGTTGATAACGACTCCGGCGACAACAGCCGGCAGGCAATTACCCGTTTATTTCCGGATGTTCGCTGGTTTGACATGGGGTATAACGCCGGTTTTTCACGAGCCAACAACCTGGCGATCGGGCACGCGCGGGGGCGCAATATCCTGCTACTTAACTCCGACACCCTGGTACTAGACAATCTGCTGGCCCGTTGTGTCTGCCTGCTCGATGAGCGGCCGGAGATAGCGGCCGTCAGTGCCATGCAAATCAACCGGGAGGGCCAGGTACACCACGACATCTTTGACACCTTCGGCAAAATACGGCGCTACTTCTACATAGTACCGCAGCGCCCCGGCTTTCAGAAGCTGCTCCACCGGTTCATTCCGGATAACCACTACGACGACCCTAACGAAGTCGACTGGCTATCGGGGTCATTTCTGATGACACGGAAAAGCATCATCGACAAAGCGGGCAAACTGGACGAAAGCTTTTTTATGTACGGCGAAGACGTGGAGTGGAGTTTCCGGCTGCGGCAGCACGGCCGGATGCTGCTGCTTCGGGATGCCTATTTTGTTCACCTGGAGTACGGCAGCAGTAATGAATATCAGCAGCAGTCGATCACGTACATCAACCGGTTCAGGCCACAGATGCAGGTTTCGCAGCTTTTGTGGATTCGAAAACAGTACGGTGTGGGCGCCTACCTGCTACTGATCCTGCATTATCTGCTGCTCATTCCCATTATTTTCGGCTGGAAAATACTGGTTAACCTGCGGAATCGGGAGCGCGTTTTCAGCAACCTGTCCAATCAGCAGGAATTTGCCAAACAGGTTGGCATTTACCTGCGTTTCTTCTGGAAAACCGTGCTGAATACGCCTTATCTGTACAAAATCTAGTACAGTGTTTTGGCTGAATAGGTGTTATTTTGAATCCTGCACATTTCCTATATTGGTCCGGGGTTCTTTTTCGCGCAATCAGTAAGAAAGTATATACTTTTTGCGGGCTTATCCGTTGATACAAAAAATGTCCTACCGCATGAAATTTACCTATACTGCCTGGCTGGTCGCCTTCCTGCTGATTGGGTCGTTGTGGCCGGCTGTTTCCTATGCTACCCACGTGCGGGCCGGTGAAATTACCACCCGTCGCTTGCCTGGCAACTCACTTACCTATGAAATTACGCTAACCGTTTACTTTGACGAAGCGCGGGGGCGCGATGCCGCCCGCCAACAGGAGACGGTTACGTTCTGTTTCGGCGACGGTACCACGCAGGAGGTTCGGCGGCTGCCGCCAACGCTTTTACGCGGTAATCCCAATACGTCTATCAATATCTACCGCACAACCCATACGTATCCGGGTCCCGGCACCTTCAGTATTTCAGTGGCCATAACCAACCGGAACAACGGCACTATTAATATGCTGGATCCGGTTAATACGTCTTTTTATATCTCGACAACTATTTCGGTGAACGCGGCTCTGGGCCTCAACAGCACCCCAGTGCTGCTCAACCCACCCCTGGACTCCGCCCGCGTCGGCCAGCGCTTCTGCCACAACCCGGCCGCCTTCGACGCCGACGGCGACAGCCTCGCCTACCGGCTCACCATTCCCCAGCAGGGCGTGCCCAGCAACCCCTGTCGCGGTGTGGTCGTCAACGGCTACCGTGACCCCGCCCGAGGCATCAACCCCAATGCCCAGACCGAGGCCCAGAACGCCCCCGCTACCTTTACCATTAATCCCATCACCGGTGACCTCTGCTGGGATGCCCCAGGGGCCGCCGGCCAGTACAACGTCGCCTTCATCATCGAAGAATGGCGAAACGGGGTGCTCATCGGTGAAATCATCCGCGACATGCAGATTGTGGTAACCGACAACCCCAACCGACGGCCTCAACTCCAGGCACCCGCCGACCTCTGCGTTGAGGCCGGTACCCTCATCAACCAGACCGTTACCGCTACTGATCCAGACGGCCACCGCCTGGAACTCACTGCCTTCGGCGGTCCCTTCAACCGCGGTCCCGACGGCCAGCCATACCCCGATGCGCTGGTGGCTCCCCAGGCCGCTACCTTCACCACGCCCAACCAGCCTCAGAACTCCCCCGCCACCGGTACCTTCCGCTGGCAGACCAACTGCAGCCACATCCGACAGGAACCCTACGACATCGTTTTCCGCGCCGTCGACTTCCCCGGCCGTAACGCCACCCAGCTGGCTACCCTGCAGTCCTTCCGCATCACCATCATCGGCCCCCGGCCCCAGAACCTCGCGGCCCGGCCTACCGCCAGCCCCACCGGCGGCCGCGCCGTGCAGCTCACCTGGAGCCCCTACACCTGTGCGCCCCCCGGCTCACTGATGCTCGTCTACCGCCGGGAAGGCTGTCCGCCCCTGCAACTCAGCCCCTGTCAGACCGGCCTGCCCCCCGGCTCGGGCTACACCGAAGTCGGGCGCGTACCCAGCACCGCCACCGCCTTTGTTGATACGCTCAACCTCCGCCGGGGCATCCAGTACAGCTACGTCATTGTGGCCCAGTACCCCCTGCCTCAGGGGGGCGTCAGCATTGCCTCCCAGCCCGTCTGCTTTAACCTGCCCCTGCTGGCCCCCGTGCTCACCAACGTCACGGTCGACTCCACCAGTGAAACCCGGGGTGTGATTACCGTCCGCTGGACCAGACCCCTGGGCCTCAACCCCGGTGACCTGGGGGCCCCCTACCAGTACCGCCTGCTGCGCTCTACCGGCCTGGGCACCACCACCTTCACCCCCGTGGCTACCATCACCACCACCCTGACCCCCGGTGTGGCCGATACGCTCTTTGTGGATCGGGGACTGAACACCACCCAGAACGCCTACACCTACCAGCTGGAGTTCTACTTCACCGCCACCAACGGGCAGCTAACCCGCCTGGATGCCACCGAACCCGCCAGCAGTGTCCGCCTATCGACCACCCCGGCCCTGCGTCAGATCCAGCTCAGCTGGCAGGCCCAGACCCCCTGGAGCAACGACAACCAGCGCCACCGCGTCTACCGCAGCCGCCGGGGGCCCAACGGCCCCTTCAACCTCATTGCCGAAGTGGCCGTGCAGGGACCCAACACCTATGTCTATACCGACACGGGCAGTGACACCTTCCTGGCCGACGGCAACACCAGCCTGCCCCTGTCGGCCGACAGCAGCTACTGCTACCGGGTAGAGACCGTGGGCCGCTACCCCGACAGCCGCATACCCGTGGGCCTGCTCTACAACTTCTCGCAGATCATCTGCGCCAGCCCCATCGACACCACCCGCCCCTGCCCGCCGGTGCTGAGCCTGGACCCGCTGGACTGTGCCGCCCTGACCGATGAGAGCTTCTGCAACCAGAGCAGCTTCAGCAACAACCTGCGCTGGCGCTATCCGGAGCGGGATGCCCGCAACCAGCTTTGTGACCAGACCATCACCAGCTACAACATCTACTACAGCCGCTACCAGGAAGACGAGCGGTCGGAGCGGCTCACCAGCGTGCCAGCCCCAGTCACAACCTTTGAGCATAGCAGCCTGACGTCGGTGGCGGGCTGCTATTACGTCACCGCCGTAAACCGCCGGGGCCTGGAGAGTGCGCCCAGCAACCGGGTATGCAACGACAACTGTCCGGCCTACAAGCTGCCGAACGTCTTCACGCCCAACGGCGATGGGCGCAACGACGTGTTTCAGCCGCTGGCCTGCCCGCGGTTTGTGGAGACGGTGGAGTTTGTGGTTTATAACCGATGGGGGGCGAAGGTATTCCAGACGACCGACCCCAACCTGAACTGGAACGGCAAGACTACGGCGGGTCAGGATCTGGCCTCGGGTTTGTACTACTATCAGGTGACGGTGCGCTTTGCCAGTGTGAGCCGCAATGCGCCCCCGCTGGTGCAGAAAGGCTGGATTCAACTGCTCCGCGACGGCGTGAGTATGCGGTAGGTAGTTTTCAGGAATTAGTTGTTAGTCGTTGGCCGATAGCGGAGGTTGTGCAGATATTTAGTAATCTTGCAGCAATCCTAACCCTATTGATCAACGACTAACGGCTTATTATGAAACCCTTTCTCTTCCTGATCCTTGCCGTTGCTTTTAGCAGTAGTCTCTTTCTGTCCCTGAAAACACCGCACCGCCAGCGGCCCAATGTCGTTTTTATTCTGACGGATGATATGGGCTGGCGTGATCTGGGTTGCTACGGGAACTCCTTCAATGAGACGCCCCAGATCGACAAGCTGGCGGCTTCGGGTATGCGGTTTACGCAGGCATATGCCGCCTGTCCGGTCTGCTCCCCCACCCGCGCCAGCATCATGACGGGTAAATACCCCGCCCGGCTTCAGCTGACTGATTTTATTCCCGGCCGGAATGCCCGCACCGATGCCGTTTTTAATGATAAGCTAACGACACCCGCCTTTCAGCAGTCGCTGCCGCTGGACGAAACCACACTGGCCGAATTATTCCGGGCTAACGGCTACGCAACGGCCATAGTTGGCAAATGGCATCTGGGGGAGTCAAAAGACCGATACCCCGACAAACAAGGCTTTACCCAAACGATAGGGGTAGCGCCGGGGGGTAGCCCTCCGGGTTATTTTTACCCGTACGCAACCTCCCGCTGGGCGCTGGATGACCTGAAAGAAACCGGCCAGCCCGGCGAGTACCTGACCGACCGGCTCGCCGACGAAACGTCCCGGCTGATCACCCAATTGAAAGGACGGCCTTTTTTTCTGTACCTGGCGCACTATGCTCCGCACATACCCCTTCAGGCCCGGCAGGCGTTACTCGCCAAATATGAACAGAAAAAACAGCGGCTCGTGGATGAGGCATTTGCCAATCCTCACTACGCAGCCATGATGGAGAGCATCGACTCCGGTGTAGGCCAGATCATTGAAACCCTGAAGCGGGAGAGAATTTACGATAATACCATACTTGTTTTTACCTCAGACAACGGCGGGCTGTCAGTCAAAGAAGGCCCTAACACCCCCGCCACGTCCAATCTGCCGTTGCGCGACGGCAAAGGGTTTCTGAGTGAAGGCGGCATCCGGATCCCGCTGCTTATCCGCTGGCCGGGTTTGACCAAAGCCGGCCTGGTGAGTGATGCGCAACTCTGCACAATCGACTACTTCCCGACGTTTACGGAAATGCTAACCGGCCGGCCGCTAACTTCGCCGGAAATTGATGGTGTTAGTTTTGTCAAAACGCTGTCGAACGGCCGGGCACCCGCGCGGGAGGCCCTGTACTGGCATTACCCGCACTACAGTAACCAGGGTGGACGCCCCTCGGCAGCTATCCGTCAGGGCGATTACAAACTGATCGAGCATTACGAGGACGGGCAATTGGAGTTATTTAACCTGGCAAATGATGTTGGAGAGACCCGGAACCTGGTTGTAGCCGATCCCAAACGAGCTGAGGTCATGCAGCAGAAGCTACATCAATGGCAGCATTTGATGCAGGCAGCTATGCCCACATCGAATGCCGCTTATAAAGCAAAGAAATAAAGCAGACGTTTACCGCATGTTGTGGTAAACACTCTGCACATCGTCATCCTCCTCGATGCGCTCGATAAGTTTGTCCACTTCGGCAGCTTCTTCTTCGCTGAGTTCTTTAGTATCGTTGGGAACACGCTCAAATTCGGCCTGCCGGATATCGTAGCCTTTTTCTTCGAGAAACTTCTGAATGGCTCCGAAGGCGGTAAACTCGCCGTAAATCACCAGTTCATTCGCTTCTTCGTCCAGGTCAACTTCGTCGCCCCCTACATCGATCAATTCAAATTCCAGTTCTTCAATGTCGATTCCTTCGGCGGGAATCCGAAAAACGCATTTGCGGTCGAACATAAAATCGAGCATACCCTGAGTCCCGAGACTGCCACCCAATTTATTAAAGTAGCTGCGGATGTTGGCTACGGTCCGGTTGTGGTTATCCGTTGCCGTTTCAATCACAATAGCAATGCCGTGGGGGCCGTAGCCTTCGTAGGTGATCTCCTTGTAATCCTCCTGCTCTTTGGATGATGCCTTCTTGATGGCCCGCTCCACGTTGTCTTTCGGCATGTTGGCGGCTTTGGCATTCTGAATCACCGCCCGCAGGCGCCCGTTGGCGTGGGGATCGGGGCCACCGCTCTTCACGGCCATCGCTATTTCTTTACCAATCTTGGTGAAGGTCTTGGACATTTGCCCCCACCGCTTGAATTTCCGGGCTTTGCGATATTCAAAAGCTCTTCCCATCTTGAGGTTTAAAGTTTGAGGTTTGAAGTTTGAGGTTTGAGCCTAAAGCTAATAGTTGCTGTTTTTACAACTTCGAACTTCAAACGGCACCGGCCGCCCGGCTCAAACTTCAAACTACTATACAGTTACAGCATTTAATACAGGCACATCGACCTGGTTCCGGATGAGATCGTCAAACGTGTCGCGCCGGCGAATCAGGTAGGGTTGTCCTTCATACACCAGTACCTCCGCCGGACGGGGCCGGGAGTTATACGTCGACGCCATCATGTAGCCGTAGGCACCGGCATTTTTAAACGCCAGCACGTCACCAGGGCGAACTTCCGGCAGGCTCCGGTCGGTTGCGAAGGTATCCGTCTCGCAAATATAACCGACAACGGTATAGTTTTTTTCTTCACCCGCCGGGTTCGATACATTGACGATGTCGTGCCAGGCATCATACATCATCGGCCGGATCAGGTGGTTTAGTCCGGAATCTACGTGAACAAATGTACGGGTAGGGTTTTCTTTCAGGACGTTGGTCTGCACCAGCAGCGAACCACACTCGCTCACCAGGAGTTTACCCGGCTCGAACCAAAGCTCCAGCTCACGCCCATATTGCCGGCAGAAAGCCGCAAAGGCTGCTGACACCTGACTGCCCAGATCGGCCAGATCCGTCACGTGATCACCGGCCCGGTAGGCCACTTTGAACCCACTGCCGAAATCCATAAACCGGAGGTCCGGATAGTCGGCAGCCAGTTCAAACAGCACCTCCGCCCCGCGCAGAAAAGCACTGGCGTTCTTAAAATCCGAACCGGTATGAATATGCAGCCCGACAACCGGAATCTGGTATTGCTCAACCAGGGCTTTGATCCGCGCCCGGTACAAAATGGAGATACCGAACTTGGAGTCGGCATGCCCGGTCTGAATCTTGATATTGCCGCCCTCGGCAATGTGCGGATTAATCCGGATACTGACCGGAACGGCACTGCCATACTGCCGGCCTACATACTCCAGCAGGGCCAGGCTATCGACGTTCAACTGGAGGCCCAGTTCGATAGCCTCTTCAATTTCGGCAAAGGATACCCCACTCGGCGTATACATGATCTGCTGCGACTCAAAGCCGGCAATCAGGCCCATCCGGGCTTCGTTGACCGATACCACATCCAGATCAACACCCTGCTGACGCAGCAGCCGAAGAATGGAAATATTGGTCAGTGCTTTGGCCGCGTATTTTATTTTTAAATTAACCCCGCTGAACGAGGACCGGAGCAAATTGACTTTTTCGATAATTTTGTCCGCATCATATACGTAGAGCGGCAAACCGAACTGCCCGGCTATGTCAAGGACACCAACTCCCTGAATCTGATATACCTGGTTATGTAATTGCATAGTAGTCGAAACGAACCGCAAATATACGAACTCTGCCTCTTTGCTACACCGCTATTTTTATCATGAAATCAATCCGCTTTCCACTAATTTTCCTTTGTCTGCTTCAGGCCACGCTTTCGCTTGCGCAGTTACAATCCGGCCCTATGGTTGGTTACTCCACCATGAAAGAGGTCATGCTCTGGGCGCAAACCCGGCAGCCGGCCCGCGTTCAGGTTCAGTACTGGGAACAGGGCAAGCCAACGCCCAGTTGGTCGACCGCCGAGGTAGCCACCACCGCGAAAACCGCCTTTACCGCTCATTTACTGGCCGACCAGGTACAGCCGGGCAAAAAATACGAGTACGCCATACTGGTCAACGGCAAAAAAGTAGACCTCCCCTATCCCACCCGCTTTCAGTCACAGACGCTCTGGCAGTGGCGCACCGACCCACCCGCTTTTCAGTTCGGCGTGGGCAGTTGTACGTACATTAACGAACCCGCGCTTGACCGGCCAGGGACGCCCTACGGCGGGGGCTACGAAATTCTGACGAATCTGGCCAAACAACAGCCCGACTTTATGCTCTGGACAGGCGATAACACCTACCTGCGCGAACCCGACTGGAACAGTCGTACGGGTGTGCTGCACCGCTACACCCACACGCGGTCGGTCAAGGAGCTGCAGCCGTTGCTGGCGGCTACTCACCACTACGCCACCTGGGACGATCATGATTACGGCCCCAACGATTCTGACCGCAGCTACTGGTTGAAGCCGGTCACGCTGGAAGCGTTTAAACTGTTCTGGGCGAATCCGAATTATGTTTTTGACGAAGGGTGTGCCGGCACCTTTCATTGGAATGACTGCCAGTTTTTCCTGATCGACGACCGCACTTTTCGGGCACCCAATAATGCACCGGAGTTGAGCAAACGCCCGATGCTGGGTCAGCCTCAGTTGCAGTGGCTGATCGACGCCCTGATTTTCAGCCAGGCTACTTTCAAATTCGTGGTCATTGGCGGACAGGTAGTTAACCCGGCCAAAGTGTTTGAGAACTACGCCAATTACGCCGACGAACGCGACAGTCTTTTTCGGGCCATTGCCAAAGCCAATATACCGGGGGTCATGTTTATTACGGGCGACCGGCACCACACCATCCTGCACAAGCTGGAACGCCCCGGTACCTACCCGCTCTATGACCTGACCATATCGCCCCTCACCTCAGGCCCGGCCCAGCCCCTGGCCGATGAACTGGCACTGCCAACGGTGGTGCCCGGCACGCTGCTTGTGGAGCGTAACTTTGGCCTGCTCAGCCTAAGCGGCCCGTTAAAGGACCGGGTGCTGACCATAAAAGTCTTTGATGCCAAAGGCACGCAACGCTGGTCACGCGAGATCAGGGCCATGGATTTACGGTAAAACGGTCGCCATCATGTATTCCCAAAAGCCATTCCATCCCAAACTTTTCGCCTGAAAACCAGTTGAAGAGAAAGGCAGGCGTGTTCGGAATCCCGTGGTTTTGACCTGCCCCTCAACAACGTTATGAAACTGAAAATAAAAGTTGGCCTGACCGCGCTGGGAGCGGTGCTGTTAGGCCTGTCCGCCCAGGCCCAGAACCCGGCCTCGACCGCAGAACATAGCGGAAACGGCTCATCGCAAACGTATCCGCAAGGGCCGCCGGCCCTGCGTCCCGACTCGCTGAACGATCCGACCTCGACAACCATACTGGGTTCAAAACCCAACATGACGCGCCGGGAACGCCGGCAACTCCGGCGGAGACGCATGCAGGACAAAATGGTGCAGGGAATGGATCAGAATGCGCATATCAACCGGAATGGTGAAAATACGACCGCCTACCCGACTCAGGATAATACCGGTAGCAGCCAGAACGGCAACACGGGTATGTATAACACCCCCTCCGCAGCCGCCGTGTACACGGATACCACCCGTACGACGTCTCCAGACCGCCCTATGAGCACCATGTCTGGTACCGGAATGAGCAACGTCGGCACCGATGCCGGCAACCAGAATGGCAATACGGGTATAAACCCGCAGGGCACATCAACCAGCGGCTATACCGGCAGCACCGGTAACACCGGCACCATGAACCCGGCCGGTACGTCGACCGGCATGAGCAGTGAAAGCAGCACCATCCGGATGAACGCCGGCAACGCGACCGGCGTAGCCCGCAACATTCCGAACGTGCGCACGCTGTCGATTACCGATTATACATCGGCGGCTCCCGAATATACTATGCTGGTCAACGCTTTACAGGTGACCGACATGACCAATATGCTGGAGGGAAATGGTCAGTATACTGTATTTGCCCCTTCCAATAATGCCTTCAACAAGTTGCCGGCTACCACCCGCAATAATCTGCTGAAAGGGCAAAATCAGGATAGGCTGAAAAATCTGCTGTCGTATCATATCGTACAGGGCGCTGTTGACGCCAAAGAAATTGCCCGGCGCATGAACGAAGGGAACGGCAAAGCCCGGCTGCAAACATTGGCCGGCGGCACCCTGACTGTAGAGATGGGCACCAACGGTCGGCTGAAGATTACCGATGACCAGGGCGGTATCGCCTACGTCGAATCTCCGGATCACTTCCAGTCCAATGGTATTGTCCACGGCGTCGATAAAGTCTTGTTACCCAAAGGTATAACGGTTCGCTTCCGGTAAGCCACCATTAGTTGCACCAGAAAAGCCAGACCAGCGGGACGAACCGCACCGGTCTGGCTTTCTGGCGTTTTACGACCCTTGTTGTGCATTACCTAGCTTTTTCGATATATTTGGCTGACACAAAAAACCCGATGTGAAAAAAGCGAAGTCTTTCGTACCGGAAGATGTCCTGATAGAAAAACTGGCCCGACGTGATCAGCAGGCATTTCACTGGCTGTATGATCAATACTCTGGTGCCCTCTATGGTGTGGTGTTGAAAATTGTGCGGGACGAGGAACAGGCCAAAGACCTGCTACAGGATATCTTCATTAAAATCTGGAAAAATTTGGAGGGTTACGACCCGCAAAAAGGCCGGTTATTTACCTGGCTGCTCAATATAGCGCGGAATTCGGCGATTGATGCGCTGCGTTCGGGCCGCTCCGGGCCGCAGGCAGGTAACTCATATTCAATCCAACCAGATGGCGAGAACGTATATATTGTAGACCGGCAGCATAACACGGTCCAACCTGATCCGGACCTGATCGGAATCCGGGAGGAAGTGGATAAACTCCGGCCCGAACGAAAGCAATTAATTGATATGGTCTATTTTAAAGGGTACACGCACGAGGAAGTAGCCAAAGAACTGAATATACCATTAGGAACCGTAAAGACACGCATTCGGTCTGCCCTGCATGAACTGAAGCAGCTATTTAAACTATGAATATCCCGGAATACCTGGCATCAGGTATACTTGAATCGTATGTGCTGGGCGCCGTAAGCGACGAAGAACGACGGGAGGTAGACTGTTTATCGGCTATCTATCCCGAAATCCGGCAGGAACTCGACCGTTTGTCGGTTGCGCTGGAGGAATATGCGCTTTCGTACAGCACGCCCCCGCCCACCGGACTTAAGGAACAGATCATGAGCCGGCTCGAATTTGACCGTCCGGCTCAACCGGCCGATGCCGAGCCGCCGATTATACCCTTGCCGGCCGAGTCTGCCCCTACCTACAAAATTACCTGGATTGCCGCAGCATCGCTGGGCCTGCTGATCCTGGTTTTCTCGTTTTTTCTGCTCAGCCAGCTTCGTCAGGCACAGCGCGTATCGGCAATACTCCGCGAAAACAACGAAAGCCTGCAGGCAGAGGTGCAGCGGCAGCGCGACATCCGCCTGCGGAGCGAAACGCTGTTAGCCATGCTTCGCCGGCCGGAGGTACGGATCATCCGGCTAAAAGGCAACGACAAAGCCCCAACGGGCGAAATGATGGTGTATTGGCACCCGCACAGCCGGCAGGTGATGGTTGAGGTGATGAATATGCCCCCGCTGCCCGCTAACCAGCAGTATCAGCTCTGGTCGCTGGTCAATGGTCAGCCGGTTGATGCGGGCGTGTTCAATGTTACAACAGATCCGCAGAAAATGGATAAAATTATTGCGCAGGCCGATGCGTTTGCTGTAACCATCGAAAAGCGGGGCGGCAGTCCTACGCCTACGCTGTCGTCACTGGTAATGTTAACGCCGGTCGGATCGTGAGCTATTTAACCTTTTTTAACAAAGTTTCGGAATCCTGCCGGGCCTGTTTAGCGTAAATAGAATACAACTATGCAAACCATGAAATCTATTATAGCGCTGCTTTTTCCTGTTTTTCTGGTAACGGGGGGATTCCTGTCCTGCGTTGGTCAGACGCAATCAGCTAACCAGAAACAAGCCACCGCCAGCCGGGAGCCGAAAACGGTTGACTCGCCCGGCGGTCGCCGGGTGGTAAAGCCCAATGCCGAATGGGCGAAAATCCTGACGGCCGATCAGTATGCCGTTATGCGGGAACAAGGGACCGAACGGGCCGGTACCAGCCCACTCAACCGCAATAAAGAAAAAGGGATTTACTACTGTGCCGCCTGCCACAATCCGCTGTTCAGTTCGGCTGCTAAGTTCGAATCCGGCACCGGCTGGCCCAGTTTTTACGAACCTATTGCTAAAAACGCCGTTCAGGAAGAGTCGGATCGCAGCTATGGTATGGTCCGGACCGAAGTGTTATGTTCCGTCTGTGATTCACACCTCGGTCATGTGTTCGACGATGGGCCTAAGCCAACCGGCCTGCGTTATTGCATGAACGGTGTAGCCCTTACGTTCGAAAAGAAGTAAAAAACCTGCCTGAAAATCAAGACAATACCCGGCCGGGCTGCATCGCAGTCCGGCCTTTTGGCATTTTATCGGTAGATTTTGCGTTATATTTACGGGCCTTCTTCGGGCCAATTATCACCAAAAACAAGGTTATTAAATCATACACATGAGTGATTTTTGGGAGCGTCTTCGCGCCTTCTGGCACCGGATTACACAAGGAATTCGCGGTCTGATCTATAAAATTGTTGCTGCCATTGCCGGGAAAGAGCGTGTCGATCGCTGGATGTATTCGTACAACCAGTCCAGGCAAAACTTCCGTTCCTTTGTTCACCAATACATTGACCCGGAGTCGAGCTACTATCCATTTCTGCGGGGCTCGGCCAAGTTCTTTCTGAACGCCCTGCTTTTGCTGGCCATATACATTTTTTTGCTGGAAACCAACTTTCTGTGGCTGACCGGTGAAATGCCTAGTGTAGAAGATCTGAGGAACCCGAAGCTTAATCAGGCGTCGGAGATCTATACGCTGGATGGCGTGGAAATTGGCAAATTCTTTACCGAAAACCGGACGCCTATCGAGTTTAAAGATATTCCGAAGCATGTTAAAGATGCTTTGATTGCTACAGAGGATATTCGCTTTTATAAGCATTCCGGCATAGACACCCGGGCGCTGGGGGCTGTAGCTCTATCGGTTTTGACCGGAGGAGACCGGGGCGGAGGTAGTACCATTACCCAGCAGCTGGCCAAAAACCTGTTTAAAACCCGCCGTAGCTCAAAAGGGATTCTGGGTCGGATTCCGCTCGTGCGGACGTTCGTTATCAAATCGAAAGAGTGGCTGATGGCCAAAAAGCTGGAAAGCAATTTCACCAAAGATGAAATTCTGACGTATTATTTCAATACCGTCGATTTTGGCAGCAACTCATTTGGTTTGAAGACAGCAGCACGTACCTATTTTAACAAAACACCGGATAAACTAAACATCCAGGAAGGTGCCGTACTGGTCGGTTTGCAGAAAGCGACCACCACGTATAATCCGATCCGGAACCCCAAGCGCTCCAAAGAACGCCGGAATGTGGTCCTTAGTCAGATGGCAAAATACGGCTATCTGAGCAAAACTCAGGCAGACTCCATCACCAGCTTGCCCCTGGAAACGGACTTTACGCCCGAAAACCCATCGGCCGGCCCGGCCAGCTACCTTAAAAATGCGGTGGTTGAGTTTGTGCGGGACTGGGGCGAACGCAACGGCTATGACCTGTATACCGATGGACTTAAAATTTATACGACCATCGATTCGAAGATGCAGACGTACGCCGACGAAGCGGTTAACGAGAAGATGAAGCAGCTTCAGCGGGTATTTGAAAACCATTGGAGTGGGCGCAACCCCTGGTCCGACGAACGAGGTAAGGAAATTCCCGGCTTTATTGATACGGTTGCCAAACGCACCGAGCGCTACCGGGGTCTCATCCGACGCTTCCCCGACCAGCCGGATTCGGTTCGGTATTACATGAAGGTCAAAAAAAATAAGATCAAAGTGTTTGACTGGAGTGGCGAACGCGAGGTGGAAATGACTCCGTATGACTCTATTGCGTATTACAAACGGTTTTTGCAGGCCGGTATGGTTGCTATGGATCCATATAATGGTCATATTCGGGCGTGGGTGGGTGGTCTGGACCATAACTACTTCAAATATGACCACGTAAAACAGGCGAAACGACAGCCGGGCTCGACCTTTAAACCCTTTGTCTATGCAGCGGCCATCGACGATACGAGTATGAATTTAAGCCCCTGCGATCGGATCAGGGATGAGCCCTTCCGCAAGGAGTTTGTCGAAAACGGGGAGAAGACGTTCTGGGAACCCAGAAATTCGACCGGTTATTACAGCTACGCCAACATGACGCTCCGCCGGGCACTGGCCCGATCGGTTAACTCCATAACGGCACGTCTTACCGACCGGGTTGGTCCTGAAAAAGTGGCCGAATACGCCCATCGTCTGGGCATCAAGAGCCGGTTGCAGGCGGTACCCTCCATCGGCCTGGGTTCTTCAGACGTATCGCTGTACGAAATGGTATCTGCCTACTGCACCTTTGTCAACGAAGGGACGTATACCGAACCCATCATCGTTCAGCGGATAGAGGACCGGAACGGCAACGAAATAGAGGTATTCCGGGCGGAAAGTAAACAGGTGCTGAGCCCCGAGACAGCGTTTCTGATGGTACACATGCTGCGGGGCGGTCTGGAAGAACCCGGTGGTACTTCTCAGAACCTTTGGTCGTTCAATATTTTCAGGAACGGCCACCAGATGGGCGGCAAAACCGGTACTACGTCTAATAACTCAGACGGTTGGTTTATCGGCGTTTCCAATAAACTGGTTGTGGGGGCCTGGGTAGGGGGCGATGACCGTAGTATTCACTTCCGGTCGACGGATCTCGGTGAAGGGGCCAAAACAGCCATGCCGCTGGTTGGTCGGTTTTTGGAGAAGGTGTATGCCGACGCTAAGTTCAAGGATTTACAGGGTCCCTTTGCCAAACCTACGGTTCCGATCATTAAACAATACCTCGACTGTGGGGGCGGATACGAAGAAGAACCGGCCGAACCAGACACAACCGAAGTAGACGAGGAGTTTGACGATTCGGAGTTTGAGCCAACCGTACCAACGGCACCGGAACCGGTGCCGGATACCACGGGAAACCGGGAACAATAGGGTTTATACAGGCTGTTTTCACCGTTTTGGCAGATGGTCTTTAAACACCCCTGCCTGCTGTTTGGTTACTTAATTAACCAATTAGCAACGTATATGAACCATAATGCCCCAAAGCCTGAGAATATGAGGTCAATTCCATCGGGTATGGACATTGACCCCCGTGCAGATGAAGAGGTGATTGATCAGCAGGCTGGTGGCTCCGGTGCGAAGGACCAATATCCTGCCCCGGCCGATCAGCCGGAATATGGATCAAAACAGACGTTTCCCAAAGGGGATAGCCAGACCAGGAGTGAACCGCTGCCGGGTGCCGTAACGGCAGAAGAGGATTTATCGAAGGCGCTTGCTTACGCGCTGGATGGTTCGGGATCTGGTCCGACCGGCAATGAACCAACCACGCCGGAACGCAAAGTAATAACGGAAGGCGTTACCGGTGCCGGTCTAAAAGAGGAAGAAGAGAATCTACGGGATTCAACATTAACAGGTGAATAAACAGGAAGCATGGCCGGCAGAAATACCGGCCATGCCCTTGTATACGCTATACCATCTCTTTGTACTGCATCCGGTACAAATTGGCGTAGGCCCCTTCCTGCTGCAGCAGTTCTTCGTGGGTACCCTGCTCCACAATCCGGCCTTTATCAACAACAATAATTTTATTGGCCTTCTGGATGGTAGAAAGCCGGTGGGCAATCACGATGGCCGTCCGGCCTTTCATGAGTTTACCGATAGCGTCCTGAATCATCTCCTCTGTTTCGGTATCGACCGAAGAGGTGGCTTCGTCCAGCACAATAATTTTGGGGTCATGAACCATAGCCCGCACAAATGATATAAGCTGCCGCTGCCCAACCGATAGGGTAGAACCCCGTTCCATGACGTTATAGGCGTAGCCGCCGGGCAGGCGCTCAATAAATTCATCGACTCCAACCAGTTTAGCCGCTTCGGCCAGTTTTTCGCGGCTGATGGTGGGGTCCCCGAGCGTAATATTATTCTCGATGGTATCGGAGAACAGGAATACATCCTGCAGCACTACGCTGATGTCCCGGCGAAGCGCCCCTAATTCATATTCGTGAATATCGACACCATCTACGTAAATATGCCCTTTGTTGATGTCGTAAAACCGGCTCAGCAGATTGATGATCGACGACTTACCGGCTCCGGTAGCGCCCACAAAAGCCACCGTCTCTCCTTCGTTTACTTTGAACGAAATATCCCTGAGCACGTACTCTTCGTTGTTGTAGGCGAACCAGACGTTTTTAAACTCGACCTCTCCCCGCAGGGTTTCGGGTTGGTAGGTGCCGTTATTTGCGGTAAACTCATCGCTGTCGAGCAGTTTCAGAATGCGGTCGGTGCTGACAATACCCATCTGGAGGGTGTTAAAGCGGTCGGCCAGCATCCGAATTGGCCGGAAGAACAGGTTGATGAACATAATAAAGGCGGTTACCGTCCCGAAGGTCACCTCCTGCTGCAAAATTTCGCGGGCACCGTACCAGACCACCAGTCCCGTACCGGCAGCGGCAATAACATCGGCCACCGGAAAGTAAACCGAGTAATACCAGATAGACCGAATGTGGGCTTTGCGGTGCTGGTTGTTGATAGCGCTGAATTTTTCGCTTTCGATTTTCTCGCTGCCGAAAATCTGGACTATGCTCATACCCGTAATATGCTCCTGTACAAAGGAGTTGAGGTTGGACACCGCCGTCCGCACCTCATTGAACGAATCCTTGATTTTTTCCTTGAAAACGTACGTACTCAGCAGCATCAGCGGAATCATCGACAGGCTGATGGCGGCCATGCGCCAGTCGGTCCAGAACATAACGGCTACGATCAGGATGAGTTGCAGAATATCGCCGGCAATGGCGGCCATACCCTCAGTGAATACATCGGCCAGGGTTTCGATGTCGGAAATGGTGCGCGTCACCAGCCGTCCGATGGGCGTATTATCAAAAAATTTCAGCCGCAGGTGCAGAATTTTATGGTAGAGCTGAATCCTGATATCCCGGATGACGTGCTGCCCGAGCCAGCCCGACAGATACGTGTTGGAAAACTGCAGAACAGCCTGCAGCACCAGCACGACCACCATCACCAGCAGCATCAGGGTCAGGCCCTGGTAATTGCCGTTGGCAATCTCATTATCAATGGTATACCGAATCAGCAGTGGGGTCACTGGAGCCAGTAGGGCCGCCAATAAAATTAAGAAGACAACCAGATAAAAACGCCCCTGGTAAGGTCGGACAAAACGATACAGCCGCTTCAGGATAACCCAGTCGAAAATCCGGCCGCTTTTCTTTTCTTCGTTCACAGAGCTATTGAGATGAGATATGGGAGGTTCGGTTTTGTAACAGAATTTTCCAACCGAAAGTTACAGTTAAGAGTTTGAAGTTTGTAGTTTGTAATTGTTTCAGGTTTCAGGTCTCAAGTTCCAGGTTAAGTGGATACCACCCGAAGAACATGAAACCACCGGGATACCCCGCTGAAACTTGGAGCCTGGAACCTGGAACATCAAACCTCAAACTTCAAACTAAAATGAGTTGGGATTGGATACTTAGCGCCTGCATGGGTGTGGGATTAGCCGCCTGCTGCGGCTTTCGGGTGTTTGTGCCGCTGCTGCTGGCGGGGCTCGCTACAAAAATTGGGTTGATTAGCCCGCTCTCGGGTATGGAATGGGTCAGTACCTGGTCGGGAATCCTGGGGCTTGCGGTAGCCACGGCTGTTGAGCTGGGTGCCTACTACGTTCCCTGGCTCGACAATCTGCTCGATACCATCGCAGCACCGGCGGCAGTGATTGCCGGTACCCTGCTCAGTACATCGTTTTTTCACATCGACAACCCCATTCTCGACTGGGGCTTAGGCCTGATGCTGGGTGGAGGTGCCGCCGGCCTGGTACAGGCTGGTACCAGTCTGCTCCGGCTGGGATCAACAGCCACCACAGGCGGGCTGGGAAATCCGGTGGTGGCCACCACCGAGAACGTAGCCTCGTTTGGTCTTTCGCTGTTTACCTTATTTCTGCCGCTGATCGCTTTTGTGATTATTGCCTTTATTCTGATTTACATAGCCGCCCGCCTGCTGACCCGCCGGCGGTTCTGGTTCACCCGACCGAAAGCTCAGCCCGGCAACCCACTCGATCAGATACCCAGAAGTAGCAATGGCCGAGGGTGAAGGTGGTTGAGTGGTTAACTGGTTAATTTGGGGTGATGAGCCGGGTTCCAATTTCCGCCGGCGCGTGGAATACTTCTTTTGGCTGGTAGGCTTTTAAGGCATCGAGGTTGGTATATCCCCAGGCAACGGCCCCGAAGGCGGTACCTTCGTCGTGGGCGGCTTCGATGTCGCGGATTTCATCGCCGATGCAGAGCGTCTGGCCGGGCCTGAAGCCACTCTTTTTGAGGACCTTCCGGATTTTTGCCCGCTTCCCGAACAACGAGGAGCCGCACTCGATATAGTGCAATAATGCCTGATTCCTGGCTCCCAGAATTTGCGATACGTTTTCGCGGGAGTTGGAGGTGATAAGCGCCAGAGTAATTCCCGCTTCTGACAACTGCTGGAGTACCGTATCGATACCGTCGAACAAAGCGATCTGGTCAGCGTGCCGGGCCATCAGCCGAACGGCGTCGCGGCCAATCAGGGGCACTTGCCAGTACGGAATTCGTAGCTCCTGCATAATCTGCCGCGCTCCCAGGCTCCGCAACCGCTCTACCTGACTTTCGTCGACTTTAGGAAAATGGTACCGGTCAGCCAGTTCGTTCAGCACTTGCCCGAACGCCGGCAATGAATTCGCTAACGTACCGTCGAAGTCGAATATTACCAGCTTGTACATAGGCGAGGGGTGAAAGAGCGAATGAGCGAATGAGTGGGGCGCGTAGCCTGAAACGGCTCTGGTTATCTGGCGTTTGGTGTCTGAGAGTCCGGGTTGTGCAGGTCGGTGTTACCGTCGAGGTACTTTAGGTTAAATGTAAACTGATTGATGCGCCAGCTCTTGTCTTCGTTTATCAGTCTGAAGTCATAACTCCCGACAAAGGTGCGGGTATTTTGGCCGGTTGAGTTGGGCAGGAAATGGGTGGCGGTGGCGTAGCAGAACGCTTCGGCCTGATCGCCATGGATGCGGACCCGGTAATTTCCGGCCTGGTGGTGAACGGCTTTCAGCGGAGCCAGCCCCTGCTCCCAGCCGGCGGCAATCTCCTGCGCCGTTGTAAGGGCCGGGGCGGCACCCGTCATGGAACTCATGTCAAACATGACCAGCTCGGTAAAACAGCGTTTTACGGCTTCCCAGTCGCGGCTGTCGGTGGCAATAAACAGCAGGTTAATGGTGTCAATTATCCGATCTTTCTCCAGCAGCAATTTCAGTTGATCATCCATGAGTACATTTTTTGCGGTCTGCATTGGCCATAAAAATACCCCTCAGCCCGATTAAAACCAGCCTGAGGGGTATAAAAGTTAACGAATGGCTATCGGTTTACGCCAGCGTCTCTACCGTCCGGCGCACAAAGGCCGTCAGGTCGGCACCGGTCAGCATGTTTTGCGACAGCAAGGCCAGATCGTAAAGCTGCTTGGCCAGTTTCTGCTGAGCTTCCCCTTCTTCGGCGGCCAGCACCTTGGCCGACAGCGGGTGGTTGGCATTCACCACTACGTTATACGTATTCGGCATGTTGCCGTAGAACGACCGTTCGCCCGACAGCGCCGACATATCTTTCATCCGGCGCAGAAACTCCGGCAGCGTGATAGTGACCGGCAGTTCATCGGTCGGCATGGCCTCTATACTCACCGTGAGTGCCTTGTTGTCCAGGGTTTTCTCGAATACCTCCTTTAGTTTGGTCTGATCGGCTTCCGATAGCACACTTTCGTTGTTCAGCCCTTTGTCGACCAGTTTATCGAGCGTATCGGCGTCTACCCGTTTGAAGGTTGTTTTTTCCAGTTTAGACTCCAGGGCGTTGATGAAATGCGGATCGATGACATTATCCAGCAGCACCACATCATAGCCGCGCCGGCGTGCCGACTCCACGTAGGCATCCTGCTGATTCCGGTCGGTTGCGTATAGCACCACCACATTCTCGTGTTTGTCGGTCTGGTTGGCCTGTACGTACTCCCGGTATTCGTTCAGGGTAGACCATTTCTCGTCGACGCTCTTCAGCAGGCAGAATTCTTTGGCTTTTTCCCAGAACTTATCGTCGCTCAGGATGCCGTACTTGACAAATAGCCCAATGTCTTCAAATTTCTCCTCAAACGCTTTCCGGTCGGCCTTGAACAAATCGTTTAGTTTGTCGGCCACCTTGCGGGTGATGTAGCCGTTGATCTTCTTCACGTTGGCGTCGGCCTGCAGGAAGCTTCGCGACACGTTCAGCGGAATATCCGGCGAGTCGATCACCCCGTGCAGCAGCATCAGAAAATCGGGGACCACGTCTTTCACCTCGTCGGTGATAAACACCTGTCGGCTGAAAAGCTGAATCTTTTCCCGGCGGATCTGGAAATCGTTCTTCAGTTTTGGGAAATACAGTACGCCCGTCAGGTTGAACGGATAATCCACATTGAGGTGAATCCAGAACAGCGGCTCTTCGGAGAACGGATACAACTCCTGGTAGAATTTCTTGTAATCCTCATCGGTCAGCTCCGAGGGTGATTTGGTCCAGATCGGCGTGGTGTTGTTGATGACTTTACCCTCGAACTCGATCTCCACCGGCAGAAACCGACCGTACTTCTCCAGAATGCCCTGGATACGGCTATTCTCCAGAAACTCCTCCGAATCGGCGGCCATATGCAGGATTACGTCGGTACCGCGTTCGCTGCGTTCAGCCGGGGTAATCTCAAATTCGGTAGAGCCGTCGCACACCCAGCGGGCTGCCATGTCACCTTCCTCCCGGTACGACTTGGTTATGATCTCTACTTTATCGGCTACCATAAACGCCGAGTAAAAGCCCAGACCGAAATGACCGATAATGGCTTTATCGTCAGGTGCCTTGTCTTTGTATTTTTCCAAAAATTCGGCCGCGCCCGAGAAAGCAATCTGGTTGATATACTTCTTGATTTCATCGGCCGTCATACCAATACCCTGGTCGCTGACGGTGATCGTTTTAGCCTCTTTATCCACGGACACGGTCACCTTCAGGTCGCCCAGTTCGCCGTTAAAGTCGCCGAAAGATGCCAGCTTTTTCAGCTTCTGGGACGCATCAACGGCATTGGATACCAGTTCACGGAGGAAAATTTCATGGTCGGAGTAAAGAAATTTCTTGATGATCGGAAAAATATTTTCCGTGTGGATGGATATCTGGCCTTTCTCGTTCTGTACAGCTTCCATAGAAAACGTCAGTGATTGAGTGAATTTGCAGTTTATAAATACCTGCCTGCCGGTGCTCAAACACTGTTCCAGACGGGTCGGGGCTGACACATTGGCAGAGATGAAGTGGTTAGTCAGTAGTCGTTAGTCAATAGTAAAACCGGCGGAGCCACTCACGACTATTGACTAACCTGAAACCTGAAACAAAACAGCCTTGTTTTTATAGAGTATGACAACGAAAACGTACACTGATATTGATACGGCCAGCCTGGAGCACCTGCGACAGCAGCCCGACACGGCGGTTATTGATGTGCGCGATGAATGGGAATTTGAGGAGTTCAATATCGGCGGGATTAACATTCCCCTGCCTGATATACGGGCCAGAAAGAGCGAGCTACAGAATTTTAAGGCGCTGATCTGCATCTGCACCAATGGCGTCCGGAGCCGGATTGCGGCCAAAGATCTGCTGCGCCAGGCAGAGTTACAGAACAAGATCATTTACCATCTAAAAGGGGGCATTCTGGAAGCAGAAGATTAAAAAAGGGATACCGATTGTTTCAGCATCCCTTCACTATTGATAACCCTGATTTACGAATTCTTCATACCATCCTTAATTGACTTGGCAGCCTCGTGGTGTTTCCGGAGTGTCGGCAGCGTTTTGGCGGCAAACGCTTTCACGTCTGCATCTTTGGCATTGTTGGCCGCTTTCTCAAACAAATCAATGTCTTCATCGTGGTCGTCTACCATCAGGTCCATGTACGCCCGGTCGAAATCGGCGCCCGACTTACTCCGCAATTCGTCCACGTGTTTCCGGTGGTCTTCACCCATTGATGTTGGTAAGGTGATGTTTTTGCGGGCGGCCAGGTCTTTAAGTTCGTTATTGGCCTTGGTGTGGTCCTCAACCATCATTCGGCCAAATTCTTTTACTCGTGCATTTTGGGCTTTTTGCTGAGCCAGGTTTCCGAGTTCAACCTCCATCATGCCTCCGCTGGCCGCTTTTACGGCAAAGTCGGCATCATTTTCCAGAACGGCCGCCCGCTGGTCCCGATCTGCATCGTCCAGCGAATCAGCTTTTCGCTCATTAGCCTCTTCAGCCCGTTCAGTACTATCTTCATTTTTCCGGGTGTTACAGGCCTGAAAATTCCAGGCGGCAACTACCAGCAGCAGACACATACTCAGTTTTCTCATAGTTCAGTGTGTTCCGAGTTCTACAAATAAGTCAAATGTACGTAGAACGAGCCCCAACGTATAAGGTTTTGCCGACCGGAATCTTACTTACTGAATGGGAAAATAGGCCACTAGTAACTCACCTGACCACCGAATACGCGGTGAGCCGGGCCAATCAGCGATATATCCCTAAAGCTGCCATCCTGTTGCGGTGTAAAGGCTACCCGGAGGTCACCGCCCAGCGTGCGAATGGCAATAGGGCTGCTGAGGCCATACTGGCGGTGAACGGCCAGAGCAGCCGCCGTTACGCCGGTCCCGCAGGAGTATGTTTCGTCTTCGACGCCCCGCTCATAGGTCCGCACAAACAGATGCTGTTCATCAAGTACCTGCACATAATTGACATTAGTCCCACCCGGGGCAAAGGGCTCGCTGTACCGAATCGGCCGGCCTTCGGCCACCACATCCAGCGATTCCAGATCTTCGGTGAATTTGACCACATGGGGGGAGCCGGTATTCAGGAATATGTAATGGGGCTGCACCGTCATGCCGCTGACGGTATTCATCTTCAGCGCTACCACGTCTGGGGTCACCTCTGCCTCGTGCGCTCCGTCTACGGCAATGAAGCGTGTCCGGCGGTCAAACACCCCCAGGTCGTGGGCAAAGCGAACGATACAGCGTCCGCCGTTGCCGCACATGCTTCCTTCGGCTCCATCGGCATTAAAGTAAATCATCCGGAAATCGTAGTCCGGATCGTTGCGGAGCAGAATCAGCCCATCGGCACCGATACCAAATCGCCGGTGGCAGAGATGAGCTACCAGCGCCTGATCCTGCACCGGAAAAGTTTCGGCCCGGTCGTCGATCATCACAAAATCGTTGCCGGTACCCTGGTATTTATAAAAGTCGATAGTCATTTGTAAAAACAAAAAAGCTGCCTTTCCAGACAGCTTCCCCGAAAATGTTGGTGCCGGAAAGGCTTAAGCCGCTACGGTTGCTTTAGGCTTCCGCTCTTTTACGCGGGCAGCTTTACCCTGACGACCGCGCAGATAGAACAGACGCGCCCGACGAACCTTACCCAAACGAACCACTTCGACTTTGTCGAGGTTCGGCGACAGAACCGGGAAGATACGCTCAACACCGATGCCGTTGGAGATCTTGCGAACGGTGAACGTTTCACCGTTGGTGTTCGGGTTCCGGCGTTGGATCACCGTACCCTGAAAAATTTGAACACGCTCTTTATTTCCTTCACGAATTTTAACGTGCACGTTGACCGTGTCGCCGGCGCGGAAATTCGGGATGTCAGTCCGACGCTGTGCGTTGTCGGCTTCCACCAGTTTAATCAGCTCACTCATGACCTATGTATCGTCAGATAAGAATTTGCGAAATGAGCCGCAAATATAGCGAATAATTTGGTTACCAGAAAATAGTTTTGCAAAATTACAGCTCTTGTTCCTATCAACGTATGAAGATTCTAAGCGTCGAACAAATTCGTCAACTCGATCAGTATACCATTCAGCATGAACCCATAGCGCCCATCAACCTGATGGAGCGTGCCGCCCAAACCTTTGTCGACTGGTTTACAGCGCGGTTTACCACCTCCTATCCGGTTAAACTGTTCTGTGGCCTGGGCAACAATGGGGGCGACGGACTGGCCATTGCCCGCATTCTGATGCAGCAGGGGTACACCATTGAGGTTAATATTGTTCGCTATGCCCCGCGTGAGTCCGATGACTTTATGCATAACCACCGGCGACTCAAGCTGCTCACTACCCTCAACTACATCGAGCAGCCGAACAACATTCCCGCCATCCGGCACAACGAGATTGTGATCGACGCCATCTTCGGCTCCGGCCTTGACCGGCCGGTAGACGGTATTGCCAAAAGTGTGATCGAGACCATAAACCGGGCACCGGCTAAGGTTGTGTCGGTCGATATTGCCAGTGGGCTGTACCCCGATAAGCCGAATGGACCGGACGACGTTATTATCGAGCCGGACTATACCGTCACCTTCCAGTTACCCAAAATCGGCTTTCTGCTCCCCCGCAACAGCCGGTACGTAGGTCAGTGGCACATCATCGATATTAAGCTTAGCAAGCGCTTTATCGACCAGACCCCTACCCCTTATTTCTACACCACGCCCGAAGAAGCCCGGCTGCTGCTGCGGCAGCGGGAGCGGTTTTCGCACAAAGGCACGTTTGGTCACGCCCTGCTGCTGGTGGGCAGTTACGGCAAAATTGGGGCGGGGGTGCTGGCGGCCCGGGCCTGTCTGCGCTCCGGAGTGGGATTACTAACGGTTCAGGCACCCCGCTGCGGGTATGCGGTACTACAGACGGCTGTTCCGGAGGCTATGTGCCGCCCGGATACGCACCAGTATGTGTTGTCGGGGCAAAGCGAAATCGAAGGGATACCGTATGAGGAGTTCACGGCCATTGGTGTTGGTCCCGGTATCGGCAAAGCCCCCGAAACGGCAAACATGCTACGGACGCTGCTCAGTCAATACCGAAATCCGCTGGTCATTGATGCCGATGCCCTGAACCTGCTGGCCGAAAACCGGGACCTGATGTCACTGATCCCGGAACACAGCATCCTGACTCCTCACCCTAAAGAATTTGAGCGGCTGACGCAAAAGTGGGAGAACGACTATGATAAACTGGAAATCCTCTGCGATTTTGCCCGGCGCTACCGAATTGTTGTTGTACTGAAGGGTGCCCATACTGCTATTGCCACGCCGGAGGGAGATATTCACTTTAATTCCTCGGGCAACCCGGGCCTGAGTACCGGTGGTACGGGTGATGTGCTCACGGGTATTCTGACAGCTTTGCTTGCCCAGGGATACGATTCTGTTGAAGCTGCCGTTTTGGGGGTTTACCAGCATGGTCTGGCCGGTGATCTGGTAGGCCGGCAGCGGGGCCAGATTGGCATGACAGCCACAGACGTGCTGGATGCCCTCCGATGGTCCTGAAACCGTTTCCTAATTCCTCTAGTGTAGAAAAGTTATCTTTTTTTGTGGAATTATTTCCACAATCAACAGATTTTTAGGCCTTTACATATGTGCCTCTTTGTATACGTGAGAAAATTTTAATCTCCTGTTGGAAAACGAACAGCCAATGTTTTCGTTATAGAGGTAATCGCTCCACAAAAGAGGGGCATTTGTTCCACAGGTTAGGCACCAATTTTGTAATAGATTGCCTTACCAACCAAAACCGACGTATCTCATGAGAAACTTTGCACAAAAAGACTGGCGTCTGAGCCGGTCCGCCAAAAAATCAAGCGTTGACATGGATCAGACGACTGCCTTGGGCGGATTATCATTAGCTTTGTTTGGTTACATCCTGTATCACTTTATCTACCCCTTAATCGAAAAAGGTCTTATATTCTGATGGGTATCTCCCACAAAAAAGGCGATCTACCGCTGTAGATCGCCTTTTTTTATGCCTCTTTGGGGAATTACGTCATTATCTGGTACACCAGAAAAGCAGCCAGATACGCCAGCGCGCTCATGTAGGCTAACTGCACCACCGGCCATTTCCAGCTTTTGGTTTCCCGATAAACCGTTGCCAGCGTGCTCATGCACATCATGGCAAACACATAAAATACCAGCAGCGAAAACGCCAGAGCCGGGGTGTACATTGGTCCGCCAGTATCCGGATTACGTTCCGACCGCAGCCGATCCCGAATGGTTTGACTGTCTTCGCCTGCATCGCCGATGCTGTAAATGGTTGACATAGTGCCGACAAACACCTCGCGGGCGGCAAATGAACTCAGTAAGGCAATGCCTATTTTCCAGTCGTAACCCAGCGGTTTGATGGCCGGTTCAATAAAATGACCGAAGTGGCCGGCATACGAGTATTCCAGTCGCTGAGCTGCTACCTCGTTCTCCAGGGCTGCTTTTGGAGCCGTCGTGTTCTCCTGCCGTACTCTGGCCTCTGCCCGCTCCATAGCATCGCCGGGGCCGTAGCTGGCCAATACCCAGAGCACAATGGAGATAGCCAGAATGACCCGGCCGGCCTCCCAGACAAACGCCCGGACACTTTCCCAGACTGTAAGACCCACGTGATTCCAGCGCGGCAGCTTAAAGGTGGGCAGTTCCATTACAAACAGGCTGCGTTCGTTCGTCTTCAGGATCGATTTCAATATAAAAGCCGCCACTAACGCAGCCACAAAGCCCAGCAGGTAAAGACCCAGCAGCGCCAGCCCCTGTAGGTTTAATAAGCCTAATACCGGCTGATCGGGCACCACCAGGGCAATCAGAATGGTGTAGATCGGCAAACGCGCCGAGCAACTCATCAGGGGTGTTACCAGAATAGTAATGAGTCGTTCGCGCCGGGTACCGATGGTACGGGTCGCCATGATGGCCGGTACGGCGCAGGCCACGCCCGAAATCAGCGGCACTACACTGCGGCCGTTCAGCCCAAACTTGCGCATGATCCGATCCATCAGTACCATCACCCGCGACATATAACCCGACTCCTCCAGTACCGATACCAGCATGAACAAAAAGGCTATCTGCGGAATAAACACCAGAATACCGCCAATCCCGGCCAGCACGCCATCGGTAAGCAGACTGGTGAGCGGACTATCCGGCAACTGCTCCTTCAGCGTTCCGTTGAGCCAGGCCACCCCTTCGTCAATGGCGTTCATAAACGGCTCCGCCCAGGCAAAAATAGCCTGGAAAATGAGCAGCAGAATAAACAGGAACAACAGATAGCCCCATACCGGGTGCAGTAACACTTTATCGATACGCTGACTCCACGTAGGCTGGTTCAGCGGTCGGCGGTCAGTGACGGCCTCCGTCACTACCTCAGCTATACGCTGGTAACGCTGGATGGTTTCCTGCGCCTGAAAATCGGGTTCGCTGAAGCGATAGCGGTCAATAAGTCCGTCGAGCCCCTCGCGCTGCCGCCGGTTCAGGAACGAGAAGCCATCGTGCTGCATCACATATTGGAGCGCCAGGTAATTGTTGTTGAGCTGGTAGTTAGCTTTGGTATCTTCAATCAGGTCAGGTACAGCTTCGGCCGGGTCAAAAAAGAGCGCCTGAACGTAACTAGGCTGGTTTAGCTGCGCCAGAACGGCTTGTTTCAGGTTGCTGACCCCTTCGCCGGTCCGGGCGTTGATTCGTACCACCGGCACTCCCAGCTTCATGGCCAGTTTCACGGCGTTCACGTCGAGGTGTTGCTGTTTGGCTACATCCAGCATGTTCAGGGCCAGCACCACGGGCAGGTTCAGATCAGCAATCTGGGTAAAGAGCAGCAGGTTCCGGCGGAGGTTGGAGGCATCGACTACCACCACGGCTACATCCGGGTAATCGGGATGGTGCGGATTCGCCAGAATATCGGTGACGATCTGTTCGTCAAGTGACTTTGGATAAATGGAGTATACGCCGGGTAAGTCAACTACGGTAATATCGACAGGCTTTTGCCCATGCTGACCAGGGAGGGTAAAGGTACCGGACCTTTTGTCGACCGTAACGCCGGGGAAGTTACCGGTTTTCTGCCGCAGACCCGTCAGTTGGTTAAATAACGACGATTTGCCTGCGTTTGGATTACCGATCAGTGCTATTACAGGATGCGATTTCAACGACTTAAGCTTTGTAAACGAGCAACCCGGCGTTAGGCCACTAATATGGTTGCAGCCTCATCTTTCCGCATAGACAGGCAGTAGCAGCCGGATATGTTCAGGCAGATAGGATCTCCCAGGGGGGCTTTGCAGTGCAGCGACACCTCAACACCCGGCAGGCAGCCCATTTCCAGTAATTTCAACGACATCCACTGATCGCTGAAAGAACGGATCACAGCCTTCTCGCCTACTTTCAAATCCGCTACGCTGCGCTGGGTGACACTTTGTTGCTGGGCGACACTTCGTTTTGCCATACCTGCCTTATTCGTATTTAGATTTATTATAAACAAATGCAAGATTACTCAGGAAAGTTTGTAAATGCAAACAAAAGCTGCCTGAACATGAATGTTTACCAATTCATGACAAAAATCAGGAGATTTACTCAGGCAAGCCCTCCGAGGGAACGCCTTTGTGTCGTAATTTTGTCTATTAAACAGGAGAATTATGCCCGAGTCGGTGCAACAGATTGGTGCTTTGATGCAGAAGGAATTCCGGCTGGAATGGCGGCAGCGGTACGCCCTCAACGGAATGCTGCTGTACATTGTAGGGGCGGTATTTGTCTGTTACCTGAGCTTCAACGCCCGGCGCAACCAGCTTACCCCTATCGTCTGGAACACCTTATTCTGGATCATTCTCCTGTTTACGGCCATCAACGCCATTGCCAAGAGCTTTGTGCAGGAGCGGGCCGGTCGGCTGCTCTATTATTATACCCTGGCCAGTCCGCAGCAGATCATCCTGTCGAAGATCCTGTACAATACCGTGTTGATGCTGGTACTGGCGGGCCTGGGTTTTAGTGTATATGCCTTTGTGCTGGGGAATCCGGTGGCCGATGTGCCGCTGTACCTGCTCAGTCTGCTGCTGGGGGCGGTAGGCTTTGCGGCCTCGCTGACGCTGATTGCGGGCATTGCCTCCAAGGCCGAAAACAGCGCGACCCTGATGGCGGTGCTGAGCTTCCCGATCATTCTGCCCCTGCTGCTGATGCTGCTGCGGGTATCGAAGAACGCCATCGACGGCCTCGACCGCAGCGTGAGTATGGACGAAATCGGAACCGTGCTGGCTATCGATGCCATTGTGCTGGTGCTGTCATGGATGTTGTTTCCGTTTTTATGGCGGAGTTAACCTGTTAACACTATGAAAACTGTAAGAGGTATTTACAATAATGGGGAGTTAAAGCTGGAAGAAGAGCTTCCAACCGAAGGTGCGGTTGAGGTTGTGATCGTATACAATGAGAAAGCGGTCCGCCCGAAAAAGAAAAGTGTAGTGCAACTGCCTACGATATAAAACGTGAAAATCCCGGTCAGAAATTTTCACGGGACAATTTCCGACTCCGCATTTCATGACCAGGCTAAGAGACTAACATCGTGGCCACGATGCAGCAATACGGCATCCGGAAACTACTGACCAACAATGTTCAGGATTTCCGGCGATTTGAGAGTTTGATTGATATAGTACCTTTGACTGAAGAGTCACAACCAATATGAAACAAAACTGGTGGAAAATTCTGGCCGTAGCCATCCTGACATACGTCATTCTGGCGGGCCTCCTCGGTACCGTACCCCGGCAGCCGATTCTCAATGAAAGTATCCGGAACGTGTACTTTCACGTGCCGCTGTGGTTCGGCATGATCGTTCTGCTGCTTACGTCAATGATCTACTCAATCCGCTACCTGCGCAACGGTCGCCCCGACGATGATCTTGTTGCTGTCGAGTTTGCCAATTCGGCCATTGTGTTCGGCCTGCTGGGCTGCGCTACGGGTGCGATCTGGGCCAATTTTACCTGGGGCGAACCCTGGCCCAACGACCCGAAGCTGAACGGCGTGGCCGTGGGTATGCTGCTGTACTTTGCCTACCTGATTCTGCGCGGCTCGTTTGACGATGAGCAGCGCCGGGCCCGGATTTCGGCGGTGTACAACATCTTTGCGTTTGCGGTCTTTATTCCGCTCATCTTTGTGCTGCCCCGGCTGACCGATTCGCTCCACCCCGGCAACGGCGGTAATCCGGCATTCGGGCAGTACGATATGAACAACCAGATGCGAATGGTCTTTTACCCGGCCGTGATCGGCTGGACGCTGATGGGCGTCTGGATTACCGAATTACGAATCCGTTTGCGCCGGTTGCAGGCCGTTACCGAGGAATGATTCTTTCCCATTTTATGTTATTACTTAGATTACTCCCTTATATATGCGCTTAACGCTCTGGAAAAAAGCTTTGCCGGCGGCTCTGCTGCTTATAACACAATCTCTGATGGCCCAAACGCCCGACCAGGTCGAGATGGCCGACCGGCTCCGGGCCGACGGTAAAATATGGGTGGTGGTGCTGGTGATTGCCGTCGTCTTTGTCGGCATCGTCACGTACCTGGTACGGCTCGACCGCCAAATTGGCAAACTGGAGAAAGATGTGAAACTCAAAAAAACGGCCGACATCCGCTCATAAACCCTCCTCCCTGACTTTATTCGTACTCCTATGAAAATTTCGCACATCATCGGCATTATCGTCATTGCGCTGGCTATCGGCATTATTGTTTCGACGGCCGGCGACGCTAGTTCGTACGTGAACTTTACGCAGGCCGAAGAACTGGCCCGCAACGGAGAGAAAGATATGATTCACGTGGTGGGTAAGCTGAAAAAAGACCCCCGTGGCCAGATCGAAGGCATGCACTACCAGCCCGAGGTTGACCCCAATCATTTCGAGTTTACGCTGGTTGACAACGCCAACCGGGTACAGCGCGTAGTCTACAACAGCCCCAAACCGCAGGACTTCGACCGCTCCGAACAAGTGGTGGTTATCGGCTCCATGCAGGGCGATCATTTCCAGGCCAACAAGATTCTGCTGAAGTGCCCCTCGAAATATCAGGATAACAAGCTGGAGGTTACGGAACACGAAGCGAAAACAGCTAAATTATAGTTTGACGTTCGAAGTCTGAAGTTTGAAGTTGCTCCGCTCAGGCACCTTTAACGGCCAGGTTGCACCTTTCCAACTTCAAACCTTAAACCTCAAACTTCAAACTCTAAAAAATGATACACACAACCGTCGGTAATCTGGGTCATTTGTTCGTAATCCTGTCGTTTGTCACGGCATTGGTGGCTACGGTTGCCTACCTGAAAACGGCGCTTGGCAGTACCGATCTGGCCGAAACGGCGCAATGGCGCAGGCTGGCCCGTATGGCTTTCTACGTGCACGGCGCGGCCGTTGTCGGGGTAGTTGCCAGCCTCTTCTGGATCATATATAACCATTATTTCGAATACCATTACGCCTGGAGCCACTCCTCGCTGGCCTTGCCGACGCATTATATGATTTCCTGCTTCTGGGAAGGTCAGGAAGGTAGTTTCCTGCTCTGGCTGTTCTGGAATGCCGTGCTGGGCGTTATTCTGACGCGCACCGACAAACGCTGGGAGGCACCCATGATGACGGTCTTTGCGCTGGTACAGGCCTTCCTGGCGTCGATGATTCTGGGCGTAGTCTTTGGCGACTCGGTCAAGATTGGCAGCTCGCCGTTCCTGCTGCTGCGCGAAGCGATGCCCAACACCCCTATTTTCGCTACAGATCCTAATTTTGTTCCAAAAGATGGCAACGGGCTGAACCCGCTGCTCCAGAACTACTGGATGGTGATTCACCCGCCCACCTTGTTTCTGGGTTTTGCGCTGACGATGGTGCCGTTTGCCTACTGCCTGGCGGGCCTGTGGCGTAACCAGCCGCTGGAGTGGATCCGGCCGGCGCTGCCCTGGTCGCTGCTGGCAGCTATGGTGCTGGGCGTGGGTATTCTGATGGGTGGCTACTGGGCCTACGAGACGCTGAACTTCGGCGGCTACTGGAACTGGGACCCGGTCGAAAATTCTGTATATGTACCCTGGCTGGTGCTGGTGGCCTCCCTGCACACCATGATTATTGCCCGGCGCAGCTCAACGGGGCTGAAGTCGGCCATTATTCTGTCGGTTGCCTCCTTCCTGCTCATTCTGTATTCAACCTTCCTGACCCGCAGCGGTATTTTGGGGAACGCATCGGTACACTCCTTTACCGATCTGGGCCTGTCGGGGCAGTTGCTGATTTACCTGCTGGCGTTTGTGGCGCTGGCGGTTGGGCTGATGGTCCGCAAATGGAAGCTAATTCCGTCGGATGAAGAAGAAGCGTCGGTCTATAGCAAAGAATTCTGGCTGTTTATCGGGGCTACGGTAATCTGCCTGGCCAGCTTTCAGGTTCTGGCCACCACCTCCATTCCGGTTTACAACAAAGTAGCCGAACTGTTTGGCGTTGTCTCCAACCTGGCCCTACCTGCCGATCAGATTGCTCATTACAATAAATTTCAGGTCTGGTTCTTTGTCGTTATTGCGTTGTTGACCGGTATCGGTCAGTATCTGTGGTGGCGCAAAGTGGAGAAAGGAAACTGGCGGGCGCTGACGGCTCCGGCCCTGCTGACGCTGCTGGTGAGTGCGGCCCTTATCACCTTTGGCGAAATTCGCAATCCGGTGTATATGGCGCTGCTGGTGGCTGCCGTTTTTGCCCTGCTCGCCAACGGGACCATCCTGCTGGGTATTGTCCGGGGTAATTACCGGGTATCGGGCGGGGCCGTAACCCATATGGGTATGGCCCTGATGCTGATTGGCGTGCTGTTCTCGTCGGGCTTCTCGCGGGTGGTCTCCATCAACAACAGCGGCCTGATGATTTCCAAAAGCGAGGATTTCACCAAAAACGACAATAAGGAAAACAAGGAAAATATACTGCTCTGGCTTAATCAGTCGGAGCGGATGGGACCTTACACGCTGACCTACCGCGGCCCACGGGTCGAAATCCGGGATGTACCGGGCTATGTGCCCAAGAACTGGGTCGAGGTTATTGAAGGTGATTTTCACGGCCTTGCCCTGCGGGATATAGAGCAGAATGGTAAGCTTTACCACAAGAAAGGCGATACGCTGGCCTTGTACCCCGAAAACGTGTATTATGAGGTAGAGTACCGCGAACCGAACGGCAAAATATTCAGCCTGTATCCACGGGCGCAGGTCAACGAGCGAATGGGGTTGCTATCCTCGCCCGATATTCGCCGGAAGGCCGGCAAAGATTTGTACACCTTCGTATCGTCAATCCCCGATCCATCGTCGGAAAATCAGTGGAGCAAGACCGAAGAGTATAAAGTGTCGCTGAAAGATACGTTCTTCCTGAACGACTACGTGGCCGTTCTGGATAATGTGGTGCGGACGACCGAGGTCGAAGGCATGCAACTGGGGCCGGAAGATGCGGCTGTAAAAGCCATGATCCGCGTGCTCGACAAAAACCAGGAGTATATGCTGGAGCCGGTGTTTGTGATCAAAGACCGCCTGATTGGCCGCAAAGCCGATACCAGCGAAGAACTGGGCGTCCGGATTCAGTTAAACGAAATTAACCCGCAGACCGGCCAGTTTACGTTTGCGGTCAACCGCACCCAGCGCGACTACATTGTGCTGAAAGCAATGGAGAAGCCGCTGATCAACCTGTTATGGATTGGTACGCTGATTCTCGTCCTCGGCTTCACGATGGCAACGGTGCGTCGGTACCGCGAATATCACAAAACGAAAACCAAGACCGGCCGCCGGGCGGAAATGGTTTAATCCATGAAACTAACCGACACACTCCTGCTGTTTGCCGGCATTGGCAGCCTGCTCCTCTGGATACTGGAATACCGACGGGTAGGCTTTCTGGATAGTTACTGGATTCTGCTGTGTTGCCTGGCGTTTTTGTTTGGCTTCCAGTACATCCGGCAGAAACGCCGGCAGGACAACAAAGATGTATCGCCAACGATTAAGCAAATGGCGGAGCAGCGGAAGAAGAAAAAGAAGTAGGCAATGGGCAGTAGGCAGAAAAGGCGCCGTTCTCTAACTGCCCACTGCTTACTGCCTATTGCCTACCGCCCACTGAGAACCGCCTACTGACAAACATGGAATCATACAGCCTGCTCTTCGGTGCCCTGCTCGCCCTCATTATGGCCGGTTTTTTTTCGGCGATTGAGATGGCCTATGTCTCCGTAAACCGGCTGTATTTTGAACTGCATAGCAAGCAGGGACCGCTGGGTGAAAAACTGGTCAGCAAGTTTCTGAAAAACCCGATTCTGTTTATCGGCACAACGCTTACCGGTAACACCTTTTTTCTGGTCCTCTATGCGGTACTGGGGGTAACGTTCCTGAACCCGATGTTGATGACGCTGCTGCCAGATAATTTCGACAATCCGGTAGCGCTGATTCTGCTCCAGACCGTTATTCTGACCGTTATCTTCCTGCCGGTTGCCGACTACCTGCCCAAAAGCCTGGCCCTCATTCACCCGGATGCGTTTCTGGAGCGGCTGGCCGTACCCATCTGGCTGATTTACCAGGCCATTGCTCCCCTGGTGCGGGTACTGATCGGTATTGCCCGCTTGTTTATCCGGTATATTCTGGGGCGGCAGTATTCCGAAATCCGGCCGGTGTTTGGGCTGACCGACCTGAACAATTACCTGCAGCATCTGAATCAGAAGGTAGACCCTGAAGAAGAAATTGAGGTCGATACGCGCATTTTCAACAATGCCATTGAGCTGCGGGATGTGCGGGTGCGCGACTGCATGATTCCCCGCACCGAGATAGCTGCCGTGTGCGTCGACGACAGCATAGATGAACTCCGGCATGAATTTCAGGAGACAGGCCACTCCAAAATTATTGTTTACCGGGATAATATCGACGACGTGATCGGCTACTGCCATGCCGTTGCGCTGTTTCAGAAACCGGCGAGTATCGAAAGTATTCTGACGCCGATGCTGACGGTTCCCGAAACAATGCCGGCGCAGGATCTGATGCTGCGATTTATTGGCGAACGCAAAAGTCTGGCCCTGGTGGTCGATGAGTTTGGGGGTACCTCAGGCATTATCAGCGTCGAAGATATTGTGGAGCAGATTTTCGGCGAAATTCAGGATGAATACGATACCAACGAAGACTGGACCGAGCGGCAGATTGACCAAAACACCTATTTGCTCAGCGCCCGGCACGAAATAGAATACCTCAACGAAAAATACAACTGGAGCATTCCGGAAGGCGATTATGACACCCTCGGCGGGCTGATTCTCGCCGTCAACGAAGATTTGCCCAGCGTAAACGATATTATTGAGCTGCCACCGTTCGTCTTCACCGTAGTATCTATGGACGGCACCCGCATCGACACAGTAAAAGTCCAGATTACGCAGAAAAACGAAGAGGCAACCTCCTGATCAGGTTTAGGTGGGCAGGTAAATCCGGAAGGTAGCACCCTCTCCTACCCGGCTGCTCGCCCGGATATACCCCCGGTGATTATCCATCACTTTTTTGCAGATAGCCAGGCCAATGCCTGTACCGGCGTATTGGTTGCGCCCGTGCAGCCGCTGGAAGATAACGAAGATCCGGTCCAGGTACCGCTCATCGAATCCGATACCGTTATCGGAAAAGCTGATCTCATAGAATAGCTGGTGTTCGTCGGAAAGGGCAACATTCGGAATGGCGGTTCCCGCTACCTGCCGGCTGGTAATATGGATATAGGGCCGAACACCGGCCTTGATAAATTTCAGCGCGTTGGACAGCAGGTTCTGGAATACCCGGCGTAATTGAGCCGGATCACCCTTGATTACCGGCAGATCGGTACTCTCTACGCAAGCCTGTTTATCGCGGAGGGTTACTTCCAGATCCGTTATCACATCGGTTAGTACGGTATTCAGGTTTATAGCCTGCTGAGTCTGGTGCTCGGTAGCCAGCTTGGAGTAGGTCAGCAAATCCCGAATGAGGCCCGACATTCTAAAGGCGGCCGACTGCATCCGGGCAACCAGATCGACTCCGTTCTCACCCAAATGCTGCGCGTACTGATCCGAAAGCACATCGCCAAAAGACTGGATTTTGCGGAGTGGCTCCTGCAAATCGTGTGAGGCCACGTAGGCAAACTGTTCCAGGCTTTCGTTGGAGCGTTTCAGTTCTACAATCGATTGTTCCATCTGCCGGTGGTAGCGCCGGGTCAACGTAATGTCCCGGTATATAGCCATCGTCATCAGCGTCTCACCGGTTTCGTCGTTGACCGGGCCGACAAATACCTCATACACACGCTCGCCGATGGGTTGAATCAGGCTGCGGGTCAGGCCGGTCAGGGCATCGTCGAAATACTGGGTCATTTCCGACTGAAACGCTTTTCCTAAAACCTGGGCAATCGGCATCCCGATCAGAGCCTTCTGGTCCAGACCCGGAAACAGGTCGGCAGGCAGCTCGCCATTGGCCAGAATCACCCGCAAATCCGGGCCAACCACCAACGCCCCGGCATCGGGTACGTTGCGCGACATGGTATTGAACAGATACGCCTTTTTCAGCAACGCCAGTTTGGCCTTGCGCATCTCGGTAATGTCGTTGATAGAAACGACCACATGCTTCCCGTCGCCGGCGGTGGTGAGCGTTATCTGAAACCAGCCGGTATTGCCCGTCCGCCTGATGGAATAGGCCTGATCATATTCTTCGGTCCGGCCGGTTTTCCAGACCCGCTGCGCCGTTGCTACAAGCGCAGCAGACCAGTCGTCGGGAAAGAGCGTACTCACCGACCGGCCAAGCAGCAGATTCAGTTTTACACCGGTCAGCTCACTGGCCCGCCGGTTGGTAAGCGCCAGCCGGAAAGTCACCGCATCGGAACTGGCTACGTCCAGCGCCTGAAGAACCAGAATTCCGCTGGCCGAGTGGTCGAGCGCAATCTGCCATAGCGGAGACATAGTGGTTCTGGAAAGGGGATGTACAGGTACATTCATAAGCCACAACCCAGGAACGTATCCTGAGATAAGCATCTAATTTACCGGTAGTCCCACAGAACATCAACCAGGGTTTTGGCATACCTACGAAAACTTATTGAGCGGCCAACCGCTCCGGCCTTACCGCTTGCCGGTAGTCCGGCGGATGGTCTCTACCTCTTCGGCCAGGTACGGTTTGCCGTCGGGGGTCAGAATTTCGTGGTGCCATACCGAGGGATTTCGGCCGCCGGTATAGGGTGTTTCCCAGCTATCCCAGGGCAGAAATGTTTGCGTTTTACCGGCCACGAAGCCCCAGTTCATCATGCCGACATTGAGCTTCTTGGCCACCGGCAGGTGCGACTGAAACCGGCTGTTGACACTCCGCGCCAGAAACTCGGTACAGACCACCGGCCGGCCCAGCTTCTGAAGACTCGTTGCCATTTTTTCAAAGGCGTTTACATCGGCATAGTGGTGGAAGGAGATGAAATCGGAGTTTTCCAGTTGAATCTTCTCAATCGGTTTCCAGGCAGCGGGGTTGACCCAGTCACGGCTTTCCCAGGCCAGCCAGACTCCGGAGGTCAGCGGCTGTATCGGCTTTACCGACCGTGCCCACTGAAACACCTGCGGTAGCAGCCGGGCTACCCGCTCTGCTTTATCGGCCGCTTCACGCCGGCCGTAGCTGCCCGTGTTCGGGTTGTCGGGTTCGTTCCAGATATCCCAGGCCAGCACGCGTTTATCTTTTCGAAACGCCCTGACAATCCCCCTGACGTAAGCCTCCAGCCGCCGGTACTCTCCTTCATCGGCAAGGGCATGGGCACCGGGGCTTTGCAGCCAACCCGAATTATGCACCCCCAGCTTTGGGTCGGGCTGCCTGCCCATTTTCGGGAAGGGGTCCCAGCAGGAGTCAAAAAGCACCAGCATCGGCCGGATATGGTGCTTATCGCAAATAGCCAGAAAGGTGTCCAGATTCCGCTTAAACGCGGTTTCGTCACGTTCCCACAGCAGGTCGTGCAGAAAAACCCGCAGCGTATTGATGCCCATTGCCTCGGCCCAGCCTAATTCTTTATCGATGGTAGCGGGGTCAAACGTCTCGGGCTGGAACATTTCCAGTTGATTGATAGCGTTGGCCGGCACATAGTTGGGGCCAAACAACCAGGGCTGGTGGCGATACCAGCTATTGGCTTTGCTCCGGCTCCAGCGACCCGGCGCATCGGGTTGTCCCCAGGCCAGGGACGTAACCACTAGCAGTACGATCAGGAGAAGTTTCCGCATAATCAATAATACCTGATGCTGGGGTTAATACCCACGGCTAAAATCTACCACATTTTCCAGGGGCTCACCAGCCCGGTAGCGGTCCAGATTACGCAGAAAAACCCGCACCTTATCAGCATTTTCGTCGGCGTACCCACCGCCCGTATGCTGCGTCAGTATGACATTTGTCATCGACCAGAGCGGGCTATCCGTTGGCAACGGCTCCTGGAGCGTCACATCCAGCACCGCCCCGGCCAGCCGGCTGGTTTGCAGGGCGTCGATCAGCGCCGGCTCATCGATAGCCGAACCCCGCCCGACATTGACCACAATGGCTGATGGCTTCATCAGCGCCAGCCGTTGTCCCGACAGCGTATTCCTGGTTTCTTCGGTATCGGGCAGGGCCGCTATAAGAAGATCAGCCTCCGGTAACAGTTCATTCAGGTCTTCCACCGTTGGGGCCTGACTACGCCGGACAAGCGTTACGTGGCAATCAAACCCGCGCAGGATTTTCATAATGGTTTCGCCGATGGCCCCGGCACCGAGCACCAGCACCCGCTTCCGGTACAGCAGGTTCATCTGCGGACGGAGTTCACCACCCACCCACCGGCGTTCGGCCTGGAGCCGGGCCAGTTCATCAATTTTCCGGTACAGGGCCATTATACCGGCCACGGCGGTTTCGGCAACGGGCTGCCCAAAAAAGCCGCGCAGGTTGGTCACTGTAACATGCTGTAATTCCGGTTGCTCCCAGTCCAGTGCCAGATACGGATCAAAGCCGGCCGAGTAGAGCTGTACCCAGCGGAGATTCCGGCTTTCGAGCCACCAGCCGGCCGGTGGGTTGCCAAACACCACTTCGGCCTGCAAAAACGCGTCCCGGCGCTTTTCGGGCGCGAGGTCCTGCCCCCATAAACATTGGTTGGTATCTGAAGAATCACCGGACTGCAAAGCCTGCGTCAGCAACTCGCGCTCGGCATCCTGTAACGGGAAATGGATGTAGATTGTCATAGGCATAAAAGACATGGTCGGTTTATTTCTATCGCTACAGCACCAGCAGTGGCAGCCAGAATACGCCGTCGCCAAGCCAGCGGTAGCGCTCGTTTTTCGAAAAATAGGCCGGATACCGTTGAATGACGTACAGCACCAGACTCATAATGGCCTGGATGAATGCCGACCGCTGGGCAAACCGGTCATCGGTGGTGAAGCACACAAAAAAAGCGGAGGCTACCACGAGGAAGGTGAGCCAGCGCATGAGCTGATCGCACCGCAGCGGTCCCCAGTAGGTAGCCAGCGAAAACTGCGGCACCGTCAGTTGCTCCTGCAGTTCCATCACCGAAAACAGGAGCAGATTCTGAAACGCAATGCCCAGGAACATCAACGCTTCCGTCCAGTCGACCGCGCTCACCGAAGGTCGCTGCGCCCAGACGCTCCCCCAGACACCCGCTGTAAAAAATAAGGCCACCAGCGGCTCTTTAGCCAGCAGGGCCGGATGCCGCGCCGGTAACCGAAATACCAGCGCCACATAGGCCGCACACAAAACACCCAGCACCAGGCCAAATTTTATGACGCTACCCGGCAGCCAAAAGGTCAGCAGCAGGGCCAGCCCGGCTGCACCGGCTACAACCTTCCAGAGCAAAGGCGCATGTCGGCGGTGAAAAGTATGGCGGGCTGTCGGCAGCATATCGGGCTTGCGAATGTCCAGCAGCCGGTCGACGGTATAAATTACAAACACCACCAGCGCCAGCACCCAGGTAGTGGCCCAGTGAATCGGCTGGCCGGCACCCGACAATCGGGCCGCCATGCGATTGGAAAAAACAGCGCCCAGTACCACGGGCAAACTCAAAAAATACGCGTATCGAATCAAGTTCATAAAACCGGAATCCGGTGGCTGAGTATCTCCAGCCGGTCACCTACCCGCACCACACCCGCCGATTGGGGCAACACGTTCTGGCCGAAATAGATCTTGTTATTTTTTTGCCGGTACGTGCCCAGCGTCCGGAGCGGCTCTTTGCCTTTCTCACCCGTGGCCGGGTCTACGGTCGTCAGCACACACCGGGCGCAGGGCTTAGCCGCGTAAAAGTCCAGATCACTAATTCGAAACTGGTCCCAGGCGTCCTCCTGGTGCGCATCCCCACCGGCCACGACAATATTTGGCCGAAAGCGCAGCATCGCTACTGGCGCTTCCAGCCGCCGGTTCAGTTCGTCCAGCGAAGCCTGACTGATGAGCAGGTACGGAAAGCCATCGGCAAAGCTGACTACTTCACCGTAACAGGCGTAGGTCGTATCGGCCGGCCGCTCGCTGGCTTCGGGCATATACACCAGCCGGCAGGGTACGCCCACAGCGGCCGTAAACCAGCGGTCGGCCGTTTCGCTGACCACCACTGCATCAATGCCGTGGCTGTCCCAAACGGTAACGGGCAGGTGTTCGCCAGACAGTTCGCCGAAGGGCATCTCCAGCACATCGTCCGGCCGGTGGCGGTGCCATACCCGTACCGAACGCTCGGTCAGGGCTACGTCGATGAGGGCCATCTGGTGATGAGTGCGCTGGGTAATAAATTGCCCCTGGGGCGTCACCAGCATCCAGCGCCGGTCGTAGCGGAAGCCTTTCCCTTCCACCTCCGCTTCGGTCACCGAAATTCCTCCCAGCGACTTGATGGGGTATATGCGTAGTTCGTGAACGGTAAGCAATAGCGTTTGAAGTTTGAAGTTTCAGGTTTCAGGTTCCAAGTTGCTTCGCCAATGAGCCAGGTAGCTCCGACCTGAAACCTGAAACTTGGAACCTGAAACAGTTAAAATTCAAGTCTCGGCATGGGGCTTACGTCCTGGGAGGTAAACTCGTGCCGGAGGTATTTGTAATAGGCCGCCATAGCAATCATGGCGGCATTGTCGGTGCAGTACTCAAAGCGGGGGATGTATACCGCCCAGCCCTGCTCCTGCCCGAGCTGGGTCAGCGCCATGCGCAGGCCGCTGTTGGCCGATACGCCCCCGGCAATGGCAATTTCCCGGATGCCGGTTTCGCGGGCGGCCCGTTTCAGCTTGCCGAGCAGCATTTGTACCAGCGTATACTGAATACTGGCACAAATATCGGTGAGATTTTGTTCTATGAAAGCAGGATCGTGTTTGGTATTGTCCCGCAGAAAGTACAGGATCGCCGTTTTAATGCCGCTGAAGGAAAAATCGAGGCCGGGCATTTCGGCCAGTGGAAACCGGAAGGCCAATGGATTGCCCTGCTGCGCATATTTGTCGATCAGCGGACCACCCGGATACGGCAGGTTCAGCAGCTTGGCGGATTTGTCGAAGGCCTCGCCGACGGCATCATCGTGGGTCTGGCCAATGATTTCCATGTCGAGGTAATCGCGGACGAGCACAATCTGGGTGTGCCCCCCGCTGACGGTCAGGCACAGAAACGGAAAAGCCGGCACCGGCGGTTCGATGAAGTGGGCCAGCACATGAGCCTGCATATGGTTTACCTCAATAAGGGGTATCTGTAACGCCAGCGCCAGGGCCTTGGCAAACGAAGCGCCGACCAGCAGCGAGCCCAATAAACCCGGGCCGCGGGTGAAGGCTATGGCGTTAAGGCTGTTTTTCGGTACTTTTGCGTCCGTCAGCGCCCGGTCCACTACCGGCACAATATGCTGCTGATGGGCGCGGGAAGCCAGTTCGGGAACCACGCCCCCGTACTGCTCGTGAATCAACTGAGCGGCAATTACGTTGGACCGAATAGTACCGTTGGATAAAACGGCGGCCGATGTTTCGTCACAGGAGGATTCAATTGCTAAAATGTTCATTAAAGAATAGCGGTAATCCCGCAAATTTACGTTACTTGAGAGAATGAATAATGAAAATTGAATAATGAACAGTGAATAGGGGCCGTAGCCATTAAACGAACACCCTTTTTCGCCATCTAATCCTTATTCGCTCCAATAACTGTTCTATTCATTATTCATTGATCATTCCGGTGCGCCGGTTCGATTCATAAAAAAGATGCGCTCATTTATCACCATTTTCCTGAAGACCCTGCTGTATACGCTTCTGGCGATACTGCTGGTATTTGGAGCGGTGGTAGTGGGTTTGCAGATCCCCGCCGTCCAAACGCGGGTGGTGCAGGAAGTAGCCCGGCGCGTCTCGGATAAGATGGAGTTTCCCATCTCTATCGAGCGCGTCTCGATTAAATGGTTCAACGCCCTCACGCTCCAGGGCGTCAGCATCAAAGACCGACAGCACCAGCCGATGATCGACGTGGGCCGGCTGGAAGTAGCCTTTCACCTGCGCACGCTGCTCGACAGTTCGGCGCATAACATTCACCTGAACGAGGTGTATCTGTATCAGCCCAATGTGCGGCTGGTGAAAAACCCCAAAACCGGCGACCTCAACATCGATGAGTTTATTGCCCGCATCGACGAACTGCTCAGCAGCGACACCACCCAGACCGTATCGGACCAGCACACGCCATTTACTATCGGTAAAGTCAATATTCTCGACGGGGTGTTTACCATGCACGATCCCCGCGAAAAACCGTTTAACGACCCAAAGAGCTTCGATTACAATCATTTTACCTTAGGTAAAATCAACGGCACGGCCCGGAACTTTCTGGTGCTGGGCGATACCATTGCCCTTGATCTGACCGGCCTAAAGGCCGTGGACCAGGGCAGCGGACTTACCGTACACCGGCTTGATACGCGCTTTCTGTATTGCCGGAAAAAGATGGAGCTGGCCGATTTGTACGCCCATATTAACAACTCCATTGTGCGCAATCACCTGACGTTTCACTACAGGGAACCGTCTGATTTTGGCGAATTTAATGCTAACGTGATTATGGAAGCCCGGCTGCGCGGCAGCCGCGTGCAATCGGCCGACCTCGGTTACTTTTCTGAATACCTAAGGGAACTGCGCGAAACTTGGTTCCTGACGACCGATTTCCGGGGTACGGTTAACGACTTCAGGCTGACCGACACCGACCTGCGGTTTGGCCCAGACGGCCGCAGCCGCCTGGCGGGTCTCATTGCCTTTAAGGGGCTCCCGGATATTGACCGCACCACGGTCAACTTTGCGTTTACGCCCTCATCGGTCAACATGGCCGATATTCGGCAGTATTATCCCGATGAAGGGTTTAATCACACCATCCAGAAGCTGGGCACGGTGCAGTTTGCGGCCACGTTTGCCGGCGCGTTCAATAACTTCCGGACGGCGGGTAACTTCCAAACCGATATCGGAACGGTCTCCGGTGATCTCAGGTTAACGCTGGCACCTAATTCGCTGAACACCACGTACAGCGCCCAGCTAAAGGCGCAAAATCTAGCCCTGGGCACGCTTATCGACCAACCAGAGCTGCTGCAGAAACTGGACGGCGAAGGACGCATTACCGGCCAGGGCCTTTCGCTGGCGAGCGCCCGCGTGGACCTCGACGGCCGCTTCAGCCGCTTCGGTCTGAAAGGCTATGAGTACCGGAACCTGAGCGTGCGCGGCAATCTGCAAAAAGCTTTTTTTAACGGACAGGTGAGTGTACGCGACGAGAACCTGGTGACCAGCCTCGATGGCGAATTCGACCTGCGCAAGCCGCTCAACCGCTTTGACGTACAAGGTACCATTCTACACGCCGATTTCCGGGCCTTGCGGCTGCTGAGCGATTCGCTGACGGTGCGTACCGACCTCGATGTTCAACTGGAAGGTAATACCCTTGAGACGCTCATTGGCGATGCCCGGTTCCGGAACGCCCTGGTCAGCCTCAACGGCCGCAGCGTGGCGGTAGATACCCTACAGATCTCCTCGGCCATGCTGGACAACGGCCGGGCTATCGACGTTACCTCCGATTTTGTAACTGCTTACCTGCGCGGTAATTTCGAACTTACCCAAACCGCCGGAGACCTCCAGCGACTACTGACCGAATATGAACTCTATTTCTTCGGCGATGTAGCCGGCCGCACCGCCTATTACCGGCAAAAGCAGGCCAGCCTGGCGAAAAATCCGCCTGCCCGGTACACCATCAATTATGCGTTCTTTTTTAAGAACACCCAACCGTTGCTGGATTTCGCCGGGCAAACGGCCTATATCGCCCCCAATAGTGTGCTGGACGGGCGATTCACGGTCGACAATACCCTATTCCTGACCGCCAATGTCCGGTCCGACTCGCTAGTGTACCAGCAGTATGCCTTCGGGCCGAGCGAGGTAGACATTACCACCTCTAAATTTGCCAATAGTGAAGAAGTGCTGGCCTCGGCCATTGTAACCTCCCAGCGGCAAAAGCTGAACACCCTGGCCCCTACCGAAAACCTGGCCATTGAAGCCTCGTGGGACAAAGACCATATTGACTTTACGAGCAGTATTCAGCAGATCGGCAGCACCAACCGCGCCGACGTCAACGGAGAGCTGCGGTTTAAAGGGGATGCCATTGACCTCACCTTTCGGCGGTCGGAGTTTCGGGTGCTGGATAATGACTGGACACTCAACCCCGAAAGCCTGATCCGGAAAGTGGGTGACGACTACACCGTTCGCAACCTATCCATCTTCAACCAGGGCCAGTTAATAACCGCATCGGGCAAGATCGCAGACGACACAACAGCTGCTCTGCACATTGAAACGCGTAACTTCCTGCTCGAAAACCTGACGCCGATTGTGAACACCCCGCTGGCCGGAACCGCCAACGGCCTCATATCGGTACGCAATCTGTATAAAACCCCGATTGTCGAAAGCCGCCTTACCGTAACCGACCTCGCCTTCAGCGATTTTCTGGTGGGCAACGTCCGGGGCGAAGGTGTCTGGGATGATAATCAACAGCGGCTGAACGTCGACGCCCGCATTAACCGCGACCACTACGATGTGCTGACGCTGCGCGGCACTTACACGCCCCAGAAGACCAAAGACGCCTTTAACCTGAAAGCCTTGTTCAACAATGCCGACCTGCGGATGCTGGAGCCGTTTACAGAGGGCCTGGTGTCGAACCTGACCGGCCTGGCCACGGGTCTGGTCAACGTTACCGGCACCCCGAAGAACCCCATCCTCGACGGCGTTGTCGATGTCCGGAAAGGCCGGCTGACGTTCGATTACCTGAAAGCGGACTTCGCCTTTGAAGATAAAATTTACTTCACCGAAACCGAGATCCGGGCTAAAAAGCTGCTGCTGCGCGACCCCGACGGCAATACGGCCGTGCTGCGAGGGGGCGTATCGCACGACGGGTTCCGGTATTTCATGCTTGGTTTTGAAGCCGATCTGAAGAACTTCAAAATCATGAACACGACCGCCCGCGACAACGATCTGTTCTATGGTTCGGCGGTGGTCACAGGTAAGGCCGAACTCTACGGTACGCCCGATAACCTAACCATTAAAGCCAACGTATCCAGCAACAAAGGTACCCGGATCTTTATACCGCTGGACGGTGCCGAAACGGTATCGGCCCAGGACTTTGTCCGCTTCGTGAACCGGAGCCAGGTAGCCAGAGCCGATACGCACCAAACCAAGGTAAACGGCAAGCCGGTTATCCTGAACGCACCCACGGTTGACTTATCGGGCATCCGGATGGATTTTAACTTCAACATCACCCCCGATGCCTACTGCGAAATTCAACTGGACCGGCAGACGGGCGACATCATCAAGGCTTACGGCTCCGGGCGCATTGCTATGAAAGTCGATACGAAGGGTGAATTTTCGATGACGGGTACGTACGAGATCCAGCAGGGAGATTACACCTTTACGTTTGAGAACGTGATTAACAAACGATTCCAGATCCGACCCAACAGCCGCATTACCTGGACCGGCGACCCCTACGGTGCCCTGCTGAACGTAACGGCAGCCTACACGCAATATACCTCGCTGCTGCCGCTGGTGCAGAGTATTTCGGCCCCATCGACCAGCCAGAACACGCCCGACCGCAACCGGCGCTACCCTGTGGATCTGCTCATTACCCTGACGGGCGAACTGCTGTCACCCGCCATCGGCTTTGATCTGGATGTGAAAGAATACCCGGCTTCGGCAGAATTCCGGCAGGCCGTTACCGCCTTTGAGTCGCGCATCCAGAGCAATGAGCAGGAGCTGAATCGGCAGGTCAGCAGCATACTCATTTTTAACCAGCTCCTGCCCGATGGTTCAGGCCTGTTTCAGCAGGACAACGTTAATGCAGGGGTTGCCAACAGCGTCAGCGAACTGCTGTCGAACCGATTTAGCCAGCTAGCTTCCTCGTTGGATGAGAAGCTGGATGTGGGCATTTCGCTGGGTGGTCTGGGCCTGAATAATTTAAACGATAACCTGTTTAATAACCTGCAGCTCCGGTTCTCGTACCGCTTCCTGAACGACCGCTTCCGGGTCAGCCGCGATGGGGGCTTCACCTATGGTCAGAACCAGACCAGTGCGGCCAGCCTGCTGGGTGAATGGACACTGGAATACTGGATTACGCCCGACGGCCGTATCCGGGCGAAGATGTACAATCGTAATCAGCAAAGTATTCTGGGGCAGTACTCGATCAACAATACCTCACTGACCACGAGCGGGGGTCTTAGTCTGCTGTATACCCGTACGTTCAACCGGCTGTTTGGCAGCACCAAAAAAACCAGGCCCGGCCTGAACAACCCTTCAACATCGGCCATTCCGACGCCTGAGCCGACCTCATCGTTCACGCAGTTCCGCAGCCGGACCCCCGAGAAATAGCTCAGGGATGGCTGGCCAGCACCATATCCTTGTTTACCTGCCTCTTTACGTGCCCAGACGACAGAATATCCAGCAGAATCTGGGTCATGTACTCCCGTTTGTTAAAAACAATATCGTGCCGGTTTTCGGGTAGGATAAACTGTTTCACGCGGGCGTTGATCAGTTGGTGACGGGCAAACGACACATTGGTCGGATACACCAGGTCGTCCTGCTGTCCGTGCAGAATGGTAATCCCGGCCGTAATTTTCCGCCAGTCGGGCAAAATCTCTTCCAGTGCCTGGCGGTGCGCCAGTTTCTCGTCGTTGGCCAGCATCAGCAAAGGGGGTATCAGCCAGCGAAACGGCCGCAGATCGATCAGGTAACTGATCGGGTAGGTGCGCTCCAGACCCGGCCCCAGTGCCGACGATACAAACAACACATGGTCGACTATGCCGGGATTGTTCATGGCCAGCCGCGCCGATACCGAGCCTCCGTACGACGACCCCACGATAACCAGATACGGAGCCTTTCGGTAGCGGTTGATCAGTGGCTGTAGCAGTTCGGCCTGCCGGACAACCGACGTTTCGACCCGGCCGAAGTCGGAGTAACCGTAACCCGGTCGGTCAACGGCCACCAACTGCGCCTGACTCAGCAGCACCGAGTCTTTGAAAAACTTGTTGAAAAAGGATAGCGAACTGGGGGCCCCGTGAACAAACAGCACCACGGGCAGGGAGTCGCGGGCCGGGGTTTCGATAAACCGGATGGTTCGGTCCCCCACCCGATAGCGGTGAATAGACGGTTTTACAGGCTGATGACGATATTCATCTCTAATTTCTTCATCACTCTGCCGATAATCGATAAACCAGATACCTATGAGTCCAATCACAACCAGCACCAGCAATGACCGCAACGCCCACCGCAACGCACGAAAAAAATTCTTCATGAATCTAAACCTTTAGCTGACGACCGGATACCGTTTTGTTCCCTGCCGGGAGCAGCATACCTGCCGACGTAATTACACATAACTCCTTATGCCTCTTTTTTGAAACAGGATTTTAGGCCTAAGAGTTTGGAAAGCTAGCCAGCGGATGGCGGGAAAAACAATTAAAAGAGGGAACGGTTAAATAAAGGCAAACCAACACAGCTATGGAAGACCAACGAAAAGATCCGCCCACCCAGGTGAGCGAACGCGATGTAGACGTGCCGGGCGAAAATCGGGGCGACACCGCCCTAAACTCCTCCCCCACGGATGCCACCCGCCAGGCCATTGACCCTCAGCAGGGACCCGATACAATCACGGATCTGATAACCGACGAAAACGAGTAAATGATGGAGAATAACCCTGCTCCCGCCACCGGTTTCAATTCCGACCCGGACGCCGAAAAACCAGCCGGTGCTGCCAAGCTGATGACGCCCGACAATGCGCCGGGTCCGGGTCCCGAAGATGTAGAAGGAGACCTTGATCTGGAAGCCGAATCCGGCTTATAGCTTCACCCCTCGACGGCGAACTCAACAGCAATAAAATGGGTCAGATCACCCGAGCTGTTGTGGAGCGGATCAATCGTAAGCCGGCACAGATACTGTTCGCCGTTTTTCCGGTAGTTGATCAGATCGGCTTTCACCGACTGCGGACGATTCAATTGTTTGCGGATATAAGCAATGGTTCTCGGGTCGGTATTACGCCCCTGTAGCAGCCAGGGGCGCTGTCCGAGAACCTCGGTGGGCGTATAACCGGTCATAGACAGAAAGCTCTGGCTGGCCCACGTAATTTGTTTAGCCGAGTCGGTGAGCACGAGGGTAGCCCCCCGCTGAAGCGAGGTAAGGTAGCCCTGGCGTTGCCGGCGCGTCAGTTGCCAGTCGTACCGCTGCTGGAACGCATCCAGTAAAGCCAGTTCTTTCTGCCGGGCTTTATGACGGGCATGGTCGAGCAGAAAGATTTCGTAGCACAGGGCCGGATAAGGCTGGGCACCTTCGTTCCAGGCCCGGCTGTACCCCCGATTAACAAGTTCCATGTATGAGTCGGATACGTTCATAGTCGTTGAGTGTAAAGGTAATAATTCCGGCAATTTACCAGCAAACCTACAAGGTTTCTATTTACGCCCTGTGAACCGAGCCAACGGTACTGGTAAAAATTTTTTTTCGGCAAACCCAGTTGAGAATCAACCGGCAAACCGGTGTAAACAGTTCCCCGGCAAAGTTTTTTCAAGTTAACACTTGCGTAACGTCCTAAAACCGCCTACTTTTGCATCACGATTTCGGAAGACGGCAACGCAGGAAGAAATTAACATACTCGGTCTGGTAGTTCAGTTGGTTAGAATACCTGCCTGTCACGCAGGGGGTCGCGGGTTCGAGTCCCGTCCAGACCGCGAACAAGATAAAAACAAGAAAACTAAAATACCTCAAAAAGACTGTAAATCAGTCTTTTTGAGGTATTTTAGTTTTTCCCCCGCCTGTAATTCACGCTGATTGCACCAAACGTAAAAATTAAGTGGCCAGACCGGAATTACATTCCGGGGTACTGTAGCGCCCCCCGTCCCGGTGGGCCAATCGCGCAGCCGGAACGGGAAGAAAACAAATGGGGAGCCGATTGTGTGTTGTAACGGGCTAAAGCCCGCAGGTACATGATTGGGGGTTAAAACGTTGGGAACAGCTTTTTCAACTCCTCTACGCTGGGCTGGCTGCCGTACTGGCAGAGTTCAAACGCTTCAGCATATTTGATCTTGCGGCCTTTGTCGGCCCCGTACAACTGCACAAGCCGCTCGCGGTATTGATAGGCTACGTCTTCGTTGCGCTTCTTCAGCACGTCCAGGATGTATGCCTGCCGCTGACTGTCTCCTTCGGGCACATTGGGCAGGTAACGCCCCTGCCAGGAATCTTTGTCGGCAAACTGCGAGGGTATGGCCCGCAAACACGCCCACTTCTTCTCCACGGCTTCGTCGATGCCGACCACCAGGGTCGGCTCAAAGGGATTGGGCTTCCGGAAATTGTCGGAATAGTACAGAAAAATGGGGTTGCCTTTGGTGGGCGGGGTGTTGGGCGTAAAAAAGGGCGCGGCTACCACTACGGCGGCATCTTCGACCAGCACGCCCGTGTAGCGGTGGTCGGGGTGGTAATCGTTCGGACGGTGGCAGAGCACAATATCGGCCTGCCACTCGCGGATGAGCCGGGCCACCGTTTTGCGATTCTCCAGCGACGGCATCAGTTCGCCGTCGTGGATATCGAGCACCTCGGTTTCGATGCCCAGCGCCCGGGCGCAGGCCTGCACCTCGGCCCGCCGGCGCTGCGCCAGTGGACCACCGGCCTGGCTGAAGTGCCCAATGTCGCCGTTGGTCATCGACACAAACTTTACTTTATGCCCCTGGGCGGCCCACAGTGCCGCTACGCCACTGGCTTTTAACTCACAATCATCGGGATGGGCACCAAACGCGATAATCCGGAGGGTACGGCCGGCACCACCCGACTGGGCAAAAACCGGCGTTAGTAAACAGGAGAAACCGAAAAGCAGACAAAACAACAATCGTTTCATAAATGGCGGTCGGGGTTAAGGTAAAGAGGGCAATCTAACCATATTACGGCAAAAAAGCACCTCTCTCCCCTATTCCTCAGGCAACCTCCTCGCCTACGGCCTGCGGGCGTGGCAGCGCACAAGCCTCCGCCAGCAGTTCGTACGACCGCAGCCGGTCGGCAAAATCAGAGGCTATATTGGCCAGTATCAGCTCGTCTACCCCATACTGGTCGGCATAGCGAAGCAGTTGGTCTTTCACCTGCTCCGGGCTGCCCAGTACCATCCGCTGCCGGTTATACTCTATCCGCTGCTGCTCGGCCGGGGAGTACACCACTGCTTTCACATCGTCGTAGTCGACCGGATCGAGCCGGCCACGGGTTTCCAGTTGCAGAAAACGGTGGTCGACAATGGCCTGCTGCTGCCGTACGGTCTCTTCATCATCGGAACAGAACACAAACAGGGCCATAGTGGCCTGGGGCTGGTCGAGGTTTTCCGATGGCTGGAATCGCTCCCGGTACAAGGCTACCGCCTGCGGACCGCCGTTTGGGTTGATAAAGTGCGCAAACGAGAAGCCCATGCCGAAATGTGCGGCAAAGTAGGCACTCTGCCCGCTGGAACTCAGAATCCACTGCTCCGGCACGGAGGGGGGCACCGGCATGGCTTTCACGTTCTGGTATACGGGCCGGTCGTTGAGGTAATTCTGGAGGTCGAACAACTGCTGGGCAAAATCCTGCTCGCTGAAAGTGTTGCCGGGGTTGAGCACACTGGCCGTGTTACGGTCGCCACCGGGGGCGCGGCCCACACCCATATCGATCCGGCCGGGAAAGAGTGACTCCAGCAGCCGGAAGTTCTCGGCCACTTTCAGGGCGCTGTAGTGCGGCAGCATCACCCCACCCGAACCAATGCGAATGTGTTGAGTCTGCCCGCCGAGGTGCGCCATCAGGATCTCCGGCGTTGAGCCGGCCAGGGCGGTGGTGTTGTGGTGTTCGGCTACCCAAAAGCGGGTATAGCCCAGTTGGTCGGCCAGTTTGGCCAGCGCGGTGGTTTCCTGAAGCGCTTCGTGGGCATTGCTGCCCTTGCGGATCGGCGACTGATCCAGCACACTAAGGTTGATCATGGTTGAGTAGTTAATTGGTTGATTGGGTAATTGGTTCAATGATTAAATAGTTCAACCAACAAACAAACCAATTAACTACTCAACCAATCTACTGCGCAACGGCAAAGTCCGAATCTTTCACCTTATCGTTGATCTTCACCTTATCTACCGACGATTGCCGCTGGAACTGCCCGCTACCCTGGGTTAAGGAGGTAGGGTATTTCAGCCCTTTAAAGTCTTTGTAGTCAGCATAGAGTATAGCCTGTTCGCGTTCGCCCTGGGGGGTGCGCATGACCGAAACCGTCTGCACCTTCAGCCCGGAGTTTACGTCGTAAAAATCAGACCAGCTAACGGCTCCATCGGCCGTAGTGTGGGCTACTTTGTAGGCCTCCTTGCCGTCTACTTTTTCAATACCGGCAACCGTGCTTTTGATCCCCATCTGGGCAAACCGCATCTCCGGAAACAGCATATTCTGCAAAATAGCGCTCTGGGCCTGGGCACCTTCCATCGTCTGATTACCACGTGGACTCACCATCGCCACTTTATTTCCGTCGGAAACCATTTTGAACAGCTCCATCCCGTTGGCATATGCTACCTGCGAAAACTTGTTAGGAGCCATCTGCTTGCGGGTCATAATCATGGAGTTGCCCTGCATATCGGTCGACATATCAACGGTCAGGGTGTTGATGGTCGCCAGAAATTCTTTGCCGCCGATGGCCGCCAGGTATTTATCCATCACTTCGTCGGCCGAGGGGGTGCTTTGCGCAAAAACAGACAGGCAGAGAGCGGGAATGAGTAATACGGTTAACGTTACCTTTTTCATGTTTTATTAAGGATTATTCATTTAAAGCTAAGGATAAGAAAGAGGATTTGCAAATACAGGCGTATATTCTATGGCGTAAACGAGGTTGACGCCTTTATAAATAAAATCTATCTGAACTATTGACTCTTATGATAATAATGTTAATTTTAGCTCCAGGATTCACGGCAAATAGATTCCACAACCCGCTCCCGTCAAATAAATTTCAGAGCCCCAAAAGGTATACTGGCTGAGTTGAGCAAGGTCGATAAGAGAATACGTATACCCCACAGGAATAGTAAAGCTTAGTCTTTCGGACGCACCTGAATTACCAGAGAATTCTTAAGCCCCATTCTCTTCTTTTTATACGTTTCTTAACCTGCCTACCCATGAAAAGACGTTTATTTGTTAGAAAAATAGCTGCGGCTGGAGTCACTATTCCGTTCCTCTCGCTTCCCAGCTTTGCTGTCTCACCAGCCATCAGCTGGCAGCAACAAGCTGCCGACGATATACGCAAAGGCTTTATTGGCACCATCCGGCAAATTCATCTGACCCACACCTATCACCCGGAAGTCACCTCAACAAGCGCGTTGCGGCAACTCGCGCAGCAGGATATTGAGCTTGCCGGCGCCTTAGCCGGAATCAACCTGTCTGCCGCCGGAAATATGCGCTTCGCCGAAACGCCTTCTGCCCCATTCGGCTCGTATGCCGCTCAGTTCCAGTCGGGTGGTGTTCGGGTTTATTGGCAGGGCCTTGCCCGCCACGGCAGTGATCCTACCCCCCCCGCCCAAACCATTCAGCTGGTTGGCAGCAAAGGGATACTCAACACCACACCGGATGGGCCCGGCTACCAGGTACAGGACTACACCGGACGGGTGCTGCGGCAACTGGGTAGTAAGCCCCTGCCGGCTTACCCAAAGGCCTGATCGTATTGTATAAGCTTATAATCAGCTTTCAAATAACTATTTACACCCTTTTAATTCTATCATTTTTATGCCATACGTCGGAGAAATCAGGATTTTCGCAGGGAATTTTGCCCCTGCCGGCTGGATGTTTTGTGAAGGGCAACTGCTGCCTATCTCGGAAAACGAAGTCTTATTCCAACTCATCGGCACCAGTTACGGAGGAGACGGTCAGAATACCTTTGCCCTACCGGATTTACGGGGGCGAGTACCCCTACATCAGGGCAATGGATTAATACTTGCGCAAACTGGTGGAACCGAGTCCGTTACACTAACCGTCAACCAGATACCATCCCACGCCCACACCTACACCTACCAGCCCGTAGCGTCTTCCAATGGCGGCACCCAAACCAGTCCTCAGGGCGCGTATTACGCCTTTTCAGGGCGGCAGGGGTATTACGCGGGGATAAGCGCCATTAATACGAATATGGCAGATATCAGCAGCACAAATTCGGTACAAACGGGGGTGGTCGGAGGGAGTCAGCCGTTTGATAATATGCAGCCTTATCTGACGGTCAGCTATATCATTTCGCTGTTTGGCATTTTTCCGAGCCCAACTTAAGCTATTCAGAAATTTCTAATTAGTCAATCAACTAAAAATAACCATACTATTTTCATGGATGCTCAAAACCCATTTGTCGGAGAGATCGGTATAGGCGGTTTTAATTTTGCCCCTAGAGGCTGGGCTTTCTGCAACGGCCAACTCCTGCCTATTTCACAAAATACCGCCTTATTTTCCCTGTTAGGCACCTTCTACGGGGGAGATGGCAAAAGTACCTTTGCGCTACCTGATTTACAGGGTGCCGTAGCGATCCATCAGGGCCAGGGGCCCGGGTTATCGGAGTATTTTCTGGGGCAAAGCGGTGGCAGTGACACGTATACGCTGGTGCAAAGCGAAATGCCCGCCCACACCCATCCCGGGCAGGCGAGCGGGCAAACAGCGTCTTTAACCCAACCGGCAACTACTCAGGAGGGCACTACCAATACGCCGGAGGCAGGTGTGCCGGCTAATTCGGGAGCCAGCCTGCGGTATGCCCCTACGGCCAACGGGTCAATGGCCTCGTATACACTCTCTACACAGGCTGCGGGCGGTGGGCTGCCCTTTAACCAGTTACAGCCCTACCTGACGCTTAACTTCCTGATTGCATTACAGGGGGTTTTCCCGCCCCGTTCCTGAAGGTCCCGTTCTATTCATAAACCATCAAAAACAATATGGAACCCTTTTTAGCCAGCTTAGCACTTTTTTCGTTCAACTTTGCCCCAAAAGGCTGGGCCCTGTGCAACGGGCAGCTATTACCCATCAACCAGAACCAGGCTTTATTTTCTTTACTGGGCACTACCTATGGCGGAGATGGCCGGGTAAACTTTGCCCTGCCTGATCTGCGCGGCCGCGCGGCTATGCATATGGGTAGTGGCCATACCCTGGGCGAGCGCGCGGGGTCGCAGGCCGTTACGTTAACCATTCAGAACCTGCCCAACCATTTTCATCCGTTTGTTTTTCAGCCGCCCTGCAACACAAACGCCGGCACAACCGCCGACCCGACCAACAACTTTCCGGCCGCCACCCCAGCGAACAGTTACGGGACACCGGCCAACGTAAACATGGGGGCCAACTCACAGGGACCGGCAACTGTCACGACGGGTTCGGTGGGTGGTAATCAGGCGTTCAATAATATGCAGCCCTATCTGGTGCTCAGCTATTGCATTGCCTTACAAGGCGTTTTTCCGAGTCCGAATTAAGCTATCTATGATAAAGGTAGGGCTGCTATTACCGCATTCAACGATGTATCCTGCCTTGAGCTTTGATCTGCTTGACGGGCTTAAGGCAGGATTAACCCAGCATATTACAACTAGCATTACGTGGGCTGTAGAAGGAATCGGCTTCGCTACGGATGCGCATGAGGTGCAAACCAAAGCGCAGAAGCTGCTGATGCAGGATGATGTCGACATGGTGGTTGGCATGATGAGCCGACGCATGGCCGATACGCTGAACACACTGTTTACGGGAGCCAACCGGCTATTGCTGGTGCTGGACCTCATGGGCGAGTTTTTCCTAGGGTTACCGCCGGCACCGACGATGTTTTTCCATTCGCTGCAAAGCTGTCTGAGTTGCCGGCTGGCCGGCCGAAAAGCGGTTGAGAGCGGAGCGGAGGGGATTATTCAGGCGGCTTCTTTTTACGATGCCGGGTATTTACACGGATATGCCGCGTCGCAGGGCGTAACCACCGGCGGTGGGCATATGGTGCAATACTTTGTTAGTTCGCACATTCCGGCGCAGGCTAATTTCCAAAACCTGCAGGCCGGGCTTTCATCCGGTCAGGCGCAGGCGGTAGTGGCCCTGTATGCCGGCGACATGGCCCGGCAATTTCTGGAGGTATACCCAACCCTGACCGGCCGATTGCCGGTTTGGGCGTCGCCGTTGGCGCTGGAAGAGCAAATGCTGACGACGGTGCCGTATGCGATGGACGGTATTCGGGGCTTTGTTCCCTGGTCGGAACACCTGGACACCGAGGAGAACAGAATCTTCCGGGAAGCGGTACAGAAACGCGGTCGCCGGCCTACGCTGTTTTCGGTCCTGGGCTACGAAGGTGGTCTCATTCTGGCGAATTATCTGAGATTAACCGACGAGAATAACAGGGATTCTCCGGCTGTATTTAACCAGTTGGCGTCGCTGTCGTTTGAGGGACCACGCGGGCAGGTAGCCTTTGATCCTGCTACTCATTTCTCGTTTGCCCCACCCTACGCAGCCACCGTTATAGCGGACAATCAGGGCCGCTGCCGACTGGCTGCATTAACGCCTGAACGAACTGTTGAGCAGGATTTCCGCGCCTTTCAGACCGAATCTCCTCCTACTGCGTACACGGGCTGGCATAACACCTACTTATGTATTTAAACTTCATTAGTATGAACCCGAAATTTACCCTTTTTCTTCTAAACCGGCACCCGCGCCTTTGGCTTAGTCTGCTGCTAATACTGGGCTTTGCAAAAAGCCTTTATGCCCAGACCAGCCTTTCGACAGGAAATCTGGTCTTTGTAGGCTATAATACATCGGACGACCAGGTAAACGGTAATGTCTCCAACGAAAAGTTTTCGTTTGTGCTGCTGAAAGATGTAGCCGCCGGCACTAAAATATACTTTACCGATTATGGCTGGCTCACCGGCGGGGGCTTTCAGAAAAAGTGGGTAGCCGGGCCAGAAAATGGAGGTTCAGGTACGGGTTCAAAAACGGACGCAATCATCTCCTGGACCGCATCGACAAGTGTGGCGGCCGGAACACAAATTGTCATCCGGCCCAAATACCAGATGGGAGCAAACATCGGTACGGTTGTTTGTGAGGAGGCAGTTGCAGAAACACGACCAGGGCAATCGTATTGCATGGATCTCTCCGACGGAGGCAGTGAGCAGTTATTTGCCTACCAGGCGAGTTCGGCCAGAGGAGCTAACCCCACTGTACTCGCCGGGATGATGATCCAGGGAGCCTGGAGCAGTTCCCTTACCAACGCTGAATACACGCCGTCTAAATCAACCCTCCCGGCCTCGCTTACGGCCAATAACGTCAATGCTGCGCTGAATACCTACTCTACGTCGTTTTCCAAAAATTTCCGGGCCTTATCTATTTACAATTGCCAGACAAACACCGGTTTTCCCCGGACAATTCGGAACGCTGTCAACAGCGCCACCATTACCTCTACTGTGTCTGTTACGTCTTCTAATCCTACCAACTGGACTATTCCTAATGAAGGAACAGCCTGCGAAGGGTACTATTATGATCCATCTGATCCCTGTTATCCGGGTGGTGTACCACCAGCAGCCTTTAACCTGCCTATCAATTGTACCTTTACCGTATATGAACTGAAGATTGTGAGCCAGCCGGTCAGCAGGACGGTGTGTTCGTACCAGTCAGCGACATTTAGTGTTGCGGCCCAAGTAACCACAGTTCCTGTCGCTCAGGATGCGAACACGACTTATAAATGGCAAAGCTCAACCGACGGTACTAACTGGACGGACTTATCAAATTCGGGGGTATACAGCGGGGTAACCTCTACTACCTTATCCATTGCCAGCACCGCCGGGTTAAATAACACGCGTTACCGGGCCATAGCCGAAGAACCGATTGAACCGTCGTCGGTTGCCTCCACAACAGCCCTCTTAACGGTAAATGAGCCCCCCCAGAATCTTGCTCTTGCAGCCAGTGGTCCGATTACCTGTATCGCTACCAGCATTAAACTTACCGCCAGTTCGACTACCGGTGGTACAACCTATGCGTTCAGCGGTCCCGCCGGCGCTATTAATACATCACCCGGTACCAGCACCATTTCAACCAGTCAGGAGGGTGGTTATTCAATACTGGCAACAACACCCCAGGGCTGTACAGCATCAGCAGGTACGACCGTTATAAAAGACATAACGCCACCAGCTAACGTCGGTCTGACGGTAAGCGGCCCCATCACCTGTACGGCTACCTCTGTTACGTTAACAGCAACGGCCTCGGCTACCAGCGCCATTGGTTATGCATTTAAGGGACAACAAGGGTCTATTCCAGCCAATGGCAACCAGGCCATTGTTAGTCAGGAAGGAACGTATACGGTGACGGCAACGGCCTCCTTCAATGGTTGTTCGGCCACGGCCGTAACCGGTGTAACGTCAAACACAGCGCCACCTACGGCTACGTTAGCCGCGAGCAACACGCTTTCCTGCGCTCAGCCAACTGTGACGTTAACGGCCGGAACGGGTCAGGATTACAGTTATGTTTTCCGTGGTCCTGGTGGAGTCGTACCAAGCACCGGCAATGAAGCGGTTGTTGCTGCGGCAGGTACCTATACCGTAGTCGTCACCGGCCCGAATGGCTGTACAGCGTCGACTACAACGACCGTAACGGGTACAACTACCTCGCAATCGGTAAGCTTAACCGCCAGCAGTCCGATCAGTTGTGTGACCCCGACGGTCACCCTGACGGCTACCCCCATTGTTGGAGCTACCTATGTCTTTAGTGCCGGGGCAACGCAGATTGGCGGTTCGGGCGGCAACACGGCCACCGTCAGTCAGGCCGGAACCTATACGGTTACCGTGACCGGCACCAACAACTGCCCCGGCATGGCTACGGTAGCGGTAACGGGCAGCAGTACACCCCAGTCGGTGAGCCTGACTGCCAGCAGTCCCATTAGCTGTACGGCTCCTACGGTCACTTTAACGGCTACCCAACTTGCGGGGGCCACCTACGTCTTTGGTGCCGGGGCAACGCAGATTGGCGGTTCGGGCGGCAACACGGCCACCGTCAGTCAGGCCGGGATGTATTCGGTGACGGTCACCAACGCCAGCAGTTGCACAGGCTCCGCTTCCGTTATGGTTTCCTCCGATCCGCTGCCCTCGGCCCCAAACCTGACCAGCCAGACCGTGGTGCAGGGTTCTCCGGATGTGGTGCTGACGGCCGGCAACTGCTCCGGCACCCTGAACTGGACCGGTCCAAACAACACCAGCGGCACCGGTTCCATTACGGTGCCAACCGCTACGACAGGCAGTTTTGTGTACTCAGCCACCTGCGTCGTGAACGGGTGCAGCAGCCCCCCAACGACGGTAACGGTTACTGTCACCGAAACAACTCCGCCCAGTACAGCCTTCAGGCTCTTGACGCCGAGCTACAACTGCGCAACGGGGGAGATTACCTTCAAAACGGCGGGCGGCAACGGCAGTCTAGTGGAATTCCAGGCCAACAATGTGACGAAAGGCTGGACAACCGACGCTACCCATGTGATTCCTGCCAAATTCCGTGATAAAGACATTACTATTCAGGCCCGGCAGCGGCAAATCTCACCCAACAAAGGCTACCTGGTTGTGGAGCTGGTTTTCAATCCGGCGCAGTATTGCAGCCCGACCCGCCTTGGTGCTGAACAGCCGACAACGGAACTAAACGTCCGGGTGCTGGGTAACCCTATTCAGGGCAACCAGATAAACGTGGAGATTACCGGTGCCGACGGCCAGCCGCTACAGTTGCAGCTGACTTCTTCCTCGGGTAAACCATTGCGTATTGTACAAGTCGACCGGGCATCGTCCGTTGAGCGGCAAACGCTGATGGTAGACTCACAGCCTGCCGGCGTACTGCTGCTGCAGGTGAGCACCCCAACCCACAGAAAAACGCTCAAGATTGTGCAGGGCAACTAACGGGTTAGCCTGAACAGGACGAGCCTCAGAGCTCCAACGTAAAGCGGTTGGAGCTCTGAGGCTCGTCCTGTTAGTGTGGTCTCCGGTCAGGCCAGAGAAGATGCCGAATAAATTCGGTCTATTACGGCCCGATATTTCTCCAGAATAACCTTGCGTTTGAGCTTCAGGGTAGGTGTCAGTTCACCGCCATCGATAGTCCACTCACGGGGCAGGAGTTCAAATTTTTTAACCTGCTCGACCGGATTGAAGGCCGGATTGGACTGGTTGATGGCCTCGCGGATGAGGCCCATAACGCTTTTGTCGGTAATAACAGCCTCGTTGCCCGGATAGGTTTTGCCGCTCTCCTGAAACCATTCTTTCAGTTTGTTGAACGCCGGCACAATCAGCGCCGAGACAAACTTCTGATCGGCGCCCACCACCATGATCTGCTCAATCCAGGGGCTTTCTACCAGCTTGTTCTCAATGGGCTGCGGAGCCACGTATTTGCCGCCACTGGTTTTGAAAATCTCTTTTTTTCGGTCAGTAATTTTCAGGAATTTGCCGGCCACCAGCTCGCCGATATCACCGGTGCGGAACCACTCGCCGGCCATCACGTCGGCGGTCAGGTCGGGGCGTTTGTAGTAGCCCATCATTACGTTCGGGCCTTTCACCAGGATCTCGCCGTCGTCGGCAATTATCACCTGCACATCTTTTAGCAACGGCCCAACGGTACCAAACATACGATTCTCTTCGTTGTAACGATTACCGCTGATGACGGGCGATGTCTCCGTGAGGCCGTAGCCTTCCATAATCACAATGTCGGCCGCCGTAAAGATGCGCTGTAGTTTTATCTGGCAGGCTGCCGCCCCCGTAATGATGGCTTTTACGTTGCCGCCCAGGGCTTCCCGCCATTTGCTGAAGATCAGCCGATCGGCAACCGAGCGTTGCAGGTTGTACCAGAAACTACGTGGCCGGTTGATCTCGAATCGGGTAGCCAGGTTAACAGCCCAGTAAAACAGTTTCTTTTTAATGCCTGTCAGTTGGGCACCTTTGGCCATAATGCCTTCATACACTTTTTCCAGCAGGCGCGGTACGGTGGTAAATACCGTAGGCTTCACCTCCCGCAGGTTTTCGCCGATGGTATCCATAGCCTGAGCGTAGTAAATAGAGCAGCCCATGTAGAGGTAACAGTAGGTAGCCGTCCGCTCAAAAGCATGGTTCAGCGGCAGAAAACTCAACGCCCGCTGACCAGTAATACCAATCTCGGCAAACAGAGGGTAACTGCTGAAGACATTGCTGAGGATGTTTTTGTGGGAAAGCATTACCCCCTTGGGTGTGCCGGTAGTGCCGGAGGTGTAGATAATGGTCGCCAGATCGTCGGCCCGGATGGTATCGCTGATCCGCCGGAGGTGTTCGGCTATGTCGGGGGTTACATCGGCCAGCATGGTTTTCCAGTGAGGAAGATCCACCTCCGGCTCAAAGGTAAAGATCCCCCGCAGGGCCGGCAGTGAGGCCCGCAGACTATCGACCTTCTGGTACAGTTCGGTATCGTTGACGAAAACGTAGGTAACGGCGGCATCCTGCAGCACAAACTGTAGTTCGCTGAGGCTGATGGTGGGGTAAAAAGGCGTCAGCACCGCCCCGATCTGCTGCACGGCCAGATCGAGCATCACCCACTCCGGCCGGTTTTTGCTGATTACCGCGATCTTATCCCGTTTCTCCACGCTCAGGTCGCCGGCCGAGACACCCAGGTTCAGCAGACCCGCACTGATCTGGTTGACCAGGTCGCGCACCTCGCGGGTACTGTATGTTTTCCAATGGCCGTTTTCTCTGGCCGCCAGCGCATCGGCCAACGGAAGCGTTTCCAACTGGTACTGCAGGCAGTCAAATAATCGTCTGGGTTCTTTCATCGCTGTCTGTGAACTATGCCGTTTATCGGGTAGGGACTCAGGCTAATCAACTATTTTCAGGCCGTTTCGTCCCAAAAAACAGGCAAAGAATCCACCAATGAGCATGAGAAAGCCGGAGACAGCATGCCGCCGGGCGACCCACTCCCTGGCCAGGGCGTTACGCTGCTTTGACCGGTATTTGGGTAGCAGCGTATCCGAATAATACTGAACGATGCAGCGGCCCGGTCCGGGCATGACGGCTAACCGGTACTTATAAACGCAGGCGTACGGCGTTGGGCCAGAGTCGGGAGCCGAACACTTTTTTCAGGAAGCCTTTGTCCAGGCTGGGTGCCTGGAAGTACGGTTTATCAATGTAATCACTGGCGTCGAACGGAGTAGAGCAATACACTAAGAGAATGGCACCGGGGCTGAAATCGTACATGATGCGCCATTCTTCCGGCTCCACCAGCAGGCACTGTTCGGGCCGGCTAAGCAGATAATGCGCATCTGTCCGCCGATTCTGCACATATACCCGCACCGTACCATTCAGACACGACAACGCCATGCGGCTCTTTTTGTGACGATGTTTTCCCCGTTTTGAATCACTGGTAACATCGTATATAAAAAAACACCGCTTTACTTCTGTACCCCACTGTTTTTGTATCTGGTTCAGGTCAAGAAGGTTATCGATCAGTTTAGCCATTCGATATGGTCTGTAAGAGAATGCTCAATTTACGTATTCTAAACAGAAATTGAGCGTTTCTGTTGCGCCATTTCCAACTTTTATCGGCCACCGGTGTATCAGGTATCAGACGTTTAGCCTGCAGCTTACACCCACTGCTCGGTCTGGTGTTCTTCCAGATCCCAGATCAGCCACTTGTGCAGCCGGGCGCTGTCTTCTACGATGGGTACTTCCTGATGGGTGTCGATCTGTGAATACGGACTTTCAATCCGGACCCGGCCCGACTCGAAAAAGGTAAGCCGATGGTAGGTGTAATCGGCCGAATTAATGCCGCACAACATGCGGACAACGGCGGTTTGCGGACGGGCTTCCATGGCGTAGAGCGTTTATTGGTTAGATATTTTTTTCCGACCGGCGTTTAATGCCTGTCGCCTATTTATCTACACCACGGGGTTTTCGTTATCAAACCACACTCTGTTTTTTTTCGATTTGTGCGCGTTTATTTTTGGTTCCTCCAAGCTGATACCCTCAAATTCGGGTAGCTTTGCAAGCAGCCTTACGCAGGCAACAGCCTTTTATCTATGAGCCGGCTTACCTACAATAACTTCGACCGGGAGGTACACCCACCGTATCTGGCCCCGGGTTATAAATCGACGGTGCTGCGGGCACCTACCCAGCCGCTGGTGGTCATCAACCAATCCTTGTCTGAGCTGTCCGGGCCTGTTTTCGGCGATATGCACGTGGGGCCGCTCGACCACGACCTCACCAAAAACGCCGTCAGAAATGGGCAGCCGCTGGGCGAGCGGATCGTTGTACACGGTTACGTCCGCGATGAAAACGGCCGGCCCATTCCGCACACGCTCATCGAAATCTGGCAGGCCAATGCCGCCGGGCGGTATGTGCATAAGGTCGATCAGCACGATGCACCACTGGACCCAAACTTTCTGGGCGCCGGCCGGGTCATGACCGATGCCGACGGGTATTACAAATTCTACACCATCAAACCCGGTGCCTATCCCTGGAGCAACCACTATAATGCCTGGCGACCCAACCACATTCATTTTTCGCTGTTTGGGCCGAATATCACCACCCGCCTGGTTACGCAGATGTATTTCGCCGGCGATCCGCTGCTGCAGCACGACCCGGTATACCTGAGTACTCCGCCCAAAGGCCGCGATTTGTTGCTTTGCCAGTTCGACCTCGGCATCACCGAGCCGCATTTTGCCCTGGGCTACCGCTTCGACTTTGTCCTGCGGGGGAATGTTGGTTAATTGGTTAATTAGTTCGTTGGTGAACCATCCAACCAATTAACCAATCAACCAGTGAACCAATCAACTAATCAACCAATGAACCATCTCCGCCAAACGCCCTCGCAAACGGTAGGCCCGTATTTTGCCTACGGACTGGTACCGGAACAATACCGCTACGATTTTAAAAGTCTGGTCGGCAATCTGCTGGTGAACCCGCTGGATGAGCCGGCGGCTATTACCATTACCGGTAAGGTATTCGACGGCGAGGGCCGACCCATCGAAGACGCAATGATTGAACTCTGGGACGCTGCCAATAAACGGTTTGGGCGGTTCGGCACCGGTACTGACCCGGAGAACCGGTTTGTCTTTTATGCCCTCAAGCCGGGTTCTGTAGACGGGCAGGCTCCGCATCTGTCCGTGATCGTGTTCATGCGGGGGCAGTTGCTTCACTCCTATACCCGGTTGTACTTTGCCGACGAAACCGAAGCTAACGCGACCGACGAAGTCCTGAACGCCGTCCCGGCCGAACGCCGTCAAACGCTCATTGCCCGAAAAACGCCAACCGGCTACGAGTTCAATATTTTTATGCAGGGCGAGCAGGAAACCGTTTTTTTTGACATCTGAATCATTGCCAATTCGTACCGGTATGTCGCTCTACGCCAGCTTGTTCTATAGTGCCGATGTACAGCCGCTGCTGTCGGATGAAGCCACCGTGCAGCATATGCTCCGGTTTGAGGCCGCGCTGGCCCGGTCGCAGGCCGACAGTGGGCTTATTCCGGCGGCATCGGCAGACGCTATTGCCACCTGTTGCAGCGTGGCCCTGCTGGATCTGGAAAAACTCAGCAGGGATATTGCGCTGAGCGGGAATGCCGCCATTCCGCTGGTGAAGCAGTTGACGGAACAGGTTGGCCAACGTGACCCGGACGCTGCCCGCGCTGTGCATCTGGGCGCTACCAGTCAGGATGTGGTGGATACCGCCACGGTGCTGACCATCAAAAGTGTTTGCGAGTGGCTGGAAACCCGGCTTTCGACTCTGGAGGATACGCTGGCTGCGCTCACCCGCACCCATCGCCAAACCGTGATGGTTGGCCGGACACTGCTGCAGCAGGCTAAGCCTATTCCCTTTGGCCTGAAAACCGCCTACTGGCTGGATGCGGTAATGCGCAACCGGCAACGACTGGCCAATGTCCGGAAGCGGGTACTGGTTCTTCAACTGGCCGGCGCAGTGGGCAGCCGCAATGCGTCCATTTCGGCCCCGGTTCAGCAGCATATGGCGGACCAACTGGGACTGTCGCCCTCGGTTTCCTGGCATACTCAGCGGGATAATGTAGCTGAGTTGGCGGCTGCACTGGGTATCCTGACCGGCAGCCTGGGCAAGATTGCCAAAGATGTGTCGCTGCTGATGCAGACCGAAATTGCTGAGGTACTGGAAGGGAAAGCCGAGGGGAAAGGCGGCTCCAGCACGATGCCGCACAAACGAAATCCGGTGACGTGTACGGCTATTCTGGCCAATGCCAACCGGGTGCCCAGTCTGGTAGCGACCATGCTGGCGGCTATGCTCCAGGAAAACGAACGCTCGGCAGGGCTCTGGCATTCGGAATGGGAGGTGCTTACGGAGATTATGCAGCTAACCGCCGGGACGGTAGCGCGAAGCCTTGAACTCCTTCGCCACCTGGAGGTAGACGAGCAGCGCATGGCCCAAAACCTGGAACAGACCAACGGCCTGATCTATGCCGAAACGGTTTCGCTGGCCCTGGCCCCAACATTGGGCAAAGCCGCAGCGCACGAACTGCTCGAAAAAGCGACCAAACAGGCCATTGCACAGCAGAAACACCTCAAAGACGTATTATTCGGGCTAAACGTGGACCTGCCCCAACCCGATGAGCTTTTCAAGCCCGAAAACGCCATCGGCCAAAGCCTGGACATCATCGACACCATCCTGCACCAACACCACATCACCAAAACCCAATAACATCAGCAACAACCACCACTCATTCACTCTTTCACCCATATGCCCCTCAACCACACACTTCAAGGCACTCCCGCCAGCCCGGTCCTGGTTTTCTCCAACTCCCTGGGGTCGGAGATGATGATGTGGGATGAACTGTTGCCCTACCTGCTGCCCTACTTTCGGGTGCTGCGGTACGACACTCGCGGCCACGGCGGCAGCGACATCACGCCCGGCCCGTACACTATCGACCGGCTGGGGCAGGACGTTATCGACCTGCTGGATACGCTCGACATCCGGCAGGCGTATTTCTGCGGCCTGTCGATGGGCGGTCTGATCGGACAGTGGCTCGGCATCCATCATCCCGAGCGCATCAAAAAACTGGTCCTCAGCAACACCGGCGCTAAAATCGGCAACGACGAGCGCTGGAACGACCGAATCGATACCGTTACCCAACAGGGCATGGCGGCCATCGTCGACGATACCATGGAGCGTTGGTTTACCGAAGGGTTTCGGCGCGATAACCCCCAGCGGGTAGCCGATACCAAAGCCATGTTTTTGCGCAGCAACGTACAGGGTTACACTGCCTGCTGCGCGGCCATCCGCGATGCCGATTTCCGGGACATGCTGCCGCAGCTTTCGGTAGAAACGCTGGTGATCACCGGCGATGAAGATCCGGTGACCAACGTGGAGCAGGCCGAATTTCTGACAACCCGCATACCCAGCGCCCGGCTTCAGCTTCTGCCCACCCGGCATTTGGCAGCCACCGAACTGCCCCAACGCTACGCCCAGGTGCTGATCGACTTTCTGGTTGGCGAGTCGACGTTCGACAGGGGGATGCACGTTCGCCGGACCGTGCTGGGCGATGCGCATGTAGACAAAGCCAACCAGCAGATCAACGACCTTACCCGCGATTTTCAGGCCTTTATTACCCACTACGCCTGGGGCGACATCTGGACGAGGCCGGGCCTATCCAAGCCCAACCGAAGCCTGATTACCCTGGCAATGCTGATTGCCCTCAACCGCAAAACCGAATTCCAGATGCACGTGCGGGCCGCCCTCAACAATGGCGTGAGCGTAGAGGAAATTAAAGAAGTCATTATGCACTCAGCGATCTACTGCGGCTTACCAGCCGCCAACGAAGCCTGTCACGCAGCGATGGAAGTTTTAATAACGATGAATGATGAACGGAATTCGCCTATCAGATGAATAGTCACCGTACACAGTGCCGGCATAGTCATTCATCATTAAAAAGCTTATGAAGCAGATCAGAACACAGGTGGGTATTATTGGCGCAGGCCCGGCGGGTCTGACGCTGGCGCACTGGCTCAAACAGCAGGGTATCGAGTCGGTCATTATTGAGCACCGGAGCCGGGAGTACGTACAGGCCCGCGTACGCGCTGGTTTGCTGGAACAAAATACGGTCGACATTCTCAAAGACCTCGGCCTGGCCGGTCGGCTGGTGCGTGAGGGGCATACCCATCATGGCGTGTACCTGAGCTTCGACGGCGAACGTATCCGGGTTCCGTTCGACCAGCATACCGGGGGACGCCATATTACCATCTACGGGCAGCAGGAGGTTGTTAAAGACCTGACTGATGCCTGGCTATCCGCCGGAGAAACGATACTGTTTGAGGCTCCCGCACGCCAGATTGCGGCTTTTGACACCAACCAGCCCAAAATCTATTTTGAGCAGGAAGGTGAAGAAGGGGTTATAGCCTGTGACTTTGTGGCCGCCTGCGACGGATTCCACGGCATCGGGCGCAAAACCCTGCCTACCAACACCTACAACGAGTATTCCATTACCTACCCGTTCAGTTGGCTGGGTATTCTGGCCAATGTAGCGCCCTCCTCCGACGAGCTGATCTATGCCTACCACGAGCGCGGCTTTGCCCTACACAGCCTCCGCTCATCTACCGTGAGCCGGCTGTATATTCAGGTGGAAAACGATGACCATGTCGACAACTGGTCCGACGATCAGATCTGGGAGGAGCTGTCGGTACGCCTGGGTACGCCCGGCTGGGAGCTGAAAAGCGGCCCTATCTTTGAAAAAAGCATCACGCCCATGCGCAGCTACCTGATTGACAATATGCAGGCTGGCCGCCTGTTTCTGGCGGGCGATGCCGCCCATATTGTGCCCCCAACGGGCGGCAAAGGCTTAAACCTGGCCATTGCCGACGTAAAGCATCTGGTCGATGGGTTTGTCGATTATTACCGCCATAACTCATGCCGGGGGCTGGAGCAGTACACCCAAACAGCGCTCCGGCGCATCTGGCGGGCGCAGGATTTTTCCAACTTCATGACCACCCTGTTCCATAAACAAGCCGAACACGGCTCGTTCCAATACCGGCTGCAACGGGCTAAATTTGATTATATCCGGATGTCGGACGCCTACGCGGCTACCATTGCCGAGAACTACGTAGGATTGCCGTTTGACGCGTTTACTCCACTTCCAACCCCATGAAGCAAGTACCCATTATTGACGTTTATACGGCCGCAAAACTGGTAAAAGACGGTGATACGCTCCTGCAGGGCGGCTTTGGCATGACCGGCAATCCGGTTCACCTGATGCACGCCCTGGCGGAAACCGGAACCGGAAATCTGACGTTTGTCGGGAATAATACCGGCGAAACTGGTCTGGGCGGGGGCCGGCTGCTCCGCAACGGGCAGCTCAAAAAGATCATCGGCTCGTTCTTTACCTCCAATCCCGATGCGGTAAAAGCCGCCCAAACGGGGCAGGTCGACTATGAACTATTGCCGCAGGGCACCCTGGCCGAAGCGATTCGGGCGGGCGGGGCTGGTATCGGGGGCTTTTATACGCCTACGTCGGCGGGTACACCGTTGGCGCAGGGGCGGGAAACCAAAGTAATCAATGGCGTGGAGCAGGTATTTATTCCCAGCATTCGCGGCAATGTGGCGTTTATCCGGGCCTGGCGGGCCGATACGGCGGGAAATCTACAGTATCGCATGACCGAAAACAACTTCAACAAAGCGATGGCTACGGCCGCCGACCTGGTCATTGCCGAAGTGGAGGAGATTGTGCCCGTCGGTGATATTGCGCCGGAGCATGTGCATACGCCCGGCTGCTTTGTCGATTACCTGGTACAGGCCACGCTCACCCTGGAGGATTTAGGGACATCGGCCTCGGTATCGTCGTCGAAAAAAGTAGACGACCGGCGCATGAACATGGCACGCCGGGCGCTGGCCGAACTGAAAAAAGGCGATGTGGTCAACCTGGGCATCGGCATCCCGACCCTGGTGGCCGACCTGATCACCGAAGAACACGGCATTATCCTGCATACCGAAAACGGCATGCTGGGCGTAGGTCCGGTACCGGCCGATGGCGGTGGGGCGATGGATTACCCGGTCAACGCCGGTAAAATACCCGTAACGGCTCTGAAGGGCAGCAGCTACTTCGACAGCGCCGATTCCTTCGCCATGATTCGGGGCGGGCATATCGACGTTGCCATCATGGGTGGTTTGGAGGTGGATGAAGCCGCCAACCTGGCCAACTGGGCCGTGCCCGGCAAACCGCTGCTCGGCGTAGGGGGCGCTATGGACCTGGCCAAAGGAGCCAAACGGCTAATCATCACCATGACGCACACCAACCCCGACGGTTCGCCCAAGATTGTGCCGCACTGCACCCTGCCGCTGACCGCCACCGGTGTAGTCGATATGGTCATTACCGATCTGGCCGTTTTCGCCTACCCAGCGGGCAAACTCACCCTGCTGGAACTCATGCCCGGCGCCACGCTGGAGGAGGTGAGGGGAATGACTAGTGCACATTTTTGGTTGAGTAGTTGATTAGTTCATTAGTTCATTGACCAAAACCACATGAATGCATACATCATAGACGCGATCCGCACCCCCATTGGAAGTTTTGGGGGAAGTTTGTCGCCCGTGCGGGCCGATGATCTGGCGGCTTTACCGATAAAAGAATTACTCAACCGCAACCCGAATATACCGCCCGATGCCATCGATGATGTGATCCTGGGCTGCCACAATCAGGCTGGGGAAGACAACCGCAACGTAGCCCGTATGGCGCTGCTGCTGGCCGGATTGCCGTATACTGTGCCCGGCGAAACCGTAAACCGGCTGTGCTCGTCGGGCTTGTCGGCAATTATTCACGCCAACCGGGCCATTAAGGCCGGTGACGGTGATGTGTTTATCGCCGGAGGTATGGAGCACATGACACGGGGCCCCTGGGTGATTTCCAAGACCTCGAAACCCTTCGGCAACGACGCGCAGATGTTCGACTCCAGCTTTGGCTGGCGGTTTGTCAACCCCAGGCTGCACGACATGTACGGCACCGATGCGATGGGCGTTACGGCCGAAAACCTGGCGGAGCTATACACCATCAGCCGCGAGGATCAGGACCGGTTTGCGTATAATTCGCAGCAAAAAGCCGCTCAGGCTCAGCAGTCGGGCCGGTTGGCGGAGGAGATCATGGGCGTAGAAATTCCGGCCAGGAAAGGACCTGCCACCCTGTTCGATACGGATGAATTTGTAAAGCCCCAAACGACGCCGGAGGTATTGGCCAAACTAAAGCCGTCTTTCAAAAAAGAAGGCGGAACGGTGACGGCCGGTAATTCGTCGGGGCTCAACGACGGAGCAGCCGCCATGTTCATTGCCTCCGACGACGCCGTGAAGCGGTACAACCTTATGCCAAAGGCCCGCATTATAGCCTCGGCTGTAGTTGGTGTCGAGCCGCGCATTATGGGCATCGGCCCCGTACCGGCCACCCGCAACGTGCTGCAAAAAGCCGGACTAACACTGGACGATATGGACGTGATTGAACTGAACGAAGCCTTTGCAGCCCAATCGCTGGCGTGCATCCGTGAGTTAGGACTAGCTGATAACGATCCCCGTATCAACCCCAATGGCGGAGCTATCGCCCTGGGGCATCCGCTGGGTATGTCGGGAACGCGGCTGGTGCAAACCGCCACGCTGGAATTACAGCGACAGAATAAGCGCTACGCCCTGGCTACGCTTTGCGTTGGGGTAGGCATGGGCTATGCCGTCATTCTTGAGCGGATACCCTAGCAGACGCAGGTGACAGGAATCTCCCGTTTTTGTGCAGAAAATCAGCCGTTGGCCTTGATTTTTTAAATTATTCTGTTGTATTTTTACCGGAAACAAAAAAGCCTGGCCTCATTTCGGACCTGGCTTTAACGTTCCACTTATAAACTATTGATAAGACGATGTTGCCGGCAAAAAGTAACATTGTTTTTTATACCGAAGCCCGAATGTAGCATTCGGGCTTCGGTATGTATAGCCGGTATGTATGGGTAACCCATGAAACAGGATGTACAGAAAATAGCGCCTTTATCGCCCCGCGAACTGAACATTCACCATTTTGGGCTGGAGTGGACAATGCCGATGGCGGAATTTCACCACCTGTTTCATATCAACCGGATTGAGGACGTTATCACGAAAATTAAATTCCCCCTGCTGCCGCACCGCAAAACGGTGTTCGATTTCCTGTTTCTGACCGAAGGTCGCTCCACCCGCAGCAAAGGCCTGCACCGGTACGAATTCTCCCGGAATACGTTCTTCTTCCTGCCCGCTTTCCAGATCTCCACGCACGAATACCTCAGCCCGGATGCCAAAGGGTTCTTCTGCCACTTCGACGCCGAGATTTTCAACAGGCTGATTCCGCATACTCCATTCCAGGAAGAATTCAGTTTCTGGCAGTTTTCCGGCGACCCGCTCGTTCACATTAATGACCCGCTGATACAGCCGGTGCTGAATATCCTGAACCGGCTGCTGACCGAATACGAGTCGAATCAATCGCTGAACACCATCCTGATTACAGCTTATCTGCTCACGTTATTTACCGAACTGAGTATTGTCCGGAAAGGCACCGGACCGCCCCCCCAGAACGCGGCCGTACGCGTTACCGAAAAATACAAGAATCTCCTCTCCCAGCATATCTACCAGACCCACAAAGTTACCGAGTACGCGTCGATGCTCGCCGTCACGCCCGACCACCTGAACAAATGCGTGAAAGCCACCATCGGCAAAACGTCGCAGGAGTTGCTGTCCGACATGATTATTCTGGAAGCCAAGGTGTTACTGAAGCAAACACCCCTCTCTATCAGCGAAATTGCCTTTAAATTCTCCGAAACCAATCCTAGCGATTTTACACGTTTTTTTAAAGCCAAAACGGGCCTTACACCCAGGGAATTCCGGCAACGGGTAGAATGATTTTCCCGTAAATTAAGTAGTTAAATCTCTGGTACGCTCTTTCTTAATGGAAGACTGCGCGAAGTGATATATCGGATTCTGCATAGTTTTTGCCGCATTCTGCTAATTCTTCCCAGATCTCGATGAATAGATTTGCCAAAGAACATCTTTGGCAAATCTATTCATCGAGATCTGCACAAAAAATAAATTCTTAACGCCTGACCCAATGAAAAACATTGTCGCCGTAATTGCTTCCCTGTGTGTAGTAGCCCCTATCGCCTTCGCCCAGAAAGCCGCTCAGCCGGTATTGGGGAAACGGAGTGCTGAGGTCATTACGGATAAATCACTCCAGTTTAAAGACCTCAACAAAAACAAAAAACTCGACAAGTACGAAGACTGGCGCCTGCCCGTTGAGGTTCGGGTAAACGACCTGCTGTCGCAGATGACACTGGAGGAAAAAGTCGGGTTTATGCTGATCAGTACCACCCGCATGGCGGGCGATAATGCATTTGGACCCAATGCGGGCGGAGCCAGAGCCGAACGCGGCCCGGCCCAGATTACGAGCGCGTTTAACGAGGAGGATATGGTGACGACGAACAATATCTTTACCCGCAAGCCGCTGCCGGTGCCCATGATGTCGGCCGCCGGCACGACCAAAGGCGTTACCCAGGCTCACCTGCGCCACTTCATCCTCCGCGCTAATACCGCACCGCGTACCATTGCCGAATGGGCCAATAACCTCCAGGCTCTTTGCGAAACATCGCGGCTGGGGATTCCGGCCATTGTCGCGTCTAACCCCCGCAACCACGTCACCATTGATGCCGCTACGGGTTTGAGCGTGGGCACCACGGCGTTTTCCAAATGGCCGGGAGAACTGGGTTTGTCGGCCATGCACGACCTGAAGCTCACCCGCGAGTTTGCCGATATTGCCCGGCAGGAGTGGTCGGCGGTGGGTCTTCGCAAAGGCTATATGTACATGGCCGACCTGGCGACCGAACCCCGCTGGCAACGCATAGAAGGTACCTTCGGCGAAGATGCCGACTGGGCCGCCAGTATGATTCGCGAAGTGGTGCTGGGGTTTCAGGGCCCGAAGCTGGGTAACGGCTCCGTCGCCATGACTACCAAGCACTTCCCCGGTGGCGGGCCGCAGGAAGGCGGGCAGGACTCCCATTTTGACTGGGGCAAGTTCGCGCACTATCCGGGTGGTATGTTTGAGTACCACCTCAAGCCGTTCAAGGCGGCCATTGAGGCCGGAACGTCGGCCATTATGCCGTATTACTCCAGCCCCAAAGGCAAGGCGTTCGAAGAAGTTGGCTTCTCGTACAACAAAGCCATCATTCAGGACCTATTGCGAAAAAAACTGGGCTTCAACGGCATCGTCAATTCCGATACCGGCCCCATCGAAATGATGCCCTGGGGTGTCGAAAACCTGTCGCTGCACCAGCGTTACCAGAAAGCCCTGGAAGCGGGTGTCGATATCTTCTCCGGAACGGCCGACCCAACCATCCTGCTGGAAACCGTGAAGAAAGGTCTGGTATCCGAAGCCCGCATCAACGAATCAGTGGCCCGATTGCTGAAGGAAAAATTTGAATTGGGCCTGTTCGAGAATCCGTACGTAGATGAAGAGAAAGCGTCAACGCTGGTCGGTAACGCAGCGTTTCAGAAAAAGGCGGATCTGGCCCACCGCAAATCCATTGTACTCCTGAAGAATGACGCCAAACTGCTGCCCCTGGCTCCCAAAACAAAGGTGTATTTTGAAACCTATTACGACAACGGTCGGAACAACAACCCCATCAGCGTGCTGAAGCCGGCCAATAATCCCGCGTTTGAGTTTGTATCGACCAAAGAAGAAGCTGATGTCGTGCTGGTATGGCTCGTTCCCAACGGGGGCGGCTTGTTCAGTTCGGCCGGAAAATCCATTGAACTGAGCCTGTCGAAGAACCGGGTCGACATCGGGCACATCAATGACCTCATCAAAAGCAAACCATCCATTATCGCTATCAACTTCTCGAACCCCTGGGTGCTGGATGAACTGGACAGCGCTGCGGCCAAAACCCTGGTGGCCACATTTGGGACTACGCCGGAAGCCCTGCTGGACATTGTGAGCGGAGCGTATAAACCGACCGGCAAGCTGCCGTTTACGATACCGGTTTCCCAAAAGGCCGTTGATGAAAACAAATCGGATGTGCCGGGTTATCTGGAGCCGAACGGTTATGCCCTCTACAAGGTCGGGCACGGCCTCAGCTACCAGACCGGCCAATAACACGGTTGAAACGATCACCGTACTGAGTTCGACACGGTATGGCGGTCAATGGGGCGCAGATGCCCGGGAACCGGTCTGTTTATTCGCAATGATGCCGGCCAGATGGTCTGCTTGTAAATTTTTGGCTTATTTGCGCTATGGAAGCCATACTACCAGCAGGAGACGTGTCAAAGGCCAACCTGGCAACCCGGTTGATTTTTCTGGTTTGTGGCCTGGGTATGTCGAGCTGGGCACCGATGATTCCCCTGGCGAAAGACCGCTTAGCGCTGAACGACGCCAACCTGGGCCTGTTACTACTACTGCTGGGTGCCGGAGCCATGCTGATGATGCCGACCTCGGGTTGGCTGGTGAGCCGTTTCGGTAGCCGCATTGTCATGGCGGGTGCGGGGTTGGTCATGGCGCTTGCGCTGCCGCTCCTGCTGATTCTTCCTTCCGTGGCGGCTATGGCCGTAACCCTGTTTATCTTTGGTGCCGGCATAGGCACGATCGACGTAGCCATGAATGCGCATGGCGTACAGGTGCAGAACCTGTCCGGAAAACCCATCATGTCGTCGTTACATGGCCTCTTTAGCGTGGGGGGGCTGTTCGGTTCGCTGGGCCTGGGCTTTCTGATTAAGCTGGGCCTGAACCCGGTCTTTGCCATTGTCAGTATTGCCGGGCTGATGATTGTCATTACCCTGACCCAATTCAACAACTTATTTCCAGTAGCGATAGAACGCCGGGCGATTGCCCGATTCTCGGCTCCCGATACGCAGTCGGCAACGGATAAGCAGCGCTTCGGCTGGCTGAGCGGCCCGGTCTTGTTCTTAGGCGCGATGTGTTTTGCCATTTTCCTGGCCGAAGGGGCCATTCTCGACTGGAGTGCTATCTTTCTGCGGGACATCAAAGCCATTACGCCGGAATTTGCGGGGGCGGGTTATGCCGCCTTTTCCGTTGCCATGGCTTTAATGCGATTGACCGGCGACAAACTGGTGGCTCGTCTGAACGGCAAAACGGTGGTGGTGGCCGGCAGCCTGCTGGGGGCCGTTGGCCTGCTCATCGCCATCCTGAGTCCCTGGGTATGGGGCGCTATGGCCGGCTTTGTGCTGCTGGGGTTAGGGGCCGCCAATATCGTACCCATATTTTTCAGTGAAGCGGGCCGGCTTCCCGGCATTGCGCCGACGGTGAGTATCCCGGCCATTACAACCATTGGGTACACGGGTCTACTGGCCGGCCCGGCCTTACTGGGTTTTATCGCCCAGCATTTCTCCCTGCCTACCGCTTTCGGCTTCTTAACCGTGTTGTTGCTGCTGGTCGCCCTGAGTTATGGTGTGAAGGGGAAAGCCTGATAACTGTATTTGCTTTAGAAACAAGCAGCTGTTTTTAGGACAAAACAGGCAATCGATTTAACTATTATTATCTTTGATTTTCCGACTGTTCATTGGCTCTAAACCAACAATATGCAGGCCGATCTACAAAGCTACATCGAAACAAAAAAAATAACGGGTTCGCTACCGCAGCAAAGCGAAGAGGCCACCAAACAAGGATTTATTCTGCCAGTGTTTCAAAAGCTGGGCTGGAATCCATTCGACGTACAGGAAGTATATCCAGAATTCAGCGTTCAGAACGGCCGAGTCGACTATTCGCTGCGTGTTGATAACCGTAACAAGGTCTTTGTTGAAGTCAAAAAACTCGGAGAAGACTTAGATAAACATCAGGAGCAATTACTCCAGTATGCCTTCAAGCATGGGGTAAAGCTGGCGATTCTCACAAATGGCACCATTTGGTGGTTTTACCTGCCGTTGCACGAGGGGAGTTGGGAGCAACGGCGTTTCTACACGATTGACATGCAAAGTCAGGCATCGGCTGATATTGCCGAAAAACTGGTGTCTTTCCTGGCCAAAACAGCCGTGGTTAGTGGTCAGGCCATATCGAATGCAGAGAGCGTTTATTCCAGTCGGCAGCGAAAGGAAGTAATTGAGCAAACCCTGCCCAGAGCGTGGCGCAAACTTTTGGCTGAAGGCGATGAACAATTAACCGAAGTAGTAGCTGAAGTCGTTGAAAAACTAAGCGGCTACAAACCGGAAGCACCGGTAGTCATTCAGTTTTTAAAAGATATTTCCGGTAACGCTTCGTTACCGTTGATTCCTTCTTCAGCAAAACCGGTCAAGGCCCCAAAAGCCACACTAAAAGTTGTCGACGCTGCGCCAGCCTCGCCAACAGCGGAGACTAAATTTTTGTCTTTCGAGTACAGCAAGCCAACTGCCTTTCGATTTGATCGTGATGAATACACTGTATCAAATTGGGCAAATTTATTAAAAACTTTTGTTCAGCTCATCGCCCAGAAGCACCCCGACAACCTGGAAATTCTTACGACACTGGTGGGCAAAAAACGGCCCTATTTCACTACCGACGAAAGTCTACTAAGAAAGGCCGTGCAAATCCCTGGCACAGCTCTCTACTACGAAACGAATCTGAGTGCCAACAACATCGTTCAGTTAGTTTACCAGATTATCAACGTATTGGATTACCCGAAAGAAACTCTGCAGATCGATACATCTACGGGGACGATTTGACGTATTGCTCCCGCAGAAGAGGGCATCAATTACCTTATCGATGAGAATAAACGTTGAACGGTCCGGTTCAACGCTACGATAAAGCATTAGCCTTTGGACGGGGAGTGGTAAAACAAAAAAATGCGCAAAAAATACGGCCTGACAGCCGAAGGGATTGCTTTTATTGACTCAATGATTTAGCCCATGGAGTAGCCGTCAGCTAAAGCAGACGGCAATGGATGTAAAGTCCCGCGGGGACTATTTTCAGCCCGAAAGGTCTTCCCCAGTTGCCGTCTGCTTTAGCTGACGGATTAGAAGATAAGCCTATGTCGTATGTCAGAATCCTGGTTCATGCGGTTTTCTCCACAAAAAATCGGGAACCGATGCTTTCTATCGGGCACAAAAACAAACTCTGCGAACACATCTTGGAAGAAACCCGCAAAAAATCAATTCGTCTACTCGAAATAAACGGCTACGTCGACCATCTGCACTGCCTCATCAGTCTTGGGCCCACCCAATGCATTGCCGACATTATGCAATCGATCAAAGGCGAGTCGGCTCACTGGTTCAACAACAGGAGCGGCCTGGAGCGACACCAAAAACTGGCCTGGCAGGATGATTACTTTGCCGTATCGGTCAGCGAGTCTCACGCGGAGCAGGTGCGGTCTTACATTCAGCGACAGGAGCAGCACCACCAGCACACCACCTACTACGAGGAGGCAGAGCGGCTGGCCGAGAAATATGGCTTTACTCCGGATTCGGTTGGCTGAAGAATTTCATAGCTCCGTTGGCTAATGCGGCAATATGTGGGAAGTCCCTCTGGGACTTTTTGTCGGTCGCTGGTGGCTTTAGCCAACGGAACCCTCTGACAACAGTTTAAATTATAAACATAGCCTACCATGTTTACTAAAAGTCAGGACGTAGTCCTTTACGACACAGTATTAAGCGCCGACGATTAGCAGCAGAGTTTTATCAACGAAGATTGAACTACGTCCGAAGAACCAGAAGTGAAAGCTGTATTTGATAAAAAAGGGATACTTTAAAGATTCCCTGACTCTCGTACCTGATTATGTTCCCACTAGGGATAATAGGTATTTCACATCAACCGCATTGAAGATTTCCGCCCGACCATTCAGGGCGAACAGGCCCCTCACCGCAGGACCGTCACGGACTTTCTGTTTCCCACGCAGGCAATGTCTTCAGGCCAGGCGTATCAACAGGTATGCTCTGGAAGCTAAATGGCCTACGCACCTGTGTCCGGCTATTTGAAAGCCTGAAGCTGCCCGAATGGACCACTTAACCCTGTACAAATAGCACAAATCCAATAGCTTATAAACAAAACTTATCTTAAGTGCCGCGATAGGGCATCGCGATCTGGCTGCGTTTTTTGTTTCCTTCTCCCGCAAAATTGCCGGATTTTGCATAGTTCCTGCCGCCTTTCGCCTGAAATAAGGCCTAAAGTCGCATTAGTTTTGCACTATAAAATAGTCAAATAATTGTACGTCACATGGCAAAGAACCCTCATTACTTTTCGCATTTAGCGCACGTAGAGGTGTTAACCTCCAACCTCGATAAATCCGTTGAGTTCTTCAGAGATGTGGTTGGTATGGATGAAACCGGCCGGGAAAACGATTCGGTATACCTCCGGGCCTGGGGCGACTACTACCATCATACCCTGAAATTAACCCAAAGCGAAAGATCGGGTTTAGGGCATATCGGCTGGCGGGCCGACAGTCCGGAAGCGATGGACGAGTGCGTTGCTTACCTGGAAAGCATGGGCGCCGGCAGAGGCTGGGTCGAGGGTGACCTGGGCCACGGCAAAGCGTATCGCTTCCAGTCACCCGACGGCCATATGCATGAGGTGTTCTGGGACGTGGTCTGGCTGCGCGAAGAAGGCGAACGGGGCAGCGTATACGCCGACCGCTACGCCAGTAATCGCCTGAAAGGAGCCAACCCCCGGCGCATCGACCACGTGACCTATATGGTCGCCAAAGGCAAGTATGCTGCCGAGAAGGCGTTCTGGAAAGAACTGGGGCTGAAGAACCCGGACGAAATCCGGATGACCGACGACATGCCCCCTATCGGTGGCCTGTGGACAATCGGTAATCTGTCGCACGACATCGCCGTCTTCACAGACCCAAACATCGGCGAAAACGAGGCCGTGCTGAACCATATCTGCTGGAACGTCGATAGCCGGGAAGAGGTATTGCTGGCCCTGGATTACTTCATCGAGAAAGGCTACAAGAGCGTCATGGGAGCGCCTACGCGCCACAAGGCCGACGAGGGCTTCTTTATCTATATCATGGACCCTGGTAGCGGAATACTGTTTGAGTATTATGCCTGCGCCCGGCTCGTTTTTGGTCCCGACCACCTGGATGTCCACTATCTGAAAGACAACCCGAACGATGCCTGGGGCAGTGCCAACCCCTTCGCCGAAATGGGCAAAGGCAAGAAATTGGGACTGACGGATGGAGTGGTTAAGCCGGTGGATGTTTAGTTGATTGGTTCATTGGTTAATTGGTTTGTTGGTTCGCTGGGAGTAGTCACCAATGAACCATTGAACTAATCAACTAATTAACCAATCAACTACTCAACCATTCAACCACCCTCCTCCCGGGGTTTTTGCTGCTTTTTCAGAAAGGTGATGTAGCCGTTTAACAGGCGGCCGCAGAGGTCAACCTTAGCTTTGTAGTCGAGGAGTTGCTCGTTCGAGATGTATTTTTCGTCGAAAGCAGTAATGAGGTGTTCAAGGGTTTCGGAAAGCGAGGCACGGGAAGTTCGGCAAAACTGGATATTCTCCTTGTAGTAATGCCGACCGTGGCCTTCGGCAATGTTTGCAGTAATGCTTCTCGAACTCCTTATAATCTGGTCGGATAGTCTGAATTTTTCGTCCGGTGGAAAACACGATTTGACCAGAGCAGACACGCCCATTCGAAATTGCCGACATTCTTTATAAACCTCCAGTTCCGTAAAGTTTTGATAACCCATTGTTGAATAGTTGATTGGTTAATTGGTTCATTAGTTCACTGGTTTTTAGACGCGAAAAAGCCTAACCGGTATCAACCCAATTAACTATTGAACCAATTAACTAATCAACCAATTAACCAACCCCATGTGGCATTATTTCCCAGGGCAGTATATGCCCTCGTATCAGATAAACAGAGCCTTAACGCAGGCACACTACGGTGGTGGTGAATTTGCAGAAATCCTGGAGGTGGCGAGTGAAATCGACCCGCTCGACCGCGAAAGTTTTAATAAAGCCTGGGCTAAAATGGGCGACAACGTCTACGACTTAGCCGATAGCTATGCCGCAGCGGGTAAACGGGTTTCGGCCCGTCGGACGTATCTGCGGGCGTTCAACTACCTGCGCACGGCCGAGTTTTTTATGACGCTGCACGACGACCGGAAGATTCCATATTACCTTAAATGCCGGGATGCTTTCCTGAAAGCGATTGATTTGTTCGACGAACGGCCGGTAACGATGGATATTCCGTTTGAGGCCGGGCCGGCGTCTATGTCGTCCCTGCCGGCCTATCTGTTCAAGCCGGTCGGAGTAAGAAACCGGACCGCCGGACCGCCCCCCGTTATGGTCATGTTTGGCGGTCTGGATAGTCTGGCGGAGGAATTATACTTCGGCATTGCCCAACACCTCAACGAACGCGGCATCGCCATGATGGCCGTGGATGGACCGGGACAGGGTGCCGCTCTCCGGCTAAACCACATTCATACCCGCTACGACTATAACGTGCCGGGTAGTGCCGTTTTAGACTATATCATCGAGAACCTGGGCGATCATGTCGATACCTCCCGCGTTGGCATCGGAGCCGTTTCCATGGGTGGATATATGGCCGCGCGTTGTGCCGCTTTTGAACCTCGGTTTAAAGTCTGTATGATTTTTGGCGCGGTGTGGTCGTATTACGACATCTGGAAAAATCGCCCCGACAATCACCCCCTGGCCGAAATTGTGCAACATATTGTAGGGGCCGACAATATGGCGGATGCCCGGGAGCGATTAAAAAACTTTACACTCGACGGGGTAGCCGAAAAAATAACCTGCCCAACCTATATCTTACACGGGGAAGACGACCGCCAGAACTTTGTAGAAAATGCCTATAAGATAAACGCGGCCCTCACCTGCGAACACGTGCTGGAAATTGTGCCGAAAGAGTCAAGTGGCTCAGCCCATTGCTCCGTCGATGATTTCACCAAAACGTTTAACATGTACGACTGGGTAGCGGAGAAGTTGATATGATAAAGCAAATCAAGAAAGGCATTACCTACGCCGAGAGCAAGGAAGCCGACGCTAACGTCAGGGCGTTGGTCGAGGAGATGCTGGAGCAGGTAGCAGCCCGGGGCGACGAAGCTGTCCGGGAATATTCGGCCAAACTGGATAACTGGTCGCCGGAGCGTTTCCTGCTGTCGGAGAGCCAGATTCAGGATATTGTGGCCTCCCTGCCGGAGCAGGTTATTGACGACATTCGGTTTGCGCAGACTCAGATTCGCAACTTTGCCCGGATTCAGCGCGACGCCATTCGCGATGTGGAGGTGGAAACCCTGCCGGGCGTTATCCTTGGCCATAAGAACATTCCGGTTAATTCGGTAGGCTGTTATGTGCCGGGGGGGCGCTACCCTATGGTGGCTTCGGCGCACATGAGTGTATTAACCGCCCGGGTAGCCGGTGTAAAACGGGTGATTGCCTGCACCCCGCCCATCAAAGGCGAGATTCCGGCGGCTACCGTGGCCGCCATGCACATGGCGGGTGCCGATGAGATTTACCTGCTTGGAGGTGTGCAGGCCATTGCCATGATGGCGCTGGGAACCGAAACCGTGGCACCCATAGACATGCTCGTAGGGCCCGGTAACGCGTACGTAGCCGAAGCCAAACGCCAGTTGTTCGGCAAAGTGGGTATCGACCTGTTTGCCGGTCCAACCGAAACCCTGGTCATTGCCGACGATACCACGGACGTAGAAACCTGCGCTACCGACCTGCTCGGCCAGGCCGAACACGGACCTACCTCACCGGCCATTCTGCTCACCACCAGCCGGACCATTGCGGAGGGTATCGAAGCCGAAATCCAGCGTCAACTGGCCGTACTGCCAACGGCCGATATAGCCGGTGTTTCCTGGCGGGATTATGGCCAGGTGATTCTGTGCGATACCGTGGATGAACTGGTGGCCGAAGCCGACCGCATCGCCAGCGAACATGTGCAGGTAATGACCGAAAACCCACGCTACTTCCTGGAGCAGATGACCAATTACGGCGGCTTGTTCCTGGGCGACAAAACCAACGTGGCCTATGGCGATAAGGTTATCGGCACTAACCATACCTTGCCAACTAAAGAAGCTGCCCGGTACACCGGAGGTTTGTGGGTGGGTAAATTCCTGAAGACCTGTACCTACCAGGAAATCCGCACACCCGAAGCCAGTGCGATGATTGGTGAGTATTGCTCCCGGCTGTGCGCCATCGAGAACTTCTGGGGACACAAGGAGCAAGCCGACCTGCGCGTAAGAAAACATAAGGGATTTGGGATTGGGGATTTTTAATTTCGGATTTAAAAAAAAGCCCTAATCGCAACGACGAACCGTCATAAATCCAAAATCATAAATCCCAAATCCCCTGTCATTGTATGGACGCCCAACATCCGAAATCCGAAATCATAAATCCCAAAGCTGCCCTTGTGACGGGTGGCGCGGGGGAGATTGGCTCAGCTATCTGTAAGAAGTTTGCCGAAAATGGTTATTCGGTGATTGCCACTTACAATTCAAACCAGGCTAAAGCCGAAACGCTGCTGGCGGAGTTAGGGAGTAGCAAACACCGCATTATTCAGGCACCCTCTACCGATGCAGCCGCGGTGAATCGCTTAACGCAGTTGGTAACAGAAACGTACGGTCGGCTGGATGTGCTGGTGAACAATGCCGGTATCACTACGCCCGTACCGCACGGTGATCTGGACGGTCTGACCGACGAGTGGATTGACAAAATCATGCAGACCAACTTCCGGGGGAGTTTTGCCATGATGCGGGCTACCCGCTCCCTGCTGGAAAAAGCGGCCGAACTAACAAACACGCCTTCGCTCGTGGTCAACATCTCATCCATTGCGGCTATTTACGGCATCGGCAGCAACGTGGCCTATTGTGCCTCCAAAGCCGCCCTGGATTCGATGACCCGTTCGCTGGCGAGGGCGCTGGCCCCGGCCATCCGGGTGGTCTCGGTATCGCCCGGTTTTGTGGAAGGTGAGTACACCAAAAACTTTGATCCCACTTACCTGAAAAGTCAACGGGACAATACCCCCCTCGGCCGGTTTGCTACCGGCGAAGATGTCGCCAACGCCGTCTTTGCCCTGGCCTCTTCGCTGACCTTCTCAACGGGAAATATCATCACCGTTGATGGCGGGCGATTGCTTGGTTGAGTAGTTAATTGGTTCAATAGTTGATTGGTTAATCGCTGGCCGCCAAACTAATTAACCAGTTAACCAATGAACCACTCAACCAATGAACTAATGAACCAATGAACCAACATGAAGATCATAGACCTGTCGGTAACCATATCCGAGAAAATAAAAGAGCCGCTGCCCACCAAAATTGTCTACGAAGACCATAAGGAAGGGGCGAAGAAAATGGGTGGTAAACTCTTTGAAGGCATTCAGGGAGAGGTGTTCATCGACGGCAATGGGCCGGCCGGCGAATTTCTGACCGTAACCAGTCACTGCGGTACGCACGTAGACGCCCCCTACCACTATTTCCCGACCAGTGAAGGCAAGCCCGCCCGCACCATCGACGAGTTGCCGCTGGAATGGTTCTTCAGCGATGGCGTGGTGCTGGATTTTACCGATAAACCCGATGGCTATATGTTCGAGCCGGAAGATCTGCAGGAAAAGCTGGATGCCATCGGCTATACCCTGAAACCGCTCGACATTGTGCTGATCCGCTGCGACGCCGACAAGCGCATTCATAACGAGGAGTATGTACGGATTCACGTCGGGGCTTCGGCTAAAGCCACCCACTGGCTCATCGACCAGGGCATCAAAGTGATGGGAACCGATGGCTGGGGCTGGGATATTCCGCTGCACATTCAGGCAGCCCATTACAAAGCGAACCCCCGCGATGGCATTATCTGGCAGGCCCATTACGTGGGCATCGAAAAAGAGTACTGTCAGATTGAAAAACTGGCGAACCTTGACCAGCTACCGCCTTTCGGCTTTAAAGTCGCCTGTTTCCCGGCCAAGATTGAAAAAGCCAGTGCCGGCTGGACCCGGGCTGTAGCCATATTATAATTTCGGATTTCGGATTGGGGATTTACCTCCGGAGTCATCAAATCCCCAATCCGAAATCCCCAATCCCCAATCATTATGATACTCGAACTAGCAACCATCGACATTAAACCACTGACCAATGAAGACTTTCTGCAAGCTCTCGAACAGGCAAAAGGTGTCATTTCAAAGGCAAAAGGCTTCATCCGTATTGAGGTAAAAACGTGCATTGAACAGCCGAACAGGTACGTTCTGCTCATCTACTGGGAAACGCTGGAAGACCATACTGTCGGCTTTCGCGAGTCTGAGCTTTTCAAGGAATGGCGGGCATTAATTGGACCGTTCTTCGAGAACCCACCTTTTGTACAACACTATAGGTGATTGGTTGAGTGGTTCGTTGGTTAACTGGTTGATTAGATCCCAGGGACATCACTTCTCAGCCAACCAATGAACCACTCAACCCATAAACCAATTAACTAATCAACTAATGAACCAGTCACCTAGACCCATAAAGAACGTACTGATTGTTGGCGGTGGCATCGGCGGACAGTCGGTAGCCATTGCGCTCAAAAAGGCCGGCATTAATGCCGAGATTGCTGAAATTCAGCAGGCGTTTAGTGTATACGGAGTCGGTATCATTCAGATGGCTAATGCCTTACGGGCGCTGGATGCCATCGGTGTGGCCGACGAAGCCATGCGCCGGGGCTCTCCCTACGGAATGGTGAAACTTTGTACGCCGACAGGTTTCCCGTTTGGCGAAACCGGGGTCCCGCCCATGGGCCGCTTCCCCAGCCATAATGGGATATCCCGGCGTATCCTGCACGAAGTGCTATACGCAGAAGCCGTTAAAGTCGGTGTTCGCTTCCGCATGGGGCTCACCGTCGACACTATTGATAATAGGCCGGATGGGGTCGATGTCCATTTTACAGATGGGTCTACTGGCCGGTATGATGTTCTGATCACGGCCGACGGCATCAATTCAAAAGTGCGAAAGCTCGTCTTTGGTGAATACACGCCCAACTATGTAGGCCTCTCGGTCTGGCGATATCCGTTCAAACGCCCGGCAGCGTTAGACACCGGCTATATGTTCTTTGGTAAGAAAAGCCGGGTAGGGCTGATTCCGATGACGGCCGATTCGATGTATATGTTTGTGGTTACGGCCGAGGGCGAGAAGCCGCAAATTCCCGATGATATGTTGGTCGATAAGCTGAAAGCATACCTGAGCGAATACCCCGCCAACCTGGTACAGGATGTCATTGACCAGATCACTGACCCAAAACTGGTGAATTACCGGCCGCTCGAAACGCTGAAAATGCCGTCGCCCTGGTATAAAAATCGGGTGGTGGTGCTGGGCGACGCTGCACATGCGACCATACCTCAGCTGGGTTCGGGGGCAGCTCTGGCCCTGGAAGATGCTGTAGTCCTGGCCGAATTGCTGCAAAAGGATGAGCCCGTCGAAGCTCTTTTTGAGCAGTACATGAAACGCCGGCTCGACCGCTGCATGATGGTGGTAGAAGCCTCGGAGACCCTTGGCAAATGGGAACTCATGGAGTTTAACGGGCAGCCGCTCCCCGAAGGCGCCCATGTGGGTGCCGTCATGGGCAAAACCTTAATGGCCCTGACAGCCCCTATTTAAGGCTACCTGTCGCCACCACTCAAAAAACCCATCTCCGGAGAAACCATGAAACTCGTAACCTTTTTAAATAAAAGTCAGGAAAGCCGGATCGGTTGGCTGTTGGGCAATCAGGTAGTAGATATGCGTCTGGCCAGTGACCGGCTACCCACAGATATGCTCTCGTTCATTGACAACCACGAAGCGTATGTCCAACTCATTCGGGAGCTGGGCGAGGTGACTCCTCATTACGCTTTGTCGGAGGTCAAACTGCTGGCCCCCTTACCCAATCCCCGCAGTTTCCGTGATTATATCGGTTTTGAGATGCATATGCTCAATGCGTCCAGATCGTTCGGGCATACCATCGGCCCAGCCTGGTATGAGATGCCGATTTTCTATTTCACCAATCACCAGGCCATCTATGGTCCCGACGACGACATCCGTAGGCCCGCCAAAGAAACCAAACTGGACATTGAGCTGGAATTTGCCTGTATTATTGGTAAGAAGGGAAGCGATATTAAGGCCGAAGAGTCTGGGCCGTACATTTTCGGGTACACCATTTTTAATGACTGGACGGCACGAGCCATTCAAAAACGGGAGATGGAGGTACCGCTGGGGCCGCATAAAGGCAAGGACTTCGCTAATGCCATAGGTCCCTGCATCGTCACCGCCGACGAAATGGAACCGTATCGCTGTACCATCTCCGAAGCAGACTTCCCCGATCCGCTGCGCTTCCCCTGCGGGCCTAAAGACCGATTTGACCTGACGATGCAGACCCGCATCAACGGCGTGACGGTTTGCGAAGGCAATTACAAAACGGCCTTTTACAACTTCGGTCAGATGATTGAACGAGCGTCGGAGAACGGCGTAAGCCTGATGCCGGGTGATATTCTGGGTTCCGGCACCGTTGGCTGGGGTAGTCTTATCGAAAATAACTTCAGCGTACACCGTCCGCTGGAACCCGGCGATGTAGTGGAACTGGAAATTGAAGGCATCGGTGTGCTGCGAAACAGAGTCGTTTAGCGTACACCGCTATATCAGGTATATCAGGTTCCTTGACGGTGGTATTGATTAAGCACCGTGCCGGTAATTTCTTTGTTTTCCTGCATTTGGTAATTGACAACCTGCTTAACGTAAGTAACTCTGGTTGCTAAAGCGCTTTACCATACGTCAGCCTCAGCACTGGTTCAGCCTTCCAGTGCAAACCGACTCAACGCTGAGGCTGGTTTAATCGTACGAGTCATCATGAAATTTCTGCTTCCTTTCTGGGTAGTAGTCTGCTTTACCTCACCGGCCTTTTCGCAGGCTCTTGCCTCGGCAGTCTATTCCTGGCAGCACTCGCCCGTAACTAAACAGGCCGGCTATGAGGAACGCACCCTGTTGCATGGCTCAACCAGCGTCATGGCTGATTTAACCATTCAGGCCATCACCGTTCAGCCCCATTCCTCCCCGCAGTCGGCGCAGGAACTGGATGAAGAGGTAATTGTTCTGGTGAAATCAGGTGAGTTGAACCTGACTCTCGGGTCGAAACAGAAACTATTGGGAGCCGGTAGCGCCGTTCTGATTATGCCCGGCGATCCATTCCGGTTAGCCAACACATCTAAACAGCCCCTCACCTATTACTTCATCCGGTTCATGTCCAACGAAGTGCCGGATCTGGACCTATATCGCCTGATGGGGCAATCCTTCTGGGTCGATTATCAGCACGCGCCGTATGAACAGGACGGGCAGGGCGGCAGTCGCCGGATGATGGATTGTGCCACTGTCATGTGCCGCCGTCTCACCCTGTGCGTGACAACACTATCTCCGGGCATAACCAACCAGCCACCACACACCCACCCGGCAGCTGAAGTAATGATACTGCTGGACAATACGGCTCAGGTTCAGTTAAACGGACAGGTTTATCAGGCGAAAACCGGTGATGTTATCTTCATGGAGTCACAGGCTGCACATACCCTTCACCCTCCTGCGTCCGGCAGCTGTACCTACGTTAGCCTGCATTTTGAGTAGCGTTGGTAAGCCGGCCAGTTGGCGGTGCCTTTGTACTGATCTTCAATGTGGGGATACACCTGCGCGTATTTATCAATGTATTCCTCCATCCAGGTAGTACCCGGTCAGCGTAATTCGGTGCGTTTACCGTAGCGTTTGGCGGATTAGCGTTGCTACAGGCTACCCTTCGCAATAGCCGACTGCCAGCCGGCGTATGATTCGGTAATCAGCGCGTTGTCAGGATTCGGACTGACGACGGATTTTTGGGTTTCTAAACGGCTTACATGCGCCAGATCGGTAAAAATGCCCGCTTTCAAGCCGGCGAGGTAGGCTGCTCCTTTCGCCGAGACATCCGGCATGTCTTTGTTGATAACCGGCGTACCCAGCAGATCGGCTATCAGTTGGAGGACAAACCGGTTTGAGGTAAGGCCTCCGTTCACCATCAGTTCGGCCAGGGGTATGCCCGTATCCTGCTCCATTGCTACCAGGACGTCTTTGAGTTGGAACGGAATGGACTCCAAAGCTGCCCGGACGAGGTGATTTTTGGTAGTGCCGAAGGTAAGACCGGAAATTGAAGCCTTCCGGTCCATTTGCCAGTGCGGGGCACCCAGCCCGCTAAAGGCTGGTATCAGATATACGCCCCCGTTATCCGGCACCGCCAGAGCCATCGCTTCGGTATCCCGGCTGTTCTGGAATAAACCCAGTTCATTCTTCAGCCATTCCATTGTAGCTCCGCAGGTCACAATGACCCCTTCCAGGGCGTAGTCAGTTCGGTCTTCGGTACTCCAGCAGATGGTTGATATTAGGCCGTGTCCCGATTCTTTCGGGTCCGGACCAATGTTCATCAGGATGGAACACCCCGTGCCCAGTGTCGCTTTGGCCGTGCCGGGTTCAAAACAGCCTTCGCCAAACGCAGCCGCGTGGGAGTCGCCGATCATGGCGGTAATAGGGACGAGGTGGTCGAACAGCCCGTTGAACTGAGAGGTGCCAAAGTGGGCCGATGAGGGTTTCGGCTGAGGAAGATTCAGACCGGACAACCCAAAAAGAGCCAGCAATTCCTCATCCCAACGGAGCGTTTGCAGGTTGAAAAACAGGGTGCGCGAGGCATTGGTGTAATCGGTTGCGTATTCGGCTCCGTTGGTGAATTTGTAGAGCAGCCAGGTATCTACGGTGCCAAAATACGCGTTGCCGTCGTGGATAGCCTCCCGCACAGCGTGGACGTTTTCGGCCAGCCACATCAATTTAGTGCCCGAAAAATACGGGTCGATGAACAGACCGGTTTTCGCCCGCACGGGGGGCTCCAGCCCCCCGGCTTTGAGTCGTTCGCAGATGCTGATGGAGCGTTTGCATTGCCACACGACGGCATTGTACAGCGGCTTTCCGTCCGCGTCCCAGATAATGAACGTTTCGCGCTGATTGGAGATGCCACAGGTCAAGATATCGCTAAGGTTTCCGCCTTCCGCCGTAAACGCATCCAGGCACTTGCCGACTGAGGTCAGTACGTTCTGGTATATCGCTTCCGGGTCCTGTTCAACGTAACCGTCACCGTAATAATGAGTTTTGAGGGGTTCCGAGGTCCGCGCTACGACCTGCCCGCCGGCATCAAAAATAAGGGTCTTGGTACTGCTGGTGCCCTGGTCGATAGCCAGAATAAAAGGCTGCTTCATGCCCTATGACTCACTTTTTGCGTTTGATTTATCAATGATAACGGCCAGCAGGATCACAATGCCTTTGACCACCTGCTGCCAGAACGGCGATACGTTAAGCAGCACCAGCCCGTTGTTCAGGACGCCGATGATAATGGCCCCCTGCACCGTACCCAGAATGCTGCCCCGTCCGCCCGACAGCGAGGTGCCACCAATGACCACAGCCGCAATGGAATCCAGCTCATAGCTGATACCCGCATTGGGCTGGGCCGAGTCCAGCCGGGAGGTAACCAGCAGGCCGCCCACCGCAGCCAGCGCTCCGGAGATGGTATATACCAGCATCTTTGTCCGGGTAATATTGACGCCCGACAGCCGGGCCGCGCTTTCGCTGCCGCCAATGGCGTAGATATAACGCCCAAAGCGGGTTTTGCTGGTGAGCAACACCGCCACGGCAACGATCACCGCCGATATCCAGACCGGCACGGGAATGCCCAGCAGCCAGCCGGTGCCGAGGTAGGTAAACGACTCGCCCAGCCCCGTAATCGGGAATCCTTCCGTCCAAAGCATGGTCAATCCCCTGGCAATGGTGAGCATGGCCAGCGTGGCCACAAACGGAGGTAAATTGAAGCGGGTAATGGCCCAGCCGTTGAACCAGCCCAGTATCGAACCCGTCAGCAAGCCGGCTACTATTGCGCCTAAAAGGGTAAAGCCTACGTACAGGTTAGCGCTGGGTACGGGAATGCCGTTCCGCAGCAGCCCCGCCGTAATGGCTCCCGCCAGGGCCAGCACCGAACCGACCGACAGGTCAATACCGGCAGTCAGCACAACGAGCGTCATGCCGGTCGAGATACAGACGTTGACCGAAATCTGCCGCAACACGTTCCAGAAGTTGGCTACGGTCAGAAATTTATCGGACATGACACTAAGGGCCAGACAAAGTACGAATAGCGCAATCAGCGACTGAAAGCGCATCAGAGCGGGCCGGTAAGGTTGGAGGGTTAGTTGCATATAGATTAAAAGTAAAAGAGTAAAAGAGTGAAAGAGTGTCGAAAACCGCTCTTTCACTCTTTCGCTCTTTCACTCTTTAGGATTGCTGCTTTCAATATACTAGCTTCGGTGGCATCGGCAGCGCTCAGTTCGGCCGTCAGTATGCCTTCGCTCATGACCAGGATGCGGTCGGCGATGGCCAGCAGCTCCGGCATTTCGGAGGATACGACCAGCAGACCCATACCGTCGGTGGCCAGTTGCGCTATGAGTTTATAGATTTCATTTTTGGCGTTTACGTCGATACCGCGAGTGGGCTCATCGAGCATCAGCAGCTTCGGTCCGGTTGCGAGCCATTTCGACAGCACGATTTTCTGCTGATTCCCCCCGCTCAGGTTCTTCGCTGTCTGTTTTGCTGAAGGGGTTTTGATGCGTAAATGCTGGATGTATTTTTTCGCCAGTGCCGATTCCTTCGACCGGCTCAGCAACCCACCCTGTTCAATGGAGGACAGGGCGGTCAGGCTGATGTTTGTCTGTACGTCCATGCCCAGCACCAGGCCGTCGCGCTTGCGGTCTTCGGGTACCAGCGCCAGCCCGGCCCGGATGGATTCGATGGGAGCTTTTAACGGTACCATCTGTCCATCCAGTTGTACAGTACCGCTGCTGCGTTTCGGATGCAGACCAAACAGCGTTTCCAGTAGTTCGGTCCGGCCCGCGCCCATCAGCCCGAATAGCCCAACTATCTCACCGCGTCCAACTGTAAAGGACAGATTATCGAGTTGTAATTCTTCCTTCCGGACAGGGTGGGTCAGGCACAGATTTTCTACCCTGAGTAACGGCGGATACGCAGCCCCGGCCGATTGCCGGTGGTTCATCTGGATATCACGGCCAACCATTTTGCGGATGAGACTGTCGTGGTCTACCCCCTGCATTGCACCCGATTCGATAGACTTACCATCGCGCAGCACCACATAGTGGTCGGCGATGGTGAACAGTTCGTCCAGTTTGTGAGAGATGTACACAATGGCTTTTCCTTTGTTCCGCAAATCACTGATAATCCGGAAGAGCACAGCCACTTCGCTGTCACTGATGGCGGAGGTAGGTTCATCCATGATAATGACCTCCGACTCTTCCAACAGCGCTTTGGCAATTTCGATGACCTGCTGCTGACCTACTTTCAGCCCGGCAACGCGGGTATCAGGGTCAAGGGGCATCGTTAAGTCGTCGAGGAGTTGGCGGGTCCGCCGGCGCATGGCTTTCCGGTCGAGGGTGCCCCAGCGGGTGGTCAGCTCGCGGCCCAGAAAAATGTTTTCGGTAATGCTCAGGTACGGAATCAGGGCCAGTTCCTGATGAATGATGGCGATGCCGCAGGCCTGCGCTTCGCGAATGGATCCGAACCGGACCGGTCGCCCCCTGAAGAAAATCTGTCCTTCATAATCGGTATACACCCCCGACAGGATTTTCATCAGCGTGGATTTGCCCGCGCCATTTTCACCAATCACGGCGGTGACCTTACCGGCCCCGAATCCCAGGCATACCCCATCCAGGGCCGTAACGCCCGCGAATCGTTTGGTTATTTTCTCGACGGTTAGCATGAGTGAAAAAGTGAAGGAGCGAAAGAGTGAATGAGTGAATGAGTGTCTTGACCGCTCATTCACTCTTTCACTCGTTGAGCCACAATCGGTATCAGGTTTAACGTCTCCAGATGCAGATGCGCCCGGTTAAGTTCTATGGCTCCGATGAACGCCAGTTTTTTGCCGGGGGTGGCATTGGCCTTTAAGGGCGGAATGACCGTTTTCCGGATGATGTCGTTGATCTCGGCCGAGACGCTATTGAGGTCGGCGGTGTTGTCGAACTCGGTGATTTTGATGAGGCCGGAGGCATCCCGTACCGCATTGCCAAAGATATACTCAGTAGCCAGGTGAACGGTCTCCCCGGAAGGCAATGATACCGTAACCTCATTTGGTCCAACAGCCGTGACGGCACCCTCGCCTTTGACCAGAAAATAACGGATGTTGCCGATTCCCAGCGCCTGCGAATAGGTGCTGAAGGCTTTTTCTTTGTCCGTTTTCAGGAGGGATAAGAGCGTAGCCAGGTCGGTGGCGGAGTTTGGGGCAGCCGGCAGGAGTTTGGTGGTCCAGAAGGTTTCGGCATAGGGAGCAGCCGCAAATGCTGCTTTGCCCGCTTTTCCGGCTCCGGCCGTGCCGGCGGCTTTTACCTCGTCCAGCCGTTTGAAGTAAACGGAGTTGTAGGCGATCAGCCCCAGCAGCCCAAATCCGATGAGGTACTTTACCGTTTTGTTCATGGCTTTGCCGGGGTTTCGTAGTCGGAAATCGTCTGCTGCGTCACCAGTTCAACGGCCACCGGCACCCGCTGAGCAAAATCCCGTTTGCCCTTGAAGTACGCATCGGCGTATTGGGCGGCAGTTTTGGCCATCGTTTGCGGAGATTGCAGGCCCGTTGCTTTAATTTTGTGGTCGCGAATTGAGTTCATCACGTCATCGGCTCCGTCGAAGCCGTACACAGCTACCTCATTTGCTTTGCCGGCCGCGACCAGGGCCTGGTATGCACCCATCGCCATGGCATCGTTGCCGCAGAATACAGCGTCGATGTCCGGATGCGCCTGAAGGATGGATTCGAGGACTTCCAGTGCCTTGTTGCGGTCGAAGTCGGCGCTTTGCCGGGCCACCATCTTCAGGCTTGGGTAGCGGTCAACAACGCTGTGAAAGCCTTTTGAGCGGTTCCAGGTATTGTTGTCGCCGACCAGCCCCAGGAGTTCCACGTAATTTCCTTTTTTGTTCAGCGACTGCACAAAGTGTACTCCCAAAGCCACGCAGCCGGAGTAGTTATCCGACAGTATCTGGGAGGTCGCCACCTTCGAGGAATTGACCTCGCGGTCCATGCAAAACACCGGAATTCCCGCTTCCTTCGCTTTCATAACATTCACGATGGAGCCGTCCGAATCGGTGGGGTTCAGCAGAATGGCGTCGAAGCCCGACACGATGGTATTTTCGAAATGGTCGGCCTCCAGGGAGGTATTATTCTGCGAATCAAAGATTTTGGCTTCGTAGCCGAGCGCTCTGGCCTCCTCAGCCGCTGTTTGCGCCAGCACCACAAACCAGGGGTTGTTAAGTGTGGAGACAATAACGGCTACCTTTTTCGGCGCGCCCGCATCCTGTTTCGACGTACAACGCCCCAGCGTGAGCAGGACCAGTAACCACCCAGCCATAAGCAATGCCTGTTTTTTCATGTGCATTGAGCCATTAGAGGTTCTTTTCCGGGTACACCGTCAGGATTACCCGCTGGTAACGGGTCAGGGCCGGTATGCCTTTGTCGGTTACCGCCAGAATAAAATGGATGGTTTCGGGCTTATCGACCTTCGGTGCCTTAAAAGAGGCCTTAAGGCTGTTTTTGCTGGCGATCGTCAGCGGCCGGCTGCCTTCGTACGTACCCACTTCTCCGTAGCAAATCCATTCGTACGTCAGCTCGTTGCCGTCGGGGTCGGTGGAGCCTTCGGCACTCAGCACTACATTCTCCCCACTTTTCGCCTGTAGCTGATTAGCGTGCCCCAGTTTAGCCACGGGCGGGTGGTTGGCTTCTTTGTACGGTTTGATACACCAGTCCATGCGGGCGGCAAAATCATGCTGGTAGGCCTGCCGCCACCGCCAGATGGTGGCCTTGTTACTGTTGTGCCAGGCCCCATCGATACCCAGCACTTCATCTTCGGTATCCGTCCAGATGGGGCGGGTTTCGGGTTCCAGAAACCACTTGCGGGTGCGGGGGGTATACAGTTCGTACCGCCCACCCCAGCCCCCGTAGTTCGGATGTTCGGGATCGTTCAGGCCGTTGCTGATCAGGAAGAAAAAACTGGGCGTATCGCCCTCCATAATGTACTCGGTATGTGGGTGTTCGGCCCCCAGCGGCCCGTGGTTCCGACGAATGTTCTGGTCCAGCCAGGCATTACTGACCAGATTGGAATCGGCTCCGTCGAAACCGCGCGTAAAGCTGTCGCCACTGATGCCCCGCCAGGTCGAGTAGTGGTAGCCACCCCGGTTGTGAAAACCGGGACTGACGATGTAAAACAGGCTCGGAAACGTCTTGCGGAGCCACGGACCGGTATCGTCCTGGTCGGAGATGGTGTAAACCCGGATTTTGGCCACAAATTTATCAACCTCCTCGGGTGAGCGAGTCTGGCGTACTTTCCAGAGCGCCTGCGCCAGGCAGTTGGCCCCCCCCCAGACCGGAATCCAGACGGGCCGGTCGTCTTTCTTGTCCACCACGGCAATGATGTGCTCCGACCCTTCCGAATCGTTGCCCGGCCCAACGGCGTTCATGCCGTATTTAGGCACAGACGGCTTGATGCGGCTGACCAGGTATTCTGTTTCCGGATAGCCTTTTTCGTGCAGCAGTAAGTTGTTGCGAACTTTCCCATAGGCTTCCACAATGCGCCGAATCCGTTCGGGCGCCACCCGGTTCTGCTGGTGAACCGAGGTGGTGGCAATCAGGCCTTCCACATCCCACTGGTTGCAATAGGTCAGAAACCGCACCAGCGACTGGGCATCGTCAGGCTCATTTTCAATATCGGTCAGGACCAGCACCCGCAGCTTTGGGCCGGTAGCCTGTCCCTGACTGATTACCGGCATCATCGCCAGTAGCAAAAGGAGGTAACGTAAACAGAACAATTTCATGAGGGCAGGAATGTTAGTTTGGTCTTACGGAACTACCTGGACAATCACTCGTTTGTAACGCGTTAAGGTGGGGGTACCTTTATCGGTCACTTTCAGAATAAAATGAACCGTCTCGGGCTTGTCTACCTTCGGGGCAATGGGCCGGGCTTCGTAGATATTCGAGACAAAATTCTCATACAAAATGACGCCCTGATACGTGCCGGCTTCGGGGTATTGCATCCAGCGAAAACTTAGCGCGTCACCATCGGGGTCGGTTGATTCAGATGCCCGGAGGTAAAATGTCTCACCGGCTTTAACGGTTAGCTTGTCGGGATGCGACAGGCGGGGTACTGGCGGGTGATTGGCTTCTTTATAAGGCTTGACACACCAGTCCATACGGGCCGCAAAATCATGCTGGAATTCGGTGCGCCACCGCCAGATCGTGGCCTGAATGCTTTTTCTGGGCTTCGGTCCACTCGTTGAGGGAGCCGCCATAAAGGTTCGGGGCGTCAACACCGAGTCGGCTGAATTTGTCCAGATGGGGCGCGTTTCGGGATCTTCGGCCGGCGCACTGCCGGGCTTGTTCCGGCTGGCCACCAGGGCAGGAGTTTGCAGGACATACCGGCCACCCCAGCCGCCCCAGTCGGGGCGCTCCGGCACGTTCAGGCCGTTCGGAATCAACCCCAGAAAAGAAGGGGTATCCCCTTCCATGCCAAAGGCCACGTCGGGATACAGGGCGCCCAGTGGGCCATGCCCCTGCTGAATGTTTTCGGCCAGCCAGGCATCGCTGACATACTCGGGCTGGGTGCCGGGTTCGTTGGTATTAATACCCCGCCAGGTGGCGTGTTCGTAGCCGTAGCCGGGGCTTACCACATAAAACACGCCCGGAAACGTCTTCCGAATCCAGGGGCCGCTATCGTCCTGGTCGGAGATGGTATACACCCGCAGTTTGCGGTAAAGCGGTTCGGCCTGCCCGGGCGTCCGGGTCTTCTGTATTTTCCAGAGCGCCTGCGCCAGCGTATTCACACCACCCCATACCGATATCCACAGGGGCCGTTCGTCGGGTTTTTCCAACATTCGGACTATCCACTCCGACCCTTCCGAATCGTGGCCTTCGCCCACACCGCCCATGCCGTAAACAGGAAGCCCTTTTTTGATAACTGTTTTCAGGGCCTGCGCGGTCGGATAGCCCGGTTCGTGTTTCAGCAGATTCGGCTGCACTTTGCCGTAAGCATCCACAATCTTGTGAATAGTCTCTGGGGCCACGCGTTTCTGCAGGTGAATGGAGGTCGTCGCAACCAGGCCTTCTATGTCGAGTTGATTGGCATAGGTCAGCAACCGAACCAGCGACTGGGAATCGTCGGGCTCATTTTCGATATCGGTCAGGACAATTAGCCGCGTTTTAGGAATATCTAGTTGCGCCATAGCGACGCCGGCCAGGAGGGTGAGCAGAATCAGGAAAAACGGCTTCATGCGTTCAGGATAGTATTATCGGTTCGCGGATGTTTAGTTCAATAAAGCCAGGGCCTGTGCAGCGATACCATCTTCAGACAAACCGTAATGGTTAAAAATCTCGATTTGTGAGCCAGTAACAGTATATTCATCCGGAATACCCATAATTTTAAACGGGTTTCGGAAGCCGTTCATCATCATGAACGACGCGCAGGCTTCGCCCAGACCACCATACACGCTATGTTCTTCGACTGTAACAATCGGGCAGCCTTTGGCCGCTACGGTCGCCAGCAGGTCATAATCCAGCGGCTTGATGGTATGCATGCTGATCACCGTCGCCCGGATACCGTGGGTAGTTTCTAATTGCCGGGCCGCCAGCAAAGCGGGATAAGCTGTTTCGCCGGTGGCTACCAGCACCAATGCGTCGCCTTCGGCGATGATTCGCCCTTTGCCAAAGGTAAATTCCCGGTTTTCGTCCGACAGCAGCGGCATGGGCTTTTTGCCAAAGCGGATGTAAACGGGCGTATCCAGCCGGGCCGCCAGCCGGATGGCCTGCTCCGTCTCGAAATTATCGGCGGGTGCTACAATGGTCAGGTTATGCACGGCCCGCAGGGCCGCAAAATCGTGCAGGCTGTGGTGAGTGGAGCCCAAAGCTCCGTAACTAACGCCCGCACTGATGCCAATTAGCCGAACCGGATTGCTGGAGTAACAAACGTCGGTTTTGATCTGCTCGAACGAGCGTGCCGTCAGAAAACAGGCCGGTGATACGGCAAACACGTTCTTGCCCGTCGACGCCAGGCCAGCCGCTACGCCCACCAGGTTCTGCTCGGCAATACCAATTTCGATGAGCTGTTTCGGGTATTTCTGGCCGAACGGCACCAGCTTGCCCGACCCCCGCGAGTCGCTGGTGACCACCAGCAGGTTGCGGTCGGTAGCAGCTATATCCTGAAGCGTAGCCGAAAAAACATCCAGATTGGCCTGGGCCACATCAGGCAGGGCGGTTGAATTCATTGAAATAGCAATTAGCTCTCCCATGGGGTAGGGGTTAAGTTTAGTAACACGGAATTATATTCCGTGTAGCCGTCAGGCTAACACTTGATGCTTTGTTTAGCCTAACGGCTATGCGGAATACAATTCCGCAGTACTTAACTCCGCCATCGCCTGCGCATACTGCTCGGCAGTGGGCACACCGTGGTGCCACTTCAACTGATTTTCCATGAAACTAATGCCTTTCCCTTTTACGGTATGGGCGATGATCAGGCTTGGTTTGCCCGCTGCGAACGGAAGCGCATTGAAGGCATCCTGCAGGGCTGTCAGGTCATGTCCATTTACGTGCCGTACGGCCCAGCCAAAGGCTTCAAACTTCTGGTCGAGAGGGTCGGTGTTGCACACGTCGGCGGTCGGTCCGGAAATCTGCAAGGTGTTTTTATCGACAATGGCGCAGAGGTTGTCCAGTTTATAATGCGATGCCAGCAGGGCCGCTTCCCAGTTGGAGCCTTCGGGGAGTTCGCCGTCGCCCAGCAGGGTAAACACGCGATAATCCAGCATATCCAGTTTGGCCGACAGCGCCGTTCCTACGCTCAGGGCCAGTCCGTGCCCCAGCGAGCCGGTATTTTGTTCGATACCGGTAATCTTGCGGGTCGGGTGACCGATGTAGTGCGACTGGTATTGGCACAGCGTCTCCAGGTCCGATTCCGGAAAAAAGCCCCTGTCGGCCAGCACCACATACAAGGCTTCTACCGTATGACCTTTACTTTGGATGTAGCGGTCGCGGCCGGGAGACGTAAACGTTTCCGGACTGACCCGGAGCACGTTGTTGTACAGCACATTCAGAATATCGATACAGGACAAGCTACCGCCCGTATGCCCGGCCTTCGCTTTATAAATGTATTTTAGAATATTCCGGCGATACTGCACCGACTTCTGAGCTAGTTCCTGCGTGGTCATTGGTTGAGTGGTTGAGTGGTTTATTGGTTGAGTGGTTTATTGGTTGAGTGGTTCAGTAGGGTAGTACGAATCAACCAATGCACCACCCAACCAATCAACTATCTGAAAAGCATGGGCGCTAACTCCGCCAGATAAAGCCGCCAGTTTACCCACGTATGGCCACCTTCGCTCTCCCGATAGGTATAAGACAAACCGATCTGGTCGTATAAAGCCCGCAGTCTGGTCACACCTTCATACAGAAAATCGTCTTTCCCGCAGGCAATCCAATAGAGTTTAGGGTTTGCCTGTTTGAGCGCCTGTAGCTGTTTGATATGCTCCTCTTTATTGTAGTTTCGGGCCATCGGACCGTCAAAAACGCCCATGCTCATAACGCCAATGTAGCCGAATGTTCCGGGGTTGGCGTTGGTGATCTGCTGCGTGTGGTAGCCTCCCATGGAGAGCCCGGCAATAGCCCGGTGCGCCGGATCGGCGAGCACCCGGTAATTGGCTTCAACGTAGGGAATGACATCGTTAATGAGAGTCGTCTCGAATTTCCCGGTTGTCATGGACTGAATGCCGACCGGTTCGCCGGCAGTGGCCTTGGCAAAAGCGGGTCGCTCGCCGGGCGCGGCCGCTACGTTGGGAACCCCATTGGTCATCACCACGATCACGGGCAGTGCCTTACCGGCCGCAATCAGGTTGTCCAGGATGTAGTTGGTTCTTCCCCGGCTGATCCACCCTTCTTCATCGCCCCCTCCGCCATGAAACAGATACAGCACCGGGTATTTTTTGCCGCTTTTCTCATAACCGGGTGGGGTATAAATCTCCATACGCCGATCCATGCCTATTGTAGGTGACGGATACCAGACCGCCGATAAGGTACCGTGCGGAACCGCCTGCACATCATAAAGCTGTGTTTGAGCACCCGGCAGAATTAACCGATTTTCGAAGATAGAACCGTCGCGGGTGACTACATTATTTGAAGGGTCGAGCAGGGGAATACCATCCACAATAAAGCGATATTCATACATATCGGCCGGCAGTGGTCCCACTTTTACCTCAAACAGGGTGGAGTCGTTGCGGGGCACCTCTACCGTATTGCGCAGGTCTTTGAGCCAGGTGCCTATCAGACGAACACTTTTAGCATTTGGCGCTCTCAGCCGAAAAATCACCGAGTTGTCGGCCAGGATTTCGGGAGACACCACCGGAATGGGCCGTTGCTGAGCCACTGATAACGTAGGCCAGACGAGACAGGCCAGGTAAATCAAACAAACAAGCGTGAGGTTCTTATTCATTTATCCCAAATTATTCATGCGTATATACTTCCCAGCCCATATAATTCTCGAAGGCTTCTTTCAGGATGCCGGCCGTTTTGGAGGCATTCATCACCACATGGTGTTCGAAGCCGTTCCGGCATACATACTGCATCAGTCCCTGGAGATTATCGATTTGGGCCACGGCGCGGTTGCCGAAGGTGTTCAGGGCGTCATCCGTTAATCGACCCTCGCCGATGTAAGCTTTCATAATGCCTTTGGGGTCATCGGTGCTGATGCGGCCGAACGTCAGCGGAGAGGCCGGAGTACGCCCGGCCAGGGCACCGTAGGTATTTTCTTCGCCCACCGTTGTGCCCAGAATGGGCGCGGTACTGATCTCAATGTCGGGCAGGAAGGATTTGGCCCAGTTGCCGCAGTGAAACAGCACACACTTGTTTTCGTCGTCGGCGTAGTTGTTGTTCCAGTCCACCAGTGCACTGGGCGAACCCGATGCCAGTTGCATAGCGTACATGCTGAGGGTACCCGTTACGTCGACTTCGCAGGCGCTGGGGAGCATGTTTTCGCTCATGATGCTCATGCTGGTGCAGACGTTGCACCCATAATTCTGCTGGAGCGAAGTCCAGCACTGAATAGCGGTTGCATCCAGCGCGTGTTCGGCCATGAAATCGGCCAGCACTACGTCCAGCTTGGCAATCTGCACCAGCCGGTCATCTGGAGTGCGACCGGTGGGGGCATACGCCTTAATGGCATCGAGCCGGTTTTTTACCGACTGGTCGGTTGCGGTCAGTTTGTTTGCATTTCCCAGAATATGTGATAAGTCGATGGTCACGACGGAAATGCCGTTGCGCTGCAATATTTTCTCGCTGTAGCGTACCGTATTGAACGCACCGGGCCGGGCACCCACGGCCCCAATACGCACGTTGCGCAGCCCTTTTACGACCCGGCAAACCGCCACAAAATTGGTCAGGTCGGCGGCAAAGCTGGGGTCCGAGGGGTGCACCACGTGTTTAGTGGTCAGCGAGTAGCTGATGCCGTACTGATAGAGGTTGTTGCAGACCGAGATTTTGCCGCACCAGGCATCGCGCCGGCGGGCCACATCCATCCGGTTCAGATCGTCCGGGTAGGCCTGAATCAGCACCGGCACGTCGAGCCGGGCGAGTTTCAGCGTTTCAGCGATACCTTTTTCGTCGCCAAAATTAGGTAGTACCACCAGCACGCCCATGATTTCGCCGGCATGCCGGCGAAACAGCTCCGCGCATTTCTGGGCTTCGCCAAACGTTTCGACACCGCCGAGTTTGGTAGCTGATTCGTCAAGCATGACAGGCTTGATACCAGCTTGCTGAAAGGCTTCCAGCAAATCGGCGCGGCATTCACCGACCAGTTTGTCCGGAAAGAAATCGCGGTTGCCGATGATGACACCCAGGGAGACGGGTGTGCGGTTCTTGTCGTTCATAGCTTTTGCCTGGACAGACGTGGTTAAGGGCTTCTAGTTTACCAGACAAAAGTAATAAAAAGAAAACAAAAGAAACAAATCGAAATAAATAAAAAATTTCCCCCTTTTATAGTGAAGACCAGCCAAACAGGAGTACAAGCACTCTAGGTCGCAATAATCAACTCAATCTCATTGTCGTGAAATACCTGTTTGTGTTTTTCTTCGATGCCGGCGTCGGTGATAATATAGTCGATGAGCGACAAAGCACCCAGGCTGGCAAAAGCGCTTTTGCCGATCTTTGTCGAGTCGGCTACCAGGTAGGTCGTGTCTGCGGCATCGATCATCGCTTTTTTGACCACCAGGTCGCTGATGCTCGGGTAGGTTAGCCCCGATTTGAGGGAGATGCCGGCCGTTGCCAGAAACAGTTTCTGCACATTGAGCCCCTTGAAGAAATCGGCCGCTTTCTGACCAGTCAGTGACAGCGTTGGCGGTTTGAATTCACCACCCGTTACAATCAATTCAATACCGGGTTCAGCGCCCAGCATCATGGCTATATTCAGGGCATTGGTAATGACCGTCAGTTGTTTATAGCCTCGCAATTTTTTGGCAATTTCGGTGGTTGTCGAGCCCGAATCCAGAATAATGCTGTCCCCACTTTCGATAAATTCCAGGCATTTAGTGGCAATAGCCTCTTTTTTGTCGATGTTGTCCTGGTTACCCAGCGAAAACGTCCGGACCTGGTCCTCCACATTTTTCAGGTAAGCCCCACCGTGTTCCTTGATGACCAATCCGTCTTTTTCCAGTTTTTCAAGGTCCTGACGAATAGTAACTTCTGTTACTTTAAAAAGACGTGCCAGGTCAACTACTTTGGCGGAGCCGTCTTCTTTTAATAGTTCAAGAATTTTATCCCGACGCTGATTGGGCAGCATAAATGCGTTTCCTGGTTGATGACGATCAAAAGTAAGGAAAAGTCCGGTATTCCAGAGAATGAACAATAAAGATAAGTAATCGATAGCAAATAAAAGCGACCGGCATTTGCCCGCTAACTAATCAGCGGCTTGCTACGCGTCTTTCCACTTGATGCCGCAGCCGATAGCGCGGGCCGAGAACGAACGGGCTTATCCGCCAGTAATTCATTCACAGCATCCACATCACCTGCCTTATACACGCTAAAAGTCGAACGGGTACTCTTAAGTGCCACCGAGACCATCAAGGCCGACACCAACAGGCTGAACAAGGCCAACAGCTTAAACTTTTTCTTAAGCGATTACAGTTTGTATTGGTTGATAATGGATTGAAGTTCTCCTTCTTTCAGGGCTTTCCCGATAAACCGCCGGACCTTACGCTTGCGGTTCAGCAGCAGGGTCATCGGCAACGCCCCCGACCATTCCGGCACCAGCCTGTCTACCCAGGTGTTCAGGTCGGATTCGTTCAGCAGCACAACCGGGGTCTGTAGCTTCCGGGCCTGGACAAACGGAACCACTTTGGTGTTCAGCGTTGCTTTATTGTCCATACTCACCAGCAGCACCCGTACCGGTTTGGTAGCGTAGGTCTTATGCAGCATTTCAAATTGCGGCAGTTCCTTCACGCAGGGCCCGCACCAGGTTGCCCAGAAATTAACCACGTACAGGGTGTCGGTAGGCCGGCTGATTATCCGGTTTAGCTGCTCAAAGGTAATGACGGGCACCGACTGCGCCAGTAGCGTGATGCGGCCCGCGCTGATGAGCAATAAACCAAGAATGACCGTTTTAAAACGCATGGGTTATATGGGTTGTGCGGATAGTGCGTCAGGACGGTAGGGCTGTTCAGAAACGGCTTACTGTTTCTGAACAGCCTCAGGCTATGTAACGGCTACGCCAGTGATTTCCGTGCCTCTCGATCGGGATCATTGACCAATAGCGGGGCGTCATCCAGGACCATAGTCTCGCCGTTTGGGGTCGAATAAGGTTTCCAGGTGGGTAAACCGCCCCCGTTGGGATTACCGGTACGGGCAAAGTTGATGAACGACTTCGCCATCTTTTCCGATAAGGCCCGTGGCCGTTTGCCGCCACCCGTATGGGTCAGCATCAGGTCAGTGTTGTAAAACCAGAAACAAATATCATCGCAGTGGAAGGCCCGCATCCGGCCGTCGAACAGGGGCGGCTGCCAGCCAAACCAGGCCACGTAGACCGGCGCTTTTTGCTGCGACACCTTGGCGTCGGCGGCTGCAATGGCGTTCTTCCGGTTGGAGACAATCAGTGCCCAGATTTCAATGGGGCGGGCCTTGGGGAAGTTCTTTGCGTATGCATCCACGATTTCTCCGGATTTCTCGCCAAAACGAGGTTTGATCTTCTCCTTCACTTCGGCCAGCGAAATCTTTTCCAGTTCGGCATTGGTCCGGCTGGGGTTCTGCTCATGGAAGGTCGAGCAGATCATCATCGGTATATCGGCCGAGAAATCGTTGGGACTGCTGAAAAACGCTCCGTCAGCCAGCGTGACACCGTCGGCCACGGGTGAGTAGCCCCCGCGCACGAGGTTGAGCCGTCTGGCTTCGTCGGCCATTTTCTCGACGGCCCGGTTGGCGATGTCGATGTACTGCCGCCAGGGAATCTGCTGAAGCTTGTCGATCTCCCCGGGCTTTAAACCGGCCTCTTCCAATACTTTCAGGCCCAGCTTTTCGGAGTACTCTTTGTTGACGCCAGCAAGCGAACTGCCGCTCAGGGCAACCGCCTTATGGAACAGGCCTTTTGCCAAGGGCATGTTCATCAGCGTGGTCACTTTGGCACCACCACCCGACTGACCGATGATGGTCACATTATTGGGGTCTCCGCCGAAGTTGGCGATATTGTTTTTCACCCATTCCAGAGCCGCCACCATGTCCAGGTTGCCTACGTTACCGGAGGCCGCATGCCCACCTGCCGCTTTCAGATTGGTATAGCCCAGCGCCCCGAGCCGGTGGTTGAGCGAGCAGAAAACAACATTACCCAGCCGGGCCAGGTTTTCGCCGTGGTAGCCATCCTGCTCAATGCCGTTGCCGTTGACAAAGCCACCGCCGTGCAGCCAGACCACCACCGGACGCTTCTGGTTATCCAGGGCCGGCGTCCAGACGTTGAGTTTCAGGCAGTCTTCCGACACATCGTCGTAGTTCCAGTGGTCGACAAACGAGGCATAGGGATTGGCGTACCGCTTTTCCATAATCTGCGGAGCCGAGTTGCCCCACCACAGGGCCGGCCTGATTTCGGTCCAGGGCGTAGGCTTTTGCGGAGGCATAAACCGGTTCTTTCCGGAGGTGTCGGCCCCGTAGGGTATGCCCAGGAAGTTATGAATACCCCGCAGAATAAACCCCCTGACTTTGCCGTATTCGGTGTTGGCAATGGCGATGTTGTCGCCTACAAACAGGATCTGGTCGTCGGCCGATGGCTTAGCGGCCTTCGGCGGCTGCGTACCGGCAGCCAGGGTTTCCTGGGCAATACCCAGCGTGGCGGCTCCCACACCCAGCGATTGCAGAAAATTACGTCGTGATGGTTTCATCAATAGATATCGGTTAAAGGGTAGAGAAAAATAGAGCAGGATGACCGGCATAAGGTCATCCGTTACTGAAAGCGCGAAGGTTCAGCAAACTAATTTCTTTGACGAGAGAAAGTTACCAAAAAGGATCTGGTCGAATGCCGGAAAAGCGAGGGCAGGTGCCCGGTTTTCCGGTTTGAATGCCGGGAGCGGCAGGTACACTCAGGACTAAGCCGGTGCTTATTTAGCTACTCCGCTCATCAGTAAACTGCACTTGAACCTACCACAAAACTGTCAAACGAAGCACTGCACCCACCATTATGCCAAACCACAATGGGTGGGTGCAGTGCCGTCTGTGGTTGTTTTAAATCAGCTTTTCGCCTACCGCTAAACTACTAAAGATTAAATCCGATATTAAGTCCTGGCTCTGGAAAGATGAATTTAGACCATTTATCATCAAGCTGTTTAAATCCATCAGGCAATTGTGTATGATAAGCACGATGTGTCATACAAATGGATGGTTGAAAGAAAAATTTGTCCTTGAAGAGTTTGATGTGATAACCAACACGGTAGGAATTGAAAATCTGAAAACCATCAGTCATTTTCTTACCATGGTCATTGACAAAAACTTGCCAGGTAGGCATCACATCGAGCTGGGCATATAAACCTTTCCATAGAAACCGTGTGTAAGACGCAGTTATGCCATACTCACGAATGTACCCTGGAAATTTTTCTTCTGGCTTTTTGTAGGCTTTGTTTAAAAATGGATGAATACCATTTGGCCAGGCATATTTCCAGGTTTTTGGAGCTACTGTAATTACATCTCTTCCTGTAATCCGATAGCCTATATTGAGTTGAGCGAAGTTGGGTGGGTTTTCTGTATCAAAATTACCCAATAGAACAAATAAAGAAGTCCCAATGAACCAACGTTTGTAAACGCTATCCTGTTTGGCATATTGTGCATTTACGTTTAGGCTGCTTGCCAAAACAAAGCTTAGTCCAATCCAAAAAATTCTCTTTTGCATGTTTTTTAAACTTACGTTAATGATACAGCAAAAGTAGATTGTTGTGATGATATACGTCGTTCACTTAAGTTAAGAAATGCATCTAGCTTATTTTTCCGAGAATTCTTACAATTGATTGTGGTTTGATCCCTAAACAGAAGATTACAACGTGATGAAGATTTATGGTCGGGCGGGGTTAGCTTCGCTGATTATCAATTCGAAGCATCCAACAAAACCAAAATGCACCTCGATACGGCTGGGGGCACTTGTGTTAGCGGCTGGGAATTTTTATTTACCAATTAATATTTCATATTCTTTTGGTATTGTTACTCCTTTAAAATGGTTTGTCAAACCGAAAAACAGGAAAATGGTCAAAAGGACACCAAAAACCAGAATCGCAATTGATTGTATTTCCGGCGGAAAATTCAAAATATTTCCGTTCATTTTTTTCCTATGAACGGCAGCGATATGTCCAAAAAAAGAAATAATGGCCAGTCCATAATATGGTATAAAAAATAAATTATACGGGAAAGAATTTAATCCAGCTACACCAAAATAAAAGTTTGTATCAAGATGTAAGAAAAAACGTCCGCCCAAAACGGCACTTATATGCATTATAAAAAAAACTACCAAGTATAATCCTGTCCAAAGGCCAAGTTTTTCGAACTTAGTTGTTGTTATTTTTCTATAACTTTTAAAAAGTTTCAGACCTGAAATGATTTGTACAAAGACTCCAATTAATAAAATAGACTCGACGAATATATTACGATAAATTAATCGCATAGTATTCATAACGTTAATATGATTATCTGCACCAAAAACACTCAACATATGATTGACTAAATGTAGACTAATAAAAATTGCAATTGTTAGTCCAGATACAAAGTGAATTTTTTTTAATGTCATTTTTCTACAATTGTTAATGGCCACAGGATGTTACTTACAGCAAACAAGCAACATTTATTTGTATCAACGCTTGAAGCAATGCAGCATATTTTGAGGGAAATATAGCACATTCAATAGACACCGTTAATCAGTGTAATTTTTAAAATGTAAACCCAAAATCTAACCCTGGCTGAACAAAGTAGTTAGGCCAATTTTTCTCAACTATGTTAAAAGATTCTGGAACACCAGTCCTTATAGGCCAATAGCTAATTCCAATAGCTGGTTCAAAAAAGAAGCGGTTTTTAAAAAACTTAAACTGGCAACCCAAATAGGCGTCAAGATATAAGGTGTATCCGTTTCCAATCTTTTTTTTATGCTCATCCAAATATTTTTCAAATGCATTCAAGGCATAAACGGATGTATAAACACCTTTCCACCAAAAACGCTGGTATCCAAATGTAGGCGCAAGTATGCGTGCATGGCCGGGATAGTTTAGTCCTGATGCATCAAATGACGGCCCAAAAGGAATACCTAATGGCCAGGAATAAATAGACCGTTTAAATCTAAAGGAAACGACATCTTTAGGTGTTATCCGGTATCCAACATTTAACTGTATATATTCAGGTGGATTTGGGTCATCAGGAATCAAATTTCCTAACATCAGGAGTGAACTACCAATAAACCACTTTTTATAGGTGCTGTCTTGTTTAGCCTTTTGTGCACTCACTTGTAAACTGCTTGCCACAACTAAGGCAAGGCCAATACATAAATTTTTCTTTTGCATTTCTTTCCTTCTTTTGTGATACAATACGGCAAAAGTAGATTGGCGAAATGCTAAAATTTGTTCACTTAAGTTAAGTAATGAAAAGTCTTTACAGCCGTGCCATACCAACCTGGCACGGGCCACCCCGCGTCAGGTTCGTAACGTCACCGCCGGGCGGCCCCGCAAAACCAGGGGTGCCTTTAGCGCAGATGCAGGTTTACAAACGCTGGTCTATCTAACGATCCGGAACCTGCAACTCAACGGCGCCGGCAGACCGGTGAGAAACGACGACTTACAATTGGAAGGAAGCAATCAATCTGTTCAGCATTATCGTTGGGGAACGCATCAAACAACAACGCTTCGACTACCCCAAAGGTTGACACTGTTCAGCATGCACGCCCATAATGAAACCTTAACCTTTATCTTTCTCCAAGATTCTTGCTCTTAACCTGCTTAATGATTGTGGTTTTATACCAAGATAACTGGCTAACTGGTGTTGCGGCACGCGCTGAATAAGGTCCGGTCTTTTTTGTAGTAAGTTCAGATAACGTTTTTCAGGTGAAGATGTCTTAAACTCGTCAAAGTCTATTTGTTGTTTAGCTAATAATTCTTCCGACAACATTCGGCACATACTATCAAATTTTGGAAATTTACTGTTTATTTCTTCTGACATATCTGTATTCGATATAAGAAGAATACTGTCTTCAACACAACTTATAAAATAATCAGAAGGAGCATTATTTATTACACAATGAGGTGTCAGGGCGTCTAGTTCTGTGTAGAAAGCAGTTGTTTTTTCTTCTCCATCTATGATGTAATAAACCCGAATACAGCCTTTTAAAACAAAATAGCTTTCTTTCGACCTCTGCCCTTCTTTGAGTATAACGGTTCCTTTTTTTAGTGAGTGAAACAGGTCTAGCGAAAGTAATGCGTTCTTCTCATCTTCTGTCAGAGAAACGTATTTTGAGATAAAGTTAAATAAGATGTCTTGCATTGTATTTTCTGTTATTTCTGTTGTCGTTTACACTTGGCACTAATGTTCAGGGGTTAGCAATTTGTAGTGAATCCCGTGTTACGTCTGCCACACAACTGAAGTTAATTATTGATTTACTGCTGAAACCAAGCTTCAATGGCCAATAGCGTTACGTCGAGCCGGTAAAGATGCCAAACTGACTATCAAAAGTTAACGAACGTATACGTCGGCCTGTATATTGCCAAACCCCTCGTTAGCTGCCGTTAATTCTTCTCATCATATGGAATGTAATTTTCCCAACGCCAGGGTGTGAAAGTGTCACCAATACTGTAAGCCAAAAGTTCTTTAAAAATACTTTCTCCGTTATCGTTGTTGGTCATAATGACAACTGCAATTTTTTTATCTGGAAAGCAAATTGAATAGTGTCCCCAACCATCATCGTGTCCTTCTTTAAAAAATGCTTTGCCGTATGGCGTTTTAAAAACACCAACGCCTAAACCGTAACCTAATTCTATATTGTCATTCTCCGTGCTATCGATTTTGGCCAGCGGTCCAAATTGACTTCTTGACTTAATTCTAACTTGTGTACTTGTCATTTGCTTGAAACTCTCTTTTGAAAGTCCTTTGCTACGAATTAGGGTTGTAAAAAATTTAGTAAAGTCTTCCAAAGTTGTACTCATAGAGCCACCTGAACTTGCCTCTTTCCATTTCATCAGTTCGTAAGGTTCGCCTTTTGGGTTGTGTCCATAACAGAGGTTTGGCTCAAACCGGGTTTTCCATAGGTAACTTGTATTAGTCATGCCCAATGGTTTAAAAACTCTTTCTTGGGCAATTGTTTCATAGTCTTTACCTGTTAGTTGCTCTATTACAAATTGCAACAGATAAAGTCCTTCGCCTGAATAGCTGTAACGTGTGCCTGGGTCGAACTTGAATTTTAGTTTTTTGTCTGCTTCAAACCAACGCCAATTTGGAAAACCTGTTGTATGTGTGAGACACATACGGGCTGTAATTTTTTTGTATCGTTCATCGTCTTTGATATCCTGATAACCTCTTCGCCAACCGTCTATCTTATAGTCTGGTAATGGCTTGTTCAAATATTCTACAAGTGGTTTGTCAAGGTCAAATAGTTTCTCTTGAACGTACAGTGCCGCAATGTACGCAAACACAGTTTTTGCAAAAGAACACCCATACATTACAGACGATTGTTCCAGCCGAATATTTTTTTGAACGTTAGCAAGTCCGTATGTCATGCTAAAAACAGGCCGATTATCGTTGAATACAGAAATGCCAAGTCCCGAAACATTTGCAACGTTCATTAGGTATTCAATCTTTGTATTCAAACTGTCCACAGTTATTTCACTTCCATCAATCCTTTTTATGAATTGTCCGAAAGTGTTGGCAGTTACAGAAACTAAAATTGCCACTACTAGAAAAAGGTGCTTCATGTTGGGTTGTCTAATTTACAGTGTCTGTCTTAATGGCAGCTAACTCCTAAATATACGAACGTTTTGTCGTAGCCCCTGTGTTCATTTGTACTTTGGCGGGTAAGGGTTGTACTTATGATGTTTTATTTATTAGCAGCGGAAAGCTCTTCCCGGTGGCCGGTCACTGCTTACACCCTCAGCGAGCCACGGAATCCCCGGACGGCGTAGTACGATGGCGCACTGTTATGGTATACGAAGACCTGGCCATAGCGGTACTCTGCAAACAGAGCACCGCCGGGTTTGCGGATGTCAGCCGGCGTTTTTATCCAACTCGACGATTTTGTATCAAACGTGCCGAGGCTTTGTAATGTCCGGTATTGTTCTTCCGTTAACAACTCAATGCCCATGGCCGTTGCCACGTCTATGGCGGTGTTTTCCGGGCGGTTTTCTTTTCTCGACTCCAGCCCTTCCCGGTCGTAACAAAGACTTCGGCGGCCTTTGGGGCTTTCGGTGGCACAATCGTAAAACAGGTATTCGCCCGTCTGCGTATCCTGCCCAACCACATCGGGTTCTCCGCCGGTTCTTTCCATTTCGGAGAGTGACCACAGTTTGCCGGCGTTAGCCGCCAGCTTTGCCTCAATAGCAGTCCACTCAAGCCCGGCATGGCGGTTCCGGTTTTTCTCAAAACGGGCTTTCAATACGCTGAGCAGCTGGTCCCGTTGTTCGGGTGACAATTCCTTCTTGTTCTCCTTTGCCATGATGAGTTTTAAGGTATGATAAGCGTTAACAGTAGCCTTACATCTCGTAATGCTTCCGGATCATGCGTTCGTAGACTTTGACCGGTAAAATCCGTTTCAGCAGCACGGATACTTTCTCCAGGGGTTTGCCTACCCGGTAGAGCCGCTGCACGTGCTCCGCCTTGATGATAGACTCCACCAGGGGACCAAATACGGCCGGGTCAATCCCTTCACTGACACTTTGATCGATCAGTTCATAGGTCCGGTCGAAGGTGGCTTTGTACACGCTATCGGCGGGAATCTCGGCCCGCAGCCGGTTTTTGTTGATATCGGTGCGGGTGCCGCCCGGCTGAATGGAGCAGGCCTGTATACCGAACGGAGCCACTTCCAGCCGCAGTGCTTCGGTCAGCCGCTCCAGCGCAGCCTTGCTGGCGCTGTAGGCACCCCGATACGGTAAGCCGGCTTCGGCAGCAATGGAGCTGATGTTGATGATGAGGCCCGACCGCTGCTGCCGCATCATCGGCAGCACAGCCTGTATGGTCCGGATTACTCCGCTCACATTCGTATCGAACACCCGTTGCACATCGGTCAGCGACAGCAACTCAATGGGCGCGGCAATACCCAGCCCGGCATTGTTAATGAGCACGTCCAGCCGCCCTTCCCGCTGCCTGATCTGCTCAATACCCTGCTGGATACTATCCGCGCTGGTCACATCCATAGCGAGCATCGCATACGGCTTTCCCGTGCCATCTCCCTGCCGCGAGGTACCATACACTGTATACCCACGCTGCGCTAAATACGTAGCAATTGACTCCCCCAAACCGGTAGAGGCTCCGGTGATTAAAATAACTTTCGACATAGCCCACAAAAGTAATCATTAGCCGCTTATACCTGACCCTTGTCTTCTCATCATCCTAAACCGGGCACAATCAGGTCAGATGTTGATCAGAATTTTGCTGTCATTTCCCTGGGCAGCCGTTACCAGTGCGGACGACAACTCATCGAACGAACGCTGCTGCGAAATAATGAAGCCCGGCTGAATTATACGGCTTTCAATGAGCCGGAGGGTACGTTTAAAATCAAATGGATGATCGTAGATAATCGAAGGAATAAGGGTAATACCTTCTCTGGCTATTTTCAACGGCGTAAATGAGGCTGCTTTTTCGGCTAGGCCAACCAGCACAATAGCCGATCCACGGGGAGCAGCGGCAGCGGCCAGGGTAGCCGTTAGACTTGTTCCGGCACATTCAAACACGGCACAAACGTCGTTGGCTAACCACGTCCGCGCTAGTATCTCGCCCTGCGCGGTCGGCGGGCAGACAGCCTCTGCCCCTAAATCGACAGCCATCTGCACTTTCGCTGCGTTGATCTCGGTGACAAATACCCGGTAGCCGAGCGCCAGCCCCAAATGAGTCAACAACAGGCCAATGGCACCCAGGCCAATGACGGCAATTGTATCCCCCGGTTTGGCACCCGACGCCAGTAGCGCATGTAAGGCCACAGCCATCGGTTCAATGGTAACCGCATCGGCATCTGAGACAGCATCCGGAACAGCCCAGCAAAAAGCAGCGGGTATTACCACGTATTCCGCAAAACAGCCCGGTTCGTTCAGCCCGATTACCCGCTTGTTGAGGCAGATCGTACCCCGTCCGGTCAAACAAAAGCGGCATTGCCGGCAGGGTATATTCGGCTCGACCACCACTCGCTCGCCGGGCCTTCGCCCCTGAACGCCGGCCCCAATGGCCTCAATATAGCCTAACCCTTCGTGTCCGATGATATTGGGTTTGTCTAGCAAGCGGTGGCCTTCAAACAGATGCACATCGGAACCACAAATGCCTACCTGTTTCAATCTGACGCGGACCTCGCCATACCCCGGTTCCGGTATAGGTACGTCTGAAAAATGAATAGTGCCGGGAGACAGAAGAAATGCCGCCTTCATACTGAGTGGGTCTCCAGGCAACTGCCGGAGTGTAGGTTACTTCATCAACAAACAGACAAAAGTACCACAGTTTTAGCTAATTAACTCGCCCGATCATCCATGACGACAAAACCAGCCCCATTTAAAATGCAACTGCTCAAAATGTGCAAACAAATTCTCAATACCGACAAGGATATACTCACTATAGTGCAATATTTTTGTAGAATGGCTCAATGTACCTGTCGCCTATTTGCAGAAACCAGTACTGTACGTACGGCCTATTGAGCAACTGCGTAACCCTACTGAAGAAATATCATCTTTGTTTATGAAACGATTTATTCTTACCTGCCTGACCAGTCTGTTTATCCTCGGGCACTTACTGGCCGGTGTCACGCTGGAAAACCTGAAAGTCGATTACCAGAAAACACCCCTAGGCATTGATGTGCCAAATCCGCATTTTTCCTGGCAGATGAAGGCGCTCGACAACCAGCGTGGTTACGCCCAGCAGGCATATCAACTTGTGGTAACGGACTCTAAGAACCAGGTGGTCTGGGACACCAAACGGGTAAAATCCGCCCTTGCGCACGGTATTGAGTACGCCGGTAATGCCCTGCAACCCACCACCCGCTATACCTGGAAAGTGACGGTTTGGGATAATCAGGGAAAGACAAATACGGCCTCCTCCTGGTTTGAAACGGGACTAATGAATCCTTCCGTGTCGGCCTGGTCGGGTGCCCGGTGGATTGGCGGCAGTGACGAGGACCTGGTATTTTATTCCCACTACCTGTCGGTGTTTAAATTCCAGTACGGCGTTCAGTTGGACAAAGCCTCCAACAGTACCAGAGCTTCTTTTGTGTTTGGGGCCAATGACCGTCGGCTGATGAACAAAAGCCTGAACCTGATGGGTCGGGAGAACGGACCGAATCAGAGCTATATTGCGCTGGAACTGGATATTGCCAACGTGAGTGATGCGCCGGATGGCCTCGCCAAACTGAATGTCTACCGGGTCGGCTACACCAAAGATGACAAGGCGGATGTGCCGTTTAAAAGCTTCGATATTCCACAATTCTTGATTAATAATGCCAACAAGTACCAGAAGCACAACGTGCTGGTCGAGTGTAACTTCGGCTTGTTCGATTTCTTTGTCGACGGCAATCAGGATAGCAACCGGCTGAAAGACAAGAATGCGCCGGCAACACCGTCCCGTTTCGGCCCCAGAGGATTTAACCTCAACCCGGTTGGCAGCGGCAACAACTACATCAGTTTTCCGATGCTGGCCGACATCGGCTTTAAGGTGCCGGACAATCAGGTCGCGTATTTTTCCGACGTTACCATAAAAAATTATCGTTTCCCGTCGAATACCCTTTTTACCGAAAATCTAACAAAGTCCGGTTATCAGGGGATCTTTAAAGCCCCTCGGCTTACGGTTGCCAACGGGCAGTACGTGGTAAAAGGCGGAGCTTTGATTACGGCGAACCCGAGCACCAATGCCGCACCCATGCTGCGGACGGTCTTTACCACGCAGGCCAAACCAATTGCCAAAGCGCGGATGTACGTCACCGCCCGGGGTATCTACGAGATGTACCTCAATGGCAGCCGTGTCAGCAACGACTACTTCAACCCCGGCCTGACCCAGTACAACAAGCACCACATGTACCAGACTTACGACGTAACGAACTCCGTAAAACAGGGGCAGCGTAACGCCATAGGTGCCTGGATGAGCGAAGGCTGGTGGAGCGGCAACATTACCTTCAGTGGCGAAAGCTGGAACTACTTCGGCGACCGCCAATCGCTCCTGAGCAAACTCGTCATTACCTATGCCGATGGTACAGAGCAGGCAGTTGTCTCTAATCCAGCGCAGTGGAAGCTGTTCACCGACGGACCGATTCGCTACGGCTCGTTTTTCCAGGGGGAAGTCTATGACGCTACCAAAGAACCTGCCGTCAACGGCTGGTCGCTGGCCAATTACAACGATAGTAGCTGGAAACCGGCCGTAGAAGTACCGCTGGAAGGCACTGCCTACATGGGTACGTTTACCGACGCCCAGGGCCGCAAAACTACCTTCGACTATAAAGATTTCAAGCTCGTTGGTCAGATGGGTGATAACCCTACCATTGTCAAGACCCTGACCGCCCGTAACGTCGAGGAAGTCCGGCCGGGGGTATTCGTGTACGACATGGGGCAGAACATGGTGGGCGTGCCGCAGATTCAGATTACAAACGGGAAAAGGGGTCAGGTTTTAACGATGCGGTACGCCGAGGTGAAATACCCCAACCTGCCCGACTACAAAGGCAACGAAGGCATGGTGATGATGGAAAACATCCGGGCCGCCCTCACGCAGGATACGTACGTACTGAAAGGTGGTAATGCCGACCGCGGCCCGGAGACCATCCAGCCCCGCTTTACCTTCCACGGCTACCGGTATCTGGAAGTGACGGGCATCGAACAGGCTATTCCCGTCGGCAACGTCAAGGGATTAGTGATTAGCTCTATTTCGGATTTAGCGTCAAGTTACGAGACGTCGAACGAACTGGTCAACAAGCTCTGGCAGAACATCACCTGGTCATTGCGGAGTAATTTCCTGTCGATTCCGACCGATACGCCCGCCCGTAACGAGCGCATGGGCTGGAGTGGCGACATCTCGGTATTCTCCAAAAGTGCTACTTACCTGACCGATGCCGATTTGTTCCTGCGCCGGCACCTGCTGGCCATGCGCGATGTACAGGCCGAAAGCGGCCGGTTTACCGATGTAGCACCGATGGGTGGTGGCTTCGGCGGTACGCTCTGGGGCAGCGCGGGTATTGTAGTGGCCTGGGAGACCTACCGGCAGTACGGCGATGTGCAGGTGCTTAAGGAACATTACGACGCCATGAAGCGGTACATTCAGTTCCTGGAGAGCAAAGTCGACAAAGAGACCGGCATCCTGAACGAGGGACCACTGGGCGACTGGCTGAGCCCGGAAAACAACAAAAACGATAATACCCTGTTCTGGATGGCCTACTTCGCCTACGACCTGGGTATCATGAGCCAGGTTGCCGCCGTGCTGGGCAAAACCGACGATGCCGGCCAGTTCAGCAAGCGCCAGCAGGAAATCAAGACCGCCTTCAACACCATTTACGTCGACAAGGACACCTACCGGACGGTAAAATCTGGTCTGAAAACTGCCACTATGGGGCCACCTAACGCGCAGCAGGGAGAGCAGAAATCCGATAAGGGACAATTGATTGATACGCAGGCCTCGTATGCCATTCCGCTGGCGTTGGGGGTGTTCAGCGACGAAAACAAACCCTTTGCGGTGAAGTACCTGACCGAAGCGATTCAGCGGAAAAACAAAGACGATGGGGGTGTGGAACGGCCGGAATATTCGCTGATGACCGGCTTCATCGGTACGGCCTCCATCAGCGATGCGCTTTCTGAGAACGGCAATCATGCGCTGGCGTATCGGTTGTTGCAGCAGAAAGATTACCCGTCGTGGCTGTACTCGGTTGTGAATGGGGCTACCTCCATCTGGGAGCGGCTCAATTCGTATACCGTCGAGAACGGCTTTGGCGGCAACAACAGCATGAACTCCTTCAACCACTACTCGTTTGGGGCGGTAGCAGCCTGGATGTACAACTACTCGCTGGGTATTCAGCGGAACCCGCAAATCGCCGGATTCAAGGAATTCGTGCTGAAACCCACGCCCGACCCCGACGGCAAAATCACCTTCGCCAAAGGATATTACGATTCGATATACGGCCGTATCAACTCTGAATGGGCAAAAACCGGTAACAAGTGGACGTACAAAACTACGGTTCCGGCCAATACCACCGCTACCCTCTACCTGCCGGCCAGCAGCCTTGCGCAGGTGAAAGAAAGCGGTAAATCCATTGCGCAGTGGAAAGGCATGAAACAGGAGAATGGACAGGTGGTGCTGCCGCTGGTTTCGGGCACCTACACCTTTGTCATCAGCCATTAATTAGATAATGCGGCTTTAGTTCATGCGTACTACCCAATTTCCCCACGACGAAACCGTACTCGATGTACTTATCGTGGGGGCCGGTATTTCCGGTATCGGAATGGCGTACTGGCTGCGGAAAAAATGCCCCGGCAAGCAGTTTGCGATTCTGGAAGCGCGGCAAACGCTGGGCGGAACATGGTCGCTGTTCCGGTATCCGGGCATTCGGTCCGACTCCGATATGTTTACCTTCGGCTATCGCTTCAAGCCCTGGCAAAACCCGCAGTCGCTGTCCGACGGCAGCAGCATTCTGAGCTACCTGAAAGAAACCGCCGACGAAAACGGACTTGACAAACACATCCGCTTTGGGCACAAACTGCTCGCAGCCAACTGGTCGGCCGCGACCAGGACCTGGACGCTGCGCGTACAGCATCCCGGTGGCGTGGAGGAACTACAGTGCCGTTTCCTCTGTATGTGCAGCGGCTATTACAACTACGACGAGGCCTACAGGCCGCATTTTGCCGGAGAAGAAACCTTTAAAGGCCAGTTGGTGATACCGCAGTTCTGGCCGGAGGATCTCGACTATCGCGGAAAACGGGTAGTGGTAGTGGGCAGCGGAGCCACGGCCGTGACCCTGGTGCCGACCCTGGCCGAACAGGGGGCCGGCCATGTGACCATGCTGCAACGGTCGCCGACCTATATCATGACGATGCCCAACCGCAACGCACTGTTTGTCAACCTGAAAAAAGTACTGCCCGAACGGTGGGCTTACCGCTTTACGCGGTGGATGAACCTCAGCCTGAGCATGATTATGTTTGCGCTCTCCAGGCAGTTTCCCCGGCAAACAAAAAAGCTCATCATGAAGGGAGCCGCCAGACAACTGCCGCCCGGCTTTCCCGTTGAGCAGCATTTTAGCCCCAGCTACAACCCCTGGGACCAGCGCCTGTGTGTTGTGCCGGACGGCGACCTTTTCACGAGTATCAGCAGCGGTAAAGCGTCGGTGGTTACGGACGAAATCTCGCATTTCACCGAAAGCGGAATCAGGCTGAAATCCGGCGACGAACTGCCGGCCGATATTATCGTGCTGGCCACCGGGCTGCAACTCCGATTAATGGGGGGCGTGAGCATCAGCGTAAACGGCAAGCCCGTGCAGACGAAGGACGTGATGATTTATAAGGGCATGATGGTGAGCGATGTACCCAACCTGGTCTACGCCTTTGGCTACACCAATGCCTCCTGGACGCTGAAGGTGGATCTGACAGCAAACTATACCTGTAAGCTGCTGAACTACATGGACCGGCACGGGTATGATGTGGTGATCCCCGCCAAACAGAACGTCATGTCCGAAGAGCCCTTCCTCAACCTGAATTCGGGCTATATTCAGCGGGCCGGCAATGTGCTGCCTAAGCAGGGAGCCAAACGCCCCTGGCGGGTGTACCAGAGCTATCTCGTCGATATGTTCGCTACCCGATTTGGTCGCATTGCCGATGGGGTATTGCAGTTTCAACGGAAATCAGCCTAGACCATGCAGGTAAAAGACAGAGTAGCCGTGATTACTGGAGCCGGTAGCGACATTGGCCCCTGGTCGGCAACGACGCCAACGTGGTCTCCGTGCTGGAACGCTCTCTGCCGGTCGGCTATTGGCAACTGCTGAAAAGGCTGGCGGGGAAATAAAGAGTGAAAGAGTGATTTGCCCGCTTTGCTCGCCCGCGAGTCTCGCCCGTATCTCGACAAAGTCGAGGACGAGCGGAAGTTTTTTCTACGAGATTAGCTGTTTTTACTGCACATTAAAGTCGGTGTCGCTGATGCCTTTGTTGATCTGTACCGGGTTTATAAATGGTTAAACTAATTGGAAGTTGCAGAGGGATTATTGGCTCACTTCCGTTACGGCTGAATCTACAGGGGCCTTCTCTCGCCGATATCCAAACCGGTTATTGATGTAGTTGCGGGCCGGGACCTCCACATATCGATACGTCAGGGCAGCCACGGCCAGCGTCAGCCCAACCAGCAGCAGACACATCAGCTCACCTGGTGGGCGCTTGGCTGCCATAAGAGCTTGGAAGCTAAAAAACATTTTGCGGTTTTGGGGTAAAATTATAATGGTCCACAGGGTATAAATGAGGGGCATATGCACCATATAGATGGAGAACGACCAGTCACCCAGTCGCTGTAAAGGCCAGGTATCTAAAAGTCGTTTGACGAAGTCGTGGTTATAGGCCGCGGTCAGGATAACGAAGGGGAACAAAGCCACAATCAGGAGTTGGTGAATACCGAAATGCATCGCTACGCAAACGCCGACCGCAAACAGCAGAAACGCCCAGCCACTTTTGAGCAGGTCAGCCGCCCAACGGCTGCGGTAGAGTTCGTAACAGAACATACCAAGTAGAAAGCCCGCCAGACAGCGGATTAACCCCCAGTCGGCCATGGTATTAATACTGGGCGGATTCAATTCACCAGGTTTCGTGTAAAATCGATTGCCAAAATGGGGCACAATGTAGTACATCAGGCCCAGATACAAGCCGACGATACCGGCCATCGTGAGTACTTTGCCTAGCCCACCCAGGCGGAAGAAAGGCCCTACCAATAGGGGAAATAGCATATACACCCACCACTCCGTACTCAGCGACCACGATGGCGTATTGAGCATAGGCCAGTCATACAGGTGTAGCGACTGCACTAGGAAAAGCGAAGCCGGAATCGCTTTCAGATCTTGCATATAAGGTAACGTTCCGTCTGGCATAGCGTCGGCCATAGAGCGGATCACCAGAATGACGGCCGCAGCAGCCCAAAGCGTTACAAAGTGTAATGGATACACCCTCGCAAAGCGGGCCAGTAGATATCTGTTGTAGCTTCTCCAGGTAACCTGCTGCTGGAAGGAAGGTCCGTAAGCGTGAGCCAGCACAAAGCCGCTGAGCACAAAGAAAAAATCGACCCAAAGCCAGCCGTTCTTCACAAAAAGGGTTTGTTCCGGGTTCACAAAGGAGGATAACAGCAAATTAGAATGGAATATAACGACCAGCAAAGCGGCTATGCCCCGCAGCGGTGTCAGGGTGGTGAGGTAAGGTATAGTTGATTTCACAGTAGATTAAAGGAATGAGTTGGAAAGAATGACCAACATAGTGATCTTGAAGACGTGGGACCGGTGCCAGTACCCGCCCCATTTTTTTCGAAGATCAGTTACTGCACGTTGAACTCAGCATCGCTGATCCCTTTGTTGACCAGCACAGAGGTCATTTTAGTCATTGACACTCCACCGCCGTTTTCCTGATACGTTGAACTAAATGGGATCTTTACCCCGTTTACCGTTCGGTAATCGCTAGACTTGAGCGTTGCGGTACGGCTCTGATCCCACTTGATGACATTCTGTACTTTCAGGCCGGTTGCCACATCGTAATAGCTTATCCACAAGGGGGTGCCATCGGCAAAGGTACTCGTTACCTTGTAAGCGTCTTGACCGTCGATCTGCTCCTTGCCGACAAGGGTTGATTTAATACCCTGTTCTTTGAACACTAGCTCCGGAAAAAGACGGTTATACATCAATGAAAGTCGGGCAGCCTGTTCGTTTTGCCGGGTAGTTCCCTGCTGGGTAATCTCGACCACATTGGTACCATTAATTACATTTTTATAAAGAAGTTGGTCGTTGTCGCCCGTAATTAGAGTCAATGCCTTAGCGGGCATTTTACGCTTTAAGGTTATCTGCATTTGCGCCGGGGAGTTATCAAACTGCAACAAGCCCTGGGAGGTCACATTGTTGACCTTCATCAGCGCTTTTTTGCCGCCGAGGGCCGCAATGTATTTGTTAATAACCTCGTCGGCCGTGGGTAGGGTCTGGGCATGGGCCGATACAATAAGAACAGGTAAGAGGAAGATGATGATAAGCTTTTTCATGATAAATTGGATTTGAGGAAACGGTACTAAAAGAATATAGTAAAAGGGCCGGGCAACGCGCCTGATGGCTGCGGCCTGACATGTCTGAACATAATGTAAACTTGTTTAGTAGCTGGAAATAGTACCCGGACAATTATTAGGACGATTTATAGTGTATTGATAATCAGATCGATAAGCAGATTATTTCTAGTTCTGCTAAGCTGGCTAAGTAGAAAGAGCTGGAGAGGATAGCGTTCTGTAGCGCCAGGGATTAAACGTCGGCGAACGCTTCTCCCAGGTCGGCTCCTTCGGGCAGGCTGGTTTTTTTGCGAATCCGGTAGCGGGTTTTGAAAATAGTATCCGTCGAAACGCCCAGCATGTCGGCCATTTCTTTCGTGGAAAGCGACAGACGGCTCAGGCAGATGATGCGCGTTTCGGCGGGCGTGAGCAGGGTATGTTTCCGGCGTAGCCGAAGCAGATAATTGGGGTACACCTGCTCGAAAAGTTGCTGGAACCGCTCCCAGTCGGCTTCAGTCAAGATGGCCAGTTCCATCAACCTGGCGATGTGCGGTAAGTTCTCGTCGGTGGTGGGTTTGGTGGCTGTTTCCTGTGCCTGCTGCAGTTGAATGAGCTGCCCGGTTCGGGCGCGGGCCTCCTCGGCGATGCGTTCCAGTTGTTGTTCAGCCTCACGTCGGCGTTTGCGTTGATAGCTAATATAGAGCAGCGAACCCAGGGCAACCAGCACGAGTAATCCTATAGCTGTATACTCCAGCCAGACGGCCCGGTCACGATCGGCATCAATCTGATTCAACCGGGTTTGGTAGGCCTCTGTTTCGTATCGTTCCTGCTTTTGCCGGAAGATTCGGTAGTCGTCATTGGCCTGTTTTTTTTCTGTCAGCCGGTTTGCCAATTGCGTGTAGAACAAGGCTTTATTGAGGTTACCCCGGTGCTGGTACACCTCCCCCAGCCCGGCAAACAGAGGAATTATATTCAGGCTGTCGGTTTGATTCACAAAGGCATGCACCGAGTCATACAGCGCCATCGACCGCTGAATAGCCCGATACGCTTTGTCGTATTGCGTAAGGTGCAGGTACACCTCCGAAAGCGGAACCAGGGCGTTAAATTCAGACTGGCGGTCGTTTTCAAGCCGGGCCACCTGAACCGCCCGTTCCAGATGGGGGATGGCTGCGGCCGGCTTTCCCTGCTTACTCAACACCACACCCAGGTTGCCGTAGCTCACCGCCGACTGAATCTGCGAACCAATCGACCGGGCAAACAGGTAGGCTTTACGGTACCAGTGATCCGCTTCCCGTAGTTTGCCTAAACGCAGATGACAAGACCCCAGATCGTTTAAAAACTGCCATTTGTAGAAATTGTAGCCGTAAGGGAAAACTTTGCGGGTCGTTAAGGTTGGATGGAGCACCTGTTCGCCAAAAAGGGCAATTTGCCGGGCCAGTTCGTATTCTTCAATGCTGAAAAAATAGATACTCATCCACCACAGGTGATGGTCAATATCGAAGGCGGGTCCGTGGTAGTTGTGCAACACAGACAGCGGCTGTTTTTCCAGGGTAGTAATAGCTTGTAAAGCTGCGTCATAGACGAGAATGCGACGAGTACGGTCTTCTATCTTTCCGCCATGCCTCAACACCCCTATGCACCATACAACCTGGCAGATGGCTTCTTCGACGCGTAGCTCATTGTCGTGCGCCAGCCTGATCACCGACTGAATGTCGGCCAGCTTCGTTTCGCTTTTCGCGTCCGAGTTGATAACCTGATTGCGATGCCAGAAGAGCTTCAGCAGGCAAATCGTTCGGGGGCCGTTGGCCTCCGCCAGCATAATTTTATAATCGGCTACCGCAGCCGGTTTCTTCTTCGGGTCCAGGAAATCATGCCAGTGTTCAGTGATATAGGTATCAACGAACGTAAACTGTTCGTCATCCGACAACTGTCGGAAAGAAGCCCGATTAATCTGCGCAAACAGGAATTGCACGTTTACCAGAAGCAGTGCAAGCATACACCAGCGACGATACATAGGTTTAGCAGCAGAAAAGATTATAGTGATTTAATCAGAAATGTCAGAATTTACATTTACACACTAATAAGGCAATTGAATGACAAACTCGGATCCCTCACCTTCCCGGCTCTCGACCTCCATCGTTCCCCCATGCCCTTTGGTGATGATGTCGTAACTCAGGCTTAGGCCCAGACCCGTGACCTCGCCGGTGGGCTTGGTGGTGAAAAAGGGCTGATAGATCTTGCTAAGAATCTCCGGGGGTATCCCCGTGCCGTTGTCGGCTACCCGCAAGGATACCTTGCCATTCACCGCCTGGGTGCGGACCTCAATCTGAGGCTGGTAGGCAGGGTCTTGCAGACTCTTGGCTTTCTCCTGCACGGCATAGAAGGCGTTGTTGTAGAGGTTCAACAGCACCCGACCCATGTCCTGAGGAGCTACGTTAACCTGCCCCAAGGCAGGGTCCAGCTTGAGCCGTAGGTCGGCGGTGAAGGTCTGGTCTTTGGCCCGCAGGTTCTGGTAAGCCAGTCGCAGGTACTCGTCGGCGAGTTGGTTGAGATCGGTGGGTTGTTTTTCACCGGTGCTGGCGCGGGAGTGTTGCAGCATGCCTTTGACAATGCTGTCGGCCCGCCTGCCATGGTGGGTGATTTTTTGGAGACTGTCTTTGAGATCGATGATGAGCTCGGTCTCCAACTCTTCATCCCTTTGCTCCTTCGTCCTTTCCTCCTCTAATTCCTCCACCAACTCCTGACTAACCTCCGAAAGGTTATTAACAAAGTTCAGCGGGTTCTGTATCTCATGGGCAATGCCGGCGGTTAGCTCACCTAAGCTGGCGAGTTTTTCTTTCTGGATAAGTTGGGCCTGGGTGGCCCGGAGCGTAGTAAGTGACTCCTGTAGTTTGGCGGTGCGTTGCTCGACTTTTTCTTCTAAGACCCGGTTATAGGGTGCGAAGCGGTAGCGCTCCGGGTATTGCAGCAGCGAGTCGATGGTAAGCTGCTGCCCTGGTCTTACTTCCAGAGCCGTCAGATGTTCGTCGAGGTTGTCAAAAGCCTGGTTGGAATTGCTCAACACCAAAGATTGAGCAGGTGCCGTCAGGCTAAGCAGGCTAAATAACAGGATTATGCGTAGTGATTTCATGGGTTACGAAGGGCTTAGTGAACTAATCGTTGCTTAAGGCTTCTCAAACAGCTTATCCATCGTGATTTCACTGTCGATTTCTTCGAGGTAATATTTGTTCTGAAGAGCCGGATACGTGGTCAGCAGGGTAGTAAACAGGGCTTTTTTGGTCTGCGTTGCCTGTTTGAAAATGCTCTTTTTCAGCCGGAGCCGGGCTGCATAATCGTTGGTAATCGCATAATTGTCTCTGGTAAATTTAGCTTCGCAGAGGTGTACAATCTGGTCGGCCCGGTCGATAATCAGGTCAATTTGCGCGCCGGGCAGGGTATCGTCGCCCCGGAACTTCCAGGCGCTGTGTTGGGTATAGACCCCACTGATGCCCAAAGCCGCCTTGATTTGATTCAGGTGGGCCATGCAGATGTTTTCAAACGCGTAGCCGCTCCACGCCGTGTAGGTACTTTGCTGAGCGAGTTGCTCCCAGATTTTATCACCACCGCCTTTGTTGGGCTGAATAAATTTCAGGTAAAACAGCGAGTACAGGTCCGTCAACTTATAGACGGCATCCTTCCGTTTGTTCTGAAAGGGCTGATAGAGGCTGATAAAATCGCACTCGGTCAGTTCTTCGAGGGTTTTGCTAAGCTGCCCTTCGTTGATGTTCGTCTGGTTGGCGATGTCGGTGCGGCTCATGCCTTGCGGATGGGCTGCCAGGGTTTCTACGATTCGGATGTGGTAGTCGGCTTTGCGAAACAGCGAGTGATAAAGCTGGGCATACTCGCCGTATAGCAAGCCTTGGGGCGTAAAGCAAATGGCATTGATGAGTTGGGTGGCACTCTTGCCCTTTTCGATCTCTTTCAGGTAGAACGGGATACCGCCCATTGCCATATACAACTCAAGGATCTGGTACTGAGGCAATTTTACCCCTATACTTTGTAAAAAAGCCTGGGTTTCGTACAGATTGAAAGGCGATAGCTTAATGCGCTGGGTAACCCGGTTATATAAGCCGCCACGAGCCCGAATCAGGTTTTTCAGAATCCAGGAAGAAGCCGACCCGCAGGCAATCAGCAGGATATTATCCAGTCGGGAAGCGTGCTGATTCCAGAAAAACTCCAGGGCCGAGACAAATTCGGACTTGGGCGTATCGAGCCAGGGCATTTCGTCCAAAAAAACGACCTGCTTTTTGCCCGTACGGGGTAACTCTTTAAGGTAAGCCGCCAGATAGGCAAACGCATCATGCCAGTTGGCAGGCACTTGTGTTTCGCGTTGCCGGTTGGTGCGGTTCAGGTACTCGTTAAAAAAGTTAAGAATCTGCCGGTCTTTTGCCCCCTCTCTGGTGCCGGAAATATCAAAAACAAGGTGTTTTTGGAGATACTGCCGGATCAGAAACGTTTTGCCGACCCGTCGCCGACCATACAAAGCCAAAAACTCAGCCTGGTTCGACAGCAGCAGTTTATCTAGTTTTTCTTTTTCGACGGTTCGGCCAACAATACGATTCATAAGAAAGGGCGTCTAATAATTAGAGAAATCTATAAAAAAGGTAATCATTTCTCTAATTATTTAGTTCAACTCCATAAAAACCACTTGATTTACCAATAGCTTCAAATTAGCAAGGCAGCGCTATTACAAACTCGGCGCCTTCACCTTCCTGGCTCTCGACCTCCATTGTGCCCCCATGCCCTTTGGTGATGATGTCATAGCTCAGGCTAAGGCCTAAACCCGTGCCCTCGCCGGTGGGCTTGGTGGTGAAGAACGGCTGATAGATCTTGCTAAGAATCTCCGCCGGGATACCCGTGCCGTTGTCGGCTACCCGCAAGGATACCTTGCCATTCACCACCTGAGTAGTAACTTCAATCTGGGGCTGGTAAGCAGAATCCTGCTGCCGCCGGGCCTTCTCCTGAGTGGCATAGAAGGCGTTGTTGTAGAGGTTGAGCAGCACCCGGCCCATGTCTTGTGGCGTTACGGTGATGGGCTGAAGAGCCGGGTCTAAATTCAACCGCAGATCGGCAGTAAACCCCTGGTCTTTGGCCCGGATGCCGTAGTAGGCCAGCTGCAAATACGCATCCGCCAGCGCATTCATGTCGGTGGGTTGCTTTTCGCCGGCGGGAGTGCCGGCATGCTCGAGCATACTCCGGATGATAGCCGCAGCCCGTTGTCCCTGCTCTGTGATGGTTTGCAGATTCTCGCTGAGGTAATCGGCCAGGGGCAGCACATCCGAGGACCGCCCGGTGCTGATTTTTTCTTTGAGTTCGTCGATCATCTCCACCGACACTTCGGCGAAGTTGGTGACGAAGTTCAGCGGGTTTTGAATCTCGTGGGCGATGCCGGCAGTCAGCTCACCCAGGCTGGCGAGTTTTTCTTTTTGAATGAGTTGGGCCTGGGAAGCGCGGAGTTCGGCGGTGCGTTGTTCGACTTTTTCTTCGAGTACGCGGTTTTGGTTTTCAATCAGTTGCTGATTCTCTTTGGTCAAGCGTAGTTGCTCCTGATTGGCTTCCTCCTGATGCCTTTTAAGCAGGTTGACCTTATCACCCATCGCCAGGGTGAAGATCAAAATTTCAAGGCCGGAGCCGATAGCTAAACTGTTCAGCGTCCAGAAATTGAAAGGAAGTTTATCAGCCAGCAGCATTAGATATACCGTCAGGGAAGTGAAGAGTACTATGGTGCCGACTACCATATATATGGCCGGCCTAAAACCGCGCCGGTAGGCTACTATGCCAACAGAGAGGCCAAATAGTTGATACGCTAAGGAAAGCAAAGAAGTAAAGACGGAGTTACTAATTTCCCGCAGACCCAGAACGATCAAAAGCGGATAGGCAGGTAGGAGCAAAGCACAGAATCCTGCAAACCAGAAACCGGCTCGATACCAGCCCACGGCTACCTGACGAAGCGGCAGGAAGGATAATTGAAACAAGATATGTGCCAGGGCAAGAAGAGTAGAGGAGACAAGCGTAAACGTGAATTGAAGGTTATGGAGATGGCTTGATAACTCGACTCCCTGACCAGATCCAAAACTAACTCCCAAACCTGCCAGGAACACCCATATGGCATACAGAAAATTATCACGGTCGCCCAAGCGCACAAACAGAAGCAGGCTGTACACGATCACAATCAGCACAAAGCCGTAGTAGAATCCGTAGAACAGATCATCGTAATGGCTTTCCTTCAGCAGCAACAGGTTAGCCTGTGCATAGACCGGCAAGGTGGCGGCCCATATGCCTTCAACGTACAGGTAAATCGTATGCGTCTGGCCTTGAGCCAGATGCAGGGGCCACATGCGTTTGCTGTGCTGAAAATAGTCGGTCGTGTCCGTAACTAACAGCGCTAAATCCCGCTGGTTGAGGATACGCCCACCTTCGGTTTCGTAGAGGATCATGCGGTTGAAACTTAATAGGAAGATACGCAGGGCGAACAGTTGAGGAGTTTGGTTGGTCAGCTCCAGCCGCAGCCAGTAGGAATGCCCAACGGTTAGGCCTTGCCGGGCGACGGGCGTAAAGCGGTAAGCCTGGGGATGTTGCAGCAGCGAATCAATGGTTACCTGCCCAGGTCGGACTTCCAGGGCGGTGAATCGGCCAAAAAGGGAGTAACTCTGGTTAGGGTCGTTCAGGACCAGGGGCTGGGCGTGAGTAGGTAGCAGGCAGCAGGCGAATAACAGACCCAGCAGGGTAGTACGTAAAAGCATGGTGATCAGGCGGGTAAACACGAGTGTGCCTGAAAGTAACAAAAAATCAGGTTTTCAGAAAACGAACCCGCTGATGTAGTCATTCGTTGTATCTTTGAGATAAATCGTACCAGCCATGCAAATTATCCGGACACACGCCGTGGTTAGAGAGGGCCTTTTACAAGTCGTTATGCCTGATAGCCTGAACAACCGGGAGGTGGAAGTAAACGTGGTGATCGACACCGATGAGCCGGTGGTTACCGACAACCTTCCTGCACCCCGTGCCACCATTGGCGAACAGAGCGAACCAACTCCCCGTAAAAAAGCTAACCTGGGCCATTTGGTGGGTAGCTGGAGTGATCTGAGCGAGGAGCAGAAACAGCGGGTTAATAGTCAGTTGGAAAACCTGCGGGATTCATGGCAGCGAGATACCTTCTAGATACCAGCGCCATTGGGAAATCGTTTCTGAAAGAGTTTTCGGCCAATGGCCTGGCTTTTATGCAAACCATTTTTGATACGGAGATCAACTATTCGGTTATTGTCCGTATTGAATTGTTGAGTTTTCAACCCGAAACGACTCTCCAAACTCAGCAGATCAGCGACATCATCTCGGCGGGTTACGAGTTTCCGCTGACGGAGGCAGTCATCGAACGTACGATCAAAATTCGTCGTGGGATTCGGATACGACTGCCCGACGCTGTTATTGCTGCAACGGCTATGGTATATAACCTGACCCTGGTTGCTGACAACGACAAGGATTACAAGCGAGTGTCGGGGTTGAAATACATTAACCCGGCAACATTGTAGCCTACCTTATTAGGCAGGCAAGCTCACCACAAACTCGGCACCCTCACCTTCGCGGCTCTCCACCTCCATCGTCCCTCCGTGCCCTTTGGTGATTATGTCGTAACTCAGGCTGAGACCCAAACCCGTACCCTCGCCGGTGGGCTTAGTCGTGAAAAACGGCTGATAAATTTTGTCCAGAATGGCCTGAGGAATACCCGTGCCGTTGTCGGCTACCCGCAACTCTACTTTCCCGCCGTTCGCCTGGGTGCTGACGGTGACTTGCGGCTGATACCCTTCCTGGCCTTTTGCCTTTTCCTGAACCGCATAAAAAGCATTGTTGTAGAGGTTGAGCAGCACCCGACCCATGTCCTGAGGGGCTATATTGACTTGCCCCAACGCCGGGTCCAGCTTGAGCCGCAGGTCGGCGGTAAAGCTCTGGTCTTTGGCGCGTAAGTTCTGGTAGGCCAGTCTGAGGTACTCATCGGCCAGTTGGTTGAGGTCGGTGGGTTGCTTTTCACCGGTGCTGGCGCGGGAGTGCTGGAGCATGCCTTTGACAATGCTGTCGGCCCGCTTGCCGTGGTGGGTCACCTTGTGCAGGGTTTCTTTCAGATCACTGATGAGCTCTGTCTCCAGATCTTCATCCCGTTTCTCCTTCCTTCTTTCCTCCTCTAGCTCCTCCACCAACTCCTGACTCACCTCCGAAAGGTTATTGACGAAGTTCAGCGGGTTCTGAATCTCGTGGGCAATGCCGGCGGTTAGCTCACCTAAGCTGGCGAGTTTTTCTTTCTGGATGAGTTGAGCCTGGGAGGCTTTAAGTTCAGCGGTGCGTTGCTCGACCTTTTCTTCCAGCACCCGGTTCTGGGTCTCAATGAGTTGCTGGTTTTCTACAGAAAGCTGCAATTGCTGCCGAACCGCTTCTTCCTGCCGTTGCTTGAGCAAATTGATTTTATAGGTCAGGCCTAACAGAAAAAAGAAAACCTCCACGGCAGAACCAACCAAAACACAATTCAGCGTCCAGAAGGTAAAGGTGATTCCTCCGTAGAGACTTAGCAGGAAAAGCCATAAGGACATCGACAGGACAAGTGTCCCCAATGAGTAAAATATAGCCGGTTTAAACCCGCGAAAGAAAACGGTTAAACCCGCTGTTAACCCAAAAAGCCCATCCGAACTAGTAAACAAATTGGTCGTTACCACATTCATTGCCACCCGGTTGCCTTCATTCAGGAAAAGAAGTAAAAGGATGCAGCAAACCGAAAAAAGGACAAGTAAACCTATGCCCAACCGGTGTAACCCATTGGCCCAGGTCTTCGTCTGCAGGAAAGACAGCGTAAACAGAATGTGGACTATACAAAAGATTCCGCTTGTAACACCCCAGTTCTGTTTTAACACATCGAAAAGGCTGACCGGCAATTCAGCCAGGAGGCTCCAGTTGGTAGCCTGTAATACGGCGACCAGCACTAACCAGATCGCATAGAGCAGATTATCCCGGTCGCTTAGCCGAATACCCAGAATTAAGCTGTACAAGGCAATGATGAGCAACATGCCGTGAAACAGCCCATACACCAAATCCTGATAATGAACCTCCCTGGTGAGCCTTGACGAAGCGGTAACGCTGACAAACAGGGAGGGCAACGTCATATTTTCAGCATAGACGTAAAGCGTATGCGTCTGGCCCTGCCTGAGATTTAAGGGCCATATGCCCCGACTGCGTTGAAACAGGTCGGTAGCCGAGGTGCCATAGAAGGAGATTTTCAGATGACCCAATACGCGCGAACTGTCTGTTTCGTAAACCTATTGGGAATCGGCAAAAAAATAGCAATGAAGGAGGTAATTTTCAGAAGAGGGATTCGTCAACTCCAGCTTGAGCCAGTAGTCCCGTTTTCCGTTGGGCCGGATCGGTCTTTGCCTGACAGGCACGAAGTTGTATTTTTCCGGGTGGCAAAGCAGGGAGTCGATGGTGATTGTCTGGCCGGGTTCCACCAGCAGGGCGGCACTGTTTTCCGTAACGGGATAAGCTTTGTCGGGGTCACGTAGCACCACCGGCTGGGCATGAGCAAGAGTACACAACAGGCAGAAAAAGGCGGCTATCCGCAGCATAGTGACGAGGAAGGGGGCTTTACGGCGGTAATTAAGTAGTTCTCGCTAATATAACTATATGTATGAATACTTGCCAGACCTAAGGTGGTGATTCTCACCAAAAATACGGGCACCTCCTTCCCCGGTCACTCCACAAGCCCAACTAGCTGTAACCAACTAAACCACTTCTTCGTAGATTAGCCCCGATTTTGGTTAAAACCTCCTGATTACATGCACTACCGCCGGCTTTCGCTGCTTGTCTGTTTGCTTTTCGTGGTGGCCCTGATCGCCCAGGCGCAACCTGATACGTTTATTGTGGGCGACCCGCTGCCCGACGCGCCCGAACTGGCCCCGCGTGGTGCCTATAGTGTGGGCGTTCGCACCCTGAAACTGACCAACCCCGGCCAACTGGACATCCTCAGGGCCAAAGACGGCAACCTGCCTACCTACGACCGCCCGCTGACCGTGGAGGTCTGGTATCCGGCCCGCATACCGCAGGGACAGACGGAACTGACGCAATACGAACAGGTGATGGGCCTGACCAACAACCCGCAGCGACCTATTATACCCTATACCTTTCCGGGCCGGGCCTTGCGCGATGCCGAACCCAATGCGCAGGGTGGACCGTTTCCGCTGGTCATCGTCTCACATGGGTATCCCGGCTCGCGGTACCTGATGACCTACCTGACCGAAAACCTGGCCTCCAAAGGCTACGTGGTGGTGTCCATAGACCATACCGAGTCGACGTACCGGGATGTGGGCAACTTCAGCAGTACGCTGCTTAACCGGCCGCTCGACGATCTGTTTGTGCTGAACGAAATAGCCCGGCTGAGCGCTAAAGACAGCCGCTCGTTTCTCGCCGGTCTGTTTAATCCGAACAATACGGCTCTGATCGGCTATTCAATGGGTGGGTATGGTGTGCTGAACGTCGGTGGGGCCGGCTACAGCCCGCAGGCGGTCGGTATGTTCAAACAACTAGCCGGCGGCAGCGATGCCATTAGCGTTAGGGCAGCCGGCTCTCCGGCGTTAACGGCTCCGGTCGACGCCCGCATCAAAGCCATTATCGCCTTTGCCCCCTGGGGTATGGAGCGCGGGGTGTGGGATGCCGAAGGACTAAAGGGCCTTCGTCTGCCGACCTTGTTTATTGCCGGTGATAAAGATGATGTGTCCGGGTATGAGAAAGGCATTCGGGCGATTTATGAGGGTGCTACCAACGCCGACCGGTATCTGCTCACGTATGTCAACGCCCGGCACAATGTGGCCCCCAACGCTCCGGCGGCCGCCGTGCTGAAGCCGGGCCTGCCCCTGAACGAGTACATGCACTATGCCGAGCCGGGCTGGAACGAACGACGGATCAACAACATCAACCAGCACTTTATAACCGCCTTTCTGGGCTGGCACCTGAAAGGGCAGGATAACCAGAAATACCTGAATGTGCCCGAAAAGGTGACCGACGGCGTGTGGCCGGGTTTCAAACCCCGCGCCGTAGGGCTGGAAATGCGGCACGCCAAACCACAGTAGTTGATAAGCTGAATCACTCGCTGCCGGGGCTCGCCCGCGATTGTATCACGTGGCGGGCGAACTTCGCCCGTCGCTCGACACAGTCGAGGACGAGCAGAGGGGCATTTATGGACTAAACAAACCGAATTTGTTCTGGACGGAAGACGCGCTGAAGCTGAGCTAATTTTCTGCCTTTTCGGAAGCCATCCAAACTCATATGGACAATTTTCAAAACCGGATCGGGCCTAAATTTATCCACAAACGCTACGATTTTAGGAACAAACAGGGATTGATGTTCCCAGAGTAGTGTTGGTGTATCCAATAGAATGATTGTGAATGAAATCTTGTCCAGATTTTGCTAAAACGGCAGATTTTTATCGGCAGTTACGAAAAAGGCAAATTCGTATTCAGTTAGCTTCCTGCCCAAAACACCGTTTTTTAACCCCTGCCATCCTAGATCCACTGGGGTATAGACATCCAGCCCACTAAGTGCCGTTTTGAGCCGGACATCAATCTGTTCGTCAAGCAGTAGTTTCACGTCTCTTCCGGTGGGGAACGGCCGATACCCGTTTGGCAATAACCGCTAATACCTCGTTAACCATCTCCCGGCTGATGTGCGGATAACCCACCAGAAATTCATCGATGGTACTGAACTGGAGATAGTCGAACAAAGCCCGGATGGGCACCCGTGTCCCCCGAAAAACAGGAGTGCCCCCTAGAATTTCGGGGTCAGAAACGATGATACTGGATTTCATAGACAATGAGTTGTTTGACCAAAAATACAAAACTCTATTCAGCGATCCTTGTTAGCTGTACCGCAAATCAGGGACCTTCGCATAATCGGTGCGTATGTTCACTCCGCTCGCCGGGGCTCGCCCGCGACACAGTCGAGGACAAGCAGAGGAGTGGAAACCGCAACCGCGCTATCTCAAAAAATGCAAACAATATCTCAATACAGATAAGGTGTAGCCCCGTTTCATGCAATATATTTGTAGAATAGGTCAATGTATTTCGCTGCCTTTTGCAGAATATCGGAAAGCCCGAATCTGATTCTACCGATGAAAAACCCACGTATATCCTCCATCATTACCGGTCTGCTGATAGCCTCATTTCTGGTGAGTCGGCAGGGGCAGGCTCAACCCAACCCGGCGCTTAAGGCTGGTTTCCAGACTCCGCCCAACGCGGCCAAGCCACGGGTGTGGTGGCACTGGATGAACGGCAATATCACCAAAGAAGGTATTCAGAAAGACCTTGAATGGATGAACCGCGTGGGCATCGGCGGCTTTCAGAACTTCGACGCCAGCCTCTTTACTCCGCTGGTGGTGCCAAAGAAACTGGTGTTTATGACGCCGGAATGGAAAGATGCTTTCAAATTCACCACGGACTTAGCCCAGAAACTACAACTCGAAATGGCCATTGCCGGCTCACCCGGCTGGAGCGTAACGGGTAGCCCCTGGGTGCAACCGCAGGATGGCATGAAGAAATACGTCTGGACCGAAACCCGCGTTTCCGGTGGTCAGCCTAACGCGGCCCGGCCTTTCACCGGCAAACTGCCCCAGCCGCCGAATACAACGGGGAACTTCCAGCACGTACCGCTGTCGCCGACGTCTATGCTGGGTGGCCCAACCGGCAATCTGCCGACCTACTACCAGGATGCGCTGGTCATTGCCTACCGCCTGCCGGACCGGGAAAAATCCTTATCCGAGTTTAAGCCGAAGGTGACGTCCAGTGGCGGTTCGTTCACGCTGGCTGAACTAACAGACGGTAACCTGACTAATGTCAGCTACCTGCCGCCCCAGGCCGTGGGCGAGGACATGTGGATTCAGTACGAATTTGATACGCCACAGACGTTCAAGGCGTTTTCCATCGTAGGCGCGAACCACACCCCGCTGGAACAATTCAATGGCGGTCCGGAAAACCGGGCCTTGAAGGTCAGCGACGATGGCGTGAATTTCCGGCAGGTGGTAGCCGTCCCGGGGAGTATTGTGCCCCAGAATACCATGAGCATCCCACCGACGACGGCCAGATACTTCCGCTTTACCTTTAAAACGTTACAGCCCCAGCCCAATATGTATGCCGCCATGGCGGGTGGGCGGCCCGAAACGCCCAAACCGGAAGGCGTCAACGTGGCTGAACTGGTCCTGCACAATACTGACCGCATCAACCTCTTCGAAGGCAAGGCCGGCTTTGACCCCTGGAAAGAAACCGGCGAACTACCGGCGGTTGCCAACGCCGATGCTATCCCCACGGAAGATGTGGTTGACCTGACGGCAAAAATGAACGCCGATGGCTCATTGACCTGGACCCCACCGGCCGGCAATTGGGTGGTGGTGCGACTGGGCTATTCGCTAACGGGCCGCCAGAACCACCCGGCCTCGCCCGAAGCAACCGGCCTGGAAGTGGATAAACTCGATAAGGACGCCGTAAAACGATATATCAATACGTACCTCGACATGTACAAGGATGCCACCGGCAGGCAACTAGGGCCAGATGGCCTGGGATTCATGGTGCTGGACAGCTACGAAGCGGGTCACATGACCTGGACCAAAGCCCTGCCCGAGGAGTTTGCCAGACGGCGCGGCTATGACCTCAAACCCTGGATTCCGGTGCTGACCGGCCGGGTGGTGCGGAGTACCGAAGCCAGCGAGAAGTTCCTGTGGGACTTCCGCAAAACCATCGGCGAACTCATTGCCGGGAACCACTACGATGTCATCGGCGACGCTCTGCACCAGCGCGGCATGAAACGCTATACCGAATCGCACGAAAACAAACGCATTTACCTGGCCGACGGCATGGATGTAAAGCGCCATGCCGATATTCCGATGTCGGCCATGTGGACGCCCGGCAGTCTGGCCGGTGGTGCCGATGAAGAAGTACGCAGCAAGGCTGATATTCGAGAGTCGGCCTCGGTAGCGCATATCTACGGGCAGAATCTGGTAGCGGCCGAGTCGATGACGTCCACCGGCAACGCCTTTAGCTGGTACCCCGAAAAGCTGAAGCGCACCGCTGATATGGAGCTGGCGTCGGGCCTGAACCGCTTTGTGATTCATACCTCGGTGCACCAGCCACTGGACGATAAGAAACCCGGCTTTTCACTCGGGCCCTTCGGCCAGTACTTCACCCGTCAGGAGACCTGGGCGGAGCAGGCCAAACCCTGGATGGAGTATCTGGGCCGCAGTTCCCACCTGTTGCAGCAGGGCCGGTTCGTAGCGGATGTGCTGTATTACTACGGGGAGAATACCAACATTACCAGCGCCTTCGCCAGCAAACTCCCCAGTATTCCCGGCTACGAGTATGATTTTGTGAACGCGTCGGCGCTGATAAATGTGATTCAGGCGAAAAACGGCAAGCTGGTAACGCCGAGCGGCATGTCGTACAGCGTGCTGGTGCTGGACGAAACCGCGAAGCTGATGACACTGCCGGTGCTGAAGAAAATCCGGGATCTGGTGAAAGCCGGCACCAACGTGACCGGTACCAAACCGGAAAAGTCGCCGAGCCTGAGCGATAACCCCGCCGAGTTTACAGCCATCGTCAACGAAATCTGGAGCAATCCGAAGGTATCCGGCCGGCCGGCCGCAGAGGTACTGAAATCGCTGAACGTGCCGGAAGACGTGATTATCCGCAACAACAAAGCGGAAATACTCTACGTGCATCGGCAGACGGGCAACGAAGATATCTACTGGCTCAACAGCCGGAGCGAAAACCCCAATGATGCCGAAGCGAGTTTCCGGGTAACGGGAAAAGTACCTGAACTGTGGAACCCGCAGACCGGGGCTATCGAGAAAGTATCGTACCAGATCAAAGACGGCCGGACCATAGTGCCCCTCCACTTCGAATCCTGGGATGCGTATTTCATCGTCTTCCGCGACAAAGCTACCACCACCGCCTACACCAAACCGGCGGTCACGGTAACGCCCGTAGCAACCATTTCTTCGCCGTGGACGGTGAACTTCGGCACGACGAGCGAAGCCGCCCGCAGCCTCACGTTCAACAAGCTGACGTCCTGGAGCGAGAACGCCGACCCGGACATCAGGTACTTCTCCGGCACCGCTTCATACAACACCACCTTTACCCTGCCGGCGGTGGTCAAAGGCGGCCACTACGAACTGGATTTAGGCGAAGTGAAAAACCTGGCCGATGTGCGGGTGAACGGTAAAAACGTGGGCATCGCCTGGAAAAAACCGTTCCGGCTGGATATTACCGATGCCGTAAAAACCGGAAACAATACCCTGGAAGTGCGCGTAACAAACCTTTGGGTGAACCGGCTGATTGGCGATGCCCAACCCAATGAAAAACAGAAGACTACGTTCACCACCATGCCGTTTTACCAGGCCGGCTCCCCCCTGCTGCCGTCGGGCTTGCTGAGTGAGGTGAGTGTGCTGCTCAAAAAATAACCGGTAGTCAACAAAAGCGTCAACCCATGCCCACCAACCCCACTCCCGCCCTCGCGCTACCCGTCGGCACCACGCTCGACCGGTATATTATGAACCGCCAGTACCAGTTTGCCTACGCAACCGGCGAACTCTCGCAGTTATTGCGCGATATTGCGCTGGCCGGTAAAATCATCCACCGGGAAGTAAACCGGGCAGGGCTCATCGACCTGACCGGCGGTATGGGCATAGAGAACGTACAGGGCGAAAAGCAGCAGAAACTGGATGTCATTGCCGATATCCGGTTCCGGCGGGCTCTGACCAACGGCGGTGAAGTCTGCGCCATTATCTCGGAGGAAGAAGAAGGCATTATTCTGACCGGCAACAACGGCGGCAAATACGTGGTGGCCATCGACCCGCTCGACGGCTCCTCCAATATCGATGTCAACGTATCCATCGGCACCATCTTTTCCATTTACCGTCGGGTAACGCCCACTGGTACGCAGCCCACCCTTGAAGATTTTATGCAGGGCGGCCACGAGCAGGTGGCCGCCGGCTACATCCTGTACGGCTCCTCCACGATTCTGGTGTACACCACCGGCCATAGCGTCAACGGCTTCACCTACGATGTCTCGCTCGGCGAGTTCATTCTGTCGCACCCGGATATCAAAAGCCCGGCCGATGGTCAGATTTATTCCTGCAACGAAGGAAATATAGACCTCTTTGCCGAACCGGTACAGGCTTACCTTCACAACTGCCGCCGGCAACAGCTAACGGCCCGGTACATCGGCTCGCTGGTAGCCGATTTTCACCGCAATCTGCTGAAAGGCGGCATTTATCTGTACCCGCCCACCAAAAGCAATCCGGATGGGAAACTGCGCTTGCTGTACGAGTGCTACCCGCTGGCGTTCATTGCCGAACGGGCCGGCTGCCTGGCGGTCAACGAAACCGAATCAATCCTGAACATCCAGCCCCACAGCCTGCACCAGCGTACCCCCCTCTACCTTGGGGCACCCCAGATGGTTAAACAACTTACAGTCTTCGTTCGGCAGGGCATGTCGGCCCAGCGCGACTAGCCCACCTGCTGCTTAGTAAGGCCGGCTCATCCTTTCTGTCTGGGCCGTCTTGATTTGTTTCAGCCCTTCCTGAATCAGACTGAGCACGATGATCCAGCCGATCAGCCCCAGCAGCAGGTGCTTCACCTGAATGCCGAACAGCGTCGGAACAAGGGGCAGACTGAAGTCAGCGTTCCAGAGCATGTGCATTGTCATGACCACAATCAGCAACCGGATAAACGACTTTTCCTGCAATAGCTCCCATTTAAACTCGCCGAAGCCTTTCAGGCGCCAGACGGCGGCCGCCGTAATGGCCGTCCAGATCACGTGACCAAACGGAGCCAGAATACCCCGCAGCACAATACTGCCCAGGGCATCACTGACCGAACCGTCGGCCAGCAGCGCCACAAAGGCGTAGCCGGCCGATTCAAAAGCGGCAAAGCCCGTGCCGACGGCCGCCCCAAACAGCAGTCCGTTCAGGATCCAGGGGTATTGTCGTTTATGCCGCATCAGGGCCAGTACCGTCAGCAGTTTGCCGGATTCTTCCACAATACCGGCGCTGGAGGCTCCCAGCCAGCTCGACAGGAACTCGGTATTGCTGAAAAACAACAGGGAAATCAGGATGGACAGAATCCCACCGGTAAAAAGGAGCTTTACAGTCTGGTACAGCGATACATTCTGAGGAGCATTCATTTCCCAGAAAAAAATCAGGCAGGCAAAGGGTACGGCAAACGCACCGACAAACAACAGGCCCGGCACCACAATGATGTTGCCGAACTGCGCCACACCAACGTATAACCCCCAGAAGACCAGCAGAGAAATAACGGCAATGCGCCCGAAGAGCCACGGCTGCGGCCAGTTGGCGGCTATGGATGCGAGCGGAGGTGTGGTGTCGTAGGTACCAACGGTAAAGGCTCGTTCAATGTCTGCGTCGGTTCGCTTTTCGCCGATTCGGGAGAAGATGGCTTTCAGGTTAAAATCGTTATCCAGCGAATCAACACCGGCGATATTGGATATGCGCCGGAACTGATTGGTGAATGAGTGTTCGGGTGCGCTGCCGACACCAGGGGAAAACCGGCTGCCGGCCGGCATGGGTCGTTGCAGCCGCCAGCGGGAAGAGCCAATCTGGAGGTCTCCGCTTTCGGTACTCAGTTCTCCGGCCATGACCGACGTCCCATTGAGCCCAATAGGCTGGTTGCCGATGGCTTCAAAACGGATTCGGGCACCATCAAAGAACACCATCAGGTGCTGATCGGAAACGTTCGGGTCGGTAAGCATGTAGCTGCTCTGACTGCCGGTGCCCAGCAGCAGGCGCAGATTGGGTGTCAGCACAATGGTTTTTCCGGCATCGGGACCGGCGTAGCACTGAAACGAATACAGGTCGGACAGGGAGGCAGACGGATTCATAACGGGTTTAGCGAGGTTTGTAGAAATTTCAGGAAAAGTCGGCAGTTATGCAAGTCCAATCCGCAGCAAATCAGGCATTTTCCCGACTTCCGTTCATTTCAGTTAGCATCCGGTACGACAGAAGTCCCAGCAGCAGCAGCACCAGACTAAGGGCCGGCCAGAGTATCCAGGGTTGCCTGAAGAAAGAGGCTGTATCGGGCGTGCCGGTGGGCTTTTCCGACCGGACACCCGTTACCGTCACTATTGGCAACCGGGCCGGCAGGCTGTCCCTGAAATAAACCAGGTCGTAGACCGGTGGCCGGACGGATGGATTGCCGAAGCGGAGGTGATAAGGCGTTCCGGCGTCCAGCCGGGCAATCAGGTACACGTCGGCCTGGTACGCCTGCACACCCCTGATCGTGAGCGGAGGGCTGTCCTGATTGTCCACAACCACATACACCTTCCTGGCTCGCAGACCGGACAGATACACCGTCTGGTCACCCGCAGCGCTGAGCTCAAACGTCCGGATGGTCTCAAAAACAGGCGTAACCGGTCCCCTCCTCCCCCGGCGCTGCCGGCCTACCATCACCTCAGCGCTGCGCCGGTACGGGCCTGGCGACTGCACCAGCAGCCTTAGCTTATCGAGCCGGGCCGTATCGGGCAGCGTAATGTGGAGAAACGTTTTGCGAAGCGCACTGCTGTCGTGCTGAACAAACGTAAGCCCCCGGATTTCGCGGTAGGTGCCGGCCTCCTGATTACTGGAAAAAATCCCTACGCTCAGGATGTTTAGCGGGGCAGTCAGCGAATCATTGATCTCCAGCCGGTAGTATTCGTAGTCACTCAGCGGAAAATCGAGAACCTTCACGGCCGAGGTTGTGGTGTCACTGCGGGTAGGCTCCAGCCGATAATCAGCCTCAATAGCATACCACAACCGCGTATCATTGCTGCCGCTCAGCCGGGCCTGTTTGGTGACATTGGTATTCCGGATGGTTACGCCCAGGGCGGTAATCCGGCTTTTAGCGGCATTCCGCACCACCCATGTGGTTGTGCTGCGGGGCGTAACGGTCTGGCTGACCGCCGGCAGCGGCCTGAGCTGCGTTTGCTGCCGGGGCAGCTGACGACTGAGCAGATACGGCACCTCCCGTTGCCTGCTGTCGTAGAGCCGGACATCCGTCAGGGCCTCGTTCAGGGCACCCACCACGGCCGGAGGCAGCAAAATCCGGTAGTAGCCGGGCGTGGTAACGGCGCTTATCTCAGCCCGCTGCCGGAACGTTTGCGCCCGGCTTACCAACCCGCCGGCCAGGAATAAACTCAGTAATACCCAACCGTATCGGTGCATGGTTTAGTCGGATTGAACCAGGGAAGCATTGGAATCATCGGCCAGAATCAGCTTCCGGATTTTCTGGTACATAAAGGAGATGGTCAGCAGCAGTACGCCCAGCGACAGAAAGGCGGCAATGCGCCCTCCCTCCGAAATGCCCCGCAAATCGTACAGAAACAGTTTCAGCAGGGTTAGGGCAAACAGGCTGAGCGACAGAATCCGGAGCGGCCGGATCTTCCGGTTCAGGCCCACCCACATAAACAGAAACGCGCAGAGGCCCCATAGAATGGGCAGTCCCACCTTGTTGGTTTGCGTCAGCAGGCTGTCAAACCGGCTGATGGCATCCAGTTGCCGCTGCGGGTCTGCAGCAAACCCAGCCTTTTCGGCGCCCGAGAAGTTGAGCACAATGACATGGGCAAATAGCTCCGAACTGGCGATAATCAGCAGCACAAACCCCACCACCCAGGGCCAGAGTTGCAACAGCCGGGCCGGCAGCGGTTCCAGCCGTGACCGGTTCCGGATCAGCCACGCCGGAATGCCGACCGTGGCGGCCAGACTCAGATAATGCACCGGGAAGCCCAGAAAACTGGGTTCGGTATAGAGGAAATAATTGTTCAGCAACGTCATAACGGCCGGATTAAACGTCACCAGGTACGCCAGGATGCCAACTACCCCCAGCCCGGCCGCCCGCAACAGATTAGTCCGCTGCCCATTGCGCTGAGCCAGGCCCAGCAGGCCGAGGATAAAGAGCAGGTTGTAGCTGCCCATAACAAGGGTGCGGTTAGGCCCGAAGCCGACGGCGGTGATCACCTGATAGTTCAGCTCCAGCGAACCCGCCAGGTACACGGCTCCGCCGGTAAGGTAGTTTACGACCCGGCGGTAGGTATCGACCTCCAGTTGCCCAACCCAGAATGAGATGGGCGCAGCCTGACTTGTCAGCAGCCGGCGCGTAAGCACTAAGCCGGCAACGGCAATGACGCTGGTTACAAAAGCTTTGTTGAGCAGGATCGGCAGCGGAGGAGTTGAAGCCGCGCCGTACAGCGCCGACCAGTCCATACTCAGGCTGATGATCATCAGACCCAACACCAGCACCGATGCGGAAGCCGCCGGCCGTAAGCCCGACTTCTGCGCAAACCACAGCAGCAGCACGGCTTCCAGCGCCCAGAACATAGTAATGAAGTTACCCTCCAGCTGCACCGGCACGGCCAGGCTCACAAACGTAATTACCAGCCCGATAAGCAGGTAGATCAGGTTACGGTCGACGGCCTCCCGACGGTATAGGCTATACGCCAGCCCAAAATTGACCACTGCCAGGGCCACCGTAAACATCCCCTGGTAGAATCCCCGGCTGATGCTTGCCAGCATAAGCATACCGGCGGTGTAGTACGAGAAGGTATTGCTAAGCAGCAGAAAAATCTCCAGGGCCGAAAACCGGGCTTTTGTCCGCAGGTTATAAATGATGTTCATTGCCATAAACAGGCTGTAAAAGACCGTACCGTACGCCAGCGCAGCCGCATACGGTGCGTTTGGTTCGCCAATAACGGCGCTACCCAGCCAGCCGCCGTATAAGAGCAGGGTAAAGGCATAGGCAACAATATGCACCAGGTTCCATTTGCGGCTGTACGACAGCACCAGCATGCCCAGGTCCAGGATCAGTATGTAAGTCAGCAGCACCCGGTAGTCGCCGGCACCGGTACTGACCATAAACGGCGTAGCAAACCCACCAACCAGCGATACCACGGCCAGTTCGACCCGGTTATAGGCCACCGACAGCAGCACCGAAAACGCTGTAATGACTACCATAAGTCCGAAAGCCACGGTCTGGCTGAAAAGTCCGTACTCATGAAACGCAATGGCAATGGTAAAATACAGCACCGATAACCCGCCCCCGACCAGCACCGAACTGAATGCAGCGAAGGTTTGCCGCAACCGATGCGCCAGCCCGATCAGGATACCCCCCGCCAGGATGCCGATAAACACCCGGCCGGCTTCGCTGATCCACTGCTGGTCGATGGCGAACTTGACAAAGTACCCAATACCCAGCACCAGAATGGCGATACCGATCTTGTTCATCAGGTTTTCGCCGATGAACTTCTCCAGGTCCGGGTTGTCGCTCAGAAAACGCTGAACAAACGAAGGCTGCGGTGGGGCTGGAAGCGGGGCCGCCGGCAGCACAGGTTCAGCCGACACCGGAGGCACCACTGCCGGCCCTGCCGCTACGGGCGGTCCGGGTGCGTCAGCAATGGCCTCAACGGGTGCGGAGACCGGCTCCGGCTCAGTACCAATCAGGGGCGGTACGCCAGGCTCAACCACCACCGGGGCTACCGGCTCCACCGCTGCCGGCGGAACGGCAGGTGGAGCAGACAGGCTGCGGAAGGTTATAAAATCTTCGCGGAGCCGGCTGAGTTCATCGGTTTGTTTTTGAAGAAGCTGTTTCAGGTCGGAAAACCGGTTGTTGACAACCAGCACCAGCACCAGCAGAATAACCAGCAGAAAGACTTCCATACCACAGACAGAGTTAGGTATTCAGGACGGGCAAAGATGATTAATTATCAGAAAGATAGCACCAACTTTTCAATGAGGTGCGTAATCGTCCGGTTGAATCGTACAAAATACCGATTAGCTTGCATTGATTTACCGACTGATTCATCCAGCACGCTTATGTCTCTTTTTCGGGTCGCCGTTATCGGTGGGGGCAGTATTGCCGACAAAAACCATATTCCGGCCATGCAGCAACTTGCCGGTCTGGCAGAAATTGTTGCCGTTTGCAGCCGCGACCTTACCAAAGCCCGCGCCCTGGCCGACAAACACCATATTCCGCACGCCTTTGCTGATGCGGCCGACATGTACCGGCAGTGTTCGCCCAATGTAGTGGTGATCTGTACTCCCAACAGTCTGCATTATGCATACACCATGCAGGCACTAGCCCAGGGCTGTCATGTTTTTTGCGAAAAGCCCCCGGCCCTGACGGCCGCCGAAGCCCGCGAGATGGCAGAGCGGGCTGCGCAGGCTGGTTTGACGCTGGCTTATAATCTGCAACTGCGGCAAACGCCGGAGTGGGCGCTCCTGATGCGCTGTAAAGAGGAAGGGCGGCTGGGCGATATTTACCACATCAGGGCCTGGTTTCTGCGCCGGCGAGGCATACCGGGCTGGGGCTATTTCACCAACAGGGCCATGCAGGGCGGTGGGGCGCTGATGGACCTGGGGGTTCACGTACTCGACCTGGCGCTTTGCGCCTTCGATTATACTCCGCCGATTCAGGTGCTGGGCAATACCTATGATTTGATCGGCAAAACCGGCGGCAAAGGGCTGATGGGTGCCTGGGACCCCGGCACGTTTGAGGTAGAAGATGCCTGTATGGCATACCTGTCGTTCTCCGGCAACGTGTCCATTATGCTGTCGGCTTCTTTTGCCCTGAATAACCAGGCCGATAAAGACCGGAATCTGGAAATCTTCGGCAGCCGGGGTGGGGTCAGCCTGTTCCCGTTTACGCTCCATACCGAGGTGGCCGGCGAACTGGCCGATATTCACTTTCCCTATCTGGCACCGGAAGACATCCAGCTAAAGAACACCCTAGCCTTTCTGGACGCCTGCCAGGGCAAGCCATCCAATGTCTGTACTGCCGGGCAGGGAGCTACCCTGATGGACATTGTCGACCGCATCTACCAGTCGGCCAATACGGCTGCCTCGTAACCGCTCCTCCCGGGCGGGGCTCCAAAACCAGTCCGGTGAGTTGGTACCGGGTTTGCAAACGGGCTATACCGGGCGCTGCTGCCCAAAACAAAGGTTTTACAATTCCTTTACAAGGTTTTACAAGCCTTTACCGGCACTTGCCGGCCTGCATTCTACATTCGCTTCGTTGTACCAAACAAACGAAGAAAATGAAAATTGCCAGTCTATTTGTCCTTTTCCTGGGTAGTTGCCTGCTATCTGGCCTGTGCTGCGGGCAGGGCACCTTTACGCACTGTTCGGCGGCCTTTCTGGGCAACAAAATGGTGGTTAATGCATACACCCCAACCGGTAAGTGCGTTGTATCGGCCACTGCCACCGGGCCGTTGACGCTGCATACGGTCGATTTATCCCCTACCGAGAGCAAAAAGGTGGAGCAACTGTCGTTCCAGGTGGCCATCCGCGACAAGGACACCAAAACTTTACTGCTTTATTCAAAAGAAAGCCTTCGGCAGGTTGATATTCAGCAGGTTTTGGCAAAATGCCGGAAAGGTGACTATATTGTTCTGTTAACGCTCGACGACCGCTACGCCTTACCCCACAACGAAATACTGGTGCAATGAAAACAGCCCTGTTCCTGATCGCTACCTTTGCGTGGGTTTGGCCAACCAGCATTGCCCATGTGGCCTGGGCGAAACACAGCCGGCCGGGCGACGATAACCTCAGCCTGCCGGCCTCCACATCGCTGCTGCTGAACAACAGGCCATTGGAGTATGCCCTCTTTTCGGTACGCAGCCGGGGTATGCTCCGGTTGGTAGCCAACTATCCGGAATCTGCCGAACCGGCTTGTATCCCATTCCGTATCTATCGCCAACGCGGTGGAACAAGTGTAAGCATCGACAATATTGACAGCAATGAGGTGTTTTACGAATTGGATATTTACCGGGCGCTTGTTCGGGCCATACCCGGCGATAATCTGGTTATTGAGCCGGTCAGCCCCGCCTATAAAGCGGCAAAGCGCATTGTGAGGGTCAATATAATCTGGCTGTGGCTGGTGCCGCCGGGCCAGGGTTGTTGATAGGTTTCACGCAAAGGGGCTAAGGTGCATAAGATCCCTGAACCGTTTTGCGCCTTGGCGTCTTTGCGTGAAACCTTCCCTTCTTCTCCCAACCTCATCATGAAAAAAGCCGCCAGCCTACTGTACCGCCCACTACTCGGAATCATCGGCGTTCTGCCGGTCTGCTTTCTATTGCCGCTGTTTATTCAACTAACACCCACCACCACCGACAATTACCGCTTTGCCGAAAAAGCCAATCTGGCCCTCCGGCGTACCGCACACCACCTCCTACGTAATGCCGGGGACTCTACCACCCGCATTCCGCCCGTTCAGCAGGCAGACGACCATACCTTTGCCGTTCGGCTGGAACGAGCCTTTACCTACGAGACCTTACCGGCCCTGCTCCAGGAGTCCTTTGCCCTGCATGAAATCAATATCCCCTACAACGTTGCGGTCTTGGATTGTGCCAACGGCGAACTACAGTTGGGCTATACAGTGCGCGACCTCAGCGGAAAAGACCCTGTACCCTGCGGAGGCCGTGACCAGCAACTCGGCTGTTATACCCTTAATGTAACCTTTGCCGCTCCCGAAGCCGCTCCACCCCAGACGTCGATCTGGTGGGCACTGGCGGTCGGCAGTCTTCTGGCCGGCGTGGCTTATACCGTCTGGCGAAAAGCGGTACCCACCGGCGAGGTCGCCGTTGCTCCGGTAGTAGCTGCCGCAGAACCCCAGCTCCTGCGATTTGGCAGTTCCAGCTTCGACCCAGCGAACCAAACGCTGCTTTCCGGTGCCATCCGGCACGAGTTGACGTACCGCGAGGCTAAGTTGCTGCACCTGTTTGTCTGCCATCCTAACCAGGTGCTGGAGCGGGAGTATATTCTTAAATCCGTTTGGGAAGACGAGGGCATCATTGTCGGCCGCAGCGTCGATGTTTTTGTCTCCCGCCTGCGCAAGCTCCTGCAGGCCGATTCATCTGTCCGGCTTGCCGCCGTGCATGGTGTAGGCTATCGGCTGGAAATCCGGACAAATCCCGAAGACCTTATTTGAAGATATAAGCCAGATTAAGCTCGATACTTGTAACTGGGTCGATTAATAAACCCTCGCTAAAAATCCGTTTTGAGCCGTCCGGCAACAGGATATGGATCACCTGCAGCACCGGAATGATTAACCACACCGTTTGTACGCCAGCCGGAAAGCACTGCTTATATGCTTTATCAGTAAGTTCGTTGAGCGCCTGTCTGGGAGATAATATTTCAATAGCAATAATGGGGGGCTGATTATAATAAACAATATCATTCAGCCAATCGACCGGCATTTTTGGAAAGACCGACACATCCGGCTTACACTTGCCGGTAGAAAGCTCTAATTCAAGTTCAGGGAGAATATCAAATTGATCTTCATAGCGGTTAAGCGCCACACTCATACGGTGGATAATCCGGGAATGGTTTACCGACATTATGTCTTCCGATTGATACTCCTCAATTAAATCATGATAAGGCGTTTCCATAGCGTAATGATCTTTCTACCGAATGAAGTTTCCGGCAGTGGATATAAAGATAACGATAATCCTTGAAAACGGCCAGGGACAACCTATCCTGCCGCTACTCCGCTTTGTACAACAACCGGGCAGCCCGGAATGGACTATCAGCCGCTTGCAGCAGTTTAGCCCTCAGGCGGGGATTAAAACCAGGCCGCTCCTTCAGAAAGGTACGCACCAGCGTAGCCACCTCCGGTGATTGGTAGGCACTCAGCGTCGACCGTAGCCAGGATTCCGGAAAGAAGATGTCGCCGGTGCGCTGGATTTCTTCCAGCAGGTCGAGGCTTTCGCGCAGGTACCGGACCGAGGTGGTGGCCCGCAACGGATGGTGCAGATACCCCAAAGCCGCCGTTACCCAGGCTTCGCGCTCCCGATTCTTTTCGTCTTTCAGGGAAGCGAAGAAGGCATCGCGCACCTGCATATCGGACGATAGCGCGGGAATCATAAACAGCAGTCGTTTTTTGCGGTCCGGATTGTTGATGCGGTCGGCCTGTTGCAGCAGCAGCCCCGTTACGGGATAGTCACGGACGGCCAGGGTAAGCGCCAGGGCGGTATAATCGTCTTCGGTCAGCCGAACGCCCGCCGGTGCTTTCTGCTCCTGCCAGATGGTGAATAGCCGGTCCTGGGCTTCGCGGCTGAAGGCGATGCTCTGGTAGCCCTGAAACAACAATTTCTTTTTGTTGGGAGCCGGTTCGTTTTCCATCGCCTGCCAGAAAGCCTTCTCCAGTTGCAGCGCCAGCGATGGCCGGTTTTCCGGACGGCTATAACGCCAGAAAAGATTGGAAAGCTGGCTGGTCAGCAGCCGCAGGTTCAGTTCTTCCGGTTCGTGGGGGAGCAGAGCCTGATAGGTGGCAAGCAGTTTATCCGGCGTAATGAGTTGCCCGCTGAGCATGTTCTCATAAAGTGTAATGTACGCAGCCGCCCGCATCACGGGATTTTTCAGACTGGCTACATGCGGCACCATCGCCGGATCAACCGGAAACAGGCCGTAGCCCTGCCCGGAGGAGTTGAACAGCACAAACAGGGGCTTCTCTTTACCCACGGCCTCGCTAAGCGTTACCTGCGACCGACGCATATTCACCGTAAGCTCCTCGACCCGGTCGGGGTACACCAGCGCCACTTCAAACAATTGCGGCCAGATACGGGCGGAACCCTCTTCGCCTTTCTGCGAAATAACGAACTGCGAGATTTTGTTGTTGCTCATCTCCAGCCGGTAGTCGAAGCGGGGCCGACCGGTTTCGTTGACCCAGACATGGTTCCAGTCGTTCAGATCGGCGGGGGTGTAGGTGTCCAGAATGGCGATCAGGTCGGCCCAGGACGCGTTGCCGTAGGCGTATTTCTTCAGGTACTCGCGCAGGCCGTTGCGGAGCGCGTCTTTGCCCATCAGCCGCTCCAACTGCCGCATCATAATGGGAGCCTTGTGATAGATAATGCCCCCGTACAGCGTGCCGGCCTCCTGCAGATTAGCCAGCGGCTGCCCGATGGGGTTAGCGCCTTCGGTGCGGTCGACGTCGTACGCGGCCGGGAAGTGCGCAATCAGGAACTCCAGGTCGTAGTTGGAATCCGCCAGGCTCACCTGTGAAATCTTATCGGCAATAAAATTGGCAAACACTTCTTTGGTCCACACATCGTTGAACCACCGCATGGTCACCAGATCGCCAAACCACATATGTGCCGTTTCGTGGGCGAGCAGCGTGACCCGACTGATTTTCTGATCCCGCGTGGCACCACCGTCCAGAAACAGGTTCGCTGCCTTATACTGGATCGCCCCCACATGCTCCATGCCGCCGTATTGAAAATCCGGAATAGCCACAAAATCAAACTTCCGGAATGGGTAAGGGATTTGGGTATATGCTTCGAGAAACGTTAGCGCATCGGCATGGATCTGGAAGATGGGCTCCATACTCAGGCGAATCTTCTCCGGATCGGTTTCCCGGTGGAGGAAGTGCATAGTCCGGCCGTTCAGCGTCTTTGTGACCCGCTCGAACTTGCCGGCCACAAACGAGAACAGGTAGGTGCTGATAGTATCGGACGGCGCAAAGCGGATACGGGTCTGGTTGCCCTGCCGGCTGGAATCCTGCACGGCCCCGTTGCTCATGGCCTGCCAGTTTTCAGGCACAGCGAGGGTGAGCGTGAAGGACGCTTTCAGGTCGGGCTGGTCGAAGCAGGGGAAGAGGGTACGGGCGCGGTCGGGCACCAGCAGGGTGTACAGGTACTCCTCGTTGCGGTTCAGCGACAGATCGCCCGCCGTAAAGCGAATGCTGACCTGGTTTGCACCCGGTTTCAGATAGGCCGGGGCAATCAGGATATGCTCACTTTCAAAAACAACCGGAATCTCACGGCCGTTGACCGATACGCTATGCAGGTGGTCCCGTTGCTCTTTAAAGTCGATCTGTACCGGAGCCTTGCCCGCCTGCCAGTGAAACGTAATAGTTTCCGAAGCGGGAATCGGTTGCTCTTTTCCGGCAGGAATCCCAAACTGCAGCGAATAGCCGAGCCGACTCAGGGTCTGTTTCCGGTACTTCGCCAGTTCCTGCGACACGCCGGACTCTACGGCGGGTCCTTTAACCGGCGTCATTTTTTGGGTACAGGCAGAGGTGAGAACTAAAAAAAGAAGCGGCAGCCACCGAAAAAGGGAGTTACCTGCTTTTGGAATAGTATAGAAACAGACCATATAGTTGGAGCGTTGCCCGTGGCAATATCCTCCAAAGTTAGCGAATCAGGTCTGTTTTCACCGATATTCATTATTGCACCTTGCCATTTTTGACGCTCGCTGCTCGTCACGCTCGTTCACGCTCGTTCGCGTTTGTAAAGCGAGACGGGCGAGGTGCGCATTTGTAATGCGAGTTAATTATCGCGTCACAGACGTTAACCTTACCCATCTCGCGTTACAAACGCGGACGAGCGTGACGAGCAGCGAGCAGGGTTCAATACACCTCTTCTAAAATAGCCGCTAACCTGTCCGGCATAGAGAAGAAAGGAGAATGGCTACTGGGTAGTTCAAATACCTGTTGGCAAGGCACATGCTGCACAATACTTCGCCGGTCCAGGTCTCTGGATTTGGTACAACGAATGTACACTTTAGGAATAACCCCATACCGCTCATCTGTTACGCTGATCGGGGTAGCCAGCCCGGCTACGGGTTGCCAACGCAGATTGGCTTTGGCTAAGGCCACATCCTCTGCCGGAGCATCGTGGCAAAATACCTCCTGCATCCTCGCCGGATCGACCAGGCAGGTCTTCTGGTCATCAGAGAAAATCAGGTAATCAGCTGCCAGTTGTTCCGCAGCAGGTTCCGGCGCTGCTTTGCTGGCTTCAGCCAGTTGTTGAACCTGGGCCAGAATTGACTCTCCATTCCTCAACAAAAAGGCATCCACGTATACGAGTTTTTCTGCTTTCTCTGGTCCCAAAAACTCACTGGCCTGCGAAATCACGGCCCCTCCCAATGAATGGCCTACCAGCACCACCTTTCCCTTTACAGAACCGGCAACATCCAGAACCGTTGTCACATAATCATCCAGCGTTACACTGGCGGCCGGTGTGGTATCCTGCCCATATCCCGGTAAATCAACAGGTATAACTGCATATCCCCTGCTTTCTAACAGAGGCACTACTTTATGCCAGCACCAGCCACCACCGTACCAGGCACCATGAACCAGAATATACGTCTTATCTGAAGAAGAAGTCGGGGTGTTCATCACTAACATGATTAGAAGTAAAGCAATTTTCGGATTGCCATAAACCAGATTGTGCGAACAAAAGTAGCAGAGAGCCGGGCTGGCGACTGGTAAAAAAAGGACATTTCAACTTACACAATACCTTCAACCCGTTCCCGATACAGCGTGTCGGTCAGCCCCAGGATGCGCTCCGGAGATTGGCTCTCTAACCGATGAAGCTCATTGGGCACTAGGCCGGTAAACTCCTTATAATCTTTGACCAGGTGTTGGTAATCGCAATACCCGCAGTCAATAGCGATACTAAGCCAATCCGTTTGGGGATATTGGTTCTTTAAATTGAACGCCCGGTTGAAGCGAATGATGCGGGCGTATGTTTTAGGATTCACCCCCGTACGTTCAAAGAACTTCCGGGTAAACTGCTTCGGAGAAAAACAGGCTTCATCCGCATACTCATCCATCGAACGCCTACCCCCCTCCTGAATCATGTGCCGGCAAACAGCATCCAGACGCTGTTTGTCTTTACGAACCTGACGGGCTAATTCCAGGGCAAAGTTTTCCACGATGGTGAGTGCTTCGGTATAAGTGCCTGCGGCCTGAAGCTGCGCCAGGGTTTGCTGGATTCGCTTAGGAAACAGGAATGTAGCATCCAGATGCTGGTCGGTTAATTCGTAGGCTGGTATGCCGGTGAGCCGGTAAACCGCCGTTGGTTGAAACACGATCTGTACATCGATGAAATCCGGTCCGGTCAATTGGCTCACCAGCGCAGTCCGCTGCCCCGCCAGCAGTATGTCGGGCTGTTGCTTTATCGCTTCACCTGCTCCCTGGGTAGCGTAAAAATCCCGCAAAAAAAAGTGCAGGCACTGTTCGGGTTTCGGCGGATAGGCTTTAATGGGAATGGTGTCTGCCTTAGTAAATTCGAGATGGACAATCCGGTAGCATCGGACAAACTCCCGCAGGGCCGGACTCGGCAGAACATCACGTAAGATCATGGCAAGACCTCGGTTCGGTTTTCATAAAGTTACGATTTTTGCGAACACCTGTCTGGATGACACGCTCATCCTTGTAGGTAATGCGAAACGACTATTTTTTCCGTACCACTACACGCCGATAGGCAACGAGCGAGGGAGAACCGTTGTCCCGCACTTCCAGAATCAGATGAATAGCGTTGTCGCCAATATCCTCCGGTACCGTCCAGGTCAGCACCGGCGAATCGGACGTCTCCAACTTGATTGGCTTGGTATAGGAGCCGGCTTCCGGATAAGGATACCAGCGGTACGACAGCTTATCGCCGTCGCGATCGGTCGAGGCCGAGGCATCCAGCGTTAAGGTTTTACCCGGAACCACGCGTTTATACACCACCGCATTAGACCGGTCTTTGCCAAACGCCGGGGTGGGCGCATGATTCACTTCGGCCGGGCCGTGGGTAGACCATTGCATCCGGGCCAGAAAACTGTTTTTTGCATCCGGAATCCAGCGTTCCAGTTCGCTGCGTTCTACGCCACAGGTGCTGTAGTACCCCTGAGGGAAAGTCCCTCCCATCGGCACAAACCGGGTACCCCAACTACCCTGGGTTGGGTCGAGCGGATCGTTCAGGCCCAGAAATCCGCTGAGCAGGTACAGAAAGGCCGGGGTATCGCCCTCGCCCCCATGATCGTAGGTTGCAGCCATAGCATCATTGCGGTTCACCTCCTCGGGTTTCATTACGGTGATATACCGCCAGAAATGACCGCCGTCGAACAGCAGCCGGCCCGGCTCCGACCGTTTCCCCGAGAAGGTAGAGGTAACCGTACCCATATTGGTGCATTTCAGCGCCTTTACGGCGTCGAGATCAATCAGGTAGTCAAACGTTATGTCCTGTAGCGTAATGCCAAACACGTGGAGCTTTCGCAGCAGCCGGCGGTACTTCTCCTCGCCCTGCCGCTCCCGGTACCGGTACAGCGCCTGCACGAAGGTGATGGGACCACCCCACATCTGCACAAAAATCGGACGATCATCGTCTTTGCTGAAAACCTGCTGCAAAAACTCACTGCCCTCCGAATCTTTAGGCTCTCCGTTGGGCGTATTGCCCTCCCCGATCCAGTCGTCAAACCGAATGTCACCCCAGGCGCTCTCTACATAGCGGCCGGCAATCTTACCGGCAAACTTCTTTTCGTTGGTCAGCCAGATTATGGGTAAAGCGCCCCGCCCTTTTCGGGTCACCTGTTGCAGGGCCTCATAGGTCGGGAAATTGGGCGAATGTTTCAGCAAATTCGGCAGAATCGTCCGGTAGCCGTTCAGAATGGTTTGTGCCTTCTGCCAGGGCTGTTCAGCATTATGATTAAAATCCGGCAGTTGGGGCGTCACGATCAACGCTTCCAGATCAAAATCACTGGCGTAATACAGATACCGGATCAGCGAATTACCGTCATCATGCGTCATATCTGTCATGATCACAATCCGGTAGTTGGTATTTTGCTTTCCCCTGGTTTGGGCATCGGCGCTGGCGTACCCCAGAAGTGCCAGTACCAGGAACAGGAATTTCATAGGCTGTTTTGTTGCGCGGTAAGGGTTGGGTAAATCGTCTCCTGTAATAGCGAACAGTGGTATGTGACACCTATTTACTCGCATTACAAATGCGAACCTCGCCCGTCTCGCGACACAGTCGCGGACGAGCTGAGTAAGGCATTTCATCCGCCATCACGCAACAACGCCTTTGGGCTGTATTGCGCCGGCAGGGATACAAGTGGCTCTTCCAACTCCAGTTCTGTCCGGTGCCCGACTACGCGAACGTACCCCAGGTAGCGGCCCCGGTCGTTCTCCAAAGCCTCAATCTCTACGTGATTATCGGGGGCAATAGCGCGGTGCCAGGCCAGCCATAACTGATAACCCTCCGGCATGGAATCGGCCAGATCAACGGCAACAATGCCGGTGCGGCTCCAGTGTTGCCGCCACCAATCGGCCGCGTGTAAGCCCCACAGATCCGGCGTCCACCAATGGCGCAAATGCTCGGGCACCACGCCGTTAAACTCCTGCATCAGGCCGGCCCCGGCAATACCGATCTGCCCGCCGGGCTTCAGCAGCCGGGCCAGGTAGTTCAGGTACAGATCATCGGTGCCGTAGTACGGAAAGGAGTCGATGCTCACAATGGCGTCGAAGTAACCGGCCGCAAAGGGCAGCGAGTGGGCTTCGGCGTGCAGCGGGAACACATACTGCTCACAGCCGGCATCCCGGATGCGCTGAAAGTTTTCGGTGACGCTGAACCATAGGTCACAGGCCCAGACCTGCACGCCAAATTCGCGGTGGAGAAAAACAGAGGAAACAGCCCGCCCGCAGCCCAGGTCGAGCACCCGCATACCCGGCCGCAGGTCCATTGCCTGGGTCAGCCATTCGGTCATCCAGAGTGGATTAGCCCCACCGCTGACACCGGCGGTAATCCACTCGGGATGGTAGGCCGAGGAGCGGGGGAATTGAGAAACCATGAACTGATTATCCATACTTGTTAGGCGTTTGGGGTACACGTAGTCTGAAGAATCCCTGCCATGAGCGTTAATGAGTTGCAATCGGCTTCTGACCCGGCCTGGGAAACACCTGATGGGTATGGGCCCAGGTGCGCCAGCGGCTCGTCAGTTCACGTACTTTGTCGGGATACCGGGCCGCCAAGTCCTGCGTTTCCGAGCCGTCTGTGGCAAGGTTGTAGAGACGCCAGGTCGTGTCGCGACTCGTCGACACTAGTTTCCAGTTACCGGAGCGGGCATAGCGTGCCCCAAAATGTTCGTTGAACACGTTCTGACGGCCGGCCAATGCCTGGCCTGCAAAAGTCGGCACCAGACTGACACCCGTTGTGGGGGTGATTGCCTGGCCTTTGTGGGTATTTGGGTACGTAGCCCCTGCTAGTTCGACAAACGTGCGCATGAAATCCATCACGTGACCGACCTGTACGCTGAAGCTTCCCTTTTTCGCCTGAATCCCTTTGGGCCAGAATGCCAGCATCGGCGTGTGAATACCGCCCTCGTAGGATTCGGCCTTATTGTACGCGTAAGGCGTATTGGCTACGTTGGCCCAGCGTGGCCCAATAGAGGCAAAGGTGGTCTGTGGGCCTGGCATCACCTGCTTTTTCAGGTCGTATACAACATCCCGGCCATCGCGGATTTGGTTGGGCCGGTCGAAACCGGGGCCGTAGGCGGCACAGTTTTCGGGGCTGGCTCCGTTATCCGACAAAAAGAGGATCAGTGTATTGTCCAGTTGCCCGGTTTCGCGCAACGCCTGAATCATCCGGCCGATGCCCTGATCCATCCGGTCGACCATAGCGGCATGAACGGCCATCGCCTGCGCATCCCAGGCCTTATCGGGGTTGGCTTCCCAGCTTAGTTCATTGGCCCAGCGTTCCGACAGACTGGTTTTCGTGGGATCAATCAGGCCAAGTTTAACCATTTTTGCGTACCGGGCCTGGCGGATGGCATCCCAGCCAACCTTGTACGTATCCTTGTAGGTGGCAATATCCTCGGGCAGGGCGTGCAGGGGCCAGTGCGGGGCCGTTTCGGCTACGTAGAGGAAAAAGGGTGCCTTTGTTCTGGCGAACGATTTGATATACGCCACCGCCGTATCATGGATGGCATCGGTATGATAATAATCTTTAGGTACCTGCTTCACCGGTTGGGTTCCGCTGACCAGGCTGAACGGATCGAAAAAGTCGACTACGCCCCAGATATTGCCGAAGTACCGGTCAAAACCCCGGCTGGTGGGGTACTGATCCACGGGCGAAAAATCACCAAAGTCTTTTTTGTGGTTCAGCCAGTCGAGTTGATCCTGCGGATTTTTCTGCACCAGGGTCTTGGACACATGCCACTTTCCGGTCATGGCGGTCTGGTAACCGGCCGTTTTGAGCACTTCGGCCAGGGTTACGGTGTTTTTGGTCAGGTGGCCGCGGTAGCCGGGCTGGTCCTCTGCGTCGGTCATCTTACCAATACCGGCCTGGTGGTTATAGAGGCCGGTGAGCAGGGATGCGCGGGTGGGGCAGCAGCGGGAGGTATTGTAAAACTGCGTGTAGCGAATACCGTTACTGGCCAGGTAGTCCAGATTCGGCGTATGAATTTCGCCCCCATAGCAGCCAATATCCGAAAAACCCAAATCATCGGCCATGATCAGCAGGATATTGGGGCGAGGGGCGGCCGGCGGTGATGATACCTCTGATGATATTGTTCCGGCACTCCCCAGATAATGGACAGCGACCAGGATGACTAACGGGAACGACAGGACCAATAGGCGCTTTGTCATGAAATAATCAGGTTATAGCCTCGCTGGGGTATGAAGCGGTGGCTGATTTAGCGAATGCGCCAACTGGTGTCAAAATAAGGATCGAGTTCGTCCAGATCACATTCGGAGGTGAGCGTCACCATCGGTCGGCTGGCGATGGTCAGCCTGACCCGCTGCTCCCGCAGGCACTGGGCATTGTAGCCGCCGGCCTGCGTCACCAGCGCCATCGTATTCTCGTTCTGCCAGTGCCGGCTGTTGACCTGCATCCGCCGGCGGTTTCCATCCTGGCATAATAGCAGGCTGCTTGCCGGCCGGTTGATGCCGGGTCCGTACTGCGCTTCAAAAACCTGCTGCAGAGACTCGGTATAATCGCAGGTGATCCGGAACAACTGATCGTCGTAAAAAACCAGCGACAGGTTGGTAACGGGCAGGCCTGCCACAGACAGCGAATCGGCAGTGAAGACACGGATGTGCGGACACGGAAAGGCAATGGTGCCTTTCAGCACCACGAGTTCATGCTCCTGGAAAGAGAATTGCCGGAGCGAATCGGGCGTGGTCAGGCCGAGGGTAAAGTCTCCCAGCCCGGTCAGTGTCGATTGGGCAGGCGCGTAAAACGGGAGCAGCGTCAGCAGCAGGATCAGGTATTTCATGACTTATAGAAAGTTGCCTTAAAGCGTGTTACGCTACTCCCGTACCCGTTTGTCAGATCTGCGAAAATGCCGTAGGTACCAGGAAGGTCCGGTGGATATTTGACAGAATCCGGTCGTTGGCGTACTCGGGCAGGGCGCTGATCTTTTTCCATTCCGGATCGCCCCCGAATATCTTCCAGTTCTGATCGTGCTCCTCCATGTTATCGAAGGTGAGCATGTAGGTCAGGTTCGGGCGGTGGGGACCAATCAGGGTTTCTGCGAAAAAGACCGGGGTCAACCCTACTCGCTTAAAAATAGCGATTTCGCCGGCCTCGTTAAACATTTCGATCTTCTTTTTACCGGTTGCTTCGCTTGGGCTTTCGTAGCGACGCAGTTCAAAGATACGCGGCTTCTTCTCGGGCACGTCCATTCGGGGCATACCCGTAAAGGCCTTCAGCAGCGAACTTTCAATGCGCTCGTAGGCGGGGGTGGTAGCCTGGGCATTGAGGTACTCGGAAGCCGCCTGCTGGTAGGCCGAATCGTTGGCCAGTTTATCCGCCATCGCCAGGTAATCGTCTGCCGACTGGAAGGGTATCAATACAAACAGTTTGGAAACCTCCTGGGGCAGGTACTCCGTGAATACCCCAACCGCCCGGCTGCCCATGCGGTTGAGCGCGGGAATGGCCGCCTGCTGAAAGTACGTATCCAGGACTTTCCGTTGCCGGCCGTTTTTCAGGGTATAGGTCCGAAGCTCATAAAACTCCGGCTTTGGATTTTGCTGGGATGGATCAACGGCGGCAGCCTGCGTGAGCGAATTGACAAAACCGGCCCCAGTGGTAGTAAGCAGCGAACTTTTTACAAATGTACGTCTTTTCATTTAACAAAATTTGTGGCGTTTACCCTGTAAAGGAAAGGGCTTTCCTAAACTCATCAAAGCATTCGGAAAAACAGATAAAAATCAGTTGCCGTCAGGCCAGATCCAGCGCCACAATCTCATGGTCGAGAATACGGGGCACATCAAGCACCAGCCGGCCTGCTTTCTGCATAAATTTAGGTTGCCGGCCGCTCATGAGCAGCTTCACCCTGGTGATTTTTACGCTGGCGGGTACCTGAACCGACACCTGTGCATCCACCGGTATCAGTTCCCGGAACGGCCCTTTCATCATCATCGGATTGGTGAGGTTGACCAGGTGAACGGTCATGGAATTCGCCTGCCGCCAGACGTTGATGTCAATCACGCCCGGCCCCGTTACCGTCACAACCGGCTCCTCATCCAGCGCCCAATGGATGACATTGCCCAGCAGCCGGCTATGGTCGTGGCTGAGCAGTTGCCAGAACGAGCGGTCCAGATCGCCGGGCAGGTAGGCCACGCGCCCCTTGCCCACCTGCCGCAGGTACAGCTCCCGCGTATCGGTCTGCGGTACGCGGGGGTAAACATCCTCCATCGGCAGATCGGGGTAGGTCGGAATCAGCGTAACAGGGCTGGGGAAGGTGGCCGTTGGCTTTACGTTTACTTTGTAAATGGCGTTGATGATGCGGGGCGTATCGTCCAGCCCTTTCAGAATCTGATGCGTCTGGTTGTTTGCGGCATCATGGCGGAGTTGCAGATAGCTGTTCCGCATGGGGCCTTCAACCTGCCGGTCGTACGAGACACCAAACAGGCCGGCTAAGCCGAAATCCGGGCGTGGCCTGCCTTCTTCATCGTACAGCGAGGTTTCAAAGGTGGCCACCACACTGCCGCCGTTCTCGACAAAAGCCTGGAGTTGCCGGCACTGAGTATCCGACAGGGCGGCAATGTTGGGCAGAATCAGGAGTTTGAAGCGTCTAAGGTCGTCAGGCGTCAGCAGCCGGTCGTTGACCATATCGAAGGGAATGCGGTTTTCGACCAGCGCGTGGTACATACCGTCGAGGTGATCTCCGCTGCGCTGCTGCCAGGGCTTGCCCCCATAGTTGCGGTCGGTCTGCTCCGAATACACCAGCCCCACGCGGGCCAGCGAGGCCGTATTTCGCAGGTATTTTTCGTTCCTGTAGTAGCCCTCGTACAGGTTAGCCACGGACTCCATCCACCGCTTATCGTAAATATCACCGCCAAACTTGACAAAGCACGGCCGCATACCGTTGGCGGTACCTTCGGCCACCCAGATCCGGATTTCGGCATCGCTCTGCACCGAATCTTTCCAGCGGAACTCCTCCTCTACGCCCACGCTGAAAATGCCGATCAGGGGTTTCAGGCCCAGCGTCGACCGGAGTTCCTTGGCACCCTTGCCGTTGGCCCAGGGCGGAATGAGGCCGCGCCGGGCCTGCTGATCGGCAAAAAACAAGTCCGCTTCCCGGCCGGTGACAATCTTGTCGGGGAAGCCGTTGGGAATAAAGCGGGAGGTGGGCCGCTCTTTGCGAATACCCGCATCCCAGAGTGCCCATACTTCCCGCAGGCGTTTCGTGTTCCAATCCGCCCATTTGCGATAGGTCAGGTCCAGCTTATCGGCTTTCTGAGGAAGTGCCAGTCCAGAATAAGCTTTGAAATTAGTCTGACAATGTTCGCAGTAGCAGATGCCGTGCCCGTGCCAGCGGTTGGAGAAGATGCCCTCCGGCTGAAACCGCTGCATGATCTCCTGGTTCACCTGCGGCATGAACTCGAAGTTATACGGCCCCAGCGCGCAGGTGACCCACAGCTCCGGGTTGGCCCAGTGCCGGCGTTTCTGGCCGTCGGCGGTAACGGCAATCCAGTCGGGGTGGGCATCGTACATGTCCTGCCGGACGGCATGGGGGTCGGTGCGGAGCATGATTTTCATGCCCTGTTTGCGGCAACCCTCCACCAGGTAGCCCAGTGTATCGGAACTGCCCATAAAGTCGCTGCGGTGGTGCAACGGTATCTGGGTGGGGTAAAAGGCCACGATACCGCCGGCACTCAGCAAAGCCCCCTGGGCATGAATGCGCTTGAAATAACTGAGCCAGAAATCCGGATCGTAATGGCCGGGGTCTCGTTCGACAAAGGCCAGTTGCACCCACCGCATGGGACCGTCGAGCCAGATGGGTTCATTGATTGATTGGTGGCTGGTTGCATGGGGTATGCCGGCCAGGCTGGCTGAGCCTGTCAGGGCCAGGGTGCTACTCAGGAGGCTGCTGGTTTTGATGAACGCTCGTCGTTCCATAAAAGGGTATGAGCTGTGGGCTCAGGGAAAGAGTTAGGGGTAAGGATTGGCTTCACGCGAATGAGCCAGACTAAAAGTAGGCGTTTTGTTTCTATTTCATAGATTATCCCCAACGGATTTGTCATTTTCGCGGATCAGCGGGATATTGCCCCGCCAACCTTTACCCAAACGATGGGACTTACCACAAAGCTTACCGGATTTCTCCTGCTTGCCGGGATGACCAATGTACTACACGCCCAGGTCATCAGCGATTCGATACTGGTTGAAGGACACTATCGCTCCTTTCACTTCAATACACCTCCTCAGAACCTGCAACGCCCCAGCCTGGTGTTTGTGATGCACGGCTCTGGCGGCAACGGGAAAGGCATGATGCAGGCAGCCGCCCGGATGGACCAGCAGGCACGGACGGAAAACACGCTGGTGGTGTATCCGGACGGCTATAAACGCTACTGGAACGAGTGCCGGAAGCTCTCTCCCGCCCAGGCCAATGTGGAGAATATCAACGAGCAGGCCTTTTTCGACGGCATGATCGCCTACTTCCAAAAGCGGTATCAGGTCAATCCGAAGCAGGTATTTGCGGTAGGAACCTCCGGCGGTGGCCATATGGCGTATAAACTGGCGCTGACCATGCCCGACCGCTTCCGGGCCATTACCGCCATCATTGCCAACCTGCCCGACACCACCAATCTGGATTGTACGCCCGCCGGTAAACCCGTGCCGGTGATGATCATCAACGGCACCGAGGACCGCACCAACCCCTATAACGGCGGGCCGGTTATTCTGGGAGGCAACATGAATATGGGCGAGGTACGCTCCACCGATCGCACGCTGGCTTATTGGACCGGTTTAGCCGGTTACCAGGGACAGCCTCATAAGGAGAGTGTACCCGACACCGACCCCAACGACGGCAAAACCATCGAACGCTACACGTACAAACAGAAAGGCAAACCCGAAATTGTGCTGCTCAAAGTCATCGGCGGCAAACACGACTACCCCAACGACCTGGATGTACACCTGGAAGCGCTGCGGTTTTTCAAACGGCAGCTTCAGTAGTAAATTTCCGGCAATTTTCTCTTTTGCGTTTAGTATCCCTAACCTGCAATAATATCATGAATAAACCTGCTTACTGGCTGGGTGCCCTCAGCCTTACCCTTCTTACCCTGCACGACGGTTTCGCCCAGAAGAAAGGCAAAGCTGTATACACCTTTCCGCTGGGTATCGAGTCGTATACCTACCGCAACTGGTTTCCCAAGAATGTGGAAGCTACGCTGGACACCATCAAAGCCCTGGGTTTCACCGAATACGAAGGCGGAGCCCCAAAGGGCATTGCACCCGAGGAGTTCAGGAAAATGCTTGATCAGCGCGGCATCAAGCTCGTCGCCACCGGTGCCGGCTACGAGCAGATTGTGAAAGATCCCGAAGCGGTAGTCAAAAATGCCAAAGCACTGGGCGCATCGTACGTGATGGTCGCCTGGATACCGCATCAGAAAGGCAATTTCACGCTCGAAAACGCAAAAAAAGCAGTAGAGGACTTTAATCGAGTAGGAAAGATCCTGGCCGATAACGGGTTAACGTTTTGCTACCATAACCATGGTTTTGAATTTCAGCCCTACCAGAACGGTACTTTGTTCGACTATATGGTGCAGAACACAGACCCACGCTATGTCTCGTTTGAAATGGACATTCTGTGGGCGCAGCATGGCGGAGCCGACCCTGTTCAGCTCCTGAAGAAGTACGGCAAGCGCTGGAAACTGATGCACCTGAAAGACCTTAAGAAAGGCGTGAAAGGCGATCTGACCGGCGGCACCCCCCCTGAAAATGACGTGGTACTGGGCGACGGCCAGTTGGACATGCCCACCATTCTGAAAGAAGCGAAGAAAGCCGGCATCAGGCACTACTTCATCGAAGACGAAAGCAACAAGGAAGACCTGCAGGTGCGGCAGAGCATTGCCTATCTGCAGAATCTGCGGGAGTAATCCTGGACATTTAAGCTCGTTAAGGCTCGCCCCCCGCTCGTCTCGCGTTACAAACCGCTACGGCGGGCCGGCGGACGAGCCTCAGCCTCAGAACAAGCCCAGTGTTGACCGATTACAAACAACTGGCTAAGTATTCAAACCCTCTAAACTGCCTAAACTGTAGAAATCTGTATTTTTAGGGACTATTTTGAGTCACTGAATATTCCTTGGAAAAACTAAACGATAAATGGCTTCGGTTGATTGGCATTCCCGCCGTGGAACTGCTGACTAATCTGCTATATCTGGAACAATATCAATACGATTGGTGGATTTACCTCCGCACCAGTTTCTGGGGCGTTTTCTATATTTTTCTCTTGTGGGAGGCCTTTACCCGCTGGCTCAAATGGGTACGGGCGAAGTTCCCACAGATTGGGCAGACCCGCCGGCGTATCCTGCTGACGTTTGCAGGGTATTTTGCCATTATCACCGCAGCGCAGATCGCCGTTGTTTCGCTGTTTGGCCTGCTGGGCATTGCCGGTGTGCCCATTACCCCTGATGTGTATGTTCAGCAACTCCTCGGCGGTTACATTGTCATTCTGATCGTTGGGATTCTGTACGAAATCATCTACTACCTGACCAAGCTGAAAGCCGCCCTGATTGAGGCCGAGAAAGCCAAAAAGACAAGCCTGCAACATCAGTACGATACACTGAAGGCCCAGGTAAACCCCCACTTTCTGTTTAATTCGCTCAACTCACTCTCCATGCTCATTGAGGAGAACCCGGAGCAGGCATCGGCATTCATCGACGAAATGAGTACCGTGTACCGCTACCTGCTGCAAACGAGCGTGCGCGAACTGATTCCATTACGCCAGGAACTCTGCTTCCTCAATTCGTTTTTTCACCTGCTCAAAATCCGGTACGGCGAGAGCATCAGGCTAACTCATTCGGTTGATGAGGCTCTGCTGGACGCTCAACTGCCCCCGCTAACGCTCCAGTCCCTGATCGAAAATGCCCTGAAGCACAACGTACTTCTCCCCGACTCTCCGCTCACGATCCGGGTTACGTCGACCCCCACCGGCGAACTGGTGGTGAGCAACACCATCTGCCGGAAAATAACCAGGGCCCTGTCTAACCGGACCGGCCTGGCAACCATTGTGACGCGTTACCGCCTGCTCGACCTGCCCGATCCGGTCATTGAAGACGACGGCCACCGGTTTAGTGTCCGCCTGCCGCTGGTCATGGCCGGCAACGTCCGCACCCTCCCACTAACTACGCCGTGAAACGTTTGAGGTATACGCAGCAGGACATTCTGATTCGGTGGACGGTGCTGCCGCCCTTTGTGCTGGTACTGAACTGGCTGCTGTTCGGCAAAATGTATTGGGAGAACGCGCAAACGTTTACGGTAACGACACTACTCTCGTTTCTGCTTTACTACGGACACTGGCTCCTGAACAACATAATTTCCCGGAGGCTGCATGAGTTGTATCCAACCTTCAGGCACATGCTTATCCGGGTATCCCTGGCGGTCGGTATTATTTCTGTACATACCAGTTCCATAACGCTGCTGTTGTATTATCTGTACGGCTTTTTACGGCTGAACGGCTACCAGCCACAGCCGGCCGATCTGCGCTGGGCCCTGCTGTTCGGGTTCGTTACGGTGCTGCTGGTCACGGCCATTTATGAGTCTATTAACCTGTTTGAGCAATGGCAGCGCACGCTCACCCAGACCGAGCAGTTCAAGAAAGCCAACCTGGAAAGTCAGTTTGAGAGCCTGAAACAGCAGATAAACCCCCATTTCCTGTTTAACTCGCTCAATACGCTGTCGCAACTGGTCGAAGAGTCGCCCCGGCAGGCGTCGGCGTATCTCGACGAAATGAGCAGCGTGTACCGCTACCTGCTCCGCGCCAACGAGCAGCACCTGACCACCCTCAAGACCGAACTCGACTTTGCCCATTCGTATTTTTACCTGCTGGGCATCCGGCACGGGCAGGCCATTCAGCTTGTGGATAAGGTAAACGCCATTTATTACGACTACCTCATTCCTCCGCTGACCCTGCAATTGCTGCTGGAAAATGCCGTGAAGCACAACGTGATTCTGCCGGAGCAGCCGCTGGTGATCGAATTGCGCACCACGCCGGCGGGTGAATTGATGGTGCAGAACAATCTGCAGCGAAAGCGGGTGCCGGTCTCTTCCAACCGTGTGGGTTTAAGCAATATCACGTCTAAATATAAACTGCTGGGTCAGGGTGAGGTGCAGGTCAGCGAAACCGACGACTACTTCTGTGTCGTCCTCCCCCTGCTGGCCGCCAGCCGGCTGCATCAGTAAGAATGGCACATACAACAAAGCGGCTCCAGACTACGGAGCCGCTTTGTTTTTTTACCCTAACGCTTTACCCAATCTACCGGACCAGCATCTTTATTACTTTTACACCTTGCTGCGTCATGAGCCGGGTTAAATACAGCCCACCAGGTAGGTTGCCCGCATCCCAGAGCACCTGGTAGGACTGCCCTGCTTCGGCCCGGCCGGCCTGTAGCCGGCGCACCAGCGAGCCTTTCAGATCCTGAATTTCCAGCGAATAGTCGCCCCCCTGCGGCAGCATAAACTCAATGGTCGTTCTGTCGGTTATCGGATTCGGGTAGTTGCGCAGCACCATCGCATTAGCCGGTAAAGCCGGCTCGGCCGCTTCGCGCTTGCCTTTATCCGAATGAATAACAATGGAGCCCCCGCCGATGGCCGTCTCCGGTTCGGCATCGTCGCCCAAGCTACCCGGAGCCAGATTATTGTCATAGACCACCTGATCGGTGGCGCTGTTCCAGATCTTTATCCGAAACTTATCGACTCCGCCACCACCGTTTACCTGTCCGTCGATGGCCGAAACCAGGAACCGGAATGAGCCGGTGCCGTTGATCGTACCCATGCCTTTGTAGTTGGCCCGTGCGCCGGCAATGACCAGCCGCATATCGTCGTAGGCCGTACTCTTGAAGTTCAGGTCACCGGCTTTAAACTGGAATTCCGTGTTGCCGTCGGGCACGGTCGAGCCTTTCCTGTATTTAGCCACGAAGCCAAAGGTAGCTTTGCCGAACAGCTCCGGATTTGCCTTAAAGGCCCCCTTCGGTGAGTTGATCCAGCCGCCCCCTGTGACAAAACCACCATCCGGGTTATACAGTACGACATACTGGTGGGTAGCGATCACAGTCTGGTTACAGGCACCGCTGATGACCAGCGTGGGAGAATAAACGCCCTGAGCCGAATACGTGTAGGCAGTCACCAGTGTGTTATTGGTGACCATACCGCCCGAGGTAGTACCATTTCCCCACTGCCATTGCCAGGTAGCCCCTGCAAGATCACCCGTAATGGTGGCGGTCAGCGATACAGAGGTGCCGATCAGCTGGGGCGACAGCGGCCCCGTCACGGCCTGGATTACCGGTGCCGGCAAGTCAATCGCTTCTACAGTCGTCTGCGCCGTAGCCACACACCCATTGCCATCCGTTACGGTAACGGAGTACCCCCCCGGTCTGGTTACAGTGGTGGTATTGGCAACGCCTTGCTGGTTCAGATCCGGCCCGGTAAACAGGTACCGCTCACCACCGCCTGCCGTCAGTAACAGGCTGGGCTGCGCACAGGTAAGTTTGCCATTATTGCCGGCCAACAGTGTAGCAACGGGCGGGTTGTTCACCGTCAGGTTGAACACGGTGGAAGTCAGGCTGGTGCAGGCACTCGTGACTACGCCGTAGTACCCACCGGCGTCGGATGGCTGTGCCGACGATAAACTGAACGTGGCGGTCGTCTGACCGGCTACCGGTGCATGGGTGCTGCTTTTGTACCACTGGTAGCCCAGTGTACCCGGCCCCGTAACGGCTACGCTTACGCTGACAGGTGTACCGACGCATACCGCACTGCCCGAAGCCGGTTCCTGCGTAATGGTCGTTGGCGCCTGTACCGCCAGCGTTACACTGGCTACGGCCGTCAGGCCCAGCGCATCGGTAACGGTAACCGAATACGGTCCGCTGGTGGTGGCCGTGGCGACCGAACTGCTCTGGGTGGGGGTGGCACCCGCCGAGAAGACGTAGGTATACGGAGCCGTACCACCGGTGGCCGTGGTGGTCAGCGTAGCCGACTGGCCGGGGCAGATGGTGCCGCTATTGGGTGCAATGGCCAGCGTAGCCGAGAGCGGAGCTATATCCTGCACCCAGACCGAATAGCTCCTGGGCGGCAGTTCGACATAAATGCGGTTCTGGTTATCGACAACAGCATAGGGGTAAGCTGAGTTTCCCAGCACATCCAGCAACCGCGTTCCCGGCGCGATACCATTGCGGACAGCAATCAGGTGATCGACACGCAGCCGGGTGTTACCGAAGTTGATAGCCACAATAACTTCTTTACCGGTCTGGCCGGGCGCTCTAAGCTGGTACAGCAGACAACGGTTATAATCGCCTTCGAGGTAATTGGTCGGTGCCTGGGGGCCATTGGCCGTGCCACCGTAGTGGTTCAGGTAATCGACACCCGGCGAATTAATGATGTATGTCTGAAGGACTTTCATCAACTGATCGATCTCTTTTTTCATCGGCTTGAGCCCTACCGGATGGTAGTCGAAGCCGTAGGTATCCGTACCAAATTTGCTGTTGCGGGCCGGGTAGCCGTAGTAATCAGGGTAGAATACGGCCGGTACGCCCAACTGGTTGTTGGTGAGCAGGTAAGCGTATCCCAGAATTGGGTTATTATGCACCAGCGCATCGCCGAACGAGGTATTGGAACTCCGGAAATCGTGGTTGTTCAGGAATGTTACCACATTGAAACCGCTCATGCCCCTGGCATCGCGCAGGCTGCTGAAAAATACCTGCCGGGCATTGGCTCCGTTGTCGAGGGCATCTTTGAGCGCCCGGCGCAGCGAGAAGTCGAACACCTTAACCGGCACAGCCTGCCGGGTCTGCTGATCCAGTCCGTTGCTGACGGCATCAACCCAATTCTTCAGTTCATCAGGATTTTCGCCATACCACTCCCCAACAACCATATTGGGCGTACGGTTGCTTGCGACCATCTGGTTCAGCATCGTGGACACAAACGACGGTTCAAAGTGTTTGATGGCATCCATACGCAGCCCCTTCGAGCCCAGTTCATCGTACGTCCATTTGGTCCAGTCGATCAGCAGGTCACGAGTCGCCGGGATGTTGTGGTCGTAATCGTAAAAGTAGTCCAGGCTCTGCATACTCCACTCCGGACCCAGACAGGTCGTTTGCGACCAGCCGGCGCGACTGCTACTGGTGAAGTGCGGACGGAATCCTTTCCAGTCGAGGGCCCCACGTCCGCTGGGCATATTATTGAAGTTGGTATAGGTCTGAAAATCCAGTTTATACCACTCATTGAACGGGTCGTTGATATTGGCGATGTTATACGACGTACCACTCCCCTGCGGTAAGTAATAAATCTGTATCGGCAGGTGGTTGGAGTAGTTCCCATTCAGGTTAATAGCCTCCAGGATCAGTTGGTCGCCGGCCGCGTTAAAATCACTGTCGGTTACGGTAACCTCAAATTCATCGTTGGCCGCAAACTGCCAGAGCCGGTTCAGGTAATTACGACCCAGTTCAACCGCTCTGGGGTTACTAAACCCGGCGGTCAGGTCTACCTCTTCCGATTTATTCGGGTTCCAGCGTGAGCCGCCCAACTTGCCGGTAGTGGCGTGAAAGACATACCGGTAATTATCGAATATATTGTTTCGGGACCGGATCTTGATGTAGTATTTTCCTTTGCCCAGCGGTACACCGTTCGGCAATAGGCCACCCAGTGGGATCACCATTCGGTAGCGGTCCGACGGAAACGGTCGTTTAAAACCACATTCGCCCGACTGCTCTCCCGAAAACTTGGTGATATAATCTTTCACGGCCGGGTTGCTTTCCGGTGCCCCGGCATCGCGGTGATTGTAGACCATGTCGGCCACGGGCGTAATGCCCACCGCCGTAAAGGAAGATACCATCGTTTTGATTTCCCCCAGTGTGCCCAGGGAGGTCTGCGCCGGGCCAACAAACAAGTCTTTGGGATCATACCCGCCACTCTTGTTGCCGTTGCCGGCAAATGGCGGGTACCAGACATGCGTAAAGCCGGATTGACTCAAAGCCGTAGCTTTTAGCCGCAGGGTGTCCGACCAGTTGTAGCCCTGACCGGTTTTGGGGTAGTCCCAGTACCAGCCCTGCAACATAACCTGCTGCGCATAAGACAGCAGCGGCAACAACCAGGAAACCAACAGCAGGAGAACGATGTATACTTTTTTGCTCATAGGTAAAAATGGGTTTGACAAAAGGTGGTGAACTTAAAACAGTCAATTTTCTGCTGTAAAAGTACAAGCCGCCAATGGGGGTAGTCGCCCCACTTTACAAAATATTAATCAAGTGGGCAATTAATCACAAAAAGTGGGCAATAGTCAATAAAACAGCCGATAAATGCCAAAAACCTGGAGTACCATTTTAGTAAAATGGTACCACTACAACTTCGTTTCACACCGTTGGGGAGCCGCAACCAACTCCCATCAGGCGATAAGGCGGTACGGATCAGGATCAGATTTACAGCTATATACGTTTCGGAGTATCCTAAAAACCTTGCTATATTTCTGAAAAACCGTCGTATGGCCGAAACCGCTGTCCCCAACCCGGATACCCTGCCCGAACAGGGGTATCAGCTTCTGGAATCGGTCTCTTTTGAGCAGTCGCTGCCGTTTTTTCAGGCCTATTTGCGACGGTGGAATCTGGTAACGATTACCTACACAGGGCTGAATGTGCTGATTCTGGGGGCGGTCGGTGCGTGGGTTGGGGTAAGTCTGGCTCATCAGAAAGCAGAGCTTAGCAGCCATATCCTGGCTTTTTTCGTAGGCATCGGGCTGACTTTCCTGCTGATTCCGGTGCATGAACTGCTACATGCCCTGGCGTACCGGATTGCCGGCGCCCAACGAATTCGCTACGCGGTGGAATGGCGTAAGCTGATGTTTCTGACCATTGCCGACGGTTTTGTTATTCGCCCGAAGCCTTTCTGCTGGGTAATTCTGACCCCGTTTCTGGTGCTGACTACCCTTGCCGTTCTGGGGCTGGTTGTTGGTTCGCCCGGCCTGCAATTTAGCTGCCTGGGCTTTTTGCTGATACACACAGGGGCTTGTTCCGGCGATTGTGCCCTGCTCAGCTTTCTGTACGAGCATCGCCACCGCTCCATCCGCAGCTACGACGATGCCCTCAACCGCATGAGTTACTTTTACGCCAAAGTGTAACCGGCACATACCTACCTGATCCTTTCCCCTATTGTTCCGGTTGGCGGATAATCCTGATCTGATCCACTTCCTCCGGCGATTTCAGCCGGTACACCTTGCTGAAACCTTCGTATTCCAGATAACGGGTCCATAGCCAGAGGTCTCTGCGCTGCCGGTGCAGCACGGGGTCGGCAAAGGAGCGGTCGGTGCGCGTTTTCCGGCGGTCGTTGAGCACCTGCTCGGGCATATCCAGCACAATGGCCACCAACGGGCAATCGAACTGCCGGGCCAGGTCCATCAGCGACTGCCGGGCGCCGGCCTGTACGTTGGTAGCGTCGATGACGGTGAGCCGCCGGCGCTTCAGCCGTTTAGCCGCCAGGACGTGTAGCAGCTCAAAGGCATCGGCGGTGACGGTCTGGTCATTTTCGTTATCGCAGATCAGCGCCCGGCAGTGATCCGACGAAATGACCTCCGTCGGCAGAAAGTGCCGCCGGGCAAAAGTCGACTTCCCCGCTCCGCTCACACCGATGAGCAGGATCAGCGCGGATGCAGGAAGGTGAATGGTTGGGTGGTTCATGGGTTGAAAGGTCTACGGCGGCTGCGTGGCCGGTATCACCAACCGCCTGCCGGACAGTAGTATCCTCAGCGGGGATATTAATGGCAATGATGGTAACATCGACAGCAACTTTATTGCCGACATCCAGGGTAGCAGCCGCTACCATGTGGTTACCCTGCGTGCTACCAACGACCAGACCCGGCTCCGCAACAAACGGCCCAAACTGAGTCTGGCCGAGAGCCGGTTTATGGCCCTCTGCAAGCTAAACTACTCCAACAGAGAAAGGGCCCATAGGCTGGGGGTAAGTATCCTCCCCATCCGTCAGCACCGCAGCCGCCTGCGCCGGAAACTGAATATCCCCGTAGAAGTCGAAATCGAAGAACTCGCGGCTACGATCTGATAAGCATTTTTAAACAAGCTACTGCTTTCAGAAGCCGGCCAGGTTCTTTGATTGTTCGCAGCTTCCAGGGTAATTACCGGAACGCCTGCTTTCTCTATACTGTCGATAGCAGGCGTTCCGGCAGTCCGCAGGTTCTGGCCTTCATCAGCAGGCGACAAAGAAGCAGGCCCACATGATGGCCCACAGCAGCGCCGTAATAGAATCCATGCGTTCGCCAAAGACCCGGAGCATTGTGTACTCGGAGAAAAACGTAGCCGTGTATTTGCCGGAGAAATAAAACCAAATAGGTTTGGAGATGAGCATCAGAAGCAAGTATACCTCCTGCGATAGTAAGACTTTAAACATACAATAAGTACAGGTTTTCAGTTACGGTTACCGGTAATGAACGCCTTTTCTATAAACTACCCATCATCTTTTGTTGGCTACTATATAGATTAGCTATACAAAAATAAAAAGCGGAGTCTACAATAAAATATACTTGCCCTAAACTGTTACTTTTTTTTCAAAAATCACGACTTTGTTCCGGTACACTGCTGCCTGTCGGCAGGTTAGATCGGCCATTAGGTACAACCATTAACCCAAACGGTATGCCTCAGCGTCTCTGTGCTTTGTTATTGCTCGTTACTGCGGCCCTGCTCCCCATCACCGGCCGGGGGCAGCTACCATCGGTTACCCCGGAGCCTAAAGGGTACCGGCAGGCCGTTTCGTTTGATCTGGCCGGCAATACTCCGTTTATCGGAGCCAGCTACCACCTGCAATTTATCCGGTTTGCGCCCAGGAGCCGAAACTACTCGGGGGCGATAGAGCTAAGTGCAGGGCTGGGTTATGTGCCGGGTATTTGCCTGTTCACCAGTTGTCCAGGCAGTTTTTCGACCCATCATGCCCTCCTGCTTCTTTACGGCCGTGGCCGGTGGCAGGCCGAGGCCGGCTATACCGGCTTTTACTATAATACCCAGTTTTTTATCTGGAAACTGAATGGGTACATGCCTGCACCGGCCGTGGGGATTCGATACCATACCAGCCGGAACGATTGGCTCTTCCGGTTATACATGGCCGGCAGCAGTCATGCAGAAACCAACACCAGTCAATCGGCCACCGGCGATTTAGTGCTGAAGAAGACTACATACCTGATGATGCTACCCGGTTTTTCGGTCGGAAAACGGTTCTAAATAACTGTCGAGCCATGAAACAGATACTGATCATCCTCACCCTGGCCAGCTTTCTTCCCGGCTGCTTATCCTGCGTAGAAATCAAACTGGATGAACGGGAAATACCGGTTCAGGAGCAGGATGTCCCCTATAAAACTTACCAGGCTATGGGAAACCTCTGCCGGACAGCCGACGGGGGACTGGCTACAGTACTGCTTCGCCAAGCCTCAAACAAAAGTCCAGGCTCATCCGCCTTTCCCTCGCCCTACCTGGAGCGGTATGAGGTGGTGGTGGTCAGGACAAGTATGCAAGGGCAGGTGCTATGGACAAAACTGGCCTATACCCTGGCGAACCGGATCACGAACCGCCCCCTGATTCACCCGCTGCGCGATGGCGGCTACCTGGTGTTTGTGGCAACCGATCTGATTAATTTGGGGGGGGCTCAACCCTCGATGAAGCCTGCTCAGATCGTAATCCGGCTTAACAGCGAGGGAGAAATCGTTGACAGGCAGGTGAACGAAGCTGCCGGCTTAGCCGTTGGTTCCGGATTGTTTCAGCCGTACCAGCTCCTGTCTATGGCCGATGATGGCTTTGTTGTTACTGGTCGCCTATCAACAACCAGCGGGAGCGGTACGGCGGTGATTCTGATACGGTTCAATGAGCGGGGGTTACTTCAGTGGAGCCGTACCTACCCGACCGAGCTGTTCCTGAACAACCCTGTCGGTGTAGCGGCTACGCCCGAGGGGGGCTTTGTGCTGTCGTGGTTTGGCCGGAACAACCAGGAAAACATAGATCAGTCGTTTTTGCTGAAAACCGATGCGTCTGGTAACCAGGTCTGGTCCCGGCGGTATGCGCTGTTTGCCGCCCGGATTATCAGTCCGGCCGCTGATGGCGGCTACGTGCTGCTGGGCGTGCTGAATCCATCTCTCCGGAGTGCCTACCTTTATAAAATGAGCGAATCCGGCGATATACAATGGGTCAGGGCCCATCCGCTGCCGGAAGGGCAATCCTGGATCACCCCTTACCAGCTTATTTCAACGTCTACCGCCTATCTACTGGTGTATACGGCAATTCCAACGGGTCTCCATCTGCTTACTACCGACCTGGCCGGTGCCGAACAAAGCCGCCGTACCGTGAATGTCCCAACGCTTACGGGCAGCCAGGTTGAGGTGGTGCGCCTGCCGGATAACTCCTTTGCGCTGGCCGGTCAGGTACTCTACAACAGCGTGGTTTTACTACGTGCCAACCCCGACGGAAGCACGCAATGGACCACCACCCTTGCGTCTGACCGATAAACCTACGGTAGAACATTCAGTCCGGAAAGGCTAAAAAGCAGTTATTATTAGAAAACAGGCTCGGGGCAAGGCAGACCAACCCCTCGGTGTTACCTTCACTACCCCTGTTTATCTGCTGACCAGAACACTGCATGTCCATGAACAAAGGCTCCCTGACTGATGCGTTTAAAAACCTGTGGGCAATTCTGCTGGCCACCTTTTCCGGCTTTTCCAGTGACCGGGTTATGAAACTCAGCGCTGCGCTGGCGTATTACACCGTTTTCTCTCTTTCTCCATTGCTGGTACTGGTTATCTCCATGGTCAGCCTGCTCTACGGCGACCAGGCTATTGAGGGGCAGATCTTTTACCAGATCAACGAATTTATGGGCGATGAGGCTGCCCTGCAGCTCCAGGAAATGATCAGGAACGTGAAACTGTCGGGGCAAACCACCACCGCAGCCGTTACAGGCGGTATCGCACTGCTGGCGGGGGCTACCTCCGTCTTCATCGAGATTCAGGATTCCATCAACCTGATCTGGCGGGTAAAGCCCAAACCCCAGCGCGGATGGCTGAAACTGCTCAAAGACCGGCTGCGTTCTTTTTCGCTGATTATCAGTCTGGGCTTTTTACTGCTGGTGTCACTGATTCTGAATGGGCTTATTGCGGCCTTGAGCAATCTGCTTAGCCAGTATTTTCCGGAAATCACGATCCTGTTTGTTCAACTCCTCAACGTTGTTCTCAGCTTCGGAGTGACCATGCTCCTGTTTGCTATCATCTTCAAGTATCTGCCGGACGTAAAAATTTCCTGGAAAGATGTGCAGTGGGGTGCCTTCTTTACGGCGCTGCTGTTTATGGTGGGCCGCTACCTGATTGCGCTGTACATTGAAACCACCGGCACGGCCTCTGCCTTCGGCGCGGCCGGTTCCATCGTGGTTATCCTGGTGTGGATTTACTATTCAGCCGTGCTGCTGTACCTGGGTGCCGAATTTACCCGTGCCTATGCCAACCACCACGGTCTGCGCATTAAACCCGCCGACTACGCTGTATACGTTGAGGTCCGGGAAATAGAGCGGGACGTCAGTGTATTGCCTCCCCAGAATACCAATTCCGGCCAGTAAGCGCCCGGTATACCTTTTTAACGAACCGCCATCCAACCAGTGGCCTGATGAGGTATTGTCTCCACAAATTTTCAGTGAAAAGCCACACTTAATAAAAGATTCGCATAAAAACTTACCATCCATTAAACCTACAGGACCAACAGGCATCTAACCCGCAAACACGGTAAACAATGAAAAAGCCGAACCCGCGTAACCGTGTAGTGCAGATGCCGGCGGGTTCTGGCAGGAAAGTTGATCGTGAGGTTTAATTAATCAGGTAAAACCATGAAAAAGACAGGGCATAAAGTAGCATTATTTTTACTGGCCTCTCTGGTTTTAGGGAGCTCAGTGCAGGCCCAGACTCCGGCTCATCTGAGCCGTCAGGCCAAAGGGACCATGATCGGCGCAGGCGTTGGAGCCGCAGCCGGAGCCCTTATGAATAAAGACAACCGCGTTCTGGGCGGTGTAGTAGGCGGTGTGGTGGGCGGAGCCACCGGATATGCCGTGGGCAAGCAGCCCAAAAAGAAAATGAATCCGCAGGCTACCGGTGTGGCCATCGGTGCCGGTACAGGGGCCGCTGCAGGAGCCATACTCTACAAGAAGAACCGGACATTGGGTGGTGTAGTCGGAGGAATCGCCGGCGGAGCCGCCGGATACGCAATCGGTAAGAGCATCGATAAAAAGAAAAAGGCGAAAGAAGCTGAGCGCGTAGCCGCTGCCAACTGGGAGAAAGCTCAGAACCGTGAGTACCGGTCGGCCAACCAAACGTCGACAGCTACCCGCACTGCTACGCGTACTGCGCCGGCATCCACGCGGAGAACCAGTGGCATTGCCGCTACGGCCCCCGCAGCCGCTGCGGCTGGGTTAGCCGCCAATCAGGGAGTCGGTGTGTACGCCCCCGAAAGTCAGGCTGATTACATCATTGGCATGGGCTACCTGCCCAACCCCTACCTCGGCGATCCCTCGAAGCCGTACAGCACGCTGGAGGTTCGTCGGAAAAGCTGGTAAGTATTTTAACCAATCTGATTTATGAAAGCATTCATTCAAGCGATAGTGGTAGCCGGCCTGTTGAGCGCCTGCGCCAAACCAGGTAATGATACCGCCAATATTCAGGAGCTGAATCAGCAATTCATCAGCGCCTGGAACAGTAAAGATGCCGGCAAAGTAAACGCTTTTCTGGCCGACGATGTACACTTCCTGCAAGGGGAGGTTCACTATACCGGCAAATCGGAGGTTTCCCAAAAATGGGTGCAGGAAACTATGCCGACGATCAACAACCTCAAAACGAGCGTAGTTACCTCGGCCACCGACAGTGAGCTCGCCTACGAGGCCGGCACGTTTTCGGTGGATGTTATGCCGGAAACCCGGGATCAGCCCCGCGGTGTCGGTGAAGGCAACTTTGTCCTGATCTGGAAAAAAGCCGATGACAACACCTGGAAGCTAAGCTACGCCCAACTGGAAGACCATCCGGTGCGGGTTAAAAACCCAGGCGCAACGGCGGCTAACTTTTAACAGCCGATAGACCAATATAACCCTGACCCTCGCTCGTTATCGCCCTGTGGCGGAACGGGCGAGTTTTTTTTTGCCCGCTCAGGAGAGCCGGAGGGTGTGCCGAAAGGGAGTAAAGCCGGTAAGGTAAACCGTCGGCGCATCCATTGCCGGTAAGGCCCCGCGCAACTGTACGTTTTTGTGCTCCGCCCGACCTGGTCCAAACGTGATGGTATCGCCCTGAAGGGTATACGTACCAGACGCTTCGTTGAACAAAAACGCTTTGTCCCGCATGGGGTGGGATGAAACGCCCGCCAGCGTGCCGCCCGACCGGAAAATCAGTTCCAGCGCGACCGGAACGCCATCGGTACCGCTCATATCGATCTGTATGGTAAGTCCACCGTCGGCTTCGGTGATTGTAACGTTTGAGTCGAGCCGCTGCACTTCGCTTTGCCGGCGCTTCTCGCGGGGCATCTTTTCCCAATCGCCGTCTTCGGCTATATCAGCTTTGGAAAACGGCTGAAAATAAGGTCCCTCCAGCGACTGAGTCAGCACCCAACGGTTTCCTTCCCGGATAATCTTTTCCGTCTGGAACTGCCCTTTGCCAAAAAATGAAGCGGCCACCCGCAACCCCTGCAACACGGCATTGCCTCTGGAGAAGGTGAGCCAGACCGGATTGGCCGACAGAATGGTGCTGTCCCAGTCACCCCTCCGTATCCGCACCAGCCCCGACCGGCCAAACTCCTTCCCGTAATGGGTGGGCAACGGACCGGCCGCGGGCAGCTCGTTCCACAGGGCAGGCTCTTCGAGCAGGTAGTCCAGGTACCCCACCAGTTTAGGCAGGGCCGTCTGCTCGATCAGCCGGCACATGGCCGCCATCTGTCCATTGGTATCGCGCAGGGCCATGTATCGGTACGGATAATAGTAGCCCTCCAGGGTGCCCACCAATGCCTTATCCTGCCGCCCGGAGGCCTCGGTCACCACCTCCCCGTTTGGGTGAACATAATATAGCGTCATGGCCAGGTTCCGCCGAACGTAGTCCAGCAGTTCCGGTTTGTTCAGCCCCTTGGCGATGGTAATCAGCAGGCGGTTGGTCAGCGGGGAATATATCAGGGTGCTTCGCTCGTTGTACTGCCCGTCGGCATCCATATCAATGTGTTCGGCCAGCCACTCGTCAACCCGGGCGACATAGCGGGGGTTGGGCCAGCGCTCCTGGAGTTTGGCCAGGGCCGCGCACACTACCCAGCGATGGTTAGGCGTGTGGATACCCCCGACGGACAAGGCCTCACCCGCCCGCAGCAGAAACGTTTTCAGCGCAGCCAGCACCGGCTCCCGGCCGGGTGTTCCCGACCGTTCCAGCAGCGTGTAGGCCGGCACCAGCCGTTTCACCAGAAAACCGGTATCGGGCGTTGAATGGAAATTGGTCGATAGCAGGTCAATGGTGCCGTCGGTATGCTGGATCTTCAGCAGATACTGAACCGCCGGCCCTACTTCGGCGAGTAGCTCCCTGGACCGGTAAAAGCCGGATTCCGGACAAGCCATGGAGCAGGCCGCCTGACGTACAAAACCGGCGGTAGAATGCGGATTGGGAATATCATCGCCGTCGATAAATCCCCCAAACGCCGGGCTGCCGGGGTCTGTAATGCGGTAGGCTCGGGCCTGACTCAGGTGCTGGTCGTTACGTTTAATGAGGTCGAGCAGCCAGGTCGGTTTGGCCGCAGCAGGTACGGACGGGGAATTACCAAAAGCAGTCGCCGGGAGCAGTGGCAACAAGCCCAGCGAGGTGGCGCCTATCCGGACAACGGTTCTTCGGTGCATGATGGGGTAGGTTTAGGAACTGTAAAATTGGCTACGCGTTACTTCTTACCAATACTGACGAGATATTCCTCCGCCGTCAGAACCGGCAGAACAGACTCTTTAAAATCCTTACCATTTCTCGTAATTACCATGGCGGCCTTGGCCTGAATAGCACAATAATATTGTAGAGAATCTTCAAAATCTGTAAAGGCAGCACTCAGGCCTTTCTTCACGATAGCTTCATCTACGGCAATTATTTTGCAGATGATCGTAAACTTCCGCAATTTCTCTTTGGCGATACTGTTACCGTCAATCTTTGCCAATAAATAGTGTACCGTGGCAAAGGAGAGCGCAGAAGCCGTTAACTGTACCTCTCCTCCATCAGCTAGTGAAGCAATTTTGGCGATGGCATCATAGTAAGGATACCGCTGACCCAGCAGGTCAAGTACGATATTGGTATCCAGAAAAAGCGTATCACTCACGAATATTTTTCCCTCAGATAAGCGTTGTATTCTGTCTTGGCATCAATATCTGCCGGTATAGGTGTTCCGGCGGTCATACTTTTCACGAAAGGGGATATTACTACCTCCTCTGCATCCGATAATTCCCTGCTTGTTAAAGACTTCAGATAATTTTCTACTAAGCCGGAGAGACTTGTCTTTCGGGCAGCAGCATATTGTTTAGCCTTTTGAATGACCTGTTCATCCAACCTTAACGTCAATTTTGAGTCCATAGCTGCTAGTGTTGTACGTACGAATATATAAAAAATACACGTACAGTTAAAACGCTTATTTCTTTGCCTGCAAAAAGGCCAGCAGGTCGCGGAGGTCGCTGACGGTCAATTGTTTCTCCAGACCATCGTCTTGGTCATGCCGTAATCCAGAATGTCTTTTTTGGCGAAGGTCACAAATCGGGTCCCTGGTAATCCTTCGGCCGGAGATGGGTGTGGGAGTCCAGCACGAAGATGCGGTTCAGGCTGTCGACGGCAATACCGATGGGGTGACAATATCGGGATTTTCGGCAAACAGAGAGAGTTCAAGCCGCCTATCCAGAACCTGCGGCCTGGCATCCGGGTCAGGTGTGAAGCGGAACGAAAGAGGAAGGTAAAGCAGCAGCAAAGCCGCAGCCGCCAACCCCATAAAAGGAGTGCGTAGAGACCTGATCATACGGAGTGTAATAGTGATAGTGCGAAGGCAGGAGTGCCTACCGTTCATACTGCCGGAACAACTGATACGCCCGCTTGAGGTCTTCCTCCAGCGTTTCCTTATTTTGTGGCGGAGCCATTTCAATCAGCAGGTACCCTTTGTAGCCATGAGCCAGCATCTGCTCCACTACCCTGGCATTGTCAGTCACGCCCTGCCCGTACCGGACTACCTTATGAATGTCCTTTCGCTCGGTATCTTTCAGGTCAATGTGCAGGATGCGGGAGTGAAACCGGTCGACCACCTGCATCAGGTCTACATTAGCTCCGTCGAAATGCGCATTATCCATGCACATACCAACGTTCGGCGAAGCGATGGCGCTGAAAATCCGGTCGTAATCCTCCATGGTTTCCAGGTTATAGTCGGCGTGATTTTCTACCAGAATCAGCATATCCATTTCTTCGGCGGCCGGTGCCAGCTCCTTAAGTACGGTGATTACGGCATCCAGCCCTCCTTGCAAGCCGCGCCCGGCACCGGTGAACTTCACACGCTTACAGCCCAACTGCCGGGCGGCTTCCATATTCCAGAGCTTATGCGTTACATCTTTGATGATGTTCCCTGCCGCCCCAAATGAACTGCCCTGGATGCAAACCGGCGTCAGGGTATGTTGCCGGCAGCGCTCTTTGATGCTACGGATACCGGCTGGGGTCAGATTTCGGGCGTACCAGCAGTTGAACTCTACGTTTTTGAAGGGCAGTCTGGGAGCCAGCGCAAAGAAAGGCTCAAAGTTCATATCCCCAAAGCCATCAATGGTAATAGTAGCAATAACCAGTTCAACCTGTTTTGGTTTGTTGTTGGTGGCTGGGCCGGCAAAGAGGTTGGTTGGCGGTCGACTGCAGCCCACTCAGACCGGCCAGGCTCAGACTGGTTGCCCGGAGGAAATCCAGCCGGCTGGTTTCAGGGTTCATAACAAGGTGGATTTAGGCAATTGACTTAAAAAGGATACGCGACCGGAATTCTCACCAGGTCCTGAATTTCCCGGCCGTTGTGCATGAACCGCGCCAGGGTGTATACCGTACCGTCGGGACCAACAGCCAGCGAGTTGACGTAGGTAGGGCGACTGCCGTCCGGGTAGAAGACAGGGCCATGGTCGGTGTATTTCCGGCTGGGAAGGTGGTAGGTAACCAGGTGCAGATTCTCCAGGCCTTTAGCGGCTCCGCGGGCAATCTGCTCCTCTCCTTTCACCCGTCGGCCCTCCGCGTAAACCGGGCCGCCCGTCAGGTAGTAAATGGTTTCCCCATCCGGCCCCGGCTGAAAACCCAGATAGCCGTAGCTGAACTGGTCGAACATACCGCTTCGCCGGGATGGCTCGGAGGTAATCCGCTCAACGAGTTCCAGCGTTGGCCGGCGGGGATCGAACCGGAACAGGTAGCCGGAATTGCCGTGTACACCATACGCAACGCCTTCCGGCGCGTACCAGAAAATCTTTCGCCAGTTGTACCCCATACTACCGGGATGGGCAGGGTCGTAGCGCCCGAAGTAATCGAGCCGCAGGTCAACACCGTCCAGCTTCCGGATAGCAGCAGCCGCCGGCCGAAAGGTCAGTATATCCCCATCGGCCGTTGACATATAAACAGCCCCGTCGGCCGGGTCTACAAACAACGACCGGCAAAGTGTGCGATAATCGGCACCGGGGGTACCGGCTTCCCCCCTGGCCGAAACCGGCCCCAGCTTCTTCAGGATCTTATCGTCAATGGCATACTGGAGAAAGTAACCTGTTGGCCAGGTGATGCCGTAGAGGTAACCCCGCTCCCGGTCGATGGTCATCGACAGGATGCCTTCGCCATCGGGGGCCACGGCCAGGTCAGCAAAGGCACCGGTCGCCAGATCATACGAGAGAAAATGCCCGCCAGGGTACAAGCCGTACCCCTCGGGTGGGCGCTCCGGCAGGCGCTCCATGCCATCGATGAGTTCATAAAAGCCGACGTGGGTGGCAAAATAAAGCCTGCCGGCCCGCTCGTAAAAGCGGACGTGGCTCTTCCCCTGCGCAATGCTTTGCTGACCGGCTTCCCCGCAGATGGCGCTCAGGTCGGCCAGAAACTGAGACTGGTTGGTTGCCGGATCATAGACATGCATTTGCCCGGCTACGTCGTACCGGTTGGAGGACAAAACGTAATAGATTTTCCCGTCGCCGGCGCAGGTGATGGCGTTGTAGGTATCGTGGGCAAACGTAAAGCCGGAGTAATGCGGGTAAGCAGTTAAGGCAGGCATACAGAAATCGGGTTACTTTTCGGCCTTTTGTTGAGCAATGCCGACCTGTCCGGCCAGTTTTACCATCTCGCCCAGGATCAGGTTTTCGACGGCGGGCCCCCAGGGGCCGGGCATCCCATACACCATCTGCGAAGTGGCTCCCTCGTAGCCGCCCTCCTGCAGAATGGTTGCCGATGGAATATAGGCCATCACGTTGTTGGAATACCCAAGCACAAACAAATCGGGGCCAAACAGCCGCTTTAGCTCATTGGCGTAATGCACCACCAGTTCGCCACCCAGGCTCATGACCGTTTGCTCGCCGAGTTGCCAGACCTGTAGCGGGTACGGGTAAGCTGTCGGAAATGGCTGGCCGTTGTCGAGCTGTTGCAGCATCCGGCCGGCCCATCGCTTCATATAGTCGTACGGCGCTTCCTGCGTCAGCCTGACGAGTTCCTCCCGCGCCGGTGGCGCAGTCAGCGGCAGGTCTATTTCCCGGTAAGCCATACGGAGCCGGGGAGCGAGTTGCCGCATATCTTCTGCCAGCACCCGTTCTACGGCCGCAGCCAGTTCCCGGCCGTACTGATGCGCCAGGGGTATCGTCCGGCGGGGCAGCGGATTCTGGTCGGCCCCCGCACCCTGAAAAAACAGGGCCGTAACGCCGGGATGCGCTTTCTCCAGCTCCAGTTGGGCAAAGCCCGGATAATCGCCGGACCACTGGTACAGGTCGAGCACGGTGGGGTGGCAGGCATAGCCGAACGCAATAGCTTTCAAGGCGCCGTTGCCGTTCACCACCTTCAAAACGGGAACAGCGTAATCATTGGGCCCTTTCAGTTCGGTCAGCCGGGCCAGGGTTCCCTCGGCATTGTTCCGGCGATTGACCTGAAAACGCGTCACCCCGTTTTGCGCGTACACCGCTGCCGGCTCCATAGCCCGCAACGCCCGCCCGACCAGCGCCACAACCTCCCGCTGAAACGTTTCGGTATAGGTTTTAATGCGCGTCAGTTGCTCCTGATCCAGGGGGTATATATCCGACAATGCCTGCTGCAGCACCGGCCCGGAATGGGTGTGCGAGCTGTTAAGCAGAATCTGCGCCCGGCTCAGGCCATACGCCACCTGCAACTGATCCCGGATGGCGTTGGAAACGGCCAGCGGAATACCTACCAGGTCGGTCGTAACCAAAACCGCCCGTTTGCCGTCGGCGTCTTCCAGCACCAGCGCTTTCGCCCACAGATCATGCAGCTTGCCTTCCGACGGATGCGTGCGGGCAGCATACCCGGCCAGCCACATGGGCTGCTTTGGGGTAATCACCACGCGGGCCACCCCCGCTTTCCAGCCGGCGGCCGTATCTGCCCAAACCGGGTAGCCGGATAGCGAACTGCTCAGAAGCCCAACTACCAAAAGAAGTAGCCTGCCTATAGATTTCATTTGGTAGCCAGGCTTTTAATTTTGTCGGCGTTCCGGTAAATTTTGTCAATGGCACCCGCAATTTCGTTCATGTCTGCCTGACTGCCCAGCAGCATATTTTGCGTAAACCAGACGGCCTCTTCGTTGCACAGGCGGTCGTTCTGCGGGCACTCGTTCCGGGCGTTGTATTTGTTGATGTCGAGTTGATCCCGGGCATACATCCGCCGGAAATTCTTGGTCTGAAACGCATGGGCCAGGTACGGCATTTTGTTCAGGGGGGCGTATCCGCTGGCGCAGGGTATGCCTTCGGCGTTGAGTGCTTTCAGGAAATCGGCACGGGGCAGCCCTTTAAACGCTTCTTTCTGATAGCGGAACGGAAACAGGTGAAAAGCCGCCTGTGTTACTCCAGGGTAAAGCTTATACGGAACAATGCCGGGGATCTGGCCGATCTGCGCTTTCAGGTATTCGGCATTTTTATTCCGGAGAACCGTCTGCTCCTGCAACCGTGGTAGCTGGGCTAATCCGATAGCAGCCTGGTATTCGGCCAGTCGCAGCTTCGTACCCATCATGAGGGTGCCGGCACCGACCTCGCCAACCACGCTGCCGTAGGGATTGCCAAAGTTATGGTACGAATAGCAGCGGTCCATAAAAGCCTCATCGTCGCTGACGATGGCCCCACCCTCGCCCATCGGTATGTTCTTGGAGTTCTGGAAGCTGAAGCAGCCGGCATTACCAAACGTGCCTACTTTCTTATGGTCGATCTCCGCCAGCCAGGCCTGACACGCATCCTCTACCACCAGCAGGTTATGTTTTCTGGCAATAGGCATGATCCGGGTCATATCGGCCGGCAAGCCCAGAATATGAACAGGCATGATAGCGCGGGTGCGCGGGGTAATCTTCCCTTCAATGCGGGCCGGGTCGATCTGAAAGGTTTCCGGGTCTACATCCACGAAGACAGGCATGGCCCCGGTGGCCAGCACGGCCGCGACGGTGGCAATAAACGTATAGGGTGGTATCAGCACCTCGTCGCCCCCGCCGATGTCCAGTTGCACCAGGGCGGCTATCAGGGCGTTGGTTCCGTTCACTACCGCCAGGCAGCGTTTAGCCCCGACGGTCTCCGCCCATTTGGCTTCAAATTCGGTGGTTACCCCCGCCCTCGACCAGATGCCGCTGCGCAGAACCTCCAGCACCCGCTTCTCGTCGGTTTCGGCATGCCACATGGGCCAGTTGGGCCACTCGTTGGTCCGTATGGGTTTGCCGCCCAGGATAGCAGGGGTGTCGGCAGCCGCGAAGATGGCCGGAGCCGGTATGGGATCTAGTGGTTGCTGCGGTATTCGGGTCAGGCCATCGGCCAGCAGCGAGGGCGTCAGGGTAACGCCCAGGCCGGTGAGGGAATTACGGCGGATAAACTCCCGCCGGGAATAGCTTCGTTTCGACATGAGGGGTTAGGATTTGGCTATTGCGCTCTTACAACACGGCCTGTTTCGCTTCGCCCAGAATTCTCTGTCAGACCAGGCGTTCGAGAATCACTGATGAATATGGGTCAGGTCCGTCCGCTTTTTTTCGGTAAATAACCCTAATTTAGCCGTTATCTCCCGATTTTTCCTCAAAAAATAGCAGTATTATTCAAAAAGCACGCCTATCGGGTAACAACGGCAACTAACCGTCAACTGGATGGGCCGATACCTGGGCATGATCCGCTAAACAACAAACCACGTATGCACGACCTCCTGAAACCTACCCTGCTTTGTTACTACCTCTGCCTGCTCGTGCAGCTTGGCGCAGTAGGCATTGGGTTTGCCCAGACCTCTCCAAACTCTGCCATTGTTCGGGAAATGCTGATTTTTCCGATTCAGGCGCAGCATGTACACGCCAGCAGCCTGGTCAGCCTGCCCAACGGCGATTTTCTGGCAGCCTGGTTTCAGGGCAGCGGGGAGCGCACCGCCGATGATGTACGCATCATGGGGGCTCGACTGAAGAAGGGCGAAAAAAGCTGGAGCGAACCCTTCCTGATGGCCGACACCCCCAACCTGCCCGACTGCAATCCGGTTCTGTTTCTGAACAGCCAGGGTAAGCTGTTTCTGGTCTGGATTGCCGTACAGGCTAACCGGTGGGAGCAATCCCTCCTGCGGTTCAGAACGGCCACCGATTATCTGAAGAGCGGAGCGCCCGTCTGGGACTGGCAGGACAACATTCTGCTCAAACCCGACGATCGCTTTGCCACCGAAGTAGCCGCCCGCTTTAAACAATTACCCCATCCAACAGCGGGTTGGGCGGAATACGCCCAGTCGTACGACAGCATGATTATCGAAGCCAGCAAAGACCCGCGCAAACGCAGCATCGGCTGGATGACCCGGATTAAACCCATGCTCCAGGAAAACGGCCGGATCATACTCCCGCTGTACTCCGACGGCTACAATATGGGCCTGATGGCAATTTCCGACAACGATGGCACTACCTGGCGACCCAGCCTGCCGCTGGTCGGCCGGGGGCCTATTCAACCGGCCCTGGCCCGGAAGCGGAACGGTACGCTGGTTGCTTACCTGCGCGACAGCGGAGACAATCCTGGCCGGGTGCAGGTAAGTGAGTCCAAAGACAAAGGCGAGAGCTGGACAGCGGCTACCAAAACCGACATACCCAATACGGCCAGTGTCGAGATGCTGGTGCTGACCGACGGCAAATGGGCGTTTCTGGGCAATGATATTGATGATGGTCGCCACCGGCTCAGCCTGTATCTGTCCGACGACGAAGGCAAAACCTGGAAGCGAAAAATCCGGCTGGAAGATCACCCGCCTGGAAAAGGCGGCTATTCGTACCCGTCGCTGATCCAGACGCCCGACGGCCTGCTGCACATGACGTACTCTTACCATCCGGAGAACAACCGGAAGTCGATTAAATATGTAGTTGTTGATCCAACTCGAATTTCCCTTTAAGGCGTAACCACGAAGACCATTTTATTATACCGCTTTACCCCTATGCGTACCCTCAGCAGTTTGCTATTTTCAGGAATACTTCCTGCCCTAATTACCGGACATCCCACCAATGCTCAATCGGGGCATCAGGACAAGCCCTTCTGGCAGGATTACAGCGTCAAACACTACATCGACAAACCCACCATTACCCTCTCCGGGGTGTACTGCGACCGCAATGGAAGCATCAAAGTGTTTTCATCCGAAGGTGTACTCCACCCCTACGGCGGTCAGTTTCTGTACCCTGGCACGTTACAACCCGACCGGACCTACCGCACGATACAGGGCAAGAAGATTAACGCCATCGGCACGTACGACCAGCAATATGTACTGCTGGACAACAAAGCCATACTGAGCAACGCCTGGGCCGGCAAACTGTATTCGGAGCACACCTTGCCCAACGCCAGACTCTTCGCCGGCGGGCGCGACTTTACATTTCTGATTTCCGATGGCCGGGCGCTGCACCTGCTGAAAGACGCCAAAACGCTTTGGAGCGGCAGCCTGCCCAATGATGAGGTAATTGGCCTTCACTTTCAGAAGGAAACTAATCAGTTCTGGATACTGGGCCGGCAGTCACTGGCAACGTTTTCACCGACCACCAACAAACTGACCCCCATATTTACCGGCAAGGACTTCACCGCGTTTGACCTCAGCAGCGGGGGCCAAAAAGTCATCATCGGCACCCGCAACGGCTATATCGAACTGGATGCCACTACCCAAAAGCCCATCGGCGACATTCGCCGGAAACTGCCGGCTACAGACATTACCGCCGTTGCCGACATCAACGGCCGGCTCTGGTTCGGTACCTCGCAGGGAGCCTTTGCGCTGCGTCCGGATGGTAAGTACGATTACTACTATGGCGAACGCTGGCTACCCGGTAATCAGGTTACACACATTGCCAAAGGGAAAAACAAGGCCGTGCTGGTGCTGACCAATGCCGGGCTGGGCGAGATCTGCTTTAGGCAGATGACCCTGCACGACAAAGCGATGTTTTTTGATAAGCAGGTACGCAGCCGGCACATCCGCAACGGCTTCAATGCCTCCCTCAGCGGCCTGGGAAAAGGTAATGTGGCCTCTGGTTACCTGGAAGATTCCGACAACGATGGTCTATGGACCTCTATGTATCTGGCCGGAGAGATTTTTCGGTACGCCGTTACCAAAGACGAAGAAGCCCTGCAAAACTGCCGGGAATCGCTCGACGCCATGGAGCGGCTGTACACCATCAATCCCATTCCGGGCTTCCCGTCGCGCTCGTTCGAACGGCGGGGCTTTATCAGCCAGTTGGCCGACCCGGACCGCTGGCAGCACGCTCCTCACCCCGAATGGGACTGGAAAGCGACCACCAGCAGCGACGAAGCCATCGGCCATATCTTCGCCTTCGGGGCCATGGCCGAACTCATCCCCGACAAAGACCTCAAGACCCGCGCCATCAACCTGATCGATACGCTGATGGGGCATATTGTCAAAAACGACCTGTACCTGATCGACTACAACGGCAAACCCACCCAATGGGGTAAGTGGAACCCCAAATACGTCAATGGATTTGACCCTTCGATAGGAGACCGGAAGCTCAACTCGTCCAACATTATCGGTATGTTGCAAACGGCTTACCACTTCACCAAAAAAGAAATTTACCGGAAGAAAGCCTTTGAGTTGATGCAGCAGCACGGCTATCTGGAGAACCTGATGCGTCCGATGAAGCAGATTGGGGTAGCCGCAGGCAGCACCGATGACCTTGCCAAAACCCTCTCGGATAGCTGGAACCATTCCGATGATGAGATGTACTTTGTCGGCTACTGGGGCCTTTACCGCTACGCCTTCAACGATACGCTCAAAGCCAAGTACAAAAAAGCCATCCTGGACCACTGGCAAGCCGAGCGCCCCGAAAAAGAAGGTGCCTGGAACATCTTCACCGCCCTGACCGGCGTCAAGGATTTTGACCTCAAAGAGGCCATCTGGTATTTGCAGGAACACCCGCTTGACCTCATCGACTGGAGCATTGCCAACAGCCACCGCCAGGACATTGAGCCCATGGCCCCTAACTTCCGCCGGCAAACCATTAAAGAGGTGCTACCGCCCGACGAACGACCCATCCAGCGGCACAACGCCAATATGTTCAACCTCGATAGTCGAGGGGCAAACGGTTTGTCGGAACACAGCGCCGGCGACATCTGGCTGCTGCCCTACTGGATGGGTCGCTACCTGGGTGTGATCAGCGCTCCGGTTGGTGGTGCGCCGATCAGCCGGAAGTAAAAGCAACCGGTTTGGAACCTTGCGGGCTGTCAAATCAAAGCCCGCAAGGTTCCTGCTGGCTAATCCGAAACGCCCAAATTCCTCGTAGCTTTCGAAGGGATTTTTACCCTGCACCTTCTGCCCGGCGACGACATCACCACTACCGGTCCCAACGCGTTCGAGACGTTTGCCTCGTTGAAGCTGGGCAACTACTACGTAAGCCTCTACCGGATCATTTACCGGGCCAACACCGCCCTGGACAAAACCAACACGGTAGCCGAGGGCGTGTACCGCAACGCCGGACGCGCCACGAGCAATGCCGCCTACGGGATGCTGGGCAAGAGTCTGGTGTTTCGCGGGACCATCAACAAACCCCTGGCCGATTTTATGGCGGCCCTGGCGGCATTCAAGTAAAATCAAGAACTGCACACTGGTGGCCAATTTTGCCGATAATTTTGCCGCCGACCGCGAAAACAATGCCGAATCGCTGTACGAGTTTCAGGCCAGCCAGCCCCCTGATACAGATAACGTGTTTTTGCCCGACGACTTTTGAGCCGGGTGGGGTTGGAGCAACCTCAGGCTGGTGGGGGCCTTATGAGCCCAACAATTCGCTGCTGTTCGGGGCGGCCCGGTTCATTGGTAACCAGGCATCTGTTGTTCCCGATTCCGCTGGCCGAAACCGACAACAACCCGGCGATGAACCAAAATCCGGGGTACTGAACAAGAACATCGTTATAATAGACCACCAGGCTGCTTTTAGCATAGTATTCCTCCTAAACCGGAAGTGGTTGCCCTACAGCCGCTTCTTACATAAACGTATGGCTGTACATCGTTCCTGCACCGGCCTCAACCGGGTGGCTTTTCTGCTGCCAGTCCTGTTGCTTTTGATGGCTATTGTCCAGGCAAAATGGGCCATCCGGAAACGGGGTGTTCAACTGGTTAATTACCGCGACGTGCTGGGCAAGACACCCATCCCGGAATACTCGCAGAAACGCTAACCCGAGCGACCGATGCAGCGACGCGATTTTCTGATCCACACCCTTACTACCCTGGCGGCTACGGCAATCGGCTGGCCCCTGCTCAGCGGCAAAGCTGCCGCCGGACGGTACAAACACATTGTGCTGCTCATCGGCGACGACCACTCCATGCGGGTGATAGGCAGCTACCGGTCCGCCGATGCGGGGAACCCTTCTATCAAAACGCCCCACCTGGACCAACTGGCGCGGGAAGGCATGCGGTTTACCAACGTCTTCTGCCAGTCGCCGGTATGCAGCGCGTCCCGGCAATCATTCCTGACGGGCAACTACCCGCACCAGACCGGCGTCAATCTGTTGTTCACACCTCTATCCGACGAGAAGAATTACACCATTGCTGAGCACCTGAAAACCCACGGATACCGCACGGCCGCCATCGGCAAGATGCACACCAACAACAACCTGAACCACGGTTTCGATCTGCGCAAAGACACCGCCGAGTACAACAAGTGGCTCATAAGTAAAGGGGGCCCGCGCCCCGTTCCGACTGATGTTCCGGTGCGCGACATGACCAAAACCAAAGGCTTTTCGGTGGACCAATGGGTGAATCCGGGCGTACGTCCCGAACCACTGTACGATGCCGATACACTCGATACCTACCTGACCAACGAGGCCATTACCTTTATTCAGGCGCAACGGGCTAACCCTTTTTTGCTGTTTGTCGGCTTTCACGCGCCCCACGCCCCCATGAACTTTCCGGTTGAGTTTGCGAACCACTACCGGCCGGAACAAATGCCGTTGGGACGGTTCGGACCAGAGGATTTACCCTGGACGCCCGCCATTTTCCGGAACCTGACCGATACCCAAAAGCGGGAGATTGTGGCCGGCTACTACACCTGTGTGGAGTACCTCGACAAAAACGTAGGCCAGATTTTGCGGGCCATTGACGACAGCGGCCTGCGTGACAATACCCTGGTGGTTTACATCTCAGACCACGGCTACCTGCTCAACGACCACAATCGGTTCGAGAAGCATACCCTGTGGGAACCGGCCGTGCGCAGTCCGCTGCTGGTCCGCGCACCCGGCCTGACCCGGCCCGAGACCGTCAGCACCGAGCTCGTTGAGCTGGTCGATTTGGTGCCCACGTTTGTCGAGGTCGCCGGAGCACCGGCCCTGACCACGCGGGGCAAGAGCCTGGTGCCGCTGCTGAAGAACCCGAAGAAGAGCCACCGCCAGCAAGTGTTTTCGGAATACCTGGTCGATAACATGGCCATGCTACGCACCGACGACCGCAACGGTGGACCCTGGAAATACATATTTTCGACCAACCAGTACGACCTCGGCTTAGGCTACGAGATTGGCACCAGCCGGCCGACCGGTTACCTCCATCGGCTCTACAACCTCCGACACGACCCCGACGAACTGCATAACCTGGCCGGTGAGCCGGCCCATCAGAAGCGGCTCCGGGCCATGCAGGAACAGTTGATTGCGGTATTTACAGACAGCCATCCCGACGCGGCCCGGCTACCGGCTAACCTGACCATTGAACAGACACTGGCCTGGTTCTGCGAACCCCGCGATGAGGTATCCGACCTGGAGAAACGGGGCTTCCCCCACCCTACCCGCTATGCAAAAAAAGCGCTCTAACGCTCCCTTACGATACCCTGACCTGAACGTCAATGAACGAAACCATGAACTTGTACCTGAAAAAAGAATCGGATGCTACTCACTACGACGCCATTGTGGTTGGCTCCGGCATAAGTGGCGGATGGGCCGCTAAAGAGCTAACCCAGAAAGGCTTGCGCGTGCTGCTGCTCGAACGGGGGCGACCGCTCGAACACGTCACCGGCTACGACACGGCCCTGAAAGCGCCCTGGGAGTTCACCTACCGGGACCGGACCCCACTGCTCACCGACAAAATGCCACCGCAGTACCGCATCCATACCTACAATGAGCAGACGGCCCACTTCTGGTTCGATGATCGCAACGCGCCCTACCGGGAAATCCAGCCGTTCGACTGGCGACGGCCCGACATTCTGGGCGGAAAATCCATCATGTGGGGCCGGCAAAGCTACCGCTGGAGTGAGATGGATTTTGAAGCCAACGCCCGCGACGGTTTCGGCACAGACTGGCCCATCCGCTACGCCGATCTGGCACTGTGGTACAGCTACGTCGAGAAGTTTGCCGGTATATCGGGAAGCAGGGAAGGGCTGCCGCAGTTGCCCGACAGTGATTTTCTGCCGCCGATGCAGATGAACTGTGTGGAGTCGCACAGTACGCGGCAGTTGAAGCAGAAAATGAACCGGGTGATGACCATCGGCCGCACGGCAAACCTGTCGCAGGCGAATCCGGTGCATACGGCTGTGGGCCGGGCACCGTGCCAGTACCGGAATATGTGCGCCCGTGGCTGTCCGTACGGTTCTTATTTCAGCAGCTTGTCGGCGACACTGCCCGCTGCCCGCCAGACCAACCGGCTCACGGTCCGCACCCACTCGATTGTGTCCGAATTGCTGTATGATAAAGACCGGCAGCGGGCTACCGGCGTGCGGGTGATCGATGCGCTCACCAAACAGCCCATCGAGTTTTACGCCCGCCTGATCTTCCTGAATGCCTCGACGGTGAGTACCAACGTCATCCTGCTCAACTCCATCTCCGACCGCTTTCCCAACGGTTTCGGCAACGACAGCGGCACGCTGGGCAAATACGTCATGGACCACCACTTCCAGATTGGCGCCAGCGGCCGGGCCGAAGGACCAGGCTTTGACGACCAATACTACTACGGCCGGCGGGCCAACGGCATTTACATCCCCCGCTACCGAAACATCGGCACCGACAAACGCGAGTATCTGCGCGGTTTTGGCTACCAGGGGGGCGCGTCGCGGTCGGGCTGGCAGCGGCTGGTTGCGGAGACGGCCGGGGTTGCGTCCAACTTTGGCGAAGAGCTGAAGGAGCAGGCGTCGCAGCCGGGACCGTGGAGCATGGGGCTGGTGGCCTTCGGCGAGTGCCTGCCCTACGAGGATAACCGGATTACCCTCGACCAGACCCAAACCGATAAATGGGGACTGCCGACGGTGGTATTCGACGTCAAATTCCGCGAAAACGAAAAGCGCATGCGGAAGGACATGGAAAACGATGCCGCCGAGATGCTGGAAGCCGCCGGCCTGAAAAACGTTACTACCTACGACAACAATTCGGCACCCGGCTTGGCCATTCACGAAATGGGCGGGGTACGCATGGGCCGCGACCCGAAAACGTCGATGCTTAACGCCCACAATCAGCTTTGGGCGGCAAAGAACGTGTTCGTCACCGACGGTGCCTGCTTTGCGTCGACGGCCTGCCAGAACCCCTCGCTGACGTTTATGGCCCTGACCGCCCGGGCCGCCGATTATGCCGTTGGTGAGCTTAAAAAGAAAAACATCTAATAGCTTTTACGGCCTGAAATACTATGAAGCTACCCTTTTTCCTTATTCTGATCACCAGCGCCGTGCTGGCCCAAACGCCACCAACACGGCCCAATTTTGTCCTGATCGTTGGCGACGACCACGACCTGAGTGCCATCGGCTGCTATACCACCCTGGACGGACGCACCCAGGCCAAAACACCTAATATAGACTATCTGGCCAAGGAGGGGGTCCGGTTCACCCGCGCCTATGCCACCACCTCATCGTGCAGCCCCAGTCGGTCGACGCTATTGTCCGGGCGGCATAATCACAACAATGGGCAATATGGGCTGGCCCATGCTACGCACCATTTCCGTTCACATGAGGAGCTGAAAACGCTACCCGCTCTGCTCCACGGAGCCGGGTACACCACCGCCCGCATCGGCAAATACCACGTAGCGCCGGAGAGCGCCTATACGTTCGACGAGGCCCTGAGCGACGACGGCTCCAACCCGGTAAAGATGGCCGGTCAGTGCGCCAGTTTTCTGGAAGCCAACCGCAACAAACCCTTTTTTCTGTACTTCTGCACCACCGACCCGCACCGGGCCGGCAGCAATAAAAACCTACCCTACAGCGCCAATCCGCACGGCAACCGGCCCAACGGCCATGAAGGCGTGACCGAAACCCTCTACGGCATGGACTCCCTGCGGGTGCCATACTTTCTGCCCGACGCGCCCGAAACGAAAGCCGAGCTCGCGCAGTACTACCAGTCGGTCTCGCGGATGGATCAGGGCATCGGAAAGCTGTTTGACCTGCTGAAGCAGCAGGGGCTGTGGGACAACACCATTGTGATTTACCTGTCCGACAACGGCATGCCCGTACCCGGTGCCAAGACCACCCATTACGAGCCCGGCGTCCGCCTACCGCTCATCGTCCGCAATCCCTTCTCCAATCGTAAAAATCAGGTCTGCGACGAACTGGTTTCGTGGGTGGATGTCACCCCGACCCTGCTGGACTATGCCGGGCTGAATCCGCCCACCATGGCCAAATCCAGCCGGCCGCAGGGTGGTGGCGAATTCGGCGAGCGTGGGCCGACCAGCTTCTACCACGGCAAATCCTGGAAAGGGTATTTCGACGCCATTGGCGGACCGAACCCGGTGCCGTTCAAAAGCGATACGGTATTTCTGTCGCACACTTTTCACGAGGTGACCATGTACTACCCCATGCGGTCGGTGGTAACCAAACGCTATAAACTCATCTGGAATGTGGCGCACGAACTGCCCTTTCCGTTCGCGGCTGATTTATGGAGTTCGGCCACCTGGCAGGGTTTTCTGAAGTCGGGCAAAACGCAGTATGGGCCGCGCACCAAAGACGCCTACATTCACCGACCGACGTATGAGCTGTATGACCTTGAAAAAGACCCGCAGGAGCGTACCAATCTGGCCCGAAACAAAGCGTACAAAGCCGTTTACGATACGCTGCTGGCGTCTTTGAAAAACTTCCAGGAAATGACCAACGACCCCTGGCGGGTGAAGTGGGTGCATGAATAGGCCCCGGTCAATGAATTGACCTGAAGGAAATTCGCCCGTCACCGGCGATTGATAACCGCTGTTTCCTCACCCATACCTGCTGGTTTTTCACCCGGATTTTGGGCAGTGGTGTCTGGGTTAAAAAGCGAAATGTCAGCGTATGCCGGCCCACCCGGACCTTCTTCCCCTCTGCATCCCCGGAACTGACCAGCATCAGGTCAGCCCCACTTTTCCCGGATAAATCGACTCCAATAGCCGTGCCGTCGGCGAAGCGCAAAACGCTGGTTTCGCCCTTCGGTGAGCGCGTCCAGTCCTGCGCTTCGCTGCTGATTCGGCCCCACGTAAGTTGCCTCCCATACGCCAGGATATGCAGGGCCGTATCGGCTTTGGCCCCCATGTAACCTTTCGCGGATTTAGTGAGGGCGGTAACAACGATGTCGTTCTCGTCCCGCCAGCGGTTGCGCCAGGCATAAAAGCCATAGACGCTGTCGCGGTAGCACAGCGGCAGTACCTCGGCGGGGTTGCGTTCGGGCAGGTCCGGCGGCCAGTTAACGAAGGCACTCACCGTTAACTGCGGGTAAACACTTGGCTCATACGGTGTGCCGGCCCGGGTGTCCGGTTCTAGCAAGAAGTGGTTGTAAAACCATTTGAAGGCAGCCTGCTGCGCCTGCGGCAGAATACCGAAAGCAGCGCTGACATAGCCGGCCCCCGACAGCGTCCGACTCCAGACGTTGTGGGGGTACCCACCCCGGATGGGCCAGACTTCGGGTTTGCCATCCCGCATAACGGTCAGATACAACCACTTCAGCGCGGTCATAGATACGTTCGGTCGTCCGGTATTGACAAAGTCCATACCCATCGTGTTTCGCCAGGCCTGTAGGGCCGTGAGGTACACGATATGCGAGGCCATGGAGCCCGTTCCGTCACCTTCGGCAAAATACCCCCCATCGCCGAAACCCTGCGTAACGGTATGCACCATGCTCCGGCCGCTGATTTCCAGCAGCCGGTCGATCCGCTCCCGGTCTGCCCACGGCTCCTGGTGCAACGCCAGCAAAACCAGCGCGGCCCCACCCACCTGCATGCCGTAATGGTTGCTTTTGGGAGGCATGGTCCCGCTTACGAGGGCGTCGAGGTCAACTTCTTTATTGCCGTATTTCTGCGTAATTCCCGCCTGGTAGTGAACCAGCGCTTTCCCCAGCCGCTCGACGGTGGCGTTGTCCCAGCCGTCGTAACACAGGTCGTAACCCACCGCCAGCCAGCCCAGTACCGGCCCGGCCCGCAGGGCTCCTCCCGGCTTCACGTAACTGTAGCGGTCGTCGCGGTCGCGCTGCCCCTGTAGGGCCAGTTCAAAGCACCGGCGGCCCAGCTCCGCGTAGGTTTTATCGCCGGTGAGTTGGTACAGCAGCCCGTAACCGGCCACATGGCCGACCGTAAACACCCCGGCCGTGTCGACCACGATGCTCTTCCCGCCCCCGGCGGCATAGGCTTCCGGCGCAGGGTTGAACGCTTTAGGCATGCCATCGCCGTTGCCGCCATCGAGCAGGTACCGCAGCCGTTTCAGCATCGCCCGGCCTTCGGGCGTCTCCGCTTTCCGACGCAGGGCCGGAAGGTCCTGCTTCCGGAAGAGAAGCCGCGGGTGCTCACCAGGGGTAACGGGGGTAAATGGCCGAACGGGTGCCCACCACGACGCAAAATCCGGTATCGGCTTGTCCCAGGAACCAAACTCCTGCGCCGGGGCAACGCTGATACCCAGCCAGAGAACAAGCAACGTAAGTAGTATCCTCATACCGTACGGTAGCCGTATTCAGGCGAAGAAGTCTGCATTAATGAACTTCCGCCAACCCGAAAAGAATTTGATTGTGTTGACTTACCGTTTGGCATAGGTGGCGGTAAAGACAATCGGGCGTCCGGCCCAGGCGGCATTCACATCCCGGTTGGCGGCTGTCAGCGGCACCACGGGCACGTTAATGGTCCCCGTGGTGCTAAACATAAGCACCATCTGCTGATCGGTCAGCGACACAATCGTCGGCGCGTAGTTGGGGTACGATGCCGGGGTGTAGACCGGGGCGTTGGCCGCATTGGGCGCTACCGTTCCGTGAAAGACAAAATCATAATTCCAGCGGGTGACCTGCCCACGGGTGTAGGTCGGGCGACCAAACCGGAGCAGAATAGCTTCCTGACCGGCATCATTCACCTTAGCCGCCGAGAAATTACCCTGCTGCCGAATGCCCCGGTTGGCCAGCCAGAACGTATCCGACCGGGCGGTGGCGGCTGCCAGATAGAGCGTATCGGTAAACGGCATAATCGGATTGGCCCGACCGGCTACCAGCAAAGGCGCGGTGTTGGGCGTTACCGTCACCAGGGTATCACGCGGATTGGGCGTAGCGCCTACCTGGTACTTCATCGTGAGCGATACCGGCACCCAGATGCCCTTCAGCCGGTCGCGGAGGGCGGTGTCGCTGGTGACGGTTGGGAAAGGGGGATTCTCGCACGCCCAGAACGTCAGGGCAAACAATAACAGACTGTATATCGCAGAACCCAGGCTTGTTGGTTTCATGTCAGATAATGGTTTTCGGCGTTTGACAGATTTAATCGTTTTGCACCATCAGCGGGTTACGGTCAATCAGCGACTGCGGCACCAGGAATACCAGCAGGCGGCTGTTCCAGGGCAATTCGCTGCAATTGGCGGACGCGCAGTCTACGCCGGAGGGGGATGTGGACCGATCGCCCGGATTCACCGGCTGCCGCAGCCGGCGCAGGTCGTGGATGCGCGTTCCTTCGCTAAAGGTTTCCCGGATAAACTCCGTCCGGATTTCCTCCAGCAGGTTGGCCGGAGCCGTGGCAAGCGCTGGGAGCCCCGCCCGTGTGCGAATGGCATTCAGGTCGTTCAGCGCCAGGGGGGTGTTGCCTTTACGCTGGTTCATTTCGGCCCGCATCAGCAGGAATTCGGCCGAACGGTACATCACCACGTTGGAGTTTACCCCCTGCACCGGACCGAGGTTGGTGGTTCCCAGCGAACCCCATTTCCGGCTAAACCAAAGCCGGTTCGGGCTGTTCCAGGCGGCTGCAGCCGTGGTGGCCTGACTGGTATCAATCAGCGTCCGGTACCGCAGGTCCCGCGTCCGGTCAAAGTTGGCGAGGGTCTTAAAGCGCTGGCTCATCCGCAGGTTAGGGCCGGAGGTCAGATTGTTGACATTGGCCAGTTGCGCGGCCGTATACGGACTTTGCAGCGTAAAATGGGTCCGCAGCGGGGCCCCGTTGGTGGTGCGGGAGTTACGCCCAACCACGTTTACCAGTTCAAAGATTACCTCATCCCGGTTGGCCGAGTTGGTAGTCGGCGTAATGCCGGTGCGCTGAAAAAGCTGCGCCGGCATCAGATTACCGGCCACCAGCGGGAAGCGGTTGTTATTACCCGAACCCAGCAGCCGGTTGCACACCGCCAGGCAACTGTCTACATTATCCTGCTGCCAGTACACCCGCGCCATCAGCGCCAGAGCCGCGTACTTATTAGCCCGAGGCTGCATATCGGGCAGATGCAGGGCCGGGTCGTAGCGTTCCGGCAGCAGGCGCTCCGCCATGCGCAGGTCGTTCAGCACACTGTCGTAGGCGGCCTTTACGCTCAGGCGCGGGTAGGCCAGATCGCCGAAGCTGGCAACGGACCGGTAGCTGCCCACCGGGCCGGGATGCGAGTTGTCGGGCGTATGCCCCCAGGGGTAGCCCAGCAGCCGGGTCTGTTCAAAAATGCACAATGCCCGCACAAACCGGGCATCGCCTTCAATCCGGCCCCGCTGCTGGTTAATATCCAGCCTCGGATCAGTTTCACCCGGCGTCTGCACCTGCCCGCTGCGCAGAATCTCCAGCACGTTGTTGGCATTGTTCAGCCCGAACGTCGACCACTGTAAAAACTCCCCGTTGAGGCCGTAGTCGAGTTCCCGCTGCGTCCAGGTATACACCAGCGACGACCGGCTGGGGCTGTTGCGGTAGTTGATGTTGTTGACGGCCACCAGGTCGGCAAAGAGGTCACCAATGAGCGGGGCGTTGCCGCCGAAGGCCACTTCCCTTGCAATGCCCGAGTAAGCGCCGGTCATCAGGATGTCCAGTTCCTGCACGGTGCGCACGTTCTCGGCCTGGATCAGGGTTTTGGACGATACCTCGTCTAAATAATTTTTGCAGGAAAGGCCGCTGATTGCCACGGCAGCCACCCCGCACAGACTGAGTATTTGAGTCAATCGCATCTTGTTAAAAGTCTTGCTTGTCGGGAATAGTCTTAAAAGCCAAAGTTGACACCCACCAGAATAGTCCGCACCTGCGGCAGGTCGTTATTCGTCACACCGGGCGACAGAGTCGCCGTAGCGCCGTCGGCCCCGCCGTTGCGAAATACTTCCGGGTCCCAGCCTCTGAATTTGGTGAAGGTGAGCAGGTTCTGGCCCGTCAGCGTAATCCGGGCCGTTCGCAGGAATGCCTTCTTGGCCAGCGCCGACGGCAGCGAGTAGCCGACCTGCACGTTTTTCAGGCGGATAAACGAGCCGTCGTGCAGAAAGCGGGATGATTCGATGGTGCGGGCGTTGGCGTTCCACTGCAGCCGGTACGCGCCTTCGGTCCGGTTCAGTTCGTTGCGCAGGCTGCCGATGCCGGCGCTGTTGGCCCGCAGGACCTGACCGGTGGACGGATAGCTCTGATTCCGCTCACCCTGGTCATAAATCCAGTTGCCGTACTGGTAGTAGAACAGGAAGCTGATGTCCACATGCCTGAACTGGAAACTGTTGGTCAGGCCACCAAAGAAGACCGGATACGGCGTTCGGTTTTCGAGGATAAACTGGTTGTTGCCCGACTGGTTGTTGATGGTTCCATCCCACAGCGCTCCCGTTTTTACGGTTTGGCCGGTGTTCCCAAACACCACGCGGTCACGCTCATAGAACAGCTCATTGCCCGTTACGGGATCAAAGCCGGCAAACTGGGCCATGTAGTAATTGCCCAACGGGTATCCGGGTGTAGCAATGCTGGGGCCGGCCACCACCTGGAACGGATAGTTCAGGAACGGGGCCGAATAGGTACTCAGCACGGTATTCCGGTTGTGGCTGATGTTGAAATCGGTTGTCCAACGGAAATGCGATTTTGCCACATTGCGGGTGGTCAGGCTCAGTTCTGCCCCCCGGTTGCGCACCGAGCCCAGGTTGATGGTCATGGAGTTATTGATGGTACCGAACAGGGCTCCCAGCGCATAGTTGAGCAGTAGGCCGTCGGAGTCTTTGTTGTAGTAATCCAGCGTACCGCTGATGCGCTTGTTGAGCAGCGTAAACTCCAGCCCCAAATCAAACTGCTTTGTCGATTCCCAGGTCAGGGCCGAGTTGCCGGGGTTGGTAAACTGCCCACCCTGAATACCACCGTAGATGGCGGCATTGTAGCCGACATACGTAAAGGTTTTCTGCCAGGCAAAGTTGCCGATCTCGGCATTTCCCGTAAGACCGTAACTACCCCGCAGTTTCAGGAAGTTGATAAACGAACTGTTGCGCAGAAACTCCTCCTCGCTGATGACCCAGCCCACCGACATACCGGGAAACGTAGCCCAGCGGTTTTCGGGGCCGAAGCGCGACGAGCCGTCCGACCGCAAGCTGGCCTCGAACAGATACCGGTCCTTGTAGGCGTAGTTGACCCGCCCGAAGAACGAGACAAACCGGAACGAGATTTCATCGTTAAAGATGACCGTGCGGGTGGTATCCAGCCCTGTTTTGGCCCCGTCTGGTACACGCTCGGTAATGTAGGTCTCGTTATCGGAGATGCGGTTCTGGAGGTTATTCCCCAGCAATACCGTCAGGCGGTGGTCTCTGCCGAGCTGCCGGGTGTAGCTGCTGGTGTTGTTCCAGTTCTGGTTGCGGTTCAGCACATTGCGGTTTTCGGCGCGGCCTTCACCGTTCCGCTCTGCGCCCTGGATGCCTCTCGGGTACAGGGTAGCATTGAGCAGAATGTCGTTGATGGTCCGCTGGCGATCGGTGCCTACCTCGGTGCGGAGTGTCAGGCCCCGGATGGGCTCCAGCTGGACAAAAAAGGTGTTAATGTTGCGATACGTCGTGGCTACGTTGGAATAGTGCTCGCGGTAAAAGACCGGATTCGTGCCGATGCTCTGGGTGTTATTGGTTCCGTTGGCAATTCCGTTGAAATACGAGCCGTCCGGCAACTGCACCGGATAGGCAGGCAGGGCCGAGGTAAGCCCGTACTGGTACGAATTCCCCAGCGGAATGGCCTCGTTGTCGATGCGGTTGAGCGCCACATTGGCCCCCACCCGCAACATTTTAATCGGGCTATACTCCACATTGATCCGCCCGGTCAGCCGGCGCAGGCCCTGCCCGATCACGATACCGTCTTCGTTGCGGTAGGAGCCGCTGGCATACACCGACAGTTTGTTGGTACCGGCCCCGATACCCAGCGTTGCCTGCTGGAATTTACCCTGCCGCAGCACCTGGTCGAGCCAGTTGGTGCTGGTATTGTACAGCGTGGTTGAGTCGATCAGCCGGTTGTCGAAGGCGGGCGGCAGGGAGCCGCGCAGGATACCGGTCGGCAAGAGGTTTGCCAGGTTGGACGAGGCCGGGTTCAGGCCGGCCTGTAGGTTGTTGCGGGCGGCCCGTTTCAGGATGTTGAAATGATCCGCTCCGTTGTCGATCATCTCGACCCGGTTGGTCGGGGTATTTACGCCTTGCTGGTAGCTTAAGTCAAATTTTGGCTTGCCCTTTGCCCCTTTTTTGGTCGTGATCAGGATAACCCCGTTGGCGGCCCGGGAACCAAACAGAATGGAGGCCGACGCATCTTTCAAGACTTCAATGGACTCAATATCGTCGGGGTTGATCTCCGACAGCGGGTTCATGGCCACGCCACCGGCCCCAAAGGCGCTGCTGTTGACCGGTTGCCCGTCAATCACGATCAGCGGCTGGGAGTTTGAGTTGATGGAAGCCACCCCGCGCACGTTAATGCGTACCGCGCCACCGGGTGTACCGCCCGCCTGGGTAATCTGAACACCGGCGGCACGTCCCTGCAAAGCCACATCCGGACTGGCGGCCGTATTGGCGCGAATATCCGCCGAACCCAACGACGAAATGGAGCCCGTCAGGTCGCGCCGGCGCTGCTCGCCGAACGCCACCACAACCACCTCGCTCAGCGTTTTATCATCCACCCGGAGCGACACATTAAGCTGACTCCGGCTGCCGATGGCCTGTTCCAGGGTCAGGTAGCCGACGTACGAAAACACCAGCGTGGCCGGCCCATCCGGCACGGTGATGCGGTAGCGCCCGTCGGTATCGCTGGTGGTGCCCCGATTGGTGTTTTTCACCAGAATGCTCACCCCCGGCAGCCCTTCCCCTTTTTCGTCGGTCACAAGTCCCGTTATGGTCCGGTCGGCCGGCGCTTCGCTGAGCAGGGTTTCTGGCTTCACCGCTTCGGGTACCAGCCCGACTTTGGTGGCCGGGCTGCGTTTCAGCAGGATCTGCTGCCCCACCACCTCGTAGGCGATATTAAGGGGTTGCAGCAATTCGGTCAGCACCTCCGACAGCCGCTTATCCTGCGTACGGATCGACACCCGGCGGGTAGCCCGGATCAGTTCCGGACTGTACATAAAGTTTACACCAACGGCTTTCTCGATTTGGTTGAGCACCATTCCCACAGGTTGGTTCTTCACCTGAAGCGTCAGGGTCCGGTTCAGCAGTTCCTGCGCCTGCCCCTCGTGCGCAAACGAGAAACTCACCAACAGGAGCCCCAGTATACCTTGCAGAAGACTGATTCGCATAATCATTCGCCAGCGTCGGTGCGAGCGTATTCTTTTTTTCATAAATTTGACTGGTTAGCTGGTTTGGAAAAAACTGGCAAAACAAATCCCCATCATCCTGCATAGGACGTTCGTTTAGCCGCGACAAAAAGGGGATTGAACACAGGGTGAACGATGCGGGAACATTGTTCACCCTTTTTTACGGGCTTACGAGGTGTTCGGGCGAAGCATAGCGGTACATTGGCAGGTTGGTTACAGACAGGGCTTTCCGGATACAATAATCTGACCGTCGGTCACCTCATACGAGGCTTCAGTAATCGTACAGATCCATTTCAACTTATCAAATAGCGGCTCATCACCCAGTTTAGCCGTAATGCTGCAGTTGGCCATGGCGTCTTCGTCGAACACGATATCGACGCCATAGGCTTTTTCGAGTGCGGCAAACACCTGGGCAATGGGCGTAGACTCAAATTCGAACGTCTGGCTCTCGATAGTCTGCGCCACCGGTTTGGGGTTATCGACAATGCTCCGCATCAGCCGGACCTCTGCCCGCTGAAAAACCGCCTGCTGGTTGGGTGCCAGCACCATGCCGGTGAGTTCGTGGTTGTTGCGCAGCTCCTGCGACACCTGGTCGGCCTGGGCAAATACTGATACCTTTCCGGTTTTAACCACCACCACCACATTGGGATCTTTCTCGTACGCCCGGACGCTAAAACTGGTCCCGAGTACCTTCGTCACCAGTTCATTGGCGTACACAAAGAACGGCTGTTCGGGGTGGCGGGTGACTTCAAAGAAGGCTTCGCCGGTCAGGTACACCTCCCGCTTCGCTGCGTCAAAGTGTTTGGGGAAACGCAACCGGCTGTTTGGCCGCAGCACCACGGAACTGTTGTCCGGCAAACGAATATGGCGTGGTTGTGCGCTTCGGTTGACCACTTCCTCAACCAGCGTTTCCTCGCCGGCTTCCGAAACCTGCCGGGTATACACCGCAGCCGCTTCCCGCGTCTGGTAGCGGAACAGCCCGAAGCCGGCCAGCAGCAGGACCACAGCAGCCGCCACCCACCCATACCGCCACTGGGGGTATAAAGGACGAGTTGCAACCGCTTCGTTCTCCTGTTCTTTGGCCTGCGTCAGCGCCTGCTGTATCCGGCTATTGATGTGCTGATCCGACAGGTCTACGGGTTTTCCCTGGAGTCCTGTCAGGAGCTGACGCGCCTGCTGTACGGCTTCCTGCCGGGCCAGATCATTATCCATCCACGCCAGCCAATAGGCGGTATCGTCGGGCTGCTCGCCCAACACCCACGCCCGAAAGCGGGCATTTTCCAATAACTGGTCAAGGTAGGTACTGTTGTTCATAGAGAATGCGGCAGGCCAGGAAGCGGCCTTTTATAGCTATTATCCCGAAATGGGCTGCGGATACTCAGGTAAGTAAAAAATATTGACAAAAAAATGCAGAACCCCTCAGCAGACGCCGGCCAGGGCCAGGAACAGAGAAAGAATAATGAGGTGCCAGTTTTCGCGCAGGTTCGCCAGCGAGCGCTGGAGAATGTTGCTGACCGACTGCGGTTTGATGCTCAGCAGTTGAGCAATTTCGTCGACACGTAAATCCTGGTAATACCGCAGGTACATGACCTCGCGCTGCCGGGGGGGCAACGAAGCAAGCAGTTGGCTGACTTTATACTGTTGCTGCTGGGTTTCCTCCTGCTGAATCAGCACCTCCTCGGCAGAAAACTCCGGCAGTTCCGACCCCAGGCGGTCTTCTTCCGATGTCAGCGTCGGCAGGCGCTTTAGGCTTTTGAACAACTGATGGCGGAAGGCCTTCATCAGGTAAAATTTCACGGAAGGCGTCTCACTGACCGACTGCCGGTGCAGCCACAAATGCACGAGTACGTCCTGCAGCGCGTCTTCAACCACCTGAACGTCGGAGGTAAACTTCAGCCCGTAATGCACCAGTTTGCGGTAATACCGGCGGGACAATTCGGTAAACGCGGCTTCGCTCCCGGCGCGGTATTCCGCCCAGCACTGCTGATCATCCACGTTGACAAGCCGCTTTTCCAGGGGTATCCGTGTCATGCCGGGTGCTCTTTTTGCCCTCAAAATAAGGCAAAAAAAACTGGAAAGTACAATACCGGTATACGCTAAGTGCTGGTAGTGCGATCCATAACTAAAACGCCGGGTTAGGGCCCGGCATTAATAAATCTTACTTACGCAACCGGTTAATCTTCCGGATACGGAACGTAGACAAACCCGGCAAAGTCGCCCTGAATCACAAACAGGCAGCAGTATTCGTCCGGATTTTTATAGTTCTCCTTAAAGAGATCGACCGATTCCGGTCCGATGAAGTTTAGCTGCACAAATTCGTCCAGCAGCGAGGCTTTGTAGTGCCACTGGTTAGCCAGTTCGTTTTTACCGATCAGCAATTGCCCGACAGGCACTTCGTTCCGGGCCAGGATGAAGATGGGGTACTCCGAGAAACCACGCTTCCGGATCTGGTACGATGCTTCTTTCAGGTGGTCGGCCACGAGCACGAAATCACCCGAAATCTCGCCCATCAGCTTCTTGTTGATCTCCGGCGAGTTCGCATCGTCGAGTAATGTATTTTCGTTGCTATGGTGAATCATGGGTTAGTCGATAGTGGTTAGACATTAGTCGTTAGTGCCTCCGGCGTCAGCCACTAACGACTAACGACTAACCACTATCGACTACGTTTAAAATCTTGCTGCCAGCAGAAGTTCGAGGTCTTTATAGCGCATGTTGAACTTCTTGGCGATATAAGCATTGGTTAAGGTGCCTTTATGGGTATAAACACCTTTCATGAACCAACGGTTCGCATACATCATTTCTTCGATACCACCAATCGTACCCGTTTGCAGCAGAAACGGCAGGAAGATGTTACTCAGCGCCATACTGGCCGTGTGGGCTACCCGGGCGGCAATGTTGGGCACGCAGTAATGAATGATATCGTGCTTGCGGAAAATCGGGTCTTTGTGCGATGTCATCCGGGACGTTTCAAAATTCCCTCCCTGGTCGATGGCCACATCGATGATTACGGAGTTCGGCTTCATGCGGGATACCATTTCTTCCGTTACCACTATAGGGCTTAGCCCGTCTTCGGCCCGCATCGCCCCGATCACCACATCGGCCCGCTCGATGGCCTCCGTCAGGGTATCGGAGTCGATGATGGAGGTGTACAGGTTCTGTCCGATGGCGTATTTGAACCGCTGGAGTTTAAAGAGGTGTTTGTCGAACACCTTAATATCGGCCCCCATGCCCAATGCCGACCGAACGGCGTATTCGGCAACCGTACCCGCGCCGAGGACCACCACTTTGGTCGGTGGCACACCGGTAATACCGCCCAGGATAATACCCCGGCCGTTGCTGCTGCTGCTGAGGAATTCGCCGGCAATAAGCAGCACGGTACAGCCGGCTATTTCGCTCATCATCCGGATAACCGGCATGCCACCGGCTTCATCTTCGATGTATTCATAGCCGATGCCGGTAATATTGCGACTATTGAGCCGTTCGAAGTAATCGCGTTCGTGGGCCGGCAGGTTCAGAGCCGAAATTAAGGTGCTACCGGGTTTAATCAGCTCAAATTCACCGTCGATCAGCGGCTCGACCTTCAGAATCAGATTGGCCTCATACACCTCCTTTGGCGAGTAGACCACTTGTGCGCCGGCTTCACTGTATTCGGTATCCGTAAATTTGGCCCCCTCACCGGCTCCTTTTTCGTAGAGAACGCTATGCCCATTGCGCACCAGAATGGCCACAGCCTCCGGGGTGAGCGCAATGCGGTTCTCCTGAAACGATACCTCTTTGGGTAAGCCAATGGCCAAACCATGTTTGCTGGTTTTTACGGCCAGTGGTGCTTCCTGCGGATACAGGACGGTCTGTTTCGCTAATTCTTCAAATCCGGTCATGCCAGTATTTTCTCCCGTTCGACGCTTCGCCGGCCGGTCGGGTCGGCCGTTACTTGTACGCGGTAATAGCAGGGTGGCCATAGCGAGGCAATCCGCTCCGGCCACTCGATAAAACAAAAGTTGCCTGAATCAAAATATTCTTCAATACCGATGTCGAGCGCTTCGGCTTCGTTGCGCAGCCGGTAGCAATCGAAATGATAGATAGACTCACCCGTACGCGTGGTATATTCGTTGACGATGGAGAAGGTAGGACTTTGTACCATACTCACTACCCCCAACGCCCGGCAAAGGGCCTTTATCAGGGTCGTTTTGCCCGCTCCCATTTCGCCCTCAAACAACCACACCGTACAATCTCTTCCCTCGTCGAGCAGACGGCGGGCTACGTCGTCTAAATCATCGATACTTTGCATTATCAACCCCATGCACCCGATGTTGTTTGAGCCGCAAAGATAGCGTTTTCTGGATTTGTCCGTACGTTACACCTTCCGCATGGGGCGGCTCAGGAGCCGGTTGGCTTCGGCGTCGCCGGTGAACTTCTCTTTCTCCGGATTCCAGCGGAGGGGCCGGTTTAGCTGGTAGGCAATGTTGCCGATGTTGCAGACCGATGCCGTGCGGTGACCGACCTCTACATCGCAAATCGGCTTCTGCCGGGTGCGGATGGCTTTGAAGAAGTCTTTGTAATGGTTATCGCTAAAGTATACACGCTTGTCGCTTTCGCCCATCGGCTTATCTTTCAGGCTTGCAGGCGTGGTAGTCAGTTCGCCCCGGGCCACCTTCACTTCGCCTTCGGTGCCAATAAAGTGGCAGTACTGTTTGCCGTCTACCGGTGCGTGGAGCATAGTCACTCCGTTGGCGTAGCGGTAGGTCAGACCGGGTTTGCCGCCTTCGCTGGTCGGAATGATCTCCGTAGGACCGGACCCATCCATGTCCATTCCCCACTGCGCAATGTCGAACATATGGGCGCCCCAGTCGGTCATGCCGCCCCCGCCAAATTCTTTGTACATCCGCCAGTTAGGCCAGAAAGTAGCGCTCAGCGGTGGGGCGAGTTGGTTGTTGTACGGCCGTTCGATGGTGTTGGGGCCAAGCCAGGCGTTCCAGTCCAGTCCTTCTGGTGTAGGCTCGGCAGCCAGATCCCAATCTTTTGGGGGGCCGCCCACGTTTACCCGTATGGTCTTCAGCTCACCAATATAGCCGTTGCGGACCAGTTCGACCGCCTGCCGGAACTCGCTCCACGACCGCTGCATACTGCCGGTTTGCAGCACCCGCTTGTGCTTACGAACGGCATCTACCATCGCCCGACCTTCGGCAACGGTCAGCGCTAAAGGTTTTTCGCAGTAAACATCTTTGCCGGCTGCGGCTGCTTTGATGGCAAGGGCACTATGCCAGTGATCGGGAGCGGCAATCACCACGGCATCAATATCGTTGCGGCTGAGCAGTTCGCGAAAATCGCTGTAGGTTTGTATACCGTTGACATACGGTTGCCCCTTTTCGGTATAGAATGCTTTTACGGCATCGACAAACGTGTTGAGCTTTGTCCGGTGTACATCGCAGGCCGCCAGGATCTGAGCTTCGCCCGTTTGCAGGAAGTTGCGCCGGAGGGAGCCGCTCTGTTTGCCGGTTCCGATAAAGCCCAGAGAAACCATATCGCTGGGTGCGGTAAAGCCACGACCGCCCAGCACGTGGCGGGGAACGATAAAAAAAGAAGCAATGCCGGCCGTTGTTTTCAAAAATTGCCGGCGCTCAATGGTAGAAGCAGGGTTCAGATGCTCTTTTTTCATAAATGACAGAAACACATAGTTTAGACTTTACAAGTTACGACAAAACCGTATGTCACGTACCATTCAGGTTGGTTTAATCGGCTTCGGCCTCTCGGGACGCTATTTTCACGCGCCTTTTCTTACCGTGAATCCTTATTTCAAACTGGCCAAAGTGGTGGAGCGGCACCGCAACGATGCGCAGGCGTTTGATCCAGCCATCCAGACTGTCCGCAGCCACGAAGACCTGCTGAGCGACCCTGCCATTGACCTGGTCATTGTAGGCTCGCCCAACGACACCCACTACCCCTACGCCAAAGCGGCCCTGGAAGCCGACAAGCACGTGCTGATCGAAAAGCCGTTTGCCAACACCTCGGAGCAGGCGCGCGAACTGCTCGATCTGGCAACAGCCAAAGGGCTGGTAGCTATTCCCTACCAGAACCGGCGCTACGATGCCGATTTTCTGACCATTCAGCAACTGCTGGAACAGCATAAGCTGGGCGATGTGGTCGAATACGAAGCCCATTTCGACCGCTACCGCCCCGATGTGCTGAACTCGTGGAAAGAACTCGATCCCGAAGGGGGCGGCAATTTGCTGAACCTCGGCCCCCACCTGATCGATCAGGCGGTGCTGCTGTTCGGCGTGCCCGACGCGGTCTTTGCCGAGGTGCGTACGGTACGGCCCGGCGGGGTGCTGGACGATTACTTCGACATCCGGCTCTTCTACCCCAACAAGCGCGTAATTCTGAAATCGAACATGCTGGCGGCCGACAATAGCCTGCGCTACGTTATTCACGGTACCAAAGGCTCATTTGTAAAGCACGGTTTGGACATTCAGGAAGAAACACAGCGCAAAAACATTCTGCCCAATACCCCCGACTGGGGTCAGGAACCCGAAAGCCAGTACGGCACCCTCACCACGCCGGAAGGCAAACAAACCATACCCAGCCGGCGGGGCAATTACCACCATTTCTACGACAACCTCTACCGCGCCATCGTCGGCGAAAGCGGGCCGGAGGTCACCGCCGAACAGGCTTACACCACCATCCGGATTATGGAGCTGGCCCTGGAGAGCAGCCGAACGGGGAGGGGTTTGAAGTTTGAACGGGGCCGCCCGGCGGTTTGAGGTTTGTAGAGCTGTCAGGCTTGATAGAGAAAGTGGGTGTATTGAGTAAAGAGGTTGTGGTTTTAGATGCTACAAACCGCTGGCTCCTACGGAGCAGGTTTCAAACCACAACCGCTTCACTCAATACAAGTAGTTATTGGTCATAAAAAAGGCTGAGCCGCATGTAAACACGCGGCTCAGTGTTTTTCTATGCTTTGCCGTTGTTAGTTTTAACAACCTCAAATCTTAAACTTCAAACTCCTCTTAGTACCCCGGATTCTGCTTCAGCGTGGGGGTACCGTTCTTGGAGCTGTTGGTGATCTCGTCGATCGGCAGCGGGAAGTATTCGTTTTTGCCTTTGGTGAATTTGGCACCGGCCAGATACGTCCGCTTTTTCGACTCGGCTTCTATGTATTTGTTCAGTACCTGATCGGCGATGCCCCAGCGTACCAGATCAAAGAACCGGTGACCTTCCATGGCAAACTCCAGACGCGTTTCAAACTGAACAGCCTGACGGGCGGTTGCTTTACTGGCAAACATCGGAGAGCTGGCCGGATACACATCAACTACATAATTAGCCGCCGGCGTGCCATTGGCGTTGGTTACGTATTTGCTGTCTTTGGCCCGCTTCCGGATCATGTTCACCAGGTCACGTGCCTTATCCAGACTTCCCACCTCTACTTCACATTCTGCCAGCCAGAGCAGCACGTGCGACAGCCGGATCATGCGGTAGTTGTTGGCTACCCGGCGCTTGTTGGTCGAGTGCGTATTGGTCCCTTCTTCGCTCCGGTAGTACATCCACTTCATCCCGATATAAGGTCCTCCGTAGTTCTGGTCCCGAACCCAGGTTACACCCGGCATCGGCCCCCAGTCCAGAAACGGAATACCCCGGCGGCCAACGGTCCAGTCCAGACGCGGATCGAGCGGTGTGGTATTATCCGGTGTATAGGCCGCATTGGCCGCCACGCCCTGGTCATTTTTCAGATCGCTGTCATTGAACGTATCCAGCAGTGGCAGGCCGTTGGCGCTGGTTTTATAAGCATTCACCAGGTTCAGCGACGGCTGGTAGAACCCACAACAGCCACCACCCGGTGCCCCGGAAAAGTATGGCCAGTTGAGGGTCTCGCCAGCGTTACCATTGGCACCGGTAGTACCATCATTTACCGAAAACTGTACTTCAAAAACAGATTCGGCATTGTTGTTGGTTGCCGCCCGAAAGTTATCGTGGAAATCGACCAGCCGGTACCGGTTACTGTTGACAATGGCTTCCAGCAGCGGTTTAGCTTCTGCAAATTTGTTTTGAAACATAAGGGCCTTAGCCTGATACGCCATAGCAGCAAATTTGGTGGCGCGTCCTTTCTGCGACTGCGTTTCCGGCAGCACATCGGCGGCCGCTTTGAAATCCGCTTCAATGTTCGGCCAGATGCTCTTATCGTTTGGAATCTTGGTCGAGTTCGCGTCAACGGCGCTATAGATCTTCTCGTCGATGTACGGAATCATGTTCCACATCTTTTTGCCTTCAAAGTGGTAGTGCCCCCGCAGGAAACGAGCTTCAGCAATCACCTGCCGCTTTTCGGCATCGGTCATATCCTTTGCCTTTTCTACGGCCTGCAGCACTTCGTTGCACCGCGAGATAGCATCGAAGGTGTGGCGCCACTTACCGGTCATGTGAGCCAGGTTGGCCTGACCTTCGTAGCGCTCCATGAACGATATCTCCGGCTGGTCACCGGCGTCGGTACCTTTGTAGGCATCATCGGACGTAACCCCGCCATATACCCAGTTGGAGACGGCTGCGTGCCAGTCGGTAGTACCGGAGCCGATACCATCCAGCAGGGAGTAGGCACCAATCAGCAGGGCGTTCACCCCGGTCTTGTTGGTAAGCTGATCCAGGGAAGCTACCCCCTGCGGTTTTACGTCTAAGAAGGACTCGCTACAGGAGGTGACTAACCCCACGGTTAGCATGGAAGCGAGAATGACTGTTTTTTTCATACTCTTTATTGCAAAGAAATGAGATCAGAATGAAAGGAAATGAATTAGAGACTCAGACGAAGACCCGCCAGGAACATTTTGGCCACCGGATAAGCGCCCTCATCAACACCCAGGTGAATATCCTGGTTGTCGTTACCGGAACGACGCAGGTTAATATCCGGATCAAGACCACTGTACTTGGTAATTGTGAACAGGTTCTGGGCCTGCACATAAATCTGGGTCTGACCAATACCTAAGCGACGCTGTAAGCCGGCCGGAATGTTGTAGCCTAGCTGCAGGTTCTTCATCCGGAAGAAAGAACCTTTTTCTACGAAGTACGTTGACACCTGCTGGCTGGTTGCATCCGTTGAGCGAAGCTGCGGAAGGATGGCATCCGTCTTGCCGGGGCGCCATGAATCATACAGCATTCGCTTGCTGCGGTTGCCCTGGAACACCTGGAAATCGGTCCAGTACTTCATGTAGTTGAAGATGTCGTTGCCCTGCACACCCTGCCCGAACATCGTCAGATCGAAATTCTTGTAGCCCAGGTTTATGTTCAGACCGTAGCTGAAGTTCGGGTGCGGGTTACCGATAAAGTCACGGTCGGAGGCATTGACAACGCCGTCGCCGTTAGTATCCCGGAAGATAAACGAGCCGGCCCGGTTATACGTACCAAACTGCGGAGCTGCTTTAGCCGCTTCGTCGGTCTGAAAAATACCGTCCTGGTACAGGCCATAGAATGATCCGATCGGATAACCGACTTTGGTAGCACTCATAGCCGGCAAACGGGTTCCGAAACCAAATTTCAGGGAGTTCGGATCGTCGTTGAGCTTCAGGACTTTGTTACGATAGCCGGAGATGTTACCACCGATTGAGTAGCGGAGTTCACCGCCCAGTGCTTTGCCATTGTAGTTGATGCTCAGATCGATACCTTTGTTCTCCATGTCACCAATGTTGGTAAACGGCACCGTAGCGACACCCTGGGTCAGGGGAATGGCAACCTGGTTCAGCATATCGGTTGTCTTCCGGATGTACCAGTCGAATACCACTTCCAGTTTGTTGTTCAACAGGCTGGCATCGAAACCAATGTTGGTTGAGGTTGTGGTTTCCCACTTACCGTTCGGGTTCCCAAACTGCACCAGGTCAAAACCGGGGACAATGGAGGTCTTGGCCCCGTTGATGTCGTAATGGTTATTGGTCGGCTGCGACTCATACAGGGTGTACCCGTTGTAGATGTTCGGAATGTTCTGGTTACCTGTTTTACCCCAGCCGGCACGCAGCTTCAGATCCGACAGGAAGCTGATGTTCTTCATAGCGTCCAGCTCAGTCAGCCGGAAACCCACGCTGGCAGCCGGGAAGGTGGCATAGCGGCTACCCAGACCAAAACGGGAAGAACCGTCACGACGCAGGGTAAAGTCGGCCAGGATCAGGTCCTTGAACGAGTAGTTTACCTTACCGAAAAGCGAGAACAGGCGTGTCCGGTTGGCACCACCACCGCTGTTCTGCAGACCCAGCGGACTACCGGCATTCAGGTAGCGATAGTCGATATCATCAAAGGCGTAGTTACTGCGGGTGGCGTTGAAACCAAACGAGTACGTAGCAATGGCCTCGGTACCTGCCAGGAAGTTGAAGTTATGCACACCGACAGCCTTGTTATACGTCAGCGTATTGTACCAGGTCCAGGAGTTATCGTAGCTGTTGGATACCGTCAGGTTGTTGGCATTCCGCGCTTCCGGCGACTCTGGGTCACGCGGAGTATAGGCACTGGTATTGTACAGGTTATACTCCACACCGAAGCTAGACCGGTAGGTCAATCCTTTCAGCAGGTCCACTTCCCCAAAGACATTACCAAACAGGTGAACACCTTTGGTACCATTGTCTCTCGCCCGGAACGGATCGGATAGAGGGTTACGGGCGTTACCCAGGTTCAACCCTTTGGCACCGGCCAGGTTGCCCATCACGTCATACACCGGAATCAGTGGGTGGCTCCGTACAGCAAACGCAATCGGGTTCGATTCGTCGTTGTTGGTGATACCAATGCGGTCGTCGTACGAAACGGTAAAGTTTTCGCCGATACGTACCCGGTTTCTAACCTTGAACTCCGTATTAGCCCGCAGTGAGTATCGCTTGTAGCCCGTATAGCGCAGAATACCGTTCTGGTTGAAGTAGTTCATCGAGATGGCGTAAGAACCTTTATCGGTTCCACCGCTGGCCCCCAACTGATAGTTGGAAATAGAAGCCGGATCGAAGATTACATCCTGCCAGTTGGTTCCTTCCTTGTTGGCCTTGGTAATCATGAACTTGGTTCTGCCCAGCTCCGGATCATTCAGATCGTAGGTATAATTAAGGAAATTGCCGTTGGCATCACGCTGAATCCGGGGATCACCCTCCATCGCACCCGATGGGTAGATGTAGTCAGGTATACGGGGGGTTGCACCGTTCCCGTACTGGCCATGATTAGGCGTACGGCCCACGTTCTTCTCCGACTCCCAGATCAGCTGACCTAACTCCTCCGAGTTCAACAGGGGCAGAAACTTACCGGGCTGCTGCACGCCGGTATACATATCGAAGGTGATTTTTGGCTCACCCGGGCGGCCTTTCTTGGTGGTGATGATGACCACACCGTTGGCGGCACGTGCCCCGTAGATGGAAGCGGCCGATGCATCTTTCAGCACCTGCAGGCTCTCAATATCGTTGGGGTTAATGTTGTTGAGGTTACCCGTTGTCGGTACACCGTCGACGATGTAGAGCGGAGAGTTGTTGTTGATTGTGCCAAATCCCCGGATACGCACCATCGTACCGCCACCCGGCGAGTTGTCGTTACCAACCGTTACCCCGGCGGCACGCCCCTGCAACTGTTGCGCTAAGCTGGCGGCCGGAATAGCCGTAAGTTCGGCTCCTTTTACCACCGTCACGGCACCGGTAATGTCTTTCTTGCGCTGCGTACCGTAACCGGTTACGATCACCTCGGAGAGGGTTCTGGTGTCGGACTGAAGCGAGATAGTCAGGGTGTTGCGGTTGCCGATGTTGACTTCCTGGGTCAGGTAGCCGATAGCAGAGATGGTGAGTACATCACGGCCGGTGGGAACATTCAGGGTGAAGCGGCCATCGGCATCGGTGGCTACCCCCGTCTGGGTGCCTTTGACAACTACGTTTACACCGGGTAGGGGCGTATTTTCGTTGCTGTCGGTAATGCGACCGGTAATGCGCCGGTCCTGAGCCATAGCCCCTACACTCAATAGCCAGCACAAAGCCAGTAGAGAGAGCACACAACCCCCCCTCAGCTTTTGGTAAGCGTGTTTCATGGTAGAATGATTAGAGAAAAAGAAAAAAGATGAATTCCTGGAGACTACTCCAGGTTTTACATCAAAAATAGCTTTAGAACTTTAGCTAATCAAACTATATATAAGAATCTTACTAGTTTAATCAATTTTTAATTTTGCTTTAATACAGAAAAAGCGGCCTGCTAAATAAGCAGGCCGCTTCATTAGCGCTTTTCTAATATTATTATTTCAGGTTAAGCGCATCCACAATCTGGTTTACCTTTTCTTTTAATTGTCCATAAACACGATCGAATTCTTCCTTGCTCTTCAGCGGCTCCGTTACGCTGACGTAGAATTTGATCTTCGGCTCGGTTCCCGACGGCCGGGCTGATATTTTAGACCCATCGGCGGTGAAGAACTGAAGCACGTTGGACGATTCGATACCCATGCGTCCGGCTTCAATGTCGGTGGTCTCTCCAGTCTGTACGTTAGTGCGCTTCAGTTGCTTGTAGTCGTCCATCCGCACCACGGGTACGCCGGCAATCTCTTTGGGCGGATTGGCGCGGAAGTCGGCCATCATCTGCTGAATCTGCTCGGCACCTGCTTTGCCTTTCTTGGTCAGCGACACCAGGGCTTCGTAGTAGAAGCCGCTCTCCATATACATTTCCATCAGCAGGTCGAACAGGCTCTTGCCATTGTCTTTGGCGTAGGCCGTCAGCTCGGCAATGATGGCGCAGGAAGCAACGGCGTCTTTATCCCGCACAAAGTCGCCAATCAGGTAACCGTAGCTTTCTTCGCCCCCGCCGATAAACTGCTCGTTGCCTTCCAGTTCGCGGATAACCTCGGCAATGTACTTAAAGCCGGTCAGCGTGTTGTAGCACTTCACGCCCTGCTGCTCGCACATTTTGTCGATGAGGTCGGTGGTCACGATAGTTTTGGCCACGAATTCTTTGCCTGTCAGTTTACCGGCTTCTTTCCAGGCTTTCAGGAGGTAATAAATAATGAGGCTGGCCATCTGGTTGCCGTTCAGCAACTCAAACTGACCGTGGTGGTTGCGGGCACCCGCGCCTACACGGTCGGCATCCGGGTCGGTTGCCATCACCAGGTCGGCATCGATTGATTTGGCCAGTTCCAGGGCCAGGCGCATGGCTTCGCGCTCTTCGGGGTTGGGGTATGATACGGTCGGGAAGTTACCGTCGGGTACCGACTGCTCTTCCACAATATGTACGCTGGTAAAGCCAAGTTCTTTCAGCACGCGGGGCACCAGCGTAATGCCCGTGCCATGAATAGGCGTATATACGATTTTCATGCCGCTCTGACGGGCAATCACATCCGGGTTGATCGAGTTTGCCTTTACGTGTTTCACATACACATCATCGACCTCCTCGCCGATCATGTGGATTCGCTCGGGCACCCCGTCGAACTTAATATCATCGATAGACTGGATCTTATTCACCTCAGCGATGATGTTCTTATCGTGGGGCGCTACCACCTGCCCCCCGTCTGTCCAGTATGCTTTGTAGCCGTTGTACTCCGGCGGGTTATGCGAGGCCGTAACGACCACGCCACTGTGACAGCCCAGGTGCCGGATGGCAAACGACAGTTCGGGCGTTGGGCGGAGTTCTTTAAACAGGTAGACCTCAATGCCGTTGGCAGAGAAAATGTCAGCCACAATCCGGGCAAACTCCGGGCTCATCCGGCGACTGTCGTGGGCAATGGCTACTTTAATTTGCTCATTGGGAAAAGCAGCGTTCAGGTAATTGGCCAGCCCCTGGGTAGCTGCCCCGACGGTGTAGCGGTTCATGCGGTTGGAGCCGACGCCGATAATGCCCCGGAGGCCACCGGTACCAAATTCAAGGTCTTTATAAAAGGAGTCGATCAGGTCGGTTGAACTGCCGCTATCCATCATTTTCTGAATGGCGGCTTTGGTATCGGCATCGTAGTTGCCCGATAACCAGCGGTCTATTTTCTGCTGCGTAGACGAGTCAATGGCTGTTGTCATAGAAATAGGTAAGATTGGAATTGGCTGCCAATTTACGGTTCTACGTGTATGTGTCAAATTCCTTAGCTAATATCGTTGCGTTAATTTTACCGATGCAGGCGCTGAGTCCTGAAACCAGGCTGCAAAACCCGTAGCCTATAGATAAAAGCCCACCCATTCGGCTTGTAAATCGTTATACTTGTAAAAACCAGCCGCTGCCATGAATGCCAACGCTGAGACCCGCAAACTGACCGTGGCCGAATTTCACCAGATGGCGTTCGACGATGCGGATACCCACCAGTACGAACTACTTGACGGTGACCTCGTGAAAAGAAAGCCCCCTCCCCGCAACACCAACTTATTTTGGCAGAGTTATATGACCAGGTCAAAGCTTTTGTCAAACAAGCTCAGTTAGGGAGAGTCCTTTTCGCCCCTGTTGCTGTCTTTCTGGACGAATACACAGCTCCGCAGCCCGACCTGGTGTTTGTGCCGCTGGCAAATGCATCTATCATCACCCAAGATGGTGTCATGGGCGTTCCGGCGCTGGTGATGGAGGTAATTTCACCCTCGTCGGTGTACCGCGACCGGGTGACGAAAAAGGAATTGTATGCCCGCTTTGGTGTACAGGAATACTGGCTGGTCGATCCCGCCGACAGCTTTATCGAAATCTTTACGCTACAGGAAGGCCAATACCAACTGCTGAGTGCCGCGTCTACGGAAGAAGGTCGGCTCACCTCCGGTGTACTGCCCGGCCTGACACTCGACCTGAAGGCATTGTTTGTCTGAGCCACTGTTTCAGCGCTTACCGGCAACGACATCCCGCTGGGCTTTCAGGAAAGCAATGGCTTTGTTGTAATACGCGTCAATCAGTACGCCCGGCCCGTGCCCTCCTTCCGGCACAATGACCAGTTCACTTTTGACGCTGGTTGCCTGTAATTTCTCAAACAGCTTTTCACTCTGACAATGGGGCACCAGCGGGTCTTTGTTACCGTGAAAAAGCAAAAACGGCGGATTCCCTCGGCGAACATAACTGATTGGATTGGCCAGCGCCACTTTATCTTTGTTCTCCTGAATAGGCCCACCCATCAGCAACGACTCCGGCGACTTCGCTTCGTTGTGCGAAAAGGAACTGCCACAGCTATCCATAATGAGAAAATCCGTCGGCCCGAACCAGTCCACCACCGCGTCGACCTGACTGCCGGTCTGCGTAAATTTGCCCAGACTTCCTTCAATGTCGACCTCCAAGCCGTTGATAGTCTCTTTTTTTACTCCGTTAGTCGTGCCGGTTAAGGCCGACAAATGACCGCCCGACGACCAGCCCGTGATGCCGATGAACGAATTATCCAGTCCGAACCGGGCAGCGTTGGCCCGCACAAAGCGTACCGCGGCTTTTACATCCTGAATCTGCGCCGGAAATGTGGCGTCGCTGCTTGATCGGTGGTTGATGCTCGCTACGGCAAAACCATTCTCCAGCAGGGTCTGCCCTAAGCCGGTCGAAAATGTGGCCCCCTTTGACGAGTTGGAACGCCAGGCGCTGCCGTAGATACAAACGACAATGGGGAAAGGGCCGGCACCGTTTTTCGGCAAGTGAATATCCAAACGATGCCCTACTATGCCGTCGCCTACATAGTCGATGTCCAGCCAGTATCTGGAGGACTGGATCGCCAGCTTGTCAACATCGGGATCCCGGTTCTGCGCCATTGATACCAGCGATAACAAAATGAAAGCAAAGGTCAGCGATTTTTTCATAGTCGTCATCCGTTAAACAGAAAACGCATCAGCAAATACAGCACCGAGGGGCAGACCAGGCAGCCAAGCCCGGTGTAAAACGTAGCCGTCAGTGCTCCATAAGGTACCAGCTTAGGGTCGGTAGCGGCCAGACCCGCCGAAACACCACTTGTTGTTCCAATCAGGCCTCCGAATATCATGGCGGTGTGGGGATTATCCAGGCCGATAAACCGAGCCATAAAAGGGGTGGCAATTGTTACAAAAATAGCCTTCACCAGCCCGGCGGCAATGCTCAGCGCCATCACATCGGAACTGGCCCCGATGGCCGCACCCGTTACCGGCCCGACAATATAGGTACAGGCCCCGGCCCCGATGGTGGTCAGGCTGACCGCGTCGGTATAGCCCCAAAACAGGGCAACCGCCACCCCGCCGATAAACGAGAGTACGATACCGATGAACAGCGATAAGGCTCCTACCCAGCCGGTCTGCTTCATGACTACGAAACTCGCGCCCATAGCCGTGGAGACAATGGCAAAATCGCGAAACATGGAACCGCCCAGCAAACTGAAACCAGAGAATAGTTTCAGGTCAGCCAGCCCCTTTTCGCCACCCGAATACAGGCCACCGACATACGCCAGCACCAGACCCGCGAAAATGGCGATGGCCGAACCCGGTATTTTCCGATTGGTGAGTCGCCGGGACAGGATGGCCGAGCCGTACATAATCAGCCCCACCATCAGAAAGGCGATAACCAGGCCGTTTTTCTCAGGAAACCGGGTGATGATGTTCATATGGGTCGGCGGATTTGGGCCTGGCTAATTTGGTGAGTAATGGGATGGTCGCTACGCAGAGCAGGACGGGTATAGTACCGGCCAGTATGGCAATAATCCCGCTGGATACCGCCAATTTTACGTTCTGAATGGCCGACATGGCTACCACAATCGGGATATATAGCTGACTCCAGAACTGTATACCGCTTTCGGTCAGCTTGTCCATATAACCCTTTTTCGTAAACCAGTCATTGACCAGAATGAGCAGCAGCATGGCAAAACCGACGCCACCTACATTGGCCTCAATGCCAATCAGGTGACCCAGCAATTCGCCCGTTAGTTGGCCGATGACATAGCAAAACGCCAGGATAGCAACGCCGTAGATGGTCATAGGGAAAAGTGATGAGTGATGAGTTAAGAATCAAGAATTAAGAGTTAAGAGTTAGGACGGGACCACGTACCACCGGGCTTTTGCCCGTCTTCAACTGACGACGTAGCTTTCCGGCGGTTATGAATGAATACACCGGAAGTTTGTAGTGATGGGGACCATTTATCGTTCATCATTCATCATTTGTAAAAAGCGTTTTCAACTCATTCTTGGTGACTTTGCCCATGGCGTTGCGGGGGAGTTCGTCGACCAGGCGGTACTGCCGGGGCAGTTTGTAGCCGGGCAGTCGTTCGCGCAGCCAGGTGTTAATGTCGGCAGTGGTGACCGAATCATCACTCTTGTTTTTCAGGATGAGCACGGCGGATATTAGTTCACCCCATTCATCGTTGGGAATGCCTACCACGGCGCAATCGCTGATGGCGGGGTGGGTACGCAGCACTTCTTCGATTTCGAGGGCGGAGATTTTGTAGCCTCCCGATTTGATGATGTCGATGGAGTCCCGGCCCAGTATGCGGTAGTACCCGTCTTCGACTACGGCAATATCGCCGGTGCGGAACCAGCCGTCGTCGGTAAACGCCTTCTGGGTCGCTTCGGGTCGGTTCCAGTATTCCAGAAAGACGTTGGCACCTTTGATTTGTATCTCGCCGGGCTGCCCGTCGGACACTTCTGTATTGGCTTCATCTACCAGCCGGACGCTGACATCCGGCAGGGGCATACCGATATACCCCGTCCGGCGCTCACCTTCATAGGGGTTGCTGATACCCATGCCGATTTCCGTCATGCCGTAGCGCTCCAGCAGGGTATGACCGCTGATGGCTTTCCAGCGTTCCATCACCGACGCCGGCAAGGCTGCCGAGCCGGATACCATCAACCGGAAGCGGGAAAGGGTTTCTGATACGCGCTGCTGTTCATCGGCCGGTAGCCCTTCCCAGTAAGCAATCAGTTTAAAGTAAATCGTCGGCACCGCCATGAACACGTTGACCTGGCCTTGCCGGAATATATTAAAAACAGTTTCGGCCGAGAAGTTGGGCAGGAACTCAACCGTAGCACCGGCCCAGAGCGCACAGGACACCACATTGACAATGCCGTGAACATGGTGCAAAGGCAATACGCACAGAATATGGTCGCTGGCTGACCATTGCCAGACATCCACCAGTGTCGAAATCTGCGCTTCCAGGTTGGCGTGGGTGGTAACCACCCCTTTGGGCAGGTTGGTGGTCCCGCTGGTGTACAGAATCATGGCCCGGCGACTCCCATCCCGTTCGGGCAGTTGTGCGGTTCTGGAAGGTTGGGCCTCTTCACCCAGCACAATCAGCCGGAGACCTTTTTCGTCGACCAGCGGTGCTAATACGTCAGCGTATGTTTTGTCGGCGACTACAACCTGCGCCCCGGTATCCTCGATAACGTAGCGCAGGGAAGGCAGCGGATACGACAGCGCCAGCGGAACCGCAACGCCCCCGGCCCGCCAGATACCCCACTGCACCCGCACGTAATCAAATCCGGGTGTCACCATAAAGGCTACGCGGGCCTCGTTGAGGTCTGTAGTCGCATCCAATAAGAGAGCCGCCATATCCGCTGAAGCATCTAGTAGTTGCTGGTAGGAGTACGATTGACCATCCGAAATAACGGCTGTCAATTCGGCGTTATGCGTGGCGTTTTGAATCAGTTGAAGCATTTGAATTGTTATACTCAAAAATGAGTTGCTTTACGTATATTTGTTAAAACCGCAACAAGGTATGGTAATTCGAATTAAAAAAGATGCTCCGGCTTCGGCCATTGATGAAGCGCTGAAAACCATTGCCAACCAGCCCCGACCCACCGGCAAAGGCTTCGACCCGAAGAAATATGCGGGTAAGATTAAATTTCCCGTTGACGGCCTTACCTTCCAGAAACGAGTAAGAGATGAGTGGGACTGATTCAATTCTTGTCGATACGAACTCACTCATCTACTTTTTCAATGGGAATGAGAAAATTATAAATGCCATTGCGGGCCAAACTCTATATATCTTCGTAATTACCGAAATCGAGTTGTTAAGTTTTTCTCAACTTGATGAAGCAAGCGAGAGGTATATTCGATTCTTCCTTCATGACGAAAATTGTCGCCTTATTGAATTAGGTCCGGCCATTAAGGAACTCACTATTGGTATTCGCAAACGCCATCGCGTTAAGCTCCCCGACGCTATTATTGCCGCAACAGCCTTATTTCTGGGTATACCCCTGCTGACTTTCGATTCGGACTTCGTAAAGATTAACGGCCTAAACCTCATTCTGCTGGAACTGTAACGATTGTCTCAATTGATTTTCTTCGACGAAATATACATCGTCATAATTCCGGCAAAGACCGTTGGAATGGCGTAAATCAGGAAGTTGGCGACCATGGATAATCCCATCCCAATCAGAACTCCCCCAATAGCCGGACCAATAATACCGCCGAGCCGGCCGATGCCGATGGAGTAGCCCACGCCGGTCGTGCGGAACTCGGTTGGGTACATGCGGGCGGCCACCGCATACAAGCCCACAAAGCCTCCCTGAATACCAAACCCCAGCAGCGCAAAGACGAAAAGCAGCACCGATGAGCCGATGAATAGCTGGAAAGCCGCCATCAGTACACCCGTCAGAATCAGGATAACGCCAATTGTCTTTTTGAGCCCGTACCGGCTGGAGAAATACCCCTGTGTAATGATACCGAAGAAAGCCCCTACGTTGAAAACCGTACCGGCATAGATGGCCAGTTCAACCGAGAGACCGGCGTTGGAAGCCAGTTTGGGAATCCAGCTCGTCAGGAAATACAAGGTCGCAAAAGCCAGAAACAAGGCCATCCACAACTGAATGGTCGGCAGTTTATACTCGCTGTCCATCAGTGAATTCAGGGGGATACCCTGCCGCGTTGCCGGTTTGGCCGGAAGAGCCTCCAATGGGCCGAATCCCATGCGAACCAGAATGCCGTTGGCTTTCTCCAGCGCCCGCCGGGGTTGCGATTTGAGGTAAAACTCCAGCGACTCCGCCAGCAGAAAATACACCAGCGGCAAGGCCAGCAGCGTAGCCACTCCCGCCAGTTGGAACATCGACTGCCAGCCGTACTGCGGAATGACCTTGGCGGCTACCAGACCCGATGCCACGGCACCGACAGGATAGCCCGACACCACAAAACTCACCCAGAAATCCCTGGTTTTGTCCGGCGTGTACTCGGCAGCAAGGGCGGCCGTACTCGCCAGCATACAGCCGATACCCAGGCCGCTGATGAACCGAAAGGCAATCAGCGCAATAACGGAGGTTGAATAAGCGGTCAGGTATATGCTTACTCCCATGATGGCTGCACTTACCAGAATCATGGTTTTTCGGCCGATTGAATCGGCATAAGGGGCCAGGAACAAGGCACCAAAGGTCATACCGAACAGGCCGGAACTGAATACAATGCCCAGGGCTTCGGGGCTGACGCTCCAGGCTTTGGCAATGGCGGGCGCGGCATACGAGATGACCATCACGTCCATGCCATCGAGCATGTTCATCAGGAAGCAAATGACGACCGTTGCGTATTGAAGCTGCGTAATCGGCCGCTGGTCCATGAGGGGTTTCGAACTGATTTCCATGCATAAAAGGGTTTAGGCACTAGGCACCGGCTATTTCAGACCCAGCATCCGAATGGCATTCTCTTTCAGAATCAAGGGTTTTACCTCCTCCCGAAAACCGGCGTCGGCGAAATCCTTAATCCAGCGGTCGGGCGTAATCAGGGGGAAATCGGTCCCGAAAAGCATCCGGTCTTTCAGCATGGTGTTGGCATACTGAACCAACTGCTTCGGAAAATACTTCGGCGACCAGCCGCTGAGGTCAATATAGATATTTGGTTTGTGCATCGCAACTGACAACGCTTCATCCTGCCACGGCCAGCTTGGGTGCGCAATGATGATGGGGTTGTCCGGGAAGTCGATGGCCACATCGTCGAGGTGAATCGGGTTGGAGTATTCCAGCCGCAGGCCCCCGCCCCCGCGCACGCCCGACCCGAACCCGGAATGGCCCGAATGGAACAGCATCGGCAGGCGGTATTCGGCAATGACTTCGTAGAGGTGATACGCCATCCGGTCGTTGGGGTAAAAGCCCTGCACCGTCGGGTGAAATTTAAAGCCTTTGACGCCATAATTCTCAATCAGATTACGGGCTTCGCGGGCACCCATCCGCCCCTTGTGCGGGTCGATACTGGCAAAGGCAATCATCACATCGGCGTTCTTCTGCGCCCCTTCGGCCACCTCTTCATTCGGAATCCGGCGCTTGCCCACATTGAACTCCGAATCGACGGTGAACATCACGAACGCCATATTCCGCTCCCGGTAATAATCCGCCGTTTCCTGAATGGTTGGGCGATGGTCGGATTTAAAGTATTTGGAAAAAGCCTCGTCCAGTTCCGGCCGAAAATCGTCGTGCGGCTGCCGGCACGATGCTTCGGCATGCGTGTGTACGTCGATGGCGGTGATTTTTTCGATGTCAATCATACCCAATTAGTCTATAAAACCAGCTTTGACCTTCACGCCTGTTTTCACCCAGCTACGCAGTTCATCAAACGCCTTCCCCGTTTGCTGGGGGGTAAAATTGCAATGTCCCCGGCCGTTGGTGTACCTGACCGTAAAGAACTGGCCTTTTCCCTGCTGATGCACCATGTTTTCGAAATTAGTCACGCCATACGCCGGCGGGATCAACTGATCGTAAAGCGTATGCATCAGCACGACGGGTTTATTGATATTGCCCGTCCGGTCGTACTTCCCGAACAGCACCGCCGGGTCGACGGTAGCCGCCAGTCGCTCTGCTTTCCGGTTCACCTCCAGGTCATTCGGAAAACCACTGTAGACGGTGTTCATGTTGTCGAACGGATTGCCTTTAGCTTTCTGCGCGATGTCTCGCAGGACATTCTCGTTAAAGAACAGCGACATCGGCAAATCATCCAGTTGCAGGTCGAATCGCCGGGCAAAGGCCATCGCCAAAGCCGAATCTTTAGCCACAATTGCCTTTCGGATAGCCATGGCTTTGGGCACCATTGACTGCATAGGCTGAGCCTGGTAGGGTTTCGACAGGTCGAATATCTCACTCAATGGCGTAGCAATACCCGGAAACAGTCCGTTAAAAGTCGCGTACATATCAAACTCCTTGCGGCATTGCAGATACGGCCGGCTCGAAAATGGACACAGCGGCAACCCGCCCAGATAATTACCACCATAATTCTCCAGAATCGCCAGCGTAATGCCCCCGCCCATCGAATGCCCGACCATAAAGGTCGAGTCTGGTTTACCATACTTTTTGAAGAAGTACTGCCGCAACGCTTCGGTATCATCTACCGCCTGCGGCAGCACAAACCCCTGGTCCCGGTAATCCGAAGCAGCCACGGCAAAGCCTCTCTCCAGGAAGGGTTTCATGCTGTTCAGAAATTGGGGGTTTTGACTCTGCCGGGGTTTAGCCCCCATAAATTCATACCCATGAGCATACATTACCAGCTTTCCTCTCCAGTTTTCGGGAAAGAGAATGCGGTAACGGGCTCCGTTGATGTTCCCGGAATCAATCCGGGCAACCGGCCCCTGGGCAAACGCGCTGCCAGTTATGCAGAGGCTGAGGAGTAGGGATTTTAGCATAATTCAAGATTGAGTGATTGAATGAATGAGTGATTGAGTGGTTCAATGAGCGGAGCACCTTCACTCAATCACTCAATGACCATTTAGGGGGTCCCCCAAACCTTAGTAGCCGTATTCACAACGAGTTCAATCTTTCGCCACTGGTCGTCGTAGGTCAGGTCGTTGCCGTGGTGGGTAGACGAAAAGCCGCACTGCGGACTCACACACATGTTTTCCAGCGGCATGTACTGGGCCGCTTCGTCGATGCGCCGGCGCAAATCGTCCATGTCTTCCAGTTCCCGCACTTTCGAGGAAATGATACCCAGCACCACCATTTTGTTCTCCGGCACAAAGCGCAGTGGGGCAAAATCACCCGACCGCTCATCGTCGTACTCCAGAAAATAGCCATCGACGTTGATGGTGTTGAACAGCACTTCGGCCACGGGCTCGTAACCACCCTCGGCAAACCAGGTGCTGCGGTAGTTACCCCGGCACAGGTGGATACCCACGGTCAGGTCATCCGGACGGCCATCGATGACCGAATTGATTAAGGCCGCGTACGTTCGGGGCAGCTCGTTCGGGTCTTCGCCCCGGTCCACGGCGGCCGCCCGCATTTTGGGGTCGCAGAGGTACGCCAGGTTGGTATCGTCCAGTTGCAGGTAACGCAGCCCGGCCTGGTACAAGTGGTCGATTTCTTCGCGATACGCTACGGCCAGGTCATGAAAGAACTCATCCATATCCGGGTACGAATGAATATCGATGGATTTGCGCCCACCCCGGAAGTGAATCATGGTCGGCGAGGGTATCGACACCTTCGGCGTTTGCGTCACCACCGATTTGAGGTAATTGAAATCGTCGACCTGAATATCCTTCACGTGTTTCAGCTTGCCGGTAACGCTCAGGACCGGCGGCTTAAATCCGTCCTCGGCAACTTTGGCGTGGGGGTTCGCGTCAATGCCGCCCGTTACCGTTACACCCGCCAGTTCCTTTAGGAAGTCGAGATGGAAATAATCCCGGCGGAACTCCCCATCGGTAATGGCTCGCATTCCGGTCGACTCCAGCTTTTTGACCGTCTCGGCAATGGCCTGGTCTTCAATGGCCCGTAACTCCTCAGCCGAAATTTCCCCCCGCTTCCATTTCAGCCGGTTTTCTTTGACTTCGGGGGTTCTCAATAAACTACCGACATGATCGGCTCTAAACGGGGGTGTTTTCATTGGTTAATTGGTTCAATGGTTGATTGGTTGACTCGGGCTGGTAGAGTTCGTCTACCAGACTGGCCCGGTGCCGCAGGATGGCCCGCTGGTTCAGCGAGCCTTTATCGGTAATTTCACCCAGGTCGATAGAGGGCGGGTCGAGGGCCACCACGGCCCGCTCTACCCGCGTGGCACTGCCGGTGGCGGTCTGGTTTATCGTTACCAGAAACTGATCGATATACGCTTTTACTGTCGGGTGCTGAAAAGCCTCTTTCGCCGGAACCTCTGACGACAGGCGGCACAGTTGCCTGCAGGCATCCGGATTGAGGAACAGGATAGCTCCTACGTATTCACGGTCCAGGCCGGCAATCACCACATCCTGCACCACGGGTGAGCCGGCCGCGATAACTTTGGCTTTCATCGCCCCCACATTCACCCAGGTACCGGTCGAGAGTTTGAAGTCTTCGGCAATGCGGCCGTCGAAGACCAGGCCCTTATCCGGGTTGTTTTCGTCCAGAAATTTCACGGCATCGCCGGTTTTGTAATAGCCTTCTTCATCAAAGGCGCTGCGGGTCGCTTCCTCGTTACGCCAGTAGCCGGGTGTCACGTTGGGCGCTTTGTACCGGGCTTCCAGCTTGTCGCCATTGGGCACCAGCTTAACCTGCATACCCGCTACCGGTACGCCCAGCAAGCCCGAAAAGCTGCCGCCCCAGTTGGCAAACATCGCCGAAGGACCTGACTCCGTGCAGCCCAGGCCGGTGATAATGGGAACTCGTTCGCCAATGGTTTCGACGGCCAACTCCTCCCAGCGGTTCCAGACCGGCTGAGCCAGACTGGCTCCGGCATAGAATAACATGCTCAGGTTTTTGAAAAATGTCCGACGGAGTTCCGGCTCCCGCTCAAAGTACGGAATTAGCATTTCGAAGCCCTTTGGTACGTTGAAGTAGGCCGTCGGGGAAATCTCGCGTAAGTTCTGCACCGTTGTTTCGATGCCCTGCGCGGTCGGCTTGCCGTCGTCCAGGTATAGGGTGCCGCCATGATAAAGCGCCAGTCCGAAGTTGTGATTTCCGCCGAAGGTATGGTTCCAGGGCAGCCAGTCGATGAATACAGGGGGCTTATCGGCCATAAACGGAAACACCTGCGTAATCTGCTGCAGGTTGGCGCACCACATCTGGTGGGTATTGATTACGCCTTTCGGCAAGCCGGTTGAGCCGGATGTAAACAGGACCTTCGCCACCCCGTCCGGCCTCACGCCGGCAAAAGCCTCGTCAACGGTGTGGGTGGGTTCAACGGCCATTATGTCCGAAAAATCGACGGCGTCGCCTTCTTCAGCCGTGATAATGGTTACCGATGGGAACAGCGATTGGGCCAACTGCGAGGCTCGGGCGTACACCCGGCCGTTCTGCGCAAAAATGACTTTGGGCGTCATCAGTTGCAGGCAGTGTTTCAACCGCTCCAAATCGGCGGATACCAGCGAGTAAGGCGGTGAGATCGGCGAATACGGAATACCGATATGCACGGCAGCCAGGGCCAGCAGGGCGTGTTCGAGGCTGTTTTCGGATAAGATTACGATGGTTTCATTGGCCGTCAGCCCCAGATTCAGCAAATATTGGGCAATGGAGCGAACCCGGTCGAGCGTCTGGCGGTAAGATAGGGTTACCCAGTCTCCCTGTTTGTTGCGCCGGGCCAGAAAGAGCTTATCGGGTTGCCGGTCGGCCCAGTACACCAGCTTCTCCGTCAGCTTTTTGGGGAACGGTGCCAGCGGCTGCTCCAGGCGCAGGTGAATGGAGCCATCGGGGCTCACTTCCTTCCGGGTGCGGGTCGGACCAAAGGCTATTTGTTTGAAAGGGGCAGGCATTTGTAACGTTTCGGGTTTCAGGTTTAAGGTTTCAAGTTGCTGGCGCAGTTAACCGCCGGGCGGCCCCGCTGGAACCTGGAACATGGAACTTTGAACAGTTTAAACTATTTTCTTCGCCCTCCCTTCCAGAAAATCAGCTAACCGCTGCTTGGCTTCGGGCGAGGATTGCGCAATGGCCGCCATCAGAGATTCCAGCAACAAGCCCTCCGACTGCGCCGAATCGGCAATGCGCGGCAAGACGTGCATCAGGGCGTAATTGGTCATTTCGGCGTTCTGCGCGATTCGTTTGGCCAGTTCAAGGCCTTGCGTCAGGCCCTCCCCTTCTGCCGCCAGATACTGAGAAAAACCCATCGCTACGCCTTCCTCCGCCTGTATGACCCGGCCGGTAAACATCATATCCGACATCCGCGCCATGCCAATCAGCTTGGGTAACCGCACCGAGGCCCCTCCGCCCACGAAGATGCCTCGCTGGCCTTCCGGCAGGGCGTAAAACGTGGTCTGTTCGGCCACGCGGATATGGCAGGCAGCGGCAATTTCCAGTCCTCCGCCCACACAGGCACCTGTCAAAACCGCCACCACCGGCACGGTACCGAACTGAATGCGGTCCAGCGCCCTATGCCACATGCGCGAATGGTGCAGCCCCTCCACCACCGTCCGCTCCTGCAGTTCAGACAGGTCAAGACCGGCGCTGAAATGCGGTCCTTCGCCGTGCAGAACGGCGCATCTGACACCCGCCGGAATAGCCGAAAAAACAGCCTCCAGCGCCATAATCAGTTCATCACTGATGGCATTCCGCTTTTCCGGACGATTGATTTTCACGAACAGAATTTCCTCCTGCTGGTCAACTTCCAGAAACGTCGATTTATCTGCCATAGGGGGTTTGATTAAGAGGTTAAAGCACTTTCCAGACGTTGATAATGACGCTATCGGGGTTACGTAGAGCCGTACAAATGAAAATAGCGTTATTCATCCACTCGTATTTACCGGCCGGTGCTTCAAACTTCGGTGCCGCCCGGAAGTAATACTCACTCGGACTTACCGGCTCTCCCCGGCCAATACGGGCGGCTACTTCGGGCGTGGCGACGCGCAGGCCGGTGTTCTTGATGTAGATGATGACGCCATCGTCCGTTTTCAACTGATAATGCGCTTCCAGCTCGGCCACACCGTCTTTCCGGACAATCTGCCAATCGGCACCGCCGGTCAGGATATCACCTTTCAGTTTCGGGCCTTCAAACGTTCCGCCTATAATCGGGATAATCCGGCGCAGACCGTGCGGGGTTTCGCCAACGACATACGGATTGGCTATTTTCACCCGGAGTTCGCAGACAAATTCCAGTTGGGGTGCTACTCTCCTATCCGGTTTTTGGGCGAGAGCCTGCTGGCTGATGATCATAAGCATAGCGACGAATAGAACAGTAGGGTTCATAGCGTACCGGGTATCCGGCAAAAATCTAAAATCCTGTTAGCAAAATCTAATCGTGTTTTATAATATTGTAATAAGTTTTACTTATTGGAGAATGCACTCTCCGGTTTTGAGATGGAGCTACGGCAGTTACGGTATTTTGTGGGGGTTGCGGAGGAATTGCATTTTGGCCGGGCGGCCGAAAAACTATTTGTATCCCAGCCCGCCCTGAGTCAGCAGATTCAAATCCTGGAAGCCGAAATCGGCGTGGAGCTATTCGTGCGGGTCAAGCGGACACAACTCCGCAAGGTGGAGCTGACCGAAGCGGGTTCGGGTCTGCTGGTCGAAGCCAAACGCATTTTGCAACTCGCCGAAAAAGCCGTCGAGACCGCCCGCCGAACCGGTTTGCAGCAGCGGGTTATCAACATGGGCGTTTACCGGATGATGATTCGGGAACGGATTCTGGAACTGGTCGAAATCAGCTCCCGGCTCTTCCCTGACCTGGAGATTAAGCTGATTGAACTCCCAACCCCGATGGCGGTGCAGGATGCGGTTTTCGACGATGCTATTGATTTGGGCGTAACCCTGCTACCCCTGAAATACGACCAACTCCGGGCCGTTCCGCTGAAAACCGGCTATCTGAAAGTCATGCTTTCGGAAAACCACCCGCTGGCGCAGGAAGACGCTCTCCAGGTAGCGCAGTTAAAGAACGAGAAATGGGTGGACATTAAGCGCTCCATCCACACCGTCTACGACGATATCGAACGCATTTGCCGACAGGCCGGATTCAGCCGCGAAGCCGCTATTGTTCAGGAGGTATCCTCTATTGAACTGCTCAGCGGACTGGTCAGCCTGGGTATCGGTGTGGCGATGGTACCCACCTTTTACGATGCGACAAACATCAAAGGTGTGGTCTGCAAAGCGCTGATCAACCCCGACGGTACACCCTTCACCGAAGTAGCGATACAAGCCGCTATCTGCTACAAAACGGCCAACTATTCCCCAACGATTCAGGCTTTGGCGGGGGCTTTTCAGGCCAACAACAAGTAAGCACTACTGTCAATTTCTTATTCATCGTCCTTTACACAAAGCCGCTTATGACTGTTTGTGGCTATTCAATGTTCAGTTCAGATTGGGGCGAGGGGAATAAGCCAAATTTCACCTTTTTCAGGTTTTGTTGCGAGTTTTTTGGCTGGTTCTCTTGTCGCGTATTGATTATAAGCAAATAACCGTGCAAAAATAGGCTTGCCCCTACAGGGCAGGGAGTGCGTTTGATATAGGTGACATGACTACAAACCGCTGACCCCTCTGGGGTACTAAGCGCATCTTCTTACCCCGGAGGGGTCAGCGGTTTGTAGCCCCAGCCTATTCGTGCCCTGCTCGCTGCCCTGTAAGGGCAAGCCAAAATGGCTCGCTCAATTCTTTAAAATCAATTTACGCCACAAACAGGGCTATTTAGGAGCGTACCTGCGGCACGCTGGGACTTGCGTGGTTGTTGAATGCTACAAACATTGGGTCGCTACGCGACTGCCGGATGTATCAAATCAGCCATGCATCAAAGCCCTTGTCTCATAGAACGGCTCGTTATCCAGTTGGGTGAATGCGATTAAGTCTTTGTCATTTTTATAATCCTCATACAATGTGTCAACGGCTGTTTTCAAGCTTTTTTGCTTTTCAGTCCTTATAGACTTCAAGGTCCGTTCAATCACCAGAATCTTCTCAGTTAGCGGCAGTTTATCCAGTTCGCGTATGATGGTTTCTACTGTCATAATCCAAAGTCACAAATTATCGAGGATCCAATCGCCATGACCGCCAAACGATTATAGGCCAAAATCACCCTACATCGCACCAGCCGCAATCCGAAATCCCCAATCCGAAATCATAGTCCCGCCTACTGCTGCCGGATATACGCCAGCAAATCGGCCATTTGGGCGACGCTGATGCTGGCTTCCAGCCCTACCGGCATGGCGGACGTCTGCGCCTTGTCGATGCCGGCGATGTCCGACCGGGCAATGACCGTTTCGCTGCCACCGGCCAGGCGGAGCGTTACGGCCGTGGCGGTTTCGTTGGCGATGATACCGGCCGTTTGTTTGCCGTTCCTGAGCGTGACGGTGCAGTAATCGTAGCCGTCGGCGATGGAGTTGTTGGGGTGCAGAATCTCGGTCAGGATGCTGTGCGGATTGCGGTTCCGGAGCGACGCCAGATCCGGCCCGAAGGCCTGCCCGTTTTTACCGCCCATCTGATGGCAGGCGCTGCACACCTGCTGAAACACCTGCTTACCCCGCCCGGCATCGCCTTGCTGGTTCAGGGCCGTCATGTACCGCTGCACCACGGCTTTTCGGTCTTCGGCCACCGCCAGCACTTTTCGGGCGTGGGCGCGGATGTCGGCATCGTAGTAGTTCATCAGCCGCACCATCTGCGGCCAGGTAAGGTCCGTGCGGGCGACTTTCTGCTGGTCGATGGCGTCGAGCAGGCTATGAATCTGCCCGGCATTGCGCAGGAAAACCCCAACCGCCGTTTGTTTTACGTCCGGGCTAAGTTTGGTCCAGTCGCGCAGAGCCAGGGCACACGCCTGCGGCCCGGACACCTGGCTGATGGACTCAAAAGCGGCTTTCCGGATTCCGTCGGGATTCGGGTCAATCACCAGCCGCTCCAGCAGGTTCTGGTACGCCTGTGGGTTATACAGCGCCAGCAACCGCACGGCCGCCGACCGAACGCCTTCCGGCTGCCCCGCATCGATCGCCAGCGTAGCGGCTTTCTCCGCCTGCACCCGTACCGCTTCCGTCTTGGGCAACCCCACCAGCCGCAGCAAGTCCATTTTGACTGAGAGCAGGTCCGGAGCCGTCGACCGGCTGAAATCGGGCAGTAACGCCTGCCGGTTTGCATCGGTTAGTGCTACGGTCACGCCCCTCGACTGCCACAGCCGCGCTACGCCCGACAACACCGCCGACTGCACCCAGGCCGGACTATTTGGCCCCGATTCGGTCAGGCTCGCCAGCAGTTTGGGCACTTCGCTGTCCGTTTTTTTATTGGCCATGGTCGCGCCGAGGTAGGCAAAGAATTCCTTTTTCTCGGGCGACGGTGCGTTGCCAAACTCCCGCAAGGCCACTTGGTACAGTTCCCATTCCTGCCCGGCCGCCGAGGTCAGTGCCGCCAGTGCCGCCCATTTATCGTCAATATCCTGTTTCAGAATAGCCACCCGAGCCTCGTCCATACCCGCGACGGTCAGGTCGCCCAACGTACACAACGCCTGAAACCGCACCTTCGCCGACGGGTCAGCCTGCATCGCCAGCAACGCATCAGTCAGCCTCTTATCGGTCAATAGCGACGGCTGTCGCTCCGCCACCCGTATGGCGTTTTCCCGCACGCCCGGCTCTTTAGCCCGCAGGCAGCGTAAAAGAACATCCGTATCGACACTTTTCAGCCCGTCGAGCAGCCAGAGCGCGTGGACTTTGGCTTCAGGTCGCTTAGCGAGTTCCGTTAGTCGTTTCAGGGGCTTCACCACGGCCTTGTCCTGCCGCTGGTACAATAGCCGCTGGGCCGTGCGCCGGTACCAGCCGTTCGGGCTTTGCAGCAGGTCGACCAGGTCGTCGCCCGACATCCGGTCGAGCCGGAGTTTACCCAGCCAGTTCATGGGCAGGCCTTTTTCGGGTACAATGCGGTAAATGCGGCCTTTGTCTTTGCCGTTGTACATCGTGCCCGACTTAACCATCTCTTCCGACATCCACTCCGGATGCTCGATGCTCTGGCGGTAGTAGTCGATGACGTACAAGGCGCCCTCCGGCCCGACGTAAAAGCTGACCGGCCGGAACCAGCTATCTTTCGACGCCAGAAATTCCTTCTTCTCCAGCAGCCGGCTGGCCACAAAACTGGCTCCCTTATCGGTGATGACATCGGCATGAACCAGATTGTGCGAGGGCTCGCCCACGAAGGTTACGTTGTTGAACCGCTCGCCAAAGGCCCCGCCATTATACCAGGTTACCCCGCACGAGGAAGTAATCACCCCCCGGTCGGTGAGCAACTGGTCGTTGGGGTTTTCGGTGATGGGGTACACCTCGGCGGCATTGCCGTGGTCGGGTATGTGCTGGGTGGCATCGGGCACCAGCAGGTTCGGGTTGCGGGCGATGTAGCGGGCGGCCAGCACCTCATGAAACAGGTGGTCGGCATTGGACGTACCGAGTTGATGCCCCCAGGGGTCAAACGTCTGGCCGTACTGCGTCTTGCCGGCCAGTTCTTCCAGTTCGTAGGTATCCGGCCGGAACCGGACGTTGCGGCCGTGGGCGTTGCGGGCCAGCACCGGCGCGTTAGGATTGTCGGGGAAGCGGATTTCGGAGCCTTTGTCGCCGAACTCTTTCTTGTACACAAAGGGCGTTACCTCGCCTTCGTGCGCCAGGTAAATCCAGTTGTCGAGCCCGAAAACGGGGGTATTGAGGTTATGCTGCGGATTGGACAGTGCAAAGCCGGTCAGCAGTTTTTTGCGGACATCGGCTTTATCGTCGCCGTTAGTATCTTCCAGGTACCAGACATCGGGGGCATCGGTGACGATAATGCCTTTCTGCCAGCGCATCACGCCCGTGGGTAGGGTAAACTGGTCGGCAAAGACCACGCTTTTGTCCGGGTAGCCATCGCCGTTGGTATCTTTCAGGAGTTTTACTTTGCCGCTTTTGCCCAGGTCGAGCGGGTATCCCGGCATCTCCACGACGTACATCCGGCCGCGTTCGTCCACCTCCATCGCCACCGGATCGGCCACCAGCGGCTCGGCGGCCACCAGCTCAATACGGAAGCCCTCTATCAGTTGAAAAGACGCCAGCGCCTTTTTGTGCTCGGCCGAGAGGGGGCGCGGGGATTGGGTCGGCCCGCTGTACATCAGGATAATCAGGAAGATGATAAAGTATCGCATAGAGTCAGGAAAAGTCAACTAACAAACCTATTGATTTGCGGGTGAAATGGCAAGGGGAAGAAGCGGAAGCAAGGGGGTACCGTAACGACACCGGCAATAAACTACGTTGCCCTACACGCCTACAAGTAACCGGCCACTCGAAAAAATTATAAGCCTGTTCAACTCGTTAAACCTGGAAAAGGATTAAATTACCCCAGAGTTCTCCTGCTCCTCCAGGAAGGTGTTGCAGGTGATTACGAGCCTTTACCCATATGGCAGAACTGAAAAAATACACAAATTTTGACGCTTTGAAATTAGATGAGCAGTCAGGCAGTGCTGATGACCGGAGTAAAGACGCTCCTTTTTCAGAGTTTGAAGCTTTCATAAAAGAGCTGCAAAAAGAACATTCCAGGAAAAAGCAGACCAAAACAGATAAGGGAAGGCAGCCTGACTGATAACATCTTAACGGTATGCAGAACGCTTAATACGTTTTCAGTAGAGTACATAATTGTTGGTGGGACCGCAGTTGCGCTGCATGGTTACTATCGGCCTTCCAAAAATGAAGCGGGTGAAAGAGCAGCCAAACCTGATTTGGATTTTTGGTTTAACCCAACGTATGACAACTACTTTAAACTTCTGGACGCATTGGAAGATTTAGGGCAGGACGTATCAAAGTTTAAAGAAGAGCAAACACCTAATCCCAAAAGGTCATTTTTCAGATATGAATTTGAAACGTTTACACTTGATTTTTTACCCGAAGTGAAAGCTCCCTTGAACTTCCGATCATCTTTCAATAAAAAGGAAATAGTAACGCTGAACGACACCGAAATTCCTTTTATAAGCTATGAAGATCTGATCTCGGACAAAAAGACAAACGCCAGATCTAAGGACATTATCGACCTTGAACAACTCGACATAAATAGAAAAAGTAAGGAAAACCAATAATTGGTCCGAGCCTGGAGCGGGGGTATCTACGACGAAGCCCGGCGCGGCTGGCTGGCCGACCTGACCAAAAAACCCGCCGGCCAGAAAGCCTTCAACAAATACGGCTGGAACAAATACCGCATCGAAGCCAACGGTCCTATGCTAAGCGTCTCCGTCAACGGCGTACCCACCGCCAGCATCCGCGATACCGTCGACGCCAGCGGCTTTATTGCCCTACAGGTCCACGGCACCAAAGTGGAGCGCCCCCTGGAAGTACGGTGGCGGAATATTCAGTTGATGGAGATTGGCAGGTAACGTTGTGTTCGCAGGAACGTCTAAACGGTGGACAACAGACTTTACCATCGTCAATAAGGACAGTATTATGCGCGGACTCAATAAAGTAACCCTCATCGGCAATCTCGGTGCCGACCCGGACTATCAGCAACTTGAAGGAAATGTAGGAGTTGCCAAATTTTCGCTGGCCACTACAGAAGCTTACAAAGACAAAAACGGACACGTACATCATACTACAGACTGGCATTCTATTGTGCTATGGCGAAGTCTGGCGGAACTGACGCATAAGTACCTACGGAAAGGAAGTATGGTTTACGTGGAGGGTAAATTAAAAAACCGGCAATTTGAAGACAAAGAAGGCCGCACCCGGTATGTTACAGAAATCGTTGCCGACCAAATCATTATGCTGGATAAAAAAGTCGGTAATACAGAGGATGAGTGAACCGACCGATAATCCAAAACCCAGACACCCCCAGGTTCGCTACGAATCGGCCCAGCACCACGGCAAATCCGTTATTTTCATCTGTTTCGAGCCAGACAAGCAACTAAACGAACGGGTCCGGAAACTGGCTGGTGCACGGTGGAGTTCGTCCAAAAAGGCCTGGTACGTAACCGATAATCCGTTCTACCGACAGAAATTCGGACTGGAACCCGTTTTAGTTGGGAAAGAGGTACTGGCCCAGATACACCCGGTCAATCAGCCGGCTCTTCTGAGACTAATCGAAACGCTGCAACTCAAAGCCTACAGCGCCAGTACCCTCCAGACCTACCGCAATGAGTTTGCGCAGCTCCTGTATGTTCTGAAAGCGACTCCGGTTGATTCGCTAAATCCCGACCGACTGCGCAGCTACTTTCTGTATTGCGTCAATACCTTGAAACTATCTGAGAATACGCTGAATAGCCGGATTAATGCGGTGAAGTTTTACTTTGAGCAGGTGTTGAGCCGTCAGCAAATGTTTATTGAGATACCCCGGCCGAAGAAAAAGGTGCTATTACCAAATGTCTTGGCGATAAGTCAGATAGAAAAGCTCTTTTTAAAATTAGAGAACTTGAAGCACCAGACAATGCTGTTTTTAGCATACTCAGCCGGACTACGAGTAAGCGAAGTAGTGAATTTGAAAATCAGAGATATTCACTCAGCCCGCATGGCTATCAACATCAAAGGTGCCAAGGGAAAAAAAGACCGCACGGTAGCTTTATCGGAAGGCATCTTGGAGCTGCTTCGGCGCTACTATCTAGTATATAAACCCCAAGAATGGCTTTTTGAGGGTCAATATCCCGGTGAGCCGTACAGCACAAGAAGCTTACAACAGATTTTCCACCGAGCCAAAAATGCTGCTAAAATTCACCAACCTGTAACTTTCCACAGTCTGAGACATAGTTATGCAACACACTTACATGAGGCAGGTACAGACATTAAACTTATTCAAGAGTTACTCGGCCACAACGACATCAAAACGACCTTACGCTATACACATGTAAGCAACCGAACACTTGAAAAAATTAAGAGCCCATTTGACTCGTTGAACCTGAAAAACGAGTAACTTCCGCCAAGCAAAACGTCTATCGCGAAAGGGAGTCAAGAAATAAGTACGACATTAAAAGTACTATACATTCCCTATAAAGTACAAATAAATACAAAAAGTACGACAAAACTTTCGCATATTTACGAGTTACCTGCAACCCTATTTGCAACATCTCGCTGTTCGTAGGTGGACAGTAAACCTCAACAGCCCACCGCACATTTTGGCACATTTGCAAGGCACAAAAGCCGATACACAGAAGCCAACCTTGCAAAAGAGCCAAAATTCCGCTGCCGCACAGCTTACTTTGACTAAATTGCCAACTCAAAAAAAGACAACCATTAATGGCTAAAATCGGTTCATTTTATCACATAGACCCAAACAACTGGTTATTCAACACACATGGCGACGTACTTGACTGCAAGCGAAGAGCAAAAGAATATTTTGACGCTAAGGGAACTTACGATGGTGCAGAGTATATAATTGAAGAATTTGTTAGACAATGGGCATTAAGACAACTGTTGACAGAATATCAGTATCCCAAAGAATGGCTCGGTGAGAAAATTGTTATTGAAGAACCTGTAAAAATGGGTTCAACAGAGAAAGAAGCTGATATTTCAATTAAAAACGATACACGCAGAACATTTATCTATGTAGAGGTTAAAAAAAGAGGAATTTCCGAAGATGAATTCAACGAAGCAGAACGGCAACTCGAAACATATCTTGCCTCGACCCATACAGCAACAATAGGCTTAGTTACTGACGGTGACAGAGTAAGAAGTTTACGGAAAAAAATTGACCCAAACGATTTTGAGTATATACCAGATATTTATTCTTTCGGTGGCGCTCAAGCCAATCAAGTAAAACTTGTAAGGGAAATTCCAGCTACAGGAGATAAAACCAAAACTGGATTAACGCCAATTAATAAAGACTACGAAAGGCTTTTATTTGATAGTCATAGCATTATTCGTGACATAGATGGTCTTCATGCGGACGAAGCTTTAGATGAACTTTCTAAAATCATTTATGTAAAAATCTACGACGAAAAGAAGACCCTAAAACAAGGTGACAAAGCAGAATTTAAATTTCAAATCTATGGTGCAAGTAACCCGTCAGAAGTTGCATCCAATATTCGTGTTCTTTATGAAGAAGCGAGAAATGCAGAATTGGAAGTTTATTCTAAACGAATTCCAAACTACGAACGGTCGAGAGGTGTATTCAAAAATCAAATCCGACTTAGTGATGCAGCAGTTTACGCAATAGTTGAAAAGCTGCAAAAGTATTCTTTAGTAGATACACCAACCGATGTAAAGGGCATTGCATTTCAGAATGTTTTAAGTTCAGCTATTCGGGCTGGAATGGGGCAGTATTTTACACCTGACCCAATTGTAAAAATTGCTACAGGAATTTTACAACCATCACCCTCGGATATGATTTTAGACCCATTTTGTGGGTCAGGACACTTTCTAACAAGTTGCCTTGATTATGTTGTAAAAAATTATGGCGAAAGCATCAAGGAAGCAGACATGTACGAGTTTAAGTTTTTCCATCTGCACGGGATTGAAAAATCCGAAAGGATGGTAAGAATTGCAATGACAGATATGTTACTTCATGATGATGGACACACAAACATTAGAAACCTTGACGCACTTTTAAGTTTTGAAAACTATCCCGACATATTAGCTCTTAGAGACGATGGTAATTCTGACCCAGCAGTTTTTAGTATGATTGTTACAAATCCGCCATTTGGTAGCATCATGCGTAGCGAAGTGAAAGAAATGGTAGGTCGTTTTAATTTAGGAGCAAAGAAAAAGTCATTGCCGTTAGAAATTTTAGGTTTAGAAAGGTCGTTTCAGTTTCTAAAACCTGGTGGAAGAATGGCAATCGTTTTACCTGATGGGCTACTAAAAAATAAAAACGCAAAATTTGTAAGGAAGTGGGTTGAGCAAGTTGCAGAAATAAAAGCGATTATCAGTTTACCAGAGGAAGCATTTAATGCTTATGGAGCAATGGTAAAAACATCACTTTGCATTTTTAGAAAACTCAACGAAAAAGAAGCACCAAATCCTGATAGTAAAGCACTTTTATTGGAAGCCGAAAACTTAGGGTATGACGCTACAGGAAGGGAAAAAGCAGGTACAGAGGTTGACCAAATTATTGAATTGTTTCACAAAGAAATCGGCTGGAAATGAAAAATTTAATTGTTCATCAAAAATCACTAATAAAAGAAGAAAGATGGGATTTTGACTTCCATGAGCCGTCAGAGTTGATAAAGTCTTTTGACCCATCTTCTTTAAAGAAAGTTATTGACGTTGCAGAAGTTGTAAAGGCGAAGAAAGACCCAACAAAAAACCCTGACGAAACTTTTCAATATATAGATATTTCGAGCGTTGACATCGAAACTGGTGAAATCGCAAGAAGTCAAGATTTAACGGGAGCCGAAGCCCCATCGAGAGCAAGAAAATTAGTACAAGCATATGATATAATAATTTCGACTTGCCGCCCGACACGGAAAGCCATAGCCGTTGTTCCCGAAGAACTACACGGGCAAATTTGTTCGACAGGATTTTCAGTAATAAGGGCAAATGCAAATATTAATCCTTTGTACTTACATTGGGTGCATTCCAAAGTGTCGTAGTGCGCTTTGTTCATGTGTAACTATGCGGCCATGGAGTAGCTACCAGGCTCAATAAGGGCTTTGACCAATGGCCACCGACCACTCATCCAGCAACTCCGCAGAT